>NZ_JBNJNI010000001.1:4800000-6185842 GCF_050936155.1 Promicromonospora sp. CA-289599
CGGGCCTCTCGTCGACGACGCCGCACTGCTCTTCGTCGGCTGGGCCGGCGCCGGGGCGACCGGGCCGCCGGAGCGCACGTCGACGCTCGCCGACTCGGTGGAGTGGTCGCGCGCATGACGGTGGCTCCGGACGAGCACCGGTTCACCGGTGTGTCCATGCGTCGCCGGCTCGCCCGGCTCCTGGGTGCGGTCGCCGCCATGCTCATCATCGCGCTCGCGGTGGCGGTGCTCGCCCTGGTCCAGTCGCGCAGCCTCGACGCCCGGGCCGACGGCCCGTACTACCGAGCGCTGGTCGACGGCGAGCGCGCCTCGCTCGCGCTGGGCGACGCCGAGGCCTCGCTGCGCGCCTACCGCGCCACGTGCGACGACGCGGCGCTCGAACCCTGGACCCGGGCGGTCGGGTCGAGCGGCCACATCACGCTCCTGGCCGACGTCGAACGGCGTGCGCTCGCGTCCGACGCCGAGGTGGCGCTGGCCCACGAGGAGGCGGTGCGCCGCACCGACGCCTGGTTCGAGGAGTACGCCGAGCCCGTGGTGGCTGCCGTCGAGGCGGCGCCGGCCGGCCAGATGGCGTGCCGGATGGAGCTGCTGGGCACCGCGCCGGCATCCGCCGAGGGTGACGCGCTCTACGACAGCGCCCGCGTCGCCGTCGTGCAGTACCTGGCCGAGCTGGGCGCGCAGCGCGACGAGATCATGGAGACCCGGGCTGTCTGGGAACAGCTCCTGCTGGGCGCCGTGGTGGCCCTGGTGCTCGTCGTGGTGCTCATGGGCACGATGATGTGGCTGGCCCTGGAGACCTGGGTCATCCGTCCGCTCACCACGCTCACCGCCGGCGTGCGGGTGGTGAGCAGCGGCGTGCTCGGCCGCGAGATCCGTCCGGTGGGTGCGGGCGAGGTCGCCCTGCTCGCCATGCACGTGGAGACGATGCGCCGCGAGCTCGTGCACCAGGTGGAGGAGATCCGGCTGTCGCACCAGGAGGTCGAGAACGCGCACGGCCTGCTCAGCGAGCAGGCGCGCGAGCTCGAGCGGTCCAACCGCGACCTCGAGCAGTTCGCCTACGTGGCCTCGCACGACCTGCAGGAGCCCCTGCGCAAGGTCGCGAGCTTCACCCAGCTCCTGCAGAAGCGGTACGGCGGCTCGCTCGACGACCGCGCCGACCAGTACATCGAGTTCGCCGTGGACGGCGCCAAGCGCATGCAGCGGCTCATCCAGGACCTGCTGAGCTTCTCGCGGGTGGGCCGGACGGGAGTGCCGCGCGAGGACGTGGAGCTCGAGGCGGTGCTGGCGGGCGCGCTGTCCGAGCTGTCCGAGCGGGTGGTGGAGACGCAGGCCGAGATCGTCCACGACCCGATGCCCGTCGTGCACGGCGAGCGGGCCCTGCTGCAGCAGCTGTTCGTGAACCTGGTGGGCAACTCGCTGAAGTTCCGCGACCCCGAACGGGCGCCCAAGGTGCGCATCGAGGTGCGGAGCATGCGCGCGCACTGGGAGATCTCCGTGGTGGACAACGGCATAGGCATCGACGCCCAGTACGCGGAACGGGTCTTCATCATCTTCCAGCGGCTGCACGCGCGTGACGAGTACGCGGGCACCGGCATCGGCCTCTCGCTGGTGAAACGCATCGTCGAGTACCACAAGGGCCGGATCTGGATCGAGCCGGCGGCCGGCGGCGGCACCATCGTGCGGTTCACCCTCGCCAGGCGGCAGGGGCAGCCCGGCGGAGGGCGCCTTTCGACCGAACGTGCGCAGTCGACTACGCTCGGATGAGGCGGCCTGACCAGGGCCGACGGCGGGTCGCGACGACGGGTCCCGTTGTTGCCGAATCCAGGGAACAGGTACGGGCGTGAGCGGTCACAAGGTGATGGAGATCCTCCTGGTGGAGGACGACCCGGGCGACGTCCTGATGACCCGGGAGGCGTTCGAGGACCACCGCGTGCCCAACAACGTCTCGGTGGTCGGTGACGGCGTCAGCGCGCTCGAGTTCCTGCGCAAGCAGGGGCAGTACGCCAAGGCCCCGACGCCGGACCTGGTGCTGCTGGACCTCAACCTGCCGAAGATGGACGGCATGGAGGTGCTCGCCGTGGCGAAGGGTGACCCCATGCTGCGGCACATCCCGGTGGTGGTCCTGACCACGTCCGACGCGCAGGAGGACGTCGTGGGCTCGTACTCGCTGCACGCGAACGCGTACGTCACCAAGCCCGTGGACTTCGACCGCTTCATCGACGTCGTCCGCCAGATCGACGAGTTCTTCGTCTCCGTGGTGCGCCTGCCCGGTCGGTAGGGCCTGCGCGACTCGGTAGCGGGTCGACAGGGTTCCCGCGACGCTTTGGGCGTAACGGGAAGACACCGGGCGGTCGCGGCGTTGGACCTCAGCAGAGCACCCGGTCACATCGGGTGATCGCCGAACCACTCCGACGAGCGAGGGAGCGCACGTGCTTGACCCCCAGGGCATCTACGACGTCGACGAAGCAGCGGTCGGGCGCACGCTGGGTCGCAGCGTGCCCGGAAGCACCGACGGGCCTGTTCTGCTGCACGCGGTCCGCGGGTTCGTGGACGCGGGCAGCGCGGGCGACATCGCCGTCGAGCACCTCGTCGACGAGTTCCGCGTCGAGCGCCTGGTGACGTTCGACGTCGACCAGCTGCTCGACTACCGCTCCAAGCGGGCCACCATGACCTTCGACTCCGACCGCTGGTCGGACTACCAGGCGCCGTACCTCGCGATCGACCACGTGACCGACGCCGAGGGCACCGGCTTCCTCCTGATGCACGGTGCCGAGCCGGACCTGCAGTGGGAACGCGTGGTGGCCGGCGTGATCCAGCTGGTCGAGCGCTTCGGCGTCAGCCTCGTCGTCGGCATCCAGGGCATCCCGATGGGTCTGCCCCACACGCGCCCGCTGTCCCTGACCGCGCACGCGACGCGGCCGGCCCTCGTCGACGACTACACGTCGTGGTTCGGCAGCGTGAAGGTGCCGGGCTCCCTGGCCGCGCTGCTGGAGTACCGGCTCGGCGAGGCGGGGCACGACGCGATGGGCTTCACGGTCCACGTGCCGCACTACCTGTCCCAGGCGCAGTACCCGCCGGCAACCGTGGTGGCGCTGCACCACACCGAGCGGGCCACCGGTCTCGACCTGGCGATCCCCAAGCTGGAAGAGGCAGCCACCGACGCGAAGATCGAGGTGGAGAAGCAGGTCGCCGACTCGGCCGAGATCGCGGCGGTGGTGAAGGCGCTGGAGGAGCAGTACGACGCCTTCGCCCGTTCCGTGGGTCGCCCGAGCCTCCTCGCGGAGACCACCCCGATCCCCAGCGCGGAGGAGCTCGGCGCGGAGTTCGAGCGGTTCCTCGCACAGCAGAACGGCGACTGATCCGGAAGTCCCGCGTGGGGTGCGTGCCGAGCAAGAGGTCGCGCGCCCCACGCGGGAACCGCAGGTCTGAGCCGCACAGCGGACGCCCGAGCCGGAGGCTGAGGCGCACACCACCTCCGTCGGAACGGGCCGCGCAGAGCCCGGTGTGTCATACCTGCGGCAGAAATGTGCCTGTTCCGTGGCACATTTGAGTGGTACGTGCCACACTGTCGCACGTTGCAGTGACGTACCAAGGCCACGTCCGCCGTGTCGTGAGCAAGCGGGGAAAGCATTGCGGCACGGGGGTGGGCAACGGGCCCGCCGTCGGTTCCCGGACGGAAGGTCGAAGGACAGCATGGCGCAGGGTTCTGTGAAGTGGTTCAACGCGGAGAAGGGCTTTGGGTTCATCGCCCAGGACGGCGGCGGCGCCGACGTCTTCGTCCACTACTCCGCGATCCAGTCCAACGGGTACCGGTCTCTCGAGGAGGCCCAGCGGGTCGAGTTCGAGATCACCCAGGGTCCCAAGGGTCCGCAGGCGGAAGCAGTAGTCCCGCTCTGAGGTATCTGTGAAAGGCCGCCGCCCCTCGGGGTGGCGGCTTTTTCGCGTCCGGGCCCGGGTCTCGGTCAGGGTCAGGGTGCGGCGGTCTCCAGCGGTGCCGCCGTGCCGGCGAACGCGGTGGCGTCGTCGCCCACGAGCAGGGTGGCCGGCACGGCGAGCGTGCGCAGGGCACGCCCCAGACGGGCCTCACGCAGGTCCGCCCGCACGGCGTCGCCCTCGTGCCCCGTGCGGGCCTCTGCGGCGCGCTGAGGGGCGTTGTGCGGCTCCCTGTCGTGGTGGGCCGCCGGAGGGTCCTTAGGCAGCTCCCGGACAGCGGCGAGGACCAGGTTGCCGTAGCGGCGGCCCTTGAGGATCGCCGGCTCGGCGACGGCGGCGAGCCGGCCCGATGCGGCGGCGTCCGGGCCGAACGCCTGGGCGAGGCTCGCGACCTCGCGGCGGGCGGTGGTCAGGGGCGGCTTGTCGGCGCAGTTGACCAGCAGGACGCCGCCCGGGCGGAGCACGCGGTGCGCCTCGGCGGCGAACCCGGTGCCCACGAGGTGGGCGGGGGTGCGGTCCCCGGCGAAGACGTCGCGGACCACCACGTCGTAGGACTCGTCGCGGGCGGACGTGAGTGCCCGCCCGGCGTCGTCGGCGCGCAGCCGCAGCAGGGGTGAGCGCGGCAGGGCGAACCACTCGCGGACGAGCTCGAGGAGCCGGGCATCGAGGTCGACGCCGAGCTGGCGGGAGCCCGGCCGTTCGTGCTCCACGTGCCTGGCGAACGCGCTGCCGGCGGCGCCGAGGTGCAGCACCTTGAGCGGCCCCGGTGGCAGCAGGGCGACGAAGGCGGCCATCTGCTGCATGTACTCGAAGTCGAGGAATCCCGGGTCCGACAGGTCGAGGCTGGAGCTCGGCACGCCGTTGACGTGCAGCGTCACCCGCTGCGGGAAGTCGGGGTCGCGAATCACCTCCGCGGTGCCGGTGCTGATCGGCACCGGGCCGACGGGCAGCTCGGCGGTGAGTGTCAGTGGTGCGGAGGAGGATGGGCTGCGTCGGGCGGAGCGGCGGGCCATGGGAACAGTCTCTCCCGGGTCGCCGGCCCGCTTGACAGGATAGAACGTATGTTCGATAGTGTCGCACAAGGGGTTCGATCGGAGGTTCGAGATGGGCACCATGCACTCTCAGAGCGCGCGGGACGTCGTGTCCGCGCGCATGCTCGTGCCGGTCCCGCCAGGCGTCAGCGCGCTGCTGCGCAAGGCGGACGCGGAGCTGGCCGAGGCGGCGCGGTCGACAGACCCGGGGGACCGGTTCGTCCACGCGCACCTCGCGGCGATCCGTTCGGCGGCCGCTGTCGTGGCGCTCCGTGGGCGGCCGTCGGCGCGTTCCGGCGCGCGGACGGTGTGGGACATGCTCGCGCACGCCGAGCCGGAGCTGGCGGCCTGGTCCGGCTACTTCGCGGCGGGGGCGCCCCTGCGGGCTGCCGTCGACGCGGGCCGCCCGGAGCAGGTGGAGCCCGCCCGGGCCGACGAGCTGCTCGCGTGCGCCGAGGACTTCCGGGACGAGGTGGCGATGCTCGTCGACCCGCAGGCCGGGTTCTCCGCGCAGCGCCTGACCCTGGTGCCCGAGGCGTCGTAGCAGGCGCGTAGCCGGCCGGGCGGGTGTGTCCTGCCTGGTCGATACCCGGAGCGATTCGCGGAGCACTGAGCAAGCACTGAGCAACAGCAAGAACGGAGCACGTTCGTGAGCAAGGGGCCGCGGTCAGCGGCAGCTAGACGCAACTGGGGATCGGACGAGTCCGGCTGCTCGGTGCTGCACCTGGACATGGACGCGTTCTTCGCGTCCTGCGAGCTGGCTCGCCGGCCCGAGCTGCGGGGCCTGCCGGTGATCGTCGGCGGACAGGACCGCGGGGTCGTGCTGGCGGCGACGTACGAGGCCCGCGCGTACGGTGTGCGGTCCGCGATGCCGATGACGCGTGCCCGCCTGCTGTGTCCCCGGGCTACCGTGATCAAGCCCGACCACACCCTCTACCACGACGTGTCCCGGTCGGTCATGGGCATGCTCCAGGAGGTCACCCCGCTCGTCGAGCAGATCAGCGTGGACGAGGCGTTCCTCGACGTGAGCGGCGCCCGGCGGCGGCTCGGCCCGCCCACGGTGATCGGGGCCGCGCTGCGCCGTCGCATCCAGGCCGAGCACGGCCTGACGGCGTCGGTGGGCATCGCTCGGAACAAGTTCGTGGCGAAGCTGGCCTCGACCCACTCCAAGCCCGACGGGCTGATGTTAGTGCCCGTCCAGGCCACGGTGGACTTCCTGCACACGCTGCCGGTCGGCGCCCTCTGGGGCGTCGGCGAGAAGACCGAGAAGGCCCTCGCAGCGTGGGGCATCACCACGGTCGAGGAGCTGGCGCACACGGACCTGGCGAGCCTGCAGACCGCCGTCGGGCGGGTGAGCGGTGCGCACCTGCACGACCTGTCGTGGGGTCGCGACCCCCGTCCCGTCGTGCCGGAGCACCGGGAGCACAGCATCGGGGCCGAGACCACCTTCGGCACCGACCAGGACGACGCCGTGGCGGTCAGCCGGCGGGTGCTCGAGCTGTCCGACCGGGTCGCCGCCCGTATGCGGCACCAGGGTGTCATGGCGCGCACGGTGTCCGTGAAGGTCCGGTCCAGCGACTTCGCCACGTTCACCCGATCGCGAACACTGGAGGGGCCCACCGACGTCGCGCGGGACATCTACCTGGTCGCTCGGGAGCTCGTCGCCGGGGTCGACCTGGGCGGGCTGCCGGTGCGGTTGGTCGGTGTACGGGGTGAAAATCTCCAGCAAAGAGACGGCTCCACGCAGCAGCCGACGCTCGAGGAAGCGGTCGATCCCCGCTCCGGAGCCCAGCGAGAGGCTGAACTTGCGCTCGACGCTGTGCGCGAAAAGTTTGGGAAAACAGCGATCGACCTGGGTGTACATCACAAGAACGGCGCGCATCGATACTGATCTGCCCCTATAGTCGCTGGTATGCCCGGGATGTCGACTACCAACGACGGCCGGGTCGTCCTATCCTGGAAGGGACACTGTTCCTTTGCGAGATCCGGGGGTCTCGATGCCTCTGTCCGAGTACGAGCAGCGGGTGCTGGAGCAGATGGAGCGTGCTCTGACGTCAGACGACCCGCGGCTTGCAAATACGCTTCAGTCCACAGGTCGGGGTAACGCTCTTCGCTATGTGCTGTCCGGGGCCGGCGTTGTCGTCGGTCTGCTTCTTCTTGTCGTAGGTGCGGCGACGTCACAGACCTGGCTCGGCGCCATCGGCTTCGTGCTGATGTTCGCAGGCGTGGTCTTCGCGTTCCTCGGACCGCGCAAGAAGCAGCAGGAAGGTCCGGTCGGCGTCGTTGCTGACGACGGCACGGTCCAGCCGCCGCACGGGGGAGCACGCAAGCCCCGTAGGCGGCAGGGCGGTGGCAGCTCAGGCGGCTTCCTGGCCCGGCTTGAAGAGCGTTGGGAGAACCGGCGCAACGAGGGCGGTCGCTAGCCGCCCGACAAACGTCGGTGGTCCGTCACCGGACCACCGACCCATGTGCGTGTCCGGCACAGCACGACGTGCCTGACACGGCCACATGAGAGGAGCCGGGCCCAAAGGGGCCCGGCTCCTCTCATGTGGCCGCGAACTCGTTGAGTGCTGGCTATTTGCCCTCTCCGAGGTCCGGAAGGGGCGAATACCCAGCACTCAACGGGGTCATGGCTTGCTGGTCAGGGCCTGGGTCAGGTCCGTCGTGATCGTTGTCGTCAGCTCCTCGAGCTCCTCCGGGGTGGGCGGCGTCGACGTGCGGGCGTAACGTTCCTCCTCCGCGGCGTCGGCCAGCGCGGTGAGCCGCTCGGCGACGTCGTCGGGCAGGGGTGTGCCGGTCCGGGTGCGCACCTCGTCCGCGATGAAGGCCGGAGCCCTGCGCAGGGTGACCGACGGGCCGAGGTGCACCTTCTGCTCCGCGAGCAGCGCCAGGACAAGTGACCAGGCGCGTTCGGGGTCGAGCACCTCCACCTCGGCGCGCCGGCGCAGCAGCAGCCATGCGGCACCGCCGAGCACGCCGAGCGCGATGATCACCGCGACGGCCCAGGCCCAGCCGGGAAGCGTCTGGTCGGAGACGTCGTTGCCGGACGACCCACCTGCCGTGGCAGCCGGGTTCGACTGCTCCGGGTTCCGGGTCGGCTGCTGCGTCGGCACCTCGTTGTCCCGTGGGGACGTGGGCGAGGCGCTGGGGACGCTGCCGACATCCGGGTTGGCGTACGCGGGCAGCGGACCCGTCTGGACCTGGGGCGTCGGCTCGAACCGGACCCACCCGACCGTCGGGAAGTAGATCTCCGGCCAGGCGTGCGAGTCCTGGCCGGTGACCCGGTAGCCGCCGTTGCCGTCGGGCCGCCCGGGCAGCCAGCCGATGCCGATCCGCGCGGGGATGTCGAGGCTGCGCGCCATCACCATCATGGACAGGGCGTACTGCGTGCAGTAGCCCTCCTTGTCCTGCAGGAAGTCCCAGACGGTGTCGGACGAGCCCCGGTAGTCGGCATCCGGGTTGTAGACGAACCCGGCGCCCGACCGCAGGTGGTTCTGCAGCGCGACCGCCGCGTCGAACCGGGTGGGTGCGTCACCGGCGATCTCGCGGGCGTAGTCGGCGATCTCGGCCTGGTGCTCGGTCTCGGGCACCACGGTGTAGCCGGACGATCGGGGGTCGCCGGACATCGGCGCGGCACGCAGCGCCTCCGGCGTCAGCTGCCGGTCGACGATCTCGACGCTGTACGGGGCGCCGGGCTGCGTGCCGCCCGGACCGCGTACCTCGTCCCGGATCGCGTCGTAGGCCCAGTCACCGCTGACGTCGACGGTGCGGGGTTCGAGCGGCAGCGGGAGCTCCGGGCCGGTGAGCTGACCGATCTGGATGTCCATCCGGCGGCGTTCGCCGGCGCCTCCCTCGTTCTCGGGCGCGAGGACGGTGGACGAGTCGAACTCGGCAAGGCCGCCCTCGGATACCGAGCGGTGGGTCTGGACGCCGTCGAAGGCCGTGAGGGTCATGACCCGCAGGGGGCCGACCGGTTCGTCGCCCGCGAGCGTGTACGTGAGCACGGTGCTCGTCGAGCGAGCACTCAGGGGCTGGCGCATGTCGAGATCTGATGACAGCTCCACCGTGTCGGACGGCGTGGAGATGAGCTGGCTCCACGTGCCGGCCAGGGCGGGCAGCGCGGCCATGCCCGTGGCGACGCCGAGCGATGCCGCCGCGACCGCCGCGGCCGTGACCGCGGTGACCCACGAGCGGAACCGCTGTGCGCGGCGGACCGCCGCGGAGTCGGACTCGCTGTGCCGGCCGGGGGTCACGCCTACGGGATCGACCGTGAGCAGCAGGAGCATCGCGGTGACGCTGATGAGGAAGACCTGCCACTGCACCTCGCCGATCAGCGTGAGGGGCGGGGTCCACAGGAGCAGCAGGGGTACGCCGGCGAAGCCGGGCATGCGGGCACCGGCGAGCGAGTCCACCACGAGCAGCACCAGCAGGGTGCCGCCCACGGCGACCATGCTGATGGCCTCACCCGGGCCGACCGGAGCGACCTGCGTGCTCATGGTCTCGGTGGCCTGCCGGAACCGCTCGATGACCTGGTCCAGGGAGTCCGGTCCGACGAACGGCTCGAAGCGCTGGCCGGGGCCGCCGTAACGGGCCAGCACGAACCAGCAGGCGACCAGCACGCCGGCCGCCGTCGCGACGAACGAGGCGTTGCCCGACGCGCGGTCGGCGGCCCGGTCGGCACTCAGGCCCTGGCCCGCGGCGCGGCGGGCCGCGGCCCGGTCGACGGCGGCCCGGAGGAGCAGGTAGCGCACCAGGCAGCTGGTGGCGGACACGAGGACGACGCCGGTGGTGCCGGCCGTGAGCCACGGCCCGGGGTCGATGACCAGGGTGAGCGCGTGCATCGACGCGATGACGGCGATGGCGACGAGGACGCCCGAGGCGACCGTGCGGACGAGCGGTCCGCGGTGTGCGGGGATCATCGTGCACGCTCCGCGAGCAGGGCCCAGGCGCGTTCCGGGTCGGTCCGCGCCTCCGACGTGCTGACCTGCCAGCCGGACGTGCCCAGCTCGGCTGCGGTCTCGTCCATCTCGTGCTGGAAACCGGCTCCTCGCGGGGTGACCAGGATCGCCCAGCACGTGCCCTCGGCGCCCAGCGCGGCGAGGTTGTGGCGGGCGTCGGGGTCGTGCGGGCCGAGGACGGCGATGACGATCTCGCCGGATGTCCTGGCGAGGCGGAGCGCACGCGCGGTGGTGCTGGTCGCGTGATTGCCCTCGGCGGACCCGCGGTGCCCGCGGATGTCCACGCAGGCGTCGAGCAGCGTCGACCGGCTCGCCCGGGTCGTCGCGAACCGCTCGCCCTCCAGGCTCGGGGCGACGGCGGTGGTCAGCAGGCGGGTCGGGTGCCCGGCGTCGAGGAACGACGTGGCGATCGATGCGGCGAGCTCCACGGCCCACTCGCCGTCGTCCACCGCTGCGGGACGGCGCGGGCTCCCTGCCTCCTGCGACGGCGGCAGCAGCGAGCGGTCGAGCAGGACGGTCACCGGGCGGACGCCGGCGCTCTCGTCGGCGCGGACCATGAGCTGGCCACGGCGCGCGGCGCTCGCCCAGTGGACCCGGCGCGGGTCGTCGCCGGCGACGTACTCGCGCAGCACTGAGTCGTCGGTCGACTGCAGGCGCGCGCCCGTGGCCGAGTGGTCGACGTCGCCCACCGATCGCGTGCGGACGGAGAGCTCGACCGTGCGCGGCCACACGGGCACGTGCGTCGCTGCGCCCAGCGGCTGGGTGGCGCGGACCAGGCCGAACACATCGGTCCGGGTGGTCAGCAGCGGGCCGAGCGACCAGCGGCCGCGCCGCGTCGGGGTCAGCGAGTAGTGCACGGTGATCCGGTCGGCGCGGGCGGAGACCCGGGCGCGGATGCCCTGGTGGCCGGCGAGCTCGTGCGCCGCCTGCTCGGACAGCCGCAGCCGGGATAGCCGTTCGTACGCGGCACCGCTGGCGTGGTGCGCGGCGACGAGCAGGCTCACCTCCGCGGTCCGGTCGCGGACCACCGGGTTCGGGGTCACGGCACGGGTCACGTGCAGGGCACCGCGCCCGGACTCGAGCCGCTGGGTCCCGATGGCCACCCAGGCCACCGCGACGGCGAGCAGCGCGGCCGCGCCCAGCCCGACGACGTCGGGCAGGGCGAGCACCAGGCCGAGGGGCACCATCGCACCACCCAGGCAGGCCGCTCCGATGCCTCGCGGGGTCAGCCTGACCCGGCTGATCCGGACGAGCGTGTCACGCCACCTCATGTGCTTGTCGTCCTGGCCGCTCAGAACTTGCGCCGGTCGGCGGGCCCGAGGGCGGGCACCGGCGTGCGCTGCACCAGCTCGTCCACGAGCGTCTCGGGGGTCACACCGCTGAGGCGGGCCTCGGTGGTGAGGATGAGGCGGTGCGCCAGGACCGGCCGGGCGAGCCGCTGGACGTCGTCCGGCAGCACGTGGTCGCGGCCCGCCATGGCGGCGATCGCCTTGGCGGCGCGCAGGAGCTGGAGCGAGGCGCGCGGCGACGCGCCGAGGCGCAGACCCGCGTGCTCACGCGTGGCTCCGACCAGGCCCACCACGTACCGCTTGACCGACGGCGACGCGTACAGGGACCGCGCGAGCTGGGAGAACCGCAGCATCGAGCGTCCGTCCGTCACCGGCTGCAGGTGGGACAGCGGGGTGCTGGTCTCCTGCCTGTCGAGCATGAGGATCTCGGCGTCGACGTCGGGGTAGCCGACGGTGATGCGCGCCATGAAGCGGTCCCGCTGCGCCTCGGGCAGCGGGTAGGTGCCCTCCATCTCCACGGGGTTCTGCGTGGCGACGACGAGGAACGGCCGCGGCAGCTGGTGGGTGGTGCCGTCGACGGTGGTCTGGCCCTCCTCCATGCACTCCAGCAGCGCGGACTGCGTCTTGGGGGAGGCACGGTTGATCTCGTCGCCGATCACGATGTTGCTGAACACCGGGCCGGGCCGGAACTCGAACTCGTGGCTGCCGGTGCGGAAGATGTTGACGCCGGTGAGATCGCTCGGCAGCAGGTCCGGCGTGAACTGGATACGGCCGACGTGGCAGTCGATGCTGCGGGCGATCGCCTTGGCGAGGGTCGTCTTGCCGACGCCGGGCACGTCCTCCACCAGCAGGTGGCCCTCGGCCAGCAGGACGGCGAGGGTGATGTCGGCCAGCCCTGGCCGACCTGTCACGACCGACTCGACGGCTCCGCGGACGCGAGCCATTGTTTCCACCAGCTCTTCGAGCGCACCGGGTCCGGGCGCCGCCTGCGGGGCGGCCCCGCCGCTGTAGTGAGTTTCCGCGAGGCCGGGCGCGGCGGGTTCCGTGTGCACAGGTGGGGACCTCCATCAGGGCCGAGCTACTGGCCGGGGTTTTCGACGCGTGACCGCGCCGATTCGGAGCCGGGGCGGCTGGCGCTGCCCGGCTGGTCCAGCGTAGTAGAGATGTAAAGCACTCAGTTGTGTGCGTCACGCAGTCTTCACAGGTCCCAGAAGGTGGTTTGCCCGGCGGGATCGGCCCCCTGCCGGGGCTGTGGACTGGCCAGGGGGCGCGGCCCGGTGCCAACTACCCCGACATTCCACGCCGCGCCGGACACGAATTCACTCCACCGGCTCTTTACCTCTTTGACCTGCGCATTGAGGGTCTGTGGGCAGTTCTCCCCATCGTTTTTCCGAGTGGTGTGGTGGAAAGTGGAGTAGCGTGGAGTGTGCGGGAGCGAGAGGAGGTGCTGGTCCATGGCTGCGATGGCAGAAAATTTCGCGGGTCTGGGTCTGCTCCTCGGTACGTACACCCCGAAGCTGGACGAGAAGGGCCGGTTGATCCTTCCCGCCAAGTTCCGGGGGCGTCTGTCCAGCGGTCTGGTGATGACCAAAGGGCAGGAGCGGTGCCTCTTCCTTCTCCCGATGGACGAGTTTCAGCAGATCTACACCCAGATCCGGCAGGCGCCGGTGACGAGCAAGGCAGCACGGGACTACACGCGAAACTTCCTCGCGGGAGCTAGCGACGAAGTACCGGACAAGCAGGGCCGGGTCTCCATCCCGTCACACCTGCGCGAGTACGCCGGCCTGGATCGCGAAGTGGTCGTGATCGGGGTCGGGAGCCGCGTGGAGGTGTGGGACGCGCAGGCCTGGTCGACATATCAGGAGCAGACCGAACCCGACTACATCGATCAGGCCGAGGAGATCTTCCCCGGGCTGAGCTTCTAGGGCAGGGCGAGGCAGGCGGCCGTACGGCCAGGCCTCCTCCCGCTGGATCCGGCGCACTTCCCCGCCGCCGGAACCGTGCGGAGGGAGACCTGACCGGACGGCCGGTTCCGGCAGTCAGCAGGTTCAGTAGCAGGACAGCACGCAGGAGAGCAGGGCACGACGCAGGAAAGGAGCCACCGATGAACGCGACCGACAACCGTCCGGGTACCAACAGCGACGCTGCCGACCGCCACCTCCCGGTGCTGCTCCAGCGGTGCGTCGACCTGCTCGCGCCGGCGCTCGCGGCGCCCGGCTCGGTCCTCGTGGACTGCACGCTCGGCATGGGGGGCCACACCGAGGCGGTCCTGGACCAGATCCCGACGGCTCGCGTGATCGGCATCGACCGGGACCCTCAGGCGCTCGCTCTCGCGGGTGTGCGGCTGGCCCGGTTCGGCGACCGGTTCACGCCCGTGCACGCGGTCTACGACGAGATCGGCGAGGTCGTCGACGAGCACGCCGCCGGCTCCGTGCAGGGCGTGCTCATGGACCTCGGGGTGTCCTCGCTGCAGCTCGACGAGGCCGAGCGGGGCTTCGCGTACGCGCAGGACGCGCCGCTCGACATGCGCATGGACTCCACCCAGGGGCTGACGGCGGCCGACGTGCTCAACACGTACGACGAGCGCGACCTCGTGCGGATCCTGCGGGAGTACGGCGAGGAGCGCTTCGCGAGCCGGATCGCGAAGGGCATCGTCAGGCTTCGGGCGGAGCGGCCGTGGGACCGTAGCGGCGAGCTCGTCGACCTGCTGCGGGCCAGCATCCCCGCGGCCACGCGCAAGACCGGCGGACACCCGGCCAAGCGCACGTTCCAGGCACTTCGGATCGAGGTGAACGGGGAGCTCGAGGTGCTCGAGCGCGCCGTGCCCGCCGCGATCGAGGCGCTCGCCGTGGACGGCCGGATCGTCGTGGAGTCGTACCAGTCCCTGGAGGACCGGATCGTCAAGCGTGCCATCGCACAGGGCACGACGTCGTCCGCCCCGTCAGGGCTGCCCGTGGAGCCGGAGACGCACCGGCCCTACCTCGAGGCGCTCACCCGGGGCGCGGAGGAAGCCGACGCCGAGGAGCTGGAGCGCAACCCGCGTTCTGCCTCGGTCCGGCTCCGCGCCGCCCGGCGTCTGCGCCCCACGCCTGACCACCTGCGAAGCCGCACCACCAAGCACCACACCGCGAAGGAGGACCGCCGATGAGTGCCACGACCGCTGCGACGGCCCGCGCCGCTCGTCCCGCCGAGCTGCCCCGTACCCGCAGAGCGCCCCTGACCGCGATCTCGGGAGGTGCCGGCCAGCGCGGCCGCGGCCTCGACGCCGTCCGCGCGCCGCTGCACGCGAAGAGTCGCGTGCCGTTCCTCGTGCTGTGCGCGACCCTGATGATCGGCTCGCTCGTGGCGGTCCTGGTCCTGAACACCACGCTCGCGCGTGGCTCCTACGAGATGTCCAAGCTGCAGGGTGAGGTCGCGCAGACCGCTCAGGACGTGCAGGGCCTCCAGGAGGACCTGAGCGCCGCCGAGACGAACCTGGACGACAAGGCCCGCAGCCTCGGCATGATCCCGGCGGAGAACCCGACGATGGTCAGTATCGAGACTGGCAAGGTGGTGAAGGGAACGGGTCAGTGACCCGCCCGACGTCGGACCCGGGCCGGCAGCGCACCCCCACGGGGCGCGCTGCCGGCCCGCGTTCCACGCAGCCGCGCGCCGCCCAGGCTCGTTCCGCGCAGCCCCGCAAGACGCAGCCCGGCAAGACGCAGCCCGGCAAACCTCAGCCCAAGAGGGCGCAGCCGAAGCCGCAGGCCAAGAAGCCTCAGCCGAAGGCCCAGCCCAAGGTCCAACCGAAGAAGCCCCGGCCCAAGGCCCAACAGAAAAAGCCTCAGCCCGACAAGTCCCAGCCCAACAGGTCCCAGCCGCGTGCGACGAGCACCCGGCTGGGATTTCAGGCGCCCGCAGGGCCCGGCCGGAGCGAGGCTCCTACGCGCCCGGCCCCGGCGCCCGCCCGCTCCCGGGTGGCACGCCCGCTGCCGCCCCGGCCGGGCCGGCCGGAGGCGCGGCAGCGCTGGCTGGTCGGCATCGCGGCGCTCGTGGTGCTGATCTTCCTGGTGCGGCTCGTCCACGTGCAGCTCATCGAGGGGCCGAGCCTCGCCGAGAAGGCACAGGCTGCCCGCACGGCGACCGCCGTCACCCCGGCACACCGAGGTGACATCACGGACGTCGACGGCAAGCTGCTCGCGACCTCGGTGGACCGGTACACGGTGGTCGGTGACCCGGTGGCGATCAAGGACTTCCGCGGCGCGGCGCGCGGCGTGGAGGACGGCGCGCTCGGCATCGCGCACCTGCTCTCGCCGATCCTCGACATTCCCAAGAACGAGCTGGCGGCCCAGCTCGTGGGCAAGCTCCGCTACAAGGTGCTCGCCAAGAACGTGGTGCCGGAGGTGCAGCGCGCCATCGCAGCGCTGGAGATCCGCGCGTACGTCCGGACCGATCTCACCTCGCGGCGCACCTACCCGTCGGGCGCGGTGGCGGGCTCGCTGGTCGGTTTCGTGAACGCCGAGCAGACCGGCCAGCTCGGCATCGAGATGGCGTACGACGACGTGCTGGCCGGCACTGCCGGCTCGGACACCTACGAGCGCAGCCTCGACGGCCTGCGGATCCCGGCGGCGGGACAGGAGTCGGTCCCGGCGGTTCCGGGCAGCGACGTCAGCCTCACGCTGGTGCACGACATCCAGTGGAAGGCCCAGGACGCTCTCGACGAGGCCAAGCGGAAGACCGGCGCCGCGTACGGCATGGCCATCGTGCAGGATGTCCGTACCGGCGAGATCCTGGCGCTCGCGGACTCGGACTCGGTGGACCCGAACGACCGCTCGACCGCGGCGGTGGCGGACGGTTCGCGCGTGGTGAAGGACGTCTTCGACCCGGGCTCGACGGGCAAGGTGATCACCACGGCAGCGGCGCTGGAGGGCGGCTACTGGACCCCGGACAGCCGTTTCTCGGTGCCGGACACGTACACGGCGCCGAACGGTCAGACCTTCCGCGACTCGCACGACCACCCGGTGCAGCGGCTCACGCTGACGGGGATCCTCGCGCAGTCGTCGAACACCGGGACCGTCCAGGCGGGCGAGAAGATCCCCCTCCAGGAGCGGCAGGAGTACCTGGAGAAGTTCGGCTTCGGCCAGCCGACGGGCCTGAAGCTGCCCGGCGAGTCGGTGGGCTTCATGCCGCCCGACGACGTGGCCGACTGGGACGGCCGCACGCAGTACACGGTCCTGTTCGGCCAGGGTCTCTCGGTGAACGCCATGCAGGCCACCAGCGTCTTCTCGACGGTGGCGAACGGCGGGGTGCGGATGACCCCCACCCTGTTCGAGGGCTCGACGAGCCCGGACGGCACGGTGACCCCCGCCGAGCGGGAGCCCGGGAAGCGCGTCATCTCCGAGGAGACCGCCGACACGGTCGTCGAGATGATGGAGACGGTGACCGAGGACGGTGGTACCGGCACCAACGCCGACATCCCCGGCTACCGGATCGCGGGCAAGACCGGTACCGCGCAGATGCCCGCGGGGAACGGCTGGACCTACATGGCGTCGTTCATCGGCGTCGCCCCGGCCGACGACCCCCGGTACACCGTCGCCGTCTTCCTCAAGAGCCCGAAGAGCTCGATCTTCGGTGGCGACGTCGCCGCCCCGGTGTTCAGCGACATCATGGGGTTCACCCTGCAGCAGATGGACGTGCCGCCCAGCGAGCGGGAGAAGCGGCGGCTCAAGACCGAGTGGTAGCCCCGGGGTCCGTGATCTCCACCGTGCTGCCCAGCGTCGCCGTCAGTATGGACTCGATGGCGAACCGCGTGGCCTCCGCGAGGTCGACGGCGTCCGGGTCGAGCAGCCACTGCAGCTGAAGGCCGTCCATCAGGGCGATGACGGAGTTGGCCGCGCGCTCGGCCTCGCCGTCGGGCAGTGTGACGTCGCGCTCCTGCGCGATCGTCAGCACCGCCTGCGAGATCTCGCCGCGCAGCACGGAGAACCGGTGGGCCACCCAGCTCGACGCCGGGTGCCCGTCGGTCACAGACTCGCCGGTGAGCACGGCGTACGCCTGCACGATGCCGCGCCGGTCGGCGTTCAGGCGTGCGGTGGTGACCAGGTGCCGGAACAGGTCCATACCGCCGGGGATGTGCTTGCCCTCGAGGTGCTGCACGTCCACGCGGTCGCGGTACTCCAGCACCTCCCACAGCAGCTTGTCCTTGCTGCCGAAGTGGTGCAGCACGCCGGCGTGCGTGATCCCGACCTGCGCGGCGACGTCGACCAGCGAGCCCTGGTGATAGCCCTTGGACCCGAATACCCGCGTGGCCGCGGCGAGGATCTCCTCCCGCCGGTGGGCACGGGTGGGTCGCTTGACCTTCGGGGCAGCCTGCTCGGTCGCTTCGGACATGCCCATACGATACGGGGTGAACGGGCTTACTAACCAGTAAGTAAGTGTGGTTGAATGCGTGGCAGCCGTCCGACGCTGAACGGAGCACACGTTGTCATCGCAGGCAATCACCCGACAGGTCAGCACCACGCAGGCCGTCAACAGGCAGGCCACTGCCCCGGAGCCCGAGCTGCTCCGCATCCTCGACGAGCTGTCGACCGAGGAGAAGGTGTCGCTCGTCGTGGGCGCCTCCATGTGGGCGACCACCGCAGTGCCACGCCTCGGGCTGGAGCCGGTGGTGATGTCCGACGGTCCGGTCGGCGTGCGCGGCCCGGGCGGCGGGACCTCGGCGATGTTCCCCGCGCCGTCCGCCCTCGCGGCCACCTGGGACCTGGACCTGGCGCGCCGGTCGGGTGCCCTGTTCGCCGCCGAGGCGAAGCGGCACGGTGTCGACGTCGTGCTCGCCCCGCAGGTGAACCTGCAGCGCACGCCGGTGGGCGGCAGACACTTCGAGTGCTACTCCGAGGACCCGCACCTGACCGCCGAGATCGCGGTGGCGCTCGTGGGCGCCGCGCAGGAGCGGGGTGTCGGGATGTGCGTCAAGCACTACGTCGCCAACGACTCCGAGACCGAGCGCACGCGCTACCTGGCACGCCTGGACGAGCGCACGCTCCGCGAGGCCTACCTGGCGCCCTTCGAGCGGCTCGTGCGCGACGTCGGCCCGTGGTCCGTGATGGGCGCCTACAACGGTGCCGACACCGGCGGTGTCTCCGCGAGGCTCCTCGAGCACCGCCCGCTCGTGGTCGACCTCCTCAAGGAGGAATGGGGCTTCGACGGCCTGTTCGTCAGCGACTGGGTCGCCACCCAGTCCGTGGCGCCCGCGGTGCGCGGCGGCCTCGACCTGCAGATGCCCGGGCCCGACGGCGCGTGGGGCGACGGCCTGCTCGATGCCGTCCGCTCCGGCGAGGTCGCGGAGTCCGAGCTCGACGACAAGGTGCTGCGCCTGCTGCGGCTCGCCCGCCGTACCGGCCGCCTCACGCTGCCCGACGACGGTGGCGACCGCACGGGCGTTGCCGCGGCCGGCGTCCACGCCGCGATCGACCTCGCGGCGGCGAGCACCGCCGAGCCCCCTGCCGAGCAGCTCCTGCGCGAGCTCGCCGCGCGCTCCGTCGTCGTGCTCAAGGACGACGCCGGTCTGGTGCCGTTCGCGCACGACCCGGCCCGGCCGCTGCGGGTCGCGCTGCTCGGCCCCGCGGCGGTCGAGCCGTTCTTCCAGGGCGGCGGCTCGTCGTTCGTGCACCCGGACCGCCTCACGTACCCGGCCGACGAGCTGCGCGCCGCGCTGCCGGAGGGCTCCGAGGTGACGCTGCTGGCCGGCGCGCGCGCCCTGCACAACCCGCCCGAGCTCGACGTCGACCGGTGCACCGACCCGGCGACCGGCGAGCCGGGCCTCCACGTCGAGCTGCTCGCCGCCGACGGCAGCACGCTCGAGGAGTACACGGCCCGCGAGTGGACCGGCTGGCTGCACGACGTCCGGCCCGACGCCGACGCCGTCCGCCTGCGGGCACTCGTCCGCCTCGACGAGGCGGGTGAGCACGAGCTCGGCGTCGGCACGGTCGGTGTGCACCGGGTGACGATCGACGGCGCCCAGGTCGCCGAGGGAGACACCCGGGTGGACGAGGGCATAGTGCTCTCCTCGGGGCACAACCACCCGATCGCGGAGCTCGTCACGGCGAGCGGGGCCGCCGTCCTCGACGCGACGCTCCAGGTGGTGCACGCGGTGGGCTACGGCCACTTCGTGCGCGCGGCCCTGGTGCACCGGCTGCCCGGTCCCTCGGTGGCGGACGAGCTGGCCCGGGCGGTGACGGCCGCCGCGGCCGCCGACGTCGCCGTCGTGATCGTCGGCACCACCGCCGAGGTCGAGTCCGAGGGCTACGACCGCCCCGACCTGAACCTGCCCGGCAACCAGGACGAGCTCGTACGCCGCGTCGTGGCGGCCAACCCGCGCACCGTCGTCGTGATCAATGCCGGGGCCCCGGTGCTGCTGCCCTGGCTCTCCGACGTACCCACCGTGCTGTGGGGCTGGCTGCCCGGACAGGAGGCGGGCACCGCGCTCGCCGACGTGCTGACCGGCGTCACCGAGCCGTCCGGACGCCTGCCGTGGACCCTTCCCGCGCGCTTCGAGGACGTCCCGGTGCCCCACGCACGGCCGGTCGACGGGGTCGTCGACTACGCCGAGGCCACCGACATCGGCTACCGGGCCTGGGAACGCCGGCTGGCAGCCACGGCCGACGGCGCCCCCGCTCCGGCCGCCCCGTTCGGGCACGGCCTGGGCTGGACCACCTGGGACTACGAGGACGCGGTCCTCGCCCGGGGCGAGGCCTACGGCTCCCCGTCGACCCTGACCGTGTACGTGACGGTCCGGAACACCGGCCGTCGTGCGGGCCGCGAGGTCGTCCAGGTGTACATCGAGGCGCCCGACGGCGGCCCGAGCCGCCCCGTGCGGTGGCTCGGCGGCTTCGCGGTCGCCGACGTCCCCGCCATGGGGAGCGCCACCGTCCGCGTACCCGTCCCGGCCCGGGCGCTGCAGGTCTGGGACCCGCAGGCCCAGGACTGGGTGACGCCGCCGGGTGTCTACCGGCTGCGTACCGGCAGGTCCGTCGCGGACCTGCGACTGACCAACGAGCTGACCACATAACCATCCGTCCCGCGCACGCGGGAGGAGTGCAAGGAGGCACACCGTGAGGATTCACAAGCACGTCGCCGCGGCGGCAGCCGCGGCAGCCATCGCGCTGCTGGCCACGGCCTGCGGCGGGGGCGGCGGAGGCACCGACGCCGCGGCCGGCGGAGGCGGCGAGACCCTGACCGTCGGCATGCCGAACGGCGTCCAGACGGAGAACCACAGCCCGTTCGCCACGGGCTCGTCGGCGCTCTCGCTCGGCTACGCGTTCACCATCTACGAGCCGCTGATGATGCGTAACCAGGCGCGGCCCTCGGAGGAGCCGTCCCCCTGGCTCGCCGATTCCGTGGTGTGGAACGAGGACTTCACCGAGGCGGTCATCACGCCCCGCGAGGGAGTGACCTGGTCGGACGGCGAGGAGTTCACCGCGGACGACGTCGCCTTCTCGATCCAGCTGCGCAAGGACTTCGACGCGCTCAACGCCGCGGCCCTGCCCTACGACACCATCGAGACCGACGGCGCCACCGTCACGGTGACGTTCACGGCCGGGCAGTTCGTCAACCAGTCCAAGCTGTACGACCTGGTCATGGTGCCCGAGCACATCTGGGCCGACGTCGAGGACCCGACCACCGACACCAACCCGGAGCCGGTCGGCACCGGCCCGTACACGCTCGAGTCCTGGACACCGCAGGCAGCCACCGTCGTGGCCCGCGACGACTACTGGGGCGGCGAGCCGGCCGTGCCCGAGATCCGCTACTCGTCGTACAACGACAACAACGCCCTGACCACGGCGCTCACCACCGGTGAGGCGCAGTGGGGCTGGACGTTCATCGCCGACTTCGAGAACGTCTACATCGCCCAGGACCCCGAGCACTACAACCAGTACGCCGCGGGCGGCCTCGGCATCGACGTCCTCTACCTGAACAACGAGACCAAGCCGTTCGACGACAAGGCGTTCCGGCAGGCGCTCAACATGGTGATCGACCGCCAGGAGCTCGTCGACGTCGCGACGTCCGGCGTCAACCCCGCGCTGACCAGCGTCACCGGGCTGCCGCTGCCGGCGGGCGAGGAGTTCCTCTCGCCCGAGTACGCCGGGCAGGAGTACGCCGCCGACGTCGAGGGCGCCCGCGGACTGCTCGAGGACGCCGGGTACACCTGGGAGGGCGAGAAGCTCGTCGACCCCGACGGTGAGGAGGTCACGTTCGAGCTGGTGAACCCCGCCGGCTGGAACGACTACCTGACCGCGCTCGACCTCATCAAGAACTCGGCAGCCGAGCTCGGCGCCACCGCCACGGTCAACCCTGTCAACCAGGACGGCTGGTTCGCCGACGTCATCCCTGGCGGCGACTTCCAGGCCACCCTGCACTGGACCGACGGCGGCGCCACCCCGTGGGACATGTACTCCGACATCATGGACGGCGCCCACTACAAGAAGCTCGGCGAGCCGGCCACGTGGAACTTCGGCCGGTTCCAGAACGACGACGCCACCCAGGCGCTCGCCGACTACGCCGCCGCGCCCGACGAGGCCGCACGTGCCGCCGCGCTGGAGACCATCCAGAAGGTGTTCGTCGAGGAGGTGCCGGGCATCGCCATCTGGACCCGCCCGGCCACCGCGCAGTACTCGACGCAGAACTACGTGGGCTGGCCCTCCGAGGAGGACCCCTACAACCAGCCGCAGCCGACCGGCGTGCAGGCCGCTCAGATCCTGATGAACCTCGAGCCTGCGGACGGCTGATGAGTCACAGCACACCGGTGCTGGCCGCGCACGGCCTCACCAAGTTCTTTCGAGCAGGGCAGGTCCGGGCGGGTGGACGCCGCATCGCCGGCCGCCCGCCCGCCCGGGCGATACACGCCGTCGACGGCGTGGACCTCGAGCTCCACCGCGGCCAGGTCCTGGCCGTGGTGGGGGAGTCGGGCTCCGGCAAGTCCACGGTCGCCCGGCTGCTGGCCGGGCTGATCCCGATCACGGCCGGCCAGGTCCTGCTCGACGGCACCGAGGTCCAGGTGCGCGGCCGGCGGGCGTTCCGTGCGTACGTGCGACGCGTCCAGATGATCTTCCAGGACCCCTTCGCGTCCATCAACCCCGTGCACCCGGTGCGCTACACGCTCACCCGGGCGCTGCGGCTGCACCGCCGTCAGTCGAGCGGCGGCAAGCTGCGCGGCCCGGAGCTGGAGGCTGCCCTGACCGAGCTGCTGGAGCGGGTGCACCTCACGCCCGCCGAGCGGTACGTCGACAAGTACCCCCACGAGCTGTCCGGGGGGCAGCGGCAGCGCATCGCCATCGCGCGGGCGCTCGCGGCCGACCCCGAGGTGCTGCTCGCGGACGAGCCCGTCTCGATGCTCGACGTCTCGATCCGGCTCGGCATCCTCAATCTCCTGGCCGACCTGCGCGACCGGCTGGGGATCGCCGTCCTGTACATCACGCACGACATCGCCTCCGCGCGGTACTTCGCCGACCGGACGACCGTGCTGTACGCGGGGCAGGTCATGGAGAACGGGGACAGCGAGTCGGTGACCCAGGAGCCGCTGCACCCCTACACGCGGCTGCTCGTGGCCTCCGCGCCCGACCCCGACGACCTCGCGGGCGCCGGTGCGGCGGCCGTGCGGGACCAGGGGACCGGTGGGGAGCCGCCGAGCCTGGTCGACCCGCCGCCGGGGTGCCGGTTCGCGCCGCGCTGCCCGTACGCGACCGACCTGTGCCGGGCCGAGACGCCTGCGCTGATCGAGGTCATGCCAGGTCGATCGGCCGCCTGCTGGGGCTACTCCGACCGGGACGACCGACCCGACGTCGGCCAGGCCGTCCGACACAGGGAGGCAGCCGCATGAGGTTCCTCCTCCGGAGGGTCGCGTTCTACGCGCTGACCGCGTGGGCCGCGATCACCATCAACTTCTTCATCCCGCGCATGCTTCCCGGCGACCCGGTGACGGCCCTCCTGGGCCGCATGCAGGGCCGTATCGACTCCCGTGCGGAGAACTCGCTGCGCGTCCTGTTCGGGCTGGACCAGGACACCAGCCTGTGGCAGCAGTACGTCGACTACTGGGGTCTGCTGTTCCGGGGCGACCTGGGCCTCTCCTTCACGCACTTCCCGACGCCGGTCGCGGACATCGTGAGCCAGTCGCTCCCGTGGACGGTCGGGCTGGTCGGCGTGGCGACGATCATCGCGTTCGTCATCGGCTCGCTCATCGGCACCTTCCTCGGCTGGCGCCGCGGGACGTGGGCCGACGGGCTGCTGCCCGTGGCGACGTTCTTCCAGGCGGTGCCGTACTTCTGGCTCGGCCTGATCACCATCGCCGTCCTGTCGGTGAACCTGGGCTGGTTCCCGTCCAGCGGCAGCTACGACCGCGGCCTGGTGCCCGCGTTCACCGGCGAGTTCATCGGCTCGGTCATCTACTACGGCTTCCTGCCGGCCCTCACCGTGGTGCTGTCGTCGGTGGCGGGCTGGGTGCTCGGCATGCGCAACATGATGGTGACGGTCTCCTCGGAGGACTACGTCACCGTCGCGCACGCCAAGGGCCTGCCGGAGCGCCAGGTGATGCTCGGCTACGCGGCCCGCAACGCGGTGCTGCCGCAGGTCTCCAGCTTCGCGCTGTCCCTGGGCTTCGTCGTCGGCGGCACCCTGATCATGGAGATGGTCTTCTCCTACCAGGGCATCGGCTACACGCTCTACCAGGCGGTCTCCACGCACGACTACCCCCTGATGCAGGGCTGCTTCCTGGTCATCACGCTGTCCGTCCTCGTGGCGAACATGGTGGCCGACCTCGCCTACGCCCTGCTCGACCCCCGCACCCGGACGGAGGACCGATGAACAACCGGCTGATGTTCCTGCGCAACGGCAAGGTGATCACGGGCCTGGTCATCCTCGGCTTCTTCACGCTGCTCGCGCTGTTCGGCCCGTGGATCGCGCCGTACGACCCGAACCAGGTGAGCGACGCACTGCTCAGCCCGCCGTCGGCGGCGCACTGGCTCGGGACCGACCACACGGGCCGCGACATCCTGTCGCAGCTCGTCGTCGGTACCCGCGGTGTGCTCGTCGTCGGCCTGGTCGCCGGCGTGAGCGCCACGGTGGTGGGCGTGCTCGTGGGTGTGACCGCGGGCTTCGTGGGCGGCGTCGGCGACGAGTCCCTGTCCGCGCTGTCGAACATGTTCCTCGTGATCCCGCAGCTGCCGCTGATCATCCTGATCGCCGCGCAGCTGCCGTCCGCGGGCGGGCTCACGGTGGCGCTCGTCATCGGCGCCACCGGCTGGGCGTGGGGCGCGCGCGTGCTCCGGGCCCAGACGCTTTCGCTGCGCAAGCGCGACTTCGTCGAGGCGGCCAGGGCCAACGGGGAGCGCACGTGGCGCCTCGTGCTCGTCGAGGTGCTGCCCAACCTGACGGCGGTGATCGCCTCCGGCTTCGTCGGCACCGTGACGTTCGCCGTGCTGTCCCAGGTCACGCTGTCGTTCATCGGTATCACGCCGGTCAGCGAGTGGAACTGGGGCACCATCCTGTTCTGGGCGCAGAACAACCTCGCGCTGCAGCGTGGCGCGTGGTGGTGGTTCGTGCCGGCGGGTGCGTGCATCGCCCTGCTGGGCATGGCCCTGACGCTGGTCAACTTCGGTATCGACGAGATCGTCAACCCCCGCCTGCGGTCCACCGGCCTGCACGCACGCTCGCTGCGCCGCCGGGGTATCCGGCCGCGCGTGGGGTTCACCCCGGTGGTGCGGGAGGCACGGTCATGAGCTCCACGGAGATCCGTACGCAGACAAGTACGCAGGCGGCTGTAGTGACGCCGTCGGACCCGGTCCTGGAGATCCGGAACCTGAGCGTCGACTACGGGTTCGGCGACGACCCCACGCACGTGCTGCGGGAGGTCTCGCTCACGCTGAACCGCGGCGAGGTGCTGGGGCTGGCGGGGGAGTCGGGCTGCGGCAAGTCCACGCTCGCCTACGCGGCCACCAGGCTGCTGTCGCCCCCCGGTCTCATCACGGGCGGCGAGGTATGGCTCACGGGCCGCGACGGCAAGCGCGCGGACCTGCTCTCCCTGTCCGACGCCGAGCTGCGGGCCGCCCGGTGGCGCGACATCGCCATCGTGTTCCAGGGCGCGATGAGCTCGCTCAACCCGGTGTTCCGGGTCGATCGCCAGCTCATCGACGGCATCCTCGCGCACCGGCCGCGCATGCGCCGCGAGGAGGCCCGGGAGCGGGCGGCCGAGCTGCTGCGGCTCGTCGGCATCTCGGCGGACCGGCTACGGTCCTACCCGCACCAGCTCTCCGGCGGCATGCGGCAGCGCGTCATGATCGCGATGGCGCTCGCGCTCGAGCCGCAGGTCCTCATCATGGACGAGCCAACGACGGCGCTCGACGTCGTCATGCAGCGCCAGATCCTGGAGCAGGTCATGGAGCTGCGCGAGCGGCTGGGCTTCTCCGTCGTGCTCATCACGCACGACGTGTCGCTGCTGGTCGAGGTCGCCGACCGGATCGCCGTCATGTACGCGGGCGAGATCGTGGAGACGGCGGCCGCGCGGGACGTGTACGCGAAGCCCCGGCACCCGTACTCGGCGGGGCTGCTCGGCTCGTTTCCTCCGCTGCACGGGCCGCGGCGGGAGCTCACCGGCATCCCGGGCGCGCCGCCCGACCTGTCCAAGCGCCCGCCGGGCTGCCCGTTCGCGCCCCGGTGCCCGCACGCCATGGACGTGTGCCGTACGGAGCTGCCCGTGCTGGGGCGGACGGCCCAGGCCGAGGAGGGGCGTCTGGTGGCGTGCCACCTGCACACGTCCGGGCTGGTGGACGGCGAGCTGCCGGACCTGGTGGCGCGGTAGCGGGTTGCCCCGCATTCGAACTCGAAACATCACCCCCGGCGGGTAAAAGTTCACCCGCGATTCAGTAAGAATGGCCCCTTCTTACCCCTAATCTCCCCTATGTGGATATTTTGGGCATGGGTGGGGTGCGCCGAACGGCTCTTGCGGCGGGGGAGCGTCTGGCGCGAGTGGTCCGGACACGCGCCGGCAGCGCGGTAGCCGCGGTGACGGCGCTGGTCGTGCTCGCGACGGGTGCATCGGCGCTGGTCTCGACCGGGGCCGCCGACGGAGCGCTGTCGGCGATGGGTCTGAGCGACGACCCCGTGCTGGAGTGCCCCGTCGAAGAGCCCACGATGGCGGACGCCCTGGCCACCGCCGCCCGGTGTGGTCACGAGGTCGAGGCGCTCGACGAGAAGACGCCCTGGCAGTCGTACTTCGGCCAGCCGTCGGGCCAGGTGCGGCTGGAGGTCGGGAGCAGCGCGGACGCCTCGGACGCGGACGGTGACGGAGACTTCGAGCCGATCGAGACCGCGGTAGCCGAGGACGAGACCGGCCGCCTGAGCCCTGCCGCACCGGCGGTGGCGATGAGCTTCTCCTCGGGTGGCGACGACGCCGCTTCCGAGCCGGACGTGCTGGCACGGATGACCTCCGCGGACGGTCAGGTCGTCGACGTCGAGGCGCCCTTCGAGCTCACTGACCCGGTCGTCGACGGAGACCGGATCGTCTACCCTGACGTCCTGTCGACCGGCGGCAAGCCGTCCGGGGTCGACCTGGTCGTCGCGGTGAACGCTGACGGTTCGGGCTTCAGCCAGGTGCTGCGGATCGCGGACGAGAAGGCCGCGCGCAACCCGCACGTGGCGGAGCTCGATGCTGACCTCGGCCTCGGCGTGAGCGCCCAGGACGCCGCTGGTGCGGGCCTGGATGTCGCTCGCGAGCACGGTGCGTTCACCGTCACCGACCCGCACGCGACCGAGCCGGACGCCGACGGCGGCGACCCCGAGGTGTTCCGGTCGTCCCGCCCGCTGGTCTGGACCTCTGAAGTGTCCGCGGAGGAAACGCCCGCCGAGCAGGCCGCCCGCGCGACTGCCGCGCCGGCCCGGGCGGCGTCGTTCTCCGCGGCAGAGGCCAGCCCGTCTGCCTCGACCCTGTCTGGCTCGGCCGACCCGCTGGCGGGTCCGCTGACCCCGGGCGCGGTCGTCGAATTGCCCGTGGATGACGGCGACGGCACCGAGGAGGGCGTGGTCGGCGCTGCGATCGAGAGCGCGGCGACCGAGGAGTCGACGGCGTTTCCGATGTTTGCCGCCCTGGCGGTGTCCGGAACCCTCTCCGAGGTGACGGCGATTCGCAGCGCCTGGCCGGACAGCTCCTCCTCGTACCAGTTCGACGGCGACGCCGGCGTCGGCCGGTGCTCGGCGCCGGACCCGTACGCGGGGTACCAGTGCGGGGTGACCAGTACGCACCGGACCCTGTATGAGTTCGGCGGCCTGAGCGGTGTGGGTGGCCTGTCGTCGTCGGACGTGACGAAGGCCGTCTTCAACATCAACGCTACCTTCTCGTACAACTGCGACAAGACCGGCGTCTGGGTGTACCAGGCGGGCGGGAATGTCGTCAGCAGCTCGACGACGTGGCACAACCCCGGGTCCTGGTCGACGAGGCTCGACACGGCGCTGGTGACCCACCGGTCGGGCTGTGACGGCATGGTGCGGTCGGTCGGTTTCGACGTCACGGCGGGTGCGAAGAAGGTCGCGTCGTCGAACTGGTCGTCGCTCACCCTGGGTGTGCGCTCCGCGAACGAGACGACGATGACCGGCTGGAAGCGGTACATCGGCCGGAACGACGGCAACGGCAGCACCAGCCCACGCGCGACGCTCTCCGTCACGTACAACCGCGCCCCGGGTGTTCCGACGAGCCTGACGACGTGGCACGGCAAGACGGACTTCTCGTGCAGGACCGGCACTGACCGTCCGGTGCTGCGCACCACGACCCCCAAGCTGTCCGCCTTCATCCGCGACCCTGACGGGAACACGACCAAGGCGCGGTTCCAGATCTGGCGGATCAACAGCAGCACCCAGGTCTGGGGCGCGTTCATGTCGTCGTACCAGTTCTCCGGCCGGACGCACACCATCCAGGTACCGTCGGGGAGACTGGGCCACAACGTCGTCTACAAGTGGCGCGTGCTGGCCAAGGACTCGACGGGCCGAGAAGGCTCGTGGTCCAAGTGGTGCGAGTTCGGCGTGGACACCAGCAAGCCGAACATGCCCACCGTCGCCGTCCTCACATCGGGTGAGGGCGTCGAGGCGGCCTATCAGCACGGCGAGGAGACCGGCGGCGTCGGCCTGACCGGAAAGTTCCGACTGGGGCCGAACGGCTCGACCGACGTGGTGCGTTACGCCTACTCGTTCGGGTCCCAGTCGTTCGACAAGACCGCCAAGGCGCAGTCCTCGGGAACCGCGACGATCTCGTTCACGCCCAAGACCTCAGGTCCGCTGACGCTGTGGGTGCGTTCGTACGACCGCGCGGGCAACCAGTCGGATGGCGAACGCGAGCACCGGATAGACGTCGCCTACCCGGAGTCCACAGGCCTCTGGCGCTTCGACGAGGGCACCGGGACCACGGCGTACGACGCCTCTGGTTCGAAGGTACCGCGCAACCTCACCCTGGGTTCGGGGACCACCTGGGGCAACGGCCCGCACACACTCTTCGGTTCCCGGGCGGGCGACCGGGCCCTGTCGCTCAACGGGGTGAGCGGCCAGGCTGCTGCGCCCGCCGTCGTCTCGTCCGCGAAGAGCTTCGTCGTCACGGCGCACGTTCGGCTGGACCCGGGGGCCGCGACGGACCAGCAACACGTAGCACTCTCGCAGAACGGGACGACCAATCCAGCGTTCACCCTGGGCTACCGCACGTCGTGCGCAGCCACGGGCAATGAACCCTGCTGGTCGATGATGATGTACCGGGCGGACACCTCGAACCTGTCCAACGTCGCGGCTCAGTCGAGTACCGCTCCGGTCAGGGGCCAGTGGGTCCACCTGACCGGGGCGTACGACGCCGACACGGACAAGGTCTCGCTGTGGGTGTGCGAGATCGGCACCCCCGACGTCCCGTCGCCGGCAGAGCCTGTGCGTGCCGACTCGACCTCGACACTGACCACGCCGTGGGCGTCGACCGGCTCCTTCCACGTGGGCCGCCGCACCCTCGCGGGTGTGCCCGACAACTTCTGGCATGGCCAGGTGGACAACATCCGGGTCTTCGACGGACAGGTCCTGGCCGAGAACAAGATCCGCCGGCTGTGCCAGGGGGCGGACGACGTCGACTTCCGCGGCGGTGCCCCCGCGCTGGACCCGACCGTCAAGGACAAGTCGGTCGAGGAGATGAACCAGTGACCGCACGAGGAGCGGGTAGGAACGTGCGGAAGCTGACGAGCCAGATGGGGACAGCGGTGACGGGTATGGGTGCGCGGATGCGCGACGGTCTGACCAGGGCCACGGCCGGCACGACACGAAGAGTTCGGTCGCAGTGGCGCACCGGCGCCCGGAGTGCCGGTCTGGTGACCGTCGCGAGCGGACTGACCCTCGCGCTGGTCGTTGAGCCGGCGCTCGCGGTCGGCCCGCACGTGGGCATCGACTGTCAGAGCACGGCGGCGGACCAGAGCACGGCGCTGGAGCTGGCTGACGCCTGCGGGCAGGACGTCGAGATCACGTCGGCCCGGTCACCGTGGTCGACGTTCACCGCTACCGAGGACGGCCTGGTGTCCCATGAGGTCACCGCCACCGCCACGCGCACCGCGGTGACCGGCACCTGGGGACCCGTCTCGAACCGGGTCGTCGATGCGGACCCCACCGACGGCGTGCTCTCCGTGGCGGCACCCGTCTACCCGATCACGCTGTCGGACGGCACCGAGGGGGTGCCGCTCGCCACGATCACCAAGGACGGGCACTCGCTCACCTACGACAGCCCGTTCGACCTGACGGAGCCGGTCGCCGAGGGTGACACGGTGACCTACCCCGCGGTCGCCGGCGAGGGCGCCGACCTGGTCGTCACGATCAACCAGGACGGTACAGGCATCTCCACGGCGCTGCGGCTGGCCGACCGTGCCGCCGCCCGGCGCGCGGACGAGCGGCTCGGCCTGGGTGAGCTCACCTTTCCGGTCACGACCTCGGCGGGCCTGACCGTCACGCAGAACGCCGCCGGCGGCTTCGACGTCGTCGACCCCTTTGGAGAGGACATCTTCCGCGCTCCCGTGCCGAAGATGTGGGACTCCTCCGCCTCCGGCGCGCCCGACGAGAGCGCCGCGGGTTCCGGTCTGTTCAGCGCCGGTGCCGCGCAGCGGGACACGAAGACCTCCGCAGGGCCGACGCCCCCCGCGCGGTGGGACCAGATCAGCGACGAGGATGCCGGCGACCCGGCGGCCCGCGCCAAGGCCCCGCTCCACGGGGACCAGCAGGTGTCGATGCCGGTAGACCTCGTCCCGGCCAAGGCTCGCCACACCACCGGCGCAACCACGCCGCCGACGTCGGCCGACGCGGGCACGGGAGCGGGCACGCTGAGCGGTGCCTCCGCGCCGGGTACCGATCTGACCGGCGGGCTGTCCGTGGGCGGGGACTCCCTGGACGGGCTGGGCGGGTTCGGCTCCGCCGGTGCCACCGAGCCCTCGACGGTCGGTGTGCGAATCCGGCCCGACCGGGACTTCCTGCTCTCGGACCCGGACACGGTGTTCCCCGCGCTGATCGACCCGACCGTGACCTCCTCGGGCAACGAGTGGCTCCTGGCGCGCGAGGGTACTCCGGACGCCAGCAGCTACATGTTCGACGGCAACCAGGGCCTCGGGCTCTGCGACGTCGCGGTCGCGGCCTCCTGCCTGGAGACGGCGCGGTTCCGGCTCGGCTGGCAGTTCGCCGGCCTCGACCACCTCGGGCTCCTCGAACCGGCTGACATCTCGTCGGCCACGTTCAGCGTCTACGGCGACCACAGCTGGGACTGCACGGCACAGACGGTGCGGCTGTACGCCACGAAGCCGATCGACGCGGCGTCGAACTGGGACAACTGGGGCAAGCCTCCGTTCGGCACGGAGCTGTCCCGCGTGACGGTCGCGCACAAGGAGGCGTGCGACAACGCCGGATGGGTCGACTTCGACGCGACGACGGGCGCCAAGAACCTGGCCGAGACCGATACCGGCACGCTCAGCCTCGGTCTCGTGGCCCTCGACGAGACCGACATGACGCAGGGGTGGAAGCGGTACCGGCACGACGCCAAGCTCACCATCGAGTACGAGCCCCCGGCCGTCTCGGCGAACGCCGAGGGCGCAGACCTCGCGGCACGTACGGAGAACCTCGACCCGGCCGAGCAGGCAGCGGACGACGCGGCTCCGGATGCCGCTACGCCGACACCGGAGCCGGCACCGGAACCCTCGGAGCCGACCGCGGACCCGGCGCTGGTCCCCGAGCAGGACACACCGGAGGCCGCCGAGGCCACGCTCCCCGTGCCCGAGACGCTGACCGCGGTCCCGGACACGGCACTGGGCGGGCTCGACCTGAAGATCGGCGCCCCGGCCCCTGCCGCGGGTGCCCCCGAGGCTTCCTCGGAGGTGCACGTCGAGGTCGCTGACCAGGCCGCGGCCGTCGGCGCCGGGATCTCCGGTGTGCTCCTCGACGTCACCGACACGTCCGCCGGGGCCCCGCCGGAGGACGGGGTGCGGCAGGTCGAGGTCCAGGTGGACTACGACAAGTTCACCGATCTGGCCGGCGCCGACTGGTCCAGCCGTCTCGGCATCGTCCGCATCCCGGAGTGCCACGCCACTACCCCGGACCTCGAGGAGTGCTCGCCCACGCCGGTCGACTCGACGAACGACACCGAGCAAGGCACCGTCACCGCGACGCTCGACCTGGCTGCCGCCGGCAGCCCGGCCGCTGTCGCAGGCACCGAGGAGGAGTCTGCCGGCGCGGAGAAGAGCGCCGGTGCCGAGGCACGGGCGAGCACGCTCGCGGCCACCGGCGGCGACACGTTCGCGGTCACGGCAGGCACCAGTTCCGGCTCCGGTGACTGGGGTGCCACCCCGTTGTCGTCGGCGTCCTCGTGGTCGGTGAGCGGCGGCACGGGCTCACTGGGGTGGTCGTACCCGATCCAGGTCCCGTCCCCGGCGGCCGGGCCCTCGCCCGAGCTCGCGATCGGGTACTCGAGCGCCTCCCTGGACGGGCGGGTGTCCAGCACGAACAACCAGTCCTCGTGGGTCGGGGACGGGTGGGACATGACCAGCGGCTACGTGGAGCGGCGGTACGTGCCCTGCTCCGAGGACCGCGACGAGTCCAGCGGCGGGCAGAACCCGAACAATGCCTCCCGCAAGACGGGCGACCTGTGCTGGGACAGCGACAACGCCTTCCTGGTGTTCAACGGGACGTCCTCGGCCCTCGTCCGCGACGACGACTCCACGACGTCGAGCGCGATCGAGTGGCGTCCCGAGTCCGACGACGGCACCCGCGTGCGACAGTTCGGCCGTCCCACGGGCGACGCCGCCAAGACCGACGAGGGCTGGGCGGGGGAGTACTGGGAGGTCACCACCACCGACGGCACCAGGTACTACTTCGGCAAGGACGAGCGGTACTCCGGCGACACCCTGGCACAGAACTCCCGCTGGACCGTTCCGGTGTACTCCAACCACCCGAACGAGCCGGGGTACAAGGCTGCGTTCGCAGAGTCCGGCCGGCAGATGGGGTGGCGGTTCAACCTGGACTACGTCCGCGACACGTCGGACAACACGATGACCTACCGGTACGAGAGCGAGACCAACCGGTACGGCGCGAACAACAACACGGGCGCCACGCGCTCCTACACCCGTGGTGGCACGCTCGACTGGATCAGCTACGGCACCCGCGCCGGGTCCGAGCCGGTGAGCGCTACCGGAGCCGGCGCTCCGCACCTGGTCGACTTCGCTACTGCCGAGCGCTGCCTGGCGGCGGCGACGGACTGCGAGAACGCCGACCGTGGTACGACGGCGGGCGCGGTGCGCTGGCACGACACACCCGTGGACCTGCTGTGCTCGTCGAACATCAGCTGCCCGGACGTCCGGAGCCCGGCGTTCTTCTCGACCAGGCGGCTCACGACCGTGGTGACGAAGGTGAACGTCGGCGGCACGCTGACTGCCAAGGACACGGTCGCGCTGACGCAGACGTGGCGCGACCCAGGTGACGGCACGGGCCGGATCCTGTGGCTCGACGCCATCAAGCGCACGGCCAACGGCCCCAGCAGCGCGGCGTCGGACGACGTCGTCTTCGACCCGATCAGGTTCGACGGCGACGAGCAGTTGTCGGGGCGTGTCGCGGACACGGTCGGCGATGGACTGCCTGCCATGAACCGCATCCGGGTCGAAGAGATCACCACCGAGACCGGTGCGACGATCACTATCGAGTACACCCCAAAGGAGTGCACGGCCGACGACTACGAGCCGGTGCCGCAGGGCTACATCCCGTTCGCGGACCAGTCGGCGAACGAGCAGCGGTGCTTCCCCGTGGTGTGGCACCCATGGGGCATGCCCGAGCCGCGCAGCGAGTACTTCCACGCCTACATGGTGTCCAAGGTGACCCAGTCGGCGGGCAACAGTGGCGCGTTCAGCGTTCCTGTCGTCACCTCGTACTCGTACGGCAACGGTATCGAGTGGGCGCGGATCGACGACCCGCTCACGCCGAAGAAGGACCGCACCTACTCGGTCAACCGCGGCTACAAGACCGTCACCGCCACCACGGGGTCCGGCTCGGTTGCCGCGAAGACCAGGACCCGGTACCTGCAGGGCACCGGCGAGGTCATCGACCTTTCGCTGGACTCGATCACCACCCGCAGTGTCACCGACCACGAGCGGTTCGCCGGGATGTCGGTCACGAGCACGGTGGTCAACGGGCAGCTGGAGGTCTCCAAGACGATCACCGTCCCCGAGGCAGAGGAGACGGCGAGCACCGGCAGTGCCGGGAACGACGACCTGCTGACCGCCTACCGGACCAAGCGCACGGACACCTACGCCGCCTCGTACACCGCCGACGAGACGCTGGAGCATGTCACTCGTACGGTGACGGACTACGGCACCTCCGGGCAGGTCCTCAAGGTCGATGACTACGGGGAGTACTCGGAGACAGCCGAGGACAACAACACCTCGGACGACCTCTGCACCACCACTGACTACACGGTCAACGCGGGCAGAAACCTGGTGCTGCCCAAGTCGACCGAGACGGTCAGCGTGCGGTGCTCCGCCACGCCGAGCAGGCCGGCGGACGTGGTCAGCGCTTCGCAGATCACGTATGACAACGGTGCTGACTACAACGCCGCGCCGACCAAGGGCCTGCCGACAAGTGTGAAGACGACCGACAAGGACGGCGCCTTCAGTGCGGAGTCCCCGGTTGTGGGCACCGCCTATGACGGCCGAGGCCGAGTCATCAGCTCGACCGACCCGCTGGGCAGGGTGTCCGAGACCGAGTACGTGAATCCTGACGGTGTGCTCACAGCCGTGATCACGAAGAGCCCTGACCCGGACGGCGCGGGGGACGGTGATGGTGACGGCGTCACCCTGACCGCACACGAGTCGACGACCACCCTGCACCCGCTGCTCGGTGTACCGACCAAGGTGAGCGACCCGAACGACCGCCTGACGACGGCGACCTATGACGCCGCAGGCCGCCTGTTGTCGGTGAAATATCCGGATCGGCAGGGTGAGTCGGCGAACGTCACGTACGCGTACTCGACGTCGCGCACCGGTGTGAACGCGGTGACCACCAAGACGCTCGCCGCGGACGGGGTCAAGTACCACGTGTCCGTGGCCCTGTACGACGGCCTGCTGCGGCCCATCCAAACCCAGACCGAGTCGCTGGACGGCGACGAGGAAGCCGTCAACGGCCGGCTCATCACCGACACGGAATACGACGTGAACGGTCGGGTCGCTTTGACGACCTCGGGCTGGTTCGCGACCGGAAAGCCGAGCACGACGCTCGTGGGCTCGACCGTCGAACCGGACGCCAAGACGGTCTTCACCTACGACGGCCTAGGGCGGGTCCGGACCGAGGCCCTGTTCACGGGGACGCCCTCGAATCCGCTCCACGAGCGGTGGCGCACGACCACCCACTATGACGGTGGCACTACGACCGTCATTCCTCCGGACGGCGCGACCCCGACCCAGACCAAGGTCGACGCCCGTGGCCGGACCGTGGCGCTGAGCCAGTTCCTGCGCGACCCGGTCGAGGACGTGTCGGTCCGCACGCTGGCCGGCGTGCTGGACCTGGACGAGCAGACCACCAGGTACAAGTACGACAAGGCCGGACGGCTGTACAAGGTATTTGACCCCGATGACAACGTCTGGGGGTACAAGCACGACAAGCTCGGCCGGCAGATCGAGGCCGTCGACCCGGACGCGGGCACGACGACGACGACCTACGACGCAGCGGGTCAGGTCACGTCGGTGGTCAACGGCGCGAAACAGAAGCTGTTCTACACCTACGACCAGCTCGGCCGCCGTACGGCCGTCCGGCAGGCCTCGGCCACAGGCACGCTACGTGCCAAGTGGACCTACGACGTCCTGACCTCCCACGCCCCTGCAAACCCTCCAGCGGCCAAGGGCCAGGTCACGAGCTCGACCCGCGTCGCGCCGGCGGCCGACGGGGGCGGGGAGTTTGTCACTGCCTTGACCGGCTTCGACGCGGCCTATCGTCCGACCGGGACGGTAACCGTCATCCCGGCGACCACGGAGATGGGCACTCTGGAGGGCAGCTACGAGCAGAAGGCCACCTACACCGCTGACGGGCAGCTCGCCTCGACCACGTATCCGGCCGCTGGTGGGCTGAGTAAGGAGACGGTGACCACCCACTTCGACGACGAGACGAGCGTCGCCGAGTGGATGGGTGGCGGGTTCGGATGGGGCACGTACGTCGCCTCCAGCCGTACCGACGTCTTCGGCAGGCTGTCCTACCTCGACCTCGGCAACACCTACGGCACGGTGGTGTCCTACGGATACGAGGTCGGCACCGACCGGCTCACGAACGTGAAGCTCGACCGTGAACGGATCGGCGGCACCGAGCTCGACATCAGCTACGCGTACGACGACGCCGGCAACGTCCTCAGCACCAAGGACAAGCCGACCGCATCGGGGCGCGCTGCGGACCGGCAGTGCTACCAGTACGACGCGCTGCGCCGTCTGACCGAGGCGTGGACCCCGGCGACAGGCAACTGCGCGCTGGCGAAGTCGATCCCGTCCCTGGGCGGAGCTGCGCCGTACTGGACGTCGTTCGAGTATGACGCGCTCGGCAACCGCACGAGCGAGACCCACCGCACCCGCGGACTCGCGGGCGACATCGACGGTGGGCAGACCACCACGATGGACTACTCCTACGAGGGCAGCAGGGACCTCAACGCGGACGGCGACTCCACGGACGCGGGTGAGTTCGCCGGACCGCACGCGGTCACCTCGATCACCACGGACGGGCCCAGTGGCAGCACGGGAACATCATTCACCTACGACAACGCGGGCCGGACACGGACCCAGACCCAGGACAGCGACTACCTGACCACCAAGCTGACCCTGGCCTGGGACCACGAGACCGAGCTGGACTCGACCAGCACCGCCACCACGGTGTACCCGGAACCTGAGCCAGGCTCCGGAGACGACGACAGTGACGGCGACCAGTCCTCTGGGACCGGGCCCGACCGGGGAACGGGTACGACGACCACCGTCACCGGGCGGAACCTGTACACCGCCGACGGAGACCGCCTCGTACGCACTGCTCCGGACGGGGCGATCACGGTGTACCTCGGTGGTCAGGAGATCACCAAGGCACCCAACGGGACAGTCACCGGCGCCAGATACTACAGCTTCGCCGGCCAGACGGTCGCGATGCGTACCGCGAACGGTCTCGGTGGTGTGACCTCGCTGATCAACAACGCGCAGGGCACCCCGCTCGCTTCAGTGCACAACACCAACTGGACCACCACGAGCGTGGACAAGCACTACACGCTCCCGTTCGGTGAGCAGCGCGGCGGCGTCTCGGCCCCGGGGGACCACGAGTTCCTGGGCAAGGTCCGCGACGGTGCCACGGGCCTGACCCTGGTGGGCGCTAGGTGGTACGACGAGACGGTTGGCAGGTTCCTGACCGTAGACCCGGTCATGGACCTGACCGATCCGCAGCAATGGAACGCGTACACGTACGCCAACAACAACCCGACCACATGGTGGGACCCTGACGGGCTCGAACCACGACCGTGGCACCAGGACGGCGTGAGCTTCAGCCACCCCAAGTCCCAGGCGTACCTCCGCAGCGAAGGCTCCATCGGCCGGGTTCCGGGCACTTACACCGGACCTATGACCATCTCGACAGGGATTCCTGGTTTGGTCGATGGCTCGGGAGGGAACTGGAGCGATCCCGTGGAACTGCACGGTGATTACGAGGGCCCGCAGCACACTCCCGCCTATAACTTCCTGGCCGGGGTGTACTCACCACAGACCGAGCAAGGTCTCAACATTCTCTCGGTGGTGACCGTGTATGCCGGCGCCGCACAATTCGGCCTCGACTTAGCCTGCATGGACAGAGGTTGTCCTGACAGTGATGTCGGTGCGGGTGACGCAGCGCTCCTGGCGGCTGGAGCTCTCCCAGGACCGAACTTTGCCAAGCAGAGCGACGAGGTGGCAGATGCTGCAGGGATGTGCAAGGGAGGGATGTGTGATGTCCCCTTCGGCACTTGCTTCGTCGCGGGGACGCTAATTCTCACCGAAGACGGCCTTAAACCGATCGAAGAGATCCAGGTGGGCGACAAGGTCTGGGCCAAGGACCTGGATACCGGTGAGAATGAGTTGCGGACGGTCGATAAGACGTTCGTTCGCCAAGCGCCAGAACTGTTGAGTCTGACGATTGCCGCATCGGTATTGACTACCACGGAGGACCACCCGTTCTGGGTCGAAGGCAAGGGTTGGACTCGTGCAGGCGACATGGCTATCGGGGACGTACTCGTCACGCCAGATGGCACGGTAACTCTCGATGCTGTACGGCCCGAGCATTCGCCTGCGATTGTTTACAACTTCCGCGTCCCGGGCGTTCACACCTACTACGCCCTCGCAGGCAGTACCCCCGTGCTCGTGCACAACGCCAACTATGGGAACTTCGTCCCAAGTCCGAAGCACGGAAAGACACAGCGAGGGAATGCCGCCCCCGGGCCGACCAACGGGCAAGGCTCTCTCGATATGTCGGTGGGGATCGGGCCGAACACCACGCGACGGGTCGGCGTTGATAAGGAGAACGATGAGTTTGTTGTGTTCGACGAGACACATGATGGCAAGGGTGAATTCCACGGGCATGTGCGAACGTGGGACGGGCTGAACCAGCAGATGCAGAACGCGCTGTACCAGGCAGGCCTTGTCAACCGGAAGGGAAAGATGAAATGAACCGCGTGTACCGTGAGCCAGCTCCCCTTGACCGCAATGATCTGGAGAGGGCGCGGCTAGAGCGAGATCTGCCACTGCTGCGCGAGGCGATGATCTCAGTCGCTCTGTCGGATCCCGACCGCTCCTGGGTTGAACGCCAACTCGTTGTCTTGGCGGGAGACCCGGACGGCTCCGTCCGTTCGATTGCGGCGCTGGCGCTTGGACACCTCGCTCGTGTCCATGGCGCGATCGATCGTGAGTTGGTTCTGCCAGTCCTGAATCACCTGCTCGATGATTCTGCGGCTCTTGGTAACGCGGAGAACGCGATCGACGACATCGCGATGTTCGCCAAAGAAGCGCAGGACTCGGCGAAACGGACTGGACTTCAGGAACCGTGACCGCAGGCAGCCGTCTGAAAGTGGTCCTGTCGGCAGCCGCCTGACGCTCGGCTTCGCGCTACTTAGAGGTCGCGCGGCTAGGTGGTCGGGCGGTCAGGGGCACCGGTGCGGTCGGGCGTCCCAGCGGTGGGTCTTCCAGACTCCGCGGATCGGTCCTCGGATCACGATGATCGCGTTGATCAGGGCCAGGAATGCTTCAATCACGACGGTGCGGAGTTCGGTGCAGATGGTCACGATGTTGAAGCCGCGGCTGTTCCAGGAGTTGGTGCGTTCTACGACCCACCGTCGGGTGTGGTTGATCGGATGGCCTCGCCCTTTGGCTTGATATTACCGTCGAACCCGAACCCGAACCCGAGTTCGTCGAGCGGCTCGCGGGTGACGTAGCTGTCGTAGCCGGCGTCCAGGTGCGGGCGCATGGTGTCGGGAGGATCGAACTCGAACCGGGACAGCTTCTCCAGGGTCGGGCGCCGCAGCGGGGAGTCGTGTCGGTTTTGGTTTTCGGCGGTAATGCCGGGGATGCCGTGGCCTCTCGTCAGATCAGTCTCTTGGATTTGCTGAAGTCAACATCTGACTGAACGGCGGTCTAGGTGGCGGTACTTGAGTCCAAGTGGTGGGTTGTCACTGCCAGAAGCCGTGGCTCGGATCAATGCGCAGTGGGGCGACTTTGACATGGCGATCCCGACGGACATCGTGCTGCACGATCCGACTTCTACCGGGCGACCGTCATGTTGTACGACGAGCCGATAGTGGACTGGTGGGGGCTGACCGCTCGTCGTGGACATGACGCGCTGCTCTACCTGTTGACTCAGGATGCTGGATGGTCTCAAGGGGGAGCGGAACTAATCCCCTTAGCCGCGGTATGGGGTTTCTTGCGCGTAGGCGCCCGGTGACCGGGACCGCCCCACAGCCGCCACCCAAGCCCCACAGACAGGACAGGCCCCCGCCCCCGGACGCGGTAGGTTCTTCCCCGTGACATCCCCGTTCGACCGGATCCGCCCGGCGGCCACCACCGCGCGCCAGGTCTCCGACCTCGCCGCCGGGTTCGGCCTCACCATCGCCCCAGGTCATCCCGCTGATGCTGCGGTCACCTGCGTGGCCTCGGACAACCGGGTCGCCAGGCCAGGAGACCTCTTCGTGGCCGTCCCCGGTGCCCGCGCGCACGGCGCGCAGTTCGCCGCCGACGCCGTCGCGCGAGGGGCCAGCGCCATCCTCACGGATGCGCGCGGAGCCGAGCTGATCGCCGCCGACATCACCGTGCCCGTGCTCGTCGCCGCCGAGGACCCCCGCGCCATCCTCGGCCAGGTCGCCGCCTGGGTGCTGGGCAACCCCGCCGAGGACCTGATGACGTTCGGCGTCACGGGCACGAACGGCAAGACCACCACCACCTACCAGCTCGATCACCTGCTCCGGTCGCTCGGCTGGAAGGGCGGCCTGATCGGCACCGTCGAGACCCGCTCCGGGGACCGCGTCATCCCCAGCGTCCTGACCACACCCGAGGCCGCGGACCTGCAGGCCCTGCTCGCCGCGATGCGCGAGGACCACGTGCGCACGCTCGCCATGGAGGTCTCCTCCCACGCGCTCGCGCAGCACCGGGTCGACGGCGTCGTGTTCGGCGTCGCCGGGTTCACCAACCTGACGCAGGACCACCTCGACTTCCACGGCGACTTCGAGTCGTACTTCGCCACCAAGGCCGACCTGTTCACGCCTGCGCGCGCCCGCCGCGGCGTCGTCACCATCGACGACACCTGGGGCGAGCGCATGGCCGAGGCCGCGCAGATACCCGTCGCGACGCTGTCGACCAGCGCGAAGGACGCCGACTGGACCGTGACCGACGTCGCGCCGTCGGGCACCGGATCCGCCTTCACCCTGACCCACCGTGACGGGCGCACCCTGCGCACCTCCACCTCGCTGCCCGGCGGCTACAACGTGGCCAACGCGGCCCTCGCGGTGACGATGGTGCTCGAGGGCGGCTCGGACATCCGCGACGTGACCGACGCACTGGCGGCGGGCGACGGCCTGAGCGCCACCGTCCCCGGCCGCATGGAGGTGCTCGCCACCGCCCCGCGCGTGGTCGTGGACTTCGCGCACAACACCGAGGCGCTCGAGCTCAGTCTCGCCGCGCTGCGCCCGACGACGCCCGGCAGGCTCTCCGTGGTCTTCGGCGCCACGGGCGACCGCGACCCGGGCAAGCGGCCGTTCATGGGCGCCGCCGCCGTCCGCGGCGCTGACGTGGTCTACGTGACCGACGACGACCCCCACGACGAGGACCCCGCGAAGGTGCGGGCAGAGGTGCTCGCAGGCACCGGGACCGACGGCACGCCGAGCCGCACCGTCGATGCGGCGGACGGCAGCGGCTCGCGTACCGTGGAGGTCCACGAGGTCGCCCCGCGCGCGGACGCCATCCGCGCCGCGATCCTCGCTGCCGGGCCGGACGACACCGTGCTGGTCGCGGGCCGCGGGCACGAGACCGTCCAGGAGATCGCCGGCGTGGACCACCAGCTCGACGACCGCGTCGAGGCACGCGCCGCGCTGGCGGACCGGGCAGTGCAGCCTCAGCAGAACGTGTAACCCCAGCAGTACGTGCAATCCCAGCAGTACGCGCGAGCCCAGCAGTACGCGTAGCCAGAGCAGGACCCCGTGCAGGAGAGGACATCACAGGCATGATCGAGCTGACTGCGGCCCAGGTCGCTGCAGCCACCGGCGGGCGGCTGCACGCCGACCCGGACGTCACGGTCACGGGGGCGGTGATCATCGACTCGCGCGACGCCGCGCCCGGTGTGCTCTTCGTGGCGCTCCCGGGCGACCGGGTGGACGGCCACGACTACGCGGCCGCCGCGGTGGCCGCGGGTGCCGCGCTGGTGCTGGCGTCCCGCGAGCTGGACGGCCTGCCGACGGTAGTGGTGGACGACCCCCAGGCAGCCCTCGGCGAGCTGGCGCGCTACGTCCTCGCGAGGGCGCGCAGCGGTGCGCACGGCGGCGTCGTGCCCCAGGTGGTGGCCGTGACCGGCTCGGTGGGCAAGACGACCACCAAGGACCTGCTCGGCCAGCTCCTCACCCCCGAAGCGGGCGGCAACGCTGACGCCGACGCGATCATCTTCACCAAGGGCTCGTTCAACAACGAGATCGGCCTGCCGCTGACGGTCCTGCGGGTCACCGCCGCCACGCGCTACCTCGTGCTCGAGATGGGCGCCGACCGCCTCGGCAACATCGCCTACCTCACCGGCATCGCGCCGCCTGACATCGGCGTCGTGCTCGCGGTGGGCGTCGCGCACATCGGCCACTTCGGCAGTGTCGAGATCATTGCGAAGACCAAGTCCGAGATGGTCTCCGGCGTCGTCGACGGCGGCTCCGTGGTGCTCAACGCCGACGACCAGCGGGTCGTCGCCATGGCGAGCCTGGCCGGCCCCGGCACCACCGTGCAGACCTTCGGCACCATCCCGTCCGCCGACGTCCGCGCCGAGGACATCACCATCGACGACATGGGCCGGGCGAGCTTCACGCTCCGCGTCGCCCGCGCCGGCGAGGCCGACGAGCAGCGCGCGGACGTCGCGCTGCAGCTCGTCGGCGCGCACCACGTGAGCAACGCGCTCGCCGCCGCCACGGTGGTGCTGCGCCTCGGCGTGCCCCTGGCCGACGTCGCGAAGCGGCTCTCCGAGGCCACCGCACTGAGCCCGCACCGGATGGCCGTCACCGAGCGGCCCGACGGCGTCACGGTGATCGACGACGCGTACAACGCCAACCCGGACTCGATGAAGGCCGCGCTGCGCACCCTCGCGGTGGTGTCCGGCCGGACCCGGCGCTCGGTCGCGGTGCTCGGCGAGATGCTCGAGCTCGGCGACAGCGCCCGTGCGGCGCACGACGAGATCGGCCGGCTCGTGGTGCGGCTGAACATCAAGCAGCTCGTCGTGATCGGCCAGGGCGCGTACCACATCCACGAGGGCGCCATGCAGGAGGGGTCCTGGGGCTCGGAGTCGATCTTCGTCCCCGACATCGCCGCCGCCCGCGAGCTGCTGGACGAGTCGCTGGAGGCCGGCGACGTCGTGCTCGTGAAGTCTTCCCTCGGGGCCGGGCTGACCGCGCTCGGGGACCACCTGTCGGGCGCCAAGACCACAGAGGACAACCACAAGTGATCGCGATCCTGGTCAGCGCCGCGGTGGCGCTGCTCGTCGCCCTGCTGGGCACACCGGTCTTCATCCGGTTCCTGATCCACAAGAACTACGGCCAGTTCGTGCGCGAGGACGGCCCCACCGGGCACTTCATCAAGCGCGGCACACCGCAGATGGGCGGCGTCGTCATCATCGCCGCGACCGTGTTCGGGGTCGCGGCCTCGATGCTGGTGTCGCAGCGGCTACCGAGCGTCTCGGCGCTGCTCGCGCTCTACCTCATGGCGGGCCTCGGCCTGATCGGGTTCCTGGACGACTTCACCAAGATCCGCAAGCAGCGGTCACTCGGCCTCACCCCGCGCGCGAAGCTGATCGGCCAGGGGATCGTCGGCATCTCCTTCGCGGTGCTCGCGCTGCAGTTCCCCAACGAGAACTCGCGCACCCCGGCATCGACCAAGATCTCGTTCCTGCGCGACACCGAGTTCGACCTGGCGTTCGCGGGAGCCACCGTCGGCCTCATCCTCTTCGTGATCTGGGCCAACCTGCTGGTGTCCGCCTGGTCCAACGCGGTGAACGTGACCGACGGCCTGGACGGCCTGGCCACCGGCGTCTCGATCATCACGTTCGGCGCGTACGTGCTGGTCGGCATCTGGCAGCTCAACCAGTCGTGCCAGTTCGTCGCCACAGCCGGACCACGCTGCTACGAGGTGCGCGACCCGCAGGACCTCGCGATCGTCGCCGCCGCCGTCACGGGCGCCTGCGTCGGGTTCCTCTGGTGGAACGCCAACCCCGCCAAGATCTTCATGGGCGACACCGGCTCGCTCGCCCTGGGCGGCGCCCTGGCAGGCCTGTCGATCCTGTCGCGGACCGAGCTGCTCGCGGTGATGCTCGGTGGGCTGTTCGTGCTCATCGTCTCCTCGGTCGTGATCCAGGTCGGCTTCTTCAAGATGACCGGCAAGCGCGTGTTCAAGATGGCGCCGCTGCAGCACCACTTCGAGCTGTCCGGGTGGGGCGAGGTCACCATCGTCATCCGGTTCTGGCTCATCGCCGGACTGCTCGCGGGCCTGGGGATGGGCATCTTCTACGCCGAGTGGGTCGCCTCGTGACGGACGCGCCCGGCACCGACACCTACGGGTCCGTCGAGCCGCGCGTCCCGCTCGGCGAGGCCCGGGTGGTCCTGGCCGGCCTCGGCGTCACCGGCCGCTCGCTGCAGCGCGTCCTGACCCCGCGCGTCGCGTCCCTGGTCACGGCCGACGACAAGGCCGACGACGCCGACCACAGCGCGCTGGACGCCGACGGCGCCGCGGCCGTGCTGGCCGAGGCGGACCTGCTGGTCGCCTCGCCGGGCTTCGCGCCGCACCACCCGGTCGTCGCCGCCGCGCTGGCCGCGGGCGTGCCCGTGTGGAGCGAGGCCGAGCTGGCGTGGCGCCTGCGCGTCGACCGCCTGGGCGCCGACCGGCCCGCCGAGTGGCTGGGTATCACCGGCTCCAACGGCAAGACGACCACCGTCGAGATGCTGGCCGCGATCCTGCGGGCCGCGGGCCTGCGCACCGCCGCCGTCGGCAACGTGGGCAGGTCCCTCGTCGAGGCGGCGCTCGACCCGACCCTCGACGTCCTCGCGGTGGAGCTCTCCAGCTTCCAGCTCCACTTCACGCACACGATGTCGCTGGAGGCCGGCGCGGTCCTCAACGTCGCCGCGGACCATCTCGACTGGCACGGCTCCCTCGACGCGTACGCGCGCGACAAGGGCCGCATCTTCGAGAACGTCAAGGTCGCCTGCGTCTACAGCGTCGCGGACAAGAGGACCGAGGAGCTGGTGCGCGAGGCCGACGTCGTCGAGGGCGCCCGCGCCGTCGGCTTCGTGGCCGGCATGCCGGGTCCGGGCGATCTCGGCCTGGTCGACGACGTCCTCGTGGACCGCGCCTTCCACGCCGCGGGTGACGATCCGGACCGCCGCAAGAGTGCCGCGGAGCTCGGCGTCCTGGCCGATCTCAAGCAGCTGGGTGACCTGGGCGGCGTCGTGCCCGCGCACATCGTGGCCGACGCCCTGGCCGCCGCCGCCCTGGCCCGCGCGCACGGTGTGCCCGCGTCCGCGGTCCGCGACGGACTGCGGTCCTTCGGGCCGAGCGAGCACCGCATCCAGCGCGTCGCCGAGGCGGACGGCGTCACGTACGTGAACGACTCGAAGGCCACGAACGCGCACTCCGCGGCCGCCTCGCTGGCCGGTTTCGCGCACGGCACCGTCGTGTGGATAGCGGGCGGGCTGCCCAAGGGCGCCACGTTCGACGAGCTCGTCTCGTCCCGCGCCGACCGGATGCGCGCGGCAGTGGTCATCGGTGCGGACCCCCGGCCGCTGGCCGACACGCTGGCCCGACACGCGCCGAAGATCCCGGTCGTGGTGATCGATCCCGGTGACACTGGGTCCGTGATGCGCCGTGCGGTAGCCGCAGCGCGGGACCTGGCCCAGCCGGGGGACACCGTGCTGCTGGCCCCTGCCGGTGCGTCGCAGGACCAGTTCGCCTCGTACGCCCAGCGCGGCGAGGAGTTCGCACGCGTGGTGCGTGAGCTCACCGCCTGAGCCGGAGGGACGGGTATGGCCACGACGAGTACGAACCGCGGCGCTCCCGCGCGTTCCTGGCTGGGCCAGTGGAACAGCAACGTCTCCAGCTACTACCTCCTGGTCGGCACCACCGGTCTGCTGACCGTGATCGGCCTGATCATGGTGCTGTCCAGCTCGACGGTGACGTCGATCGCCGAGGGACAGTCGCCGTACGCGGCATTCCTGGTCCAGGCGCAGTACGCGCTGATGGGTCTGCCCGTGCTGATGGTCGCGGCACGCCTGCCGGTCCGCTGGTACAAGCGTCTGGCGCTGCCCGGTCTCTCCGTCGCGCTGGTGCTGCTCGTCGCGGTGATCTTCATGGGGGAGATCACCAACGGCCAGCAGAACTGGCTGGTGCTCGGGCCGGTGCGTTTCCAGCCGTCCGAGCTCGCCAAGCTCGCGCTCGCCATCTGGCTCGGCACGGTGCTCGGCCGCAAGCAGGCCCTCCTGGGCAGCTGGTCGCACGCGATCCTGCCCGCGGTGCCCGGGGCGGTGCTGGTGCTCGGGCTGGTGCTCGCCGGCGGCGACCTCGGTACGGCGCTCGTGATGGGCCTCCTGGTGGCCGGCGCCTTCTTCGTGTCCGGCGTGCCCGTGTCCCTCATGACGCTCGGCAGCGTGCTCGCGGCCTTCGTCGTGGGCTACGTGTTCATCCTGCAGCAGGGTTCCGGGGACCGGCTGCAGCGCATCATCGCGACCTACGGCGCCGAGTGCGACGCGGCCACCGACTGCTACCAGTCGCTGCACGGCCTGTTCGGCCTGGGTACCGGCGGGCTGTGGGGCGTGGGCCTGGGCGGGAGCCGCGAGAAGTGGAACTACCTGCCCGAGGCGCACAACGACTTCATCTTCGCCGTCATCGGCGAGGAGCTCGGCCTGTTCGGCACGGTGCTGGTGCTCGCGCTCTTCGCGGTGCTCGGGCTCGCGATGAGCCGGGTGATCCGGCGGCACACCGACCCGTTCGTCAAGGTGACCACGGCCGCCGTCGGCTGCTGGATCGTGGGCCAGGCGTTCATCAACATCGGCGTGGTGATCGGCGTCCTGCCGGTGATCGGGGTGCCGCTCCCGCTGGTGTCCGCCGGCGGGTCCGCGCTCATCACTACGATGGCGGCGCTCGGAATGGTGATCTCTTTCGCCCGGACCGAGCCAGGGGCTGCCAAGGCACTGGCTGCACGCGGTAGCGTCGTGCGCAAGTCACTGGCTGTGCTGGGCGGCGCGGTTCGTAGACGGTAGAAATGTGCACGGTGGCTCCATACCGTGACGAGATCCGGCACCTCAGGTCTTGTCGCGGCGGGGCGGCCGCGCACCGATCCGCCCGCGCCGTTCGGCCGGGCGACGACGAGAAGGTGATGATGAGCTCAGCAGTTGTGTCGGTGGTGCTCGCCGGTGGCGGTAGCGCAGGACACGTGAACCCCCTGCTCGCGGTGGCCGACGAGGTTCGGCGCAGGGAGCCCGGCGCGCGCGTGCTCGCGCTCGGCACCACCACCGGTCTGGAGGCCGAGCTCGTGCCGGCCCGTGGCTACGAGCTGCGGCCCATCCCGCGCGTGCCGCTGCCGCGGCGCCCCAGCCCGGACCTGCTGCGGCTGCCGGGCAGGCTCGCCGCCGCGGTGAAGTCGGCGGAGGACGCGATCGACGAGATCGACGCGCAGGCGGTCATCGGGTTCGGCGGGTACGTGGCCACGCCGGCGTACCTCGCGGCCCGGCGCAAGGACATACCGATAGTGATCCACGAGCAGAACATGCGCCCCGGCCTGGCCAACCGCCTGGGCGCCCGGTGGGCGTCCCGGGTCGGGCTCACCTTCGCCGGCACACCGCTGCGCGGCGGCGTCCTCACGGGACTGCCGCTGCGCCAGGCGATCGCGGCGCTCGTGCAGGAGCGCGAGGCCGACGCCGCGGGCGTCCGGCTCCGTGCCGCCGCCGAGCTGGGCCTCGACCCGGCGCTGCCGACCCTCGTCGTCACCGGCGGTTCCCTCGGTGCGGTGAACCTGAACCGCGCGGTGTCCGGCGTCGCCGCCCAGGTCCTCGCCACGGGCGCGCAGGTGCTGCACCTGACCGGCAAGGGCAGGAGCCCCGAGGTGCTCGAGACGCTGGCGGCGGTCCCCGACCTCGACCGCCGGCGCTACCAGGTCCGCGAGTACCTGGAGCAGATGGAGCTCGCCTACGCGGTGGCGGACCTGGTGGTCTGCCGCTCCGGTGCGGGTTCGGTGGGCGAGCAGGCCGCGCTCGGCATCCCCGCGGTCTACGTGCCGCTGCCCATCGGCAACGGCGAGCAGCGGCTGAACGCCGCGCCGCTCGTGGAGACCGGCGGCGGCCTGCTGGTGGACGACGCGGACCTGACACCCGAGTGGGTGTCCAGAGAAGTTCTCCCGCTGCTCGCGGACCGCGAGCGGCTCGGTGTCATGGCGAAGGCCGCTCGGTCGGCCGGCACCACCGACGGCGCCGCACGTGTCGTCGATCTCGTCGAGCAAGCCGTACGGTCAGCAGGTACCGACACCACGGAGGTCAGGTCATGAGCACCACGGTCACGGATCAGATGACGGATCAGGTCGCGAGGCTCGGACGCGTCCACATGATCGGCATAGGCGGGGCAGGCATGTCCGTGGTGGCGCGCCTGCTCGCCGGGCGCGGAGTGCCCGTGCAGGGCTCGGACGCCGCCGACTCGGAGACGCTGGAGGCCCTGCGTGCCGAGGGCGTCAAGGTGTGGGTGGGCCATGATCCGGCGCACCTCACGGGCGTGGACACCGTGGTGATCTCGAGCGCCGTGCACGAGGAGAACCCGGAGCTGGCCGCTGCGCGCGCCCGCCGCCTGAACGTGCTGCACCGCTCGCAGGCGCTGGCCGCGCTGATGGAGGGGCGGCGCGGCGTCGCCGTCGCCGGCGCGCACGGCAAGACGACGACGTCGGCGATGATCGCGACGATCCTGCGCGAGTCCGGTCTCGACCCGTCGTACGCGATCGGCAGCACCGTCCGCACCGCCAACGGCTCGACGCCGGGCGGCCACCTCGGTACGTCGGACGTGCTCGTGGCCGAGGCCGACGAGTCGGACGGCTCGTTCCTGAACTACACGCCGACCATCGCGGTGGTGACCAACGTCGAGGCGGACCACCTGGACCACTACGGCACCCCCGAGGCGTTCAGCGGTGCGTTCATCCGGTTCGCGCGCCGTCTGGTCTCCGACGGCTGGCTCATCGCGTGCGCCGACGACGAGGGCTCGCTCTCGGTGGGCGCCACCATCTGCGCGACCGGTGGCCACGTCATCACCTACGGCACCAGCGACACGGCGCGCGTGCGGGTCACGGACATCTCGACGACGCCGGAGGGCACCACCGCGGTCCTGCGCGGCGACATCCTGGGCACCAACGAGCAGGTGGCCGACGGCGCGGGCGTGTCCGGCAACGTGCCCGGCATCCTGATGCGGCTCTCGGTCCCGGGCAAGCACAACGTGCTCAACGCGACCGCCGCCGTGATCGCCGCGGTGAAGCTGGGCGTGGAGCCCGCGCGGGCGGTCGCGGGCGTCGAGGCGTTCGTCGGCACGGGCCGGCGCTTCGAGGAGAAGGGCACCGCCGACGGCGTCCGCGTCATCGACGACTACGCCCACCACCCCACGGAGATCCGGGCCATCCTGACGGCCGCGCGCGAGATCGCCGACGGAGGCCGCGTGCTGGTCCTGTTCCAGCCGCACCTCTACTCGCGCACCAAGTTCTTCGCCGACAAGTTCGCGCTGGAGCTGTCCGCGGCCGACGAGGTGGTGGTCACGGACATCTACGGCGCGCGCGAGGAGCCCGACCCGTCGATCACCGCGAACACCATCGTCGACCTGATGGCCGACCACGGTGCCGTCTACGCGGTGCCGGACCGGCTGGACGCCGCGCACGCGATCGCCGACCTCGCCCGGCCGGGCGACGTGGTGCTCACCGTGGGCGCGGGCGACGTGACGCAGCTCGGGCCCGCCGTCCTGGCGCGGCTGAACGGCCGCGTGGCGTCGGGTTCGGCCAGCCCCGCAGGGCTGGGCGAGGACTGATGCGACCGCCCGCGCGTCCTCGCGCCGCGGGCACGGCACGGCCGCGCCCCGCAGGTGAGGGTCCGGCACAGCAGGAGTACGACGGCCAGGAGGCCACGGGTCCGACCGCCCGTGGCGTCCGGGGTCCGGGTCGGGCTCAGGGTCCGGCGCAGGAGTCCGCTCAGCGGCCTGCTGCGCCGGCCGGTCCCGGCCGCCGGCAGGACGACGCGAAGGCACAAGCCCAGCGGCGCCCGGTCGAACAGCCGGCACCGCGGGCGTCGGCGCCGGAGATGCTCCCGGCGAGCCGACCGGGCACGGCTCGCGCGACGTCGTCGGGCATCCGCGACGACGTGGTCTCGGACCAGCTGGCCGACCGGCTCGCCGAACGCACGGCGATGGCCCGCTACCGCATGTGGCGGCGGATCGGCTGGACCGCGCTGGCACTGGCGGTCACCGCCGGCCTGGTGTGGGTGACGTTCTTCTCCCCGCTGCTCGCGCTCGACCCGGAGCAGGTCCAGGTGTCCGGGCAGGGCACGACCGTCGACGTCGAGCAGGTGCGCGAGGCGGTGACCGACGAGGCCGGCGTACCGCTGCCGCGCATCGACACGGTGGGTCTGCGTGAGGAGATCCTCGCGATGAACGCCGTCAAGAACGTGGCGATCACACGCGCGTGGCCGGACGGTGTGACGGTGCGTCTCACGTCCCGCGAGCCGGTGGCCGCCGTCCCGCAGTCGGGCGACGTGTACGCGCTGATGGACGCGGAGGGCGTGCGGGTCGGCACGGTGGAGGACGTCCCCGACCACCTGCCGTCGATAGTGGTCTCGCTCACCGACGACGAGGCCGGGCGGCGGGCCATGAACGCGGCGCTCGAGGTGCTGGGCGCCCTGCCGCGGAAGCTCGCGGGCAGCATCCAGACGGTCAGCGCGGCGACACAGGACGACGTGCGGACCACGCTCTCGGACGGACGCGTGATCCGCTGGGGGAGCGGGGCGCAGGTCGAGCTCAAGATCAAGGTGGCGCAGACCCTGCTGCGCGCCGAGCCGTCGGCCAGGACCATCGACGTCTCGTCGCCCGCGCTGCCGGTCACGCGCTGACCGGCACCTGCCGGTTTCACCCCCGGTGGGGCGAATGACGCCGAGGTCGGCCTTGTGACGTCGCAGGTCAGGCGCGGAACACCGCAGAACGGGCTTCTGACGTCGCAGGTCAGGATGGTCGGGCCCCAAAATGACATCCGTGTGATTTCTCGCGTGCATCGGTGCGCGACACGCGCAACGATGTCTTCGACACACCTCGACGACGCACCTACCGTCGAACTCAGCAGCAACCTGACATAACTCTAACCCTCTACCTCAACCTGAGGGTTCTGGGATGAGAGTCGGGACTCGGGACCCGATCGAAAGGCAGACGACGTGGCAACTCCGCAGAACTACCTGGCAGTGATCAAGGTGGTCGGTATCGGCGGCGGTGGTGTGAACGCCGTCAACCGCATGATCGAGGTCGGCCTCAAGGGCGTCGAGTTCATCGCGATCAACACGGACGCACAAGCACTCCTGATGTCGGACGCCGACGTCAAGCTCGACGTCGGACGGGAGCTCACGCGCGGCCTCGGCGCCGGCGCGGACCCCGAGGTCGGCAAGAAGGCGGCGGAGGACCACGCGGAGGAGATCGAGGACGTCCTGCGCGGCGCCGACATGGTCTTCGTGACGGCGGGCGAGGGCGGCGGCACCGGCACGGGCGGCGCGCCCGTCGTCGCACGCATCGCGCGCTCGCTCGGCGCACTGACGGTAGGGGTCGTCACCCGGCCGTTCACGTTCGAGGGCCGGCGCCGTGCGGTGCAGGCCGACAGCGGCATCGAGAACCTCCGCGACGAGGTCGACACGCTCATCGTCATCCCGAACGACCGGCTCCTGTCGATGTCGGACCGGAACGTATCGGCCATCGCCGCGTTCCACTCGGCCGACCAGGTGCTGCACTCCGGTGTGCAGGGCATCACCGACCTCATCACGACGCCCGGCCTGATCAACCTCGACTTCGCGGACGTGAAGTCGGTGATGCAGGGTGCGGGCTCCGCGCTCATGGGCATCGGCTCGGCACGTGGCGAGGACCGTGCGGTCCAGGCCGCGGAGCTGGCGATCTCGTCGCCGCTGCTCGAGGCCTCGATCGACGGTGCCCACGGTGTGCTGCTGTCGATCCAGGGTGGCAGCGACCTCGGTCTCTTCGAGGTGCACGAGGCCGCGCGCCTGGTGCAGGAGGCCGCGCACCCCGAGGCGAACATCATCTTCGGTACGGTCATCGACGACGCCCTGGGCGACGAGGTGCGGGTCACCGTCATCGCGGCCGGCTTCGACGGCGGTCTGCCCAAGGAGCGCAAGGACAACCGTGCGCTCGGCCAGGTGGCCGGTGCGGTCTCGAGCCCCGCGGCGACGCGGAGCCCGGCGACCGCCCCGGTACCGCTGCCCGACGTGTCCGACGCGGCGCGCCGCGCACCGGAGCACCACCACGGCAACGGCATGCCGCCGTCGGTCCCGCCGGCGCACCAGCCCTCGCCGGTGTCCACGCTGCCCCGCATCATCGACGACGAGGGTTCGGACGACGTGCCGCGCACGCTCGACGAGCCCGCCGTCGTGGTGCACGGCTCGTTCAACCGGCAGGAGGTCTCGCGCGAGCAGGGCGAGCGCGTCGAGGTGCCGCCGCTGTACGACGAGAACCCGCGTCGTGCCTCGGAAGACCTGGATGTCCCCGACTTCCTGAAGTGATCCGGACCGAAGCCGTCCGCCGGGTACTCTCGCACCCGTGAGCGACAGCCGGACACCTTCAGGCGTGCACCCCGTCGACCTTGGCGACGGGGTGCACGCCTTTTTCACCACCGGGGCGGGCGGCGTCTCGCCGGCCCCCTGGAGCACGTCGGACGGCGGCGGCCTGAACCTGGGCCTCAACGTGTCCGACGACGCGGCCCGGGTGACGGTCAACCGTTCCCTGGTCGCCGAGCGGCTCGGCGCGCCGGTGGCCTTCGCGACCCAGGTGCACGGCGACGAGGTGCTGGAGCTCGGCGCGGCCGAGCGTGCCGCGTGGGCCGCCGTCCGTCCGCCGGCGTCGGCGGGGGAGGGCGACGCGCTGGTCACCGCGGAACGCGGGCTGGGCCTCGGCGTCCTGGTCGCCGACTGCGTACCGGTGCTGCTCGCCGATCCGGAGGCGCGGGTGGTGGGGGTGGCGCACGCGGGACGCAAGGGTGTGCTCGCCGGTGTGGTGCACAGGGCGCTGGACGCGCTGGTCGCACGCGGTGCGGATCCCGCGCGCGTGCGCGCCGTCGTCGGGCCCGCGGTGTGTGGGCGGTGCTACGAGGTGCCCGCCGCCATGCGTGACGAGGTGGCCGGCGTGGTACCCGAGGCCTACGCGACGACGAGGGACGGCACACCCGGGCTTGACCTGCCGTCCGGGGTGCTGGCGCAGCTGGCCGCGCGCGGTGTCGAGGCGAGTCGGGTGGAACGTTGCACGCTGGAGGACCCGGACCTGTTCTCCCACCGCCGGGCCAGCGGGGCCGGTACCACAACGGGCAGACAAGCCGGGATCATCGCGCTCATTTGACGCCAGCGCCCGGATCGTCCTTCCGCGACACGCCGACGGCAACGCTCTGACCTGCAAAATCACACGGATGTCGTTTTTAGCGAGCATTCGCTGAACAACTTTGGCAAAGTTGTTCGTGGCACGGCGTGTCGCACTTCCGGGTCGGATTGCGCCGGGCTACTTTTGTCAAGGCGACCTCGACCAGGGGTCAAGGTCGGACCTGCTGTACGGGCCCGCTGGACACCGAGACAGAAGGACGCACAGCAGGCGACGAACGGAGAATGAGCGATGGCCGGAGCGCTTCGCAAGACCATGCTGTATCTGGGCCTCGCCGACGATCAGGGCGAGCAGGAGTACCTCGACGACTACGACGAGGGCCTGGAGGAAAACGTGGAGGACCACCGGCACGCGCAGGTCACACCGCTGCACCGCGATGGTGTGCCGCGTGAGGCCCTGTCCTCCTCGGACCTACGCCGGATCACGACCGTGCACCCCCGGTCGTACAACGACGCACGGAACATCGGCGAGGCCTTCCGCGCCGGTACCCCCGTCATCATGAATCTCTCCGACATGGACGACGCCGACGCCAAGCGCCTGGTCGACTTCTCCGCCGGCCTGATCTTCGGTCTGCACGGCTCGATCGAACGGGTGACCAACAAGGTCTTCCTGCTCTCGCCCGAGCACGTGGAGATCGCAGCCGAGGAGCAGGCTCCGCCCGAGAAGTCGAACGGGCGCGGCGGCTTCTACAACCAGAGCTGAGTCCGACAGGGCTAGAAGATCCAGCCGGACGATCCAGCTGGCCGATGTATGAGGGGCGGTCGCCACGGCGGCCGCCCCTCACATGTCCCTCGACGGCCCGAGGTATTGGGCGTTGCTCTCATGTGCTTCCCAGTTCAGACAGGTTAGGTTGTGCCTTGTGACTGTGATCTGGCAATTCATCGGCTTCGTTCTGTGGCTGTTCCTCCTGTTCCTCATCGGACGGCTGGTCTTCGACTGGGTGCAGTTCTTTGCCCGGGACTGGCGACCGCGTGGCGTGCTGCTCGTGATCGCGGAAGCGATCTACACGGTCACCGACCCCCCGCTGAGGTTCCTCCGCCGCCTGATCCCGCCGCTGCGGCTGGGTCAGGTCCAGCTGGACCTCGCCTTCATCGTCCTGTTCTTCGGCGTCTCGCTGCTTCAGGGCCTGGTCGGGTTCCTCGCGAGTGCGTGAAGGTGTCGAATCTGTGCCGGTTCGTGGCGAGCTCGATTTGGCCTGTTGTGCCGAGGTCCCGGAAACATTGACCAGAGCATGGATATGGCCTGGGGTGACACGGCACACTCTGTGAGGAAATCGTGCCCGGCGGTACTCCCGGTGTCCCACGCCCAACTCGTCCGCTACCGTGGGCTTCGGCGGAGGGCGCGCGGCTGGGCAGCTCCGACGTCCGAGATCCGCGTTCCTACGTTCTAACTTTCGAGGTGACACGATGGCACTGCTTACTGCAGAGGACATCCTCAACAAGAAGTTCTCCGCGACGAAGTTCCGCGAGGGCTACGACGTCGAGGAGGTCGACGACTTCCTCGACGAGGTCGTGCGGACCCTGACCAACGTCCAGGAAGAGAACGAGGGCCTCCGGCAGAAGGTCGCCGCCGCGGAGCGACGTATCGCCGAGCTCTCGCGCAACGAGGCCGCCGGTTCCCCCCGTGCGCAGGCCGCGCCGGTCGCGGCTCCGGTCATGCCGACGGGTCCCGCTGGTGGACCCAAGGGCAACGGCCCGGAGCCGGAGTCTGCGACCGGGATGCTCCAGCTGGCCCAGAAGCTGCACGACGACTACGTGCGCTCAGGCCAGGAAGAGGGCGACCGGCTCATCACCGAGGCGAAGACCGAAGGTGCGCGTATCGTGCGCGACGCCGAGGAGACCTCGCACCGCACGCTGTCCCAGCTCGAGCAGGAGCGTTCGCTGCTGGAGCGCAAGATCGACGAGCTGCGCCTCTTCGAGCGCGACTACCGCACCCGGCTGAAGAGCTTCCTGCAGAACCTGCTCGGCGATCTCGACGCACGTGGCTCGGCCCTGCCGCCGCGCAACAACCAGCAGTCCGGCCGTCCGGCAGAGATGGCGCAGGGCATCTGACAGCACCGTCTGTCGGGAAGTATCTGTCAAGCACGACGGCCGGGCGTCCCCACCTCACGCCCGGCCGCCGCGCGCGACACGCCAGACGCACTCATGATTGGGGCACGCCACATCGGCGTGCCCCGTTGTGCGTGCGGCCGCTTGTGCTTACGCTTCGTTGACTTGACCACCGGGGGCGACCGTGAAGGGGAACCCATGACCAAGATCTCGACCGCGACGCGAGCCGCGATCAAGCAAGAGTTCCCGAACCTTACGCGCGACGTGAAGAAGTTCCCCGTCCGTGACGGCGAAGAACCTTGGACCCCGCGTGAGGCAGAGGAACTGGCTGCGCTCCTGCTCGACGACAAGGAGCGGCTGGAGCGAGAGCTGCTCGTCGCCGACAAGGAGCTCTCCGAGCTGTTGCGCAGCTCGGGCGACGGCGCGGGTGATGACCCGGCCGACTACGGTTCCAGCGCGCTCGAACGCGAACAGGAGCTCACGCTCGTCAACAACATGCGAGACCTGCTGGACCAGACGAACCACGCGCTGGACCGCATCCGCAAGGGCACGTACGCCACCTGCGAGCTCACCAACCTGCCGATCGGCAAGGCGCGGCTCCAGGCGTTCCCCAGGGCCACGTTGTCGGTCGAGGCGAAGGCACGCGAAGAGCGCCGCGGGGCCTGACCGACGGGGCAGCGAAGCCCTGCGGTCGGCCGCCTCGAATATCCGATATCAAGGTTGTGATGTCTGGGTTACGGGTATTCCTGGCGGAATGCCACGGGGTTCGGTCCGGGAATGTCTTGTTTTATTCCTTGTGTGCCGCGTCACGTTCGAATTGACAGGGTGAATTACTCATCGGATGCTCGTCGAGATGAATCACACGTGTGTGGTTCATCGCTTATTCGTCTGAGCTATTTCGAGGGGGAAAACACAATGATCCGAGGATTCCGTGCAACCTGCCGTGCAGGGGCAGCCGTTGTCATGTCGGCCGGTCTGGTCGTCGCCGCTGCCACGGGTGCGAGCGCAATGGTCATGGGTGACACGCCCGAGCTGATCAGCGCACCCGCCGGCAGTGCAACGGACGCGGCCTCCGCGGCTGAGCTGCTCGGCACCACGGACCCGCTGGGCGTCGTGACCGCTGACGGTACGTTCGACCAGCTCGAGGGCTACGGCACGACCGAGCTGCCCGCCGGCGTCGACGGCGCGATGGTTCCCGAGGAGGTCGCCACCGCGGGTGACGTCGTCTCCTACGAGGAGAGCAACGGCAGCTTCAACGCCCTGAACAACGTGTGTGTCGCTCCCTGGTACTGGGAGGGTCCGGGCAACGTGGGCAGCACCGCCAACGTGACCGAGTACATGGCCTGCAACGGCCACTACGAGCTGGGCGGCGACGGTTCCGTCAACATCGCGAACAACGTGTGTGTCGCTCCGTGGCACTGGGACGGCCCGCTGAACCTGTTCAACACGGGTAACTTCACGAAGTACGCGGCCTGCAACTGACGCTCGCATCAATTGACTGCCGTCGTGCGGTGACACGACAGTAGTGCTGCACCAGGCGAGGCCCTTTCCCAAGTTTCCGGGAAAGGGCCTCGCTGCTTTCCGGCCGGCGCCGCCTTTTCAGGCCGTCTTTTGACGCTTTTTGATCAGGAGTCAATTGTTGTCCGCCGAGGAGCTGCCGGTGGCGCAGGAACATGATGCCCGTCGTCCGGCCTCCGAGCGGGCGGGCGCGGGTACCGTCCGAGGCATGGGAGAATTTGCCTGATGTCTACTCCCGCTGAACCTTCCGCCGTGGCCGGCGGCGAGACGGATCCCGCAGCAGCCACGCCCCCGTCGTCCGGCAGCCGTGTGCTCGTGCTCTGGACCGGTGTCCTCGCGGCCTTCGTCCTGGTCGTCGACCAGCTCACCAAGTGGTGGGCCGAGTCCGCGCTGGACGTGAACGCGCCGACCATCCCGATAGTGGGTGACCTGCTCGGCATCCGGCTGATCTACAACCCCGGCGCCGCGCTGTCGATCGCCTCGGGCTATACCTGGATCCTGACCATCGTCGTGACGGTGGTCGTGGTCTTCATCGTCCGGGCGATCGGCCGGCTCGGCTCGCGCGGCTGGGCGGTGGCGCTCGGCCTGCTGCTCGGCGGCGCCGTCGGCAACCTGGTGGACCGGCTCGTGCGCGAGCCCGGGTTCGCGCGCGGCCACGTGGTGGACTTCATCGACTACGCGGGCTTCTTCGTCGGCAACGTCGCCGACATCGCCGTCGTCTCCGCGGCCGTGCTGATCGCATGGATGTCGCTGCGGGGCATCGGCCTGGACGGCAAGCGGCACACGGGCGACGCGCAGCCTGCCGAGCAGGCCGCGGACCGGCCGGACGACCAGAGCGATCCTGCCTGATGGCGCTGCGTACGCTGCCCGTGCCCGACGGGCTGGCAGGCGACCGCGTGGACGCCGCCCTGGCGCGCATGCTCGGCTTCTCCCGCACCCGGGCGGCGGAGCTCGCCGAGGCGGGCGCTGTGCGTCTCGACGGGCGCCAGGTGCGCAAGTCGGACCGGGTGGTACCCGGCGGCTGGCTCGAGGTCGACATGCCGGAGGAGCGTCCGGCCGTCGAGGTGGTCGCGGAGCCCGTGCCCGGCATGGGCATCGTGTACGACGACGACGACCTGGTGGTGATCGACAAGCCGGTCGGTGTGGCTGCGCACCCCTCGCCGGGCTGGACCGGGCCCACCGTGGTGGGGGCGCTCGTCGCGGCGGGCTACCGCGTCTCCACGTCGGGTGCCGCGGAACGGCAGGGCATCGTGCACCGGCTCGACGTCGGCACGTCGGGCCTCATGGTCGTCGCCAAGTCCGAGCTCGCGTACACAGGCCTCAAGCGCGCCTTCAAGGAGCGCACCGTCGACAAGATCTACCACGCGCTCGCCCAGGGCCACCCGGACCCGACGTCGGGCACCGTGGACGCGCCGATCGGCCGACACCCGAGCTCGGACTGGAAGTTCGCGGTGACCGCGGACGGCAAGCCGTCGGTGACGCACTACGAGACGCTTGAGATGCTGTCGTCGGCCTCGCTGCTGGAGGTGCACCTGGAGACCGGGCGCACCCACCAGATCCGTGTGCACCTCGCCGCGCTGCGCCACCCGCTCGTCGGCGACCTGACCTACGGCGCGGACCCCGTCCTGGCCGCCAGGGTGGGGCTGAAGCGGCAGTGGCTGCACGCGCACCGGCTGGGTTTCGAGCACCCGACGACGGGTCGCCGGGTCGAGGTGGAGTCGCAGTACCCGGCCGACCTGGAGGCCGCGCTCGAGGTCGTGCGGGGCGCGTACACGTGATGTGAGGTTCCGCTCGGCGTTGCAGGGCGAGAGTGTCGGTGGCTCGATTTAGACTCGCCGCATGCCCACCGCCACCGCTTCGAAGAGCGACGACTTCGTCCACCTCCACGTGCACACCGAGTTCTCGATGCTGGACGGCGCGGCGCGGATCGGCGACCTCATGGAGGAGGTCGTCCGGCAGGGGCAGCACGCCATCGCGACGACCGACCACGGGTACCTCTTCGGCGCGCACGAGTTCTGGGCCCAGGCGCAGAAGGCCGGCGTGAAGCCGATCATCGGCGTCGAGGCGTACGTCACGCCGGGGACCAGCAGGTTCGACCAGAAGCGCGTGCGCTACGGCGAGGCGGGCCAGGAGTCCGACGACGTGTCGGCGCGCGGTGCGTACACGCACATGACGCTGCTGAGCAAGAACAACACCGGCATGCACAACCTGTTCCGGGCGTCTTCCCTGGCTTCCCTCGAGGGCCAGATGGGCAAGTGGCCCCGCATGGACCGGGACCTGCTGGAGAAGTACTCCGACGGCCTCATCGCGACCACGGGCTGCCCGTCGGGCGAGGTACAGACCCGGCTGCGGCTGGGCCAGTGGGACGAGGCGGTCCGCCAGGCCGGCGAGCTGCAGGAGATCTTCGGCAAGGAGAACTACTACGTCGAGCTGATGGACCACGGGCTCGACATCGAGACCCGGGTGACCAAGCAGCTCCTCGAGCTCGCCAAGACCATCGGCGCGAAGCTGGTGGCCACCAACGACCTGCACTACGTGCGCGAGGAGGACTCCACCAGCCAGGAGGCCCTCCTGGCGATCAACTCCGGGTCCACCCTGGACGACCCGAACCGCTTCAAGTTCGACGGCTCTGGCTACTACGTGAAGTCGGCCGCCGAGATGCGCAAGGTCTTCAAGGAGCTCCCCGAGGCGTGCGACAACACGCTGCTCATCGCCGAGCAGTGCGAGGTCTCGTTCAACACCTCGGCCAACTACATGCCGCGGTTCCCCGTCCCCGAGGGCGAGGACGAGATCTCGTGGTTCATCAAGGAGGTCGAGGCCGGCCTGCTGCGGCGGTACCCGAACGGCTACTCGGACGCGGTGCGCAAGCAGGCCGACTACGAGGTCGAGGTCATCATCCAGATGGGCTTCCCGGGGTACTTCCTCGTGGTCGCCGACTTCATCAACTGGTCCAAGGCGCAGGGTATCCGCGTGGGACCGGGCCGTGGCTCCGCCGCCGGGTCGATGGTGTCGTACCTGATGGGTATCACCGAGCTGGACCCGCTGGAGCACGGCCTGATCTTCGAGCGGTTCCTCAACCCGGAGCGCGTCTCCATGCCCGACGTCGACGTCGACTTCGACGAGCGCCGGCGCGGTGAGGCCATCAAGTACGTCACCGAGAAGTACGGCGACGACCGCGTCGCGATGATCGTCACCTACGGCACCATCAAGGCCAAGCAGGCCCTCAAGGACTCCGCCCGGCTGCTCGGCATGCCGTACGCCATGGGGGAGAAGCTCACCAAGGCGATGCCGCCCGCCGTCATGGGCAAGGACATCTCCCTGGGTGGCATCTTCGACCCGAAGGACAAGCGGTACTCGGAGGCGGCCGAGTTCCGCCAGGTGCACGAGGCCGACCCGGAGGCGCAGCGCGTCGTCGAGCTCGCACGCGGTATCGAGGGCCTGAAGCGGCAGTGGGGCGTGCACGCCGCCGGCGTCATCATGTCGAGCGACCCGCTGATCGACATCATCCCGATCATGAAGCGCCCGCAGGACGGCGCGATCATCACCCAGTTCGACTACCCGACGTCCGAGGGCCTCGGCCTGATCAAGATGGACTTCCTGGGCCTGCGCAACCTCACGATCCTCGACGACGCGCTCGAGAACATCGTGATGAACGGCAAGGACCCGGTCGACATCGAGAACGTCGCGCTCGACGACAAGGCCACCTACGAGCTGCTCGCGAGCGGCAACACGCTCGGCGTGTTCCAGCTCGACGGCGGGGCGATGCGGTCCCTGCTGCGGCAGATGCGCCCCGACAACTTCGAGGACGTCTCCGCCGTCATCGCCCTGTACCGGCCCGGGCCGATGGGCATGAACTCGCACATCAACTACGCGCTGCGCAAGAACAAGCAGCAGCAGATCGAGGCGATCCACCCAGAGGTCGTCGAGCCGTTCGCCGAGATCCTCGACGAGACCTACGGCCTGATCGTCTACCAGGAGCAGGTCCAGCGCGCCGCCCAGATCATGGCTGGCTACTCGCTCGGACAGGCCGACCTGCTGCGCCGCGCGATGGGCAAGAAGAAGCCCGAGGTGCTGGCCAAGGAGTACGTCAACTTCGAGAAGGGCGCCAAGGAGAAGGGGTACAGCCCCGCCGCCATCAAGGCCGTCTGGGACACGCTCGTCCCGTTCGCCGGCTACGCCTTCAACAAGGCGCACTCCGCCGGCTACGGCCTCGTCGCATACTGGACCGCCTACCTCAAGGCGAACTACCCCGCCGAGTACATGGCCGGCCTGCTGCAGTCGGTGGGTGACAACAAGGACAAGATGGCGCTCTACCTCAACGAGTGCCGTCGTATGGGCATCACGGTGCTCCCGCCGGACGTCAACGACTCCTCCGCCAAGTTCACGGCCGTCAAGGGCGACATCCGCTTCGGGCTCACCGGCGTGCGGAACGTGGGCCGCAACGTCGTGGACGCGATCGTGGAGGCGCGCGAGGAGAAGGGCACGTTCACGTCGTTCCAGGACTTCCTCGACAAGGTCCCGGCGCCCGTCTGCAACAAGCGCACCATCGAGTCCCTCATCAAGGCCGGTGCGTTCGACTCGCTCGGCCACACCCGGCGCTCGCTGCTCGTGGTCCACGAGCAGGCCGTCGACTCCGTGATCGGCGTGAAGCGCAAGGAGGCAGAGGGCCAGTTCGACCTGTTCGCGGACTTCGGTGGCTCGTCCGACGACGAGGCGGGCATGGGCTTCTCCGTCGAGGTGCCGGACCTGCCCGACTGGGAGAAGAAGCAGAAGCTGCAGTTCGAGCGCGAGATGCTCGGCCTCTACGTGAGCGACCACCCGCTGTCCGGGCTGGAGCACGTGCTGCAGCGCGCCGCCGACACCTCGATCGCGTCCCTGATCGCCGACGAGGGCCGCCCGGACAACTCGCAGGTGACCGTGGCCGGCCTGCTCACCTCGGTGCAGCGCAAGATGAGCAAGAACGGCAACCCGTGGGCGGCCGTGACGGTCGAGGACCTGGAGGGCGCCGTCGAGGTCATGTTCTTCGGCGAGACCTACCTGGCGTACTCGACGATGCTCGTCGAGGACCAGGTGGTGGTGCTGCGGGGCAGGGTGCGCCGTCGCGACGAGACCCTGTCGCTGCAGGCCATGGAGGTGGCCATGCCCGACATCACGGTGGGCTCCGACTCGCCGCTGGCTGTGACGGTGCCGCACACCCGCGCGATCGAGGCCACGATGGTGCGGCTGCGCGAGGTGCTCGCCACCCACCCGGGGTCGGCGGAGGTGCACGTCGTCGTGGCCGAGCCGGGCAAGAAGACGCTGGTGCGGGCGTCCGACAGCCTGCGCGTGGAGAAGTCGCCCGCCCTCTTCGGTGACCTGAAGGCGCTGCTCGGCCAGGGCTGCCTGTCGTGACCGAGGCACCCGGCGTAGCGCCGGTCGAGAGCGACCGCTACGACGAGCGGGACCACGAGCGGTTCACGCTCGTCCCCGCCGCGTACCTCTTCCTCCGCCGTGAGGGGCAGGTCCTGCTGCAGCTGCGGCAGGGCACCGGCTACCGCGACGGGTTCTGGGCGTGCGCGGCAGCGGGTCACGTCGAGGAGGGCGAGTCGGTGATCGACGCCGCCGTGCGCGAGGCGGCAGAGGAGCTCGGTGTGGTCGTGGCCCCCGAGGATGTCCGGCCGCTGACCGTCCTGCACCGCGGCGAGCCGGGCGGGCCCGCGATCGAACAGCGGGTCGACTTCATGTTCGAGGTCACCCGTTGGACCGGGACGCCGTCGATCCAGGAGGCGGACAAGGCCGCCGACCTGGCATGGTTCCCGTTCGTCGCGCTCCCGGAACCGCTCGTCCCGCACGAGGCAGCGGTGCTGCGCGCCGTGCACGACGCGGGCCGGCACGGCACCGAGATGCCGCGTCTCATGACCTTTGGCTTCTGATCCGCTGTCCACGCGGAGCGTCCGAGGTCGCGTGCTCGCGCGACCTGTGGTGGATGTGGGCGGTGGCGGCGCCGCGTGAGGCTGTAGCCATGACTTCGACACCGACCGTCTCGACATCTCAGACACCGCCCCGGCCCCGCACGAGCGTTGCGTCGGCCGGTATCGCGACCCTCGCCCTCATAGCGTCCACGACCGCGCTGCTCCTCGGGCCGACCGAGAAGTACGCGCTGATCTTCCCTCCGCCCTGGGTCACGTTGGTCGCCGTCGGGCTCCTGGCCTGTTCATACCTGGCCGCCCGGACCTCGCCCGCCGGTCTTCCCGCGACGGTACTCGGATGGGCGGCTGCCGTCTTCTTCCTCGGCGGGTCGGGTGGCGTCGTCCTTGACGCGTTCCGTGCGTTCTTCCTCGTCACCGGCATACCCGCAGGGGACTTCGACCGCGTCGACTGGCCAGGAGCCGTCGCCCGGACCGTGAGCCTGCTCGCCGCGCTCGTCGCCGTCCATCACACGTGGCGCATGCGCGCCGCCACGCTGCGGGCAGCCGACGTGGAGACGAGCGCGGGGACACGTCGAGTGCTGGCCTGGGCGGCTGTCGTCCTGGTGATCCCGTATCCGTTGCTGAAGCTCGTGTGGTGGGCGCAGGCACTCGCGAACCCGGCCCTGGCCGAGCAGAACATGTTCCCCGGGATGGAGCTGCTTGCCTTCGGGGCGGCGCTCGTCCTGGTGCTCCTGATGCTTTCGTCGCGCACACCGCCCCTGCTCGGAAGCGTGCTGCTGACCGGTGGCTGGGTCGCCTCGATGGCCCTGCTCAGCATGGGCTTTCTCATGGTGTTCGGGATGCTCGCGCAGCTGTCCGGCCTCGCATCGGGTGCCGTGCCCTTCTCGTCCGACGGAGCGGCAATGATGGTGTTGTGCGTCTACGGCACCTGGCTCATGCTCGGGGTGGTCGTGCTGGCCGCGACGCTCCAGCTCATGGACCGGCGCAGGAGGACCGCGTGAGCACGAGACCAGGGAGAGCGGACGTCCTGGTCGCGGGCATCACCGCCACCACGCTGTTCCCGCTCACCGTGCTGGTGGCGGCCACCTCGCTCCCTGGACCGAAGGCGTGGATCGTGTCCGGGCTCGCGCTCGCCGCGCACGGCGCGTTCGCCTGGCGGCGCTCCCGGCCGCTGACCTCGATGCTGATCGTCGGCGCTGCTGTCGGTGGGGAGATCGTGGTGACCGGCCTGTTCTACCTGCTGCCCTCCACGCTGGTGCTTCCGATGAGCCTCTACGCCGCAGCTGCCTATTCCGCGCGGTGGCTGCCCCTCGCGCTGGGCCTGGTCGGTTCGGTGGTCGCGGCCGGACGGCACGCGGTCGACCCGAGCGTCGTCGGTTCTGGTTTCGGGCCTGCGTCGTGGCTGCTCTCCCTCCTGTTCGCGGCTGTCGTGAGCTGCTCGTGGGCGATGGGCCGTCTGCGCCGTGCCCAGCTCGTGGCGACCCAGCTCGCCGAGGAGCGTGCGGAAGCCGAGCGTCGCGACCGCGTGCGGGGCGTAGAGCTTGCCACCGCCCAGGAGCGCGGCCGGATCTCGCGCGAGATGCACGACATCCTTGCCCACTCCCTGTCGGCCATCGTCGGGCAGGCCAGGGTCGCGCGGTTCGACGAATCCCGGACCGCACCGGCACTCGCGACGATCGAGGAGACCGCGCGCGAGTCCCTCCACGAGATCCGAGGCATCCTGCGGTTGCTCCGAGAAGGCGATCCGGAGCCCCGGCCACAGCCCGGTCTGGCCGACATCTCAGACCTTGTCGACCGGGCACGAACACTGGGCTGCGCTGTCACGCAGACGTCGGACGGTACGCCGCTGTCCGTCAGCGATGCCGGGCAGCTCGCCGTCTACCGATTCGTCCAGGAGGCGATCACCAACGTGACCAAGCATGCACATCCCGGAGCGACCGTGGACCTGTCTCTGCGATGGGGCGGTGACCACCTCGCGGTGACCGTCGCGAACGATCGGGTCCGGATCGGGCGCCCCGCCGAGGTCGCGAGCGGAATGGGCATGATCGGTATGCGTGAACGGCTGCTCGCGGTCGGCGGGAGCCTGGCGACAGGCGACACGGAGAGCACGGGGCTCGAACGGTTCACCGTGACGGCGATCGTGCCCGCGCGAGCGGAGGCCGGACGATGATCCGTGTGCTCGTGGTCGACGATCAGGACCTCGTGCGGGCCGGCGCTGTCGCGAGCGTCGGCGCGCAGCCAGACATGGAGGTCGTCGGCGAGGCCGCTACCGGCGTCGATGCCGTGCGTGAGGCGATGCTACGGGTACCCGACGTCGTGCTCATGGACATCCGGATGCCGCAGCTCGACGGGATCGACGCCACCCGCCAGATCCTCGACCGCCACCCGGACGCCCGGGTCCTGGTGCTGACGACGTTCGACGCCGACGAGTACGTCTTCGCCGCGCTGCGAGCAGGGGCGTCCGGGTTTCTGCTCAAGGACGCCTCGGTCGAAGAGCTCGCCACGGCGATCCGCGTGGTGCACCGGGGCGACTCGGTCCTGTCACCGTCGACCACTGGTCGTCTCGTCGAGCTCATGCTGCCGGTGGTGCCCGATCCGGGGAGACGAGCCACCGCGGAAGCTGTCCTCACGGACCGTGAGCTCGAGATCGTGCAGCTCGTCGCGCAGGGCCTGAGCAACGCCGAGATCGGCGGCAAGGTCTTTCTGGCGGAGGCGACCGTGAAGACACATGTAGGCCGCGTCCTCGCCAAGCTCGGCCTGCGTGATCGGGTCCAGGTGGTGATCTGGGCCTACCAGAACGGGCTCGTGAGCCCGGCGGGCTGACCTTCGGTGCCCGGTCCGGTCAAGTATCGCTCTCCTGGTCCCGTGCCAGTCGGAAGGTGATCGCGAGCGCCGCCAGAGGCAACCCTCCGAAGAGCAGCACCGAGGCTCCGACGAGTGGGCGGGGGGCCAGGTCGAAGAGTGCCGGCCCCCAGGCGAGCGCGCTCACGGCGGCAACCCACGAGGCAACCATGTAGCGGTTCTTCCGGACGAGCAGGAGTGTCACGCCGCGCCCGGCCGGCGCAGCATCTGCATGTTCAGCGCTGGGACTGTCCTCGCCTGCGGTCGGCTCTTGAGGTCGAGAGTATCGCTGGGCGGTCACCCCGCCGAACAGCAACGACGCACCAACCGACAAGAGGACTTCTGGAACGCGTCCGACGGCGTCCGGGCTGACGAACAGCAGGGCGCCTCCGACCACGGTCGAGGCCGCGCCGGTGGCAGCGATCCTGAACCCCTGCCGCAGTCCCGTGGCGCGCTTCTCGGCGCTGCTGCGTGGAGGTGTCCGACGCTGTATACCCCAGACGAGGGCTGCGGCCGGAAGGCCGCCGAGGAAGCACACGGCTGACGCGATCAGGAGGCGGTCGACGGCGGCGAGCGCCAGCGCGGCAGCGATCGTCCCCACCGTGATGACCCATAGGGCCACCGTGAGCTCACGCGCGATGATTCGGTTGTCCATAGGCCCTTCTGGAGATTCCGGCCGCTGCCGGTCGAGCTCGTCGAGACCCGGAGGTTTTGACGAGCTCGACCGGCAGTGGTCGGTCAGCCGGCACGCTCAGGTCAGCAGGCGCCCCGGTTCTTCCACGGGCCCCACGGCGTGGCGCCCGGCTCCTGGTTGCGGGTCCACCACTTGGCCTCCCACAGGCTGCCGTCGTGCGCGACCACCTCGCCGCCGGTGTAGATCCACGAGTCGGTCCAGGCCTGGTACGTCTCGTCGCCGCAGACGACGTCGACCCCGACCTCGGCCCACGGGCCGTAGGCCGACCTGCCCGGCTTGTCGCCGCGGGTCCACCACAGGGCCATGTACACGGCGCCGTCGTGCGACACCTCGTCACCGGCCCGGTAGATGGTCTTGCGGTCCCAGGCGGGCGCTGCGATCCCGGTCACCTCGACGTCGGTCGACGCCGCGGCGGGCTCGTCGAACGGGTCCGACGTGACGTGCTCGGCCGAGTTGGTGTACGTGCCGCTGAGCGCGTCGGCGTCCACCGTGGTCTCGTACGACAGCGTGATCGGGTCGACGTCCGGCGCCACGTAGTCGAAGCAGACGCTGCTGCCGTCGGCGATCGCGGCGGACGGGTCGCCCGCGTTCACGACGGCGGTGCCGAGCGTGCCCGCGAGGTTCTCGATGCCGATGGTTGCCGTGGCCGGCAGCGCTCCGACGTCGCCGTACTCGAAGGTGATCTCGGGACGGTCGTCCGCGACCGAGTTGTAGATCCAGGCCTGGAACGTGCCCACGGAGTTGGACAGGTCGGTCGGGTCGCTGTCGTAGGGGAAGGGATCATCCCACTGGACGACGGCGACCTGGCCGCCGGACGTCGCCAGCCGCACGCCGCGGTCGTTCGCGAGCGAGAGCTGCAGGTCGGACCAGAGCGGTGCGATCACTCCGTTGGGAGCTGCCGAGCTGGGCACCTCCTGCGGTACCCACGGCTCGCCGGCGTAGCCGCCGGCGATCGTGATCAGACCGTCGTCGGACACGGTGAGGTTCGGCGACTGGTCGGCGTAGTGCGGGAACGGGCCGATGTTCGCGAAGGCGTTGACGGCGGCGCTGTCGCCGTCGAGCGTGCTGAACCCGACTCCCGCCGTCTCCAGGTCGAGGAACCCTGCCCACGCCGCGCACTGTGGGTCGTCAGCCGGAGTCGACGCCTCGTAGGTGCCGGCGGCACCCACCTGCGTGGGCATCTCGACCTCCCACGTGACGGTCTGCCCGTCGACGACGCCGTCGCCGGTCACCGACGCCGGGTCGACGGTCAGCCCGTCGGGCACGGTGTCCGTGACGGTGTACGTCAGGTCCTCCGGTGTCACGTTGGGCTGGACAGTGACGTCGTAGCCGATCGTGTCGCCGATCCCCGCCTCGGTCACCGACGCCGTCTTGGTCACGTCGTCAGCCACCCGGCTGAGCCGGACCGGGATCTCACCGATGTCGCCGGCGTTGTCCGGCGAGGTGCCGAGCACCGCGGTGCCGAAGTACAGGTCGCCCTCGGCGGCGTCGGGCAGGTTCCAGTGCACGCGCACGTCGTACGGCTCGCCCACGGGCACCTCGCCCTCGGGCCCTGCCACGCCTGCGTTCCCCAGGTCCTCGGACGGGACGACGGCGGTCGCGAGCGTGTGCGCGTCCGGCTGGCTGGTGCTGCCGCCCCAGTTCTGGACGACCACCCACCACGTACCTGCCTCCGGGTCGGGGACGTCGCACGCCTCGGCGGAGGACGACGTGGTGGAGGCGCACACCTGGGTCGCCGCGCTCGGCGTGTCGCCGGTGCCGACGAACAGGTCGAGGTCGGGCGCCTCGGCCGCGGTGATCTCCGCGACGAGCCGCGCCGCGCCGTCGGGCACCTCCAGCGTGGTGACGTGGACCTGGCTCAGGTCGTCGAACGCGTCACCGTTGCTGGGGTCCTGGCTGAGGGAACCCTCGTGGAGGTCGGCCTCGACCAGCCCCTTGACCGAACCGGTGAAGTCGCTGACCGTCGTGGACCGCAGGTCGGTCACGGCCTGCGAGCCGGTGTTCCGGCGCGTGGTGATGTCGATCTCGTCGGGCAGGATCGCCGCGGACGGGACGACGGCGACCGGGAGGGTCACTGCCGGGACGTCCGGGTTGCTCGGGGTGAGCGTGATGCGTCCGAACAGCGTCTCGCCGTCGGGGGCGCCGTCGACGTCCGCGGTGACCGAGATGCCGAGCGAGTCGCCGGGGGACACGGTGTCCGCCGACAGGTCCACCGAGAGCGACAGGCCGTCGTCGGACACCATGGACGGCGTCCACGTGACGTCAGCCGGGGCGGACGGCGGCGGGACCGCCGTGCGCTCCCACGAGCAGGTGGCCAGGCACTGGGTGTCGGCGAAGGACGGCAGGTTGAGGTCCTTGGGGTCGCCGCCCGCCTCCGGGTCGGCGGCCAGGTAGTTCGCCGGCGTCTCGTCGAACAGCAGGCCCGCCTGTGCGGCGGCCCCGATGTCCATGTGGCCGCTGCCCTGCTCGTACGGCGTCGCGGGGGACCCGTCGAAGTCCTGCACGCCGGTGCGGGCAGTGGTCATGAGCGCGGACTGCTGCTGTGCGGGGGTCCAGTCCGGGCGGGCCTGCGTGAGCAGGGCTCCGGCGCCGGCCACGTGCGGGCTCGACATCGACGTGCCCGAGATGATGCCGTACTGGACGTGGTCGTACGCGCCGTCGGCCACGCCGTTCGCGGCGAGGATGTCGACGCCGGGCGCGGTGATGGACGGGACGATCGTGTCGACGGCGCGGTTGGGCCCGCGCGAGGAGAAGCTGGCCATGGTGTCGCCCAGCGCGTCGTCGATGGTGAAGTTGGTGCCCGAGATCGCGCCGGTGTGCCCGGAGCCCTCGGCCAGCCAGGCCCGCAGCGTCTCGCCGTCGGCGTAGCTGATGGCGACGCCGGGGACGGTGAACGCGTCACCGAGCAGGGAGCCGGCGTTGGCCTCGTCGTTCGTCAGCACGAAGCCGGTGGCGCCCTGCGCCGCGACGTTGGACGACTTCTCCACGCGGCCGTTGACGCCACGGGCACAGACCACGATCTTGTCGGCGTAGTCCGCCTCGTGGCCGGTGGTCGTGGTGCACTGCGGGTCGCCCACGGAGCTCGCGTCGATGATCGCCGTGGCGGGCAGGGGCCCGGTCAGCGACTTGCCCGTCAGGTCGGGCAGGTCGGTCGTGCTGCTCGTCAGGTTCGTCAGGGCGTTCAGCGCGTGCCGGTTGTGGGTCGAGGCGCCCACCGACGTGATCCACGGGGCGTCGGCGGGGGAGCCGGTGGTGGCGAACCCGGGGCCGTCGTTGCCGTTCGAGGTCGCCACGAAGATGCCCGCGGCGCGTGCGTTGAGGAACCCGATCGCGTCGAAGTCGTTCCACAGGTCGGACGGCGAGGAGGAGCCGATCGAGTAGTTGATGACGTCGACGCCGTCCGCGATGGCCTGGTCGATAGAGGCCACCAGGCCCGCTGAGGTGCAGCAGCCGCGGTAGCTGATCACGTTGGCGTGCGGTGCGACGCCGGAGATGTCGAACGGCGGCGGGTTCGTGCCCTCGGGGGCGGTCGGCTCTACGTCGTCGACCACGTTGCCGCCCGACGTCGAGGCGGTGTGCGAGCCGTGCCCGTCCTCGTCCAGGGCGCTCCGGTCGGCGTCGGTGAGGAACCCGTATGCCCCGATGAGCTTGCCGTTGCACGGGAACTCGGGGTCGTACTGGTCGGTGTTCGCCGGGTCGCACGCGCCGAGGTAGTTGCCGGCGCCGAGCGGGTTGGTGTGCGTGTAGCCGTCGTCGCCGGTCTCGGCGAAGGAGGGGCTGCTCGGGTGGATACCGGTGTCGATGGTGCCGATGACGACACCCTCACCCTGGTAGTCCTCCGGCAGGCCCAGCTCCTCGACGGCGTTCCACAGCGCGTCCGCGTTGCTCCAGACGGGGCCCGCGTCCGTGTGCAGCTCGTGCTCCTTGTCGAGCGCGATGTGCGCGACGGCGGGGTCCTTGGCCACCTTCGCGGCCTCGGTCGGCGTCAGCACGGCGGTCAGGCCGTTGACGGCGAACTGGTAGGTGAACGGCACCTCGACGTCGTGCCCCACCGTGCGTTCCATGCGGGTGACGAAGTCGTCCTGCTCCGCCTCGAGGAACTCGGTGTACTCCCGCACGCGGGAGGTGGACGGGTCGAGCGTGCGGCCGGCCCGGGGCGCGGTGGCGTCCAGCCCGGCGACGTCGCCGGAGTAGGTGGGCACCGCGGCGTCGGCGAGCCGGATCAGGTAGGTGCGCTCCGCCTTGCCACGGCCGAGCGACAGCTTCTGCAGGGTGGCCGTGCGCTCGACGCCGGGCTGTGGCGTGGTCTCGGCCGGTACCAGGTTCTCGGCGAGCAGGTCGCGCGGGTCGATCTTGTCCGCGGCTGGTGGTGCCTGCGGTAGCGCGACGGCTGCCGGCGCGACCACGGCCGCTAAGGCCGTGACTGCCGCTATGACGAGCATGGGCGTTCTGGACCGGTGTGACATCTACGGCTCCCTCGGTACTGCGGCGATGGAACGAGCACATAACGAGCACATGCGGGTGCTCGCTATTCCTCGCGTACGTCAGGAGGCCGTGTCAATGATTCCGCACGGGTTTCACCCAGTGGACGGTCGCGCCTGTCACAGATCTGCGGGGCCGCCGGTCATCACTGGCACACCGATGTCTACGAGAGGCGCAGCGCGATGACAGTGTCAGAGAACCAGGCAGCACACGTGCACGGAAGCGGCGAGCACGCCGGGCCGGAGGGTTGGAAGACCGCGGCCACGATGCTGCAGGACGCGTCGCCGTTCACGATCCCGGACGGGGCGTCGGCGATGACCGTGCACGTCGAGTGGGAGCCCGGCGACCCGGGAACTCCGCCGCACCGCCACTCCGGACCCGCGTTCGGGTACGTGGTCCAGGGGGCGGTCCGGTTCGAGATCGAGGGCGAGCCGGAGCGGGTCATCGGGGCCGGCGGGACGTTCTGGGAGCCGGGCGGCGACGTCATCCACTACCAGGACGGCAACGCGCTGACCGACGCCCGGACGGAGTTCGTGGTCGTCATGCTGTGCGCGCCCGGCAAGCCGATGCTCGAGCTGGTCGACGAGGACGAGCTGGCGGAGCGCGCCCACCTGCGCGCCCCGCGGCCTGCTGCCTGAGCCAGCCGTCAGTGGAACCTGCCGCGCACGGCCTCGCCGTGCGCGGGCAGGTCCTCGTCGTTGGCGATGGCGACGATGCGGTCGGCGAGCTCCTCGAGGGCGTCCCGCGTGTACTCGACCTGCTGCACCGACTTCAGGAAGCTGTGCACGCCGAGGCCGCTCGCGAAGTGCGCGGTGCCGCCGGTGGGCAGCACGTGGTTGGACCCGGCCATGTAGTCGCCCAGTGACACCGGAGACCACGGCCCGACGAAGATCGCGCCGGCGCTGTGCACGCGCGAGGCGACCCGGGCGGCGTCGGCCGTCTGGATTTCGAGGTGCTCCGCGCCGTAGGCGTTGACGACCGCCACGCCGGCGTCGATGTCGTCGACCAGGACGATCGCGGACTGCGGGCCGTCGAGGGCACGCGCCACGCGGGTGGCGTGCTTGGTCGCGGACGCCAGGTCCTGGACCCGCGCCTCGACCGCGGAGGCCAGCTCGACCGAGTCGGTGACCAGCACGGATGCTGCCATCGGGTCGTGCTCGGCCTGGCTGATCAGGTCGAGGGCCACGTGCCCGGCGTCGGCGGTGCCGTCAGCGAGGACGGCGATCTCGGTGGGGCCGGCCTCGGCGTCGATCCCGACGATGCCGCGCACCAGCCGCTTCGCCGCGGCGACGTAGACGTTGCCCGGGCCGGTGATGACGTCGACGGGCTCGCACAGCGTCTCGCCGTCCTGCGGCTCGGTGCCCGCGGCGCCGTAGGCGAACATCGCCACGGCCTGCGCGCCGCCGACCGCGTAGACCTCGTCCACGCCGAGCAGCGCGCACGCGGCGAGGATCGTCGGGTGCGGCAGGCCGCCGTTGTCCTTCTGCGGCGGGGATGTCACCGCGAGGCCGGGCACGCCCGCCTCCTGCGCCGCGACGACGCTCATCACCACCGACGACGGGTACACCGCGAGCCCGCCGGGCACGTACAGGCCCACCCGCTGGACCGGGATCCAGCGCTGCCGCACGACGGCGCCCGGTGCGACGTCGGTCACGTGGTCGGCGGGGAGCTGCTCGGCGTGCACCCGGCGGACGCGGCGGATCGACTCTTCCAGGGCCCGGCGTACCAGCGGCGCCAGCCCGTCGAGCGCGTCGGCGAGGGCGGTCGCGGGGACCCGCAGGTGCTGGGGCGCGATCCCGTCCAGCCGGAGCGAGATCTCGCGCAGCGCGGCCGCGCCGCCCGTGCGGACCTGGCGCAACAACGGCTCGACCACATGGACGGCCTCGTCCACTCCGACCTCGGCACGGGGTAGGACGTCGAGGAGGGCGCGGCGCCCGAGGGACCGGCCGCGCAGGTCGATGCGTTGGATCACCTTGCCAGTCTATGGCGGCAGGCGGGGGACAATGGTGTCGTGTCCAACTCTGCAGCCGAATCCGGTCCCGTATCCAGCCCCGGTCCAGTACCTGAGGTGCCGATCCGTGACGACGTCATCCGCCTGGGGCAGTTCCTGAAGCTCGCCGACCTCGCCGAGGACGGCGCGCAGGCGCGCGACCTCATCGCCGACGGTGAGGTGCGGGTCAACGACGAGGTCGAGCTCCGCCGTGGCCGCCAGCTCGTGCGCGGCGACGTGGTGGCGGTCTCGCTCCCGACGGGCGAGGAGTCGGCCCAGGTCGGCTGACGCTCCCCTCCCGGGCAGGGCGCGCTCGGTGCGGCCGGTCAGGACGCCATGTAGGTCGAGGCCATCACCTTGTCGACCGTCACCCGCAGCACTATGCGGTCCGGGTTCGGCCCCAGCTGGCGGTAGCGGCGCGCGTACCGCGTGACGGCGTCGGCGATCTCCGCCTCGTCCTCGCTGACGGCGATGGTGCCCTCGAGCGTGATCCAGCGGCCGCCCGCGACCTGGCAGAGCGCGGCGCGCGGCGCTCCGCCGTCGGGCAGGGGTGCGGCGTGCCGGGCCTTGAACGAGTTGCGGTTCGTCGTGATCCGGGCGACCCCTTCTTCGGCGTCCCAGGTGAAGGCGACGGGGACCACGTGCGGGGTGCCGTCGGGACGCAGGGTGGTGAGGGTCGCGAGATGGCGCTCCGTGACGAAGACGAGCTGCTCGGGATTGAGTCGGATCACTGTGTGAGTCTAGGTCGGCGCCGGCGTGCGCCCGGCGCCGCCCGGGTGTCCGGTGTGGGTTCCCCGTATTCCCCGCCCCGGGGTATTTGGCTAGCGTTCCTCACAAATCTTTCCTCACAAATCTTTCCTGACAGATCTTTCCTGACGGATTGTCTTCTGCCAGGTGCCGAACCTGGGGAGTGGTCATGAGACGACGTACATCGTTCCTGGCGGCGGGCGTCGCCGCCCTGCTCGTCACGGGACTGGCGATCCCCGCGGTCATCGCGCAGACCGGCCTGGTGGCACAGGCCGCTGCCGCTGACTGCGCGGCTCCGACCTGGGCCGAGGGCAGCACCTATGCCGTCGGCGCCCACGTGACCCACCTCGGCCGCGGCTACACCGCCCTGGTCGGGCACACCGCGCACGTCGGTGCGGGCTGGACGCCCGGCACCACGCCGAGCCTCTGGACCGACGACGGCGCGTGCGCCACCCAGCCCGACCCGGACCCCACGGACCCGACGCCGGACCCCGACCCCACCGACCCGACGCCCGACCCCGAGCCCACGCCCACCGACTGCAGCCAGCGGCCGCGTCCGTCGGGCAAGGTGCTGCAGGGCTACTGGGAGAACTGGGACGGCGCGAGCAACGGTGTGCACCCCGGGATGGGCTGGATCCCGATCACCGACTCCCGCATCACCCAGCACGGATACAACGTGGCGACCCTCGCGTTCCCGGTGATCCGCTCCGACGGCACCGTGCTGTGGGAGGACGGCATGGACTCCGGGGTGCAGGTGCCGAGCCCCGAGGAGATGTGCGCAGCCAAGGAAGCCGGCCTGACGATCCTGATGTCGATCGGCGGCGCCACTGCGGGGATCGACCTGTCCTCGCAGGCCGTGGCGGACCGGTTCGTCGAGACGATCGTGCCGATCCTGCGGGAGCACAACTTCGACGGCATCGACATCGACATCGAGACCGGCCTGACGGGCAGCGGCTCCATCACGCAGCCCTCCACGTCGCAGGCCAACCTGATCCGGATCATCGACGGGGTCCTCGCCGCCATGCCCGCCGGGTTCGGGCTGACCATGGCGCCCGAGACGGCCTACGTCACCGGCGGCAGCGTCGTCTACGGCTCGATCTGGGGCTCCTACCTGCCCATCATCAAGAAGTACGCCGACAACGGGCGGCTCTGGTGGCTCAACATGCAGTACTACAACGGGTCGATGTACGACTGCTCGGGCAACTCCTACGCGGCGGGCACCGTCGCGGGATTCCAGGCCCAGACGGACTGCCTGAACGCCGGGCTGAACATCCAGGGGACCACCATCCGCGTGCCGTACGACAAGCAGGTCCCCGGCCTGCCCGCCCAGCAGGGCGCGGGCGGCGGGTACATGGCGCCGTCGCTGGTGAGCCAGGCGTACGGCTCCTACGACGGGTCGCTCAAGGGCCTCATGACCTGGTCGATCAACTGGGACGGGTCGCGCGGCTGGACCTTCGCCGACAACGTGCGGGCGCTGCAGGGCCGGTAGCCCGGCAGGCGTCGTCAGCCCGGCCGGCTCGTCAGCCGGCCGGGCTCGACGTACGCACCACCGCGTACTGATAGCGGTGGCTGCTGCCCGGGCTGCTCGGCCGCGTCCACCAGGACTCGACCTCACCGTGCTCGCCCAGGCGCTCGCGGACCGTCGCGTCGGTGCGGCGGTGGAAGTAGCGGGGCGGCCCGTAGACCTTGCTGGGTTCTGCGGCGGGGTCGGCGAGGGTGCCTACGGTCAGTTCCGCCGCGCCCCACATCCCCACCGCGAACAGGCCGCCCGGCACCAGCACCCTGACGATCTCGGACAGCGCCGCCTCCAGCTCGGTGTCGTCGAGGTGCATCAGCGTGCTCATGGACCAGACGGCGTCGAAGGTGTGGTCGCCGAACGGCAGGTCGGTCGCCGAGGCGACGTGCGCGTCCAGGCCCGCCGCCCGGGCGACCTCGACCATGCCGGGGGACAGGTCGACCCCCGTGTACGCGAGACCAGCGGCGGCGATCGCCTCGCCGTCACGGCCCGGGCCACAGCCGACCTCCAGCACCGTGCGCCACCGCTCCTCGGCGAGCCGGGCCAGGAACTCCTGCTGCGCGGCGTTGCGCCACGGCGGGACGGGCCTGCGGGCCCGGTCGGCGGCCTCCGCGTCGTAGTAGGCAAGGAAGTCCGCGCGGCGTGCTTCCCGGTCCGACGGCGGTTCGGTCGCGTTCGCGGTAAAGGTCACGCGCCGGATTCTAGGTAGGTCCGGAGTGATCGGTGTGGATAACCCGCTCGCGGTGTCGGTGGCTGCTCATAGGATCGACGACGTGACCAAGGACCCCTTCGCAGACCTCCCCTTCAGCGCGGAGGAGCCGCCCGACGACGCAGCCTTCCTGACCGAGGTCGGTGACCCCGCGCCTCCGCCGTCCGCCCGGAACACGCCAGAAGCGCAGGCGGCCAAGCTGCGGATGCTGCGCGGCCTGCTGGACGAGGATGCCGCCGCCGCGGCGGCCGCCCCGCCGCTGCGCAGGCGCAAGCCCGAGCCGACGCCGGAGCCCGTGCTGGAGCCTGTGCCGGAACCGACGACGGAGCCCGACGCCGCCGAGCCGGCAGCTCGCCCGGTGGCCGCGGCCTCGCCGGGGGCGTCGCTGCGCGAGGAGGCGGAGGCAGCGCTCCGCGAGCTCGTCGGCCGCGACGAGGCACGCCTGCGCGACGACCAGTGGACCGCCATCGAGGCGCTCGCCGCCTTCCACCGCCGGGCGCTGGTGGTACAGCGCACCGGGTGGGGCAAGTCCGCCGTGTACTTCGTCGCGACCAAGCTGCTGCGGGCGCGCGGCGCCGGCCCGACGGTGATCGTGTCCCCGCTGCTGGCGCTCATGCGTGACCAGATAGCGGCGGCCTCCCGTGCGGGCATCCGTGCGGTGACCATCAACTCGGCCAACATGACCGAGTGGGACGAGGTGCACGCGTCCGTCTCGCGCGGCGAGGTCGACGTGCTCCTGTGCTCGCCGGAGCGGCTGAACAACCCGGGCTTCCGGGACGAGGTGCTCCCGCGTCTGGCGGCCGACGCCGGGCTCGTGGTCATCGACGAGGCGCACTGCATCTCCGACTGGGGGCACGACTTCCGCCCGGACTACCGCCGGATCCGCACGCTGCTGGCCGACCTGCCCACGGGGATCCCCGTGCTCGCCACGACGGCCACCGCGAACGAGCGCGTCACCCAGGACGTCGCGGAACAGCTCGCCGTGCACGCGGACGGCGCGAGCTCCGACGAGGTGCTGGTGCTGCGCGGCGGGCTCGACCGCGAGTCGCTGCACCTGGCGGTGCTGGAGCTCGGCGACCAGCCCACCCGCGTGGCGTGGCTGGCCGAGGCGCTGCAGGACATCGACGGCTCCGGCATCGTCTACTGCCTCACGGTGTCGGCGGCGGAGCAGGTCGCCGAGCAGCTGCGCGGCTACGGCCTCGCGGTCGCCGCGTACACCGGCCGGACCGAGCCCGCGCAGCGCGAGCAGCTCGAGGTCGACCTCAAGAACAACGAGGTCAAGGCGCTGGTCGCGACGTCAGCGCTGGGCATGGGCTTCGACAAGCCGGACCTGGCGTTCGTGGTGCACCTGGGCGCGCCGTCCTCGCCGATCGCGTACTACCAGCAGGTAGGTCGTGCCGGGCGTGGCGTGGACCAGGCGCTCGTCGTGCTGCTCCCGGGCGTCGAGGACAAGGCGATCTGGGACTGGTTCGGCGAGCAGGCGTTCCCGGCCGAGGGCCAGGTGCGGGCGACGCTCGAGGCGCTGCGCGGCGGCGGCACCATGTCGACGGCGGCGCTGGAGACGCAGGTGGACCTGCGCCGTTCCCGCCTGGAGACCATGCTCAAGGTGCTCGACGTCGACGGCGCCGTCCGGCGGGTGCGCGGCGGCTGGGAGTCCACCGGCCAGGAGTGGTCGTACGACGCCGAGCGGTACGCGAGGGTCTCCGCCAGCCGCGCCGCCGAGCAGCAGGCGATGGTGGACTACGTGGGCACGCAGGGCTGCCGCATGGCGTACCTGCGGGCGCAGCTCGACGATCCGGAGCTGGCACCGGGCTGGCGGTGCGGCCGCTGTGACCGGTGCGGCGGGATGGAGCTGCCGGAGGCGCCGGACGCCGAGGCGGTCGCCGCGGCGCGCGCCGAGATGGACCGACCGGGGGTCGAGGTCGAGACCCGCAAGATGTGGCCCACCGGCCTGGCCTCGATCGGCCTGGACCTCAAGGGCAAGATCCCACCGGCCGAGCTGGCCGAGCCGGGGCGAGCGGTCGCCCGGCTCGACGGCCTCGGCTGGTCCGGCCCGCTGCGCGACCTGCTCGCGCCGGCGGCGGGCGACGGCGAGCTTCCGGTGCCGCTGCGCCGGGCCGCCGCGCGCGTGCTCGACGAGTGGAGCGCGCTACGCCCCGTGGCAGAGCCCACCGAGGCGGAGGGCGCGGACGAGGCAGGTGTCGGCGAGGCGCAGTCCGGCCCGCTGGTGATCGAGGCCGTGGTGGCGGTCCGGTCCATCACCCGGCCGCAGCTGTCGTACCACCTGGCCACCGGTCTCGCGAAGTACCTGGGCGTGCCGATGATCGGGGCCATCGGTCCGGTCGCCGGGCAGGAACAGCCCGGGCGGCACGACGTGAACTCGGCGATGCGGCTCGCCGGCGTGGCCCGGCGGCTGCAGCTGCAGCTCGGTGAGGGCGCGCGCCGTGGCCTGCCGGGCCGGACGGTGCTGCTCGTCGACGACTACACCGACTCGGGCTGGACGCTGACGGTCGCCGCACGGCTGCTCCGCGAGGCCGGCGCGGCGGCGGTGTACCCGTTCGTGCTGGGTGTGCGGTGACTCCAGCAGTGACTGCCGCGGTGACGTTGCCCACGCGCCCGATGGGCGGACTGGCACCGGTCCGGTGCCCAGTGGTTCGTAGACTGGTCCGGTGATGACACACGCCGTCGACGCACACGCCGTCGACCAGCACAGTGCGGAGGGCAACGCTCCCGCGCCCTCGGTGCGGCTGCCGCTGCGCCCCGAGCTGGCGAACGAGAAGCCGTACGGCGCTCCGCAGCTCGACGTCCCGGTGCTGCTGAACGTCAACGAGAACCCGTACCCGCCCGGCGAGGAGGTGGTCGCCACCATCGCCGAGGAGGTGGCGCGTGCCGCCCGCGGGATGAACCGTTACCCGGACCGGGACGCGACGGTCCTGCGTCAGGACCTCGCGGACTACCTCGCGGCGGAGACCGGCGTCGATCTGGAGCATCTCGACGTGTGGGCCGCCAACGGGTCCAACGAGGTGATGCTGCACGTGCTGCAGGCGTTCGGCGGTCCAGGTCGCACGGCGCTGTCGTTCGCGCCGACGTACTCGATGTACCCGGAGTACGCGCGTGACACGCATACGACCTGGGTGGTCGGCCGCCGGGAGGACGACTTCACGCTCGACCCGGCCCGCGCCGCCGAGACCATCCGTCAGGTACGTCCGTCGGTGGTCCTGCTGGCGAGCCCCAACAACCCGACCGGCACGGCGCTGCCGCCGGCCACCGTCGAGGCGGTCTGCGAGGCGGCGCTCGACGTGGACCTCGACGGCGCGCACCCCGTCGTCGTGGTGGACGAGGCCTATGCGGAGTTCCGGCGTCCCGGTACGCCGTCCGCCGTCGCGCTGCTGGAGCGGTACCCGAACCTCGCGGTCACCCGGACGATGTCCAAGGCCTTCGCCGCGGCCGGCGCCCGGCTCGGGTACCTGGTCGCCTCCGGCGACTTCGTCGACGCGCTGCGGATCGTGCGCCTGCCGTACCACCTGAGCGCGATCACGCAGGCAGCGGCCGGCGCCGCGCTGCGCCACCGCGAGTCCCTCATGGCCCAGGTCGCGACGCTGCGTGCCGAGCGGGACGCGTGCGTCGCCTGGCTGCGCGAGCAGCGGCTCCCGGACGGCGCTCCGTTCGACGTCGCCGACACCGACGCCAACTTCGTGCTGTTCGGCAGGTTCAGCGATCGGCACGCAGTGTGGCAGGGTCTGCTGGACCGCGGTGTCCTGATCCGCGAGACCGGCCCCGAGGGCTGGCTGCGGGTCTCGATCGGCACGTCCGCCGAGATGGCCGCCTTCCGTTCGGCGCTCACCGAGGTGCTGAACGGGCAGGTGCACGAGCACGGAAACGAGCAGGGAGAGGAACAGCCATGAGCAGGACCGCACGCGTCGAGCGCGCCACCTCCGAGTCGAAGGTGCTGGTCGAGCTCGACCTCGACGGCACCGGGCGCACCGACATCAGCACGAGCGTGCCGTTCTACGACCACATGCTCACCGCGCTCGGCAAGCACTCCCTGATCGACCTCACCGTGCACGCGACCGGCGACACGCACATCGACGCCCACCACACGGTCGAGGACGTGGCCATCAGCATCGGCGAGGCGCTGCGCGAGGCGCTCGGCGACAAGGCAGGCATCTCCCGGTTCGGCGATGCGCTCGTGCCGCTCGACGAGGCGCTCGCCCAGGCTGTGGTGGACGTGTCCGGCAGGCCGTACCTGGTGCACGAGGGCGAGCCCGCGGGTCAGGAGTACCACCTCATCGGCGGCCACTTCACGGGTTCGCTGACCCGCCACGTGCTGGAGTCGATCGCCCACCACGCTGGGATCTGCCTGCACGTGCGGGTACTCGCGGGCCGCGACCCGCACCACATCGTCGAAGCCCAGTTCAAGGCGCTGGCGCGTGCGCTGCGCGCCGCCGTCGCCGTCGACCCGCGGGTCGACGGAATACCGTCCACGAAGGGTGCGCTCTAGCAGCCATGTCCGACAGCCCCAAGCCCGAGAACGACGGGTCCAGCAGCACGCCGCCCGGCGACGACCTGCCCGACTTCGATCTCGACTTCGAGATCCCGGACGACCTGTCGTCCCTCACCGGTAGCGGCGAGCCCGAGTTCGCCGCGATCATCACCCAGATCGCAGGGGCGGAGCCGCTCGCCGCGGCCAGCTCCCTCGCGCAGCTCGACCTCGATGCGGTACCCACGTCGGTGGGCGCCGTGGGAGTCCTCAAGGACCTCGCCGGCGACGCGCCCGAACAGGCCGCCGCCGCGATCTCCCAGCTCGTGCGGGGTGTCCCGCTCGTCCTGGTGACCCGCACCGGTGAGCAGATGACGGCGGTCCGGTTCGCTGACGGCGTCCGCGGCGACGAGCTCGCCCCCGGCCTCGTGCTGGGCGGCGCCCCCGAGAGCGTCGTCGACCTGCTGACGGGCGCCACCAGCGTGGACGACCTGGACGGCGTGGTCGGCTCGACCTCGATCAGCAAGTTCAAGGCGGTGCGGATGCTCACGTCCGCGGCGCGCAAGGCCCGCAAGGGCATGGGCAAGGGCGAGCCCGACCAGGGCCGCGCGGACGAGGCCTGAGCGTGGGCGCGAGGGTCGTCGTCCTCGACTACGGCTTCGGCAACGTCCGGTCCGCGGTCCGTGCCCTGGAACGGGTCGGCGCGGACGTGACGCTGACCGCCGACCGGACCGCCGCGCAGGAGGCCGACGGTCTCGTCGTGCCGGGCGTCGGCGCGTTCGCCGCGTGCATGGCGGGCCTCAAGGCCGTCCGCGGGCACGAGGTGGTCGGCCGCAGGCTGGCCGGCAACCGCCCGGTCCTCGGCATCTGCGTGGGCATGCAGGTCATGTTCGACGCCGGCGTGGAGCACGGTGACCGGGTCGAGGGCATCGGTGAGTGGCCGGGCGTCGTCGAGCGGCTGGACGCTCCCGTCGTGCCGCACATGGGCTGGTCGCCGGTCGAGGCGCCCGAGGGCTCTACCCTCTTCGAGGGGATCGCCGACGAGCGCTTCTACTTCGTCCACTCGTACGCCGTGCAGACGTTCACCAAGGGCTACGACGAGAACGCGGTGAAGATCTTCTCGCCGCCGAAGGTGACCTGGGCCGAGCACGGCGCACGCTTCGTCGCCGCCGTCGAGGACGGCCCCCTGGCGGCCACCCAGTTCCACCCCGAGAAGTCGGGCGACGCGGGATCCCAGCTCCTGCAGAACTGGCTAGACACGCTCGCCTGACGCACCCCCACACCGTTGAGTGCTGGGTATCTGTGGGCCAGCGAGCGTCGATGCCACAAATAGCCAGCACTCAGTTCAGAGACAGATAGAAACTTGGAGAGAGATGACCGAGCGACTTGTGCTCCTGCCCGCCGTCGACGTCGCTGATGGCCAGGCCGTCCGCCTCGTCCAGGGCGAGGCCGGCTCGGAGACGTCCTACGGCGACCCTCTGACGGCGGCCCTGGACTGGCAGTCCGGTGGCGCCGAGTGGGTCCACCTCGTGGACCTGGACGCCGCCTTCGGGCGCGGCTCCAACGCCGAGCTGCTTGCGCGGGTCGTTGGTGAGCTGGACGTACAGGTCGAGCTGTCGGGCGGCATCCGCGACGACGAGTCGCTGGAGCGGGCTCTGGCGACCGGCGCACGCCGCGTCAACCTGGGCACCGCCGCGCTCGAGGACCCGGCCTGGACGGCCAAGGTCATCGCGGAGCACGGCGACCGCGTCGCCGTCGGTCTCGACGTGCGCGGCACCACGCTCGCCGCACGCGGCTGGACCAAGGAGGGTGGCGACCTCTGGGAGGTCCTCGCCCGCCTCGACGAGGCAGGGTGCGCCCGCTACGTCGTCACCGACGTCACCAAGGACGGCACGCTGCGCGGCCCCAACCTGGAGCTCCTGTCCGACGTCGCCGCGCGCACCTCCGCGCACGTCGTCGCCTCGGGCGGCATCTCGTCGCTCGACGACCTCACCGCACTGCGGGCGCTGGGCACGATCGAGGGCGCGGTCGTCGGCAAGGCGCTGTACGCGGGTGCGTTCACCCTGCCCGAGGCGCTCGACGTCGCAGGCCGCCCGGGTGCCGGGGCCGGGGAGTGAAGTCGATCCAGCCGTCCAGCCAGTTCGCGGGAGACGACGGCTCGGCCGACGCCGAGCTGACCCGGCTGCTCGACGGTTACACGACGGGGACCACCCCGCTGCGTGACGTCGTCGCGCGGCTGGCCGAGACCCGCGTGCTGGTGCCGGTCCTGGCCGAGCTCGGGGTCGCCGAGCAGAACCCGGACGGGCTGACCGTGGACAAGGAGGCGTCGTCCGGCGTCGTGGCGCTGGAGGCACCGGACGGGCGCCGCGCGCTGCCCGTCTTCACGTCCGTGGCCGCCATGCAGGCCTGGCGGACCGACGCGCGGCCGGTGCCGGTCGAGGCCTCCCGCGCCGCGCTGTCCGCGGTGAACGAGAACTGGGCGCTCATCGTCGTCGACCCGGCCGGGCCTTCGACGGCGCTCGTGCCGCGGCCCGCCGTCTGGGCGCTGGCACAGGGGCAGGACTGGCGGCCGGCGCTGGTGCCGCACGAGGACGGGATCGTCGTGGACCCGGAGGTCGCCTCGGAGGTGGCCGTCGCGGCGGCCCCGGTGCAGCACGTGGTGCGGGCCCACGCGGAGCCTGGCCGCTCGGCAGAGGTCGCGGTGGTGCTCGGCCTGAACCCTGGCCTGGACCGCGCCGGGCTGGACGCGGTGCTGGCCCAGGTCAACGCCCGGCTGGCGGCGTCAGAGGTGATCTCGGCGCGGGTCGACTCGCTGGAGCTGAGGATCGGCGTCGCCCGCTGATCCTGCTCAGCAGCCCTTCGCCGGCGTGAACGCGGTGTCGTCGGCAAGCATGTCCTGCAGCGTCGACAGCGGCACGAGCAGGCTGCTGTCGTCCGCGGTCTTCGCGTAGACGACGCCGATCACCCGCCCCTTGTCGTCCAGCGCCGCAGACCCCGACGAGCCGGGCTCGACCTGGGCGTCGGTGAGCAGCACCTCGCCGAGGTTCGCGTTGAGCGGGTCCCGCGTGGCGCCCATCACCTCGCCCTCCGTCACGGTGAGCTCACCGCCTGCCGGATAGCCCACGACGGTGACGGGGTCGCCCGGCTCCGGGTCGGCCTCGGCCAGCTTCGGGAACGACGGCAGGGGATCCGTCGTCCGGACGACGGCGAGGTCCGCGAGCCCCGCCGTCGAGGTGGCGCCGACCGTGATGTCATGCCCGTCGTAGGTGCTGACCTCGAGGTCCTTCGACTCGGAGACCACGTGCTTGTTCGTGATCAGGGTGTGGGCGTCGATCGCGAAGCCGGAGCCCGTCGACAGCTCCTCGCAGCCCACGTTGCGGATGCGGACCGCCATGCGTTCGACGGCGTCGAACCCGTCAGGGCTCAGCGCGTCGCCGCCGGCCGCCGGGGAGAGGTCCGCCGGGGACGACGGCACGATGTCGCTCGGCACCGGCTCCGGCAGGGGCGGCAGCACGCCGCAGCCGGCCAGCGAACCGGTGAGGCCGGTGAGACCGGTGAGCATGCCGACGAACAGGGCGCGGCTCGCGAGCGAGCGGCCCGCCGGCCTCACGGTCGCAGCTCCTTCTGCAGCGACTCGTTGGCACTCTCCGCGTCCGCGCACAGCGCGTTGACCTGCTGCTCGTAGCGGCTCAGGTCCGCCGGCTCGTACTGGTCGGCTTCCTTGAGATAGCCGACGAGCTCCTCCTGGCCCGACACGCACTGCCCGAGCGCGGACGCCACGGTGGCCGCGGCCGCGCTGACCTGGGTCTGGTAGTCGAGGTACTGCTGGGAGGCGACGTTCTCGTCGCCGAGCTGGGCCTTCTCGTTCGCCAGGTCGGTGATGCGAGACGTGGCGGTGGACAGCTGGTCGCGGGCGGCCTGCAGCTCGGTGTTGGCGCCCTCGAGCTGCATCCGCAGCGAGGCCACCTCCTCGGCGTACTCGTGCGCCTTGTCCTGCCAGTCGGCGGAGCTGCGCTGCCAGCGGACCGTGGTCACCCACAGGTAGGCGCCGACGGCGATCGTGGCGACCAGCAGGAGGGCGAGCACACGAGAACCACGGCCACGACGTGGCGCGGGTGCCTGAGCGGGATCCGGTGCCGCCAGGACGGAGACCTCGGTCATCAGACGACGGAGCCCGTGTACTTCTCGCCAGGTCCCTCGCCCGGGGCGTCCGGGATCACCGAAGCCTCCCGGAACGCGAGCTGGAGGCTGCGCAGACCGTCCCGCAGCGAGCGGGCGTGCTGGTTGCCGATGTCGGGCGCGCTCGCGACCACCAGCGCGGCGAGCGCGGTGATCAGCTTGCGGGCCTCGTCGAGGTCCTTGAGCTCCTCGGCGTCGTCGCCCTCGGCCAGACCGCACTTCACGGCGGCCGCGCTCATCAGGTGGACGGCGGCGGTGGTGATGACCTCGACTGCCGCGACCTCGGCGATATCGCGTGTGGCCTGGTCAGTGCCCACCGGAGCCTGGATGCCGGCGGGGGTCTCGTCGCTGGAGCTCATGGACTCCATCTTTCCATCCCGGCAGGGGTGCGGGTGAACATCGAGCGTGGGCTAGCCTGCCTGGGTTCAACGGTGACACAGGGGAGGCCCTTCGATGCACGACGACATCACACTGACCACCGGGCGCGCGCGACGCGTGCTGACGGAACGCATCTGGCCGGCGGTCCACGCGACGTCCGTACCGCTCGACGTCGAGTGGCACGCGCTGCCGGGGGAGCCGATCCCTCCGCGAGAGGGTCTGGCCCTCGCCATGGAGCCCTACGAGGTGGGCACGCCGTGGGGCGCCGCCTGGGGCACCACCTGGTTCCGGCTGACCGGGTCGGTCCCCGCGGGATGGACCGGCCGGGCCGTCGAGGCGGTGATCGACCTCGGGTTCGACACCAGCATGCCCGGGTTCCAGGCCGAGGCTCTGGTCTACCGGCCCGACGGCACCACGGTGAAGTCGATCAACCCGCGCAACCAGCACGTCCCCGTCTCCGACGTCGCGTCCGGCGGCGAGCGGGTCGAGCTGCTCCTGGAGGCGGCGTCCAACCCCGTGCTCCTCGGGCACGACCTGTTCAAGCAGACCCAGGAGGGCGACACCCGGACGTCCTCGCCGCGCGCCCTGTACACGACCCGGCGCATGGACCTCGCGATCTTCGAGGCCGAGGTGCACGACCTCGCGCTCGACGTCGAGGTGCTGCTCGAGCTGCAGGCCGAGCTGCCCACCGGCCCGCGCCGCATGCGGATCCTGCAGGCGCTCGACGACGCCCTCGACGTGCTGGACCTGCAGCGCATCCCCGAGACGGCGGCGGCCGCCCGGGCGGCGCTCGCGGATGTGCTCGCCAGCCCGGCGGAGCCGAGCGCCCACGAGATCTCGGCGGTCGGCCACGCGCACATCGACTCCGCCTGGCTGTGGCCGGTCCGGGAGACGATCCGCAAGGTCGCGCGCACGACGTCGTCCATGGCGGACCTGATCGACCGCACCGACGACTTCGTCTACGGCATGTCGTCGGCGCAGCAGTACGCATGGGTCAAGGAGCACCGGCCCGAGGTGTGGACCCGGATCAAGGACGCGGTCGCGGGGGGCCGGTTCCTGCCGCTGGGCGGCATGTGGGTCGAGTCCGACACCGTGATGCCGTCGGGCGAGGCGATCGCGCGCCAGTTCTCCCAGGGGCAGCGGTTCTTCGAGCGGGAGTTCGGGATCCGCAGCAAGGGCGTATGGCTGCCCGACTCGTTCGGCTACTCGCCGGCCCTGCCGCAGCTCGTGCGCCGCGCCGGGTTCGACTGGTTCTTCACGCAGAAGATCTCGTGGAACCAGGTCAACGTGTTCCCGCACCACACGTTCTGGTGGGAGGGTATCGACGGCTCGCGCGTCCTGACCCACTTCCCGCCCATGGACACCTACAACTCGCTGCTCTCGGGTGAGGAGCTGGCCAAGGCGACGCACCAGTTCCGCGAGTCGCGGCGGGCCTCGGGCTCGATCGCGCCCGTCGGGTTCGGCGACGGGGGCGGCGGCACGACCCGCGAGATGACCGGCAAGGCGAAGCGGCTGGCCGACCTCGAGGGCAGCGCGAAGGTGCGCTGGGAGCACCCGGACGCCTTCTTCGAGCGCGCCCGCGAGGAGCTCACCGCGCACGCGACGAGTGACAGCGCTGTCTGGGTGGGTGAGCTCTACCTGGAGCTGCACCGGGCCACGCTGACCTCGCAGCACAAGACCAAGCAGGGCAACCGCCGCAACGAGCAGCTGCTGGTCGAGGCGGAGGCGTGGGCCGCGACGGCGTCGGCCCGGACCGGTGCCGACTACCCGTACGACGAGCTCGACGCACTGTGGCAGCAGGTGCTGCTGCTCCAGTTCCACGACATCCTGCCCGGGACGTCCGTCGCGTGGGTGCACCGGGAGGCCATGGAGACGCACGCGCGGATCACGGAGGGTGCGCAGGCGATCATCGAGCGCTCCCTGCGGGCCCTGGTGGGCGAGGGCGACACGGCCCTGCGGGCCAACCCCGCGGTGTTCGCCCAGGCGGGGGTCCCCGCCCTGGGCGTCGCCCCGGCGTCGGCGCCAACGTCGGCTCCGAGCACCCTGACCGAGCTGCCCGACGGCGGCTACGTGCTGGCCAACGGCCTCGTCCGGGTCACGCTGGACGCCGCAGGCCAGGTCACGTCCGCGGTCGACCTGACCAGCGGCCGGGACGCCGTCGCGCCCGGCCGCGTGGCGAACGTGCTGCAGCTGCACCAGGACTTCCCGAACAAGTGGGACGCCTGGGACGTGGACCGGTTCTACCGCAACTCGGTGACCGACCTGCGCGAGGCCGAGAAGGTCACCGCCGCCGTCGAGGACGGCGTGGCCACGGTGACGGTGCACCGGCAGTTCTCGTCGTCCGGCCTGGAGCAGGTGATCACGCTCGCGCCGGGCAGCCGCACCCTGGAGGTCGCCCTGCGGACCGACTGGCACGAGACCGAGAAGTTCCTCAAGGTGACCTTCCCGCTCGACGTGCGCGCCGAGCACATGGCGGCGGAGACGCAGTTCGGCTTCCACAAGCGGGTGACGCACACCAACACCAGCTGGGAGGCCGCGAAGTTCGAGACCTCCATGCACAGGTGGGTGCTCGCGGAGGAGCCTGGCTTCGGCGTCGGCCTGGTCAACGACTCGATCTACGGGTACGACGTGACCCGCGAGGTCTCCGACGACGGCGTGGCGCCGGCGCCCGGCGTCCCCGCGGTGACGACCACGGTGCGGCTGTCGCTGCTGCGCGCCCCGCGGTTCCCGGACCCCGAGACCGACCAGGGCATCCAGACCCACCGGTACGGGCTGGTCGTGGGCGTGGACACCGCGGCGGCCACCGAGGCGGGCGCGACGTTCGGCGCCCGTCCGCGGGAGCTGCGCGGTGGGAGCGGCGTCGAACCGCTCGTCACGGTGGGTGGCGGGGCGAGCGGCGGGGTGACGCTGTCCGCGGTCAAGCTCGCCGACGACCGGTCGGGCGACCTCGTGGTGCGCGTCTACGAGGCGCTGGGCCGCCGCGCGTCCGGCACGGTCACGGTGGCCGCACCGGTATCCGGTGCGCGCACGGTGAGTCTCATCGAGGACGACGTCGAGGGCGGCGAGGTGGACATGACGGCGGACGGCGTCGTCGCGCTCGACCTGAGCCCCTTCGAGGTCCGCACGCTCCGCTTCACGCGAGCCTGACGAGCAAGACCGTGGCGCGATATCCGCTGAGGCGGTTCGTCGCGCCACGGCCGGTCAGCGGCGCGTCATGGTCCTTCCTGGCACCACTTCTCGAAGGCCTTGCTGCTCTCCCGGAGCTCGGGCGGGACGGCACGTGACAAGTCGTGCAGGCTCAGCGCGTACCCGAACGCTGTGTCGATGTCTACCATCGCCTGTCGAACGGCCAGCCTGACGAGGTCCCACGTGTCGATCACGACCAGACCCCGGTACCGGGCTTGCCGCGCGGCGTCGGCGTCGTCGGTGACAAACACTGCTCCGACCGTGCGAACCTCCATCAGCACTATGGTCTCTGCCTCTCCCAGGTGTGCCCGTGGGCTGTCGCCGGGCCGCGCCATGAGATCGCGCAGATCGCGGATGTCGATGTGCTCTTCCTCGGTCTGAGGCTCCCAGGGCACGCCGAGCAGCTCCTTGGCGAGGAGGAGCTCCAGCCGGCCCTCGACCTGCGAGGCGCTCTCGCACTCCTGGCTGACGGTGAGGCACCATCGGCCGCGATCGCGGAGGAGTCTGCTCAACAGGTCCATGCGGTTGATGAGCGCGAAGTTGATCAGGACGGTGGTGTCCGGGAAGACGAATGCGGTCATGCGAGTGACGTCCCGAAGGCGGCCGCCAGCTCCTGGACGCTCAGACGTTGGGTGTCGGGCCTTGATATCTCGACGGCGTCCTCGTCCACACCGAGCATCCACGCAAGCGTGGATGCTCCGAGCCGTCCCTCGGTGATGCCGCGCTCGTGCGCGTCACAGATGAAGGCCGGAAACCGTCGTGCTGTCGCCTCGCGCCGACGCTCCGCTATCTCGGCCCAGCGGTCGGGCATCGCCGTGGCACGCAGGAACTGGACTGTCGGCGTCTCGAGCCAGGCCCGAATCTTTGGACGGAGCTCGAGACCGAGAGCCTCGGCGCGGATGCGTACCGCGGAAGTGGATACGCCCCAGTCCCACAACAGCGATCCGAGCTGGGTCGCGTCGGTGATGTTCTGCAGCCGCTCCATCTCGTCGGCGGGGAGCAGAACCTCTGCTGCGAAGCGGTTGGCGGCTCGCTCGGCCGCGGCGTTGGTGGTGGCGCAGTCGTCGCCGTCCACCAGGTGGCCGAGCTCGTGGGCGAGCGACCAGTTCTCGTAGAACCAGTTGGCTGTCTCGCGCAGCACGACGACCGCACGTCCGCCGATGGACATCGCGTAGTCGGTACCGACCTCGCGGATCCTGACGACGTCGACCTCGAACTGCGCTTCGACGACATCCGCGAAGCGACGGACGCCGCCGGGGCCTGCCAAGGCCCGGCGTAGCTCGCCGGCGTCAGCCGGCAGGCGAGAACTTGGGAGAGGCTCGTTCGGCGAGGCCTGCTGGTAGGCCACTCGGATGTCGCGCAGGACTCCCGTGTCGTCGCTCGCCGATCTGTTGCTGTAGGAGCTCGTCCCGTGGTCGTAGGCGTGGCGGGCCGCCACCTGCAACCTGTTGGGGTCTTCCTTGCCTGTGATCAGCCAGTACACCTCGACGCCGAGCTCGTCAGCCAGCTGGACGATCTCGAGGGAGCCAAATCCTCGGACACCGTTGAGCGCACGTGAGAGTGCGTCAGCAGGCATACCGATCTTGTGGGCCATCTCCTTCTGAGTAAGGCCCTGTTCCTGGAGGATGGTGCGGACCCGGCTGCCGATCGTGGTGTCCATGCCTCAACCGTACGCCTGGATTGGGATTAACCCAATCGTTGTACCGGGGTGAACTCTTCGTTGCGGTGTGCAGTCGGAGTGCCCTGGTGCTGCCCTTGACACTGCAAGGGCCACGCGGCACGCTAGCGGCGCTAAAGCGCTTTAGTCCGCGCCGCGGCACCCACGGCAAGTCCCCAGGGCGCGACGAAGCATTGCTGGAAGGAACTGTCATGAAGATCAGGAGCATCAGGGTCGCGGGAGCGGCCCTGACCGTGCTGGCCGCTCTCGGCGGCTGCACCCTGAGCGGCGGCGACGACGCAGGGGCCGGGCCTGCCGCCGACACCGCGGCGGGCGCCGCCGACGTCACCGGCGAGGTCACGCTGCAGACCTGGGCGCTCAAGCCCAACTTCACGACGTACGTCGAGGGAGTCATCGCCGCCTTCGAGGAGACGTACCCGGGCACCACCGTGACCTGGCTCGACCAGCCGGGCGCCGGCTACTCGGAGACGCTGCGCGCGCAGGCCGCTGCCGGCGAGCTGCCCGACGTCACGAACCTGCCGCCCGACTTCGCGTTCTCGCTGTCGCGCGAGGGCCTCCTCACGGACCTCACGACGGTCGACGACGCGCTCGCTGACACGTACGTGCCCGGCGCGCTGGAGGCCTACCGGTACGCGGGCACGGAGGGCACGTTCGGGTACCCGTGGTACCTGACCACCGACCTGAACTACTGGAACACCGAGATGTTCGAGGCGGCGGGTCTCGACCCGGCGGCGCCGCCCACCACCCTCGACGAGCTCATCGCGCAGGCGCGCACGATGAAGGACGTCACCGGCGGCTACCTCATGAGCCGCAAGCCGGGGCTCGGCGACTTCGCGGCGGAGGGTCTCCCGATCCTGTCCGAGGACGGCACACGGTTCACGTTCAACACCCCTCAGGCCGCCGAGCTGCTCGACGCCTACCGGGACGCGTACGCCGACGGCCTCATGCCCGACGACGTGCTCACCGACGCCTACCTCGGCAACAGCCAGCTGTTCACCGAGGGCAAGGTGGCCTGGTCGACGGGCGGCGGCAACTTCATCGCCACCGTGCTCGAGAACAACCCGTCGCTCGAGGGCAAGGTCGCCCCGTCGCCGTACATGGGTGCCACCCCGCTGTACGTGCAGGGGCTGTCGATCTCGAGCCAGTCGACCAACCTGCCGACGGCGGTGGCGCTGGCGCGGTTCGTCACGAACGCCGCCAACCAGGAGGCGTTCGCCAAGGAGGTCCCCGGCGTCTTCCCGTCGACCGCCGAGTCGCTGGAGAAGCCGGAGCTCGCCGAGAGCGACGGCACCCCGCAGGGTGCGGCCAAGCAGATCGCGTACACCAGCCTCGGCACGGCGCGGTTGCTGCAGCCGGTAGAGGTCAGCGAGGCGATGACCACCATCATCAACCAGCAGCTCGCGGCGGCGATAGCGGGGGACAAGACCTCGCAGGAAGCCCTGGACGCAGCGGTCGAAGAATGCGACAAGCTGCTCGCCGACCAGTGATGTCGTCCGCGGGGCACGCGAACCGCAGACCGACCATCGCCGACATCGCCGCGCACGCGGGGGTCTCACCGACAGCGGTCTCGTTCGCGCTCAACGGCCGTCCGGGGATCAGCGAGCAGACCAGGACCCGCATCCTGGCCGCCGTCGCGGAGCTCGGGTGGCGGCCGAACGTGGCCGCCCGCGCGCTGGGTGGCCGGCGGGCCGACACGGTAGGCCTGGTCGTCACACGCCCCGCGCGGACCCTGGGGGTCGAGCCGTTTTTCGCCCAGCTCGTCTCGGGACTGCAGGCGCGGCTGTCGGCGGACCTCGTGGCCCTGCAGCTGCTGGTGGTGGAGGACGTCTCCGCCGAGCTCGACGTCTACCGGCGCTGGACCGCCGAGCGGCGTACCGACGGCGTGGTGGTGCTCGACCTCGAGCTCGACGACCCGCGTCCCGAGGAGCTGGTGCGGATGGGCCTGCCGGCGGTGGTGCTCAGCGGCGACGGCAGGCCGGGCCCCGTGCCTGCCGTCTTCGCCGACGACCATGCCGCCATGACCTCGCTCGCCGAGCACCTGGCCGCGCTGGGGCACGTGCAGCTCGGCCATGTGGGCGGCGTCCCCGCGTACGTACACTCCGCGCGGCGGGTCACCGCCCTGCACGACGCCGGGGCGCGCCTCGGCCTCGACATCACGACAGTGCCGGCGGACTTCTCGCAGGACGAGACCGCGGCAGCGACGAGGGCCCTGCTGGCCCGCGACGAAAGGCCAACTGCAATCGTCTACGACTCCGACGTCGCCGCGCTCGCGGGCGTCACAGTACTGGCCGAGGCGGGACTCGACCTGCCCGGCGACATCTCCGTGGCATCCTTCGACGACTCAGAGCTGGTGCGACTCGCGCACCCGCCGCTCACCGCGATGACCAGGGACACCTTCGAGCTCGGGGAGCTCGTGGCGGCCACGATGCTGTCGCTGGTCCGGGGCGAGCCCGTGCCCGACGTCGTGGACGCACCGACGTCCGTGCTGACCGTGCGCGGCAGCACGGGCCGGGTCCCGGGGGTGGCCGCATGACCGGGCCCGGACACGTCCCCGCGGGGCGGCCCGGCGTCGGCCTCACGAGCGAGCACGCACGGCGGATCTGGCACGAGGGCGCGGGCCGCACGGTGGTGCTCGACGGGCTGGACGTCCCGCTCGAGGCAGGCGCGGAGCTGCGCTGCACGCTCCTGCCGGTACTCGACCAGGAGCTCACCTACCGGTCGACCTACGTGGCGGTCGACCTGCTGCTCGACGACGGGACGTGGCTGCTGGAGACCGAGCCCGGACGCGGGCTCCGGGACCAGCACCGCATGCCCGCGACCGCCGTCGGGCAGGGGGACGCACGGATCCTGGTGCCCGACCACTGGAACGTGGTCCGCGTGGACCTGGACCGGGTGGCCGAGCTGCTGCCCGGCCGGCGCGTGCGCGCGGCCGCGGTCGTGACGGCGCCGCCGGACGGCGGGGACACCGAGGTGTGGCTGGACGCCGTCGCCGTCGGGCCGCGCGCGGAGCGCGTCGTGACCGGCCGCACCGACCTCGTCGACACCCGGCGCGGCACCCACTCCTCGGGCGCCTACTCGCGCGGGAACAACGTGCCCGCGGCGGCCGTGCCGAACGGCTTCACGATGTGGGTGCCGCTCACCGACGCGTCGACCGAACGCTGGCTCTACTCGTGGGCCGCGCACAACGGCCCGGACAACCGGCCGCGCCTGCAGGGTATCGGCATCTCGCACGAGCCCAGCCCGTGGATGGGGGACCGCGACCAGCTCGCGTTCCACCTGGTCCCCGCGCAGCCGGGCGAGGAGGGCACACCCGACGCCGGCCTTCAGGCCCGCGCGCTCCGCTTCTCGCACGACGCCGAGACGGCCCGCCCGCACCGTTACGGCGTCGACCTGGAGGGCGGCTCCCGCATCGACGTCGCGGCCTCGGACCACGGCGGCGTGCTGCGGTTCACGTTCCCGCCCGGCGCCACCACCGGCCACCTGATCGTCGACGCAGTGAGCGACGCCGGAGCGGACGGCCCGCCCGTCGCCGTCACCGTGCACGACGACGGCACGCTCACCGGCTGGAGCGACCACGGCAGCGCGCTCTCGGTGGGCCGCAGCCGCATGTACGTGGTGGGCCAGGTCTCCCGGCCCGTCCTGCGCACGGGCCGGGCGCGCGGCCGGGAGCACGCCACCTACGCGACGGTGGCGCTGGATCCGGCGGCGGGACCCGGCGGCCAGGCCGACCGCACGGTAGAGGTGCGCGTGGCGACGTCCTACATCAGCGAGGACCTCGCCTGGCGCGCCCTGGACCGCGAGGTGAGTGGCTCCTTCGACGACGTCGCCGAGCGTGCGCGCACCCAGTGGGAGGAGCGCCTCGGCGTGCTCGACGTCGAAGGCGCCACCGAGGAGCAGCAGGTGACGCTCTACTCGAACCTCTACCGCCTCAACCTGTACCCGTCGTCGTACACGGAGTTCGGCACCGACGGCGAGCTCGTGCACGCCTCACCCGTGCTCGACGGCGCGCCAGTCGTACCCGGCGAGATGTTCGTCAACCACGGGTTCTGGGACACCTACCGCACCTGCTGGCCCGCGTACGCGCTGCTCTACCCGGACGTCGCCGCGCGGCTCGCCGACGGCTTCGTGCAGCAGTACCGCGAGGGCGGCTGGGTCGCCCGGTGGTCGTCGCCGGGCTACGCGGACCTGATGACGGGCACGTCGTCCGACGTCGCCTTCGCCGACCTGTACCTGCGCGACGTACCCCTGCCCGACCCGCTCGCCACCTACTCCGCAGGCCTGCGCAACGCGACGGCGCTGCCCACCCGGTCCGGCGTGGGCCGCAAGGGCCAGGACTTCGCGCTCACCCACGGCTGGGTGCCGCGCGACGTCGACGAGTCGGTGTCCTGGGGCCTCGAGGGCTACATCAACGACGCCGGCCTGGCGCGGATGGCGCAGGCGCTCGCGGATGCGCCGGGTACGCCCGACGACCGACGGCGAGCCCTGCGTGACGAGGCCGCCTACCTGCGGCAGAGCTCGCTCGGGTACGTGCACCTCTTCGACGCGGGGACGGGATTCTTCCGGGGACGCGACCGGGACGGTGCGTTCGGCTCGGGCCCGTTCGACCCGGACGAGTGGGGCGGCGACTACACCGAGTCCGATGCGTGGAACTTCCTGTTCCACCCCGTGCACGACGGCGCGGGCCTGGCCGCCCTGCACGGCGGCCGCGCGGGGCTGGAGCGGCTGCTGGAACGGTTCTTCACCACGCCGGAGCGGGCGGACAAGCCCGGCACCTACGGGTCCGTCATCCACGAGATGGTCGAGGCGCGCGACGTGCGGATGGGCCAGTTCGGCCAGTCCAACCAGGTGTCGCACCACATCGCCTACGCGTGGCTCTTCGCCGGCCGGCCGGACCGTGCCCAGGAGACCGTGCGCGAGGTCCTGGCCCGCCTGTGGACCGGCAACGAGATCGGCCAGGGTTACCACGGCGACGAGGACAACGGCGAGATGTCGGCCTGGTACGTCCTGTCGGCGCTGGGGCTGTATCCCCTCGAGATCGGGTCCTCACGCTGGGCGGTCGGCTCCCCGCTCTTCGAGCGCGCGGTGGTGCACCGGCCCGACGGCGACCTCGTGATCGAGGCACCCCGCGCGGCCGACCGCTGGTACGTGGCGGGGCTCGATGTGTCGGACGCCGACGGCGCGGCGCGCACGGTCGAGGCGCCGACCGTGGAGCACGGCGACCTGACCGGGGGAGCGACCCTGCGGTTCGCCATGTCGGGGACGCCGACGAGCTGGGGCGCGCCGGCGTCGGCCGGCTCGGGGCGGGACCTGGCAGGTGCGAGCACGGGGTCGGACTGCGAGCCGGCCCGGCCCTGGCAGCGGGCCGACGGCGGCTGGCACGGCGCCGACGGGTCTCTGCCGTCGTTGACGGACGCGGACCTGACGACGTCTGCCGAGGTGGCGGGCGTGCTGGAGTGGCGCCCGTCCGGCGAGGTTCCGGAGGGTGCGGTGCTCCGCGCGTACACGCTGACGTCGTCCGCCGGGTCTGCTGGGTCTGCTGGGTCCGCCGGGTCGGACCGGCAACCGCCGTCGGCGTGGCGCCTGGTCGCGGCCGACGGCCGCGTGCTGGACGAGCGGTCCGGCGAGCAGTGGCCCTGGCCGGGTCAGCTGCGCCCGTTCGTGCTGGCCGAGCCCGTACCGCTGACCGGTCTGAGGCTGGAGACTGACGAGGGTGGCGTGCTCGCTCAGGTGGAGCTGCTCATCGACTGATCCGCGCTGCCGCGCTGGGCACCGGCGCCGACTTCGGTCCCTTGCACGAGACGTTCTGCGACTTCGGTCCTTTGCTTCGAGATCGGTCAATCAACCGGCCGATCTCGAAGCAAAGGACCGAAGTCACCGGGCACCAGGTGCAAGGGGCCGAAGTCACTCCGTGCTGATCACCTGGATCCAGGTCACCTGGATCGCTCTGAACGGCGGGGGCGGTGCGCGGTACCGTCAGCCTCGTGAACCCCGAAGCATGGCGGCGCATCGTGGCGTGGCTCGTCGACTGGCTCTGCTTTCTCGTGTGGCTCGCTCTGGTCGCGGCGATCGGGATCCCGCTCTACGTCGCCGGCATGACCGGCCAGTGGTCCGTCGTGACCACGAACGTGGTCTCCGCGCTCGTGACGGCCGTGCCGCTGACCATCTTCCTCGCCGTGCTCGAGTCCGGTCAGCGGCAGGCGTCGGTCGGTAAGCGCGTGCTGGGGCTCAAGGTGGTGGCCGCCGGGGACGGCGGGCGGCTCTCGTTCGCCTCGGCCCTGCTCCGGAACGCGCTCAAGGTCGCGGTGCCGTGGACGATCGGACACGCCGCGGCGATCACCCTCGTCGGGTCCACGACCATCAGCCCGGGCATCGTGACCCTGACTGCGGCGGCCTACATACTGCCCCTCGTCTACGTCGTGACGCTGTTCGTGCGCGAGGGGCGCACGCCGTACGACCGGGCCGGAGGTGCCAGGGTCGTCCGCGTCTGACCGCCCGTCGGCCGTGCCCGCAGGAACTGCTCAGGAGCTGACGACGTCGGCAGCGTGCGCGAACCAGCTCGCCCGGCCGCCACCCGCGTACCCGACGGAGTTGAAGTACTCCCAGCCGAAGACCCCGCCGAAGTCGGGGTGCCGTGCCACCAGCGTGCCGACCGTCGCGTCGAAGGTGGGCCAGTCGACGTACCCGCTGCAGTTGGCGGGGTTGGTGACGGTGCCGGCCACCACGCGGTCGGGGGTGAACCCGTTGGCGAGGATCTGGTCGTACACCCTGGTGGTCCGCAGGTCGCCCCAGCCGCAGTAGAACTGGGTATTGTACCAGTCGATCCGGTCGCCGGCGCGGCGCTCGAGCTCGGCGTAGGAGAAGCCGCCGGAGAAGCTCGTGCGGCCTGCCATGTCGGTGGCGACGGGCGTGAGCGTGATGACGAAGTCGGGGCCGAAGTCGGCGCGCAGCGTGTCGACCAGGTGGATCGTGTCCGCGAGCGAGAACGTCTCCTCGATGTCGAGGTCCACGCCGTCCAGCCCGTACGTGCGCAGGAAGTCCCGCAGCACGGGGTAGAAGCGGTCGAAGTCCTCGCGCAGGTACCGGTAGGTGCCGGGCGCGGCGCCACCGACGAACGCGCTGACCGTGACGCCCTGGTCCTGCATCGTGGCCAGGTCGTCCCACATGACGCCGAGCTCCGGATGGTTCGCCGGGATGTCGTTGACGGTGAGGGAGGCGTCGGCGTTGAGGTGGATGGCGCCGACGTTGACGTCGGTGACCGAGCCGAGGAGCGGCTTGGGGTCGACGTAGCGGCGGACGCCGTCGGAGCCGGTCTCGTAGATGGTCTGGTAGAACGCCAGGACGCGGTGGGACGCGCCCGCCGGCTCCGGCTTCGGGTCGTGCTTCGGCGCCGAGGTGGCCGGCCCGGCCGCCGCCGTCAGTGCCAGCAGGCCGGCCGCGAGGGCGGCGCCGATCCGGATGAGCGAGCGAGACATCGTTGACTCCCATGTTCTTGAGCGGTACCGCGGGCGTCGGACCACGGCCCAAGCACTCCGGACCGCCCTCGGGACGGTAGCGGCACGAACCGGCGTCGGACAAGAAGCCCTGCCGATTCCTGCGGACATCCCTGACCCGGCAGCCGCCAGGCGGGACGGCAGAGGCCGGGTCCCCCGGAGTGGGGGACCCGGCCTCTTTGACGCAGGGATCAGGCGGCGACGGCCGCGCGCAGCTTGGCGCCCAGCTCCCCGTCCACGTTCGTCCAGTACTGGAAGAAGCGCTCACGGATCTCGTCGATCGTGATGGCCTGACCCTGACCGGTCAGGGTCTCCAGCAGACGGGCCTTGGCGCCGTCGTCGTAGACCTCGCGGTACAGCGTGCCGGGCTGGCCGAAGTCGCTGTCCTCGCTGTGCAGCGTGGCCGCGGTGCGCACGAGCTCGCCGTCCGACTCCCAAGCACCGTCCTGGCCGCGGGCCGGGTCGGCGACGGGGCCACCGAACGAGTTCGGCGCGTAGTTCGGCACGCCGACCTCGTTGAAGTGGTGGCGCTGCGAGCCGTCCTGCGAGTAGTTGTGCACCGGGGCGGCGTGCGGCTGGTTCACCGGGACCGACTGGTAGTTGGTGCCCACGCGGTAGCGCTGCGCGTCCGGGTAGGAGAAGACGCGAGCCATCAGCATCTTGTCGGGCGAGATGTCGGTGCCCGGGACCTGGTTGGCCGGGGACAGCGCGATCTGCTCGATCTCCGCGAAGTGGTTCTTCGGGTTGCGGTTCAGCGTGAAGTGGCCGAAGTGGATGAGCGGGTAGTCCGCGTGCGGCCAGACCTTCGTCAGGTCGAACGGGTTGAACCGGTAGGTCTTCGCGTCGTCGTACGGCATGACCTGGACCTTGATGTCCCAGACCGGGTTGTCCCCGCGCTCGATGGCCTCGTACAGGTCACGGCGGTAGTAGTCCGCGTCCGCCCCGGCGATCTTGGCCGCCTCGTCGTTGTCGAGGAACTTGACACCCTGACGAGAGATGAAGTGGTACTTGACCCAGAACTTCGAGCCTTCGGCGTTGGTCCACAGGTAGGTGTGCGAGCCGTAGCCGTTCAGCTCACGCCACGAGGCGGGCAGGCCGCGGTCGCCCATGAGGTAGGTGACCTGGTGCGCCGACTCCGGGGACAGGGTCCAGAAGTCCCACTGCATGTCGGCGTCGCGCAGGCCCGACCAGGGGAGGCGCTTCTGCGAGTGGATGAAGTCCGGGAACTTGATCGCGTCGCGGATGAAGAAGACCGGCGTGTTGTTGCCGACGATGTCGAGGTTGCCCTCGCTCGTGTAGAAGCGCAGCGCGAAGCCGCGCACGTCGCGCCAGGTGTCGGGGGAGCCCATCTCGCCGGCGACGGACGAGAAGCGCAGGGCCACCTCGCCCTTGGCACCCGGCTGGAAGGCCGCGGCACGCGTGTACTGCGACACGTCACCGGTGATCTCCCACTCGCCGAAGGCGCCACCACCCTTGGCGTGCACGATCCGCTCCGGGATCCGCTCGCGGTTGAACTGTGCGAGCTTCTCGACCAGGTAGCGGTCGTGGAGGACCGTGGCGCCGTCGGCGCCGACGGTCAGCGAGTGTGCGTCGCTGACGACCGGCGTGCCGGTCTGCGTGGTGGTGTAAGGAGTTGTCATCTTCAGACGTGCCTTCCTTTGGTGCTGCTCGGGGGTTCTGGCGGGGTTCGGCGTGGGTCGGCGAACTCTTGGTGCCCAGCTCTGCGGGCTGGCTCTACGGGCGGGCTCAGGCGCTGCAGTCCGGACACAGGCCCCAGTACGTGACCTCGGCGGTCTCGACCACGAACCCGTGGTCGTCGCTGGGGGTCAGGCAGGGGGCATGGCCGACCGAGCAGTCCACGTCACCGATGGCGCCGCACGCGCGGCAGACGATGTGGTGGTGGTTGTCGCCCGTCCGGCGCTCGTAGCGTGCCGGGTGGCCGGCGGGCTCGATGCGGCGCAGGAGTGCGGCGTCGGTCAGCGCGTGCAGGACGTCGTAGACCGCCTGCACCGAGACCGTGCCGAGCTCCGCGCGGACCGAGCTCAGGACGTCGTCGGCGGTGGCGTGCTGGCTGTGGCCCACCGCCCGCAGGGCCGCCACGCGGGGGGCGGTCACGCGCAGACCGGCGCCGCGGAGGAGGTCCTCCGGCGTCACGGCTGCGGGGGCGGTCGACGTCATGCCTTCGACCCTAGCCCCTAAACTGGAATGATTCCAGTTGCACCGAAGGCTTGCTGGAGGTCTGCGCTGGGGCGCGGCCCACCTCACACCGGCCGGTATGGCGACCTGCGCCGGCATGCTGCTATCGTGGGGGCACGACCGACCCGGTGAAAGCCGGGTGCACAAAGTGGATCACCATCCCACCCGAGTCACGACCGAGCGCCGCAAGGTGCCGACAGAGGCCGGGTCCTAGGTCGGGTGCAGTGGTATCGGCTCGGTTCTCGCCGGTCCGGGCACCCTTTCCTTGTGATGGCTTCCACCTGTGTTCAGGGCGGGAGCCATTTCTCGTTCCTGGTGGTCGATCAACGACTTCTGAGGAGCATCACCATCACCGAGCCTCGCATCAACGACCGGATCCGTGTTCCCGAGGTCCGACTCATCGGTCCTGGCGGGGAGCAGGTCGGCGTGGTTGCCACGGCGGTCGCCCTGAAGCTCGCCCAGGACGCTGACCTCGACCTCGTCGAGGTTGCGCCGGACGCTCGCCCGCCTGTCACCAAGCTCATGGACTTCGGCAAGTTCAAGTACGAGTCCGACATGAAGGCGCGAGAAGCGCGGCGCAACCAGGCGAACACGGTTCTCAAGGAGATCCGGTTCCGTCTGAAGATCGACCCGCACGACTACGAGACGAAGAAGGGCCACGTCGTCCGCTTCCTCTCGGCCGGCGACAAGGTCAAGGTCATGATCATGTTCCGCGGTCGCGAGCAGTCGCGCCCGGAGATGGGTCGTCGCCTGCTGGAGCGTCTGGCGGAGGACGTCGCCGAGCTCGGCTTCGTCGAGTCGATGCCGAAGCAGGACGGCCGCAACATGACCATGGTCCTCGGGCCGGTCAAGAAGAAGGCGGACGCCAAGGTTGAGCAGCGCAAGCGCTCCACCGAGATCAACGCGGGCCGGATGACCAAGTCCGAGGCGAAGGCGCAGGCCCGTGCGGCCGACGAGCCCCAGACCTCGGAGCCGGTCGAGGACCAGGTCGACGAGAGCGTCGAGACCACGGTCGAGGAGCCTGCCGCTGCGCCGGCTCCTGAGCCCGTCGTCGAGGAGGCCGTCGCCGAGCCCGCAGCGGTCGTCGAGCCGGAGCCCGAGCCCGTCGTCGAGCCCGAGCCGGTCGTCCAGCCCGAGCCGGTCGCTGCGGCCGAGCCCGAGCCCGTCGTCGAGACGCCCGCCCCCGTCGAGCCGAAGCCGGCCACCAAGCCTGCGGCCAAGACTGCCTCGAAGCCGGCAGCGAAGCCGGTCTCCAAGGCGGCTCCGAAGCCGGTCTCGGCCCCCAAGCCGGCGCCGAAGCCCGCGGCCCCCAAGCCGCGTGCACCGAAGGCCGGCTGAGGCACGGTCCCCAAGACCACTACGACACCAGGTCGGCCCACCGGCCCAGGTACAACGTCGCCGCTCCAGCAGCGGTCGACCGACATGAGGAGAAACGGCAGTCATGCCGAAGAACAAGACGCACTCCGGCTCGAAGAAGCGGTTCAAGGTCACGGGCAGCGGCAAGATCATGCGCGAGCAGACCAACGCTCGCCACTACCTCGAGCACAAGTCCAGCCGTCGCACGCGTCGTCTGGCCATGGACCAGGTCGTCGCACCGTCTGACGTCAAGAAGGTCAAGCGCCTGCTCGGTAAGTGACTTTTGTGGCGCACGCCTGACGGGCGTCGCCAAGAACCCTTTCAGCCCCGAAGTACAAGGAGTCTCACGTGGCACGCGTGAAGCGGGCAGTAAATGCCCAGAAGAAGCGCCGTACAACCCTCGAGCGCGCCGCCGGTTACCGCGGCCAGCGCTCGCGCCTCTACCGTAAGGCGAAGGAGCAGGTCACCCACTCTCTGGTCTACGCATACCGTGACCGGAAGAAGAAGAAGGGTGACTTCCGCAAGCTGTGGATCCAGCGCATCAACGCTGCCTCCCGCGCGCAGGGTCTGACCTACAACCGCCTCATCCAGGGCCTCAAGGCCGCTGGTATCGAGGTCGACCGCCGCATGCTCGCTGAGCTCGCGGTCAACGACATCGCGGCGTTCAACGCCCTCGTCCAGGTCGCCAAGGACGCGCTGCCGGCGGATGTCAACGCCCCGGCCGCTGCCTGAGGTTGAGCATTTCACCGGACGCCCGGCCAGCTGCCTCTTCGGAGGCCCCGTCAGCGCTTGACGTGACGCTCGCGAATCCGCGAGCCGACCGCGTCAAGCAGGTACGGGCACTGGCCGGGCGTTCGGCACGCTCCAAGCACGGGCTGTACCTGGTCGAAGGCCCGCAGGGCGTGCGGGAGGCGGTCCGGCATGCGGCGCCGTCCGTCCGGGACGTCTACCTGACGCCGTCGGCCGCGACGCGGTACGCCGAGATCGTCGACGACGCCCGCTCGGCCGGCCTGTTCGTGCATCTCGGCACCCCCGAGGTGCTCGAGGCGATGAGCGCCGACGCCCAGGGTGTGCTCGCGGTGGTGCGGTCCGCAGTACCCTCGCTGCCCGAGGCGCTGGCCGCGCGGGACCCGCAGCGCGCCGGACGGCCGCTGCTCGCTGCGGTGCTCGCCACCGTCCGCGACCCCGGGAACGCGGGCACCGTTATCCGGGCCGCCGACGCCGCCGGGGCCGACTTCGTAGTTCTTGCGGGGGAGAGCGTCGACGTGCACAACCCCAAGGTGGTCCGCTCGACCGCCGGGTCGCTGTTCCACCTGCCCGTGGTCACCGGGACGTCGCTCGCGGCCGCGGTGGCCCAGCTGCGTGCCGCCGGGTGCCACGTCCTCGCGGCTGACGGGACCGGCCCGCTCGACCTGGACGACCTCCTGGACGACGCCGGGTCCGGCGCGGCCCCGGATCTCGCCGGGCCGACGGCCTGGGTGTTCGGCAACGAGGCCTGGGGGTTGCCCGAGGAGGACCGTGCGCTGGCCGACGCCGTCGTGCGGGTGCCCATCCGCGGCAAGGCCGAGTCGCTCAACCTGGCCACGGCAGCGACCGTCTGCCTCTACGCGAGCAGCCGCGCCCAGCGCTGAACGCGCTGGACGCGGCTGAGGTCCGGCACACCTGCCGTCACTCCTCGCCCTGGTCGTCCCGGTGGCCGCGTCGGCCCCGCCGGCCGTGCGGGCCGGGGTGACCGCCGGGGCCGCCGGGGAACCCACCGGGTCCGCCCGGGAAGCCGCCAGGTCCGCCGGGGCCGCCGGGGAATCCACCAGGTCCGCCAGGGAACCCACCCGGCCCGCCGGGGAACCCGCGGCCGAAGCCGCGCATGCGGGGGTCGAACCCGCCGCGGGAGCGCCAGAACTCCTCGAACGCCTCGCGACGTTCGCCGAACTCGCCGGCCCACTCACGCTCCGCGCGTTCGAGGATCCTGGCGAGGTAGCCGGACAGCTGCGCCACCTCGTCGTCGTCCAGGACGTCCAGCAGTTCCGGCGTCCCGTGCGGCGGGCGCTCGGTGGCCTGTTCGGCGGCCTTGCCCGCCTCGGTGAGCCGTACGACGACCACGCGCTTGTCGTCGGCCGAGGGTTCGCGCTCGATCAGCCCCTGCTTCTCCAGCTTGGACAGCAGCTCGGCGGTCGCCTGGCGGGACATGCCCAGCAGGAACGTGAGGTCCTTCTGGGTGGTCTCGGGCTTGAGCTGCAGCAGGGCGAGCACACGGCCCTGTCCCTGGCTGGGGTCCAGCCACGGGGCTCCGCGCCCGCTCCGCCTCGCGCGCTTGGCGTGGTGCAGCTGCATCATGCCGACCGTCGACAGGCGGTTCATCGCCTCCTGGCGTGGGTCGTCGTTCTCGTTCTCGTTGGTCTCGTCCGTAGCGTTCTCGCTCTCGTCGATGCTGTCCTCGGGTTCGATCTCGTCGGGGTATCTCATGGTTCTCCTGATTGTCAGGCACCTGTCTGTCAGGTGCATGACAACAAGCGTGCGCCTCTGGGATGAACTCTGTCAAGTGCCTGACTGTCGTGTGCCTGACATCTTGTTGCGCGGCGGGCTGGGTGCTGGTTCGGAGCGAGATCATGTCCCGTCGGGACGAGGTGCTCGCCTAGGATCACGAGGTGCGGTTGTTCACGGCGGTCTTCCCGCCCCAGCGTGTCAAGGACCATCTAGGGCTCGCCATCGACGGCGTACCCGCCTCCCCGCGTTGGGTGCCGCGGGAGAGCCTGCACATCACCCTCGCGTTCTACGCGGACCTGCCCGAGGGAACGGTGCCCGAGCTGCGCGACGAGCTGGCCGATGTCGCGCGCAAACATGCGCCGATCGACCTGCGGCTGCGCGGCGCCGGATCGTTCGGTGCCCGGGTCCTGTGGATCGGCGTCGACGGCGGGACCGGAGCGCTGAAGGGCCTGGCGGCGGACTGCCTGGCCGCCTCTCCTCGCGAGGTGCCGGACGACGTGAAGCCGCACCGTGCGCACGTCACGGTCGCCCGCGCGCGGGCCGGCCAGGTGAAGCCGCCACGAGGGCGGGACCGCTGGGGCAGGAGCGCGGGCGGCGAGCCGCGGTCGGCGCTGGAGCCTGCCGCCCGGGCCCTGTCCGTCTACGCGGGACCGGACTGGACGGCGGACTCGTTCGCGCTCGTCGAGTCGCACCCGGGGGAGGGGCCGCAGGGCGGCCCCCGGTACGAGATCGTGGAGACCTGGACGCTCGAGGGCTGACCGGACATCAGAAAAAGTGTGCCAAGCGCATGGTTGTCCAGCCCAGGGATTCGCGTTGCCCGCGCTCACCCCGGCATGGAATGATGACGGCATGCAGCCACTGACCCGCCGATTTACGCAGCCCGCCATGGGCTGTGCGGCGAGCGCTGCACGCGGGCACTGAGCTGCCCTGTGGACAACGCGTCCTGAGCCCTGGCGGGCACCTAGAATTCATTTGCCGGCAGAGGGTCCCAGGCAGGGGACCGAACCGGCTCCCGCATCCGCCAGGAAGGCAAGCATGTCCACGCCCGATGAGAAGGCACCCATCGATCCGCTCGACGAGGCGGCGCTCGACGCCGCGGTCAAGGCCGCACTCGACGACATCGCCAAGGCCGGCGACCTCGACGCGCTGAAGGCCGTCCGCACCCAGCACACCGGGGACCGCAGCTCCCTGGCCCTCGCCAACCGGGGCATCGGCGCGCTGCCAGGCCCGGACAAGGCCAGGGCCGGCAAGCTCGTGGGCCCGCGTCGCGGGCAGATCAACCAGGCGATAGCCGCCCGTCAGACCGAGCTCGAGGGCGAGCGCGACGCGCGCGTGCTGGCGGAGGAGTCGGTGGACGTCACCCTCCCGGTCCAGCGCACGACGGCGGGCGCCCGCCACCCGATCGAGCTGGTCCAGGAGCGCATCGCCGACTTCTTCGTCGGCCTCGGCTGGGAGATCGCCGACGGCCCCGAGGTCGAGGCCGAGTGGTTCAACTTCGACGCGCTGAACTTCGGCCCGGACCACCCCGCCCGCCAGATGCAGGACACGTTCTACGTGGCCGGCGACGGCGCCGACGGTGAGTCGAACCTGGTGCTGCGGACGCACACGTCCCCGGTCCAGGCGCGGTCCCTGCTCGAGCGTGGCGTGCCGCTGTACATCGCGTGCCCCGGCCGCACCTTCCGCACGGACGCGCTGGACCAGACCCATACGCCGGTGTTCCACCAGGTCGAAGGGCTGGCCGTCGACAAGGGCCTGACCATGGCGAACCTGGTCGGCACGCTGGACGCGTTCGCGAGGGCGATGTTCGGGCCGGAGGCCAGGACGCGTCTGCGCCCGGCGTTCTTCCCCTTCACGGAGCCGTCCGCCGAGATGGACCTGTGGTTCCCGCAGAAGAAGGGCGGAGCCGGCTGGATCGAGTGGGGCGGCTGCGGCATGGTCAACCCCAACGTGCTGCGCGCCGCGGGCGTCGACCCGGAGGAGTACACGGGCTTCGCGTTCGGCATGGGCATCGAGCGCACGCTCATGCTGCGCCACTCGATCGCGGACATGCACGACATCGTGGAGGGCGACGTGCGCTTCTCCACCCAGTTCGGGACGGAGATCTGAAGTGCCCCTCATCGTGAAGGACTGGCTCGCTGACCACGTAGAGGTGCCCGCGGACCTCACCGCCGAGCAGCTCGCGGCCGACCTCGTCAAGGTGGGCCTGGAGGAAGAGGCGATCCACGGGGCGGCCGTGACCGGCCCCCTCGTGGTCGGCCGGGTGCTCGAGATGACGCCCGAGCCGCAGAAGAACGGCAAGACCATCAACTGGTGCCGCGTCGACGTCGGACCCGAGCACAACGACGCCGACGGCGCGCGCGGCATCGTCTGCGGCGCGCACAACTTCGCGCCCGGCGACCTCGTGGCCGTGGCACTGCCCGGCACCGTGCTGCCCGGACCGTTCGCCATCGCCGCCCGGAAGACCTATGGGCACGTGTCCGACGGCATGATCTGCTCGGTCAACGAGCTCGGTATCGGGGACGACCACGACGGGATCCTCGTGCTGACCCGGAACGGGTTCGCCGAGGCCGACCTGACCCCTGGCCAGGACGCCGTGGCGCTCCTGGGCCTGGGCGAGGAGATCCTCGAGATCAACGTGACGCCCGACCGCGGGTACGCGTTCAGCTACCGCGGTGTCGCCCGTGAGTACGCCCACTCGACGGGGGCCAAGTTCACCGACCACGGTCTCGCTACAGGGGCTGAGCCTGCCGCGACCCCGGACGGGTTCGAGGTCCAGGTGCGCGACGACGCGCCGATCAACGGCGTGGTCGGCTGCGACCGGTTCGTGACGCGCATAGTGCGCGGTATCGACCCGGCCGCGCCGACGCCCGCGTGGATGAAGCACCGCCTCGAGGGCGCCGGCATGCGGTCCATCTCCCTCGCGGTCGACATCACGAACTACGTGATGCTCGACCTCGGGCAGCCGCTGCACGCCTACGACCTTGCCAAGGTCTCGGCCCCGATAGTGGTTCGCCGGGCCACAGTCGGTGAGCGCCTCACCACCCTGGACGACGCCGACCGCGCGCTCGACACCGAGGACCTCCTGATCACGGACTCGCCCACGGGAGCCGGCAGCCGCGTGCTCGGGCTCGCCGGCGTCATGGGCGGAGCGTCGTCCGAGGTCAGCGACACCACGACGGACGTGCTCGTCGAGGCGGCCCACTTCGACCAGATCACCGTCGCGCGCACCGCACGCCGGCACAAGCTCTCGAGCGAGGCCGCCAAGCGGTTCGAGCGTGGCGTCGACCCGCTGCTGCCCGCGGTCGCGGCGCAGCGTGTCGTGGACCTTCTGGTCGAGCTGGGCGGCGGAACAGCCGACGCCGCGGTGAGCGACCTCGACCACACCGCGGAGACCGTACGGGCGCCGATCGCGCTCAAGGTCACCGAGCCCACCAGGCTCTCGGGCGTCGAGTACACCCCCGAGCAGGTGCGCAGCACCCTGGAGGAGATCGGCGCGACGGTCGAGGTGTCCTCGGTGGTCGAGCCCGTACAGGTACTCCTCGTCACCCCGCCGTCCTGGCGCCCCGACCTGACCGGTCCGGCCGACCTGGTCGAGGAGGTCGTGCGCATCCAGGGCTATGACCAGGTGCCCTCGGTGCTCCCGTCCGCGCCCGGCGGCCGGGGCCTCACCACCGAGCAGCGCACTCGTCGATCGGTGGCCCGGGCACTGGCCGAGGCCGGCTTCGTCGAGACGCTCAGCTACCCGTTCGTCGGCGTCCCCGAGTACGACGCGCTCGGCATTCCCGACGACGACCCGCGCCGCGTCTCCCTCCGGCTCGTCAACCCGATGGCCGACGACAAGCCGCTGCTGCGGTCGAACCTGCTGGTCACGCTGCTCGACACCGTTCGGCGCAACGTCTCGCGCGGGCTGACCGACCTCGCGGTCTACGAGATCGGCCTCGTCACCCGCCCGACGCCGGGCGCGCCCGCGGCACCCACGCTGCCCGGCGGGGTACGGCCCACCGAGGAGCAGCTCGCGGCGCTCGCCGCGGCGGTCCCTGACCAGCCGCGTCGTGTCGCCGGTGTGCTGACCGGCAAGCGCGAGCTGGCCGGCTGGTGGGGCGCGGGCCGGGCAGCGGGCTGGGAGGACGCCCTCGCGGCGGCTCGCCTGGTGGCCGAGCGCGCCCGGGCCGAGGTGGTGGTCGTCCCGGACTCCGGGCAGATGCCGTGGCACCCCGGACGCTGTGGACGCCTCGAGCTCACCGACGGAACGCTCGTCGGCCACGCCGGCGAGCTGCACCCCAAGGTCGTCGAGGCGCTGGGCCTCCCGGCCCGGGCCGCGGCGTTCGAGGTGGACCTGAGCGTCCTGGTCGGGGCGGCCTCGGGCGAGCCCGTGGCGGCCGCCCCCGTGTCGGCGTTCCCCGCCGCGAAGGAGGACTTCGCCTTCGTGGTCGACGACGCCGTGCCGGCCGAGGCCGTTCGGTCGGCCATCGTGGCCGGCGCCGGTGAGCTGCTGGAGGACGTGGCGCTGTTCGACGTCTTCACCGGGGAGCAGGTGGGCGAGGGCAAGAAGTCGCTCGCGTACTCGCTTCGGCTGCGGGCCGCTGACCGCACGCTGTCCGCGAAGGAGGTCCGCGCGGTGCGTGACGCGGTCGTGGAGTCGGCGTCCGACAAGGTAGGGGCGGTCCTGCGTGGCTGACCCGCACGAGGCGGTCGGTACCGGTGCGACCCCGCCGTCGCGCACTGCGCTCGTCACGGGTGCCTCGCGCGGAATCGGCCGGGAGATCGCACTGGGTCTCGCGCGAGCAGGGCTGGACGTCGCCCTGCTCGCGCGGGACGTGGCGCGCCTCGCGGCCGTGGCCGCGGAGATCCGTGCCGAGGGTGTGACGGCGGTCGAACTGACCGCCGATGTGTCGGACCCGGCGGCGGTGCGCGCCGCCGTCGGGCAGGCCGAGGCCGCGCTCGGGTCGATCGACCTGCTGGTCAACAACGCCGGCGCCATCGAGTCCGAGCACCCGCTGTGGGAGGCCGACCCCGAGGAGTGGTGGTCGATCTTCGAGATCAACGTGCGTGCGCCCTTCCTGTTCATGCGCTACGCCCTGCCGGGCATGATCGTGCGCGGCGGCGGTCGGGTCATCGACCTGGCCTCGGGCGCGAGCTCGCACGAGATGGGCGGCGGTTACTCGGCCTACAACGCGAGCAAGACGGCCCTGACGCGCATGGGCGCCAACCTCCACGGCGACGGCTTCCCGCGCGGTATCCGCGTGTTCGAGCTCGCGCCGGGCGTGGTGCGCACCGACATGTCCACGGGGATGACCCTGCACGAGGGACGCACCCGGTGGACCCCGGTCGAGCGGGTGACCGACGTCGTGAACGCGATAGCGGCCGGCGAGCTCGACGCCTGCTCGGGCTGGTTCCTGCGTGTCTCGCACGACACCCCCGAGTCGCTCAAGGCGCTGGCCGCCGACGTCGCGCGGCAGGGCGGCGAGGCGACCGCCCGTCGGCTGCGGGTCCTTCCCGCGGGTAGCGACGACCCGCTGGCGGACGCGCTCACCAAGCGCTGACCGGCTGTTTCGTCGGCGCGCACGGTGCGACCCAAGCACCGGACGTTCATCGAGTATTACTGGTGTGAGGGGACGGGCATTCCCTACGGTGGAGCGCAACCGTCCCCTCACGCAAGGAGACCACCATGCGCCATCGTCGTCGCCCCGCGCTCGCGGCCGCGAGCCTGGGACTGTGCGTCCTGCTCGCCTCCGCGACGCAGGCGGTCGCAACGGAGTCCGCGAGCGAGCAGGCCGGGCCGACAGCAACGGCCGCCGCGACACCGCTCACGGCGAGCAACTTCCGCTACACGCTGTCCGAGACGTCGTCGTCCCTGGTCGGAGCGCTCGACTCGGCCCTGCCGAACGTGACCGTGGGAGCGGTGGCGGACGACGCCAACCGCACCCCGAGCTGCGACAGCGCACCGTCGGTCACGCACCGCACCGCGTACTACTGCTGGAACGACGGCGACCAGGACACGAGCGCCTGGTACCCGCAAGGCATCACCACCAGCTCCGACGCCTATGGCGAGGGCACCTACGACGGCAAGCGCATCAACCTCGTGAGCTGGTACGACCACGCCGACGACGGCATCGACAAGGGCGTCCGCATCAGCGTGTCCAACCTGTCTGCGAGCGCTTCGGCCCCGCCGTACCGGCACATCCTGCTGGTCGAGCCGAGCGGCACCGCGAGCACGCCGTCGTACAAGCCGGTCACCGTCCATGCCGGCGGCATCATGTGGTACGGCAACCTGTTGTACGTGGCGGACACGAGCGGCGGCTTCCGCGTGTTCGACCTGGACCATCTGTGGCGGGTCTCGACGGGTAGTTCGTCGGCGGTCGGGCGCCAGCCGGACGGCTCGTACCACGCGTTCGACTACAAGTACGTGCTGCCGCAGACGGCGAAGTTCACCGACTCGACGGCCGGTGGGTACGCGCAGCTGCAGCACTCGTCGGTCGCGCTCGACCGGACCAGCAGCCCCGACTCGGTGATCGTGAGCGAGTACCGGAGCGCGGCGGACGTCGACGCGGGAGCCCAGGTTCGGACGATCCGCGTTCCGATCGACTACACGAACCGGTACCTCAAGCCTGCCTCCGACGGGATCATCAAGGCGACCGAGGCCTACCGGACCGACCTGGAGAGCGTCCAGGGCTCGACCGCGATCAACGGCGAGTTCTTCTTCTCGCAGAGCGACGGCTCCGACCACTCCAACCCGAACTCGGACGGTGACCTGCACACGTTCGCCGCGCCCTCCGGCTCGATCGTGCGGCACGGGAACGCGCTGACCGTTGGCGCGGAGGATCTGTCCTACGACCCGACGCGCGACTACCTGTGGTCGCTGGGCGAGTATCCCGGGTACCGGTGGGTGTACGCGGCGGATGCCTCGTCGTTCTGATCCGGGCGATCCGTCTGGCTCCCTCGGGGCCTGAGCAGACGCGCAGGTCGTCCCGGATGTCCTGTGCGTCTGACCCGTGCGGTGCGTCGCCTGGTCGGGAAGGCGGGCCGAACCTAGGCTCGGCACGATGACGCTTCGAATCGAAGACTACGGAATTGTCGGGGACCTCCAGTCGGCGGCGCTGATCGGTCGTGACGGCGCGGTCGACTGGATGTGCCTTCCTCGGTTCGACTCCCCGGCATGCTTTGCCGCGCTGCTGGGTGACGAGCAGCACGGATCGTGGCGACTGGGTCCCGTCGCCGGCGGCCTCTGCACCAGCCGCCGGTACCGCGAGGGCACCCTGATCCTGGAGACGGAGTGGGACGTTCCAGAGGGCAGGGTCCGGCTGATCGACTTCATGCCGCCGCGCGGTGACCACGCGGACCTGGTCCGCATCGTCGAGGGCATCAGCGGTGCCGTGCCGATGACCACCGAGCTGCGGCTCCGGTTCGACTACGGCAACGTCGTGCCCTGGGTCACCCAGGAGGGTGCAGCACTGCGCGCGGTGGCCGGCCCGGACTCGGTCCGAATCGACTCGGCGGTCGAGATGGCGCACGACGGTGTCGCCGACGGTTCGGTGCTGCACGCCCAGTTCACCGTGGGGCCGGGGGACCGGGTGCCGTTCGTCCTGGCCCACCACGCGTCGCACCTGGACACGAAGGATCCCGTGGAGGCGGAGGCGGCGCTCCGGGACACCGAGGAGTTCTGGCGCTCGTGGATCGCGGGCTCCACCTACACCGGCCCGTGGGCGGAAGCGGTGCACCGGTCGCTGATCACCCTGAAGGCCCTGACGTACGCCCCGACCGGCGCCATCGCGGCAGCCGCGACCACCTCGCTGCCCGAGGAGATCGGCGGCGCCCGCAACTGGGACTACCGGTACTGCTGGCTGCGGGACGCCGCGTTCACGCTGCAGGCCCTGGTCGGGACCGGGTTCATCGAGGAGGCGCGGGCGTGGCGGGCCTGGCTCCTGCGTGCCGTCGCCGGCGACCCGGCGGACCTGCAGATCATGTACGGCCTCGACGGCCGGCGGCGGCTGCCGGAGTACGTGATCGGCTGGTTGCCCGGGTACGAGGGATCGGGCCCCGTGCGGATCGGCAACGGTGCGGTCGACCAGCTGCAGATCGACGTGTGGGGCGAAACTCTCGACGGGCTGCACCTGGCCCGCGAGGCAGGGCTCGAGACCGACGCCGATGCGTGGCGTCTTCAGACCGCGCTCCTCGACTACCTCGAGGAGCACTGGGACGAGCTCGACAACGGGCTCTGGGAGATACGCGGGCCGCGCCGCGCCTTCGTGCACTCCCGCGTCATGGCATGGGCAGGTTTCGACCGGGCGGTACGCGCCGTCGAGGATCTCGGGCTGGAGGGGCCCGTCGAGCGGTGGCGCTCCATCCGCGACCGGATCCATGCCGAGGTGTGCGCCAGAGGGTTCGACGCGAGCCGGAACACGTTCACGCAGTTCTACGGTTCGGAGGGTCTTGATGCCTCTCTGCTGCTGATCGGGCAGGTCGGGTTCCTGCCCTGGGACGACCCGCGGGTGATCGGCACCGTGGACGCCGTGCAGCGCGAGCTGAGCCAGGACGGCCTCCTGCTCCGCTACCACACGCACGCCGACGACCGGGTCGACGGCCTCCCCGGCAGCGAGGCGACCTTCCTGGTCTGCAGCTTCTGGCTGGTGGACGCGCTGCACGGCATCGGCAGGCGGGAAGAGGCAGTCGCACTGTTCGAGCGACTGCTCACCCTGCGCAACGACCTCGGGCTCCTGAGCGAGGAGTACGACGTGCGCACCGGGCGCCACCTCGGCAACACCCCGCAGGCCTTCAGCCATCTCGGCCTGGTCAACAGCGCACTGCGCCTCGGCCGCGGGATGACCCCCCGCGACATCGAGTCGGGCATAACGGCTCAGGTGGCCGTCCCGACGTCAGCGAAGGAGATCGCCTGATGCGCGCGCTGACAGTGGTCCCGCAGAACCCCGGCACGCTGGCCGTCACCGACGTCGACGAGCCGGTTCCCGGCGACGGAGAGCTTCTGGTCGACGGCCTGGCCGTCGGGGTGTGCGCCACCGACCGCGAGATCGCCGCGGGGGAGTACGGCTGGGCGCCCCCCGGGCGCGAGCGGCTGGTGCTCGGGCACGAGTCCCTCGGCCGGGTGCGCTCGGCGCCGGACGGCTCCGGTTTCACGCCCGGAGACCTGGTGGTCGGCGTGGTCCGCCGTCCGGACCCGGATCCGTGCGGGGCGTGTGCCCGCGGCCAGTTCGACATGTGCCGCAACGGTAAGTACACGGAGCGGGGCATCAAGGCGATCGACGGGTTCGCCTCCGAACGGTGGACCGTCGAGGCCGACTACGCGGTCCGCCTCGATCCGGCGCTCGCCGACGTCGGCATGCTGCTCGAGCCGACGACCGTCGTCGCCAAGGCGTGGGAGCAGATCGAGCTCGTCGGGCAGCGGGCGTGGTTCGAGCCGAAGGTCGCGCTGGTGACCGGCGCCGGTCCGATCGGCCTGCTGGCCGCACTGCTCGGGGTCCAGCGCGGCCTCGAGGTGCACGTGCTCGACCGGATCACCGACGGGCCGAAGCCAGAGCTGGTCGCCGAGCTCGGCGCCGAGTACCACACCGACCCCGTCGCGGACGTCGCCGGCGCACTGCACCCCGACGTTGTGATCGAGGCGACCGGCGCGAGCCAGGTGGTCGTCGACGCCCTCTCCGCGAGCGGGAACTATGGCGTCACCTGCCTTACCGGCGTCACGTCGGCGGGGCGCAGGCTCTCGTTCGACGCTGGGGCGCTCAACCGCGAGATCGTGCTCGAGAACGACGCGGTGATCGGCTCCGTGAACGCCAACCTGACGCACTACCGGGACGCGGCGGAGGCGCTGGCCCGGGCCGACGTCGGCTGGCTGAACCGCATAGTGACGCGCCGGGTGCCGCTCGAGGACGCCGTCGAGGCGTTCGCGAGCGACCCCGGCGGGATCAAGACCGTGCTGAAGCTATGACGGCTGGAGTCGTCGCAGCTTCAGCCGGCAGGCTCAGCGGCGCTCGTCGCGCCAGTCGACCCAGGCCTGCACGGTGCTCAGGTCGTAGTCCGGCCCGCTCTCACCGATGGTCAGCAGGGTCGCACCGGCCGCCACGAGGACGTCGCCGGTCGCCTCCGGCGCTCCGCTGACGGCCACCGACCGCTCCACGAGCGCGGAGGTGTCGCGGCCGACGGCGGCGCCGTGCTCGTCGAGGATCGCGGACTTGGTCTTCAGGACGTCGACGTCGCCGAAAGAGTGCCAGATGTCGGCGTGCTCGGCGACGATGCGCAGCGTCTTCTTGACGCCGCTACCGCCGATCATGATCGGGATCTCGCGCTCGGGCGCCGGGTTGCCGGCCGCCAGGCGGGCCTTGATCCGTGGCATCGCGGCCGCAAGGCTCGCGATACGCGAGCCGGCGGTACCGAACTCGTAGCCGAACTGGTCGTAGTCCTTCTCGAACCAGCCGGCGCCGAGGCCCAGGATCAGTCGCCCGCCGGAGATGTGGTCGACGGTGCGTGCCATGTCGGCCAGCAGGTCGGGGTTGCGGTAGCCGATCCCCGTGACGAGTGCGCCGATCTCGACCCGTTCGGTCTGCTCGGCCCAGGCGCCGAGCATCGTCCAGGCCTCGAAGTGCTTGCCGTCCGGGTCGCCCGAGAGCGGATAGAAGTGGTCCCAGTTGAAGATGACGTCCACACCCATGTCCTCGGCGCGGAGCACCGCGTCGCGGATGGCGGAGTAGTCGGCGTGCTGCGGCTGGAGCTGCAGCGCAATGCGGATGGCGCGATCAGTCATACCGGCAGCCTACGACCATGTAGACGGTGACTACGGATGTGACTATGGGTGTGCCGCCGGCCGGCGACCACCGGAACGACAGGAGCACGGATGCCGAACTACAGCACGTCCGCAGAGATCGATGCCTCGCCGGAGGTCGTATGGGCCGTCCTGTCCGACGTCGAGCACATGCCCGACTGGACGTCCTCCATGACCTCGGTCTCGATCATCGACGGCCCGAACCCACCCGACGTCGGCACGCAGGTACGGATCGAGCAGCCGAGGATGCCGCTCGCGGTCTGGCTGATCGACGAGTGGGACGCGCCGCGACACTTCGCGTGGATCAGCGAGGCGCCTGGCGTCACCACGCAGGCGGAGCACCTGGTGGAGCCCCTGCCCGGCGGCCGTTCCCGGGTGACCCTGGCGATCACGCAGACCGGCGGGCTGGCCTGGCTGCTCGGCGGGCTCAGCATGGGCCGCACGCGCCAGTACGTCGACACCGAGCTCGCCGGTCTGCGGGCCAGGCTGGGCTCGTAACGCCAGATCTGCTGGCACGAGCCGTCGGATCCAGAGCCCGGGTTCAGGCCCGGGTCGCCACCGCGAACACCCTGCGGAACGCGAGCGGCGTGCCGTAGGCGTGCTCCGGGTAGGCCGCGCGCAGCGCCGCTCCGAACTCCTCCTCGAACCGGGTGCGCAGTGCCGGGTCCTTGGCCTCGAGCGCTTGGAGCGTCGGCTGGGCGCCGGTCGCCGAGATCCAGCGGAGCACGGGGTCCGGTCCGTGCAGCACGTGCGTGTAGGTGGTCTCCCATGTGTCGACGGTCCACCCGGGCCGGGCCAGGCGGTCCAGGTATTCGGCCGGGTCGGCGGTGGCCCGCCGTTCGACCGGACCGACGACGTCGGCGTACGGCTCCCGGCCGGCGACCTCCCGCAGAAGAAGGTGGCTGGGCGCGTCGTGGTTTCCCGGGACCTGGAACGCGAACGTCTGCCCGGCCCGGTCGGCGAGCGCCGTGAGCAGGTCGCGGTGCCCCGGTACCCACTGGAGCGCGGCGTTGCTGATGACGAGGTCGGCGGTGTGGTCGTCGGTGCTGAGGTCCGCCAGCACGTACTCGGTGCCGGGATCGGCCGCGCGCGCCCGCTCGATCATCGCGGGGGAGGCGTCGACTCCTGTGACCTGCGCCTCGGGCCAGCGGGCGCGGAGCACAGCCGTGAGGTGGCCGGGCCCGCACCCGAGGTCGACGACGGTGGAGGGCGTCCCGGACACCCGGGCGACCAGCTCGGTGAACGGTCGTGACCGCTCGTCCGTGTACTGCAGGTAGGCACCGGGGTTCCAGTCGGCCATGACCACTCCTCGTCGTCGAGTATCTTGACGTCAAGATACATCAGGTTCACGAGGAGCCGGAACCTAAGCCACCTCGATGTAGTCGACCTCCGCGAACGCGGTTCCCTTGCCCAGCCGGATGGTGTTCCAGCCCGCCTGGAGGGTGACGTCCTTCGTGGCCTGCCGCCAGCTGTCCCAGCCGGTCACGGGGTAGCTGATGGACCCGGCTGCTGCCCCGTTCACCGTGACCGTGTGCGAGGCGGTGCCGGCCGAGCCGTTGGCGTAGCCGACGTGCAACGAGTAGCTGCCGGTGGTGGGTACGTAGATGGATCCGACGTCGACGGCGCTGTCGGCGTGGTCGATGTACGCGACGACCTTGCCGTCGGACGCGCCGGCGGCGTTCGTCCGGACCGTGCAGTTGTGCAGTGTGCCGCGTTCGGCCTCGTACCGGACCCGGCTGCCCCGCACCACGGGGTTCCCGTTGGCCCAGCCGAGGTCGGCGACATACATGCCGCGACCGCCCGCGTCCCGGTGGCCGTGGAAGACGAGCTTGTCGCCCCCGCCGTCCCGCAGCACGTCGGCTCCGCCGGGGCCGCCCACCGCGCCGTCGAGCGAGGCGGTGGTCATGAGGAACCGGAACGCCTTGGTGTACGGCCCGGTGATCGAGCCCGAGACCGCGTAGTTCGTGCCGTACTGGTTGGTCGTGTACGGGCCGGCCGAGTAGAACAGCACGTACTGGCTGCCCACCTTGGTGATCACCGGCGCCTCGATGATGCCTGCCTCGTCGGCCCGGTCGTTGCGCAGCACCTGGGCGGCGCCGCCCTCGAAGGTGATGCCGTCCGCGGCCGTACGCTGCACATGGATCCAGGTGGTGGCGCCGATGGCGTTGCCGTCGTTCTTCCAGACCAGGTACCGGTCGCCGTTCGTGTCGACGAAGCTGGACGCGTCGATGGCGCCGCCCGCGGCGAGCGGGCAGACGAGCGGCTGGGTGCCGACCGGTGCGAACGGGCCGCCGGGGGAGTCGGACAGGGCGGCGCCGATGCACTGTCGGCCGGACGCCGCGTGCCAGGCCGTGTAGTAGAGCAGGTAGCGGCCGTCGGCGCGGCGGGAGACGTCGGGTGCCCAGGTGCGCCCCTCCTTCGCCCACGCACCGAGGTTCGGCAGGGCGTCCGCGGACCGGTACGTCCAGGGCCCGTCCGGGTCGGACGCGGTGGCCCAGGGCAGGTTCTTGCCCTCGTTCGTCGCGTACGCGTAGTAGGTGTCGCCGAACTTCGACACGTCGGGGTCGGGGAAGTCGCGGTCGAGCACGAGGCTCGGGCGCACGGTCGCCTGGACGGAGACGTCGTCGCTCGGGGTGGCGACGGCGGAGCCGGGCGTGAGAAGCCCGAGGGCCAGAGCGGCGACGGCGGTGCCGGCGAGAGCTGCGCGGGAGAAGCGAGGAAGTACCACGTTGAACCTCCGGGCGAGAGAAAACTCGACGGGTGAATTGTCGCGACTAGCCCACTGCTTGTAAAGCATCGGCTCCAACTGGTTCCGACCGCGCTCCAACGTTAAACCACCCGATCCCCGCCCCGCCTCGTTGAGTGCTGGATATTTGCGGGCTTCAGGGCTCCCGGACCGCAAATATCCAGCACTCAACAGAGGTGGGACTCAGGGGGCGAGGAGCACCTTGCCGGTGGTGGCCCGGCTTTCCAGCGCCTCGTGCGCCGCCCCGGCGTCGGCCAGCGAGAGGGTGGAGCCGATGTGGACCTTCAGGTCGCCCGAAGCGGCGGCCTCGAACACCTCGGACGTGCGCCACTCGAGCTCGTCGCGGGTGAGCGTGTAGTGCGCGATCGTCGGCCGCGTGAGGAACAGGGAGCCGGCCTTGTTGAGCCGCTGCGGGTCGAACGGCGGCACCTGACCCGACGCGCCGCCGAACAGCACGAGCATCCCGCGCGGACGCAGGGAAGCGAGCGACGCCTCGAAGGTGGACCGGCCGACGCCGTCGTACACGACGTGCACGCCCCGGCCGTCGGTGAGCTCGTGCACGAGCGCGGGCAGCTCGGCCGTGAGGTCGTCCAGCGCCGCGTAGTCGATGGTGTGCGCGGCACCGGCCGACGCGGACAGTGCTGCCTTCTGCGCGGTCGAGACGGTGGTCAGCACCCGCCCACCGTGCAGGACGGCGAGCTGCGTGGCCAGCAGGCCGACGCCGCCGGCCCCCGCGTGCAGCAGGATGTCGTGCCCCTGCCCCACCTCGAACGTGGACCGCACGAGGTAGTGCGCGGTGACGCCCTGCAGGGGGAGCGCGGCTGCCGTGGTGAGATCCAGCCCGTCAGGTACCGGTACAGCGCCCGCGGCGTCGACCGCCACCAGCTCCGCGTAGGAGCCGGGGGCGTCGTGCCAGGCCACGCGGTCGCCGATCGCGAAACCCGTGACGTCGTCGCCGAGCGCCTCCACGGTTCCGGCACCCTCCACGCCGACCACGTGCGGGTACTGCATCGGGTAGACGCCGGAGCGGCGATAGGTGTCGATGAAGTTCACGCCGGCCGCGGCGACGCGGACCAGGAGCTGACCCGGACCGGGGGTCGGGTCGGGGAGCTCGGTGTACTGCAGGACCTCGGGACCGCCCGCTTCACGGGCTACGACTGCGTGCATACGGTCGAGCCTACGACGCGGGTAGCGTGCTCGGCGTGACCCGAACCATCCGCCCCTTTGCCGAGGCCGACTGGCCCACCTTCTGACCGATCATCGACGCGGTCTGCCGGGAGGGCCGCGGCGCTTGAGGAGCCGTCGCACGGGTGTGCCGGGCTGCACGTGATGTACCTGCCGCTGGTCGACTCCTGAGCTAAAGGCGAGTTCTGCTTGTGTCTCGCCTTATCCCGCCTCCGGAGGGTCGGTCTCGATCTCGATCTTGATACCGCTGGATCCGGAGTCGCGACGCGCATCAGAGCGTGCGTCGGCGGTGTTCCCGTCGATCATGAGCGTTACGTCGGCCGGTCTGATGTAGACCACGACGACCTCGTACTTGCGGGCGTAACGCTGGTAGATCGCGATCTCTCGCGACAGATCGGCGCTGCGATCCTGGTCTTCGCCGGCGTCGTTGTTGTAGTCCAACTCGTCGCTGACGTGACCACGCGGCACGCCCCAGCCGATGACGGAGACGGACACGTCTTCGCCCGGCGCAACGACGGCGCATGCCTCCTGGACATCGCGGTACAGGGACAGGGCGCTCCGGTCCAGGTCGTCGTAGACCTGGACAGTGGCGCGGTGAGTCGCCGCTGAGATCGAGACCTCTTGAAGGCCGTCGAAGCTGCGCAGCTGGTCGACGAGCCGCAGTCCGAGGCGACGAGCAGCATCGTCGTCGTCGTCGAGCGTCAGTTCGGTCTGGTCAATCCTGAGAGTGACCTCGCCGTCGTTCCGGCGCTCGAAGTACGAGGCGGCGTCCTGCGACAGGTCCTCGTACTCCTCGGTGACCACGGCGACCGGAGCGAGCTCCATCGTGGTATTCCCGAACTCGTCGTAGTACATGCTCAGGACACCCGCGCGATCACCGAAACGATCCTGTGCGCGCTCGAACTGGGCGGCAGCCTTGTCGCCGCTCAGTTCGCTGTCGATTTCATGGATGTACCACGCCAGGAGGAGGGCGACCACAACGATGGTGACAACGATGCTCGTCAAGCAACCGTGGGCCCGTCGCTTCGTGCGTTCGGGGGGTTGGACAGCTTGTGCGGACGTCATTGCACGGCCCGCGTGAGCTCGGATGACTGCGGGCGCGATGCGCGAGCCATGAGTCAGACGGCTCCGTTGCCGAACCGTTGCTGGTCGGCGGCCATCTTCTCGTCGGCTTCGTCGTAGGCGCGGACTGCCTGCTCGGTGCCGTCGATGGCCTTGTTCGCATGCGCTGCCAGGCCTCGTGCACGCTGCTCGTGGAGCACGTAGAACCCGGCTATGGCGCGTACGACGACGGGGTCTCCGCTTATACCTGAGCCGTCGCTGCGCGCGGCGAGCTGCTGCGCGGCCGCGTGCAACTGCTCGGCGTGCTTGCCTGCCTGCCGCAGCGTCTTGTCGGTCAGGTCGGGGATGATTCGGTATCCGGTCATGAGTCCGCGGCAGTGCTGTCTGTGGAGGGGCTCACGACTTCCACGTCGAGCTTCTGGGGTGCTGGGGGCTCGTCGCGCCTGAAGGTGATTCCCACGTACCAAGTGGCGCCGTCCTGGCCGCTGGGGAGGTCGTAGTCGTACTTGCCGACGATCTCCCGCAGATCGGGTTCGCGGGCGGTCCATCCCTCGTCCTCCAGGAGCTGGGCCATGTGGTCGGCGGCTTGTTCGGGTGTGATGGCCGCGTCGTCGGCGAGCACGATAGTTCCGTTCCAGTGCCAGTACTGCCAGGGGTGGTCCTGCCGGTCGTGACCGACGTCCTCCACGAACTGGCTCTGGCTGGCGATGATGTCGTCCTGGTAGCGGTCCACGCCCTCGATGGTGGCCATCAACCGGTCGGCGATCTGTTCGGACTGGATCTCGTACTCTTCGATCGTCACGTCACTCCTTGGACCGCACGCGGTGGTCATCGTCAGGATCACCGCGACGCACGAGGCCAGCAGGGCGGGTCGCCGGACTGCTTTCAAGCGTGTCATCGGGTTCCCCGGGGCTGTCGGTGAGTTCTCACGATTTCTCCTCTGTAGACAGGTCGAGCATGTTGGGCTGGTAATCGGGGTGCTTGATGCCGTCGACCCGGGTAACGCCCCCGTACCGGCCCCACGGGTTATCGATGATCCGGTCTGGGGAGAAGAGCTCGATCTGGGTTCCGGTGAAGAAGCCGACATGGCCGTTGAACGCCGTCGATCCGACGTCGTACACGCTCGAGTGCTGCTTGAACAGGCCAGTTTCCTCGATGGTGCCGCTGGACGGGTCACCGTCCGTTTGGAACCCGGTCTCCGCGCGTATGACGCTCCCGACGTACGGCGGCGCGTCACCGTGGATACCGACGGGGTCCTGCTGGACCAGGCCGACCACGCCATCCCCGCGGCCGATCATCGTGTAGTGCGGCACGTCGCCGGTGTTCGGGAACTCGGTCACCGACTGCACCCCTTCGCCCAGACCCGCCGAAGAGGTGTACATCACCCGGTCGGCTCCCAGTCCCGCAGCCTCGCCCCGGGCCACCACGAGGCCCCCGTAGGAGTGCCCGTTGACCGCCAACACCGAGGAATCGGGACGCGTGTCGACCGCGGCGACGAAGTCGCGCAGCTTGGGGCCCAGGTCCAGGGCGTACTTCCCGTTGATCGCGTCCGGGATGCTGTTCGGGAACTGGCCACCTGCCCACGCGATCATCCCCGTCGGACCTGCCTCAGGACGATCACGATTGGACGCGTTGTAGAGGTTGTAGGTGCGGGTGTCGGCACCGTTGAAGTTGTCGATCCGGGTAAAGGTCCCCGGCACGTACACCCCGAGGTTCTCGACGTCGGCCGCGATGTCGCCGTTCTCGTCGTACCGACCGTGGTAGGTCGCAATAGCGTGCGCGCTCGGGTCAAATGCCACGACCTCCACGTCCCTGCGCTCGGTCGGCAAGCCGTTTTCGTCGTACTCGTTCTGCGGCTCGCCCAGGTGCAGGTAGTGCTCGTACTCGCGGATCGGTCCGTCCAGCTTCTTGCGTTCGGCAGCGAGTCGGGCTAGCTCAGACGTGATCTGTGCGTAGTTGCCGCGGCCGAACCGTTGGGCCCGGACCGCGTCCATCTGCTGGTCGATGCGTGCCTGTTGGGCACGCAGGCTAGCGACCTCACCGGTCAGGTTGATCTTGTTCGCGTCGGCGCGGTACTTCAGCGGGACGCCGTTCAGGTTCCCCATCACCAGGGGCATTGCGGTGATCAGCGCGGAGCGCTGGGCGGGCGTGAGGGCGTCCCACCAGGCGCGGACCTCGTCGGCCGTTCCGCCGAGCACGTCCTGGCCTGGAGCGAACCCCGAGACGTCGGGTGCCACAGGGGGGCCGAACAGGGATCGGATGCCCGAGGTCTGGAAGCCCGGCGCGTACACCCCGGACCCGACCAGGCTCGGTGCGGGAGCCAGCGGTGCTCCCGAGTCGAGCAGGTCCAGGCCCTTCGCAAGGTCCTGCCCGGCTCGGCGGATCTGCTCCATCATCCTGGCGGCATCAGCGACCAGGACCCGGTTGCGTTCGAGCGAGGGCCGGTGGTGTGCCCACGGCAACCGTCCGCCCTCACGCTTCAGCTTCTCCCATTCCGCATGATTCATCTGGTCCCAGGCCTCGGGGCTCAGGACGGCGTCCATCAGAGGGCTCGACATCCCCAGGGCCATCTCCGCCGCGGTCACCACAACACCGCTCCTGACCTGCGAACGGAACTCCGCGGCGTCGGCCTCCAGCACCGACAGCTTCTGCCGCACGGGCATCAACTCTTCCACGTAGGTGTCCATGAGCCCGCCGGCTTGGTTCAGGACGTCCCATTCGCGGTCGCCCGATGCCTTGAGCGGGTCCATCGTGCGGTAGAGGTCCTCGCCCTCGGGTGCCTGGTAGTCCTCCCGCAGGCCAGCCCACGCCGAATGCACGTCTTTGGACGCCTGCCCGACGAACTGACCGGTCTGACGGCAGAACCGCGCGTTCTCCGCTACGTCGTCCAGACTCGTCCACAACGCACCGGACCGGAACGGGAACACGTCCGGATCGATCAACCCCGACGCGTCGGTCACCTCACTGTCCACAAGTCCTCATACCTCCACTCGGGTCGTCCGGCCACCGTCTACTGCGTGATGACGTGGGCTTCGCCGACGACGATCTGGGTCTCGTTGGTGAGGTCCAGGGTGAAGGTGCCGGACTGGCCGGCTCCGTGCCAATCGACTACCCAGTGGGACGTGGCCGTCACGGCGTAGGGGTTGCCCTGCTTCTTGTAGACGTGGCCGCAGTCCGGAGATTCCTTCTTGCCGAAGCTGTCCTGGTAGGGGGTGCCTGCGCCCCGGCAGGTCACGGTGGTCCCGTCGCCCATGTTCCAGTCGATGCGCGCTACTCGTCCGGTCGAGGTGACCGTCGCGCCGCCTGCGGGTGCGGTAGCGGTGAGCGGCCCGGTGGTCTGGATGCCGGGCTCCTGGACCCACATCCACACGGGCATCCCGACCAGTCCGACGCGGTCGGGCTGATTCTCGGGCACGATCCCGATGGTGATCTTGGTCGGGTTGGCCCGGGCGAACGCGTCGCGGGCGATCTGCTCGACGTCGATGCTTCCTTCGGGGGCAGCGGCCCACCAGCGTTGCGTGCAGTCCGCGATGGGTAGGTGATCCCCGGCAGACTGGTCACAGTCTCCGCTGCGTAAGAGGCAGGTCATGATGACGCCGTCGTCGTGCCCTGCCCAGATGGGATTCGTCTTGACTGGTGGCGGGTCTACGACGGTCGCGTAGCAGCGACCGTTCCATAGGCCGCCGTCCCGGTCTGTGCAGGGGACCTCTCTGACGTCGTCCTTGCAGACTGGCTTGTCGCCCTTGACGGGAGTCGTGCCGCCGGGCGACGAATCGTCAGGTGATCCGGGCTCGTCACCTTCGCAAACCCATCCGTCCTCCGTGGGCCTGCAGTTCCCCGACCCGCGCCCCGGCGCATCGGGCTCGCCGGCACGAGCCGCTGGGATGATTGCGGTGGCAAGCACCATCGCGACGCTAAGGGCCAGCACAGTGATCGGCTGGGGGATGCCCACGAGAAGAGGCCGGCCCACTTCAGCACTCCTTCTTCGTGGAGGTGGTCTCATTGATCGTCCACAGTTCGCTGGGCTGCCCCTGCATTACCACTTCTCTGACATACCTGCCCTGCCGTTCATTCGGCAGGACCTTTCCATCGGGATCGACGATGTCGAATCCGGTTGAGTCAATGCAGAGGCGCAGGCGTACCCGGTGACCGCTGATGGTGTCCGCAAGTGGATCCCCGTCGTACTCGGAATCGATCACGGAGGCGATCGGCTTGATGTCCCCGACCAGCTTGTAGCCGTGCTCGACGATGAAGTCCCACTTCATCTCCTCGTTGGAGTGGATGTCGGGGTGTCCGAGGTAGAGCGCGACGTCGTCGTAGCCGTTGGTGCCGGCCTTCTGGTGCTTCTCGTCGATATCGCGGTACTCCTCGTACCGCCGCAGGGCGTCAGCGATTCGCTCCTGCTTCGCGGCCTTGGCCGGGTTCGTGGGCGTCGGTGATGCGGACGCAGACACAGATGTGGTCGGGGATGCCGCTGGCGTCACGTCGTCCTGCCCGGAACAGCCAGACAGGACAACCGCCAGAGCGGTACAGGCGATGATGCCGAACGTAGACGTCGGGCGATTCGGGCGAGCCATGTGGTCTGGCAGTCCTCTCGGGGCAGGCAGGCGAGTTGCGCCCCCGCAGCGTATTTGGCCCCGAAGGGTCTGTCACGGATTCACCCGCCCGCCGGAGCGGTCCAGCAGCCGACGCCCGCATCACCGACCGACTGTGACAGCACTGCATAACTATGTATAGTACGGAATATGTCCAGCAGCCAGCTCATCCGAGTCGCCGTCGCCGGCGCGTCCGGTTATGCGGGAGGGGAGGCCCTGCGCCTCCTCGCGGCCCACCCTTTCGTCGAGATCGGCACGCTCACCGCCCACTCGAACGCCGGGTCGAGCCTCGGCGAGGTCCAGCCGCACCTGCGCGGCCTCGCGAACCGCATCCTGGAACCGACCACGCCGGACACGCTGGGCGGGCACGACGTGGTGCTGCTCGGTCTGCCGCACGGCGCGTCGGGGAAGGTCGCGGCAGAGCTCCCGGACGACGTCCTGGTCATCGACCTGGGCGCCGACCACCGGCTGGAGTCCGCGAGCGACTGGGAGCAGTTCTACGGTTCCGCGCACGCGGGGACCTGGCCCTACGGCCTGCCCGAGCTGATCCACGCCGAGGCGCCCGGCGCCGACGTAGCCACGGCCGCCCGGCAGCGCGACAAACTGGCCGGCGCGCGCCGTATCGCGGTGCCCGGCTGCAACGTCACGGCGGTCACGCTCGGCCTGCAGCCCGGTGTCGCGGCCGGCGTCGTCGAGCCGACGGACATCGTCGCCGTGCTGGCCAACGGCTACTCGGGCGCGGGCAAGGCGCTCAAGCCGCACCTCCTGGCGAGCGAGGCGCTCGGCTCCGCACAGCCGTACGCGGTGGGCGGCACGCACCGGCACATCCCGGAGATCCAGCAGAACCTGCGGGCCGCCGGCGCACCCGAGGTGACCATCAGCTTCACGCCCACCCTCGTGCCGATGGCGCGGGGCATCCTCGCGACCGCGACGGCCCCGCTGGCCAAGGGCGTCGACCCGGAGCAGGTCCGCGCCGCGTGGGAGGCCGCCTACGCCGACGAGCCGTTCGTGCACCTGCTCCCGGAGGGCCAGTGGCCCAGCACCGCGATGACGCTGGGCGCCAACACGGCGTGCGTGCAGGTGGCGGTCGACGCCGCTGCCCGCCGGGTCGTCACCGTCACCGCCATCGACAACCTCGTCAAGGGGACCGCCGGCGCCGCGATCCAGTCCATGAACCTCGCCCTCGGCCTGCGGGAGACCGCCGGCCTCATCACCGAAGGAGTCGCGCCATGACCGACACCGCAGCGGGGGTCACCGCGGCGCAGGGGTTCCGGGCCGCCGGCGTCACCGCAGGCCTCAAGGCGTCCGGCACGCCGGACCTGGCGCTCGTCGTCAACGACGGTCCCGAGTTCGCCGCCGCCGCGGTGTTCACGAGCAACCGCGTGGTCGGCGCGCCGGTCATGTGGTCGCGCCAGGCGGTCAAGGACGGCGTCGCGCGCGCAGTCGTGCTGAACTCCGGCGGCGCCAACGTGTGCACCGGCCCCGGCGGGTTCCAGGACGCGCACGCCACCGCGGAGAAGGTCGCGGACGAGCTCGGGATCGGCGCGATCGACGTGCTCGTGGCCTCGACCGGCCTGATCGGTGTGCGCCTCGCCGCGGACAAGCTGCTCGCGGGCGTCCCCGTCGCGGTGAACGCCCTCGCGGCCGACGCCGCAGCGGGGCAGGCCGCCGCCACCGCCATCATGACCACCGACACCGTGTCCAAGACGGCGGTCCGCACGGTCGAGACGCCGGTGGGCACGTTCACCGTGGGCGGCATGGCCAAGGGCGCCGGCATGCTCGCCCCGGCGCTGGCGACCATGCTGTGCGTGATCACCACGGACGCCGTCGTCCCGGCTGCCGACGCCGATTCGGCGCTGCGCGCCGCGACCCGGGTCACGTTCGACCGCGTCGATTCCGACGGCGCCATGTCCACCTCGGACACCGTGGTCCTGATGGCGTCGGGCGCCTCCGGCGTGACGCCGGACCTCGACGTGCTCACCGAGGCCGTCACGGCCATCTGCGCCGACCTGGCCCGCCAGCTCATCGCCGACGCCGAGGGCGCGTCCCACGACATCGCCATCACCGTCACGAACGCGACCACCGAGGACGCCGCACTGGCCGTGGCCCGCGCCGTGAGCCGGTCCAACCTGGTCAAGGCCGCGGTCTTCGGCAACGACCCCAACTGGGGCCGCATCCTCTCCCAGGTCGGCACGGTGCCCGAGGAGGTCGCGCCCTTCGACCCCGCCGAGCTCGACGTGAGCGTCAACGGCGTCCTGGTCTGCAAGGCGGGCGGTGCGCACGAGCCGCCGGAGAAGGTCGACATGGCCGCGTCGCGCGACGTCACGTTCACCATCGACCTGCACGCCGGCGACGCCGAGATCACGCTCTGGACCAACGACCTCACACACGACTACGTCCACGAGAACAGCGCGTACAGCTCATGAGCAGCGACATCGTCAACGGGCTGCGGCCCGACCAGAAGGCGGAGGTGCTGATCGAGGCCCTGCCCTGGCTGCAGGAGTTCTCCGGCGCGCTCGTCGTCGTCAAGTACGGCGGCAACGCGATGCTCGACGCCGAGCTCAAGGCGGCGTTCGCGCAGGACATGGTGTTCCTGCGGCAGGTGGGGCTGCGGCCCGTCGTCGTGCACGGCGGGGGACCGCAGATCAACGCCATGCTCGACCGGCTCGGTATCGCCTCGGAGTTCAAGGGCGGCCTGCGCGTCACCACGCCGGAGGCGATGGAGGTGGTGCGCATGGTCCTGACCGGCCAGGTCAGCCGGGAGCTCGTGGGCCTGATCAACGCGCACGGCCCCGTCGCCGTCGGCCTCTCGGGGGAGGACGGCGGCCTGCTCGGCGCCGAGCGCCGCCACGCCATCGTGGGGGGCGAGCCCGTCGACGTCGGCCTCGTGGGCGACGTCGTCCAGGTGGACCCGCGCGCCGTCGAGGACCTGCTGCAGGCCGGCCGCATCCCCGTGGTGTCCACCATCGCGCCCGACAAGGACGACCCCACCCAGGTGCTGAACGTCAACGCGGACACCGCGGCCTCGGCGCTCGCGGTGGCCCTGGGCGCCAAGAAGCTCATCGTCCTGACCGACGTCGAGGGTCTGTACACGAGCTGGCCCGACAAGGGCTCGCTCGTGGAGCGGATCACGGCGCCGGAGCTGGCCGAGCTGCTGCCCAGCCTGGAGTCCGGGATGGTGCCGAAGATGGAGGCGTGCCTGCGCGCGGTCGAGGGCGGGGTGGCCGCCGCGACGGTCATCGACGGGCGCCAGCCGCACAGCGTGCTGCTGGAGGTCTTCACCACGCGAGGCAACGGGACGATGGTCGTTCCAGCGCCGTCCGCCCAGAAGGAAGGTGCCACGGCATGAGCACGCTGACCCCCACCGAGGGCGGCTCGGACCTGTCCGCGAACGGCTCCGTCGCAGCCTGGACCGAGCGGTACACGGGCGCGGTGATGGACACGTTCGGCCCGCCGCAGCGCGTCCTGGTGCGCGGCGAGGGCGCTCACGTGTGGGACGCGGACGGCAAGCGGTACCTCGACCTGCTCGCGGGTATCGCCGTGAACGCGCTCGGCCACGCGCACCCGACGCTCACCGCCGCGATCAGCGCCCAGCTCGGCACGCTCGGCCACGTCTCCAACTTCTTCGGCACGCCCGCCCAGATCGCGCTGGCCGAGACGCTGCTGCGGATCGCCGAGGCGCCCGAGGGCTCGCGAGTGTTCCTGACCAACTCCGGCACCGAGGCGGTCGAGGCGGCGTTCAAGATGACGCGCCGGGTCGCGTCGTCGTCCGGTGTGGGTACCCGCACGCGGGTGCTCGCGCTTGAGGGCGGCTTCCACGGCCGGTCGATGGGTGCCCTCGCGCTCACCGCGAAGGCCGCCTACCGGGAACCGTTCGAGCCGCTCCCCGGCGGCGTCGAGCACCTGCCGTTCGGTGACCTCACGGCGCTGGAGGCAGCGTTCTCGCCCCAGGCGATCGCCGAGCGCGGCGAGGTCGCCGCACTGGTCGTCGAGCCCGTGCAGGGTGAGGCGGGAGTACGCCCCCTGCCCCCGGGCTACCTCGTGGCCGCCCGCCGGCTGACCACCACGCACGGCGCGCTGCTCGTCCTGGACGAGGTCCAGACCGGCATGGGCCGGTGCGGTACCTGGTTCGCCTACCAGCAGCCGGAGATCGGCGGCGGCATGGTGCCCGACGTCGTCATGGTCGCCAAGGGCCTCGGCGGCGGCTTCCCCGTGGGTGCGGTGATCGCGTACGGCGCTGCCGCACGCCTGCTGGGTCGCGGCCAGCACGGCAGCACCTTCGGCGGGAACCCCGTCGCCGCGACCGCCGCGCTCGCGACGATCGGTGTCATCGAGCGCGACGCACTGCTCACCAACGTGCGGGAGATCGGGGCGCAGCTGCGCCAGAAGATCGAGACGAACGGCAGCCCGCTCGTCAAGGAGGTCCGCGGGCGCGGGCTGCTGCTCGCCATCGTGCTGAACGAGCCGGTGGCGCCGCGGGTGGCCGCGGCGGCGCTGGAGGCGGGGTTCATCGTGAACGCGGTGGCGCCCGACGCGATCCGGCTCGCCCCGCCCCTGATCCTGACGGCGGACCAGGCCGCCGAGGCTGCCCGCTTCTTTGCAACCCTTTCGGAGGACTTCGCATGACCCGCCACTTCCTGCGCGACGACGACCTGACGCCCGCCGAGCAGAAGACGGTCCTGGAGCTCGGCTTCGCCCTGCGCGAGGACCGGTTCGCCCGGCGTCCCCTGGAGGGCCCGCGCGCGGTCGCCTTCATCACGGACAAGCCGACGCTGCGCACCCAGGTGTCGTTCGCGGCGGGTATCGCGGAGCTCGGCGGGTTCCCGCTCGTCGTCGACGGCAACCTGGCCAAGATCGGCGTCCGCGAGTCCATCGCGGACACCACCCGCGTGCTCGACCGGCAGGTCTCCGCGATCGCGTGGCGCACGTTCGGCCAGGACCGGATCGAGGAGATGGCCGCGGTCTCGCGCGTGCCGGTCATCAACGCGCTGACCGACGACTTCCACCCGTGCCAGATCCTCGCGGACCTCCTCACGGTGGCGCAGCACCGCGGGCTCGACGCGCTGCCCGGCACCACGTTCGCCTACGTCGGTGACGCCGCGAACAACATGGGCAACTCCTACCTGCTGGGCTGCGTCACGGCGGGCATGCACGTGCGGATCGCGGGCCCGGAGGGCTACCTGCCCGACGCCGCGGTGGTCGCCCGCGCGCACGAGATCGCGGGCGGGACCGGGGGATCGGTGACCGTGACGACGTCCGCGAAGGAGGCCGTCGCGGGGGCGGACGTCGTGGCCACCGACACCTGGGTCTCGATGGGCGACGAGGCGCAGGCCGAGGAGCGTGCCAAGCCGTTCTGGGACTACCAGCTCAACGCGGACCTGCTCGCGGGCGCCGCCGAGGGCGCGCTCGTGCTGCACTGCCTGCCCGCCTACCGCGGCAAGGAGATCACCGCCGACGTGATCGACGGCCCGCAGTCAGTCGTCTGGGACGAGGCGGAGAACCGGCTGCACGCGCAGAAGGCGCTGCTGACCTGGCTGCTGGGGCAGGGCTGATGGTCGTCAAGCAGACGGCGACCACCGCGACGACGAAGGCGGCCCGGCACGCCCGGATCACCGAGATCGTGACGCGCAACGCCATCCACTCGCAGGCGGAGCTGGCCGAGGCGCTGGCGGCCGACGGCGTGAGCGTCACGCAGGGCACCCTCTCGCGCGACCTGATCGAGCTGCAGGCCGAGAAGGTGCGCGGCTCGGACGGCACCCTCGTCTACGCGGTCCCGGGTGAGGGCGGGGACCGCAGCACGCAGTCGGACGCGAGCGAGGAGTACCTGTCGGCCCGGCTGACCCGGCTCGCCAAGGAACTGCTGGTCTCCGCGGAGTCGTCCGGCAACCTCGTGGTCCTCCGAACCCCGCCGGGGGCAGCGAACCTGCTGGCCTCGGCGATCGACCACTCGGTGTTCCCGGGGATGCTCGGCACCATCGCCGGCGACGACACGATCCTCGTCATCGCGCGGGACGCCGACGGCGCCGCGCTGGCGGGTCGCTTCCTCGCGCTGAGCACCTAAAACTTTGTCTGTAGGCAGATCTGTAGGCAGACAAGCATCGCAACTGACACACCACCACCGGAAAGAGATCGTCAATCATGACTGAACGCGTCGTGCTCGCCTACTCGGGCGGCCTGGACACCTCCGTCGCCATCGGCTGGATCGCCGAGGCCACCGGGGCCGAGGTGGTCGCCGTGGCCGTCGACGTCGGCCAGGGTGGCGAGGACATGAACGTCATCCGCAAGCGCGCGCTGGACTGCGGCGCCGTCGAGGCGTACGTCGCCGACGCGCGCGACGAGTTCGCCAACGACTACTGCATGCCCGCGCTGCGGGCCAACGGTCTGTACCTCGACCGCTACCCGCTGGTCTCGGCCATCTCCCGGCCGGTCATCGTGAAGCACATGGTGGCGGCGGCCCGGCAGTTCGGCGCCTCGACCGTCGCGCACGGCTGCACCGGCAAGGGCAACGACCAGGTCCGCTTCGAGGTGGCCACCACCTCCCTCGCGCCCGACCTGAAGTCGATCGCTCCGGTGCGTGACCTCGCGCTGACCCGCGAGAAGGCCATCGACTACGCCGAGAAGCACGACCTGCCCATCGCGACGACGAAGAAGAACCCCTTCTCGATCGACCAGAACGTCTGGGGCCGTGCGGTCGAGACGGGCTTCCTCGAGGACATCTGGAACGAGCCCACCAAGGACGTCTACTCCTACACGGACGACCCGACGTTCCCGCCGGTGGCGGACGAGGTCATCATCACGTTCGAGCAGGGTGTGCCCGTGGCGCTCGACGGCGTCGCCGTCACCCCGCTGCAGGCCATCCAGGAGATGAACCGCCGAGCCGGTGCCCAGGGCGTCGGCCGGATCGACATCGTCGAGGACCGCCTCGTGGGCATCAAGTCCCGCGAGATCTACGAGGCCCCTGGGGCCATCGCGCTCATCGCGGCCCACCAGGAGCTGGAGAACGTCACCGTCGAGCGGGAGCAGGCCCGGTTCAAGCGCCAGGTGGAGCAGCGCTGGAGCGAGCTCGTCTACGACGGCATGTGGTTCTCGCCGCTGAAGAAGTCGCTCGACGTCTTCATCGACGACACCCAGAAGTACGTCTCCGGCGAGATCCGCATGGTCATGCACGGCGGCCGGGCCACCGTCACGGGACGCCGCTCGGAGCAGTCGCTGTACGACTTCAACCTCGCCACCTACGACGAGGGCGACGCGTTCGACCAGTCCATGGCGCGCGGCTTCATCGAGATCTACGGCCTGACGGCCAAGCTCGCCGCCGCGCGCGACGAGAAGTTCGGCAACGGCGTGGACCTGGGGGTCGGGGCACTGTGACGGAGCACGACGGCACACCTCAGGACCCGGCGGGGCAGGACGTCGCGGGTCACGACGCTGCAGGGCAGAGCGTCGCGCGGCCGGCGTCGTCCGGCACCGTCGATGCGCACACCGGCGAGAAGGTAGCCCTCTGGGGCGGCCGGTTCGCCGGCGGCCCGTCGCCGGAGCTCGCCGCGCTCTCGCAGTCGACGCACTTCGACTGGCGACTCGCGCCGTACGACATCGCCGGCTCCAAGGCGCACGCCCGGGTCCTGGCGGGGGCCGGACTGCTCACCGAGCCGGAGCTCGCCCGGATGATCGACGCCCTCGACATGCTGGAGCAGGACGTCGCCTCCGGCGCCTTCCTCCCGGTGCTCGACGACGAGGACGTGCACACCGCCCTCGAACGCGGGCTGCTGGAGCGTGCCGGGGACGACCTGGGCGGCAAGCTCCGCGCCGGCCGGTCCCGCAACGACCAGATCGCCACGCTCGTGCGGCTCTACCTGCGTGACCAGGCGCGCACCGTCGCCGGGCAGCTCCTGGACCTGGTGGACGAGCTGATCACCCAGGCGGAAGCCGCGGGCGATGCCCCCATGCCGGGCCGCACCCACCTGCAGCACGCTCAGCCGGTCCTGCTGGCGCACCACCTCCTCGCGCACGCCTGGCCGATGCTGCGCGACGTCGACCGGTTCCTCGACTGGGACGTGCGCGCCTCGAAGTCCCCGTACGGCTCCGGTGCGCTCGCGGGTTCGTCCCTCGGGCTGGACCCGGCGGCCGTCGCCGCCGACCTGGGGCTGGAGGGCGGGCCGGTCGAGAACTCGATCGACGGGACCGCCTCGCGCGACGTCGCGGCGGAGTTCGCGTTCGTCGCGGCGATGATCGCCGTCGACCTGTCGCGGATCGCGGAGGAGGTCATCCTCTGGAACACCAAGGAGTTCGGGTTCGTCCGGCTGGACGACGCGTACTCCACGGGCTCGTCGATCATGCCGCAGAAGAAGAACCCGGACATCGCCGAGCTCGCGCGTGGCAAGGCCGGGCGCGTGATCGGCGACCTCACGGGCCTGCTCACCACGCTCAAGGGCCTGCCGCTCGCGTACAACCGCGACCTGCAGGAGGACAAGGAGCCGGTGTTCGACCAGGTGGCGACGCTCACCACCGTGCTGCCCGCGTTCAGCGGCATGGTGCGGACGATGGTCTTCGACACCGACCGGATGGCGGAGCTCGCCCCGCAGGGCTTCTCGCTCGCCACCGACATCGCCGAGTGGCTCGTCCGCCAGGGTGTCCCGTTCCGGGTGGCGCACGAGGTGGCCGGTTCCTGCGTACAGGAGTGCGAGGCCCGCGGCATCGAGCTGTGGGACCTGACCGACGAGGACCTGGTCAAGATCTCGGAGCACCTCACGCCCGAGGTGCGCGGCGTCCTGTCGGTCGAGGGCTCCCTGGCCTCGCGCGACGCCGTGGGCGGCACCGCCCCGGTGCGCGTGCGGGAGCAGATCGCAGCGGCGAAGGAGCGTTCGACGGAGTACCGGTTCTGGGCCCAGCCGTGACGGTCTCACCCGCCGTCCTCGGCGACCTGCTCGACCGGATCCGGTCCGCCGACGCGCGCCTCGTGTGCGTCGACGGACCGGCCGGCTCCGGCAAGACGACGCTGGCCGCCCAGCTGGCCGACGCGTTCGAGGCGCCGGTGGTCCACATGGACGACCTCTACGAGGGCTGGGCCGGCGGCCCGGACGCCGGCGCCGCCAACCTGCGCCGGTGGGTCCTCGACCCGCTGGCGGCGGGGGAGCCCGTCCGCTACCGGCGGTACGACTGGGTGGAGAACGACTGGGCCGAGTGGCACGACGTCCCGCCGTCCACCCATCTCGTGGTGGAAGGGTGCGGTGCGGCCGCACGCCAGGTGGACGCGCTGGGTGCGTTCCGCATCTGGGTGGAGGCGGACGACGCCGAGCGCCTGCGTCGGGGCCTGGAGCGCGACGGCGCCGACGCGCGCGAGCACTGGCTGCGCTGGATGACGCAGGAAGCGGCCCACTACGAGCGCGAGGGGACCCGGGAACGCGCTGACGTGCGGCTGGACGGGTTCGGCCGCCCCGCCTGACCCGCACAGCGCCTGGCCCGTGCGGGTTGAGCTGTCGCGTCGCCCGAGTGGTTTACAGCCCGTCGAGAGCACTGGAAGACTGCCCGCGCAGGTTGTGTCGTCCAACGAAGGCAGACAGGTGTTCCTCGAACCGCTCGGCACAAGTGATCCTGCCTCCGTCGGCCCCTACCGGCTGCTTGGTCGCCTGGGTCGCGGGGGGATGGGGGTCGTCTACCTGGGGCGGTCGCGCGGCGGGCGCGACGTCGCGGTCAAGGTGGTGAGCCCGGAGCTGTCCACCGACGACCAGTTCCGGCGGCGGTTCGAGCGTGAGGTCGCCGCGGCACGTCGCGTCGGTGGGTTCTACACGGCGGCGGTGGTGGACGCGGACACCGGCGCCTACCGGCCGTGGATGGCGACGAGCTACATCCCCGGGCCGACGCTCCAGGCCGCGGTGGACGCGCAGGGCCCGTTCACCGTCGAGGCCGTGCGGGCGATCGGCGCCGGTCTGGCGGAGGGTCTCGCGACGATCCACGCCGCCGGTCTCGTGCACCGGGACCTGAAGCCGGCCAACATCGTGGTCGCCGCCGACGGTCCGCGCGTCATCGACTTCGGCATCACCCGGGCCCTGGACTCGGCGTCGGTCACGACGTCCCGGGTGCTGATGGGGACACCCGCGTACATGCCGCCCGAGCAGGCACTCGGTGGGGAGGTCACGGCCGCGGGCGACGTGTTCTCCCTGGGGGGTGTGCTCGCGTTCGCCGCGACGGGCAGCAGCCCGTTCGGCGACGGCAGGATGGAGGCGATGGTCTACCGGCTGGTGCATGCCGAGCCCGACCTGGCCGCCGTGCCGCCGGAGCTGCGGGATCTCGTGGCCGCGTGTCTCGCCAAGGATCCCGCCGCCCGGCCGGGCGTCGAGGACGTACTGGAGGGTCTGGCCGACGGCGACGCGTCGAACCGGCCGTGGCTCACCGGACCGGTCGCCGAGATGATCGCGGAACGGGACGGGATCGCGACGGCGCCCTCGGCGCGCCTGGTGTCTCCAGTCTCGTCGACGCCCTCGGTTCCCCAGGTACCCCCGGTCTCTCCGGCAGGCCAGGCATCCTCGGTGCCCCTGGTGGGCCCGGTGGACGCACCCCCTCGCGATGACCATGACCCCACCAACGTGGCGGCCACCCAGCTGCCCACGCCGGCGTCGCCAGAGGCCCCGGCGGCCCCTGCCGTCGGGCAGGGCGATCGCAAGCCCCGCCGTGGACGCGGCTTCTGGGCCGCCGTGGCCGGGGGCGTCGTCGTGGTCGCGGCAGGCGCCGTCCTCGCCGCCGTGCTCCTGAACGGCCGTGGCGACGAGCCGGTCGACGTCGTGGCGGCCGCGGCCGACTGCCCGTCGGCCTCTACCGAGGAGCGGGCGACGTACAGCCTGCCGGACGCGTCGGCCGCCCAGGGTCGCACCTGGGAGGTCGTGCTCGACACGTGTCTCGGCGAGATCGGCCTGGAGCTCGACGGTGCCACGGCCCCGCACGCCGTCGCCTCGTTCCTCACGCTCGCCGACGGCGGGTACTTCGACGGGACCGGGTGCCACCGGCTGTACACGGGTGAGGTCTCGGGGCTCCAGTGCGGAGACCCGACGTTCACCGGCACCGGTGGTCCGGGGTACCGGTTCGGCCCGCTGGAGAACGCCCCGGAGGACGGCGTCTACCCGGCCGGGACCCTCGCGATGGCGCGGTCCACGGGCGACGCCGACTCGATGGGCTCGCAGTTCTACCTGGTGTTCGCCGACTCGCACGTACCGCCGGACTCCGCCGGCGGGTACACCGTCTTCGGGCGGGTCACGAGCGGACTCGACGTACTCAGGGCGGTCGGGGCGGAAGGGGTCCAGGGCGCCGCCGCCGACGGCCCTCCCGAGGTTCCCGTCACCATCGAGCGGGTCGAGATCCCGGCCGCCGACTGACAAAACCAATACCTAGATCCGCTAGGCCTAGATCTGCTAGGGTTCCAACCCTAGAAGACCTAGGCATAGGAGTGCTATGCACATCGACAAGGATCTGGTGGCCGCCTCGGCCACCCCGCTCGTCCTCGGCATCCTGGCCGACGGCGAGTCGTACGGCTACGCGATCGTCAAGCGCGTCAACGAGCTCTCCGGCGGGCGCATGCAGTGGACCGACGGGATGCTGTACCCCTTGCTGCACCGGCTGGAGCGGCTCGGGTACGTGGAGGCGAGCTGGGGCACCTCGGAGGCAGGACGCCGACGCAAGCACTACGCGATCACGCCGGCCGGCCGCGAGACCCTCGCCGACCGGCAGCAGCAGTGGTCAGTGGTGGCCGACGCCCTGAAGCAGGTGTGGCAGGACGTCCAGCGACCTCCCGTCGTCGCAGAAGGGTGGGCATGATGAGCACCAACCCCGAGCTCGAAGCACAGATCGACCAGTGGCGCGGGTACGTCCAGCGCCGTCGGGCCATCTCGGCGAGCGACGTGGAGGAGATGGAGGACCACCTGCGCGAGCAGGTGACCGACCTGACCGGTACCGGGCTCGACGACGACGAGGCCTTCCTCGTCTCCGTCAAGCGCATGGGCAACCTCGACGACGTCTCCCGCGAGTTCGCCCGTGAGCACTCCGACCGGCTGTGGAAGCAGCTCGTGCTCGTCCCCGAACCGTCCGACGGCGGTGCGCGGTCCTGGCGCGAGCTCGGTGTCGTCCTGGCGCTCGCCCTCGGCGCGGGAGCCGCGGTCAAGCTGGGCACCGAGCTGTTCGCCGACGAGATGGTGGTCGCGCGCAACATCGGTCTCCTGGTGCTCCCGTTCCTCGCCGGCTACTTCGCCTGGAAGCGCAAGCTCACCTGGCGGGTCGGCGCGGCGCTCCTGGTCCCGTTCGCCGTCCTCGCGGTGGTGCTGAACGTCTACCCGTTCGAGCCGGACGGCTCGACCCTGTTCCTCGCGGCGAGCCACTCGATGGTCGCCCTGTGGGCGCTGGTCGCCGTCGCGTACGCCGGCGGCAGATGGCGGTCCGACGCACGCCGGATGGACTACGTCCGCTTCACCGGCGAGCTCGCCATCTACTTCGTCCTCATCGCGCTCGGCGGGGGAGTGCTCATCGGGCTCACCCTCGGCACCCTCGGCCTGGTCGGCGTGGACTTCGAGCCCGTCCTCGAGTCCTGGATCCTGCCGTTCTGCGTGCCAGGTGCGCTCATCGTCGCGGCCTGGCTGGTCGAGGCCAAGCAGAACGTCGTCGAGAACATCGCGCCGGTCCTGACCCGCGTCTTCACGCCGCTGACCATCGTGATGCTGTTGGTGTTCCTCGGCGTCTTCGCCACCACGGGCGGCCTGCTCGACGTCGACCGCGAGCTGCTCATCCTCATGGACGCGGTCCTCGTGCTCGTGCTGTGCCTGCTGCTCTACTCGATCTCCGCCCGCGAATCGCTCGCGCCGCCCGGCCTGTTCGACGTGCTCCAGCTCGTGCTGGTGGTCGCGGCGCTCGCGGTCGACGCGGTCACCCTGAGCGCGATGCTGACCCGCATCGCCGAGTTCGGGTTCAGCGCCAACAAGGTGGCGGCCCTCGGGCTGAACCTGGTGCTGCTGGTGCACCTGGCCTGGTCGGCCTGGCTGACCGCCGGGTTCCTCCGGGGCGCGCGGCCGTTCGCCCCGATCGAACGCTGGCAGACGCGGTACCTCCCGGCGTACGCCGTGTGGGCGCTGATCGTGGTCGTGATCTTCCCGCCCGTCTTCGCGTTCGCCTAGCGGGTCCGTGCATGATCGGGGCATGAAGTCTCCCGAGGCCATCCTCAGCGTCCCGGGCAGGGACTGGTACCTGCGACCAGTTCTCGACGTCGCCCGGGACCTGCTGGGGGCCACGCTCACGACGCGCACGCCCGACGGCGTCGTCTCCCTGCGCCTCACCGAGGTGGAGGCGTACGACGGAGCCACCGACCCCGGCTCGCACGCCTTTCGCGGCCCCAACCGGCGGAACGCGACGATGTTCGGCGAGCCCGGGCGGCTGTACGTGTACCGCCACCTGGGCCTGCACCACTGCGTGAACCTGGTGTGCGGCCCGGAGGGAGAGGCCTCGGCGGTGCTGGTCCGAGCCGGCGAGGTGCTCGGCGGCCCCGAGTCCGACGGCGTCCGACTCGCCCGTTCGCGCCGGATCGCCACGGGTGTGGTGCGGGTCGACCGTGACCTGGCCCGTGGCCCGGCGCGCCTGGCGGTCGCCCTGGGCATCAACCTGTCCGAGGACGGCGCCGACGTCACCGAACCGGACGGCGCCGTGGTGCTGCACCGCCAGCCGGTCGAGACCCCGAGCGTCGTCGTCCGCACCGGCCCTCGCGTAGGCGTGAGCGGCGACGGCGGCCGTGCCGACCTGTATCCCTGGCGTCTCTGGCTGGACGGTGAGGAGACGGTCTCCGCCTACCGCGCTGCTCAGCCCCACCGTCGCGGCTGAAGACAGCGTGAAGGCCGGGCTCCCGTCGTCCGGCGGGGGGTCCCGGCCTCACTTCCGTTCCCCTCAGCGAAGGGCGGCAGCTCCAGGGTAGGTCTCCTTCAGCACCCGGGCCAGGTGCCGCACGATCTCGCGCGGCCCCGACCTCGCGGTGCCCCGCTCGACGTCGCTGTTGTAGTTCGTGTTGGTGTTCACGTCGTACGTCAGGACGCGGCCGTCGGCGGTCCGGATGTTCTCGATCCCCGCCACCTCGATCCCGTGCCGCCGCGTGAACTCGAGGTACTTGGCGACCACCGGGTCGTCGTAGCCCTCGCGCTCGGAGAACAGGCCCCAGTCCTCGTCGGGCGCCATGGAGATGGTCGCGCCCACCGGCGGGACCGGCCGGCCCGTCTCCGGGTCGATCGCGCACGCGTCGGCGGGGCAGAGCTGAAACCCGCCGCGCTCCGTGTCGCCGCGGACGGCGTAGACCATCTCGCCGCCGACGATCTCCACGCGCGTGATACCGCCGTCGGCCGCGACCACGTACTCCTGGATCAGCGTGATGCCGTCAACGGGCTCCTCGTACTCGTCGGAGCCCACGTAGTCGGCCAGGTCGTCGAATGACTCGAACTTGCGCACGCCGAGGCCCTTGCCGCCCTGGTTGTGCTTGGTGACGAACGGGGTGGGGAACCCCTGCGCGGCCTTCAGCACCTGCTCGCGCCCGACGGCGGCCACGGTGCGGGGCGTGTCGATCCCGGCGGCGCGCAGCGCGGTGAGCTGGTCCACCTTGCTGACCTCGAGCTCCAGCACGCGGCGGCCGTTGACGGTGCGCCGCCCGGAGGCCTCTAGCCAGGACAGCACCGCACGCGAGTAGTCCTTGGTGAGCCCGTGGTCGCGCGTGTGGCTGCTCGCCGAGATGCGGGACCAGAAGATGCCCTCCGGCGGTGCCTCGTCGAGGTCGAGCACGCCGTCCGTCAGCACCCACTCGACGTACTCGACACCCTCGGCGGCGAAGGCCTCCGCGAACGGCGGGAACCACTCGGGGTTCTCGTGCAGGGCATAGATCTTGGGGGTGCTCACAGGAACCTTCCGAACGCTCAGCCTTGTCTGCGGGACAAGACAGGTCAGTGGGACACGTCAATCCTGTCACGCGAGCCGGGGTCGTCGTCCACGGGCTCCGGCGCCACGTCGACCTGCGCCAGGGAGCGCCGAGCGGCCGGTACGGCGAGGATCCCGCCCAGCACGGCGACCAGCAGGGCGCCGGCCAGGATCAGGAGCGACTCCACGGAGTACTGGTCGGCCAGCGGGCCGAACACGACCATGGACAGCGGCATCGCGACGGTCATCACGATCCCGACGAAGCCGAAGACCCGGCCCTGCATCTCAGGCTCCACACGTTCCTGGAGGATCGTGAACGCCGGCGTGTTGAGGGTCGCGAACGTGATGCCGATCAGCAGGCCGAACCCGAAGAACACCCACATGTTCGTGGAGAAGCCGAGGCCCGCGACGAGCACACCGGTGGTCACCACGGAACCCACCATGAGCCGCACCCGGCGCTTGATCCGCGGACCGACGGTGGCCATGATGATGCCGCCCAGCAGCATGCCGCCGCCCCAGAAGAGCTCGTTGGCGGTCAGCTTCCACACCTCGTCGCCGAACGTGCGGGTGACCATCAGCGGCGTGAGGTAGCTCGGCGCGCCGACCAGGAACATCACCAGGGCGAACAGCGAGACCAGCCACTTCACGGGGCCGTTCGAGCCGATGTACCGCACACCCGCGACGAGGTCGCCGAAGTAGCTGACCGGACCGTCCTCGGCGTCGGCCCGCACCAGGCGGGGCACGGTGACCAGGGCGAGCATCCCGACGCCGATGAGCGCGGTCACCGCGTCCACGAAGAACACGGTGACGATGTCGAAGGACGCATAGACCACGGCCGCCAGGGCGGGGGCGAGCAGCATCATCCCCGACTGGATCGACTGGAAGATGCCGTTGACGCGCATCAGCTGGTCGGTCGGCGCGATCTGCGGGATCATCGCGCTCACCGCGGGCGTCTGGATACCCGCGAAGGTCGATCGGACGGCCAGCGCGACGTAGATGACCCACAGGTCGTCGATGCCGCTGACCATCAGCAGGGCCAGTCCGAGCGTGACCACGGCGATGGTCGTGTCGGCGCCCATGATCAGGAGCTTGCGGGAGTGCCGGTCGGCCCACACCCCGCCGAAGATCGACATGACCGCCTGCGGCAGCATGCCGAAGACGATGCTCATCATGAGAACGGCCCCGGACCGGGTCTCGATGGTCAGGTGCCACATGACGGCGAACATGACCAGCATGGACCCGAGCAGCGAGATGGTCTGTCCGGTCAGGAACAGCGCTACGTTCCGCTTCCAGCCGGGCATGTCGTTGTCGGTCATGATTCCAGCCTGCCTGACCGGAAGGCTGAGCGCTGAGGCTTTTTCGTTTCCATGGAACGTCCGACGACGACGCCCACCAGAACTCATCGCACGGGCCGCATAGGCTCGCCGGGTGAACAGGACCGACCGCATGTACGCGATCGTCGAGGAGCTGCGAGCCGTCTCCCCGCGTCCGCGGAGCGCGTCGTGGTTGGCCGGCCGGTTCGAGGTCAGCCGACGGACCATCGAGCGCGACATCAGCGCACTGCAGCAGACGGGTGTGCCCGTATGGGCCGAGCCTGGCCGCACCGGGGGCTACTGCCTGGACCGCGCCAGAACGCTGCCGCCGGTGAACTTCAGCCCCGACGAGGCGGTCGCCGTCGCCGTAGCGCTGGGCGGTATGGCCGGGACACCGTTCGCGGCCGCTGGTTCGACGGCGCTGCGCAAGATTCTCGCGGCCATGCGGGACGACGACGCGACTGCCGCCCACGACCTCGCAGGCCGTGTGCACCTGCTCGGGGCGCCACCGGAGGTGCCTCCGGTTCCCGCGGTCCTCGCCCACGCGATCTCCGCGCGCAGGGTCCTGCGTCTGCGGTACACGGACCGTGCGGGTACCGGGACCACGCGTGACGTCGAGCCGCTCGGCTATGTCGGGTCGTCCACCGGGTGGTACCTGCTGGCCTGGTGCCGGCTGCGCGACGGGATCCGGGCTTTCCGCCTCGACCGCATCGACGGTGTCACGGCAACCAGCGAGCATGCGCCCCGAAGGGTCGTCCGGCCGGAAGACGTCCAGATCCCGGAGGGGGACCTGCGCACCTTGACGCTCCTGGGCTGACTCCGGCTCGATCCGCGAGGAGAAGATCGTCGGGAAACACCGACAGAGCGGTGTCGCCGAGCAGGGAGACGCTGGTCGTGAGCCGCGGGGAGTCCGTGGCCACGACCAGGAGGTCCACCACCATGAACCACACGACCCTCGCCTCCGTGCGCCTCATCACCGACGACGTCGACCGGCTGACGGCCTTCTACGAGCACCTCACCGGTGTCACGGCGGACCGGCCGTCACCCGAGTTCGCCGAGCTGCGCACGGACAAGGGCACCCTCGCCATCGGCAGCACCCGCACGGTCCAGCTCTTCGGCCCGGGATCCGCAGGCCCCGCGGACAACCGCACGGCCATCGTGGAGTTCCTCGTCGACGACGTGGACGCGCTGTTCACCAGGATCGGCGACACGGTCGAGACCGTGACCGCACCGACGACGATGCCGTGGGGCAACAGGTCGCTGCTCGTGCGAGACCCGGACGGCACCCTGGTGAACTGCTTCACGCCCGTGAGCCCGGAGGCGCAGGCCAGATTCGCGTAGGTGCCGGGCCGAATGAAGGCGAGCCCCGCACCGCCGTCAGGCAGACTAGGACCTGCGGACCCACGAAGGGCACGCCGTGCGGCCCGCCCGGGCCGTACCCACACGAAACAAGGAGCAACCACGGTGACCGACATCCTCGACGAGCTGCAATGGCGAGGCCTGGTGGCACAGTCCACCGACGAGGCCGCGCTGCGTTCTGCACTGTCGGAGGGCACCGTCGACTATTACGTGGGCTTCGACCCCACCGCGCCGTCCCTGCACATCGGCAACCTGGTCCAGATCCTGACCGCACGCCGCCTGCAGGACGCCGGACACCGGCCGACCGCGCTGGTCGGCGGCGCGACCGGGCTCATCGGCGACCCCAAGATGGCGGGCGAGCGCACGCTCAACGACCCGGAGGTCGTCGCCGGCTGGGTGGAGCGCATCCGCGGCCAGATCGAGCCGCTGCTCACCTGGGACGGACCCAACGCCGCCACGATGGTGAACAACCTGGACTGGACGTCAGGGCTGTCGGCGATCGCGTTCCTGCGCGATATCGGCAAGCACTTCCGGATGAGCACCATGCTCGCCAAGGACACGGTCGCGCGGCGGCTCAGCTCGGACGAGGGCATCAGCTTCACGGAGTTCAGCTACCAGGTGCTGCAGGGGATGGACTTCCTCGAGCTGTACCGGCGACGTGGGGTCACCCTGCAGACGGGCGGCAGCGATCAGTGGGGCAACCTGCTCGCCGGTGTCGAGCTGGTCCGCAAGGCCGAGGGGGCGAGCGCCCACGCGCTCACCACGCCGCTCATCACCAAGGCCGACGGCACCAAGTTCGGCAAGACGGAGGGCGGCGCCGTCTGGCTCGACCCCGACATGACGAGCCCCTACGCCTTCTACCAGTTCTGGCTCAACCAGGCGGACGCCGACGTCGTGAACTACCTCAAGGTGTTCACCTTCCGCAGCCGGGAGGAGATCGCGGAGCTGGAGCGCGAGGTCGCCGAGCGGCCCTTCGCCCGCGAGGCCCAGAAGGCGCTCGCGGGCGACGTCACCACCCTGGTGCACGGCGCGGCCGCGACCGAGGCTGTCATCGCGGCGAGCCAGGCGCTGTTCGGCCGCGGTTCGCTCGACGACCTTGACGCCCGCACGCTCGCCGGAGCGGTGTCGGAGCTGCCGCGGGTGACGGCGAAGGCCGGTGACCTCGTCGTCGACCTGCTGGCGGGTTCGGGGATCGTCGCCTCCAAGGGCGAAGCACGCCGCGCGGTCAAGGAGGGCGGCGCCTACGTGAACAACGTCAAGGTCACCGCCGAGGACCAGGCTCTGACGGCCGAGGACCTGCTGCACGGCAGGTTCGCCGTCCTGCGGCGCGGAAAGAAGACGCTGGCGGTCGCCGCGTCGGAGTGATGCCACGCGCTACGGCCGCCTGACCGGCCGGTGCGTACGACGGCGGTCGCCTGCTGACAAGCGGGCGGCCGCCGTTTCGCATGCCAGCACACTGCTGGCGCCCCTTCTTGCCCGATATCGGGCAAGAAGTTGCTGATCTGGATGCGGATGGGCGAGTCTCACGGCATGAGGACGTCTTCCGACCTCGTCGCCCACGTGGCGGCGTCCACAGGACTCACGCCCGCCGAGGCGGCACGGGTGATCGGCGACGTCGTGGCGTACTACGCCACCCCGGTCGAGGAGATCGTCCGACGGCGGCACGCCGAGCTCAAGACCCATGGGGCCAAGAACCCCGAGATCTTCGCGCGCATCGCCGCCGAGCTGGAGCACCGGGTCGTCGCGGCGCCCCGGCTCAGCGAGCGGCAGCTGCGCCGGATGATCTACGGCTGAAGATCTACGGCTGAAGGAGAACAGACATGTGCGGAATCGTCGGTTACGTGGGGGGCCAGAACGCTGCTCCGTTGCTCGTGGAGGCGCTCGGCCGGCTGGAGCACCGGGGGTACGACTCGGCGGGCGTCGCCGTCGTCGGCTCCCAGCTGCGGGTGACCAAGCGTGCGGGCCGGGTGCGCGACCTCGCCGAGGTGCTGCCCAAGCGGATGCCCGGTCGCGTCGGCATCGGCCACACCCGCTGGGCCACGCACGGCCCCGCGACGGACGCCAACGCCCACCCGCACACGGACGCGAGCGGCGCGGTCGCGGTGGTGCACAACGGCATCATCGACAACGCCGCGGCGCTGCGCGCACGGCTCACCGACGAGGGTGTGGCACTCGTGAGCGACACCGACACCGAGGTCTTCGCGCATCTCATCGCCCGGTCGGACGCCGACACGCTCGAGGGCAAGGTCGTGGACGCCCTGGACGCCGTCGAGGGCACCTACGGGCTGGCCGTCGTGCACGCCGACTTCCCGGACCGCGTGGTGGTGGCCCGCAACGGCAGCCCGCTGCTGGTCGGGGTGGGGGACAAGGAGATGTTCATCGCCTCCGACCTCGCCGCACTGGTCCGGCACACCACCACGGTGGCGCACCTGACCGACGGCGAGCTGGCGACCGTGACGGCGTCAGGCTTCACGACGTTCCGCCGCGACCTGACGCGGACACAGACCACGGCGCGCGAGGTCGACGTCGACCCCAGTGCCTACGAGCACGGGCAGATCGACGGACGCCCCCGCATGTACACGGAGATGCTCGAGCAGCCGGCCAGCGTGGAGCGCGCGCTGCGCGGGCGCCTGGACGAGCGCTTCGCCACGGCCCACCTGGGCGGGCTCGACATGGACGCCCGTGAGCTGCGCGCCGTACGACGCGTCAAGATCCTGGGCTGCGGATCGGCGTACTACGTGGGACAGATGGGCGCGTCCCTCATCGAGGAGCTCGCACGCGTCCCCGCCGACGCGGAGGCAGCGAGTGAGTTCCGCTACCGGAGCCCGGTGATCGAGCCGGACACGCTCTACGTGGCGGTGAGCCAGTCGGGCGAGACTATCGACACCCTGCTGGCGGTCGAGGAGATCCGCCGCAAGGGCGGCCGGGTCATCGGCCTGGTCAACGTCGTCGGCTCCGCGATCGCCCGGGCCTGCGACGGAGGGATCTACCTGCACGCCGGACCGGAGATCGCCGTCGCCTCCACCAAGGCGCTCACCACGATGTTCGTGGGCTTCGCGCTGCTGGCGCTCCAGCTCGGCCGCGTTCGCGACCTGTCCGTCGCCGACGGACGCCGGCTCGTGGCCGGGTTGCAGAACCTGCCGGCCCAGATCGAGCAGGTGCTCGACGGCGAGGCGCGTATCGCTGAGGCGGCGAAGGCGCTCGCCGCCGCCGAGAGCCTGTTCTTCGTCGGTCGGGTCCGGGGATACCCGGTGGCGCGCGAGGGCGCGCAGAAGTTCAAGGAGATCAGCTACCGGCACGCCGAGGCGTACCAGATGTCGGAGCTCAAGCACGGGCCGCTCGCCCTCATCTCGCCCGAGGTGCCGACCGTCGCCATCGTGCCCGACGACGAGCTGACCGACCGCAACGTCGCGGCCCTGCACGAGATCGCCGCCCGCGGCGGGCCGCTGGTCGTCGTCACGCATCCGGGCGTGGACCTGGGGGAGCTGCGTGCGGAACGGATCGACGTGCCGCGCAGCGAACGGGAGCTCGACCCGGTGCTGCTGACGGTGCCGCTGCAACTGCTGGCGTACCACGCGGCCCTCACCCTCGGGCACGACGTCGACAAGCCGCGGAACCTGGCCAAGTCGGTGACCGTGGAATGACGACGGCGGCGGCGGGCACCCATCGGGTCCGCCGCCGATCCGTGGTTTCTGGCGCTCTGCGGCCCAGATCGCACGCTGATTTTGCGCGGGCGCCGATCGCTGTGTACTGTTCCGGTTGTTCGCCCGACAGGGAGGCACGGACAGGAAGCGCGACGAGCGCGACTGGCCGGTCCCGGGGCGGAAACCAAACCAGATCTGAGAGTGGCCTCGTGCGCTCTGGAGCTGGGGAGGGCTTGCCGGACAGGCACCCCGATGCACGAACCCTCACCAGGGTCCTTGCGCCGGAGAGCGTGGTAGGGTAAGTTGCACAGGTTGCCTCCGAACGTTGATCAAGCGGCTAGCGCCGCGATCGACCAGGAGGCGTCCCAACCTTCGCAAGTCATCAGAGATTCATTCTTCTGAAGATGGCGTAAATGGGAATCGGAAATGCTTCGGATGGTCGAAGAATTCTCCCGGCTGAGAGGCTGACGAGGATTTGGAAAAGTCCGAAAGAGCCTGGTAAGTTACAGGCACTGCCCCGGACAGGGAAGCGATCGGAAAGATTGCGGTCCTGACGGTGTGCGTCGGTTGTTTGAGAACTCAACAGTGTGCTTGATAGTCAATGCCAATGTTTTAACCCCTTGCGGGTGTGGCCTTGTCTGACCGTCCGGTTAGTCGGGTCGCATCGTTGTGGGGGTTGTTTTGGACAGATCTTAATCATCAGATTGGTCTGGCCGGTATCATTGTTCACGCTCGCCCCTTGGGTGGGTGTGGATGTTTCTCTTTTACGGAGAGTTTGATCCTGGCTCAGGACGAACGCTGGTGGCGTGCTTAACACATGCAAGTCGAACGGTGAAGCCCAGCTTGCTGGGTGGATCAGTGGCGAACGGGTGAGTAACACGTGAGCAACCTGCCCCCTACTTCGGGATAAGCCTTGGAAACGAGGTCTAATACCGGATATGAGCACCTGCCGCATGGTGGGTGTTGGAAAGTTTTTCGGTGGGGGATGGGCTCGCGGCCTATCAGCTTGTTGGTGGGGTAATGGCCTACCAAGGCGTCGACGGGTAGCCGGCCTGAGAGGGCGACCGGCCACACTGGGACTGAGACACGGCCCAGACTCCTACGGGAGGCAGCAGTGGGGAATATTGCACAATGGGCGAAAGCCTGATGCAGCGACGCCACGTGAGGGATGACGGCCTTCGGGTTGTAAACCTCTTTCAGCAGGGAAGAAGCGAAAGTGACGGTACCTGCAGAAGAAGCGCCGGCTAACTACGTGCCAGCAGCCGCGGTAATACGTAGGGCGCAAGCGTTGTCCGGAATTATTGGGCGTAAAGAGCTCGTAGGCGGTCTGTCGCGTCTGGTGTGAAATCCCATGGCTCAACTGTGGGCTTGCATCGGGTACGGGCAGACTAGAGTGCTGTAGGGGAGACTGGAATTCCTGGTGTAGCGGTGGAATGCGCAGATATCAGGAGGAACACCGATGGCGAAGGCAGGTCTCTGGGCAGTTACTGACGCTGAGGAGCGAAAGCATGGGGAGCGAACAGGATTAGATACCCTGGTAGTCCATGCCGTAAACGTTGGGCACTAGGTGTGGGGCGGGTTCCACTCGTTCTGTGCCGCAGCTAACGCATTAAGTGCCCCGCCTGGGGAGTACGGCCGCAAGGCTAAAACTCAAAGGAATTGACGGGGGCCCGCACAAGCGGCGGAGCATGCGGATTAATTCGATGCAACGCGAAGAACCTTACCAAGGCTTGACATGTACGAGAACGCGTTAGAGATAACGAACTCTTTGGACACTCGTACACAGGTGGTGCATGGTTGTCGTCAGCTCGTGTCGTGAGATGTTGGGTTAAGTCCCGCAACGAGCGCAACCCTTATCCTATGTTGCCAGCGGGTCATGCCGGGGACTCATGGGAGACTGCCGGGGTCAACTCGGAGGAAGGTGGGGATGACGTCAAATCATCATGCCCCTTATGTCTTGGGCTTCACGCATGCTACAATGGCCGGTACAGAGGGCTGCGATACCGTGAGGTGGAGCGAATCCCAAAAAGCCGGTCTCAGTTCGGATCGGGGTCTGCAACTCGACCCCGTGAAGTCGGAGTCGCTAGTAATCGCAGATCAGCAACGCTGCGGTGAATACGTTCCCGGGCCTTGTACACACCGCCCGTCAAGTCACGAAAGTTGGTAACACCCGAAGCTCACGGCCCAACCCGCAAGGGAGGGAGTGGTCGAAGGTGGGACTGGCGATTGGGACTAAGTCGTAACAAGGTAGCCGTACCGGAAGGTGCGGCTGGATCACCTCCTTTCTAAGGAGCTCATCTCCATCAGGCCCCACATAGTGGGGACGCCGGCCGCTCTACGGAGCACGTGTTCATCCTTCACGGGGTGGGGGCGATGGTTGGTGCTGGTGGCAGAGGCCAGGCCCAGGCCGTACGCGTCTGGGATGGTTGCTCATGGGTGGAACATTGACGAAGAGTCGCCCTGCCTGGGCTGATTGCTAGTACGCCGGTTGTGTCCTCCTCGGAGGGTCGTGACGGGTTGGAACGCGGTCTGCCGGGTGGTCGGGGGTTCGCCAAGCACACTGTTGGGTCCTGAGACAACCGGCCGGCTTGTCCCTTCGGGGGTAGGCAAGGTTGTGTGTTTCTGGATCGAGTACGGGTCACTTGGTTCGTGTCATACCCGCCGGCGTGCCGGTTGTGGTGTCACGGGTTTGCCTGGTGGGTTCGTCCGTTGCTTGAGAACTGCATAGTGGACGCGAGCATCTTTGAAATTTTCCAAGATTGCGATCGCAAGAATGTACGACCATGGGTCTTTGGCTTGTGGTTGTTGTTTTGTGGTCATCTTGGTTTCTGTGATTGTAGTGTTGCCTGAAGTTTTTAAGGGCACATTGGTGGATGCCTTGGCACTAGGAGCCGAAGAAGGACGTTGTAGCCTGCGATAATCCTCGGGGAGTTGGCAGACGAGCTGTGATCCGAGGGTCTCCGAATGGGGGAACCCAGCCGAAGTCATGTTCGGTTACCCGCGCCTGAATGTATAGGGCGTGTGGAGGGAACGTCGGGAAGTGAAACATCTCAGTACCGACAGGAAGAGATATTCCGTGAGTAGTGGCGAGCGAAAGCGGATGAGGCCAAACCGTATGCGTGTCAAGCTGTCAGGCGTTGCGTGTGCGGGGTTGTGGGACCTTCTGGAAGAATCTGACAGTTCTTCAGCCAGTAAGAAAGTCGTGTCATAGTCGAACCGGGTTGAATACCGGACCGTAGTGGGTGGGAGTCCCGTAGACGAAATGGTGCGGCCTGGTTGAGGGGATCCCAAGTAGCACGGGGCCCGTGAAATCTCGTGTGAATCTGGCAAGACCACTTGCTAAGCCTAAATACTACCTAGTGACCGATAGCGGACAAGTACCGTGAGGGAAAGGTGAAAAGTACCCCGGGAGGGGAGTGAAATAGTACCTGAAACCGTGTGCCTACAATCCGTCGGAGCCTCCAGCCCTTAGGGGTTTGCAGGGGTGACGGCGTGCCTTTTGAAGAATGAGCCTGCGAGTTAGTGCTCGGTGGCGAGGTTAACCCGTGTGGGGTATCCGTAGCGAAAGCGAGTCCGAATAGGGCGATTCAGTCGCCGGGTCTAGACCCGAAGCGAAGTGATCTAGCCATGGGCAGGTTGAAGCGCCGGTAAGACGGCGTGGAGGACCGAACCCACCAGGGTTGAAAACCTGGGGGATGACCTGTGGTTAGGGGTGAAAGGCCAATCAAACTTCGTGATAGCTGGTTCTCCCCGAAATGCATTTAGGTGCAGCGTCGCGTGTTTCTTACCGGAGGTAGAGCTACTGGATGGCTAATGGGCCTCACCAGGTTACTGACGTCAGCCAAACTCCGAATGCCGGTAAGTCGTAAGCGCGGCAGTGAGACTGCGGGGGATAAGCTCCGTGGTCGAGAGGGAAACAGCCCAGATCACCGGCTAAGGCCCCAAAGCGTGTGCTCAGTGGGAAAGGATGTGGAGTTGCACAGACAACCAGGAGGTTGGCTTAGAAGCAGCCACCCTTGAAAGAGTGCGTAATAGCTCACTGGTCAAGTGATTCCGCGCCGACAATGTAGCGGGGCTCAAGCACACCGCCGAAGCCGTGGCACTCATACGTTAGCCCAGCACCAGACTTGTTCTGTGTGTTCAGGTGTGTGGGTGGGTAGGGGAGCGTCGTGTGGGCAGTGAAGTCGCGGAGTGATCCAGCGGTGGAGCCTACACGAGTGAGAATGCAGGCATGAGTAGCGAATGACGGGTGTGAATCCCGTCCGCCGAATGACCAAGGGTTCCAGGGCCAGGTTCATCCGCCCTGGGTAAGTCGGGACCTAAGGCGAGGCCGACAGGCGTAGTCGATGGACAAGGAGTTGATATTCTCCTACCGGCGAAGTACCGCCCATACCGAGCCCGGTGATACTAACCACCCCGAGTCCACACCGTTGCCTTCGGGCAGCATCGTGGGGGAGGCGTGGGACCTGATCCGGTAGTAGGTAAGCGTGTTAACAGGGGTGACGCAGGAAGGTAGCCAGGCGTGGCGATGGTTGTCCATGTCCAAGGTCGTAGCCCGTCCCATAGGCAAATCCGTGGGGCATATAGGGTGAGAGCTGATAGAGACCGTGTATGCGGGAATCTGGTGATCCTATGCTGCCTAGAAAAGCCTCGACGCGAGGGACTAGCCGCCCGTACCCTAAACCGACTCAGGTGGTCAGGTAGAGAATACTAAGGCGATCGAGAGAATCGTGGTTAAGGAACTCGGCAAAATGCCCCCGTAACTTCGGGAGAAGGGGGGCCTGAACCGTTAACCCACTTGCTGGGGGACGCGGGGAGGGCCGCAGAGACCAGGGAGAAGCGACTGTTTACTAAAAACACAGGTCCGTGCGAAGTCGCAAGACGATGTATACGGACTGACGCCTGCCCGGTGCTGGAAGGTTAAGAGGACGAGTCAGCCGTAAGGCGAAGCTCAGAATTTAAGCCCCAGTAAACGGCGGTGGTAACTATAACCATCCTAAGGTAGCGAAATTCCTTGTCGGGTAAGTTCCGACCTGCACGAATGGCGTAACGACTTCTCCGCTGTCTCAACCGCGAACTCGGCGAAATTGCACTACGAGTAAAGATGCTCGTTACGCGCAGCAGGACGGAAAGACCCCGGGACCTTTACTATAGCTTGGTATTGGTGTTCGGTGCGGTTTGTGTAGGATAGGTGGGAGACTGTGAAGCCAGGGCGCCAGCTCGGGTGGAGTCATTGTTGAAATACCACTCTGATCGCTTCGGATGTCTAACCTCGGTCCGTGATCCGGATCAGGGACAGTGCCTGGTGGGTAGTTTAACTGGGGCGGTTGCCTCCTAAAATGTAACGGAGGCGCTCAAAGGTTCCCTCAGCCTGGTTGGCAATCAGGTATCGAGTGCAAGTGCACAAGGGAGCTTGACTGTGAGACCGACAGGTCGAGCAGGGACGAAAGTCGGAACTAGTGATCCGGCGGTGGCTTGTGGAAGCGCCGTCGCTCAACGGATAAAAGGTACCCCGGGGATAACAGGCTGATCTTGCCCAAGAGTCCATATCGACGGCATGGTTTGGCACCTCGATGTCGGCTCGTCGCATCCTGGGGCTGGAGTAGGTCCCAAGGGTTGGGCTGTTCGCCCATTAAAGCGGTACGCGAGCTGGGTTTAGAACGTCGTGAGACAGTTCGGTCCCTATCCGCTGCGCGCGCAGGAAACTTGAGAAGGGCTGTCCCTAGTACGAGAGGACCGGGACGGACGAACCTCTGGTGTGCCAGTTGTTCCGCCAGGAGCATGGCTGGTTGGCTACGTTCGGAAGGGATAACCGCTGAAAGCATCTAAGCGGGAAGCCTGCTTCGAGATGAGGTTTCCATACACTTTGTGTGGGAGGCACCCAGCAGACCACTGGGTTGATAGGCCGGATGTGGAAGACAGGACTAAAGACTGTCGGAGCTGACCGGTACTAACTGCCGATAACTTCACAACACCTCAACACTGCTAATAAGTTTTCATGGTTTTGTTTCGCGTCCACTATGCGGTTCCCGAGTCACGGGCACCAAACCCCCTTGTTTCACCACCATCCTCTTTGAGGGGTTTGGTTGGTGGGTGGGTGAGGGTTTTGTCTGTCTCGATAGTGTTACGGTGGTCTTAGCGTGGGGGAAACGCCCGGTCCCATTCCGAACCCGGAAGCTTAGCCCTACAGCGCCGATGGTACTGCCCTGGAGACGGGGTGGGAGAGTAGGACGCCGCCGGACAACCATTCCTGGTAGGGGGTGGAGCAGCATGAATCCGTCAGGGTTCGTGCGGCTCCACCCCCTACCTGCATATCCAGCCACTTCCCGGCATGCCCAGAACGACCAGCATGCCGAGAACGCACCCGGCCGACCCCTCGTTCCGCGTTATGAAATGCTGCTTCCGTGAGCCGGTAGTTCCGGCGTTCCGATCGGGAGGGTGATGTGGCAGAGTCTGGCGTGCAGTCGGTCGAGCGAGCGCTCGATCTGCTCGAGATTCTGGCTGAGGTCGGCGGCGATGCCGGCCTGAGCGAGCTCTCGGAGCAGTCGGGGCTGCCCCTGCCGACCATTCACCGGTTGATGCGCACCCTCGTGGCCCGCGGTTACGCTCGGCGGCTTCCCTCGCGACGATATGCGCTCGGTGCGCGGATGATTCGCCTCGGTGAGTCGGCCGGTCGGCAGCTCGGGGCCGGCGCGCGGCGTCATCTGGCGCGAGTTGCTCGCGAGCTCGGTGAGACGGCAAACCTGGCCATGCTCGACGGAGAGATGGCCGTGTACGTCGCCCAGGCGGCGTCGTCGCACTCCATGCGGATGTTCACCGAGGTGGGGCGGCGTGTGCACCTGCACAGCACCGGCGTCGGCAAGGCGCTGCTGAGCGAGCTGCCCGATGCGGCAGTGCGCGACATCGTGGCACGCGCCGGTCTTGCCCCGGCTACCGATCGGACCCTGACGGACCTCGACGCGCTCCTGGCTGCGGCGGCCGAGGCGCGCGAGCGCGGCTACGCCGTGGACGACGGTGAGCAGGAGATCGGCGTCCGCTGCTTCGCCGTCGTCGTCCCTGGGGCGCCCGTACCTACGGCGCTGTCGGTGTCGGGCCCCGCGGCGCGGGTGTCGTTCGAGTTCGGCGATCGAGCGGTGCCGGTGCTGCACGAGGTCGCGCGAGACATCGGGGCGGAGCTCGCCGGCGGCTGAGCACACGTTGACCCCTCGTCGTCGTGCGTTTAGTGTTTTCACTAGGAAATATTTGATTTCCGCATCGTGGAACTTGCGATGGGGCATCAACCACTCGACCGAGGGAAGACACGTGGACACTCCAGACGGCCTGATGATCACCGGCGACATCGCACCCCGCGCGGAGGAGGTGCTCACGCCCCGCGCGCTGGAGCTGATCGCCGTCCTGCACCGGACACTGGACGATCGGCGGCTCGAGCTGCTCGAGGCCCGGGAGCGGCGGGTCGCGGACCTTGCGGCGGGTGGCACGCTCGACTTTCTCCCGGAGACGAGGCACATCCGCGAGGACCCGACCTGGCACGTCGCCCCGCTGGCGCCCGGGATCGAGGACCGCAGGTGCGAGATCACCGGCCCCACGGACCGCAAGATGACCATCAACGCACTGAACTCCGGCGCGAAGGCGTGGCTCGCGGACCACGAGGACGCCAACACCCCGCAGTGGAGCGCTGTCGTCGGCGGGCAGCTCAATCTGCTCGATGCCATCAACCGCACCATCGACTTCACCGGCGAGAACGGCAAGCACTACGCGCTGAAGCCGGACGAGGAGCTGGCCACGATCATCGTGCGCCCGCGCGGCTGGCACCTGCCGGAGAAGCACATCCAGGTGGACGGCCGACCGGTCTCGGGCAGCCTCGTGGACTTCGCGCTGTACCTCGCGACCGCCGGTCTGCGGCAGATCGAGAAGGGTCAGGGGCCGTACTTCTATCTCCCGAAGATGGAGTCGCACCTGGAGGCGCGGCTCTGGAACGACGCGTTCGTGCTGGCCCAGGACTTCCTCGGCATCCCGCAGGGCACTATCCGTGCCACCGTGCTCATCGAGACGTACCCCGCGGCCTTCGAGATGGAGGAGATCCTCTACGAGCTCCGGGAGCACAGCTCCGGCCTGAACGCCGGGCGTTGGGACTTCATGTTCTCGGTGATCAAGTCGTTCCGGACGCGCGGCACGGAGTTCATGCTGCCCGACCGGAACGCCGTCACCATGACCGTGCCGTTCATGCGGGCCTACACCGAGCTGCTCGTCAAGACCTGCCACACCCGTGGCGCGCACGCGATCGGCGGCATGGCCGCGTTCATCCCGAGCCGCGACGAGGCGGTCAACGAGGCCGCGTTCGCCAAGGTTCGTGACGACAAGACCCGCGAGGCGAACGACGGGTTCGACGGGTCCTGGGTGGCGCACCCCGGCATGGTGGACGTCTGCAAGGAGGTCTTCACCTCGGTGCTCGGCGACAAGCCGAACCAGATCGACCGCACCCGCGATGAGGTTCAGGTCACCGCGGCACAGCTGCTCGACGTCGCGAGCACCCCCGGAGACGTCACCGAGGCCGGGCTGCGGAACAACATCTCGGTGGGGATCCAGTACCTCAAGGCGTGGCTCGGTGGGCTCGGCGCCGTCGCGATCTTCAACCTCATGGAGGACGCCGCCACGGCCGAGATCTCAAGGTCGCAGGTGTGGCAGTGGCTGCACAACGACGTGACGCTCGCCGACACCGGCCGCCAGGTCACGCGCGAGCTGATCGACCAGATCGTCGAGGAAGAGATCGCCAAGCTGCCCGGCGACGCGGCAGACTACGAGGAGGCGAAGCAGACGTTCCTCGAGGTGGCGGTGGCGGACGACTACGCGGACTTCCTGACTCTCCCGGCATACGCCCGAATGCCCTGACCGACCCGTTGAGTGCTGGGTATTTGCCCTTCGGACCGCCTCCGAAGGGCAAATACCCAGCACTCAACGGAGCAGTAGTGGCCGCAACCTTGGAGGTTGTCCTTGTCCGAGAACGTTGTCGTGGGGCTTGACGTCGTGATTGCCGAGCTTGTCGAGGCGCTGGGTGAGGAGCGGGTGATCACGGACCGGCAGCGGCGTCGTACGTACGAGTGCGACGGGCTCGCGGTCTACCGGGTGATCCCGGGCGTGGTGGTCCTGGCCCAGGGGCCGGACGACGTCGCTACCGCGGTGCGAGCGTGCGTGCGGCACTCGGTGCCGTTCGTCGCGCGAGGCTCGGGTACGGGGCTGTCGGGCGGGGCGCTGCCGCACTCCGAGGGTGTGCTCGTGGTGATGTCGCAGATGCGGACCGTCCGGGAGGTCGACGTCGACAACCAGCGCGCCGTCGTCGACCCGGGAGTGATCAACCTCCAGCTCACGGCCGCGACCGGCCCGGACGGGTACTACTTCGCGCCCGACCCCTCCAGCCAGTCCATCTGCTCGATCGGCGGGAACATCGCCGAGAACTCGGGCGGCGCGCACTGCCTCAAGTACGGGTTCACCACCAACCACGTCACCGGCCTGGACCTGGTGACGCCCGGCGGGGAACAGGTGGAGATCGGCGGCAAGGCGCCGGACCCGCCCGGATACGACCTGCTCGGCGCGCTGGTGGGCAGCGAGGGCACGCTCGGCATCGTCACCTCGGCCACCGTGCGCCTGACCCGGCTGCCGCAGGAGGTGCGGACCCTGCTGGCGGCCTTCCACTCCATGGACGACGCCGGCGCCGCCACCTCCGCGATCATCGCCGCCGGGGTGATCCCCGCCGCCATCGAGATGATGGACGCCCTCGCGATCGAGGCCGCCGAGGCGGCAGTGCACTGCAACTACCCGGCCGGCGCGGGCGCGGTGCTCGTGGTCGAGCTGGACGGGCCGTCGTCCGACGTCGCAGGGGAGTTCGACGACGTGGTGCGCCTGTGCGAGGAAGCGGGGGCGTTCGAGGTGCGGGTCGCGGCCGACGACGACGAGCGTGCCCTGATCTGGAAGGGCCGCAAGTCCGCGTTCGCCGCGGTGGGCCGGATCAGCCCGGACTACATAGTCCAGGACGGTGTGATCCCGCGGACCGCGCTGCCGCTGGTGCTGCGCGAGATCGCGGCGCTCTGCGAGGCGGCCGACGTGCGGGTCGCGAACGTGTTCCACGCGGGCGACGGCAACCTGCACCCCCTCGTGCTGTTCGACGGTTCGGTGGAGGGCGCGGTCGAACGCGCCGAGGCCGTGGCCGGCGGGATCCTCGACCTGTGCCTGGAGCACGGTGGGTCCATCACCGGTGAGCACGGTGTGGGCGCGGACAAGGCGGGTCACATGCCGCGCATGTTCACCGCCGAGGACCTCGACACGATGCAGGCCGTGCGGTGCGCGTTCGACCCGGACAACATCGCCAACCCCGGCAAGGTCTTCCCTACGCCGCGGCTGTGCGGAGACCAGCCCGGCCGGCGCCAGGGTGCGCATCCGCTCGCGGAGTCCGGCGTGGCGGAGGTCTTTTGATGGCGGACCTGCAGCGGCTCGAGGACGCGCTGAAGCAGGACGGTGGCCAGGTCGAGGAGGCGGGTCCGGCGGACGTCGTGGACGGCGTGCCGGCGGTCGCGGTCGCCCGGCCGACGTCGGCCGACGGGGTGGCGGCGGTGCTGCGCGAGGCGACCGCTCAGGGACTGGTGACCGTCGCGCGCGGGGCAGCGACCGCCCTGGACTGGGGCGCGCCGCCCGAGCGGGTGGATCTCATCCTGGACACCACGGGTCTGGACCGGCTGGTGGAGCACGGCGCGGGCGATCTCGTCGTGGTCGCCGAGGCGGGGCTGCCGGTGGCGGAGCTGTCGGAGACGGTCCGGGCCGCGGCGCAGGAGCTCGTGGTGGACCTGCCACCGGAACGGCTCGCCGGGGGCTCCACCGTGGGCGGGGCACTGTCGACCGGGACGTCCGGTCCGCGTCGGCTGCAGCGGGGCGGGATCCGGGACCTGGTGCTCGGGGCCACTGTCGCGCTCGCCGACGGCACCATCGCCTCCTCGGGCGGCAAGGTCGTCAAGAACGTCGCCGGGTACGACCTGGCCAAGCTGCTGACCGGCGCGTACGGCACGCTGGGCGTCGTGGTGCGGGCCGCGTTCCGGCTGCACCCGGCCCGGCCCGACCGGGCGTACGTCGTGGCCACCGGGCCGCTGGCCGACATCGCCGCGCTGGCTCGGGCGGTCGTCGCGTCGCAGCTCGCGCCCGCCGCGGTGGAGATCGACCGGCCGGCGGGGAGCGACGTCGCCGAGGTGGCGGTGCTGATCGAGGGCACGGGGAGCGCGGTGGGGCAGCGGGCCGCGGCTGTCGCCGAGGTGCTGGGCGGGCGGGCGCAGGCAGAGGCGCCCGGGTGGTGGGCGGCGTTGCCGGGGGTCTCGACGGGCTCGACCGGCGGTGGGAGCTCGACCAGCGGCGGCGGGACCTATGCCAAGGCGACGGCGACCCTGGTCGGCGTGGCTGAGCTGCTGGCGGCTGCCCGGGATGCCGAGCAGCGGTACGGCGTCGGCGTGGCGTTGCGGGGGAGCGCCGCCGGGGTGCTGCACGCGGTAGTGACGGGGACGCCGGAGGCCACGGCGGCCGCCGTCGGGCACCTGCGGAGTGCCGCGACCGACCCGCGCGACGGGACCGTGACCGTGCTGCGGGCGTCGCGCGAGGTGCGTGCGCAGCTGGACGTGTGGGGGCCGGTGGGCGGGCTCGACCTCATGCGCGCGATCAAGCAGCAGCTCGATCCGGGGCGCAACCTTGCGCCAGGCCGATTCGTGGGAGGTATCTGATGACAGATGCGAAGCCGGACCTGCTCGGCTCGCTCGGCGGGGCGGGGGCCTTCGACGAGCATCATCCGCCGGCTCGTGAGCTGGTGGACGACTGCGTGCACTGCGGGTTCTGTCTGCCGGCCTGTCCGACGTACTCGCTGTGGGGCGAGGAGATGGACTCGCCGCGCGGCCGGATCTACCTGATGAAGGAGGGGCTCGAGGGCGAGCCGATGTCGTCGTCGCTGGTGCAGCACGTCGATGCCTGTCTCGGCTGCATGGCCTGCGTGACCGCGTGCCCGTCGGGCGTGCAGTACGACAAGCTGGTCGAGGCGACCCGGCAGCAGGTCGAGCGCCGGGGCGCCGAGCACCGGACGCGTGGTCAGCGGCTGCTGCGGTCGGCGATCTTCGCGCTGTTCCCCCGGCCGGAGCGGCTCCGGCTGATCCGGCCGCTGCTGGCGATGTACCAGCGCAGCGGGCTGTCGCGGCTGGTGCGGCCGGTGCTCGCGCGCGTGTCCCCGACGCTGGCCACCATGGAGGCCATCGCCCCGCCCGTCGGTCCGCGGATCCCGGTGCCCGTGCTGGTGCCCGCCGTCGGCGCGAAGCGGATGACCGTCGCGATGCTGCTCGGCTGTGTGCAGCGCGAGTTCTATCCCGGTGTGAACGCCGCGACGGCACGGGTGCTGGCGGCGGAGGGCTGCGAGGTCGTCGTGCCGCCGGACCAGGGGTGCTGCGGCGCGCTGTCCGTGCACGCCGGCAGGGAGGCGGAGGGGCTCGGCTACGCGCGGGCGCTCATCGACACCTTCTCGGCCGCGGGCGTGGAGCGGATAGTGGCGAACTCGGCGGGGTGCGGCTCCACCATGAAGGACTACGCGCACCTGCTGTCGGACGACCCCGAGTACGCGGAGCGGGCGGCGGAGTTCGCGGCGAGGACCCGCGACATCTCGGAGGTGCTGGCGGAGCTCGAGCCCGTGGCGCCGCGACACCCGCTGCCGATGACCGTGGCGTACCACGACGCCTGCCACCTGCGGCATGCCCAGGGGGTGAAGGCGCAGCCGCGCGCCGTGCTCGCGACGATCCCCGGTCTCGTGGTCAAGGAGATCGCCGAGGGGGACATGTGCTGCGGGTCGGCGGGCATCTACAACCTGACGAACCCGGAGCCCGCGCGAGAGCTGGGTGACCGGAAGGCCGCGAACGTCGCGGCGACGGGTGCTCAGCTCCTGGTCACGTCCAATCCTGGCTGCCTGCTGCAGATCACGGATGCCCTGGCCCGCCAGGGGCGCGAGATGCCGACGGCGCATATGGTTCTGGTGCTGGACGCGTCGCTGCGGGGGCTGCCGCCTGAAGCTTTGCGCGAGTAAGAGCCCTATTCAGCGCGTGAGTCGGTAGAACTCCAGGTTGGTGATCATGTGGATGATGCTTGGTAGTTCGGCCAGTCGGCCGCGGTAGCCGGCTGAGAGGATCTTCCACTGTTTGAGCAGGGCGATCGCGCGTTCGACCGGTGCTCGGAGGCTGGCGATGTGCCGGTTCCATGCTTTGTCAGCGGTGCTGCGTGGGATGCCGGTGGTCTTCTTGCGCGGGGTCAGGCGGGTGTGCTTGACGTAGGCGGTGTCGGCCAGCACCGCGACCACGCGCTCGGCCCGGGCGGTGGTGATTTGGCCGGCCCATCCGACCTCGTCCAGGGCCCGCGAGTCGTGCCGGGAGCCGCGTACGGGCACGGAGACGTCGGCCAGTGTCCCGTCTCGGAAGGCCGCGACCTGAACGCCCAGCGCCTGCTTCTTGTGCTTGGCGTTGAAGTTCGTCGTCCCGGTCCCGGCACGGTTGCCGGTCGGGATCGGGGTGCCGTCGACCAGCACCGTCCCGCGCGCCAGTGCGTCGGCCAGACGGGTGCGGTCCAGTGCGGTGACCTGTCCGAGCAGCGGCAGTAGGTACCGCCAGATCCGCGAGACCGTGGCCTGAGAGATGCCGAACAGGTCTCCGGTCAGCTGCTGAGCGAGGTTGTGCCGCGCTTTGAGGAGCACCAGCGTCACCGCTGTGCCGAACGGCAGCACGAAGTCGTACCTCTGATCCGGTGGCCGGTTCTGGTGGACCTGCCATGCGCGGGCGATCAGCTCGGTCGTCTGGGCAGGCGTCAGCCCGCAAGTACTCTTGTAGCGCATCGGCCCTTCGATCGGCTCGGAACCTGGCGTAGACAACCTGGATCCAACCGAACGCAAGGGCCGTTGCGCTACCTGCCGAAACTTGCCCCTGACCAGCAACGACGCAGGTCAGGACGTGAAGCACTCATAAGACCCTCGACGCCCCTGAATAGGGCTCTAAGTTGCGCGAGTGAGTTGCGCGGGTGAAACAGGTACTCCCGCTTGCCCGAGGTAACTGCTACGTTTGTCGGCAAGTGGACTGATAGTTCCGACATGCGAAAGTTCCAGCGAACCCTACCCGGCAGCGCGGCCGGACTGGAGTCACCATGGACAACCTCGGCGTCCTCGCCCTGCTCGCCCTCCTCCCGATCCTCGTCGTAGGAACGCTGCTGCTCGGCTTCCGCTGGCCCGCGCGGACGGCGATGCCCGTCGGCCTCGCGGTGGTGGTGGTCGTCGCCCTGTTCGCGTGGAAGATGTCGCCGGTCGCGGTCAGTGCGTCCATCGTGCAGGGGCTGCTGATCGCCGTCGGTCTGCTCTGGATCATCTTCGGCGCGCTGCTCATGCTCGAGACCCTCATCAAGAGCGGCGCGCTGCAGACGATCCGTGCGGGGTTCACCACGATCAGCCCCGACCGGCGGGTCCAGGTGATCATCATCGCCTGGCTGTTCGGGTCGTTCATCGAGGGTGCCGCCGGGTTCGGTACGCCCGCCGCCGTCGTCGCCCCGCTGCTGCTGGCTCTGGGCTTCCCCGCCGCGGCCGCGGTCATGGCCGGGCTGATCATCCAGTCCACCCCGGTGAGCTTCGGCGCCGTCGGTACGCCGATGCTGACCGGGCTCGGGACGGGACTGGCGGACACCTCCGGCGCGCTGGCGCCGGAGGTGCAGGCGCGGGCCGACGTGCTGGGGCTGGACCAGCTCGGCTTCATCGCGCACACCGCCACCCAGGTCGCGACCGTCCACGCGATAGTGGGCATCCTGGTGCCGCTCATCCTCGTCACGCTGATGTGTGGCTTCTACGGCGAGAAGCAGTCGTTCCGCGCGGGGCTCGCCGTCGCGCCGTTCGCGATCTACGCGGCGCTCGCGATGATCGTGCCGTACGTGACCGTGGCGTACGTGCTCGGGCCGGAGTTCCCCTCGATGCTCGGCGGATTCCTCGGGCTGGTGCTCGTGATGTTCACGTCCTCGAAGGGCTTCCTCATGCCCAAGGACGTGTGGGACTTCCCGCCGCGTGAGCGCTGGAGCGACCGCTGGATGGGCACGGTCGACCCGACGAAGGAGGCGGCCGCGCTCACCCGCAGCATGTCGATGGCCCGGGCCTGGGCGCCGTACGTGATCGTCGCGGCCCTGCTGCTCGTGACCCGGAACGTCCCGGCGATCAAGGAGTTCCTGACCGGGCCGGCGGTGATCCCGGTGGAGAACATCTTCGGCACCGGGATCAGCCAGAACCTGGAGCTCCTGTACTCGCCGGGCGCGATCTTCCTGCTCGCGTGCCTCGTCACCTACGTGCTGCACGGCATGAAGGGTGCGCAGATCAAGGCATCGTGGAAGGTCGCAGGAGGACAGCTCGGCGGTGCGGCGTTCGCGCTCCTGTGCGCGGTGCCGCTGGTGCGGATCTTCATCAACTCCGGGCCGGACTTCAACGCGGCGGGGCTCGACTCGATGCCCATCACGCTCGCCCAGGCCGCCGCCGACGTCGCCGGTCAGGGCTGGCCGATAGTGTCGCCGTTCATCGGCGCGCTCGGCGCGTTCGTCGCCGGATCGAACACCGTCTCCAACATGATGTTCGCGCTCTTCCAGTTCAACACCGGGATCGGCATCGGCGCGGCGTCGCCCGAGACCGTGGCCGCGCTGCAGGCGGTCGGCGGCGCTGCGGGCAACATGGTGGCGGTGCACAACGTCGTCGCCGCCGCGGCGACGGTCGGCCTGCTCGGGCGCGAGGGTGACCTGATCCGCAAGACGATCCTGCCGATGACCTACTACTGCCTCGCGGCGGGCGCGATCGGCTACCTGTGGATCTTCGGGTTGGCGTTCAATGCGGGCATGGTCGTTCTGCTCGTCGTGGTGGCGGCCCTGGTCCTGACGGCGACCTGGATGCTGCGCAAGACCGACGCGTACAACCCGGAGGTGGTCCCGGCGCGGGTATGACAGCGCGTCGGCCGACGTCGGCCGCGCACGTCACAGCGGTTCGACCCCGGGAGACGGCCGCTCGCATGGGAGAATGAGCGAGCATCTGTCATCGAAGGGAACACCGTGAACGAAACGCCCCGTGACCAGGGGAACGACCGCGAGGGCGACCGCCGTGGCGAGCGCACAGGCGGCAGTCGCAACGAAGGCCGGGGGCCGCGTCGCGACGACCGCGGCGGAGAGCGCGGTGGTGACCGGGGCCGCCGGTTCGACGGCCCTCGTGGCAGTGACGGCCCTCGGCGCGACGACCGCGGAGCCGACCGTCCGCGCCGACCGTACGAGGACCGGGGTACCGACCGTCCCCGCCGCGACGACCGCGGCACCGACCGTCCCCGGCAGGACGACCGAGGCGCCGGCGACCGCGCGCCTCGGCGCACCGATGACGACCGTGCGCGCCGTTCCTACGGCGACCGGGACAGCCGGGGCGGCCGCGACGACCGCGGCGCCCGTCCTCCGTACCGCGGGAACGACGGCGACCGTCCGCGCCGTTCCTTCGAGGACCGGGACAACCGTGGTGACACCCGTGGCGGAGACCGTCCGGTACGCCGTGACGGTGAGCGTCCCGTTCGTCGTGAGCACGACCGCCCGCTGCGCCGGGACGACGACCGCCCCGCGCGCCGGGACGACGGTCCGCGCCGTTCCTTCGGGGACCGTGACGAGCGCCCGCGCCGTAGCTTCGAGGACCGCGGCGGTAGCCGTCCCGTGCGTCGGGACGACGAGCGTCCGGCCCGCCGTCCGTACGAGGACCGCGGTACCGACCGTCCGCGCCGCGACGACCGGGGTGCGGACCGTCCGGTCCGTCGCGACAACGACCGTCCGGCCCGTCCTTCCTATGGGGACCGTGACGACCGTCCGCGCCGCAGCTTCGAGGACCGTGGGGGCAGCCGTCCCGCGCGTCGGGACGACGAGCGTCCGGCACGTCGGGACGACGACCGTCCGCGCCGCTCGTTCGAGGACCGGGGTACCGACCGTCCGCGCCGCGACGACCGGGGTACGGACCGTCCGGCCCGTCCTTCCTACGGCGACCGTGACGAGCGCCCGCGCCGCAGCTTCGAGGACCGCGGCGCCGGCCGTCCCGCCCGCCGGGAGGACGACCGCCCGCGCCGTGACGATCGTCCCCGTGGGGACGACCGATCCCGGCGCACCGACGGCGACCGTCCGGTTCGTCGCGACGACCGGGGCGCCGATCGCCCGGCCCGCCGGGACGACGACCGTCCGCGTCGCTCGTTCGGCGACCGCGACGACAGGGGCGCCCGCGACAACCGCGGTCGCGACGACCGGGCCGCTCGCCCGTTCCGCGCGAAGGACGGCGACCGTCCCGCGCGACGCGACGACCGTGGCACCGACCGTCTGCACCGTCCGTCCAACGACCGCGCCGACCGTCCGCGCACGGCCGTCCGGGAGGAGCGCGAGGAGCGAGCCCCGCGGCCCCCGGAGCCGGAGATCGCCGAGGACGTCACGTTCAGCCAGCTCGACCGCGAGGTTCGTTCGCGCCTGCGCGGGCTGAGCAAGGACCACGCCGAGTACGTCGGTCTGCACCTGCTGATGGCCGGCCGGATGATCGACGTCGACCCCGAGCGCGCCTACGAGCACGCCCAGGCGGCGCTGCGTGGCGCCGGCCGGATCGACATCGTGCGCGAGGCCGCAGGCCTGGCGGCGTACCACACCAACCGGTTCGCGGAGGCGCTGCGCGAGCTGCGCACCGTCCGCCGGCTGAACGGCTCGTCGGAGCACCTGCCGATCATGGCCGACGCCGAACGGGGGCTCGGACGTCCGGAGCGTGCCCTCGCCCTGGCCGCGTCGGAGGAGGCCGCCTCGCTCGACGCGATGGGCCGTGTCGAGCTCGCGATCGTCGCGAGCGGAGCCCGCTCCGACCTGGGCGAGCACGACGCCGCGCTGGCGGTGCTCGACAAGATCGCCCCGGAGGACGCCAAGGGCGACTCGGGGCTCCGGGTCGTGCAGGCGCGCGCCCTGGCGCTCGAGGCGGCCGGCCGTGTCGACGAAGCCGTAGCGCTGCTGAAGACCGTGGACAGCAAGGCGCTCGAGCGTGCCATCGGCGCCGAGGCGTTCGAGGAGGACATCACGGTGTTCGACATCGAGGAGGACGCTGCGCTCGCCGAGGAGGAGTACGCGGCCGAGCACCCGGAGGAGGTCGCGAAGGACACGTCGGACGACGAGGACGAGGAACCTGAGGGCTCGGACGACGAGGACGCTGCGGAGCCGGACGACGACTCCGCGGACTCCCCGGACTCGGCCGACTCCCCGGATTCTGCCGACTCTGGTGACTCGGCTGATTCTGCCGACTCAGCGGATTCCGCCGACTCACCCGACGAGCCCGAAGCGGACGAGGACGAGTCCGACGAGGAGCCCGCGGAGGAGCAGGCCGACGAGGCGGCTCCCGCACCCGAGGTGAGCGACACCAAGGGTGAGCCGGGCGCCGAGGGCGACCGGTCCGACGTCGGGCAGGAGAAGGCGTGACCGCGAGCGCCGGACTGCTGGCGAGCGCTACCCCGCTCGCCGCCGCGTACGACCTTGCGCTCGTCGACCTGGACGGCGTGGCGTACAAGGGGCACCTGCCGATCGAGCACGCGGCGGCGAGTCTCGCCGCCGCGCGTTCGGGCGGGATGCGCCTGCTGTTCGTGACGAACAACGCGTCGCGCGAGCCGGAGGACGTCGCCGGCCAGCTCACGGGCCTGGACATCCCGACGGACCCGGACGAGGTGATGACGGCGGCGCAGGCGTGTGCCGCGCTGCTCACCACCAGGCTCGACCCGGGCGCGAAGGTGCTGGTGGTGGGCGGGAAGGGCCTGGTGACGGCGGTGCGGTCGGCCGGCTTCACGGTCGTGGGGTCGGCGGACGACAAGCCGGACGCCGTCGCGCAGGGGTACTCGCCCGAGGTGGGCTGGGCGGAGCTTGCCGAGGCCGCCTATGCGGTGGGTGCTGGTGCGTGGCACGTGGCGAGCAACCTGGACCTGTCGCTCCCGACGGCGCGTGGTTTCGCGCCGGGGAACGGTGCCCTGGTAGGTGCCGTGGTGTCGGCGACGGGTGTCACGCCGGACAGTGCCGGCAAGCCGTCGCCGACCATGTACCGCCTTGCGGTCGAGCGGGCCGGGGCGAGCCGGCCGCTGGTGATCGGCGACCGGCTCGACACGGACCTCGGGGGTGCGCGCGGCGGCGGGTACCCGGGGCTGCACGTGCTGACGGGCGTCTCGACGGCGCGCGACGCGGTGCTTGCGGTCCCGGGTGAGCGCCCGTCGTTCCTGGGGGCTGATCTGCGCGCGCTGCTCGAACCGCACCCGGCGCCGGTCCGTACGGACGGCTGGTACGTGTGCGGGGGCGCATCGGCGCAGGTGGCCGACGGCGTGCTGCGGCTCGACGGGTCGGGGATCGACCTGGTGCGCGCCGCGTGTGCCGCGGCGTGGGCCGCGGTCGACGCGGGCGACGACCTGGACCCGGCGACGGTGCCCGAGCTGCCGGCCTGATCCGGGCCGTTCCTCCCGGGCGCTGTCAGGGGCGGCGGGTACCGTGTGCAAGCAGATGGCAGACAGCTCAGGGGCAACGGGTAACAGCCCGACGGGCACGGACGAGCACAGTGGAGCGTTGACGCACGATGGATGAGTTCTACGAGATCGAGGAACCCTCGAGCGGCCCGGCGGATCCCGACGCGGGTGTCCGGAGTGCGCTCGACGCGCTCGACGGGCTCGACGACCTGCCGCCGGCGGAGCACGTCGCCCGGTTCGAGGCAGTGCACGACGCGTTGCGGGCCCACCTGAGCGGTGACACCGCCCTGTGACCATGACGACAGGTGCGGGTCAGGGCCGTGTCGACGCCGAGCTGGTGCGGCGTGGCCTGGCGCGGTCGCGCAAGCACGCGGCCGAGCTGATAGCCGCCGGGCGGGTGGTGGCAGGTGGCCGCGCGGTCGCCAAGCCGTCGGTGCTGGTCGCTGCCGGCGAGACGATCGAGGTGTCGGGCGGGGAGTACACCGAGTACGAGTACGCCTCCCGTGCGGGGCTCAAGCTCGCCGGGGCGCTCGACGCGCTGGACGCCCTCGCGGCAGGCTTGGTGGTCAGCGGCGCCTGGTGTGTCGACCTCGGCGCGTCGACCGGCGGCTTCACCGACGTGCTCCTGCGGCGTGGCGCGGGACACGTCCTCGCCATCGACGTCGGCCACGACCAGATCGTGCCGCAGCTGCGGGAAGATTCGCGCGTCACGGTCGTGGAGGGGTTCAACGCGCGCGACCTGACGCCGGGAGACCTCGAGCGGATACCGGACGTCGTCGTGGCGGACCTCTCCTTCATCTCGTTGCGGAAGGTGCTGCCCGCCGTGGCCCGGGTCGCAGGCCCGGACATGCACGCGCTGCTGCTCGTCAAGCCGCAGTTCGAGGTAGGCCGGGAACGGCTCGGCTCGGGCGGGGTCGTGCGTGACCCGGCTCTGCACCGTGACGCGGTCGAGTCGGTCGCCCGCGCAGCCGAGGAGGCGGGCCTGCGGGTCCGCGCGGTGGTGCCGAGCTCGTTGCCGGGCCCGAACGGCAACCGTGAGTTCTTCCTCTGGCTCGTGTCGACGGGGCCCGTCGCGTCCGTCGGCGCGATCGACGAGGCCGTGGCACAGGCCGTCGCCTGGGACCCCGCGGCGGGGGCGCCGAGCGAGCCGGGTGCGGTAGCCGGCCCGCCGCCCGTGCCGCCGGCCGTCGTCGTCCGGGAGATGCAGCAAGGCGACCAGCCGGCCGACCAGCAGAACGACGAGCAGAAGGAGCAGGTGCGGTGACCAGGCGCGTCCTGATCGTGACCCATGGCGGACGCCCTCGGGCGGTCGCGGCGCTGGCCGAGGCCTTGCGTGAGCTGAAGGCGGCGGGCTTCGAGGCGACGCTGCACGACGACGCGCTCGCGGAGGAGTTCGGCGACCACATGGCCGCGAACCGGGTCCGTGAGGGGGTGCACCGGTCCGAGGCGGTGATGGTGCTCGGGGGTGACGGCACGATCCTGCGTGCGGCGGAGCTGACCCGGGGCACCGACGTGCCCCTGCTCGGCGTGAACCTTGGCCACGTGGGCTTCCTCGCCGAGTCGGAGCGGGAGGACCTGCGCGCCGCCGTCCAGCGGCTCGCGGCCCGCGACTACGAGGTCGAGGAGCGTGCGACCGTCGAGGTCACGGTCCACCTGCCGGGTACGGCGGAGCCGGTGGTCGGCTGGGCGCTGAACGAGGCGACGGTCGAGAAGGCCACGCGCGACCGCATGCTCGAGGTCGCGATCGGTGTGGACGGCCGTCCGCTGCTCTCGTTCGGCTGCGACGGCGTGATCATGGCCACGGCCACGGGCTCCACGGCGCACGCCTTCTCGGGCGGCGGTCCGGTGATCTGGCCCGACGTCGACGCCGTGCTCATGGTGCCGCTGTCGGCGCACGCCCTGTTCGCGCGGCCGCTGGTGATCGGCCCGCGGTCGCGGTACACGGTCGACGTGCTGCCCCAGTCGACGGTCGAAGGAGTGCTGACCTGCGACGGCCGCCGGGAGATCCGGCTGCCCCGCGGGTCTCGCGTCGTCGTGCGGCAGGGGGGTACGGTGCGGCTCGCACGGCTGTCGAACGCGCCGTTCGCGGACCGTCTCGTGTCGAAGTTCAGTCTGCCCGTGTCGGGGTGGCGGGACCGTGTCGGGTCGGGTCACGCCGAGGCGCAGGATGTACCTTCTGACCCAGCCGACACTGCAGAGATACCACCAGAGATACCACCAGAGAATTAAGGAGTCCGGTGCTCGAGGAGATCGCTATCGAGAACCTGGGCGTCATCCGCTCGGCCCGGGTACCCCTGTCCGACGGCCTGACCGTCATCACGGGTGAGACGGGTGCGGGCAAGACGATGGTGCTCACGGGTCTCAACCTGCTCATGGGTGCCAAGGCGGATCCGCAGTCGGTGCGTCCGGGGGCGTCGTCGGCGGCTGTCGAGGGCCGCGTGCGCGTGTCCGGCCGCGACGCGGTGCTGAGCCGGGTCGACGAGGCGGGCGGCGAGGTGGAGGACGACGGCACCGTCGTGATCCTGCGCACCATCGCCGACGGCCGGTCGCGTGCGCACCTGGGCGGCCGTGCCGTACCGCAGGGTGTGCTCGCGGAGATCGCCGAGGACCTGTTCACGGTGCACGGCCAGTCGGACCAGCTGCGGCTGCGCACGTCGGCGAAGCAGCGCGACGCCCTGGACACATTCGTCGGCCCGGCCCACCAGCGCGTGCTTGCCTCGTACCGCACCGCCTGGACCGAACGCGGCGGGCTCCTCGCCGAGATCGCCGACCTCGAGGCACGCGGCGCCGAGCGGGCGCGCGAGGTCGAGCTGCTGCGGATCGGCCTGGAGGAGATCGAGCGGGTCGATCCGGTGACGGGCGAGGACGCCGAGCTGCAGGCGCAGATCGAGCGACTGTCCAACGCCGAGGCCCTGCGCACCGCGGCGACCGAGGCGCACGAGGCCGTAGCGGGAGAAGACGCCGACGGCGCGCGCGAGAACGCGATAGCGCTCGTGGAGCGCGCGCGGCGCGCCCTGGACTCCGCCGCCCACTCGGACGCCGCGCTCGGCGCGCTCGCCACGCGGTTCGCCGAGGTGGGCTACATGCTGTCCGACGTCGCGACCGACGTCGCCGCGTACGTCGACGACCTGCAGGCGGATCCCGCCGGGCTGGAGACGGCGCACAACCGCATGGCCGAGCTGAACGCCCTGACGCGCTCCTACGGTGAGACGATCGACGACGTGCTGCAGTGGGCGAGCGACGCGGGCCTGCGCCTGCTCGACCTGGACGACGGCGGCGACCGCCTCGTCTCGATGCGCGACCGGGTGACCGAGCTGGACGGCGATCTGGCCAGGCTCTCCGAGATCCTCACGGCGGAGCGCTCCCGCGGCGCGTCCCAGCTCGCCGAGGCGGTGACCAACGAGCTGCACGGCCTCGCGATGGGCGGCGCCCACCTCGTGGTCCAGGTGGAACCGCTTGACCAGCCCGGACCGTTCGGCGCGGACCAGGTCACCTTCCTGCTCGTGCCGCACCCGGGCGCGCCGGAGCGACCGCTGGGCAAGGGCGCGTCGGGCGGTGAGCTCTCGCGCGTCATGCTCGCGCTCGAGGTCGCGCTGGCGACGTCCGGTGGCGCGGCGGCGGCGCGCACCGCCGACACCCCGCGCAGCACCTTCGTGTTCGACGAGGTCGACGCCGGCGTGGGCGGTCGGGCGGCGGTCGAGGTGGGCCGTCGTCTGGCACAGCTCGGTCGCAGCACCCAGGTGGTCGTGGTGACCCACCTGGCGCAGGTCGCGGCCTTCGCGGACGCGCACCTGGTGGTCACCAAGAGCTCGGACGGCGACGGCGCCACGCAGGGTGAAGATGACGGAATGATCACGGTTACGGGCGTCCGCGAGGTCACCGCCGACGCGCGGGTGCGGGAGCTGGCGCGCATGCTGTCCGGCCAGGACGACTCGGAGACGGCGCGTACCCACGCGCTGGAGCTCCTGGAGTCCTCGGTCGTGGGACGATAGAGCGGATGAAGCTGATCTCCCGACCCGAGAAGCGCGCCGAGAAGAGCGCAGCGAAGAGCGCCGCGGCGCAGTCCCTCGCGACGACGCAGGCCACGGTGCACGGGCCTGCCCGGATCGGAGCCCGTACCAAGGAGCTCACGTCCCGGCTGAACAACGGTGACATCGCGGTGATCGACCACGTGGACATCGACCGTGTGGCAGCGGACGCGCTGGTGTCCGCGGCGCCCGTCGCGGTGCTGAACGCGGCGCCGTCGACCTCCGGCCGTTACCCCAACACCGGCCCGAACATCCTGGTCGAGGCGGGGATCGTCCTGGTGGACGGCCTCGGCCCGGCGATCATGGCGCTGGACGAGCGGGCCGACGTCCAGATCGTCGGCAACGAGATCCTGGTCGACGGCGAGGTGGTGGCCAAGGGCACCTACCAGACGCCGGAGACGGTGGCCGCTGACCAGGCGGCCGCCCGCGAGGGTCTGTCCGCCGAGATCGAGCGGTTCGCCGAGAACACCATGACGTACCTGCGCCGCGAGCGGGACCTCCTGCTCGACGGCGTGGGCGTGCCCGACATCACGACCTCCATCGAGGGCCGTCACGTGCTGATCGTGGTGCGCGGCTACCACTACCGGGAGGACCTCGCGCTGCTGCGGTCCTACATCCGGGAGAACCGGCCCGTCCTGATCGGCGTGGACGGCGGCGCGGACGCGATCCTCGACGAGGGCTGGCAGCCCGACATGATCGTCGGCGACATGGACTCCGTCTCCGACCGGGCCCTGGCCTGTGGTGCTGAGATCGTCGTGCACGCCTACCGCGACGGCAAGGCCCCCGGGCTGGAGCGCGTGAAGGCGCTCGGTGTGGAGCCCGTGGTCTTTCCTGCCACGGGTACCAGCGAGGACATCACCATGCTGCTGGCCGACGACAAGGGTGCCGAGCTCATCGTCGCCGTCGGCACGCACGCCACGCTCGTCGAGTTTCTCGACAAGGGGCGCTCCGGCATGGCCTCCACCTTCCTCACCCGGTTGCGGGTCGGCGGCAAGCTCGTGGACGCCAAGGGCGTCTCGCGGCTCTATCGCACGCGGATCTCCAACACCCAGCTCACGCTGCTGTCGGGCGCGGGTGTCGCGGCTGTGCTCGCGGCCCTGGCCTCGACCTCGGCGGGCCAGACCTTCTTCGGGCTGATCGGGGCACGCATCGACGACGTCGTGTCCTGGATCAGCCTCCTGTTCGGCGGCTGACCGGTCGGGAGCTCGCTCCCTGACCCCTGCCGCCCCGACCTGACGCCGGGCTCTGACCGCCCGGAACATGCCTAAGGACTCTTCCGTACCGTGATCGACTTTCGATACCACCTCGTCTCGCTCATCTCCGTCTTCCTCGCGCTCGCCGTCGGCATCATCCTCGGTGCCGGCCCGCTGCAGGGCGCGATCGGGGAGACCCTGACGGAACAGGTGGACGCGCTGCGTGCCGAGCGCACCGACCTGCGCACCGAGCTGGACGCCACGCAGACCGCCCTCGACGGCGACGAACGCTTCATCGAGGCCGCGGGCGCACAGCTCGTCACCGGCTCGCTCCAGGACCAGCGGGTCGCGATCGTGCAGCTCGGCGAGGTCCCGCAGGACGAGGCCGACGGCGTGCTGAACCAGCTCACCACGGCGGGCGCCAACGTCGTGTCGACGTCCGTGCTCACCGAGTCCTGGACCGACGCCGCCGAGGAGACGACCCGCGAGACCGTCGCCGGCGGGCTGCGCGCCAACCTGGGCGCGGCCGCTCCGGAGAGCGAGGACGCGAGCGAGACCCTCGGCGCGGCGCTGGCGCTTGCGCTCACCGGCACGGAGAACGGCGCCGAGCGCAGCGCGCAGGCGATTGACCTCGAGGTACAGCTGGAGCGCCTCGGCCTCGTCGAGGCCGGCGACGAGCAGACGGAGCCCGCCCAGGCGCTCGTGCTGCTCGTCGGCTCGGCCGCGCAGCCGGAGCCGACGACCGACGGCGCCACCGAGGCGGCTGAGCCCACGCCCGACGTGTGGACCTCCGTGACCCGCGCCGCCCAGGAGGTGTCCGGAGCGGCAGTGCTCGCCGGGCCGACCGACGAGCCCAACGACACCGTGCAGGCCGTGCGCGACGACGAGGAGATCGCCGCCGAGGTCACCACGGTGAGCGGCATCAACAGGCTCGTGGGGCGCATCAACGTGCCGCTCGCGCTCGCGGCCCGCCTGGACGACGTCGTCGGCCAGTACGGCTTCGAGGACGACGCCACGGCCGTCATCCCGCCGGCGGTCGAGGCCGAATAGCTTGTTGACGTACTGATTGCTGACGTACTGGCCGACACAGACCGAGGGGTAGTCATGGGTGCAGGCAGGTTCATCGCCGCTGGCATTCTCGCCGGAGCCGCGACGGCGTTCGCGCGCCGCAAGCTGGACGAGAAGGTCGCGGAGGGTCGCCTCGGCGGCGCCGCCACGTGGACGCGGACCAACCATCGCGGCGAACCGATCAGTCTGCTGGAAGGCCCCGCGGTCACCGTGGGCCTCGTGGCCGGCGCGGCGGTCGGGGGCGGCGACGCCCCCGGGGCGACGGCGTTCGCCACCGCCGCCGCGGGCGCCTTCGGCCTGGTGGACGACATCGCAGAGGACACCTCGGTGCGCACCAAGGGCCTGCGGGGCCACCTCGGCGCCCTCCGGGAGGGCCGTCTGACCACCGGCGGGCTCAAGGTGCTCGGCATCTCCGGCTCCGCGCTCGTCGCCGCAGCCGTGGGCACGCGCCGCACGGGCAGCGCGTTCGGGCACCTGGTCGACGTCGGGCTCAACGGCGCGCTCATCGGGGGCACCGCGAACCTGATCAACCTGTTCGACCTGCGCCCCGGCCGGGCACTCAAGGCCGGCGCGGCCGCGAGCCTCCCGTTCATGCTGGGCGGCGCGGGCGCCACCGGCGCCGTGCTCGGCGCCGCCGCGGCGGCAGCTCCCGGCGACCTGGGGGAGCAGGACATGCTGGGTGACGGCGGCGCCAACGCGCTCGGCGCGCTCGTCGGCAGCCAGATCGCGTTCGGCACGTCCCGCGCGGTGCGGTGGACGGCGCTCGCGGGCGTGGTCGGGCTGATGCTGGCCTCCGAGAAGATCAGCTTCTCCAAGGTCATCGCGGGGAACGAGTGGCTGAACAAGATCGACATGCTCGGTAGGCGGCCGGTCGAGCCGGCACCGGTGACCGAGCCTGGTCCGGTGACCAGCGGCGTACGGTCGACCTCTGCCTCCGACCCCATGGGTTCCCCGGGCGCGTGAGCCGCGTCAGAACCCTGGCGAGCGCCGCGCTGCTCGTCACGGTCGTCACCCTCGCCAGCCGCATAGTCGGTTTCGGCCGCTGGCTCGGGCAGGGTGCGTGGCTCGGGTCCGACGGCGTCGGGACGGTCTTCAACTCCGCCAACCAGCTGCCCAACCTGCTGTTCGAGGTCGCTGCGGGCGGCGCGCTCGCGGGCGCCGTCGTGCCGCTGCTCGCCGGGCCGCTGAGCCGGGCGGCGTTCACCGCCGACGGTACCGCCGCCTCGAAGGAGCAGGCGTCGAGGATCGCCTCGGCGCTGCTGGGCTGGACGCTGCTGGTGCTGGTGCCGCTGGCCGGGCTCATGGCCCTCCTGGCGCGCCCGATCATCGGCCTGACCGGCCTGACCGATCCGGTGCACGTGGACGTCGCCACGGCCTTCCTGCGCGTGTTCGCCGTGCAGGTGCCGCTCTACGGCCTGGCTGTCGTCCTGGGCGGCATCCTGCAGGCGCACAAACGGTTCTTCTGGCCGTCCTTCGCGCCGCTGATCTCCAGCCTCGTCGTGATCGTGGTCTACGCGGTCTTCGACGCGCTGGCGAACGGCGACCAGCAGCAGGTCGCCGAGCTGTCCGGCCGGGCGCTGGTGTGGCTGGCGTGGGGGACGACGGTCGGCGTCCTGTTCCTGGCGCTGCCGCTCGTCGTGCCCGTGTGGCGCACCGGGCTGCGGCTGCGGCCCACGCTGCGGTTCCCGTCGGGGGAGGGGCCCCGGGCCGCGCGCCTCGCGTTCGCGGGTGTGGGGGCCCTGGTCGTCCAGCAGCTCTCCGTGTTCCTGACGCTGCGCGCGGCCAACGCGGCCGGCGGCGACGGCACGCTCTCGGTCTACCTGTACGCCCAGCAGGTCTACCTGCTGCCGTACGCGGTCCTCGCGTTCCCCATCGCGACCAGCGCGTTCCCGCACTTCGCGGAGCACGCGTCGGCGGGCCGCCTCGACGAGCTGCGTCCGCTCGTGGCGCGGACCACCCGCAGCCTCCTGCTCGTGACCGCCGCCGGCGTCGCCGCGCTGATGGCCGCCGCGCCGTACGTCGAGCGGGTCTTCGACCTCATCGTGCGGGGCGACGCCCCCGGCATGGCGGCCGGGCTCGTCGCGCTGGCGCCGGGACTCATCGGCTTCGCGCTGATCCTGCACCTGTCGCGGGCGCTGTACGCCGTCGACCGCGGCAGGGCCGCCGTCATCGCCACCGCGAGCGGATGGGGCGTGTCGGCGATCGGCGCGGCCCTCGTGCCCGTGCTGTTCGCCGGACGGTCGCCCGGCCGCGGCTGTGCGACACCTGCGTGTGCTGACAACGCGCTGCAGACCGACGTCATGGCGGTCCTGGGGGTCGTCGGCACCGCGGGGATGGTCGTGGCCGGTCTGGGGCTGCTCCTGGCCGTGCGCAGGCACCTGGGCCCGGACGCGCTGAACGGCGTCTGGCGGGCGCTCCTGGTGCTCGTGGCGGCCGCGGGCGTGGGAGCGGCCGCCGGGTGGCTCGTGCCCGCCTGGCTCGGGTCGCAGAAGTTGTTCGGCTGGTTCGTGTCCGGGTCGCGGCACGAGGTGGAGTTCGGCGGCGGCCAGTTCGCCGTCGAGCTGGGCCTCGGACTGGCGGTAGGTCTGCTGGCCGCGTTCGTCACGCTCGTGCTCGCGGCGCTGCTCGACCGCGACCTGCGCGCCGCCGTCGGGCCGCGCCTGGGCGCTCTGCGAAGGAAGTTCTCCCGGAAGTCCTGACACAGCGAGCGCGACGGGCCCGACGGGGGCAGACTCGATCCGAATCAAACCGACAATCCCGGAGCAATGAGCGCGTGTGCTGGTTCTAACACCACCAGCAGGCCGCACCTCGGATAGGGTGGAGTTCCGTGGTCGAACACCGAAACAGTCTCCAGTCCCGTCAGCGGTCCGGCGCCTCCACGCCGACCAAGCACATCTTCGTCACCGGTGGTGTGGCGTCCTCTCTCGGCAAGGGGCTGACGGCGTCGTCGCTCGGCCGACTTCTTCGCTCCCGTGGCCTCAGCGTCACGATGCAGAAGCTGGATCCCTACCTCAACGTGGATCCCGGCACGATGAACCCGTTCCAGCACGGCGAGGTCTTCGTCACCGAGGACGGTGCCGAGACCGACCTGGACATCGGGCACTACGAGCGGTTCCTCGACATCGAGCTCCCTGCCTCGTCCAACGTGACCACGGGCCAGGTGTACTCCCGCGTCATCGCGAAGGAGCGCCGCGGCGAGTACCTGGGTGACACCGTGCAGGTCATCCCGCACATCACCGACGAGATCAAGTTCCGGATGCGCGAGCAGGCCTCCGACGCCGTCGACGTGATCATCACCGAGATCGGCGGCACGGTCGGCGACATCGAGTCGCAGCCGTTCCTCGAGTCCGCGCGTCAGGTGCGGCACGAGCTGGGCCGCGACAACGTGTTCTTCCTGCACGTCTCGCTGGTGCCCTACATCGGCCCGTCCGGCGAGCTGAAGACCAAGCCGACGCAGCACTCCGTCGCCGCGCTGCGCACCGTCGGCATCCAGCCCGACGCGATCGTCCTGCGCTCCGACCGCCAGGTGCCGCAGGGCATCAAGAACAAGATCGCGCTCATGTGCGACGTGGACACCGAGGCAGTGATCAACTGCGCCGACGCCCCGTCGATCTACGACATCCCGCGCGTCATCCACGCCGAGGGCCTGGACGCCTACGTGGTGCGCCGCCTCGGGATGCCCTTCCACGACGTGGACTGGGACGGCTGGAGCCGCCTCCTGGAGCGCGTGCACGAGCCGGAGCACAACGTCGAGGTCGCGCTGGTCGGCAAGTACATCGACCTGCCCGACGCGTACCTGTCCGTGACCGAGGCGCTGCGGGCCGGCGGCTTCGCGAACGACGCGAAGGTCGGCATCCGCTGGGTCGCCGCCGACGACTGCCAGACACCGGAGGGCGCTCAGGCCTCCCTCGAGGGCGTCGACGCGATCCTGGTGCCCGGCGGCTTCGGCGTGCGCGGCATCGACGGCAAGGTCGGGGCGCTGCGCTGGGCCCGCGAGAACCTCGTGCCGACCCTCGGCATCTGCCTCGGCCTGCAGTCGATGGTCATCGAGTACGCGCGCAACGTCCTGGGCTGGGCGGACGCGTCGTCGACCGAGTTCCACCCGAACAGCAGCCACCCCGTGGTGGCGACGATGATCGAGCAGAAGGCGATCGTCGACGGCGAGGGGGACCTGGGCGGCACGATGCGCCTGGGCGCCTACGAGGCGCAGCTCGCCCCGGGCTCCGTGGTGGCCAAGGCGTACGGCAGCGAGAAGGTGACCGAGCGGCACCGCCACCGCTACGAGGTGAACAACGCCTACCGCGCCGAGCTGGAGGAGGCGGGCCTGCTGATCTCCGGCACGTCGCCCGACTCGTCGCTCGTCGAGTTCGTCGAGCTCCAGGCCGACCTGCACCCGTACTACGTGTCCACGCAGGCGCACCCCGAGTTCAAGTCGCGCCCCACCCGTGCGCACCCGCTGTTCTCGGGCCTGATCGCGGCCGCGCTCGAGAAGCAGGCCGCGGGAGCATGAGCAGCGACGAGGTCACCGACGTCATCGACCCGCGCCCGGCGCGGCGGCTGGACGTCCCGTTCCAGGGCTTCGTGGTCGACATGGTCTCGGACGAGGTCGACCTGGGCGAGGCCGGCGGGATCGTCCGCAGGGAGTACGTGGACCACCCGGGCGCGGTGGTCGTGGTGGCGCTGAACGACGACGGCGACGTCCTGCTCCTGCGCCAGTACCGGCATCCCGTCGGCGCGTTCCTCTGGGAGGCGCCCGCCGGCCTGCTCGACCTGGACGGCGAGGACCCGCACGTCGCGGCGGCCCGTGAGCTGGCCGAGGAGGCGGACATGTCCGCCGCCACGTGGGACGTGCTGCTCGACCTGCTGCCCACACCGGGCGGCAGCAACGAGGCGGTGCGCGTCTACCTGGCCCGCGACCTCACGCCGGTGCCCGACGACGAGCTGCACACCCGGGAGGCCGAAGAGGCCGACATGGTCGTCGTCCCCGTGCCGCTGGAGGAGGCCGCGGCGCTGGCGCTCGCGGGCAAGCTGCACAACGCGGCGACGATCGCGGGGGTGCTCGCGGCGGCGATCGGGCGGGCCTCGGACTGGGAGACGCTGCGCCCGGTGGACAGCCCGTGGGAGTACCGCAAGAACTGACGGCAGGGTGACCTCGGTCGGTTGCCTCGAGATCGGTCCGTCGACGGACCGATCTGGAGGCAACCGACCGAAGTCGTCGATCCGGCCGTGCAGCCGACCGATATCGCGTCCGCCCGGCGAGTGTCAGTGAGTGGGGCTAGCGTGTGACTCCACGAGATATTCGGACATATCTCCCTAAGGGGGCGGCTGTGTTGACCAACACCGCGTTGACCGGCACCGACGCCGGCACCGAGCAGGTGCCTGCGCGCCGGCGCATGCCGTCCTGGCTCGCCGGCACCATCGGGCTCCTCGTGGGCCTCGCGCTCGCCGCCGGGGTGGTCCTCGGTGTGCTGTCAGCGCTGCGCGACGACTTCCGCGACGCGTTCTGGCGGGTGCTCGTGGACGGGCTGAACCCGTTCACGACGAGCGAGGTCGACCGGTCCGAGCGTCCGGTCCTGCTCAGCATGAAGGACCTCGCGCGGTTCGTGGCGGGCGAGGCACAGTACGAGGTCCTCGTCGACCTGGAGCGCGACGTCAAGTACGTGCCCGGCTGGGTCGCGGGGGAGCGCACCGTGCTCGTGGTGAACGGCTCGGTCGAGGCTTACGTGGACTTCGAAGGCCTCACCGAGGAAGCCATAGAGATCTCGGACGACGGCACGACGGTGTCCGTCACCCTCCCCGAACCGGAGCTCGCCGAGCCGCGCATCGATCTCGACACCAGCCGCGCCCTGACGGAGGACCGTGGCCTGGTCGACCGCGTGGGTGACTTCTTCGACACCGACACCGACGCGCGCCAGGAGGCGCTCGCCGCGGCGCAGGACCAGATATCGGCCGCGGCCGAGGAGTCCGACCTGGACGAACGTGCCCGGGCGAACACCGTGAAAACCCTTGAGGTGATGTTGTCCGCGTCCGGGTTCGACCAGGTAGTGGTCGAGTTCCGGTAAGTCCGGCCGGTCGCGTACCGGGACTGTCATAACGACGTCACCGGGCTGCGCTATTCTCCCCGCGTGACCAGCGAACCCGACATGCTTCCCAACGTATCGTCCCTTCCGGCGTGGCTCGTTCCGTCCGTCTACCTCAACTGGTCCGAGGACTGGCTGGGCGAGGCGGTCGCCATCGCGAGCCGTAGCCACGAGCACCGTCTGCCCGGTGGCGCGGACGGCCCGCAGCGCGGCGACGTCGTCGTCACCGTCGTGGGCTCCGAGCCGGGCATCGTTGCCGCGGTCGAGCTCATGGGCGCCAGCCAGGGCGAGGACTGGGTCAGTGACGAGGTGTTCGGCCCGGACAAGCCCGTCGTCTGGGACGACCTCTTCAACGGCGCCGCGGCCTACGCGCGGTCGTCCGGCTGGCTGCCCCAGGAGCACGCCCGCCTGGTGCTCGACGGCATCGCCCACCAGTACAAGCACGGCGCCACCGGCACGCTCGACGCGGGCAACTGCGAGACCGACGAGCTCTCGCCGAACCTGCACGTCCTGCGCCTGCTCGGGCACAAGCAGGTGGCGGGCACCGACCTGCGCCGCGAGGAGCGCTGCGCCTCGTGCGAGCGGTTCGTCGACGTCATGCAGCTGATGCCGCACGACGACGGCGCCCACACCGGCGAGACCGGCGAGCGTCCCCTCGCGGAGCTCATCGAGCAGACGTTCCTCGTGTGCGGCCCGTGCCACGCGCTGCTCCACCCGCACGCGGTGCTGTCGCAGCGCGCGCAGATGCGTCCGTCGTGCCCGTCGTGCGGTCAGCGCGGCGCCACCAAGCGCATCGTGTGGGGCCAGGCCATCAACGACAACATGAAGCTCGAGCCGGACGTCGTGTACGGCGGTTTCGACACCCCGGTGCCGACGCCCGACTGGTACTGCCCCGAGTGCTACGCGAACTTCTCGTCGGGTGCCGTGGCGCAGCGCGCGCTGGGCGACCTGCCGGAGGCCGCGCCGGTGCCCGTCTCCGTCGGCGCCGTCGGCACGCCCCCCAACGGTGAGGACCTCTGGGTCCCGGAGGTCTGACCAGGCGCCTGCCGCAGGTCGAAGTCCGCTCCTACCCAGCGATTCGGCCCGAAACTCTCGACAGTTTCGGGCCGAATCGCTGGGTAGGGGCGGACTTTTTGCGGTACTACTCGGCTCCCGCGCCCAGCAGGCGGTCGTACTCCGCCATGGCCGTCGCGACGGCGGTCTGGGCCCAGAACCGGTGGTACGTGAACTGTGGGACGTCGCCGCCGTCCAGGTACTCCTGGACCTCGGGGAACATCGGGTCGTCCGCGTAGAACGCCCGGAGGTCCAGGAACGAGACGCCGGACGAGACCTGGTCGCCGTTCGGGTTGGTGCCCGTCCATCCGCCCGGCACGTAGACGCCGTTCCCGCCGGGCTGGTACTCGTCGTCGAACCGGGCGAAGTCGGCACGGGACTCGACGGTGCCGATGCCCTTCTCGTCGCTGTTCTGCTCCCACATGGCGTCGAGCAGCGCCCTGGCGGTGTCGGCCGCCTGCTGGTCGCCCGAGGCCGCGGCGTAGTAGACGAGCGTGCGGGCGATGGCTCCGGCCACGCCGACGTCCTGCCCGTGCCCGACGACGTCCACGTGCAGGCCCGCGTTGGCCCCGGGGTCGGCCGGGTCCCACGTGTCCGGCGCCCCGCTCCACGAGAGCTCGGACGGCACCTGCCACGAGTCGGCGGTCACGGTGATCTCGTCGAGCACCCAGGGCACCCACTTGTCGAGGATGGACCGCGCGCGCTCGTCGCCCGTCTGGTGGTACAGCTGCGCGATCCGCTCGACGCCCCGCCCCTGCATGCCGAACCACCGGTTCGACGGCGGGTCGTGGTTGACCGGCGCCTCGTCGTACACCATCTCGTAGAACGTCGGCGTGCCCGCCGGGTGCGAGCCGTAGGCACCGTCCACGCTGTTGGTGGCGCCGCCCGCGATGCCACCCTCGGCCGACTGCAACCACCGGAAGAACTCGAGCTGCCGGCGCATGCTCGTCGACCAGTCGTCCTGGGCGGTGGGGGAGGCGGGCACGAGGTCGGCGTCGGCGGACAGGGCGTAGGCCGCGAGCGGGTTCTGGTAACCGAAGTGCGCGTGCGAGGAGCCGATGCGCCACGCCCAGGGGCCGCTCGTGTCCAGGGCGCCGCCCCAGGCGTAGTACCAGGACAGCAGATAGTGCGCCGAGCTGCGCCCGGAGCCCGCCCCGTCTCCCGTCGACGCGCAGCCGATCTCCTTGAAGTACTTGTCGAACAGGGAGTAGCGCAGGTAGTCGCCCATCTTGGACGCCTTGTCCACGGTGCCGGAGATCTCGCCGCCCGCGCCCTGCTCGTTCGCGAACTGCTTGGCCCAGTACACGGCCTCCACGGCCCGGGCGTCGGCGTCCGGCGCGTTCGTGTACTTCCACTGGCGGGCGTAGCTCGCATCGCCCGTGAACAGGTCCAGGTAGCCGTTCGGACCGCCGTAGGAGAAGTCGTCGATGGCGGGCTGGGGGATGGTCTCCCAGACCGACTCCTGCGGGCCGCGCTGGAACGTGTTGATGTACGACGTGCCCTCGTAGTCCGGGCCCAGCAGCTCGGAGGAACCGGGAGCCGCGCCGAAGCCGTACACGTTGTCGACGTCGGCCAGCCAGTGCATGCCGTAGACCTCGCTGGTGCCGTAGGTCTGGCGGAGCTCCGCGCCGATCGGGTCCTGGCCCACCGCGACGCCGGAGTCCAGCCGCGACGGGTAGGCGCTCGGGTGGTTGTGCTCGGGGGCGTACGTGGCGGGCGACGCCGGGTCGTACGCGCCGTTGGTCGGCTGGTTCTCCTCTGTCGGGATCATGTACTCCTCGAGCGTGTCCCACGCGTGGTTGAACGGCTCCCAGTCGCCCGTGATCTGGCCGTAGGAGGCCTCCAGCCAGAGCCAGAAGCTGTACGCCTCCGACGTCGTCTCGTGGCCGTAGTCGGGGGCCTCCACCAGGAGGGTCTCGGCCGAGTGGTAGGGGATGCCCTGCGCGGAGAAGTAGCCGTTGGCGGGATCGTGCAGCTTCGCGTACATCGCCAGGAACCGGTCGGCGTACTTCCCGGTGACCGCACGGGGGTTCATGGCGGGGCCTCCGATGCGTGCGTCGTCGAACGGCGCCCGCGGTGCGAGCGTACTTCCGACGGTCGGTGCCCCGGTCCGCACCGGCAACTGACTTAACTGATTCACACGGCCGACGGCGGCCGCGGGCTCAGCGCACCCGCGTCGTCAGCCACACCCGCGTGGTGCCGGCGATCAGCACCGCCGCGCCGATCATGTGCAGCCCCACCAGCAGCTCGGGCAGGTCGGTGAAGTACTGCACGTACCCGATGAGGCCCTGCCCCAGCGTGATCCCGAGCAGGATGAGGGCGGCGCGCCGCACCGCCGTCGGCCCGCCGCGCACGGACACCAGGTAGGCGACCAGCGCCACCAGGAATGCCCACACCGCTACGGCGTGCCACCTGGTCAGCAGCGCGGGGTCGACGGCGATGCGGTAGCCCACCTCGGCGTCGCCGCTGTGCGGGCCGGCGCCCGTGGTGAGGACGCCGAGCACGACGACGACGGCGGTCAGCCCGGCCAGCGTCCAGGCCAGGGCGCGCACGCGCGGCCCGACCACGAGCGTCGGGGCGTCGTCGCCCTCGCCGAACCGGTGCAGCACGTACAGCGACGCGGCGACGAGCCCGGCCGAGACGCCGAAGTGCAGCGAGACCCAGCCCGGGTGCAGATCGAGCAGCACGACCACGCCACCGATCACGGCCTGCGCCACCACGCCGACGATCGGCACCAGACCGAGCAGGCGGTAGGACCGCGACCGCTTGAGGTCGGTGCAGACAGCGACGGCGAGCAGCACCCCGATGACCGCCAGCACGCCTGCCAGCGTCCGGTTCCCGAACTCGATGTAGGGGTGCAGCGTGGTCGCCTCGTGGAACTGCGGCGTGAAGTGCCCCGGCTCGCACTGCGGCCAGGTCGAGCAGCCCAGGCCCGACTCGGTAAGACGCACGGCGCCGCCGGTCCCGATGATGGCTATCTGGCCGACGAGGTTCGCGATGAGCACGGCGCGGGTCCAGTGGCGGAAACGATCGACCCGTCCGGCGAACGCGGCGAACCAGGAGGTGGGGGCGGCGGTTACGGTCACCCCCCAACGCTACTGGGCGACGACGGCGTCGCCTCCCGCACAGGTCCCGGAATCGCTGTGATCCTGAGCCGACGAGCTGTCAGGAACGCCACAGCCGCCCAGACGTGGACGTGTCAGACCGTCAGGTCACCCGGGTGACCTGACGGTCTGACACGTCGGAGGCGGCCTACCCTCAGAGACCGGTGACGTTCAGCAGCCGGTTGGGCGAACCGGTGCCCGGGTTGGTCACGACGCCCGTCGTGGCGGCGTTGTTCAGCGTGGTGCCGACCTGGGCCGGCGTGGCGCCGGGGTTGGCGCTGAGCACGAGTGCCGCGGCGCCCGCGACGTGCGGCGTGGCCATCGAGGTTCCGCTGATGGTGTTGGTGGCGGTCGGGCTGTTGTACCAGGCCGACGTGATGCCCGAACCCGGCGCGAAGATGTCCAGGCAGGTGCCGATGTTCGAGTACGAGGCACGGGCGTCCGTGCTCGTGGTGGCACCGACGGTGATCGCCGACGGGGTGGAGGCGGGCGAACGGGTGCAGGCGTTCGTGCCGTTCTCGTTGCCCGCGGCGACCGCGTAGGTGACACCGTCCGCGACGGACCTGGCGACGGCGTCGTTCAGGGCCTGCGAGAACCCGCCGCCGAGCGACATGTTGGCGACGGCCGGCTGGCCGGCGGCGTGGTCGGCGGTCACCCAGTCGATGCCCGCGATGACGCCGGCGAGTGTGCCGCCCCCGCTGCAGTCGAGCACGCGGACCGCGACGAGCGTGACGTTCTTGGCCACGCCGTAGGACGCTCCGCCCACGGTGCCCGCGACGTGCGTGCCGTGGCCCTGGCAGTCGGTGGCGTTGTTGTCGTTGCTCACGGTGTCCCTGCCGTGGATCGCGCGACCGCCGAAGTCCTGGTGGGTGGTCAGGATGCCCGTGTCGAGGATGTACGCCTTCACCCCGGCGCCCGTGCTCGTGTAGGTGTACGAGTTGTTGAGCGGCAGCGCGCGCTGGTCGATGCGGTCCAGACCCCAGGAGGGCACCGGCGTCTGCGTGGCGGTCGCCGTGACCACCTGGTTCTGCTCGACGTACGCGACCGACGGGTCGGCCTCGAGCTGCTTGGCGTCCGCCGCGGACATCGTCGCCGAGAACCCGCGCACGGCGTTGCTGTACGAGCGGTCCACCTTGCCGCCGTACTCCCGCACGAGGCTGCTGGCCGCGTTCCTGACCTGCGTCCTGGCGACGTCGTCGTTGTTGAGCACCACGATGTACGAGTCCTCGACCGCCGCGCCGGCGACCGGCGCGGACGCCGGCTCCAGCGGTGTCGACGCCATCGCCGCTGCGGCCGGTGCCGCTGCGAGGACGATTGCGATACCGGTGCCGACGATCAGCCGACGGCGGTTGCTGTGCATGGTCACGTTGCCCCCCTGGGGTATGTAGGTGAAGGTGACCCTAAGTCGGTAATTTCATCCCGCATACCTCACAAAAAGGTCATACTCTCCACATATGGGGTTGGGGTGGCCTTTACCTGGAGGTTGCCGGGTGCGGCGTGGCACCGGACATGTCAGACCCTCAGGTCACCTGGGTGACCTGAGGGTCTGACACGTGCGGGGTTGGGTGACTCTCAGAGGCCGCTGACGTTCAGCAGCAGGTTGGGCGAGCCGGTGCCCGGGTCGGTGACGACGTCCGGCAGGGCAGCGCCCGTCAGGGCGTCGCCGACCTCGGCGGGCGTGGCGGCGGGGTCGGCGCTGAGCACCAGCGCCGCGGCGCCCGCGACGTGCGGCGTGGCCATCGAGGTGCCGCTGATCGTGTTCGTCGCCGTGTCGTCGGTGTACCAGGCCGAGGTGATGTCGGTGCCCGGCGCGAAGATGTCCACGCAGGTGCCGACGTTCGAGTACACGGCGCGGGCGTCAGTGTCCTCGGAGGCGCCCACGGTGAGGGCCTCGGGGGTGGAGCCCGGCGAGCCGTCGCAGGCGTCCGCCCCGCCGTCGTTGCCCGCGGCGAGGGCGAACGTGACGCCGTCCGCGACGGCCGCGGACACCGCGTCGTTCACCGCCTGGGAGAAGCCGCCGCCGAGCGACATGTTCGCTACCGCAGGCTCGCCGGCGGCGTGGTCGGCGGTGATCCAGTCGATGCCGGCGATGACGCCGTCGAAGCTGCCCGAGCCGCCGCAGTCGAGCACGCGGACCGCCACGAGCGAGACGTCCTTGGCGACGCCGTGCTCCGTGCCGCCGACGGTGCCGGCCACGTGCGTGCCGTGCCCGGCGCAGTCGGTGGCGTCGTCGTCGCCGTCCACCGTGTCGATGCCGCTGACCGCACGGCCGCCGAAGTCCTCGTGCGTGGTGAGGATGCCCGTGTCGACGATGTACGCCGTCACGCCCGTGCCGGAGCTGCCGTACGTGTACGAGTCGTCGAGCGGGGGCGCCGCCTGGTCGATGCGGTCCAGGCCCCAGGAGGGGACCGGCGACTGCGTCTCGGTCGCCGTCATCACGCGGTTCTGCTCCACGTACGCGACGGACGGGTCGGCCTCGAGCTTCTTCGCCTGGCCGGGCGACATCGACGCGGAGAAGCCGCGCACCGCGTTGGTGTACGAGTGGCGGACCTCGCCGCCGTACTTCTGCACGAGACCGCTGGCAGTGCTCCTGACCTCGGCCTTGGCGACGTCGGCGTCCTTCAGCACGACGATGTACGAGTCCTCGATCAGCGCGCCGGCGACGGGCGCAGCCTCCTGTGCGGTGGCCGGCGCCGTGGCCGGTGCCGGCGACGTCATTGCCGCGGCGGCCGGGGCTACCGCGAGCGCGAGCCCGATGCCCGCACCGGCGATCAGCCGACGGCGGTTGTTGTGGGTGGAAGTCACGTTGCCTCCTGGGGAGCGTAGGTGAAATGGACCCTAAAGGTGCAGATTTCACCCGCCAACCCCACGAATTGGTCATACCTCTGGCGTATGGCCCCTCGGTAGGTGCTTACCCGGATACGGGCAGGCCGGTCAGTGCCAGCGGAAGAGGCGCGCGGCGCCGGCGCCGAGCGCTGCGGTCCAGCCCAGCAGGATCACGACCGAGAACGGCGGCACGGATCCGTGCAGCAGCGCGCCGCGCATCGCCTCGCCCAGCGCTCCGGAGGGGAGGAGCACCGCGACGTGCGCCAGCGGGCCGGCGAGCTGTCCGGCGGGCAGGAGCACGCCGCCGCCCACCGTGAGCAGCACGAGCACGAGGTTGGCCACGGCGAGCACGCCCTCGGCGCGCAGGGTCCCGGCCAGCAGCAGCGCGAGGGCGGTGAACGCGGCGGTCCCGAGCAGCCCCGCGCCGACGACGGCGGGCAGCGCGCCGAGCTCCGGACGCCAGCCGAGGGCGACCGCGACGCCCGCGATGACGAGGACCTGCACCACCTCGACGGCGAGCACACCGAGCACCTTGCCGGCCAGCAGCCCGCCGCGGCCCAGCGGGGTGGTGGCCATGAGGCGCAGCACGCCGTTGCGCCTGTCGAACGCGGTGGCGATGGCCTGGGACGTGAACGCCGTCGACATCACGGCGAGCGCGAGCACGCCCGGCGTCACGAAGTCGATGCGGGTGTACCCCTGCGTGTCGAGGTCGAGGAACGAGGTGCGCACGAGCCCCACCAGCACCAGCACGGGCAGCACGATCGTCACGAGCAGCTGCTCGCCGTTGCGCAGGATCGCGCGCGTCTCGAAGGAGGCCTGCGCGGCGATCCGGCGGACCACGGGCGCGGCGGCAGGGGTCTCGACAGGTGTCCGAGCCTGTCGGACGGCGCTCATCGCAGGTTCCTTCCGGTGAGGTCGAGGAAGACGTCCTCGAGCGTGCGCCGGCCGGTGCTGACCGACCGGGCCAGGACGCCGCGCTCGGCGAGCCAGGCGGTCACGACCGCCAGCGCGGCGGGATCCACCGCCCCGGTCAGGGTGTACACCCCGGCCTCACCCTCGCTGGCCGCCCAACCACCCTCCCCGCTTCGTTGAGTGCTGGATTTTCGCCCGTTCGATGCCTCTTGACCGGGCGAAAATCCAGCACTCAACGAAGTGAGCAGGTCTGTCAGGGCCAGGCCCGGGGTGGCCTCTATGCGGATCGTGCTCGGGCCCGTGGCCCCGTCCGTCAGGTCGCGAACCGTGCCGGACGCGATCACCTTGCCGTGGTCGACGACGTGCACGTGGTCGGCCAGGTCGGCGGCCTCGTCCATGAGGTGGGTCGTCAGGACGATGGCGACGCCGTCGGCGCGCAGCTCGCGCACGAGGTCCCAGACGGCGCGCCGGCTCTGGGGGTCCATGCCGGCGCTGGGCTCGTCGAGGAAGACGACGTCGGGCCGCCCGACGACCGCTGCGGCGAGGGCGACACGCTGGCGCTGCCCGCCCGACAGACGGCGCACCGTGGTGCGGGCGAAACCGTGCAGACCCAGGCGTTCGGCGAGCTCGTCCACGGGCCGCGGGTTGGCGTACATCGCGGCGACGTGCCGCAGCAGCTCCAGCGCGCGCACCCCGGTGGGGAGGCCGCCGTCCTGCAGCATGACGCCAACGCGGGGGCGCAGGGCGCGGGCGTCGGCGACGGGGTCGAGGCCGAGCACGCGGACCGTGCCGCCGTCGGGGGAGCGCAGGCCCTCGCAGCACTCGATGGTGGTCGTCTTGCCCGCACCGTTGGGGCCCAGGACGGCGGTGACGGCGCCCTGGCGGGCGATCAGGTCGAGACCGTCCACCACCGCGCGACCGTCGTAGCGTTTGACGAGGCCGCGCACCTCCACGGCAACCGCGTGGTCGGGGCTGGCGGCCGCACCGGCGGCGCTGACTGTGGTGGCGCCCGCGGTGGCCGCCTGGGCGGAGTCGATCGCGGGCGCGTCGGACAAGGACACCGGACAATGGTAGGTGGCGGCGCGCGGACCGTCGTCGTGCGACGTGACCTGGGTGTGGATCACACGTGTGAGATGTGTCGCGAACTGCCCCAACTGAGGTTCGCCTTCCTTGCGCATCTCGAATTAGGGAACAAGGATGTTCTCAAAAGCATTGGCGTCTACGAGGCGTGCACACCGAGGGTGAAGTTTGCCTCCGGGCCGACGTGAGATCGATGTGGACCGACGCAGGACCGACGTGAGGGAGGTGACCAGCATGAGCGCAGCGACACAGGTGGCGGTGGGCCACGTGGCCAGCCACGAGACCGACGGCACCACGCGTCGTCGAGTGCTCGAGCTCGTCGCCTCCCGGGGCCCGGTCACCGCCGGCGCCCTCGCCGCCGTCCTGGAGCTGACGGCGCCCGCCGTGCGCAGGCACCTGACCCTCCTGGAGGAGGACGGCAAGATCGCCGTCCACGAGGCCTCGCGGTCGGGCGCGCCCCGCCGCGGGCGCCCCGCCCGGCGGTACGTCGTCACGGGCGGCGGCCAGTCCGAGCTCGCCGGCGGCTACCAGGAGATCGCGCGGCAGGTCCTGCGGTTCCTGCGCGAGACGGGCGGCAGTGACGCGGTGGCGGGCTTCGCCAAGGAGCGGTTCGACGCCGTCGCCCGCAGCTATGCGCCGCACCTCACCGCGGAGACCGCCGAGGGCCGCGCCGCCCAGCTCGTCCAGCTGCTGTCGGCCGACGGTTACGCCGCCTCCGTGCGGCCCGTCCCCGCACCGCTGAGCGGCCCCACCGCCGGCACGGTCGCCCGTGCGGTGCAGCTCTGCCAGGGGCACTGCCCGGTCCAGCACGTGGCCGAGGAGTTCCCCGAGCTGTGCGAGCAGGAGGCCCGCGCGTTCAGCGAGCTGCTGGGCTCGCACGTCCAACGCCTCGCGACCATCGCGGGCGGTGCGCACGCGTGCACGACGAACATCCCCGTGAACCTGCCTGTGAACATCCCCCTGAACCACCCCGCGAAGACCCCCACCGAAGGAAAGTGATGAGCGCAGAAACGCAAGCGCCAGAGCAGCGCTCCGACGATGAGATCATCGCCAGCATCGGCTCTTACGAGTACGGCTGGCACGACAGCGATGCCGCGGGTATGTCCGCGCAGCGAGGCCTGAGCGAAGAGGTGGTTCGCAACATCTCGGCTCTGAAGGACGAGCCCGAGTGGATGCTGAACCAGCGGCTCAAGGCCCTGCGCCTCTTCGGCAAGAAGCCCATGCCGAGCTGGGGCTCCGACCTGTCGGGCATCCACTTCGACAAGATCAAGTACTTCGTGCGCTCCACGGAGAAGCAGGCCACCTCCTGGGAGGACCTGCCCGACGACATCAAGAACACGTACGACAAGCTCGGCATCCCCGAGGCGGAGAAGCAGCGCCTCGTCGCGGGCGTCGCCGCCCAGTACGAGTCCGAGGTCGTCTACCACCAGATCCGTGAGGACCTGGAGGAGCAGGGCGTCATCTTCGTCGACACCGACACGGGCCTGCGCGACTACCCGGAGCTCTTCCAGGAGTACTTCGGCACGGTCATCCCCGCCGGCGACAACAAGTTCTCCGCGCTGAACTCCGCCGTGTGGTCGGGCGGCTCGTTCGTCTACGTGCCGCCGGGCGTGCACGTGGAGATCCCGCTCCAGGCCTACTTCCGGATCAACACCGAGAACATGGGCCAGTTCGAGCGCACGCTGATCATCGCCGACGAGGGCAGCTACGTGCACTACGTCGAGGGCTGCACGGCGCCGATCTACACGTCGGACTCCCTGCACTCGGCGGTCGTCGAGATCATCGTGAAGAAGAACGCCCGCGTTCGCTACACGACGATCCAGAACTGGTCGAACAACGTGTACAACCTGGTCACCAAGCGCGCCACGGCCGCAGAGGGTGCCCAGATGGAGTGGGTCGACGGCAACATCGGCTCGAAGGTCACCATGAAGTACCCGGCGATCTACCTGCTGGGCGAGCACGCCCGCGGCGAGACGCTGTCCATCGCCTTCGCCGGCGAGGGCCAGCACCAGGACGCCGGCGCCAAGATGGTCCACGCGGCGCCGAACACGGTGTCGTCGATCGTCAGCAAGTCCGTGGCGCGCGGCGGCGGCCGCACGTCCTACCGCGGTCTGGTGCAGGTGCTCGAGGGCGCCAAGCACTCCGCGTCCAACGTCCTCTGCGACGCGCTGCTGGTCGACCAGATCTCCCGCAGCGACACCTACCCCTACGTCGACGTCCGCGAGGACGACGTCTCCATGGGGCACGAGGCCACGGTCTCGCGGGTGAGCGAGGACCAGCTGTTCTACCTCATGTCCCGGGGTATGGAAGAGACCGAGGCCATGGCCATGATCGTGCGCGGGTTCGTCGAGCCCATCGCGCGCGAGCTGCCCATGGAGTACGCACTCGAGCTCAACCGCCTCATCGAGCTGCAGATGGAAGGGTCCGTCGGCTGAGATGACGACTGCTACCACCGATCTGACGACAGATCACACACGCGCTGTTGCCGACGGCGCCCACACGCACGGCGCCGTCAAGCCCCAGGGCTCACGGGCCGAGCGCCGCACGTCCTTCGACCTGGCGGACATCCCCGTCCCCAACGGCCGCGAGGAGGAGTGGCGCTTCTCCCCGGCGGACCGCCTCCAGCCGCTGTTCCAGGCCGAGCTCGGCGCCTCGGGCGTCACGGTCCAGGTCGCTGCGGCCCCCGAGGTCACCGTGGAGACCGTCGGCCGTGACGACGCCCGTCTCGGCACCGCAGGCAAGCCCGGCGACCGCACGGCGGTCACCGCGTGGAACGCCTTCGAGCAGGCCACGATCGTGACCATCCCGAAGGAGGCGGTGGCCTCCGACGTCACCTCCGTGCGCCTGACGGGTGTGTCGAAGGACGCGACGGCGGCCCACGTGCTGGTCCGCGCCGAGCGGCACTCCGAGGCAGTGGTGGTCCTGGACCACGACGGCGCCGGAACGCTCGCCGAGACGGTCGAGATCGTCGTCGAGGACGGCGCGCAGCTCACCGTCGTCAGCGTCCAGGACTGGGCCGAGGGCGCCGTGCACGCCTCCTCGCACCGTGCCCGCATCGGTCGCGACGCGAAGCTCAAGCACGTCGTCGTGACGTTCGGCGGCGACGTCGTGCGCGTCACGCCGGACGCCGAGTTCACCGCCCCCGGCGGTGAGGTCGAGATGGTGGGCCTCTACTTCGCGGACACGAACCAGCACCAGGAGCACCGCCTCTTCGTGGACCACGCGGTACCGGACTGCAAGTCTCGCGTGACCTACAAGGGCGCCCTGCAGGGTGCCGGCGCGCACACCGTCTGGGTGGGCGACGTCCTGATCCGGGCCGCCGCCGAGAACACCGACACCTACGAGCTCAACCGCAACCTCGTCCTGTCGGACGGTGCACGCGCGGACTCGGTGCCGAACCTCGAGATCGAGACCGGCGAGATCGCCGGCGCCGGCCACGCCAGCGCCACCGGCCGGTTCGACGACGAGCAGCTCTTCTACCTCCAGGCCCGCGGCATCCCCGAGACCGAGGCGCGCAAGCTCGTCGTGCGCGGCTTCTTCGCCGAGCTCATCCACGAGATCGGCGTCCCGTCGGTCGAGGAGCGCCTGCTCGCCTCCATCGAGGCCGAGCTGGAGAAGTCGATGAGCGTGATCACCGGAGCACCGACCGCATGACCGCGCAGCTGGCCTGCATGACCGACGACCTGGGACCGGAGGAGGCGATGCTCGTGGAGCTCGACGGCGCCGACGGCGCCCCGGTTCCCGTGGCCGTCGCCCGGGACGCGGACGGCAACTTCCATGCCATCTCCGACATCTGCTCCCACGGCGCGGTCTCGCTGTCCGACGGCGAGGTGGAGGGCTGCCTGGTCGAGTGCTGGCTGCACGGCTCCCAGTTCGACCTGCGGACCGGTCAGCCGATCCAGCTCCCGGCTGTGCGCCCCGTGCCCGTCTACCCGGTGACCGTCGACGGCGACAAGGTGCTCGTCGACATCGACGTCACCGTGCCTGTTTCCTGAATCCTCTGACTTCGCAAGCAACCCTGGAGTAATCGATATGCCCACCCTCGAGATCCGCGACCTGCACGTCAGCGTCGAGACCAAGGAAGGCCCCAAGCCGATCCTGCGCGGTGTCGACCTGACCATCGCCAGCGGTGAGACCCACGCCATCATGGGCCCCAACGGCTCGGGCAAGTCCACCCTCGCCTCGGCGCTCGCCGGCCACCCCAAGTACACGGTCACCTCGGGTACCGCCACGCTCGACGGCGAGGACCTGCTGGCGATGTCCGTCGACGAGCGCGCCCGCGCCGGCCTGTTCCTCGCCATGCAGTACCCGGTCGAGGTCACCGGCGTCTCCGTCGCGAACTTCCTGCGCACCGCCAAGACCGCCATCTCCGGCGAGGCCCCCGCCCTGCGTACGTGGGGCAAGGAGGTCAAGGGCGCGATGGAGAACCTGCGCATGGACCCGGCCTTCGCCGAGCGCTCCGTGAACGAGGGCTTCTCCGGTGGCGAGAAGAAGCGCCACGAGATCCTGCAGATGGAGCTCTTCAAGCCCCGCTTCGCGATCCTCGACGAGACCGACTCCGGCCTCGACGTCGACGCGCTGCGCATCGTGTCCGAGGGCGTGAACCGGGCCAAGGAGCAGACCGACATCGGCATCCTGCTCATCACGCACTACACGCGGATCCTGCGCTACATCAAGCCCGACTTCGTGCACGTCTTCGTCGACGGCAAGATCGCCGAGGAGGGTGGCTCCGAGCTCGCCGACCGCCTCGAGGAAGAGGGCTACGACAAGTACCTCGTCAACAAGACGGTCTCGGCCTGATCCACCGCTGACGCTCTGCCGATGCTCTGCTGATGCTCTGCTGATTTTCTGCAAGGGGACACCATGACCACCACCGCCACCGTGCGACCGGGCAACCAGGAACCGCTGGCTGCCGGCGCGGGAGCCGCGCCCGTCGAGACGCAGCTCTCGACGACCGAGCTCGCCGCCGTCCGCGCGGACTTCCCGCTGCTCGAGCGCACGGTGCGGGGCGGTCAGACCCTCGTGTACCTGGACTCCGCCGCGACCTCCCAGAAGCCGCAGGTGGTGCTCGACACCGAGGTGGACTTCTACGAGCAGCGCAACGCCGCGGTCCACCGCGGTGCGCACCAGCTCGCCGAGGAGGCCACCGAGGCGTTCGAGCAGGCCCGCGCGGCCGTCGCGGCGTTCGTCGGGGCCGACGAGGGAGAGATCGTCTGGCAGCCGGGCGCGACCGCAGCGATCAACGTGGTGGCCTACGCCTTCTCCAACGCGTCCCTGGGACGCGGGGGAGAGGCCGCCGCGCGGTTCCGGCTCGCGCCGGGCGACGAGATCGTCGTCACCGAGGCGGAGCACCACGCGAACCTCGTGCCGTGGCAGGAGCTGTGCGCCCGCACGGGCGCCGTCCTGCGCTGGATCCCGGTGGCGGACGACGGCCGGCTCGACCTGTCGAACCTCGACGTGCTCGTCACCGAGCGCACCAAGGTGCTGGCCTTCGGGCACGTGTCGAACGTGACCGGGGCGGTCGCGCCCGTCGCCACGCTCGTCGCGGCGGCTCGGCGGGTCGGCGCCCTCACGGTGCTCGACGCGTGCCAGTCCGTGCCGAACATGCCGGTGGACTTCCACGAGCTCGGCGTCGACTTCGCCGCGTTCAGCGGGCACAAGATGCTCGGCCCGACCGGCGTCGGCGCGCTGTACGGGCGGCGCGAGCTGCTCGAGGCCATGCCGCCCACCGTCACCGGCGGGTCCATGGTCGAGGTCGTGACCATGGAGAGCACCACGTACGCGCCGCCCCCGCAGCGCTTCGAGGCGGGCACCCAGATGGTCGCCCAGGCGGTCGGCATGGGGTGCGCGGCCCAGTACCTCGACGAGCTCGGCATGGCCGGCGTCGCCCGGCACGAGACCGAGCTGGCCGCCGAGATGCTCAAGATCGCCGACATCCCGGGCGTGCGGGTGATCGGACCGCTGAGGGCGGACGGGGTGGGTGAAGAGATCAGCAGGTTGGCGGTCGTCTCGTTCGTGGTCGACGGCGTGCACGCGCACGACGTCGGACAGGTGCTGGACGACAAGGGCATCGCCGTCCGCGTCGGACATCACTGCGCGCAGCCGCTGCACCGCCGGTTCGGGGTCGCGGCGACGGCCCGTGCGTCGGCGTCGGTCTACACGACCGTTGAAGAGGTAGTGGCGTTCCGGGAAGCGTTGGCGGGGGTCCGCGCGTTCTTCGGAGCAGAGTGAGAACTTCGGCACCACCGTCCGGACGGGTGTCCGGGCGATCGAGAGAGGCAGCGTCGTGAGCACGCTCGAGCAGATGTACCAGCAGGTGATCCTGGACCACGCGAAGCGTCCGGTGGGGCACGGCCTCGTCGACCTCGCATCGGTGGTGGAGGGACACCTCGCGGGGGAGTCGCACCAGGTGAACCCGACCTGCGGCGACGAGGTGACCCTCCGGGTCGACGTCACGCCCGAGGGCACGGTGGCGGGCGTCTCGTGGGAGGGGCAGGGATGCTCCATCTCCCAGGCGTCGGTGTCGGTGATGACGTCGCTGGTCGAGGGTGCGCCCCTGGCCGAGGTGGCACGGCTCGACGGCCTGTTCCACGATCTGATGTCGTCCCGCGGCAAGGGCCTGGACGACGACGCCGCGGAGGACGCCCTCGGGGACGCGACAGCGTTCACCGGTGTGTCGCAGTACCCCGCGCGAATCAAGTGCGCGCTGCTCGGCTGGGCAGCGCTCAAGGACTCGCTGGCGCGCAGCGGCGCGCTCGCAACGAGCTGAGGAGAGACCGATGACTGAGGCGAGTACCGAGGTCGGGCAGGAAGCCCCGGCCGCTCCCGCTGAGGGAGTGGGCCCGTCGCCCACCACTGCGGTGGACGTCGAGGAAGCGATGCGCGACGTGATCGACCCCGAGCTGGGGATCAACGTCGTCGACCTGGGCCTGGTGTACGGCATCCAGGTGGACCAGAACAACCACACGACCATCGACATGACGCTCACGTCGGCGGCCTGCCCCCTGACGGACGTGATCGAGGACCAGACCGCACAGGCGCTCGAGGGCATCGTGGACGGGTTCCGCGTGAACTGGGTCTGGATGCCGCCGTGGGGTCCGGAGAAGATCACGGACGACGGCAAGGAGCAGCTGCGGATGCTGGGCTTCAACGTCTGATCCAACGCCTGAGGATCGATGACGTCGGGCGGTAGTTCCCTGAGCTGGGGAGCTGCCGCCCGCCGCGCAAGAGCGGACCCCGGGTTATCTCCCGTGACTTTCGGCGCTTTGACCGGCCGGGAGAGCTACCTTGGCAAGAGTCTGCCGAACGCAGGCCCAGCGCGTCTGGGCATCCTGGGCGCCCCAGCCCCGGGAGTAGTCATGCACCCACCCGTACGACGTCTCTCCAGAGCCCTGGCCACAGCCGCCGCTCTGACCCTCCTCGTGACACCGGCGGTCGCGGTCGCCGCGCCTGACGGGAATGCCAACGGCGGCATCGCTACCACGGTGAGCAGCCCGGAGACGCGCGAGAGCGCCGACGTTCCCCTGGAGACATCGGAGCCGACGATCGACGGCACCCTCCGGGTGGGTTCGACCCTGCGGGCGCTCGCGGGCGAGTGGACGTCGGGTACCCAGTTCACCTATCAGTGGTTCGCGGACGGGGTGGCGATCAGTGGCGCGACGGGGTTCGCCTTCACGCCGACCGCGGCGCAACTCGGTACGGGGATCTCTGTCCGGCTCGATGGTTCCCGGGAGGGCTTCGTTCCGGCGAGCCGGACCAGTGCGGCCACGTCCCACGTGAACGTGGGGTTCTTCTCCCAGGAGCGGCCGGTGATCGTCGGCAACGCGGCGCCTGGTGCCACGCTGACCGTCGCCCGGCCGCCGGCCGTGCCCGCGCCCGATTCCGTGTCCTACCGGTGGCGGCTCGATGGGGTGTCCATCCGGGGTGCGAACCGCAGCGAGCTGACCGTGAGGTCCGACTGGAGGGGGCACGTCATCACGGTCAGCGTGACCGTGAGCAAGGCCGGGTACGTCGTCAAGAGCGTCACGTCGGCGGGTGCGCGGGTCGGGGGCGCGTACACGAGGTCCCCGAGGCCGGTGATCTCCGGGACCGTGCGCGTCGGTTCCACGCTCACGGCGATCCGCGGTACCTGGTCGCCCACGCCGTCGTCGTTCTCCTTCCAGTGGTACGCGGACAGACGGCCGATCTCCGGGGCCACCACGTCGAAGTACACGCTGAAGGGCAGCGACTACAAGAAGGAGATCACGGTGTCCGCGCGCTCCTACCGGGCTGGTTACGGCACGGTGCTGCGGCGTAGTGCGGCGACCGGCGAGGTGCTGGCGTCAGCCGTGCGGTGGGCCGCCCGCGGGGAGATAGGCGGCTGGTCCTCCTTCCCGGTGGGGCCGGGCGGTGTAGCTCCGACGACCTACATCGCGCAGCCTGGCCCAACCACCAGCTGCTACTGGGAGCGCTCCGCTCCCGCACGCCCGAGCGCCGACCCGGACGGCACCAGCGAAGGCTATGGCCAGTGTGTGTTCGAGGTGCTCGACACCGATGTCAGAGTCGGGGCCAGCAAGGACTGCGGCGTCTTTATCAAGTACTACCCCGGGATGGTCAGGACCAGCGACGCGACTGCCGCGCACGGTGTCTATGTCCTTGGCGATCACCTCGAGCGCGGTGTCTACTCCACCTCCGGTCCGGCTGCCGGCGCGGGGGGGTGCGAGTACACCTTCTACAAGGGCTTCTACGGTCACAAAGCGGAGATCGGTTGGGGCTACGTGACGGAGGTCGCGACCATCACGATGCCGGACTCCGCTACCGGTTTCGAGACGGATGGCTGCATCTGGAAGCGCATCGGCTGATCTGTCGCCCGGGCGCCGGGCGTGCGGGGGGAGACCCCGCGCGCCCGGCCCACGTGCGACGTCGCGCCCCCGAATGCCTGGATGTGAAGGGGGGAGACCCCCGAGTGCGGTGCCGAAAAACCTCCTGAGAATGCTCAAGGCTGCAGGATCGTTCGACAGCCTGGATGCGCCGAGGATTGAGCCCGTTCGGTTCATGCAACCACTGCTCCAGGAGATCGCTCTGATGAGAAATGACCTGCACCGTCGACGCGCGCGGCGCGTACTGCCGACGATGCTCCTGCTCGCCGTGACCGCCGGAGCTCTCGCCGCGTGCGGCGACGCGTCCACCCCGGCGAGCTCTACCTCGTCGTCGTCGCCGACGCCGCCCGCACCCGCCGCAGATGCACCCGCCTCGGACTCACCCGCCGACGCCGCGACGCACATGGTCGACGCCGGAGCCGGCCGCAGCCTGGCGTTCCACGTCACCCCCGGTGGTCCTCCCGCCATCGTCCTGGACTCGGGCGGAGGCATGGACTCCTCGTACTGGGACGACCTGGTTCCCCAGCTGGCGGCAGCCACCGGGTCCACGATCATCACGTACGACCGCGCAGGGCTCGGCGACAGCGACGAGGTGCCGGGCGCATGGGACCCGCAGAGCGCCGCCGACGACCTGGAGACCGGTCTGCGCGCACTCGACGTCACGCAGGACGTGGTCCTGGTGGCACATTCCCAGGCGGGTGAGGTCGCCACCTACTTCACCCGCGCCAACCCGCAGCTGGTCTCCGGCGCGGTGCTCGTCGACGCGAACCTGCCTCAGCTCTACACCGACGAGACGATCGCGCGTCTCATCGCCCTGGGCACACCACAGGTCGAGGCCGCGAAGGCGGACCCGTCCACCAAGCAGAACCGCCAGCTGATCGCGACCGCCGAGAACTACGCGCCGATGCACCAGGCCTACCACCAGGTGACCTGGCCGGACGACGTCCCTGTCACCGTCATCGTGGCGGAGAAGACGCCGTTCGACGGTCTGCCGAAGGACGCGCAGCGCTGGCGGGACGCGGCAGCCGCGTTCGTGGCGGCCGGCCCGGATCGCACGCTCGTCACCGCCGAGGGCAGCTCGCACGACGTTCCGATCGACCGACCCGACATCGTGCTCGCCGAGATCGAGACGATGGTCGCCGCACGCGACTGATGCAGCCTTGCTCGTGACTCCGCCTCCCGGCTGATCGCCGCGGCCGACGCCGAGGGCTCGTGGATCAGCCCTCTGGCGTCGGCCGCCCCGACATCCAACCGGTGGTGAATCAGCTCGCCTACGGAGCCGCTTGATCGCAGGCCACGCCGTTCACCGTGAACTCGGTCGGGTTGGTGTTGACGCCGGTGTGCGAACCGTTGAACCCCAGGTCGGTGCTGGCCCCCGGCGCGAGCGTGGCGTTCCATGGCGACCCCGTCGCGGTGACGGCCGTGCCGGACTGCGTCCAGGTGGCCCCCCACCCCTGGGTCACCCGCTGGCCGGACGGGAAGGTGAACCCGAGCGTCCAGGTGAGCGGCGCCGTGGTGTCGTTCGTGATCCGTACCGAGCCGGTGAAGCCGTTGCTCCAGGTGCTCGCCGAGTAGCTGACCCGGCACCCACCGACCGGGCCGGCCGTCGTCTCGAAGGTCGCGGCCGGGCTCGCGCCGGACTGGTTGCCCGCGCTGTCCCGGGCGCGCACCACGAACGAGTACGACGTGCCGGCGGTCAGGCCGGTCACCGTGTAGGTGGTCGTGGTGGACGAGCCGACGAGAACCTCGGTGCTGCCCTGCAGCCGGTAGACGTCGTAGCCGGCGACGCCGCTGGGCGGGTCGCCGTCGTCCGTCACCGCCGGCCAGGTGAGCCGGGCGCCGGAGGAGGTGACGTCGGTCGCCGTCGGCCGGGCCGGGGTGCCGGGCGCGGTGGTGTCGTCGGTGGGTGTACCGGTGGGCTCGGTGCCCCAGATCAGCCTGCCGCCGTCGTACAGCGTGATCGCCTTCGTCTTGACCAGCGCGGTGGAGGTGAGGCCGGCGAACGACGGGTCGTTCGCGTTGTTCCAGCCGGTGCCGCCGCTGACCCGGAACTGGAGCTCGCGGCGGTGCTGCGACTGCCCGCCGGGGTGGATGTTCTGTCCCGCGCAGCTGAGCTCGGCGTAGTAGAGGCTGCCGGACGCCTGCACGGGCCTGGCGGTCTGCGGGCCGCACTCGCTGTAGTTCGCCGACAGGGTGAGGTCGGCCGCGGAGTCGCCCGCGTCGAGGTTGAACCAGTACCGCAGGCGCGCGTTCTCGAGCGAGCGGGCCGGGAAGGCCGACCGGTTGCGGATCAGGGCCTTGATCTCGACGAACGTACCGCTCGGCGGCTGGTTGAGCTGCGCCTCGACGAAGACCTCGTCCTGGTCGGGGGTCTCCGCCTGCGGGAAGCTCGCCAGGGGCGTGCCGCCGTACTCCTCGGCCAGCCGCGCGAGAGCGCTGGAGAAGCCCGCGTTGTAGTCGGTCGCGACCTCGTTGGCCGTGTAGTCCTGGCGTGAGTCGGTGTAGGCGTCGTTGGCCGACGGCGGTCCGCCCACGAGCGCCCCGTAGAGGACGTGCCGGGTCTCGACCGGGTCGGTGATGCTGTCCAGCCAGGACCCGTGCGCGGTGCGGTGGTGCGGCTTGGTCGGCGGGTTGGTGCCGAAGCCCACCACGTACGACGAGTCGCGCGGGTTGTCGCCGAGCGCGTAGTCGATCTGGCGGACGCCGAAGTCGTGATAGCGCGCCTTGAGCGTCGCGTCGGTGAGCCAGTCCGAGTAGACCAGCGCGACGAACGACGTGTTGGCCGCGTACCGCAGCGAGCCCCACGAGTCGAGCACCGCCTGACCGCCGGGGGAGTAGGGCACCTTCTGCCCGTTCACGCCGACCGTCCAGTAGTCGAGCCAGCGGTTGGTGTCGTCGACGTACTTCTGCTTGCCGGTCTCCATCGCCAGCAGCGCGTACGCACCGAACGACTTGTCGTCCCAGGCGATCGTCCACTTGTACTTGCGGGTGCTGGACTGGTTCTCGGTGCCCAGCTTGTCGTACTCGCTCTCGGCCTTGGCCAGGTACGTCGCGTCCCCGGTGGCCTTGTAGAGCCAGTAGGCGCCCCAGACGAGCTCGTCCTGGTAGCCGGACCACGACCTGTAGTAGGGGGCGACCTCGGTGACGCAGTCCGAGTAGCTGCCGCGGTAGGTGTCCGCGAACGAGTAGAGCTGCTTGGCGTGCGTGATGAGCTCGCTCGCGTACCCGGGATCGTCCTGGAGGACGATCGCCGAGGACGCCATCGCCGCGGCCGTCTCGGCGGCGACGTCGGAGCCGGGGCAGGACGCGGTGATCTTGTGCGACGGGCGGTCCATGGTCATGACCTCGGCCGGGCCCCACCACTTGTGGTCGTCCTCGCCGTCGCCCACCTGCACGTACAGCTCGTTCGGCGCGGTGTGGGCCTTGACGAGGTAGTCGTTGACCGAGCGCAGGTTGTCCTTGAGCTCGTCGAGCTGGCCGGCCCTCGTGTATCCCTCGGGCGACTCGATCGCGCCCCACGCGAGCATCGTCGTGCTGAACGCCATCGGGAAACCGAACTTCACGTGGTCGCCGGCGTCGTACCAGCCGCCGGTGAGGTCCTTGCCGACGTCGGCCCCGTCCTGCAGGCCGGAGTCGCCGCGCCAGCTCACCGGGTAGTCGTCCGGCAGGTCACCGGACTGCTGTGCCTGGTAGAAGAACATCGACTTCTGCAGCGCCTCGGCGTAGTTGAAGGCAGGGTCGGCGTTGAAGGCCGGGTCGGCGGCCGGCGCGCCCGTGGCGGGCGACGCGACGAGCAGGGCGGCGGCGAGCGAGAGAGCCGTGCCCGAGGCGAGGGCGGCGGCCCGCCTGCGGCGGGCCGGCGCGTCGGGTGTGCCGGACGGGTGTGCCATGAGGACCTCTTCAGCGCTGGAGACGGTCGGGGAGACGACGTCGGGCCGTGGCACGCCGTCGCCCCGGTGCGACGCGCCTGGACATCGTCGCGAGGGGCGGATTTCGCCGTCAACGACCTAAACGATTCACCGCAGGACAAGAAGTACGGCATCAGGTGCATCCGATCGGTACCTCGGGGCGGAAGTAGGGGTGTCAGCACCCAAGACGCCTCCCGAGGCGTCGCGATCTGGAGGGCACCATGCACCGAACAGCACGCCGCAGCGCAGTGCTCGCTGCCGCATCATCCTTCTCCGTCCTGGTCCTGAGCGCGGTCGGCCTGGCGGCGCCCGCCGCCGCCGACGCCGGACAGGACGCAGTCCTGTCGGTCATGCACGGTGTGCCGGACACCCCCGTGGACGTGTGGGTGAACGACGAGCTCACCGTGGACGACTTCCAGCCCGGCGACATGGCCGGACCGCTGGACCTGGCCGCCGGGACGTACACCGTGGCCGTCACCGCGCCCGACGCCGAGGACACGAGCGAGCCGGTGATCGGGCCGGTCGACCTCGACCTGGAGGCCGGCGGCAACTACACCGCGGTGGCACACCTCGACGCGGAGGGCGCGCCGACGGCGACCCTGTTCACCAACGACCTCTCGGCCACCGCGGCCGGGGAGGGCCGGCTGACGGTGCGGCACACGGCCGCCGCGCCCGCCGTCGACGTCCTGGCCGGCGGCGAGGCCGTCGTCTCCGGGCTGGAGAACCCGGACGAGCAGGCGCTCGACCTGCCCGCGGGCACCGTCTCGGCCGCGGTCGCGGCCGCGGGGACGACCGACCCCGTCGTCGGGCCCGCCGACGTCGAGGTGGCCGACGGCGTGAACACGATCGTGTACGCCTGGGGCAGCCTGGAGGACGAGAACCTCGCCCTCGCCACGCAGACGATCGAGGGCCTGCACTCGGCACCCGGCGGCGTGCCCGCCGGTGTCTCGGGCCTGGCCGCCGACGAGGTGGGCGGGGCGATGTCCGGCCCGGTCGTGGTGGTCTCGGCCGCCGCGCTGCTCCTCCTGCTGGCGGCGCTCGCGCTCGTCGCCGGGCGGCAGTACCGCACGCAGCGGGCGACCGCGGACGACGAGCGATCCGGCCGCACGCGTCGATGACCTCGGCGATCCCATGGAGCACTGCCGCGCGAGCCACCCACCGGGCGGCCCGCGCGGCGGTGCCGGCTCTCGTGCCGGCCCTCGTGCTCGCTCTCGCCGCGTGCGCCGGGCCCGTTCCCGCGGAACGGGCCGCTACGGGTCCGACGTCGGCCGGGCCGTCGGCGTCGGCATCCGCATCGGCATCCGCATCGCGGTCGGCGGCACCGGCGGACGGTGCGGTGACGACGGTGCCCGTGCGTCCCGCACGGGACGTGCCCGATCCGGTGGGCCCCGCGGCCACCCGGCTGCAGGTCCCGGCGCTCGGGATCGACGTCCGCGTCGTGCCGACCGGGGTGGACGGCTCGGACCAGATGGAGCTGCCGGAGTCGTCGGACGTCGCGGGCTGGTACCGGTACGGGCCGGCTCCCGGGAGCGACGCAGGGGCGACGGTCGTCGCGGCGCACGTCGACGACGAGGACAAGGTGGGCCCGTTCGCGCGCCTGCCCGGTATCGCGGAGGGGACGGAGATCAGGGTGCGGACGGCGGACGGGTCCGACCACAACTACACAGTGACGAGTGTTCGGGAACAGCCCAAGGCGGAGGTCGCGTTCGACGCCGTGTTCGACCGGTCGGGGTCGCCGCGGCTGGTGCTGGTGAGCTGTGGCGGGGCCTGGGACGCCGCCGCGGACTCCTACACGGACAACGTCGTGGTGACCGCGACGCCCCGTCCGGCTCCGTGAGCCGGCCCGCAGGGGGTACTTGATCCGTGGTCTCCATGGTCTGCGGCATGGTCTGCGGCCGCGCGCGGCCCTACCATCTGCCATATCAGTGCGGTGCCGCGCCAGGGTCACCGCCTCAGCCCGAGGACGAGCTCTGAACGCCGACGACGCCGCGCTCGACGACACCGAGCTGGACGTGGTGCGCCTCGGCAAGCGCTTCGCCGTCGGCGAGGAGGCGGCGCTCGGCGAGGCGTACGAGCGCTGGTCCGCGCTGGTGCACACGCTGGCGCTGCGGTCGCTGGGATCGCGCGCCGACGCCGAGGACGTGACGCAGCAGGTCTTCGTCGCGGCGTGGCGCGGCAGGCACCGCTACGACCCGGACAAGGCGCGCCTGCCCGCCTGGCTGGTCGGCATCACCCGGCACACGATCGCCGACGCGCACCAGGTCCGCACCAGGGTGCGGCGCTCGGAGGAGGCGGTGACCAGCCAGGCCGCCGTCGACCAGCCGAGCGGTTCCGAGGCCCGGCCGGTCGCCGAACGGGTCGCCGACCGCATAGTGGTCGAGGACGAGCTGCTCCGGATCACCGATCCCGCGCGCACGATCCTGCGCCTAGCCTTCTACGAGGAGCTCTCGCACGCGCAGATCGCCGACCGGCTCGACCTGCCGCTGGGTACGGTCAAGAGCCACATCCGCCGGAGCCTGACCCGGCTCCGCGACCGATTGGAGGTGGACGATGCCGCACATCGATGACGAGACCCTCGCGCTGCACGCGCTCGGCGAGCCCGTGCTCGACGCCGAGCAGCGCGACCACCTCCGCACCTGCGCCACGTGCGCCGCGACGGTGACCGGCCTCGCGCGCGTGGTCGACGCCGCGCGCACCCCGGTCGGCGCGGTCCACGCGGACCTGGTCGCCCCGTCGCCGAGCGTGTGGGCGGGAGTCCGGGACGAGCTCGACCTCGGCGGGAGCGCCACCGACCTGCCGGACACCGCGGACGTGCCGGACGCCGCGGACGGGCCGGACGCCGTCGTCGTCCGGCCCGAGTCCCGGGCGCGCCGCAGGTGGCTGCCTGCCCTGGTCGCCGCCGCCACCGCGCTCGTCCTGGGGCTCGCGGGCGGCGTGCTCTGGGAGCGGCGGGACGCCGACGGCGCCGGGACCACCGTGGCCAGCGTGGCGCTGGAGCCGCTGCCCGGGTGGCAGGGGGCCTCGGGCGAGGCGGTCGTCCAGGAGTCGTCCGACGGCCGCCGCCAGATCGTCGTCAGCGTGGACGCGCCCGCGCCCGACGGCACCTACCGCGAGGTGTGGCTGCTGCGCCCCGACGTCAGCGGACTGGTCAGCCTGGGCATGCTGGAGGGGGACCAGGGGCGGTTCGACCTGCCCGACGGCCTCGACCTGGCCGACTACCCCGTGGTCGACGTCTCCGAGGAGCACTTCGACGGGGACCCCGCCCACTCGGGCGACTCCGTCGTCCGGGGCGAGCTGGCCACCTGACCCGCACCTGGCCGAGCCGCGTCAGGATCGGCGGAACACCGCCGCGACCTCGTCCCACCACGCCGAGAAGTCGGCTCCGTGACGAGCCAGACGTGCGGCCGCCTCCTCGGCGATGCGCGAGCGCGCGCTGTGCAGGCGCTCGATCAGGGCCGGGGCTCGCTCGTCCAGCTCGTCGAGAGCGGCGGTGGTCGGGTCGCCCCAGTGCCCGAGCGCGCCGCCGAGCTTGATGCCCGTGTAGGCGTCGGCGACCAGACCCAGGGTGGGAACCCCGGCTGGGGCGGCGAAGACGGCGGGGTGGTAGCGGCTCGTGAGCACCAGCGCGGCGCCCCTTGCCAGCGCCGCCGCGTGCCGCGAGTCGTCCGTGGGCACGACCTCGCTCGGCACAGGGAGAAGCCCGCGGAGGCGCTCGTGCAGCGCCGCGTCACCGCGCGGCTCGGCGGCGGGATCGAGGGGACCGTAGTGGGCGTGGAAGCGGAGCGGACCGCCGGTGACGTCCGCCGCGCTGCTGATGAGGCGCGCGAGTGATGCCTCGGCCAGCGCCGGCGGGCAGCTGCCGAACCAGCCCGAGAGGCTGACGACGATCCCCGAGGGATCGGTCGGCGGCTCGACACCGCCGCCGAGGAACGTGGCGTCGTCGACCCCGCAGCGCACGTCGAGTCCCCACGAGGCGGCGAGCTCCGCCGAGGCAGGTTCCCGCACCGCGGCCAGCACGGCACCGCGCAGCATCCCCGCCACTGCCTTGGCATCCGCCGCCACGAGGTCCGGCCCGAGCGTCTGGCCGCTGACGACGACGGGCAGCCCGAGCGCGCGCGCCATCGCGGCCAGCGTGGAGCGTTCGTGGACGTGCACGCGCCAGCGCGAGGCGAGGTTGCCGCCGCCGGCCACCAGCACGCCGTCGGACTCCTGGAGGGCCGCGAGAGCGGACACCGCGGGATCGTCGGCCGCCAGCGTCGCGGCACCGGATGCGGCGGCGACGAGCAGTGCGGAACGGGTGGCGGCGTCGCCGCGGCTGAGCCCGGCGAAGCCGAGCCGCGGCACCGCACCGATGCCGTACCGGGCGGCGGACTCCGCGGGCGCGGAGGAGACGCCGACCGCGCTGACCCCTCGGGTGCGGAGCTCGTCGACCGCCGCTTCGAACATCGCCTCGTCGCCGATGTGCATCATCTTGTCCACGACGCCGATGTCCCCGATGACGAGCACGGACATGCTGTGACACCTCCGCCGGTAGTGGCAGGGCTCACGCTACTGCGCGCTCGTCGTGCCCGTTACCATTCGAGCGACGGCTTCCTGCGGCCGTTCCTCACAGGAAGCTGGGCACATGGGGATCCAGACCACCTTGGACGCACTCGCCGGCGCACCACGCATCATCGATGCGATGCGGCTCGCCGACGACCTCGCTCTCGAAGCCCGCCGCGATCCCGGTCTGCGCACCCTCCGGGTGCTCTCCGCCGCGATCGACCGGGACGACCAGGTCGTCGCGATCGCCGCCGTGCACGCGCTGGCCGGTGTCGTCGACCAACAGGCGTCGCGACGGCTCAGCGCGCTGCTGTCCGACGACCGCCCGTTCATCCGGGAGCACGCCGCATGGGCGCTGAGCGAGACCCTTCCCCGGTTCGACGCCGTCGCCCGGCTGCTCACGCTCACCGCGGGCGGAGGCTTCACCGGCATGCTCGCCCAGGACACGCTCGAGAAGTGGTCGGGCACGGTGGGCGACTCGCTCGCCGTCGCGATCGAAGCCGCTCTCCTGGGTGTCGTCGAGCCGGACCCGCGCACCCGCCTCGTCGAGACCCTGGGGCTCGTGCGGCAGCCCATCGCCGACCGTGTTCTCGTCGAGGTCGCCCTCGACGAGCGGGAGCACGAAGACGTCCGTGTCGCGGCCATCGCCGCGCTCGGCCAGCGTGCGAACTCCACACCGGTCGCCGAGAGCCTGGAGAGCCTCGTCGGCGGTTCCGGGCGGCTGTCCGAGGTCGCCCGCCTCGCCCTCGTCGACCTCCAGGTCGTGGAGTCCCGCACCGAGGGCACGGCGGACGGCGGCCTGACCGTCGCCCAGCTCTTCCTGCACGCCGACATCGACCCGTCGTTGTCGGCCGCGGGCTCCGGTGACAACGGCGGCATCGCCACGCTCCTCGTGCGCCTCGGCGACGCCCTCGTCGCCGACCCGGCCGCCCACGTGGACCGGGTGCTCACCCTCTCCCGCGGGGACGCGACCCGCGCCGCCGCCGACCTGCTCTCGGTCGGGACCGCGACCGGCCACGTCTACGGACACGTCCCCCTCTCGCCGGTACCGGTGCCCTCCGCCTCCGCGTGGCCACTGCGGGTCACCGCCCGGCGCGGCATCCGCCGGCTGCTGCGCGCTGCCGGGCAGGTCGACGTGCTCCACCTGCGCATGGCCGACGTCGGCAGCCTCGCCGCACGCGACGTCGCGCGGGAGCGCGGGATCCCGGTCGTGTTCACCGTCGCGCCCGACCCGCACTCGATCATCCAGTCGCTCGATCGCTCCGGCGCGCTGACCAGGTCCACCTTCGGCGAGATCGACCTGGGCGAGCACTTCTGGTTCCGTGCCCGCATGGTCCAGACCCTGGCGGCCAACGCCGCGCACACGGTCCTGTTCCCCCGGCCCGAGCTCGCCCGCGACATGCGGGAGCTCGTCGGCATCGACGTCGCCTCGTACCCCGAACGGCACACCATCGTGGCCGAGGGCGTCGACCTCGAGGTCGTCGACCGCGCCGTCGCCGACGCCTCCGCCTTCGCCGCCACGGCCGGGCCCGACGCCAGGCCCGACGCCCGGTCCGCCGACCCGGCCGCCCCCGGGTGCTTCGCCGACCTGGCGGCCCTGCTCGACGACCTCCCCGCGGACCGCCGCGGGCTCCCGCTGATCGCGACCGTGGGCCGCCTGCACCGGGTGAAGGGCATGGCGACCCTCGTCGAGGCGTGGGCGACGAGCGAGCTGTCCGACCGCGCCAACCTGCTCGTCATCGGCGGCGACCTGGAGCACCCCTCCCTCGACGAGCGGGAACAGCTCGACCGCATCGACGCCGTGGTGCCCGCCGCGTCGCGGGCGCGGGCGGGCCTGCTCCTGCCGGGGCACCAGCCGAACGGCGTCGCCGCCCGCTGGCTCGCCGCCGCGCGCTTCGGTGTGCCGGGCCGGGCGGCCCCGCACGGGGTGTACGCCTGCGCGAGCCTCAAGGAGGAGTTCGGCATCGCGCTCCTGGAAGCGATGGCGACCGGGCTCATGGTCGTCGCTCCCGACGCGGGCGGCCCGGCGACGTACGTCGAGGACGGCGTCACCGGCGTGCTCGCCGCGACGTGGGACCCGGCGGCGCTCGCCACCGCCGTCGGCACCGCCCTCGACCTCGCCGCCCGCGGCGACGAGGTCGTCGCCGGCCGTGCGCACGACATGGTGGCGGAGCGCTTCACCATCCAGGGGATGGCCGCCGCCCTCGGTCCCGTCTACCGGGAGGTCACGGTCGACGAGGCCGAGCTGCTGCGTGCCGCGGGGCCCGTCACGTGACGCTGCTCGTCATCACCCCCGACTACGCCTCGCACGTGCTGCCGCTCGCGACGCTCGCGACCGCGTGGCGCGACGCCGGCTCGGACGTGGTCGTGGCCACCGGTCCCGCCACGGCGAGCATCGTGGCCGGCTTCGGACTCGGCCGGACCGACCTGCCCCTGGGGCGGGGGTCGAACGCCGGGGTCATGCGGGCAGGGGAACAGCCGAAGGACGAGGCGGCGTCGCTGCAGGGGTTCTTCGACGCGACCCGGCAGGGCATGGTGCCCACCCTGAGCTACCAGGCCCGTGAGCGGCTGACCGACCTCATGTGGGATCCGGTCGGACGTGCGCGACGTACGCTCCAGGTGGTCGAGGAGGTCGCGCCCGACGCGATCCTCGTCGACCACCTCGCCTTCAGTGCCCGCCTGGCGCTGCAGACCGCCGGCGTGCCCTACGGCGACGTCGTGCTGGGCCACCCGAGCGCGCTGCCCGTCGCGGGTGAGCTCTACGGCTGTCCACCGTCCTGGCCGCACGCCTTCGCACCCTCGCCCGAGGAGCTGCACGGCCTGCGGACGCTGTGCGCCGAGGTCTCGCGCCGCTTCACCGCCCAGTGGAACGCCGCCGCGCGCGAGCTCGACCCGGCCGCCGCCGAGACGCCCGACGCGTTCGCCACCCACGGCGACACCGTGCTGTACAACTATCCCGCCGCCCTCGCCGCCGGCGACGGGCGGGTCCTGCCGCCGCACGCCTTCCTGGGCTCGACCCGCCGCGAGGAACGTGTCGACGACGACGTCGAACGCTGGCTGGCAGAGGGCGAGCCGTACGTCTACGTGAGCTTCGGCAGCTTCCTGTCGGTGCGCGACGACGTGCTCGCCCGGGTGGCCGAGGCGCTCCGTCGGGTCGGTCTCCGCGCCGCCGTCGCGACGGGTGCGAGCGATCCCGTCTCGCTCGGGGAGATACCCGCGACCTGGCTCGTACGCGACGTGCTGCCGCAGGTGCGCCTGCTGGGCGGCGCGGCGCTCGCCGTCACGCACGGCGGCAACAACTCCGTCACCGAGGCGGTGGGACAGGGGGTGCCCCTTCTCGTGCTCCCGTTCTCGACCGACCAGTTCGCGGGAGCGGCCGCCGTCGAGCGCCGTGGCATCGGCCGGGCCCTCGACCCGAACCGGGCCGACGCCGCGGCCCTCGCCGACGCGGTGCGCGAGGTGGCGTCCCTCGACGCCGGACCGCGCGCCCTGCTCGACGACATCGCCCGCGAGCAGGAGCGGCGTCCGGGCCCGGCCATCGCCTACGACGTGCTGACGGGCACCTCGGCGACCAGCTGAGCCATCGCCGCCGGGTCCCCGGCCGCCGCGCGGTAGCGCTCCATCCGCGCGGCGTTGGCCTCGTACTGCGTGCCCGCGCGTACCTCGCCGACGTGGTGCAGCGCGTAGACCCGGCCCGGGTGACGCACGGGCTCGGCGCCGAGCAGCGCCTGGTGCGCGAGGAACCACGCGGCGTCCTCGAACCCCCAGCCCCGGAAGTTCTCGTCCTGCCCGCCGTGGGCCGCCCAGGTGCGCGGCGTCGCGACGTACACGCCGGAGCACGCGCCGACCACGAGCTCGAAGGAGCAGTCCCGGGGCGGGACCCCCGCGTCGAGCTGCGCCGAGCCGGCATGCCCCAGCCAGCGGTACTGGTCGTACGGCAGGTGCACGCGAGCGCTGCCGGCCGCCGCCGCGATCGCCGCGCGCAACGGCTCCGGCTCGGGCAGGGTGTCCGCGTCGCCCACGACCACCACCGTTCCCTCGGGAACGTCGCGCATGGCCCTGTTGCGGCACGCCGCGAGCACGAACGGCTCGTCGTCGGTGTCGACCGTCGTGACGCGCAGCTCGGGAAGCTGCTCGGCGTACCAGGCGAGCACCCGCTCGAACGCGGGGATGCGCGAGGGCGCGGGACGCCACGGAAGCACGACGATCGCTGGGACGCGCGCGAGACTCACGGCATGAGCGTAGACCGATTCGATGCCGACGCTCAGAGCCAGCCGTTGTCCTGCGCGACACGTACGGCCTCGGCCCGCGTGCGTGCCCCGGACTTGCCCATGGCGGAGGACAGGTAGTTGCGTACGGTGCCCTCGGAGAGGTGGGCCTCGTGGGCGATCTGCGCCGCCGTCCCGCCGTCGGCGGCCAGGACCAGCACCCGCGCCTCCTGGTCCGTCAGCGGGCTGGACCCGATGGTGAGCGACGCGACCGCCAGGTCCGGGTCGACGACGCGCAGTCCCGCGTGCACGCGGCGCACGGCATCGGCCAGCTCGCCGGAGGGCGTGTCCTTGACCACGAACCCGCTCGCCCCCGCGTCCAGGGCGCGCCGCAGATAGCCCGGTCTGCCGAAGGTGGTCACGATCAGCGACCGGCAGCCCGGCAGGGCCTGGGTGAGCGCGGCCGCCGTGGCGATCCCGTCCAGACCCGGCATCTCGACGTCGAGCAGCGCGACGTCGACCCGCGCCTCCCTGGCGGCGGTGACCACCTCGTCGCCGCGGCCCACCTGCGACACGACCTCCAGGTCGGACTCCAGGTCGAGCAGCGCCGCGAGCGCGCCGCGCACCAGTGCCTGGTCGTCGGCCAGCAGCAGCCTGATCATGTGGCGTCCCTGTCGTCGATGTCGTCGGACCTGTCACTGTCCGGGACACGGACCGCCAGCCGCAGTCCGCCCAGCGGGCTGGGCCCGGTCCGTACGACCATGCCGACGGACCGGGCGCGCTCGGTCAGGCCGGCCAGGCCGTTTCCTCCGGTCGTCTGCCCTTCCCGGCCGGGACCGCGGCCGTCGTCGTCGACGAGCAGCGTGCCCGGGGCCAGGGTGACCGTGACGCGGCGGGCCGCGGCATGGCGCAGGACGTTGGTGGTGCCTTCACGCAGTGCCCAGGCGAAGACCTCGCGGTGGTCTTCGGCGACCTCGTCCACCGCGCCGGGCAGGTCCGCCTCGATCCCTGCCGCGTCGAAGGCGGAACGGGCCGCTGCGAGCTCGCCCGCGAGGGTGACCTGGCGTTCGGCCGACACCATGCCGCGCATGTCCGCGAGCGTGGAGCGGACGAGAGCCTGGATCTCCGCGACCTCGTCCCCGGCGCGCTCGGTATCGGCGCGCAGCAGGCGCGTGGCGAGCTCCGCCTTCACGGAGACGACGGTCAGGGAGTGCCCGAGGATGTCGTGCATGTCGCGGGAGATCCGGTCGCGCTCCTGGGCGGCGGCGAGCACGGCGACCTCCTGCTGCGTCCTGTGGAGGGTGCGGTTGCGCTCGGTCGCCCGGCGGAAGCTGAAGATGGCGAGGCTCGCGAGCAGCGCGGTCAGCACCAGGCCGTCCTCGGGCTGCCAGCCGGGTACCACGCGGGGCAGGGCCAGCAGCGCGAGCACGACGGCGCCGACCACGACGACACCGGACCGCGTGGACGCGAACATCATCACCGTGGCGCAGACGAGCACGAGGCCGACCAGACCGGCCTGTCCGGCGGCCAGCGTGATCAGTGCGACGCATACGAGCTCGGCGGCGACCAGGACGGCCGGCGTCCGCCGTGCGGGGGACCGGCCGGCCCAGTGGCGGACGAACGACCAGGCGAACAGCGCCGCGAGCCCGGCTACGCCTGCCGCGCCGACCACCCGCATCGGTGCGGTCGCGGCACCGGCCGCCTCGCGCAGCGGTATCGCCAGGAAGACGATCCAGACCATGGCGAGCAGGGCGCCGATCCAGACCCGCCTCGGCGGCCTGGCTCCGGCCTGCCCTGCCGGGGGTTCCTGTTGCGTCGTCACGTCGTCATCCTCACACCCGAGCCGTGTCCTTGCGGAACCGCCAGACCGCGCCGGCGAAGAAGATCGCGGCCCAGGCCGCCACGTTGACGACGGCGACGACCTCGAAGGACGCGCCGCCGAGGGGAGCGCGGGCGAGCTCGGCGAGCCCATAGGTGGGCATCACCCGGGAGACGGCGGCGAACACGGTGCCGTCGCTGAACGGCAGGAACAGGCCGCCGGCGAAGGAGAGCACCGTCAGCACGGGGCCGAGGACCTGGGCCACGCTCGCTGTGGGCAGCAGGTATCCCATGAACAGTCCGAACGCCGCGAAGACCAGCGAACCGCACCAGGCGATGAGCGCGCACAGGACCCAGGCGGACGCGGGCATCCGCGCACCCGCGAAGGCGCCCACGCCGAACGTGAGGAGTACTGAGACGGCTCCGACCGCCATCGAGGCGAGCACCTTGACCAGCACGTACGCCCACGGCGCCAGGGGCGTCAGGCGCAGCTGGCGCGTCCAGCCCTGAGCGCGCTCCACGGCGACGCCCGCCCCGCCCGATGTCGCCGTCAGCAGCGCGCCGTACAACGCGATGGAGACCAGGAGGGAGGCCGCGAGGTTGGTGTCGGGGCCGATCTGGGTGGTCCTGTTGTCGGCGGACGAGCCGATCCACAGGAAGATGGCGGGCGGGACCACGAGCGAGAAGACCAGGGTGCGCCGGTCTCGCAGCATGCGGCGCAGCTCGAGCCGCAGGTAGGTGCGGATCGCGCCGGCGCGGGCGATCGGGCGGACGGCGCTGCCCGACGTCGGTCGGGTCGCCTCGGGCAGGGGGGCGGAGGTCATCGGCCGGCTCCTTCGGCAGGGGTGGGTGCGTTCTCTTCGGTCTCGCGGTCCGCGGTGAGGGCGAGGAAGACGTCCTCGAGGTTGCGGGACGCCGCGAGTGCCTTCACCTCGGACACCGTGCCGTCCGCGACCAGGCGCCCGTGGCTGACCAGGACTATCCGGTCGGCGTAGGCGTCGGCCTCCTCCAGGTAGTGCGTGGCGAACACGACGGTGCGTCCGGCGTCGGCGTCGTGCCGGATCGCGGTCCAGAACTCGCGACGTCCTCGCACGTCCATGCCGGTGGTGGGTTCGTCGAGCAGCAGGAGGTCGGGGTCGGAGACCAGCGCCATGGCGAAGCGCAGCCGCTGCTGCTGGCCGCCGGAGCACCTGCCGACCTTGCGGCGGGCGATGTCGGCGATCCCTGCGCGCTGCAGGAAGGGCGCGGCGGCGCTCGTCCGGCCGAACAGCCCGGCGGTCAGCTCGACCGTCTCGCTCACGGTGAGGTCGTTCAGGAGACCGCCGGACTGCAGGGCGGCCGCTACCTGACCGTCCGCGATGGCCCGGGCCGGCTCCTTGCCGAACACCCGGACGGTCCCGGACGTCGGCCGGGCAAGCCCCAGCACCATGTCCAGGGTCGTGGTCTTGCCCGCGCCGTTGGGGCCGAGGAAGGCCACCACCTCGCCGGGCCGCACCACCAGGTCGAGCCCGTCGACGGCGCGGACCGCGCCACCCGGGCCGCGGAACTGCTTGACCAGTCCCGTCGCTTCGATCGCCGGAGCAGTTGTCGATGTCATGCCTTCACCCTGTGGCACGAGCGCGGGCAGGCGTGATGCCGGATATCACCGGACCGACATGACACATGTCATCTCGTCCCCGGGTGGGCGGAGGCGGGCTTGCACCTCAAGTGGCTCGAGGTCGCATGGTGGGCGCATGAACACCACGGACACCACGGACAACACCCTGTATCCCATCGGCGACGTCGCGCACCGGACCGGACTGAGCGTGAGCGCCGTCCGCTTCTACTCCGACGAATGCATCGTCGAGCCCACCCGCCTGACCGCCGCAGGCCACCGCCTCTACGGAGTGCGGGCGATCGCAGAGCTCGACTTCATCCGCACCCTGCGCGAGCTGGGCACCGGCCTGGAGCAGATCCGTCAGGTCCTGACCGGCGAGTCCACGCTGCGCTATCTCCTCGCCGAGCACCTGGACGTCGTCGAACGGCAGGAAGCAGACCTGCGCACCAGGCGCTCCGTCCTCCGAGCGCTCGTCCGCCAGGAGAACCCAGGAGAACGGATCAGCCTGATGAGCAGACTGGTGACGATGCCGGACGCCGACCGCCAGCGGTTGATCGCAGGCTTCTGGCAAGAGGTGAGCGCCGACCTGCCCACGGACGTCGCCGAGCGCGTGGGTGAGGCGCAGCCCCGCCTCCCCGGGGACCCGACGGCCGCACAGCTGGAGGCCTGGATCACTCTGGCGGAGCTCCTGCAGGACACCGAGTTCCGCAGCGCGACCCGCGCCTATCTCCAGGAGACCTACGGCAGCGGCCCCGGAGCGATCGTCTCGACCCCGCCGGTCCAGATCTTCATCGCAGCCGCCGGTGAAGACGTGATGCCGAAGCTGATCGCGGCACACGCCAGCGGTCTCGCTCCTGACGACCCGCACGCGCGAGAGCTTGCCGCGCGCCTGGTGCACCAGAGCGCGGACGCGCTCGGCGCGCCGCTCGACGACGAGCTGTGGGAGCGCATCGCCTTCGGGTTTCCCCGGATGGGCCAGGTCGTGCACGAGGCGCTGCACGACCCCGACTACGAGGCGACCCACGGGCGATACCTCTCGCTCGTCGCCACGATCAACGGCGAGCCCTCGCCCGATGCCGAGCTCGAGGCAGCATCGGACCCCGGCCTCGGCCGTGCGGGGGAGACGGTCCTGTCCGAGCTCGGCCGTTGGCTGGCGGCAGCCATCCGCGCCGCGAGACCGACCGGCGCCGGCCCCGAGCGATGATCCTGCCGTCACGACGTCAGCGAGCCGTCGTACCTGGTTGTCCTTAGGATCGAGCGGTGCCCGGATCTCTCGCCCTCGTCTTCGCCGTCGCCGGTCTCGTGCTCGCCCGTCGCGATCCTCGGCGTCTCCTGCCCGGGGTGCTGCTCGGCCTCGCGGCGACGTCGCTCGTGGCGTGGCTGGTAGGGAGTGTGCTCGAGCTCGGTGCCGCGCTCGCGGGGCTCGACGAAGGGGCAAGAAACCTGGCCGGCGGCCTGCTCATGCTTGCCGTACCGCTCGTGGCGGGCGTCGCGCTGGGTGTCGCGCTCGTGATCAACGGCATGACGATGCTGCGCCGCGAGCGCCGGTCTCTCGGGAACACACTCTCGCTGCTGGTCGGTGTCGCCATGCTCGGTGTGCTCGTGGTCGGTGTGCTCGCGGTCCGTGTGGGCTGGCTGCAGCTGGCAGTCGTGCTCCTGCTCCTGATCGCGCCGGTCGCCTACATCGGTTCGGGATTCGCCGCGTACCTCGGCTGGTCGCTCGTCTATGCCCGGCTCGCGCGTCGAGCAGCCACGCCGGCCGCCGTCGTGGTTCTCGGGTCCGGTCTTGTCGGGGGAAAGGTGCCACCGTTGCTGGCTCAGCGTGTCGCGCTCGGCGTCGAGGTCCAGAGCACGCAGCACACGCCGGTACTCGTGCTCTCGGGCGGCCAGGGCGCCGACGAGCCGCGCAGCGAGGGGGAGGCGATGGCCGAGTACGCGCGCGAGCTCGGTGCTCCTTCCGAGCGCATGCTCGTCGAGAGCGCGTCGACGACGACCGAGGCGAACCTCGCGCTCTCGCGGACGCTGCTCGCCGAGTCCGGTGTCGAGGGACCGGTGCTGGCCGTCAGCAACGACTATCACGCGTTCCGTGCGGCCACGTTGCTCCGCAAGCTCGGCATCGACGGGCATGCCATCGGCGCACGCACCGCGCGTTATTACCTGCCGAGCGCGTTGCTGCGCGAGTTCGTCGCGCTGCTGCGCGATCACCGTGTGCTCAACGTGACCGTGCTCGGCATCCTCATGCTGCCGGTCGTGGCATTCGTGGTCTTCTCGCTCGGCCGGCTCCTGGGCGGTATCTGAGCTCACCGGTTCCCGGCGGGACCCGGCCGGACCCGGCCGGGAACCGTCGCCGGAAAAAGTTTGTGACGATCGCTCGACCGCTTCCGTCTCAGGTGTGTCGCCGTTGTGGCGGCTCGCACCCAGGGGGGTGCGAAACGGAGCGTGAAGGAGTGCATCATGGCGAACGTTACGGATGGGGCTCGGTCGAAGGTCCAGACGGACTCCCTGGGGTCGTCCCGGGTCGAGGGCAGGACGACGATCGAGGACTCCGTCGTCGCGAAGATCGCCGGTATCGCCGCCCGTGAGGTCAGCGGTGTCCACGCGCTCGGCGGCGGCGCCGCCCGGGTGGTCGGCAGCATCCGCGACGCCCTCAACTCCACGGACCTGACGCAGGGGATCAGCGTCGAGGTGGGGGAGAAGCAGGTCGCGGTCGACGTGACGATCGTGGCGGACTACCCCGTCGCCCTGCAGACCGTCTCCGACGGCGTGCGCACCGCGATCTACCAGGCGATGCACGACCTGGTCGGGATGGATGTCGCCGAGGTGAACGTGACCGTCAACGACGTGCACCTGCCCACGGACGACGACCAGGAGAGCGAGCCGCAGACGGGCCGGGTCCAGTGAGCGCCACGACCACCGGCGCCGCCGCCGGAGCCGTGCTCGCCCTGACCTGGGTCGTGCTCGGATTCTGGGCGTTCCTCCTGGTAGCGGTAGCGATGCTGATCGGTGCGGCCGCCGGACGGGTGGCCGACGGGCGGCTGGACGTCCGCGCCCTGGCGGACGCCTTCCGCGGCAGGCGTTCCTCGTCATGACGGTCGTGGACCGCTCGGTGGCGGTAGAGCCGGTCGTCCCCGGGGCTACACGGATCACGGCTCGAGCCCTGGAACGCCTCGCCGTCGGGCTGGCCCGGGACGCGGCGCACGTGCCCTCTCGCGACGTCTCGGTACAGCTCTCCGATGCGCGCGGCGGGCTGGCGGTCGCGGTGACCGTGCCGGTCGTCATCGGTGGCTTGGGACCGCGCACCGGGCTGTCGGTCGAGGACCGGGGAACCAGGCTCCGCCAGCAGGTGATCGACGGTATGCGCGACCTCGCGGGGCGCACGGTGAACACCGTCGACATCCGCTACAGCGGCGTCCGTCGTACCAAGCAGGGGAGGGCCAGGTGAACAAGGAGCAGGCGGTCCATCGCCGGGTCCTGCACCGGGAGACGCGCTCCTCGCGCACGGGCGCCGCCGTCGTCCTCGCGTCCGTGCTCATCGTGCTGCTCGTCACGGCCGTCACCCTCAGCGTGTGGTGGCTCGTCGACCCGGGGTCTCGCGACGTCGTGGCGGCTCAGGCCGCCGTCGTGTCATCGATCGCCGGTGACGACGGCACCTTGCTGGCTGCCGGTTGCGTCGCGGTCGTGCTGGCCGTCGTACTGATTGCCGTAGCCCTGCTCCCGGGTCGTCTTGCGCGACGGGCACGCAGCACCGACCGCCTGGCGTTGCTCGTCGACGACGGTGTCCTCGCGGACACGGTCGCCGACGCCGTAGCTGCCCGGTGCGGGGTCGACCCGCGCCAGGTCTCCGCCACGGTCAGCCGAGGCAGCGTCACCATCCGGGTGACGCCGACCAGCGGCGTCGACGTCGACCGTGCCGCGGCGACGGACTCCGCCGTCGCGGCGCTCGCGGCGGTCGGGTTCCCCGTGGCGCCGAAGCTGTTCGTCGCACGTGAGGGAGTGGTCGCATGAGCTCGGCCAGCAGAGTGCTCAACCGTGGTCTGCTCCTGCTGTGCGGTCTGCTGCTGGGTGTCGCCGGGGCGGCCGCGATCCTTGCCGGCGCACCGCAGGGGTACACCGTCGGCTGGTTGCCGGTCGAGCCCGGTGCCGCGGCCGTGGCGCAGGCCAGGTCGGCGGCGGCGGACCTGCCCGCGGTGGGTGGTGCGCCCGGTGCCCTGATCGTCGCCCTCTCCGTGGCGGTCCTGCTGACCGTTCTCCTGGTGGTGTTCGTCTGCACGCGGCGCAGTCGCCGCACGGCGACGGTGCTCGATCTCCGGTCGGGCGACGGGCACATCAGGGTCGACCCGAACGTCGCCGACGCGCTGCTCGCCGGAACGCTCGGCGAGCGTCCCGACGTGCTCTCGGCCCGCACCGCCGTGTACCGGGTCAAAGGGGCGCCGGCGATCAGCCTCGTGCTGACGGTGCGTCGCGGCGCCGACCTGTCCCGGGTGCTGTCCGCGGCCGAGGACGCGCTGGACGAGTGGGACGCGCTGGCGGGCGTCCGGGTACCGGTCATGGTCCACCTGTCCGACCGGAGCTGGCTGGACGGGCTCCGCTCCGCTGCCCGGGTGCGTTGAACCCGGCCGGAAGAAAGATGCTCGGGCGGGCGAAAAAGCCGCACGTGCTCCACGCTAGAAGTGCGTGCGGAACTGGTAGGTGCAGAAGTTCTCACCCATGCGGAACCCGTCCCGGGGGCCGCGCAGAGAGGAAAACCGATGAGTGCAGCAGACAAGATCAAGAACGCAGCGGAAAGCGCACTCGGCAAGGCGAAGGAAGTGGTCGGGAACGTCACCGACAACGACAAGCTCGTCGCCGAGGGCAAGACCGACCAGGCCAAGGCCGAGATCAAGGACACCGTCGAGGACGTCAAGGACACCTTCAAGAAGTAGCCGGCCCCGGGGTGAGGCCGCACCGCGAGGTCGAACGGTGCGGTCTCACCCCGGCCCCGGAACTTCCCCTGTACCCGAAACATCTCTCTGCAAAGGAATTTGATCATGGGATTCTTCAGCTTCTTGTTGCTCGGCCTGATCGCCGGTGCCATCGCAAAGCTCATTCTTCCCGGCAAGCAGGCAGGCGGCTGGTTCGTCACCCTCCTGCTCGGCGTCGTGGGCGCCATGCTCGGCGGCTGGCTCGGCGGGCTCCTCTTCGACGCCGACATGGAGTCGTTCTTCTCCCTGTCCACCTGGCTGCTCGCGATCGGCGGATCCCTCCTCGTCCTGGTGATCTACGGACTCATCACCGGTCGCCGCAGGAACGCCCACTGAGCGCAGAGCACTCCCCGACCTCGCTCGACGGCGCGGACGACCGGATCGTCGCCGGCCGCGCCGCCGACGGGGACGTCACCGCGTTCGCGGTGCTGGTCCGTCGGTACACGCCGATCATGCGCGCCTACACGCGCCGGATCCTGAACGCCAGCGCGGACGTGGACGACGTCGTGCAAGAGGCGTTCGTGACCGCCTGGCAGCGGCTGTCCGAGCTGGAGGACCCGGGGAAGGTGAAGAGCTGGTTGATGCGGATCGTCAGTCGCAAGGCCGTCGACCGGATCCGTGCGCGACGCCCCCAGGTCAGCGTGGACGACGTCGAACCGTCGGCTCCCGCTCACTCCTCGCCCGCCCGTGTCGCGGAGACGAGGGCCGGGGTCGACGCGCTGGGCGCCGCGCTGCACAGGCTCGCCGACGCCGAACGGGAGTGCTGGGTGCTGCGCGAGGTGGGCGGATACTCCTATGACGAGATCGCCGAGGAGATGGGCGTTCCCGTGACCACCGTCAGAGGACTGCTCGCTCGCGCACGCAAGCACATCATCGTGCGGATGGAGGAATGGCGATGAGACCAGAAGACGACGCACCGACTCCGTTCGCCTTTGGTTCGGAGGACCTCGACGGGCACACCATCGAGGAGCTCACCGACTATCTGGAGGCCGGCCGCACCCCGGCGGACCCTTCGATCGACGGCTCTCCGGCCTGCCTGCTGGCGCTCGACGCCCTTGACCGGCTGCGTGGGCTCACCCCCGCGCTGATCGCCGCCGACACGGCCGCGGAACCGGAGGCCGACGACGGCTGGGTCCGGCAGGTGCTCTCCGGGATCGCCCTGGACGCGCATGCCGGACGCCGTATCCCTCTGCCCGCGCCCGGACCGGCCGCCGACCTGGGCATCACCGAGGGCGCGGTCCGGGGCCTGATCCGTGCTGCCGAGAACTCCGTCCCCGGCGTCCTCGTCGGACGCTGCCGCTTCGACGGTGACGTCACGGAACCTGACGCGCCCGTCCGGGTCCTGGTCGAGGCGAGCGCTCCCTACGGTGTGCCGCTCACAGGCGTCGCGGATCAGCTCAGGGCGGAGATCACCGCCCGGCTCGCGGCGCACACCGCGCTGAACATCACGGCCGTCGACATCACGATCCGCGACGTGCGGCGGTTTCTCCCATGAACCGAGGAGGCTTACCGATGAACACGGCACAGGTCGCCCAGGTCGCGGCCGAGATCGAGGACGTCGTCCGTGCGATACCCGGCGTCGCGGACCTGTACCGCCCGGGATCGCCGTTCGCGAACGTCCTCGACGCGGGCACGCGCGGCCTCGGCCTGCGTGACGACGCCGCGCCGCTGGTCCGGGTCCACCGGGGCGACGGAGAGGACCGGGTGGAGATCGCGATGGGGATCCACTCGGCTGCCGGCGCCGCGGTCACGACACAGGCGGTCTACCGGGCCGTCCGCGACCTGCTCATGGAGCGCGAACGACCCGGTGCGCGCGTGGTCCTCACCGTGGTCCACGTCCATGAACCGCCCCTGCGAGGCGCGTCACCTGTCTAGTCCGGCACCGACTTCGGCGTAGTCCCGCGTTCCCACGATCTCATCAGCGGGCAGCGCCTCCGCCAGCTCCGCTCGCTCCGCCTCCGACAGCACCACTCTGACGCTTTCCAGGTTCTCGTCGACCCGGGAGCGGCGGCGCATGCCCGGAATCGGCACCGCGCCCTCGCCGATGACCCACGCCAGGGCGACCTGCGCCAGCGTCGCACCGCGCCGCCGAGCGATCGCCGCCACTCGCTCCGTCAGCCGACGGTTTGCGTCGAACGCTTCGGGCTGGAAGCGCGGGAGGGTCCGGCGGGCGTCGTCGAGGTCAAGATCGTCGAGCGACGTCACGCTCTCGGTGAGCGCGCCGCGCCCGAGCGGCGAGAACGCCACGAGCCCGATGCCGAGCTCGCGCATCGTCGCCAGCTCGTCGTTGTGCAGCGCGTCCCGCGCGAACAGCGAGAACTCGGACTGCACGGCGGCCAGCGGATGCACGGCGTGCGCCCGCCGGATCGTGGCCGTCGATGCCTCGGACAGCCCGATGTGCCGCACCTTGCCCTCCGCGACGAGTTCCGCCATCGCACCGACGGACTCCTCGATGGGCACATCCGGATCCACCCGGTGCAGGTAGTACAGGTCGATGTAGTCGGTCCCGAGGTGCTTCAAGGAGCGGTGGGCAGCCTTGCGGATGTACTCCCGCGTGCCGTTGCGGCCATGAATGGTGCCGTCGTCGTCGGTCTCGGCCGAGGCCTTCGTCGCGAGGACGATCTCGTCCCGGCGCCTGCCAAGGGCTCGGCCGATCAGCTTCTCGTTCTCGAACGGGCCGTACGCCTCGGCGGTGTCGATGAACGTCACGCCGACGTCGACGGCGTGCCGCAGTGTCGCGATCGACTCGGCCTCGTCGCTCGCGCCGTAGTAGGCACTCATCCCCATCGCGCCCAAACCGATGGGCGGCACGCTCAGCCCGTCGCCGAGCAGTACGGGGTCAAGGCCTCGCTGGTGGGTGTTCGTCATGGATCGTTCCTTCCTCGCCGGCCACGTATGCCCGATACGCGGCGATCTTTGTGTCCAGTGCCGCGAGGTGCTCCTGTGTCCGCTTCAGCTGCGCGAGAACGGCCTGCCGGTGCAGCTCGAAAGCCTCGAGGCGTTCGCGTTCCGTCCCAGGGGTTCGGCTCAACGCGGCAACCTGACGAATCTCAGCGATGGGCATCCCGGTCTCCCGCAGCATGACCAGGCCCACGAGCCAGTCCAGGTCGTTGCGGTGGAAGCGGCGATGACCGTTGCTCCGGCGTGGCGTCGGGTCGAGCAGCAGCCCCTCGCGCTCGTAGTAGCGCAAGGCCTGCACGCTCAGCCCGACGACGGCCGAGGCCTCGCCGATCGACAGGCCCTCGTCGGGGACGTCGACCTCGAGCTGCGGAGTCAGAGCGGGCGGCACACGATCCATGACACAACCTATAGCGCGCTACAGGTCAAGCCGCCTGCTCGGCCGGCGGTCGGGCGTCAGATGTCGAACCCTCCGGAGACCTCGATCGACTGGGCGTTGATCCAGCGGTTGTCATCGGAGAGCAGGCTCGCGATGACGCCACCGACCTCGTCGGGCTCGCCGACCCGGCCCAGGGCCGTGCGTCCGGCGAGCTGCGTCTCGAACTCGTCGTTCAGGCCGCCACCGAGCTCGGTACGGATGGCGCCGGGGGCGACCGAGTTCGCCCGGATGCGGCGGTCGCCGAACTCCTTGGCCATGTAGCGGGTCAGGACCTCGAGGCCGCCCTTGAAGCTGGCGTACGGTGCGACGCCGGTGGTCGCGACGCGGCTTGTCGCGCTGACGAGGTTCACGATCTGACCGCCGTCGGCGATCAGCGGCAGCAGGGTCTGGGTGAGGAAGAACGGGCCCTTGAGGTGCACGCGGAACAGGCCGTCGAACTGTTCCTCGGTGACCGTGGCGATGGGGTTGTAGAGGCCGTAGCCGGCGTTGTTGACCAGGTGGTCGAAGTCCGTCCGGCCCCAGGTCTCCCGCAGGGTGCCGCGGAGTGTCGTCGCGAAGGCGGGGAAGGTGGTGACGTCGGTGACGTCGAGCTCCAGTGCTACCGCCGTGCCGCCGTCGGCGTGGATCTTGCCGACGACGTCCGCGGCCGCGTCCGGGTTGTTGTTGTAGGTGATGACGACGCCGAGGCCGCTCCGGGCGCAGGCGAGTGCCGTGGCGGCGCCGATACCGCGGCTGCCGCCGGTGATGATCACGATGTTGTTCATGACCCTGAGTCTTCGGCCGCGGCGGCGACCGGAGAAGGGCGAGACTGCCTAGGAGCGCCGCACCCAGGATGCGAGGATCGAGGAGGTCGGGCGGCGGCCCCTGAACCGGGAGACCGCCGCCCGACCTGTCCTGTCGTGGCCGAAGGTCAGCTCCTGCCGCCGACCACCGTGATCTCGACCGTCGTCCAGTCGCGGGTCCCCTCGCTGTCCGTCGCGATCAGCCGGGCGGTGTATCTGCCCCGCTCCTCGTAGACGTGCGTGACGGTCGGCCCCTCCGTCGTCGTCCCGTCTCCGAGGTCCCACTGGTAGGAGACGATGTCGCGCCCTTCAGGTGCGATCGCGGAGCCCGAGAGGTCGACCGGGCGCCCTGCCCGCACGATCGGACGGCCGGCCTCTGCCGTCACGACCGGGGCGGTGGTGTCGGCGACGCCGCGGCCGTGGAAGACGAGCCAGTCGAGACCGAGGTTCGCGCCGCCGGCCGGCTCGCGCCTGCTCTTCGCGACGAGGTACAGCGTGGTGGCACCCCGCCGCTCCCGGAGCTCGACGGTGGGCGAGACGACCTGCCCGGCGCCCGTGGCCCTGGCGATCTCGACCCGGCCGAGCGTGCGCCCGGTCGGGCTACCGGTCCGCACCTCGACGGTGGTGTCGGAAGCGCCGCGGACGGCGCCCACCGTCAGCGCGTCGATGCCGCGCAGGTCGACCGGGCCGAACGCGATCCAGTCACCGTGGTCGACGTCGGTCACCAGCCGGCCGCCCCGGGCGTCGGCGCCGTCCGACACGGTCACGCCGGAGCTGTCCGCGAAGAACTCGGCCTCCTTGTCACGCACCTGCAGGTTGATGACGTCCTGGCCGGCCAGCGCGGGGACGCCGCCGCTGCCGAGGTCCTCGTAGCCGGCACCGAGCACGGGGTAGACGTTTTGCCCCACCCCGTGGTCCGCCGGATCGAGGAACACCGACCCCGAGCACCCGGTGTAGTTGTCCAGCGGGTGCGCGTGGGTGTCGTGGCCCAGCTGGGTGTTCACCGTGACCTGCTCGCAGTCGATGGTGCCCGCCTCGGTGGAGCCGTCCTCGGGGTCGTCCACGTCGACGGAGTAGTCGACCGTGTCGCCGAGCTCGGCGAAGCCGCCGTGGAACGGCGCCCCGAAGGAGACGTCCGGCCGGGTGTTGCCGACCGTGATCTTCTGCACGGAGACGCCGGTGAACCCGTCGCTGTCGGTGACCGTCAGGCGGGCACCGAACTGGCCCCGCTCGGTGTACGTGTGCGTGGGGGCGGCCTCGGTGGAGTCGACGACGCCGTCGTTCTCGAAGTCCCACTCGTAGGTGATCTCCAGCCCGTCCGGACTCTCGCTGGCGCCGCCGTCGAAGGCCACGGTCAGCGGTTCGTGGCCGGAGTCGACGTCCGCGGTGAACCGCGAGATCGGCCGCCGGCCGTCGGCCGCGTAGTCCACGCGGTAGATGCCGGCGTCGGTGTTGGTGCTCCCTCGGCCCGCGCCCCGGCCGAGGCCGAAGTCGATGACGTAGAGCGAGCCGTCCGGACCGAACTCGGCCTCGAACGGGGCGACGAACGTCTCGCCCTCCAGGAACGGGTCGATCGAGGCGAGCTCACCCGTGCCCTCGTCCAGCGAGAGCACCTTGTAGAAGTTGCGGGCGTACTCGGAGACGAACCAGTGCCCGTCGAAGGTTTCAGGGAACTTCGTCTTCACGTCGAGCTCCGGGTCGAACCGGTAGACCGGGCCGCCCATCGGGGCCGCCCCGCCGGAGCCCAGCTCGGGGAACTCCTCCGAGACCCCGTACCCGTACCAGACGAGCGGCTCCTGCGACGGCGGGAGCTCGCGCAGGCCCGTGTTGTTGGGGGAGTCGTTGACCGGGTTGGCGCAGTCGAACGCCTCGCCGGAGGCCCCGGTCGCGAAGTCGTAGTCGATGTACGCCTGGTTGTCCGCGTGGCAGTACGGCCAGCCGTGGTTGCCCGGCTGCGTCATCCGGACGAACTCGACCTGGCCGTCGGGACCGCGCAGCGGGTCGGCCACGCGGGCGTCGGGCCCGTAGTCCCCGATCAGCACCGCGCCGGTACCGGGGTCGACGGTGATCCGGAACGGGTTGCGGAAGCCCATCCCGTAGATCTCGGGGCGGGTGCCCTCCGTACCCGGCGCGAACAGGTTGCCCTCCGGGACCGAGTAGGTGCCGTCGTCCTCGGGGGTGATCCGCAGCACCTTCCCGCGCAGGTCGTTCGTGTTCGCGGAGGTGCCCTGCGCGTCCCAGCCGCGGCGGCCGGGACGCTCGTCGATCGGGGTATAGCCCGCCTGGTCGAACGGGTCGGCGTTGTCGCCGGTGGCCACGTACAGGTCGCCGTCGGGACCCATCGCGAGCGAGCCGGCCATGTGGGAGTTGGCGCGGCCCTCGCCACGCCAGATGGTGAAGTCGAGCAGCCGCTTCTCCGACGCCGGGTCGATCGTGTCGTCCGGCGCCATCGTGAACCGCGACAGGTTCATCTTCGCGACGTCCGGGTCGCTCCAGAGCAGGTACAGCCACCCGTTCTCCGTGAAGTCCGGGTCCAGGGTCAGGCCCAGGAGGCCGTCGGACTGCGTCAGCAGGTCGAGCGAGTAGTCCAGGTCCAGGGCCGTCTTCTGGCGGAGCGTCTCCTGGTCCAGCACGACCACCTGGCCGGTGCGCTGGATGTAGACGACGCGGCCGTCGTCGGCCACGTCGAGCTCGAACGGGTCGGCGAGCCCCTCGGTGACCAGCGGGACCTTGTCGAACTCGGTGGTCCCGGCATGGTCGGAGCCGGCCGGGACGTCGTGGGCGGTGGCGGCGGTCGTGGCGGGGACCAGGGCACCGAGCGCGACGACCAGACCGGTCGTCGCGGCCAGTGCCCGACGGCGTGCCAGGCGGTGCGGTGCAGACATCAGTACTCCCCTCTCAGTAGCGCAGCTCGGCGAGGTAGCCGAGGCTGGTGCACGCGGACGTCACGCCGTCAGGAGACGGCTGGTCGTGCTCCGTGAAGCCGTACCGCACCCCGGCGAGCGGCACGGCGGCGAAGATCTCGGCGAAGTCGATGGTGCCCGCGCCGACGTCGGCGAAGGAGCCGTCCTCGGCGATGTCCTTGAGGTGCAGCAGCTCGAACCGGCCCGGGTAGCGCGCGAACAGGTCCGTGGCGTAGGTGTCCGTGCTGGCCGCCCAGTACACGTCGAGCTCCATGGTGACGAACGCCGGGTTGGTCTCCCGGACCAGGACGTCGTAGCCCGTGACGCCGTCCTCCTCGGTCTCGAACTCGTACCCGTGGTTGTGGTACGCGACCCGGATGCCCTCGGCGCTCAGCCGCTCGCCCGCCTCGTTGAGGATCGCGGCCGTCCGCGAGTAGTCCGCCAGCGTCCACGAGCCGGAGCCCGAGATGCGCACGTACTCGGCCCCGATCGCGTGCGCCTCGGCGACCACCAGGTCGACGTCGTCCTGCAGGTTCGACAGGCTCACGCCGAGCGACGGCACCTCCAGCCCCGCCTCGTCCGTCAGCGGCGCCAGCTCCGCGGCCGTGTAGCCGTAGAAGTTGCCGGCGGCGCCCGAGGGCTCGATGTTCCGGAAGCCGCACTCGGCCAGCGCCCCGAGCGTCCCTTCGGCGGCCGTCGGCATGGTCGCGCGGACCGTGTAGCCCACCAGGCCGATCGCGGACAGGTCGACCGACCGCTCGCCGGTCACCGGGTGCGGCCTGCCCACCGCCGAGGCGGCCGCTGCGCGGAGGATGTCCCGGCGCTCGCGGCCGGTGAGGACCCGATCGCGGACGAGGTCCTTGGTCACGGAGGCGACCGTGCGGACGAACCTGCCGTGCGTCGCGAACGGCGCGTCGGCCATGATCTCGTCCATCACGGTGCAGCCGGCACGCGTCTCGTGGTTCGGCACGCCGGAGTCGGCGTCGGCGCCGAACCAGACCGTGGCCTCGCTGGTGTAGCCGTACGCGCACACGCTGGTCCCGGGCGGCCCCTCGGAGGGGGACAGGACGGTCAGGTCGACCGTCGTCGTGCTGCGCCCGTACGTCAGGTCGCCGAGGTACTGCACCGTCACCGGGTGCACCCCCTTGGCCAGGCCCGACGTCGGGACGACGACCCGCGCCGGACCGCGGCCCAGCGTGGCCTTCACCGACGTGTCGCCGACCGTGACCCGGACGGTCCCCGTCGGGGCAGGCTCTCCCTTGGCGCCGGGCACCTTGACCTCGGCCCGCACGTCCTTGCCCGCCTTCACCTTCGGCGGGGTGAGCCGCGCCGAGACCTTGGACGCGAGCGCCTGGGAGGTCTCCTGCCCGGTCAGGCGTTCGATCCAGACGTTGCGGAACCGTGGGTTGAGGCCGGCGTCCCCGTGGTCCTGGAGCTTGATGTGGCCCGGCGTCGGCCCCTCGTCCTTGCCGTTGCCGGTCTTGCCGTCGATCGCCACGTCGTCGTGCACCAGCTGCCCGTTCCACCAGAGCGAGAGACGCGCGTCCTCGGTCTTGGTCCCGTCCGGGGCGAACCGGGCGGCACGGAACTGGATGTCGTACGTCTGCCACGTGCCCATCTCGGTCGCGGCGTTCACGTCCGGGGCCTTCTTCAGGTAGATCGAGCCGGCGTCGTTCGTCGCCGGGGGATCGATGCCGAAGGACTCCAGCACCTGCACCTCGTAGCGCTCCTGGATGTAGACGCCGCTGTTGCCGCGGGCCTGCCCGGTCACGTCGTCGGCGTGCTCGGGCTGGAACCACTCGGCGTGCATCCGGAAGTCGCCGAACTTCTCCTTGGTGCGGATGTCGCCGCCGAAGGACTCCATGGTGCCGTCCGCGACGGGCCACGTCGCGGCCCCGCCGCTGACCTTCTCCCAGGCGTCGAGGTCGCCGCCGTCGAACAGGGAGATGCGCTCGCTGGGCGTGACGGTGAGGTTGTCCAGGTTCACGTGCCCCAGGTCGTCCTCGTCGTGCACGTAGGCGATCGTGTTGGCGCCCTCCCGCAGCTGAACCGTCTCGGTCTGCGTCTGCCAGTTGGCCCAGGTCACGGTGCTGTCGAGCCAGACCTGCCGCTGCTTCTCACCGTTGACGTACAGGCTCATCGACCGGGGCGTCGGGCTCGGGTCGGAGTTCTGCCCGTTCGCGTAGCGCAGCCTCAGGTCGTGCGGTCCGGCCTCGCCGGCCTCGACGGCGAAGGTGGTGCGCGCGCCCGGCTCCCAGTTGCGGTCCACGAACCCGGCGCCCGAGTACCCGGCGTGGTTCGTGTTCCAGCCCGCTCCGCCGGAGATGTCGGCGGCCTCGGCCTCGTAGACGGGCGGCGGGGTGGAGCCGTCGGGCAGGCGGTTCAGCGTGTACCAGGCCTCGGTGCTCCACAGCTCCTCGCCGCCCTCGGCCGCGAACGGCCGCGGGGAGTGCACGTTGACCACCCGGCCGGCCTTGAGCCCGTCGATCATGAGCGTGACCGTCCGGCGGTCGTCCGAGAGCGTCGCCGAGGTGACCTCCAGGTCCTCCTCGTCGACCTTGGGCCCGCCGTACTGCGGCGTGGAGACGTAGCGCCACTGCGCCGCCTCGTACTTCTCGGCGAGGTTCTCGGCGGTCTCTGCCGACAGCGGCATCGTGTACTCGATCTCGAAGCCGCCGTCGACGGCCCGCATCTCGAGCATGTCGAACGCCCGGCTCTCGTCGAAGGTGAGCTTCTGCAGGCCGTAGCCGAGCTTGCCCGCCTGACCCCAGTTGCCCGACCAGCCGATGCCGCCCACGTAGATCGAGCCGTCCGGTCCGACGCTCGTCCTGCTCACGCCGGACTCCAGGCCCTGCGTCATGCGGAACACGGCGCCCTGCTCCTGGCCGGCGACGTCCTCCAGGTAGACGCGCTGCAGGCCGCCGTACGTGACGTCGCCGATCGCCATCTGACCCTCGAACACACCCTCGGTGAGGATGACGGGGTTGCTCGGCGAGTTGGAGATCTCGCTGTGCGGCATCCACAGCACGGGCTCGGTGACGGGCTGGTCGTCGTACGGGCCGTCGGGGTTCGTGTAGTGGTTGTAGAACGCGCCCTCCTCGACGCGCACCAGCTTCGACGTCGGCAGGTGCATGCCCTGGTTGTCGGTGACGTACATGCCGCCGTCGGCCCCGAAGCCGAGGCCGTTCGGGGTGCGCAGACCACCCGCGAGGTACTCGACCTCGCCGGTGTCCTCGTCGATCTTCAGCACCGAGCCGCGGTTCTCGACGAGCTGCGGGTCGGCGGTCGCGCCACCGGGCACCATCGCGATGCCCGTGGAGACGTAGAAGTAGCCGTCCTCGTACAGCAGGCCGAACGCGAACTCGTGGTAGTTGCCGCCGAACGGCCAGGTCGCGACCTCGCGGTACTCGTCGGTGACCTCGTCGCCGTCGGTGTCCACGAGCTCGGTCAGCCCGTGCTTCTCGGACACGTAGATGCGGCCGTCGACCACCGTCAGGCCCATCGGTTCCTCGAGCTCCTCGGCGATCTTCGTGTACGTGACGTCGTCGGCGCCGCCGCCACCCGTGACGTTCTCGACCAGGTACACCTCGCCGAGCACGGTCTCGCGGTCACCGCCCCACGTGGCGATGGCCATGCGGCCGTCGGGCAGCCAGTCCATGCCCGTGACCTGCGGCTCGAAGCCGTCGGGGCGCAGGTTCGTCAGCGTGTAGTCGGGGTGCACCTCGGTCAGCGGCAGGCCGTCGCCCGGCGCCTCGTCGACGCCCTCGCAGAGCTTGCGGCCCGGTGAGGTGACGCGCGTGACCTCGGCGTCGGTGCTCAGCACCGAGTTCGGCACCAGCGCGAAGCCGGAGGCGCCCGGCGGGCGCCACTCCAGCGTGAGCTGCTGGCCGAAGTCGCCGTCGAAGTGGTCGATGCGCAGCGCGTGGTACCCGGCCTCCAGCTGGGCCGTCCCGTCCTTCGGCGTCGCCCCGTGCTTGCCGGGGTGGTCCACCACGAGGGTGTCGTCGAGCAGCAGCCGCGCGCCGTCGTCACTGGTGATCCGGAAGTCGTACGTGCCGGCGTCGGGCACGTTCAGGTAGCCGGTGACCTCGGTGACGAAGCGGTCGGTGAGGCCGAAGTCCGCCGCCGTGCGCCAGTCGATCGTCGGCATCAGCTTGTCGATGTTCGGCGTCTGGCCCGGCTTGAGCGTGCAGTAGTCGTCCAGCGGGACCTGGACGTCGAACACCCGGAGCGTGACACCTGGTTCCTGCGGCCGCGTGGGGTCGGCGGCTGCCTGCGCCGGGACCTGGGTGTCGGCCTGCGCCGGCAGCACCGTGAACGGCAGCACGAGCACGCCGAGTATCGCGGCGAGCGTGCGGTAGGTCGATCTGCGTTCCATGGGCCTGCCTCTCCATTGAGGACCTTGCCTGTGCGGGGTCGCGCACGGACGCCGGAGGCGTGGGCGCGCTCCGTCACTATGCGGTCCGGGATGACGCCGGACAACGAGTTGCCGCTTGTTGCCCCTGCGCGACGGCGGACGGCGTGCGTGCGCCCTGTCCTCCGCGAGCCGTCCGCGCGCTGTCTTTGAGCGTCAGGCCCGCCGGGCCGTCGAGCCTCTCTCGACGAGCTTCGCCGGGAGCAGCGCGGGCACCGACAGGCCCGGCGACGGGTTGCGCAGCTGGTTCAGGAGGCGCTGGACGGCGAACGTCCCGAAGTGGCGCAGGGGAGCGGCGACCGTCGTCAGCGGCGGGGTGCAGAAGTCGGAGCCGAAGATGTTGTCGAAGCCGACGACGCTCAGCTCCCGGGGTATCTCGACCCCGAGCCGCGTGAGCCCGCGCATCGCGCCGATCGCGAGCAGATCGTTGTAGGCGACCGTCGCGGTCGCGGTGTGCGTGGTGAGGGCCTGGGCGGCCGAGAGCCCGCCGGCGAGCGTCGGTGCGAACGGGCCGAGGCGGCGTGCCTTCAGGCCGAGCTCCTGGGTCGCCTCGCGGAAGGCGCGCCAGCGCATGCCGTCGGCCCAGGACGCCTCGGGGCCGGCTAGGTAGGTCATCCGGGTGTGCCCGAGGCCGGCCAGGTGCTCGACGGCGCGCCGCATCCCGCGCGCGTTGTCGGTGATGACGCTCGCCACGTCCGTGACGACACGGTTCATCACGACCGTCGGACGCTGTTTGGCGACGGCCCGGATCGCCGAGTCCGAGAGCCGCGAGGTGGCGAGGACGACCCCCTCCACCAGGGGCAGCGTCCGCTCCAGGGCCAGGCGCTCCGCCTCGCCCGACTCGTGCGCGTCCACCACGAGAAGCGTGTACCCGGAGTCGATGGCGGTCTTCTCGGCGCTCCGGATGATCTCGAAGAAGAACGGGTTGGTCAGGTCGGCCACGACGATCGCCAGCAGCGCGGTCCTGCCGTCCGGCAGGCCCCGGGCGATGGGGTTCATCCGGTAGCCGAGCTCGTGGGCGACGCGCCGGATGCGGTCCGCCGTCTCGGCATTGACCCGTCCGGGCCTGGAGAACGCCCGCGAGACCGTCGAGGGCGCCACGCCCGCGGCCTTCGCGACGTCGTAGATGGTCGGTCTGGTGCGAGAGTTCCCGGTATCGCCAGTTTCGCCCATGCGCGGGGAGCGTACGGCGACCTGACGGTCGCGGCAACCAGTTGCCGCGACCGGCCTGGGTGTGACACGTGTTTGCCCGCCCGGCAAGAGGTGGCAACACCTTGACTGTCCAGGTGCGGCACCCTCGAATGACAGCATGACCACGCGCGCCGCGGGCACAGGGACGAGCTCACCACCCGGGGACGACCACGAGCCCTCCGACCGTGAGCCCCGCGACCATCTGCTCCGCGACCAGCCGGTCTACCCCCTCGAAGCGCTGGACCACACCGTGGCGGACGAGGCGCTCCAGGTCGAGGCGGCGGAGAGCGAGCTCAGACGGCTCGGGCTCGAGGGGATCCGCGTGCGGCACCACGGTGACCTGGCCCGGCTCGAGGCGCCGCACCGCGACCTCGCGAGCCTCGCGGCGGAGCCGCTGCGCGGGGAGGTCCTGCGCGCCGTGCGTTCGGCGGGCTTTCGTTCGGTCGCGGTCGACCTCGACGCGGTCACAGCACCGCACGACGGCTGACGGGGCCCGATGGCAACCGCATGTCGCCAGGTGCAGGCGACGGCGGGGCAACAAGTGGCAACTCGTTGTCCGGCCCTGACCCTCCTCATAGTGTCCTGGTGACGCGCAGCCCCGACACCCGGAGCTGCTGACCTGCTCTACCGCACCTGCTCTACCGCACCGGCACTGTGTCCGGACGACGACGTCCGGCGTGCCCTGACCCGCTGTCGCGCGGATTGTCGACGTCGACCCGTGCGACGCAACGGAAAGAGCGAACTATGGAGGATCACGCCATGGTGACCACCCAGGAAGCACGCGCCACGACACCGCCGGCGCGCCGGTCTCGGCCGGTACCGCCGGGAAGGGCGGGCGACACGACGGCCGGGAGCCGCGCGCTGACGCTGCTGGCGGAGTCCTGGCGGCCGGTGACGGTGCTGCTCGGGCTCTTCGCCGTGTGGTGGTTCGTGGCCTGGCGCGAGCTGGTCCCCGCCTACCTGGTGCCCGCGCCGGGCGCGGTCGCCCAGACGATGGTCGCCGACTGGGCGATGCTGCTGGAGCACACCTGGGTGACCACGCTGGAGACGATCGTCGGCTTCGTGCTCGCGGCGGTGATCGGCGTGGCGACCGCGGTGCTCCTCGTCTACTCCAGGACGGCGGAGAAGTCCCTCTACCCGCTCATCCTCTTCGCCCAGGTCATCCCCAAGATCGCGATCGCGCCGATCCTCGTGGTCTGGTTCGGGTTCGGGATGACGCCGAAGATCGTCCTGGCCGTGCTCATCGCCTTCTTCCCGGTGGTGGTCTCCGCCGTCGCGGGGCTGCGCTCCGTCGACCCCGAGCTGCTGGAGATGTCCGCGACCATGGGCGCCTCCCGGTGGAAGACGTTCCGCAAGATCCGCTTCCCCGGGGCTCTCCCGCAGCTCATGTCCGGCCTGAAGGTAGCGGTCACGCTGGCTGTCGTGGGCGCCGTCGTCGGCGAGTTCGTGGGCGCGGACCGCGGTCTCGGGTACGTGCTGCTGCTCGCCAGCGGCAACCTCGACGCGCCGCTGCTGTTCGCCGACCTCATCCTCATGTCGCTCATCGGCGTGGTCCTCTTCGTCCTGGTCGAGGTGCTCGAACGCCTCCTCATCCCATGGCACGCCTCCCGGCGCGGCAACCTCGCGCTCGCGACGGTCTGACCCTCCGGACCGTCAGGCACGACTCCCAGGTCCGCCCCGTCCGAGACGGCGGAACGAGCAGAAAGGCTCTACCCATGCGTGGTGGCACGTTCGGAAAGTCGCTGGCAGTGGCAGGCGTCGCGGTGGCAACGGTCTCGGCCTGCGGGCAGACCGCAGGGGACTCCCCGGGCCAGAACGCCGACGGCCTGAGCGAGGTCACGGTGACCCTGAACTGGGTCCCGTACGGCGAGCACGCGCCGTTCTACTACGGCGTCGAGCAGGGGATCTTCGAGGACGCGGGCATCGACCTGACGATCCAGCCGGGCAACGGCTCCGGCAACACCGTCCAGCAGGTGGCGCAGCGCAACACCGACTTCGGGTGGGCGGACACCCCGCCCCTGGCGAACGGGATCAGCTCGGGCATGCCGGTGCGCAGCGTCGGCGTCTTCCTGCAGACCGGTCCCAGCTCGGTCGAGTTCTTCGACGACCAGGGCATCACCGAGCCCGCCGACCTCGTGGGCAAGACCGTCGGCGGCACCCCCGGCGACGCCATGTACGGCACGTTCCCCGCATGGCTGGAGCTCAACGGCGTGGACCCCGCGGACGTGACGGTGGTCAACGTCGACGCGGCGGGCAAGATCGCCGCGCTGATCGAGGGCAAGGTCGACGCGATCCAGGGCTTCCACCACGACCAGGCACCGACGATCGAGAACCAGACCGACAAGGAGGTGTCCGCGCTCCCGTTCTCGGACTTCGGCATGAACCTGCTCGGTACGGGCCTTGTGGCGAACGAGGCGACGATCGAGAGCGATCCCGAGCTCGTCCAGGCGATGGTGCGGGCGACGTCGGAGGCGTTCCTCGCGGCGTCGGAGGACCCCGAGGCCGCCGTCGCCGCGATGGCGGCCGGTGCGGAGCAGGCGCCGGACGAGAGCGTGCTGGCGGCACAGCTCGAGGCGACGATCGGCCTCCTCGACCTCGAGAGCGCCCCCGCTCCCGGCGTCAACTCCGAGGAGCAGTGGACCGACACGCTGACCTTCCTGTCCGAGAACACGGACTTCGAGGGCCCGGCGACGCCGGACAGCTACTGGGACGCGACCTTCGGGGAGGACCTGTGACCGCCACGACCGACGCCGGGGCATCCGTCCGGACCGTCGGCACCGAGCCCATCATCGACGTCTCGCACCTCACGAAGCGGTTCACCTCGAAGCGCTCCGAGACCGTCGCGCTCGACGACGTGTCCCTCGCCGTGCTGCCCGGCGAGTTCGTCACCATCGCGGGGCCCTCGGGCTGCGGCAAGTCGACGCTGCTGAAGATGATCGCGGGTCTGACCCGCGCCACGGAGGGTGAGGTGCGCCTGTACGGGCAGCTGGTCACCGCGCCGCAGCGCGACATCGGGTTCGCCTTCCAGCGTTCGGCCCTGCTCGAGTGGCGGGGCGTGCGGAAGAACATCCTGCTGCAGGCCGAGATGCGCGGGATGGACCGGCGCCTCGCCCAGGAGCGTGCGGACCAGCTCATCGAGCTGACGGGCCTCACGGGGTTCGAGAAGGCCCTTCCGCACGAGCTGTCCGGCGGGATGCAGCAGCGGGTCGCGCTGTGCCGCGCGCTGCTGCACGAGCCCCGGGTGCTCCTCATGGACGAGCCGTTCGGCGCGCTCGACGCGCTCACGCGCGAGCAGATGAACATCGAGATGAACCGGATCTGGCGGGAGACCGGGACCACGGTCGTGCTGGTGACCCACTCCGTGCCGGAGGCGGTGTACCTGGGGAGCCGGATCGTCGTCATGAGCCCGCGTCCCGGCCGGATCCTGGAGACGCTCGAACCGGGCCTGCCGGACCGTCGCGCCTACGGCGCGACGCTCGCCGATCCCCGGTTCACCGCGGCGGCGGAGCGCCTGCGCGAGCTGCTCGGTGCGAGCCATGCGCCCGAGTGACGTGCGCCCGCGTGACGTGCGCCCGCGTGACGTGCGCCCGCGTGATGAGGCCCGCCCGTGACGGCACGCCCGCTCGGCGTGGGGATCGTCGGTATGGGCGGCATCGGAAGGATGCACGCCCGGGCGCTGGGTGAGCTGGCGGGCCGGGCACGTCTTGTCGCCTTCAGCGGCGGGACGGCGGACGGCGAGCGGGAACTCGCGGGCGGATCCGCGGAGCGTCTGGCGCCCGGCGAGGTCATCGCCCGGCCCGACGTCGACGTCGTGGCGATCTGCACGCCGAGCGGGACGCACGCGGCGCTCGCGCTGGCCGCGCTCGAGGCCGGCCACCACGTCGTCGTCGAGAAGCCGCTCGCGCTGGACGTCGACGACGCGCTGCGTGTCGCGCGTGCCGCGCACGAGCGGGGGCTGACGGTCTCGATGATCTCCCAGCGGCGCCTGGAACCTCAGTACGTGGCGCTCGAGCGGGCCATCGCCGAGGGGGCGCTGGGCGAGCTGCGGCTGGCGACGACCCACGTGCACTGGCACCGCGACGACGACTACTACCGCGCCGCGGGCTGGCGCTCCACGGCGGAGCAGGGCGGTGGGTCCCTGATGAACCAGGGCGTGCACAACGTGGACCTGCTGCGCTGGCTGTGCGGTCCGGTCGAGTCGGTGACGGCGCAGTCCGGCACGCTCGCGCACGCGATCAGGGCCGAGGACACGACTGCCGCGACCCTCCGGTTCGTCTCGGGTGCGCTCGGTGTGGTGACCACGACGACGGCGACGCCGCCGGGGTTCCCGGCGACGATCTCCGTGTTCGGCTCCCGGGGGTCGGTCGAGCTCGGCCAGGGCGAGGTACGCCGCTGGGACGTGCCAGGGGTGCCCGAGCCGGGGGCGGGCGGTATCCCGAGCGGCGCGGCCGAACCGCTCATGATCGGGCACGCGGGACACCTGGCCCAGTGGACCCGGATCATCGACGCGCTCGAGACCTCCTCGCTGGTACCGGTCGGCGTCGACGACGCCCTGGAGACGGTCCGGCTGCTGTGCGCGATCGAGCTGGCCGCGGCAACCGGGGTGGCGGTGCGGCCGGCGGAGCTGGGCGAACCGCCACCCCGTGAGGTCTGAGCATGCATCAGGCCTCGTTGCCCACCTCGGCCCACCACGTGTCGAAGTTGATGCCCCTCTCCTTGGCCAGCTCTTCCAGACCGGCCTTGGTCGGGGGCTGGAAGAGCTTCGGCTTGATCTTGCGGTCGGCGTCGGCGTATCTCCGCTGCAGTTTCGCCTGCTCCGCGGCGCCGTCCTCGGCCTCGGCGAGCACCTCACCGGTCACGCGGACGCTCGTGCCGGTCAGCACCCCGCTGACCAGCGGCGTGTAGCCGTTGGCATGACCGAGGCGGTTGGGGTGGAAGGACTCCTGCTGCGGGTTCGAGTAGCCGTTGATCCACTCGGTCGAGTCGCACACTGCGTGGCCGGTGAAGCGGCTGACCGGGTTGACGAAGGTGAACCCCTTGGCGGAGGCGGCCGTCGAGGTGACCGAGTTGATGAGCACGACGGCGTTGTTGAGCGCCGTCTGGTCCTCCGGGCTGAAGAAGGTCGCCAGGTTGCAGTCCTCGCCCATGAACATCTTCGGGTAGCCGACGGCGACCACCTTCGCGTTGGGCGCCCTCGTCCGGATGGCGGCGTAGAGCGTGTTGAGCCGGCCCGGGAGGGTGTTGGAGATGAATGCGCGTGCCCCGGCGACCGTGCCGGCGCAGTCGCTGGCCCAGCCCGGGAGGGCGCACTCGGTGAGCACGTCTGCGAATCCGGCGTCGTTGCCGCCGATCGAGATGGTGACGTACCTCGTGCTCGAGCTCAGGGCGCTGAGCTGGGTGTTCGTCACGTCGGCCACTACCGCTCCCGAGCAGGCCCGGAAGTTGAGGGTGTAGCTCCTGGCCGCCGCGGTCAGGCTCGCGTAGGCGTAGACCGAGCGCAGGCACTGGGTGCCGTCGGCGATGTAGGTCCTCGTGCCGGTGCCCGAGGAATAGGAGTCGCCGAGGGCGACGTAGGACTCGCCGGCGGCGTGTGCCGGCAGGGCCGGCGTCGTCACCAGCCCGACCGTGGCAAGGCTCGCCGCCGCCATGGCGGCGACGATGCGGAACAGGCGTAGCTTCATTGGGCCGCTCCCGAAGGTCCGTCGAGTCGCTCCGGAGTGACTCGATCGCTCCCTTTATAGGAGATTTCACCCGAACAGCGCAATGACGAGCAAATGAAATCCTCAAGTTTTTGTCCAGCAGTAACCATGGGTTTCCCTGCGGCGTCCACGGTGTGGTCGATCGCTTTTGTTCGGGCGGGCCCGGATGAATTGACGTGGCCGTCATGGTGGGCCCAGCGTTCCGCCAACGGAAGTCCTTCAACGAGGAAGGGCTCCGGAGCTCAGAGTCAGAGAGGACTCCGGCATGTACCTCCTGAAGACCCTCATCCTGAAGACCCTCGCCGCAGTGCTGGCTGCGGCCGTCGTCCTGCTGCCGGCCGCACCCGCTGCCGCGGCAGACCCGGTCGGTCTGACCAGTGGTTTCTACGTCAACCCCGATTCGCTGCCCGCGACCTGGGCCCGCAACAACTCCGGCGATGCCCGGGCGGCCCGGATCCAGGCATCGATCGGGTCCAAGCCGATCGCCCGCTGGTTCGGCAACGACGCCGCGATCGGCAGCACGGTGGCCAACTACGTCGGAGCGGCGGACGGGCAGGACAAGCTGCCGGTCCTGGTCGCCTACAACATCCCGGACCGGGACATCTGCGCGGGCCACTCCGGTGGTGGCGCCGGCAGCGCCGGCGCGTACCGGACCTGGATCTCCAGCTTCGCGGCGGGGATCGGCAGCAAGCCGGCCGTGGTGATCATCGAGCCGGACGCGCTGAACGGCATGGACTGCATGTCCCAGACGCAGAAGGAGGAACGGCTGGGGATGTTGCTCTACGCGACCCAGATGTTCCAGCAGAAGGCGCCGAACACCTACGCCTACCTCGACGCCGGGAACTCGGGCTGGACCAACGCGTCCACGATCGCCTATCGGCTGAACCAGGCCGGGATCGGCAACATCCGCGGTTTCTCGGTGAACGTCTCGAACTTCTACACGACCAGCGAGTCGATCAGCTACGCGAGCTCGGTGAACGGCTACCTCGGTACGACGAAGCCGTTCGTGATCGACACCAGCCGCAACGGCAACGGCCATGGTGATGGCTGGTGCAACCCGGCCGGCCGCAGACTCGGTGTGACCGCACAGACCGGCGGCGGCGCCGAGATGCGCCTGTGGGTCAAGACCCCCGGCGTCTCCGACGGCCCGTGCGGGACCGCCCCGTCCGTCCCAGCCGGCACGTTCGATCCGGGTCTTGCCGTCCGGCTGATCGACGGCTCATGACCAACGGTCCCTGTGCGAGTGAACGCCGTCCCTTGCATGCTGGACGCTCCGCTCGAAGTCGACAGGGGAGTGACACATGTCGGACCAGACCACGCCGCAGGACCCGACCACCCAGCACCCGCGACCGGAGCAGCCGGCGGACGGCCTGCAGCCGCCCGGCCGCACGGGGGACATGTCGCAGGAGCCCGACCACGGGGAGTCCACGTACCGGGGATCCGGCCGGCTGGACGGCAAGCGGGCGCTGATCACCGGCGGCGACTCCGGCATCGGGCGAGCGGTCGCCCTCGCGTTCGCGCGCGAGGGCGCCGACGTCGCGATCTCCTACCTGCCGGAGGAGGAGCCCGACGCCCGGACGACGGCGCACTGGGTCGAGGACGCGGGCCGCAAGGCGGTGCTGCTGCCGGGCGACATCCGGGACGAGGAGTTCTGCGGTCGGCTCGTCGCCGACGCGGTGGACGGGCTCGGGGGCCTGGACATCCTGGTGAACAACGCCGCGTACCAGATGTCCCAGGACGACGGGCTGCGCGGCATCACGACGGACCAGCTCGACCGGGTGCTGAAGACCAACGTCTACGCGCTGTTCTGGATCACCAGGGCCGCGCTGGACCACCTGCCCGAGGGCGGGTCGATCATCAACACGACGTCCATCCAGGCGTTCGATCCCAGCCCTCAGCTGCTCGACTACGCCACGACGAAGGCGGCCATCCTCAACTTCACGAAGGGCCTGGCTCAGCAGCTGGCCCCGGAAGGAATCCGGGTCAACGCGGTGGCGCCGGGACCGATCTGGACACCCCTGATCCCCGCCACGATGCCGGAGGAGAAGGTGGAGCAGTTCGGTGCCGACACGCCGCTGGGTCGCGCCGGCCAGCCCGCCGAGCTCGCGCCGGCGTACGTGTTCTTCGCCTCCCAGGAGTCGAGCTACATCACCGGCGACCGCATCGGTGTGACCGGCGGCCGCCCGCTGTAGCAGGCGAGAGATCTGTCGCGTGACGTTCTGGATCTGCGCCAGGTGCGGCGTCGAGCACGAGAACCGGCCCGCCGTGTGCGCCGTCTGCGCCGACGAGCGCGAGCTGGTGCCTGCCGACGGGCAGCGCTGGACCACCCTCGACGAGCTCGCGGCGGACGGGCAGACCATCGCCGTCGAGGAGCTCGAACCCGACCTGTACGGCCTCACGACCATGCCCGACGTCGGGATCGGCCCCACCGCGAAGATCGTCCGCACCGCCGGCGGCAATCTGATGTTCGACGTCCCGGCCTACCTCGACGACGCGGCGGTCGCCGCGGTCCAGGGCACGGGCGGGCTGGCGTACATCGTGGCCAGTCACCCACATATGTACGGGGTGCAGGTCGAGTGGAGCCGCCGGCTCGGCGGTGTGCCGGTCCTCGTGAGCGAGCCCGACGCCGGCTGGCTCGCCCGGACCGACGACGCCGTCGAGCTCTGGACGGACGACCGGGAGATCCTGCCCGGCGTCACCCTGACCCAGCCGGGCGGGCACTTCCCGGGCTCGACGGTCGCGCACTGGGCGGCGGGGGCTTCGGGAAAGGGTGTGCTGCTGGGTGGCGACACGATCTTCGCCAACCCGGACCGGACCTCGGTCTCGTTCATGCGCAGCTACCCGAACCGGATCCCGCTCTCGGGTGCGGTGGCGCTGCGGATCGCGCACCACGTCAGGCGGTTCGAGTTCGACCGGCTGTACAACAACTTCCGGGGCGTCGTCCCGGTCGACGCGCACGAGGTCGTGCTGCGCTCGGCGGAGCGTCACGCGGCCTGGACCCGCGGCGACTTCGACCACCTGACGTAGACCTAGCTCAGCTCGAGCAGGATCCCGTCCGCCGATTCCGTGCCACCGGGCCCGTGCTCGCGGACGATGGCGACGATCTCGTCGAACAGCGTCGGGCCCGCGCCGCGCCGCGCCGCATCGAGCCTCGCCTCGAAGGCCGCGCGGTTCGACGGGTCGACGCCGGGCAGCAGCCGCTCCAGCCGTCGGGCCGTTTCCGCGTGGCCCAGGGCCGCCCGGGACGTCTCCGAGGCGACCCACCTCAGCGTCCAGCCGCCGTCGGGCGTCCCGTACCCCCCGCGGAGCACGTCGTCGAGAGCATCGAGGTTTCCTCGCCAGGTGTACCCGTTCAGCAGACGGGAGAACTCGCGGGCGAAACCGTCGAGGTCGCTGAACCGCGTCCCGTCGACGACGAGCACGGGGAGGTCACGAGTCATGGTCCGAGGCTATCCGTCCGCTCATTGCCGGGTCCGTGCGTTGCGTCCGGCCCGTGCCGGGCCGGACGCAACGCACGGGGCCGGGTCACATCTTGTAGAAGTCGCCGTAGTGGTTCGGCGAGAAGTAGAGGTCGCCGTTGGTGCGGTCCAGGATGAGCCGGTAGGACTGCCGCGCGGCGCCGCAGGCGCGCGGCGTGACGTCGAACTCGAGGTAGGAGTGGCCGGCCGGCAGCTGACCTTCGCGGTTCTGGTGCACGCCGCCCGCGAAGTTGCACTGGCCGCCCGGCCAGCTGACCCAGCCGCGCGTGCTCGGGTAGCCCTTGGAGCTCCAGATCGAGTTCGAGGAGTACGCCTCCGCGCAGCCGCTGTGCGTGCAGGAGTTGAAGACGCTCGCGTCGGCCGGCTGCGCGACGGTGACGCCGCCGGCGACGAAGCCGACCATGGCCGTCAGGACGACGAGCATCCTGAGCATCGTGGACAGGACGCCGTGCTTCTGGACGGACGCGGTGCTGTGGTTCTCGGACACGCTGTTCCCCTCTCGGTTGGGACTACCGGGGGGAATACTGGCCCGCCTACCCGACGCGGACCCGACGACACACCCACCTGCGGGTGAATTTAACTTGTCCGTATTGTCCGCAGCCACCGCTCCCACGGAGGCGAGACCTGCCAGTTGACGCGCAGGGTGCGCCAGGCGCGATCGAGCCGCCGACGCCGCTGCCGCCGCCCGTGCAGGCTCCGCGCGGACACCCCCACCCGCCACGAACGGTCGAGCCGGATGCGCCGGCCGGGGCCGAGCCGGAACGCCAGGTCGAGGTCGTCGTGCACCTCTGCGTCGTCGCGCACGACGTCCCGGTGTACGGCTCGCCACGCGCCGGAGCGCATCGAGGCCCGGATCGGCGGACATCCGTTCCACGATCGTCTGCACCCACCGCGGTCCGGGCCGGGAGTCGGCGTCGAGCCGCGCGAGCAGGGACAGGCACACGTCCAACGCCCGTGCGTCGTCGCGTACCGGGATCACCACCGAGACCGTCGGTGTGAGATCAGGCGTCATGACTCGGCGGCGACGCGGATGGCAACGCGCATCCGGCACGGTTACGTTGATGCGATGACTGCGTCCCCGGCACTGGTGTGGTTCCGTCGCGACCTTCGCGTGGCCGACCAGCCCACCTTCCTGGCTGCGGGCGAGGGCTCGCCCGCCCTCGCCCTGTTCGTGCTCGACCCGCACCTGATCGAGCCCGCGGGCAAGGCGCGGCTGTGGTTCCTGTACGGCTGCCTGCGGGACCTCGACCAGAGCCTGGGCGGCCGCCTCCTGGTCGTCGAGGGGAACCCGGTGGACGTCGTCCCGCAGGTAGCCCGCGCGATCGGCGCCGGGACCGTCCACATCGCCGCCGACTTCGGACCCTACGGCCAGGACCGCGACCGCGCCGTGGAGCGTGCGCTGGCCGAGGAGGACCGCGAGCTGGTGCGTACCGGTTCTCCCTATGCGGTGGCGCCAGGTCGGGTCCGGACGGGGGACGGCGGCCGCTACCGGGTGTTCACCCCGTTCAGCAAGGTGTGGGCCGACCACGGATGGCGCGCCCCGGCAGACACCGACGCCGGCTCCCTGGACTGGATCGATCCCGCGACGGTCGAGGTGCGGGCGACGGCGGTGCCTGCCCCGCCCGACGTCGACGCGACCCTGCCCGAGCCCGGCGAGCGGGCGGCGCGGCAGCGCTGGCAGGAGTTCGTGCGGGACCACCTCCAGGAGTACGCGGACGGCCGTGACCGGCCCGACCAGCCGGGCACCTCGCGCATGTCGGTCTACCTGAAGTACGGCTGCGTGCACCCCCGCACCCTGCTCGCCGACCTCGCGGCCGGCACGTCGGCGGGGTCGCGCTCGTACCGCAACGAGCTCGCGTGGCGCGACTTCTACGCCGATGTCCTCGACCAGCGCCCGGACTCCGCTCGCCGCAACTACGACCGCGCCTTCGACGCGCTCGAGACCGACAGCGGGCCGGACGCCGACCGGCTGTTCGCCGCCTGGCAGGAGGGGCGTACCGGGTTTCCCGTCGTCGACGCCGGGATGCGGCAGCTCCTGGCCGAGGGGTGGATGCACAACCGCGTGCGCATGATCACCGCGTCGTTCCTCGTCAAGGACCTGCACCTGCCGTGGTGGTGGGGCGCCAGGCACTTCATGCGGCTGCTCGTCGACGGCGACCTCGCCTCCAACCAGCACGGCTGGCAGTGGGTCGCCGGCACCGGCACCGACGCGGCACCGTTCTTCCGCGTGTTCAACCCGGTGCTGCAGGGCGAACGGTTCGACCCGGACGGCGACTACGTGCGGACCTACGTCCCAGAACTAGCGGGTGTGACCGGCAAGGCGGTGCACAAGCCCTGGACGCTGCCGGACGGCCCACCGGCCGGGTACCCGGCGCCCGTCGTCGACCACAAGCACGAACGCGCGGTGGCCCTGGACCGCTACCAGGCGGTCCAGGAGGCCAGACGTCGCAAGCCCGAAGGCGGTACGGGCGAGGCGGACCTGCCCGCTGCCGGCCGGGCACGCAGCAGCGCTACGCGGGGCGCGTCGACTCCCTGACCACGAGCCGCGCGGGGATGGTCACCTCGGTGGTCGGCTCGGACGCCGCCTCGGGCTGCTCGCTCGAGTGGGCGGCCATCCGGGACTCCAGGAACCGGAGGACGGTCGCGGCGATCTGCTCGTTGCCGGGGTCGACGGAGGTGAGCCGTGGCGTGGTGAACTCCGTCTCGTCGATGTCGTCGAACCCGACGACCTGGACGTCCTCGGGGACCCGGATCCCCAGGTCCCCGAGGGCGCGCAGCGCACCGATGGCCACGACGTCGGTGACGGCGACGATGCCGTCGAACGCGACGCCGTCGTCGGCGAGGCGGCGGACCGCCGCGTAACCCGACGCCATGTCCAGCAGCCGGATCGGTGCGACGAGCCCCTCGTCCAGCGGGACGCCGAGGCGGGCGTGCGCCTTGTAGTAGCCCAGCGTGCGGAGCGTCGGCATGTCCTGCTCCGTCGTGCCCTGTCGTCCGCCCAGCATCACGATGCGGCGCGACCCACGTTCGAGCAGGTGCGCGGTGGCGGCCGCGGCGCCCTCGACGTTGTCCATCATCACGTGGTCGAACGTCCGGGGGAGCGGGCGCTCGCCGACGAGCACCACCGGCGTGCGGAAGTTGAGCTGCTCCAGGTCGGGAGGGTTGAGCCCGACGACGGTGATGATCACGCCGTCGTACATGCGGAGGCGGGCGAACGAGGCGGCGGCCAGCTCGTCGGCCCGGCTCAGGCCCGAGCGCTGGACGACGAGGTGCCTGCCGGTGGGCTCCAGGGCGTCGGCGAGGCGGGTCGCGAGCTGACCGAAGTACGGCCGGTCGAGCTCCGGCACCAGCAGGCCGATGGCGTCCGTGCGGCCCGCCCGCAGGTTCCGCGCGGTGGGATTCGCCTGGTAGCCGAGCTCGGCGACCACGTCCAGCACGCGCTCGCGGGTCCGCGGTGCGACGCGGGGCAGCCCGTTGATCACCTTCGACACGGTGGTGGTCGAGACCTGTGCCGCCCGTGCCACGTCGCCGATGGTCACCGCACGTGGGCTGGTACTCATACGAACCTTCCTCACCGTCTCGACCGGAGGACGCCTCTTGACATCCGCATCCGCCGAGGGAATCGTTACCGCAGCGACGAGGACCAGTGAATTCCGGCTGTCAAAGCGGCTCCTCTGCGCCCTTGAGGAAACGATACCTCGGTCGAACCCCTGCGTCCGGAAGGCCTTTCGCATGCCCACTGAGCTGTCCACTCAGCCGTCCACCGAATCTGCCCGCGTCGTGATCGATCTCGACCTGCCCGGGCCCACGATCAGCCGACACGTCTACGGGCACTTCGCCGAACATCTCGGACGCTGCATCTACGGCGGGTTCTGGGTGGGGGAGGACTCGCCGATCCCGAACGTCGGCGGCATCCGCCTCGACATCGTCGAGGCGCTGCGAGCGCTCCAGATCCCGAACCTGCGCTGGCCCGGTGGATGCTTCGCCGACGACTACCACTGGCGCGACGGTATCGGCCCGCGTGCGGAACGCCCGCGGATGGTCAACTCCCACTGGGGCGACGTCGTCGAGGACAACTCGTTCGGGACGCACGAGTTCATGGCGCTGTGCGAGCTGCTCGGCGCGGACGCGTACATCAGCGGCAACGTGGGCTCGGGCACGGTGGCGGAGATGAGCGAGTGGATCGAGTACCTCACCCGCGCCGACGACTCCCCGATGGCGGCGCTGCGCCGGCAGAACGGCCGGGAGGAGCCCTGGAAGGTGCCCTTCTTCGGCCTGGGCAACGAGGCGTGGGGCTGCGGCGGCAACCTGCGGGTCGAGCAGTTCGCCTCGCTGGCGCGGCAGTACTCGACGTACGTGCGCAACCACGCGGGCAACGACGTCTACCGCATCGCGGCGGGCGCCTCGGACGACGACTACCACTGGACCGAGGTCCTGATGAAGTCCTTCGGCCCGCTCGACAAGGCCGACGGGCCGGCAGGGCCGTTCCAGGGGATCTCGCTGCACTATTACACGATGACCGGATCCTGGGAGGACAAGGGCAGCGCCACCGCTTTCTCCGAGGACGAGTGGTACCTCGCCCTGTCCCGCGCGGGGCACATGAACGAGCTGCTCACCCGGCACAGCACGGTGATGGACCGCTACGACCCCAACAAGCGCGTGGGCCTCGTGGTCGACGAGTGGGGCACGTGGTGGAACGTCGAGCACGGCACCAACCCGGGATTCCTGTACCAGCAGAACACCCTGCGTGACGCGCTGGTCGCCAGCGTCCACTTCGACGCGTTCCACCGGCACGCGGACCGGGTGGTCATGGCGAACATCGCCCAGACGGTGAACGTGCTGCAGGCGATGATCCTCACCGACCCGGACACCGGCGCCCTCGTGCTCACCCCGACGTACCACGTGTTCGCGATGAACGCCCCGCACCACGACGCCACGTCGCTCGCCGCGCACGTCGTCGCGCCCGGCGCCACGCGCGCTGTCGACGGCAAGGAGATGCAGCTCCTGTCGGCCTCGGCGTCCACCAAGGGGTCGACGGCGCACGTCTCGCTGTCCCACCTCGACGCCTCCCAGGCCCGCACCGTGGTGCTCGACCTGCGCGGCCGCGACGTCGTCGGCTTCTCGGCACAGATCCTGACGGCGCCGGAGCTGCACGGCCACAACACGCCGGAGCGGCCCGAGGCGGTGGCGCCGCGCAAGCTGGAGGAGATCCGCAGGCACCCGCGCGGCCTCGAGCTCGACGTGCCCGCGCACTCGTACGTCACCGTCGCGCTGGAGCTGGGCGCCGACGACTGACGCGCTGGACCGACCCCGCCGGACCGACGCCCTGACCGAAGTCATGGTCGACGTCCGGCGGCTCGGCGGCGTATCGTGCGCGCCGTACCGTTCGTCACGAATGACCGGGTAATGGAGCCCGGTCGTCCGCGAGGTATGCGCCCACCGTTCGACGTCGAGCGGTGCGGCCGAGTGGATAACGTTTCACAGCGCTCCGACGACAGAGAGGGCAATGATGCTGCTTCCCAGGAGAACCGACGAGCCGCGCTTCGACCCCGTCAGCAGGCGGGCCTTCCTCACGCTCTCCGCCACCGCCGCGGTGGGTGCGGCCGGCCTGGTGTCGGCGCAGCCTGCCGCCGCGGCCCAGGTGCTCGTCCAGCCGTCGATCCGGCAGCAGACGATCCAGGGCTTCGGCGGTATGAACCACACGGCCTGGATCAGCGACCTCACGGCGGCACAGCGTCAGACGGCGTTCGGGAACGGTGCCGGCCAGCTCGGCTTCACGATCCTGCGGATCCCCGTCCACGAGGACCCGGCCAGGTGGGCCGGCGAGGTCGCGACGGCCAAGCGTGCGATCGAGCTCGGGGCCAAGGTCTTCGCGTCGCCGTGGAACCCGCCGGCGGCGATGACGGAGACCTTCTCCGGCGGCAAGCGGCTGCGCTACGACCAGTACGGCAACTACGCCCGGCACCTGAACGACTTCGTGCGCTACATGCGCGACCGCGGGGTGCCCCTTTACGGGATCTCCGTCCAGAACGAACCCGACTACGCGCACGACTGGACGGCGTGGACGCCGGCCGAGATCGTCCGGTTCCTCCGCGAGAACGCCGGGTCGATCGACGCCAGGGTCATCGCCCCGGAGTCGTTCCAGTACCGGAAGAACTTCTCCGACCCGATCCTCAACGACCCCGCGGCGCTGGCCAACGTCGACATCCTCGGGGCGCACCTGTACGGCACCCTGACCTCGGACCTCGCCTACCCGCTCTTCGTGCAGAAGGGTGCGGGCAAGGAACTGTGGATGACGGAGGTCTACCACCCCAACAGCACCGACTCGGCAGACCTGTGGCCGCAGTCGCTCGCCACCGGCGAGAACATGCACAACGCCCTCCTGTACGGCCGGTTCCAGGCGTACGTGTGGTGGTACATCCGCCGTTCGTACGGGCCGATGCGCGAGGACGGGCAGATCAGCAAGCGTGGCGCGAACATGGCGCACTTCTCGAAGTGGGTACGCCCCGGCTACTGGCGCGTCACGGCGACCGCGAACCCCGAGTCGAACGTCTTCGTCACCGCGTTCACGAACGGCTCGAAGCTCGTGATCGTCGCGATCAACAAGACCTCCGCGGGGGTCTACGTCCCGTTCAGCGTGGAGGGTGCGGGTTCCGGCGCGTTCTCCACCTGGGTGACGGACGCGAACCGGACGCTCGCCCCGTACAACAGGGTGGTCATGACGAACGGTGCGTTCGGCTCGGAGCTGCCGGCGCAGAGCATCAGGACCTTCGTCACGGAGTAGGGCTCTCGGGGACCCGGTTCTGACGTCGTCGACCCCACTTCATCTCTACATCATGTGGTAATGTCGCGGCGGTTTGATCGCTGTTGTCGCTTGTCGAGAACGCGGGGGCGCCAGTGCCGTCCGACCCAGCCGTGCAGTGGATCCTGACAGTGTTGTTCGCCGCTCTCGGCGCGCACTCCCTCTGGCGTCTCGTGACCTCACGCCAGCCGTTCGCCGTGACCGGTTATCTGTGCCACCTGGGCATGAACCTCGTGATGGTCGCGATGGTGTGGCCGTGGTGGGTCCGCCTGCCCGCGCCGCCGCAGCTGGCCTTCTTCGTGCTGGCCGCGGTGTTCTTCGCCGCGGCTGCCGGCTGGCACCAGGCCGATGCCCTGTCGCGCGGCCCGGCGACCGTAGCCCCGCGGGCCTGCCACCACGAGAACCCCGGGACCCAGGCCGTGCACGCCGTCATGATGCTGGCGATGGTCTGGGCGGTGGTGGTCATGCACCCTGACCTGACGGCGTCGCGAACGCTCGCGACGGGACACGGAGCGGTGCACGCCGCAGACCACGCAGAGGCGCACGCGCAGCTGAGCGGCTGGTCCACGGTCAGCGGTGCGCTGCTGCTCGCGGCGCTCGTGGTCGGCGGGACGGTCTTCCTCGTCGCCCTGTTCCGCTACCTGCGCGGTGGTGGCTCGGTGCGCGGCCATACCGGCTCCGACCTGCTGGCGAGCTCCGCGATGAGCTTCGGGATGGCCGCGATGTGCTGGCTCATGCTCACGGGCTGATCGGCCGGGGCCGAACAGCCCGGGCCGACGGGCGCCGGATCAGCCGGCGCGCTGCCCCTCGGTGTGCCTCGGCCGTAGCGCGCGCTCCAGCATCTCGGCGTCTCGCGCGGTCAGGTGGTCCGCGAACTGGGCGAGCGCTTCCTCGCGGTCGCCGGTGCTCTCCAGCACGGACAGCATCGCCGCTCCCGCGCGCTCGCCGTCCGAACGGGTGGGCCGGAAGCGGACCTTCCGCGGGGAGGTCGCGATCCGGACGACCTCACCCTTCTTCTGGAGGCGGTCGAGCACCGTCAGGAGTGTCGTGTAGGCCGGGACGTGCTCGTCCCCGAAGCTCTCCTGGACGACCCTCGCTCCGATCGCGTCCTCGTGGCTCCAGAGGATTCGCATGACCTCTGCCTCGAGCTGTCCGCGTTCGCGGGTCCTGCCTGCCGGGGTCCTGCCTGCCCGTGCCCTGCCTGACATTTTGCCCTCCTGGCAGGACCATACTGCAAAGGTGGCGGCCCATTCGCTGATGGGCAGCCACCTCTGCGTCGTCCGGGATCCCGGACGGAACGGTCGTCAGGCGTCAGGCGTCAGGCGTCAGGCCGGCTGGAGCGCCGCCGCGTCCAGTGCGCCGCTGCGCGCCTGCTCCACCAGGTCCGCGAGCTGGTCGTGGCTCATCTGGATCCGCTGACCGAAGTCGTCGGTGATCACTATCTGCTTCAAGGGCTCGGCGCTCGGGTCGACGAACAGCTCCGGGCAGCCGCAGTCGCACTTGCCGCAGAACGTGGCCACATGAAGAAGCTGAGGGTTGTCGCTCATCGTTGTCTCCTTTGCCTGGACGTGCATGGGATGGAACGGAACGGACTTCGTGCCGGGCTGGTGCCCTCTACGAGGGTCACGCATATCTCTACAACACGTCAAGATATCGGCGTGATGCGCCGCCCTGGAAGAGAACGTTTTCAAAGCAGCCGGTCCCGGGATAGCGTGACCGTGCACGTGAGGAAGGCGACCCCCAAGGGCTCAAAGGAGAGCACCATGAGACGAGCACTTTCCGTTGTCCTGACCACGACGGCCGTCACCTGCCTCGTGGGGGCGGTCCTGGCGCCCGGCGCAGCCGGGTTCGTGGCCACCGACCGGTCAAGCCCCGGCACCGCCATCGACCTCCGGCCGAGGGACCGGCACCAGACCGTCGAGGGTTTCGGGTTCTCGAGCGCGTTCCAGCGGGCCACCCTGCTGCACCAGATCTCGGAGCCGCAGCGCTCGGAGGCGCTCGACCTCCTGCTGGGCAGGGACGGCGCCGCGCCGGACATCCTGCGGATCGGGATCGGTGGCCAGAGCCACGACACCTACGACGTGATGCTCTCGATCCAGCCCGAGGATCCGGGCGGCCCTGACGCGCAGCCGCAGTACCAGTGGGACGGGTGGGACAACGGCTCGGTCTGGTTCGCCCAGGAGGCCAAGGCGCGCGGCGTCGAGCGCTTCTTCGGCAACGCCTGGACCGCGCCCGCCTACATGAAGACCAACGGCTCGGCCGTCCGGGGCGGTGCGCTGTGCGGTCTCGCGGGCGCCACCTGTGCGAGCGGCGACTGGACCGAGGCGTACGCGAACTACCTGGTGGCGTGGGCCGACTTCTACGGCCAGGAGGGCATCGACATCGAGAGCATCGCCTTCACCAACGAGCCGGACTGGACCGCGAGCTACGAGTCGATGCTGTTCACCCCGGCGCAGGCGGCGGAGTTCACCGGCATCGTCGGCCCCGTCGCGAAGCGGGCCGGCTACGGCGTCGTGTGCTGCGACTCGTTCGGCTGGGAGCAGGGCAAGCCGTACCTCGAGGCGCTCAAGGCCGACAGGCGTGCGTGGCGGTATCTCGACGCGTACAGCGCGCACTCCTACGCCAGCCGGTCGGCGACGCCCGCCGGCACGAACAAGCCCGTCTGGATGTCGGAGTGGGCCTCGTCGGCCTCGGCGGCCGGGTGGAACGAGAACTGGGACGGCGGCCAGGGCGTCTCCACCGACGGCGTGGTCATGGCGGAGCACATGCACGACTCACTGGCTCAGGCAGAGGTCACCGCCTACCTGTGGTGGCTGGGCGTCAGCCAGGGCGCGTCCGCCTCGCTGATCCAGGCCGACGTCGCCGGGGACACGTACCGGGTGTCGTCGAGGTACTACGTCTTCTCGGCGTTCAGCCGGTTCATCGACCCGGGCGCCGTCCGGTTCGGCGTCGAGCACGAGACGGAGGGTCTCAAGGTCTCGGCCTACCGGAACCCGGACGGCTCACGCGTCGTACAGCTCCTCAACCTCAACCAGACGCCGGTGAGCACGGACATCGATGTGTCCAGCCCCGTGACCACCTACCTGACCGACAACGACCACGACCTGCAACAGGTCGACACGATCGCCACCAGGGCACGCGGTGCCACGGGGCTGGAGCTGCCCGGCCGGTCGCTCGTCACGCTCGTGACGGGGCGGTGAGCCGGGCGTGAGCGCCGGGCGGCGAGGGCCGCCCGGCGTCAGCGGACGTTCCAGATCCTGGTCTCGTACCGGACACCGTCGACCATGAACGCGACCTCTGTCCCGTTGTAGCTCGAGCCCATGTAGCAGGAGAGCTGCCTCGAGCCCGAGGAGCCGTTCATCGGGTACTTGGTGCTGCCCTCCCACGTCCTGGCGTGCCCCTCGTGGATGTCGTGCCAGTAGTTCGGTCCGTTGTCGACGCCCGACGTGTCACCCGCCCAGCACGCGACCTGGCTGGTCGCGTCGAAGCCCTCCCAGTTCACCACCCAGTAGCGGGTGCTGGAGTTCGGCCCGCTGTTCGCCGCCGTCACCCACGCCCTCGGCTGCAGTACCTGCGCCGAGTCGCACGCCTCCTTGCTCTCCCCGTTCTCGTCGGTGACCCTGACGCAGGCCTGCAGGGTCTGACCAGGGTTGCCGTCCGCCGTCGCGGTGCCGGTCTTGCTCGTGCTGCTGACGGCCCCGGACACCTGGACCCTGGTCTCCACGCCGTTGTACCCGTCCGCGTCCCACGTGAAGGACACGTTCCCGATCCCGGGGGTGGCGGTGATCGTCGGCTGGATCGGCGGACCGTACGGCGTCTGCGCGTTCGACGAGTCCGACCAGACCGAGCAGGCGCCTCCCGCGTTGCATGCCTGTACCTGGAAGGTGTACGACGTCCCGTTGTTCAGGCCCTTGTGGGTGTACGGCGGGTTGGCGCCCGCGTTGTGGGCCGTCCCACCGTTGGCCCGGACGTTGTAGAACCCGCCCTTGCCGCGGAAGTCGCTGATGCGGTTCCACTGCACGTCCACCTGACCGCTGGTCTCCGAGCCGAGCCGGGCCGTCGGGGTGCCCACGGGGTCCGGTGTGCCGTACGGCACCGTCTCGGCGGACTCCGCGCTGACCGGCGACCTGCCCGCCTTGTTCTCGGCCTGGACCGTGTACTTGTAGGCAGACTCGGTGCTCAGCTTCTGGACGACCATCTCCAGGTCGCTGTCCGTCATGGTCCTGGTCCTGACCCCGTCCCGGTACTCGGTCACGTAGTACTTCCTGATCGCGTCACCGTTGTTCGCCGGGGCCTGCCAGGCGACGGTGATCTGACCACCGGCGGCAGTGTCCGAGCTGGTGGCGGTCGGTGGGTTCGGCTGCGCGGGCTTCGCGGCGGGGGTCTCCTCCGCGGACGGGTCGCTCCAGTCCGACGGCTGCTCCGCTTCGTTCCTCGCCTGGACCCGCACCGTGTAGGAGGTGCCGTTCTGCAGCCCCGTCCACTCGATCGGACTGCTGGTCTCGCATGTCTTCTGGGAGACGTTGTCAGCCGGCGGCGGGCTGATCTCGAGGGTGACGCACTCGATCGGGGACCGGTCCGTGTACGCCCTGTTCTTCCACGAGACCGTCAGCTTCTGGTCGCCGAACTTGAGCGTCGGCGGCTCCGGCTTCTCCGGCTTCTCGTCGGGCCGCACCTCGGCGGACGCCGGTGACGGCGCCGAGTCGGCCACCTCGTTGGTCGCGACGACCGTGAACGTGTACTTCACGTTGTTCCGCAGCCCGTCGAACGTGCAGGTGGTCGTGGCGCACCTGTGTTCCTGACCGCCGTCGGTGCGCAGGGTGTAGCTGGTGATGTCGGCGCCGTTGTTGTTGGGCTGGTCCCAGCTCAGCACCACGGTCTGGGAACGCACCTCCTCGATGCGGGGCGCCCGGGGAGCGTCGGGCTTGCCCAGCACCGTGAGCTTCACGAAGCCGTCGACCTGGCGGTCCGGGTCCCCGGTGCCGTCCTGCACCGTGTACCGCACCGTCATGACGCCGGTGAAGTCATCCTCGGGAGTGACGACCACGTCGGAGTCGGTGAACGACACCTTGCCCCCGCCCGCCTCGCTGGCCGCCGCGACCACCTTCAGCGGTGTCCCGGGGAACGGGTTGGTGTCGTTCCTCAGTACCGGGACGGTCGACGGTTTGCCCTGGTGCGCGTCCGGCACCTTGTCGTCGGTCGTCTTCACCTCCGGCTTGGTGGACTGCACGACCTTGACGGTCAGCTCGGCGCGGACGGCCGGGTTCCTGCCGTCGGAGACGGTCATCGGGAGCCGTGCGACGGTGCCCTTGGGGACCGCCCCGACCTCGCCGATCACCGTCGTGCCGGAGACACTCATCTCTATGCCGTTCTTGCTCCCGACCTGGAAGGTCAGCGGGTCCTTGTCCGGGTCCTTGACGTAGCGCGACAGGTCGACGGTCGCCTTCTCGGCGGCCGCGACCTCGAGCACCGGGGTGCCGGTGATCTTCGGCGGCTGGTTGTTGGAGGGGACGACGTCGATCAGCAGCGTCAGCACCGCGGTCAGGCCCTTGGCGTCGTCGGGGCCGGTGCCGTCGGTCACCTCGAAGCTGACCGACGCCGCTCCCGCGTAGTCCTCCGCGGAGGTGTACACGAGCGTGTCGTGGTCGGTCATCGCGACCTTGCCCGCCACGGCCTTGACCGTGTTGTCCTTGGTGATGCGCGGCTTGTGGCCCTCCCGGACCACCACGTAGTCCTCGAGCTCGATGGTGAGCGGGTCACCGCTGAAGGCCTTGAGCGGAGCCAGGCCCGGCTTGATGTGCGGCCGCGCCTGGTCGCCCGGTACCCGCACGAACGCCTTGGCCTCCAGGCCGTCCATGTCGGTGACGGTGTACGTGATGACCCGGGCGTTCTCGGTGAGCTCGACCTTGATCGCGTTCGACTCCGTGACCGTCACCCCCTCGAGGCCCGGGTCGACGCTCACGTCCAGGTCGGCGCCCACGCCGTCCGGGTCGGTGTCGTTGGCGAGCACGTTCACCGTGACGCTGGAGCGGCCCTCGACGTCGTCGGACGTCACCACGTCGTCGTGTGCGATGGGGCGCAGCAGCGGTGCGTCCGGGTCGACGTTCAGCGTGATCGCGCCGCTGTTCCCCGCCTGGTAGCTGTCCTGGATGCCGTAGTAGAACGAGTACGGGCCGGCCTCGGCGGGCGCGGTGACGACGACGTCGTCATCGACGGCCCTGGGCTTCAGGCCCTCGGTGCCCTCGAAGCCCTTGGCGACCAGGCTGATCCGGTCCCCGTCCGGGTCCGAGTCGTTGAGCAGCGCCGGGATGGCTACCGTGCGCTCCGGCCGGACCGTGGTCTCGTCGTCGATCGCCTGCGGTTCCTGGTTGGTCGCCGGGGGCACCGCGATACCCACCCGGACGACACCCTTGCCGAGGGCCCCGCGCGTGTCGGTGACCTGGTAGCCGAAGGTGTCGAAGCCCGTGGTGTCGGAGGCCTGGTAGTCGATGGCCCCGTCCACGATCTTGGCGGTGCCCTTGGTGGGCGCCGCCGAGATGGAGCTGAGCGACACGTGGTCGCCGTCGGGGTCGATCCCGTCGAGCGGCAGCGGGATCCGCACGATGCCGGTGCTGAGCACCCGTGCCTCGATGTCCGGCAGCTGCGGGGCGGTGTTCTCCGGGTCGTCCTTGATGGTGATGGTGACCTGCGCGGAGTCCTTCTGGCCGTTGGCGTCCTCGACCTCGTAGACCGCGTGGACGGTCTCGGCCTTGTCACCGGCCCGGAAGCGCACGGTGTTCTCGGAGACGAAGGCCTCACCGAGCGAGGACGGCGGCGCCTCCTGCAGCTGGTCGGTGACCTTCATCGCGAGACCGTCCGGGTGGCTGTCGTTCTTCAGCACCGGGATCGTCACCACGTCGCCGACGCGGACGGTCGCCTCGTCAGGGCCTGCCTCCGGCGGCCGCATCTGCGCGGACGCCGGGATGGGCACCACGCGCACCTGGCCCGTGACCGTACCCGAGCCGTTCGCGACCCGGTAGGTCACGAGGACGGGCTCGCCGAGCCGCTTGATCTCGGACACCTTCAGGATCTGGTGGTTCAGCACCGACACGTTCACCGGAGCGCCGGTGGGCACGTTCACGCCCTGCACCACGAGCACGCCGCCCGCGGGGTCGGTGTCGTTGGCCAGCACGTCGACCAGGGCGGAACCGCCGGTCGGCAGCAGCACCTGGTCCGAGACGGCCACCGGCGCGCCCGCCTCCTCGGGCGGATCCACCACGTCGACCCGCACCAGACCCATCGTCTGCTCGATGCCGTCGGAGATGTAGTAGGGCACGTCGTACGAGCCCGCCTGGTCGCTCCGGAACTTGAAGTTCCCCGCCGACGTGTTCTGCGTGATGCTGGCGCCGGCTGCCTCGGTGACGCTCGTCAGCCGCAGCTTGTCGTCGTTGGCGTCGTGGTCGTTCACCATCGGGTTCACTGTGACCGGTTCGCCGGTCAGCACGGTCACGTGGTCCTGGACGGGCACCGGCGCGACGTTGGCGGCGACGACGTCCACGTGCATCTTGCCCTCGAAGGCCTCGCCCTCCGAGTCCGAGACCCGGATGTCGACCACCTTGAGGCCCGTGGCGCCGCCGCCGTCACGGAACTCGACGGTGCCGTCCGGGCGGAACCGCACCTCGTCCAGCGGGTTGGCGGTAGTCGCGTTCGAGAGGTAGAGGTCGTCGCCGTCGGGGTCCTGGAAGTACGGCAGCACCTTCATGCTGGCCAGACGGTCCTGGCCCACCTGGAGCACGGGTTCGCCGTCGGGCTGGACCGGTGGGTTGTTCTCCGTCAGCGGTACGATCCGCACGGTGGCCTCGGCGGTCGCCTTGCCGTTCTCGCGGCCGTCGTCGACCTGGTACGTGAAGGTGGTGTCACCGGTCGCGTCGTCCGGCACGTCGGCCTGCAGGGCCGCTCCGCCGAGCACGCGGTCGACGGTGACGCCCTCGGGCGGGGTGACGACCGAGGCCGTCAGCACGTCGCCGTCCTTGTCCATGTCGTTGCCCAGCACGTTCAGCACGGTGGTGCGGCCGGGCCGGACGCCGATCGAGTCGTCCTCGGGTACCGGCGTGGTGTTGGCCTTGTTCCGGTCGGCCACGAAGTGGTCGACCTGCATAGCGGTGGTCTGCTCCGACTCGGTCTTCTCGCCGTCGCCGTCCTTGGGCTGCATGTAGTCCCAGTCGTCGACCATCTCGAAGTCGTCGGCGGCCATCCACAGCTGACCGTTCGCGACGTCGTTCAGCACGATGACCTCACGGTTGACGCGGTAGACCAGGTTCGTGGAGGCGTCCGCACCCTCCAGCGCCTGCCTGACGTCGTCGGCCTCGCCCGCGCACTCCCGGACCACCTGACCAGGTCCCGACCAGGCGCCGTAGACGCACCCGCCGAGCTGCACGGGGGCCGATGCGACAGCTGCGGGCCCGTCCGTCAGCGAGTGCAGGGTGGAGGTCCCGCCTGCGAGCGGCTGGACGACCAGGCCGTTCAGCGTCGCGACCACCACGTTGCCGGTCGCGCTCGACGGCTGCTGCAGCGTGCCCTGTGCGCCGTCGGCGATCTTGACCGTCTCGCCGCCCGGCAGGACCAGGGTCCCGGACGTCTGGTCGAACACCACTGGTTCGTCACCCACCGCGGAGACCTGCACCTCGGCGTCGGCGCCGAGGGGGAGGCTCGCCTCGTCCACCTGCTCGGCGACGCCCTGCTTGGTGGTGGGGATCGTGTAGAGCTTGCCGTCGCCCGGGACGGCGAGGAGGACCGTGCCGTCGTCGCCGACGGCGAGCCTGCCACCGGTGCCCGCCTTGACCGTGGGCTTGAGCTTGGTCTCGTCGAACGTGGTGGAGGCGAACGGGAGGACCCAGGCCCTGCCGGTCTCCGGGTCGTAGACGGCGGTGGTCGCGCTGCCCGAGGCGACCTGCGCACCGGCGGGAAGCTTCATCGTGGCGTCGAGGACGAGCTGCCCCGGGTTCACCGGGCTCGCGGAGAACTTGCTCGTGCTGTTCAGGAGGACACGCTGTGCGTCCTGCTCCACGTCGAAGCTTCCGGCGCCTGCCAGCAGGACGCCGTCCAAGGCCTTCGCGTCGTAGTTGAACCGGCCGAGCTCGCCGTACGCGGTCCGCGTCACCCAGACGCCCGAGTCGTTCAGCTCGACGTCGGCTGTCGTCTCGCCCTCGTACAGGAGCGCGAAGCTCACGAGCCCCACCCCGAAGAGGGTCACCACACCGGCAGACACCACGGATCGACGGTTCTTCAACGCGCGTGAGACCAGGCTCATGCGTCCTCCTCATTCCACGAAAGATTGCTCGCCCGGACGGTCCACACAGGCGCAACCGGAGCACCCTACCGAGTACAAAGGTGAAAAGTCGTCGAATATCGGTGGGTAGAACTACCCGGAATGACCCGTCTGTCCACCGGGTGGCCAGGAACGACGGTTGCCCTCGGCGACGTGCGCCGGGAGGATGAGCGGCATGACAGCCACCCCGCCTCCGGTACCCCGTCGGGAGCGCGCCGTACGTGTCGTCGTCCCGGTCCTCGCCGTCCTCGGACTCGTGCTCCTGGGCACCGCCGCCTGGTTCGAGAGCCGCCCGACGTCCTACGGCTGGTTCGCGTACGCGCCCCTGTCGGGCACGACCTACGTCCCGGACGGCACCTATGCGCCCGGGGCGGCAGCACTGCTGTCCGGCGCCGGGGCGCTCCTGATCGGTGGTGCGGTCGGCTTCGTCCTCGGACGGCGCAGCCGGCCCGCGGCGGACGAGCGCTGACCCCCGCTCGCGCTACCCGTCCGCGTCCGTGATCCTGCGCCGCAGACCGGCGGCGGCGGCCCTCGGGTCGTCCGCCTGCGTGATGGCGCGGACGACGACGACGCGGCGCGCCCCGGCGTCGAGCACCTGGTCGAGGCGGGCGTCGTCGACCCCGCCGATGGCGAACCAGGGCGTGGCCGGCTCCTTGGCGGCGACGTCGCGCACCAGGTCGACGCCGACGGCCGCGCGGCCCGGCTTGGTGGGTGTGGCCCAGACGGGACCCACGCAGAAGTAGTCGACGCGGGCGTCGGCCTCGGCTGCCAGCGCCTGGTCGAGGGAGTGGGTGGAGCGGCCCAGCACGGGGCCCTCGCCCAGCAGGGCCTGCACCGCGCCGGACGGCAGGTCGCCCCGGCCCATGTGCACCACGGGAGCACCGGCGATCCGCGCGATGTCGGCCCGGTCGTTGACCGCCCACAGCGCGCCGTGCTCGGTGGCCACCCGAGCGACGAGGGCGTGCAGCTCTACCTCGCGGGCCGCCTCCAGGGACTTGTCCCGGAGCTGGACGACGTCGACGCCGCCCTCCAGCGCCGCGTGCAGGAACGGTTCCAGGTCACCGGTGGTCTGACGGGCGTCCGTGCACAGGTACAGGCGGGCGTCGGCGAGCCGGGTACGGGGATCCACGAGCGTGAGTGTATGTCGACGCGCTGGTGGGCCGGCGCCTGGTGCACAGGCGTCCCGGAGCGGCCGCCGGGCAGGGTTATGGTTGTCGCGTGCACGGGAGCCCCGGACGGGGCTGAGAGGGCGCAGGGCGCCGACCGTCGAACCTGATCTGGGTCATGCCAGCGAAGGGAGAACACTTGAGCAGCCGTGCGAGCAGCCACGTTGTCAGCTGTGCGAGCAGTCACGCGTGCGACGTCCTCGTCGTCGGCGGGGGCATCATCGGCCTGACCGCTGCCTGGCGTGCGCTGGAGGCCGGGGCGAACGTCGTCGTCCTGGACCCGGCGCCCGGCGACGGCGCCACCCACGCCGCCGCGGGCATGCTCGCGCCGGTCATGGAGGCGGGCTTCGGGGAGGAGGCGCAGACGCGGCTGGGCACGGCCTCGCTCGCCCTCTGGCCCGAGTTCGCCGACGCGCTCGAACGCGCGGCGGGGCTGCCGGCCGGCGCCGTCGGCCTGGAGACCGCAGGGACCCTCGCCCTCGCCTACGACGGCGACGACCTGGTCGCGCTGCGCCGGATCCTCGCCCTGCACCGGGACCTGGGTCTCGGCTCGGTGGAGATCACGCCCGCCGAGGCGCGGCGGCGCGAGCCCGGCGTCGGGCCCCGGGTGGCGGGTGCGGCGTGGGTCCCCGGCGACCACCAGGTGGACCCGCGTGCGGTGCACGCGGCGCTCGCCGTGGTCACCGCCCGCGCGACCCACGTGCCCCGCGCCGCGGTCTCGCTGACCTGGGCGGACGGCGCAGTCGTCGGCGTGCTCGACGACGCGGGCACCGCCTACTCCGCGGGGACGGTGGTCCTGGCCGCCGGCCACGCGAGCGCAGCCCTGTTCGCGGGTGCGCCCACCCGGCCCGTACCCGGCACGACCCTGCGCCTGGACGCCGCCGCCGACCGTTCGCCCGCGGTAGTGGTGCGCGGCACCGTGCAGGGGCGACCCGTCTACGTGGTACCCCGCCGGGTACGGCCCGACGGGCGGCGCGAGCTGGTCGTCGGCGCGACGTCGGACGAGCGCGACGACAACCACCTGACCCGCGCCGGCGACGTCTTCGCGCTGCTGCGCGACGCCCGCGCCCTGCTGCCCGAGCTCGACGACGCGGTCCTCCTGGGGGCCATCACCCGGGCCCGGCCCGGCAGCCCGGACAACGCACCGCTCCTGGGCCGGGCGGCCGACGGCCTGTACCTGGCCACGGGGCACCACCGCAACGGCATCCTGCTCACCCCGCTGACGGCGGCCGCCGTCGACGAGGCGCTGGGCGCTGCGCCGCCGGGGCCGCCGGGGTCGCCGGGCGGGCCGGAGGTCAGGGCCGCCGTCGAGGCGGCCACCCGGTACGCGGACCCGCTCCGGTTCGCCGTCGCGGACCGCGCCGCGCCACACAGCACCACACCACACAGCACCACACCACACAGCACCACACCCAGGACCGAACGAGGAGGCACAGCATGACCACAGCACCGTCCGCGACATCCGGCACCGCCGGAGCGCAGGCTCCCGGGGCGCCCGGCGCGGCCGTCGTCAACGGCGAGCCGTACCCGCTCGACGGCCCGCTGCCGATCGCCGACCTGGTCGCCCGCCTGCTGCCCGACCTCGTGGTCGACGGCGCACCGCGCGGGGTCGCCGTCGCACTCGACGACGCCGTCGTGCCGCGCAGCGCCTGGGGCACCACGTACGTCCGGCCGGGCGACCGTGTCGAGGTCGTCACCGCAGTGCAGGGAGGCTGAGCATGCTGAGCACTGACACACCGTTCACCATCGCGGGCACGACGCTCGGATCACGCCTGGTCATGGGCACCGGGGGAGCGGCGAGCCTGCTCGCCCTGGAGGACGCGCTCGTGGCCTCGGGCACGGAGCTGACGACCGTCGCGATGCGCCGCGTGTCCCGGCCCCGGCCGTCGGACGACCCGGCAGCCGCCGGCGACCCGTCCGTCTGGGGGCTGCTCGAACGCCTGGGCATCCGCGCCCTACCCAACACCGCCGGCTGCTTCTCCGTGCGCGAGGCGGTGCTCACCGCGCAGCTCGCCCGCGAGGCGTGCGCGACCGACTGGGTCAAGCTGGAGGTCATCGCCGACGACGTGACGCTCCTGCCCGACGTGGTCGGCCTGGTCGAGGCAGCCAAGATCCTGGTCGACGACGGATTCACCGTGCTGCCGTACACCAACGACGACCCGATCACCGCGCGCCGCCTGGAGGACGTCGGCTGTGCGGCGGTCATGCCGCTGGGCTCGCCGATCGGCTCCGGGCTCGGCATCGCCAACCCGCGCAACATCGAGGCGATCGCCGGCGCCGCGTCCGTCCCGGTGATCCTGGACGCGGGGATCGGTACGGCGTCGGACGCGGCGCTCGCGATGGAGCTCGGGTGCGACGGCGTCCTGCTGGCGACCGCCGTGACCCGCGCGGCAGACCCGGTGCGGATGGCGCACGCGATGCGGCTCGCGGTCGAGGCCGGGTATGCGGCGGCCGGTGCGGGCAGGCCGCCGCGGCGGGAGCGGGCGCTGGCGTCGTCCCCGGTCGGGGGCCTGGTCGCCGTCGGCGACAACGTGGTCGGCGACAACCTGGACCTGGCGCTGTGACCGCGCTGCCGCCGCTCGTCGAGCCCGGCCGCGCGCTGGACCGGGACGAGCTGGCCCGGTACGCGCGCCACCTGGTGCTGCCCGGCATGGGCACCGAGGGGCAGCGCCGGCTGGCGAGCGCCCGCGTGCTCGTGGTGGGTGCGGGCGGCCTGGGCAGCCCCGCCCTGCTCTACCTCGCCGCGGCGGGCGTCGGCACGCTCGGAATAGTGGACGACGACCTCGTCGAGACGTCGAACCTGCAGCGTCAGGTGATCCACGGCGTCTCGGACCTGGGCTCGCCGAAGACCACGTCGGCACGCGCGACGGTCGCGGAGGCCAACCCGCACGTTCGCGTCGTCGAGCACCGGGAGCGGCTGACCGCCGCCAACGCGCTGGCCGTGCTCTCCGGCTACGACGTGGTGCTCGACGGGACCGACGCCTTCGCCACGCGCTACCTCGTCTCCGACGCCGCGGAGGTGCTGGGCATCCCGTGCGTCTGGGGCGCGATCTACCGGTTCACGGGACAGGTCGCGACGTTCTGGGGCGCGCCACCGGCCGGCGTGGACGGCGTGACCTACCGGGACGTGTTCCCGGAGCCGCCGCCGGCCGGCGCCTCGCCCGACTGCGCGACGGGCGGTGTGCTCGGCGCGATGTGCGGCACCCTGGGCTCGGTCATGGCGACCGAGGCGATCAAGCTCGTCACCGGGCTGGGCGACACCCTGCTCGGGCGGCTCGCGACGTACGACGCACTGGCCCTCACCTGGCGACATCTCACCGTCCGGGGCGATCCGGCCCGGGAACCCGTCACGGCGCTGCTGGCCGGCACCGGCGATGCCGACCCGTACGCGGTGTTCTGCGGGCTGTCGCCGGCGGACGGCTCGGAGCCCTCGGACGGCGCGGCGGCCACTGCGCGGACCAGCGTAGGGGAGCTGGCGGCATTGCGCGCGGACGGTCCGGAGCCTGCGGTGCTCGACGTGCGCGAGCCCTGGGAGATCGAGCTCGCCGCCCTGGCCGGCGCCCGGCCGGTCCCCTCGGGTGCCTTCGCCGGGGACCGCGCGGGGGTCGTGGTCGACGACGTCACGGCCTGGGCGGCGGGCCGCCCGGTGCACGTGCTGTGCAAGTCCGGCGCCCGGTCTGACCGCGTGGCCCGGCAGCTGCGCGGGACAGGACTCGATGCCCGGTCGGTCGAGGGCGGCATGGACGCGTGGCTACGGGAGCACACCGCGAGCACCTCGTGAGCAAAACGTGAGCAAATAGGAAGTAAATCTGCGGCAAATTGGGTCATAATCATCCGTATGACGCTTGCCCAGGTGAGGCCAGGACGCTTCGGCGGGCCGGCGTTCCGGGAAGTGCTGTGACATCCGGGTGGGCAGCGCGTCTGAGAGGTATGACGCCGACGACAGGTACCGTGACGCCGTCCACCACCGACCCGCAGCGGGCAGCCGTGCCCACTCCCGGGACCTTTCCCGGAAGCGGCGCCGCGGCCGGCGCCCTGATCGCGCTCGACATCGACGGCACCCTGTCGGCGGGCGGCATGATCGTCCCCGCCGTGACCGTCGAAGCAGTGGAGGAGGTGCGGCGGGCCGGACACCACGTGGTGCTGGCCTCGGGTCGGTCTCTGGTGGGTGTTCTACCCGTCGCTCGCCGGCTGGGCATCGACCCGGGCTGGGTCGTCGCGTCCAACGGTGCGGTGGTCGCGCGGGTCGGTGCTGCCCTCTCCGGCGGGTTCCGGCTCGAGACGGTGCACGCCTTTGACGTCGAGCCGGTGATCCGCCTCGCTCGGGCTGCCCTCCCCACCGTCCAGGTGGGCGTCGAGGAGATCGGCTGGGGCTACCGGGTCAACCGGTTCTTCGACCCGAGCCTGGTGAACGGGGAGCAGCGCGAGGCCCCCGACACGGAGCTGTGGGACGTGCCCGCGTCGCGCGTCATCCTCCGGGCCGCCGGCGTCCTGGACCTGATCGACCCACTGCGCGCGCTGGGTGTCACGCCGACGCCGGCCGGTCCCGACTGGCTGGACGTCACGCCGCGCGACGTGAGCAAGGCGACGGCACTCGAGCGGATCCGCGAGCGGATCGGCGTGGACACCGGGCGAACCGTGGCCGTGGGGGACGGGATCAACGACCTGGAGATGATCGCGTGGGCGGCTCGCGGCGTCGCGATGGGCCACGCGCCCGCGACCGTCGTCGATGCCGCGGACGAGGTCACCGGGACCCTGGCGGAGCACGGCGTCGTCACGGTCCTCCGCACCCTGACCGCGCGTCACGAGGCCTGAGGTCGATCCGCGTACGACCCGGCGAGATCTGCCACGTCGTTGGCGTACGACACCGAGCGGTTGTAGGCCGCCAGCGCGCTGGTCCACCCGTCGTCGGTGGTGACGTCGCCGCCGCTCTCGCACAGGTAGTGGGCGGCGGTCAGCGCCGCGTCGTCGATCTGGTGCGGATCGGCCTCCCCGTCGAGGTTGCCGTCCTCCGCGTGGTCCGCCCAGGTGGTCGGGATGAACTGCATGGGTCCGACCGCGCGGTCCCACTCCACGTCCTCGTCGAGCTCGCCGTCGTCCGTGTCGGTGATCGCCATGACGCCCTCGCTGCCGTCCAGCGGGATGCCGATGATCGCCGGGCGCACCGTGCCGTCGTCGTCGGTGCGCGCCCCGAGGTAGGTGCCGTGCACCGACTCGACCATGCCGATACCCGCGAGCGTGTTCCACCCGATGCCGCACTCGGGCTGCGTCCGTGCCAGCCGCAGGGCCGCGCCGGCGTAGGCCGCCAGGGCTCGTGCCGGGATCTCGGTGTGCTCCGCGGTGTCCGCCAGCCAGCTCGCGTGCGCCAGCTCCGCGAGAGGCACCTCGGCCGTGTCGCCTCGGCCGGCCGCCTCGGGAAGCTGCTGGAGCGGCACGGGCGCGTAGGCGAGATCCGGCGGCCACGCCGTCCCGCCTGAGCTGCAGCCGGTCAGCAGCAGTGCGCTCGCGAGCGCGATGGTCCGGAGTCTTGGTCTCACGGTGATGATGCGTCTCCGAGGTCTGGGGAACAGGCCGGCAGGCGATGACCCCCTGGCGCTCGCCGTGCTGCCCTTGAGGCTACGGCCAGGTGAGACCGATCTGGCATACCCCGACAGGACCTCCCACAAACGTGCGCTTTCGCAGCAGGTGCCGCCCTTCCCGTCGACGAGAGCCGGCGGGAAGGGCGGGCGGTGCTATCGCCGCTGCCTCGCGTGGAGCCGGGAACGCAGGACGATCAGGGTCGCGCCGGCCAGCACCAGCGCGAGCGCGGCCCAGATCGGCCAGCCGCCCGAGAACCCGGTGGCGGCCAGCTCGCCGTCGTCCGGCCGGTCTGCGGCGTCCGGGGTGGGCACGCTCGTGTCGGGTCGGTCGTCCGAGCCGTCACCCGGCGTGCCGTCACCGGGCCGGTCGGTGCCGGGACCGTCGTCACCCGGGCCGTCGGCGGTCGGGGTCGGGGTGGGCGTCGGGGTGGGCGTCGGCTCCGGGTCGGGGTCCGGCTCCGGCAGCGTGCCGCCGCCGAGCCAGGCGGTCCCGACGTCTGCCTCGGGGCCGACGTCGCGGTCGGCGACCGCCTCGTACTTCGCGTCCTGCACGCTCTCGGGCAGGGTCGGGTGCTCCCGCTCGAACTGTGCGGCTGACATCGGGTCGCGCGGGGCGTCCGGCAAGGCGATCCCGCCGGTGACGTCCATGTAGTACGGCATGTCGCCGTGCTCGTACTCGTAGCGGAACTGCACGGTCTCCCGGGCTTCGAGGAACGCGTCGTACACGTCCTGCGGGTCCCAGCCCTCCCGCACGGGCCACTGCGACACGTCGCGGCTGTCGATGACGTCGTGGAACGCGCCCGGCCGGACGGCGTCGCGCTGCCTGAGCCATTCCGCCGCGATCCGTGCCGTGTAGACGCGACGCAGGTCCGCGTACTCCGGGGCCGTGTTGACGGCCTCCTCGACCAGCGGGGTCATGCTCTCGATCAGGCGCTGGAGATTCCGGTTCGCGACATCCTCGGACACGACTTCCTCGCAGGTCGGCCCCGACCCCGGTGCGGAGACGTCGAACGGCTCCATCTGGACTCGCAGCGGTGCGTCCAGGATGTACAGCTGGTCGCCGTCCTCACGGGCCGACGCGGGCAGCGGCTCGACCCACATGCGCCACGAGGCCCAGCACAGCTCGCCGTTCGGGCCGCGTTCGAGAGAGTCGAAGAATTCCCTGCCCGTCTCGGTCTCCGGGTTCATGTTGTCGTAGAGGCTGCTCTTGAGCTCGAAGTCCGACTCCAGCAGGACGCGCCCCGCCTCGGTGGTCGCGAACTGCTCGTCGATGATCGTGTCGGGCTGGTCGGGGTTGAGGTTCACCCAGAACTGTCTCCGGTCGAGGGCGAGCCAGGTGAACAGCGCGTCGGACGACAGGTCGAGCGTCGCCTCGCCGCCGAACGACGGCTCTGCCCCCTCCGGGACCTCGGCGGCCGAGAAGGCGTAGTCGAACTCCTGCGCGCTCGGGTCGTCCGAGACGTACCGCAGCTCCAGCGACGTCCAGTCGATGCCGCCCACGCGGAACGGGGGCGGGAACCGGCGTGGCGAGGAGTTCATCAGCTGGTTGCTGGCGGTGCGCAGGTTCACGGCGTTGCTCGCGCTGGTGCCCGAGTTGCGCGCGAGGCTGTTCACGGCACCGCCGCTCGACCGCCAGTTGCACCTCGCCCGTTCCCGGCAGTCCCGGTTGAACGGCCCGCCCGGGCTGGCCGGGCCGCTCCCGGTCGCCCGCTGTACCGAGTACGTCGCGCCGGACGCGCGCACCTGTTGCGCCGTGGTCGTGCTCGGCGTGGTGCTGAACACGTGATGTGCCCGGTAGCCGGAGCTGGTCAGGTCCTTGTACGAGTTGAGCCGGGCCTGCGAGATCGTGTTTCCGGGGGAGACGTTGACGAACTGTCGAGTGCGGTTGTTGACCGCGCTCGTCGTGCGGCCGTTGTCGAGCTTGATGTCCCGGCACAGCCAGTCGGCGGTGTCCATCGGGAACAGGTTCGAGAGCGCTGTCTTCTCGTATGCCAGGCCTCTGCTCTGGTCGTGGTTGAAGCCCTTGTACGTTTCCTTCCACTGGTCCCACGACAGCTTGGGGTTCTCCCCGGCGAGATGGGTCTTGTAGCTCCAGTCGAGGCGCTCCCTGGTGTCTACCGGCTCGGCTGCCCACTCGTCGGGGACCCGGTCCAGGTACTCCCTGGTCGGTTCCACGTAGGAGTCGAGGATCGCGTCGAGCTCGGCATCGAACGTGTAGTCCTCGGCCTCGCCCTCGACGGGCGGGGAGCCCTCCTCGGGGAACTCCTCGTAGATGTACTCCTCGGACTGGTTGACGAGCTCCGAGCAGAACTCCGTGTGCGAGTGGGCCACCGCGTCGGGCGCGTCGTACACCGGCACGAGTGCGGCGCCGCTGACGGCGGTGGTCACGCCGATGGCGACCACGCGGAGCAGGGGCTTTCTACGACGTTCCCGTCGCCGGCGCCGCGTGGGCGCAGGGTCTCGGGTCTGGGGCAGGTTCATGACGGGCTGCGTCTCCGTGGGTCGGAAGGGGTGAAATCAGACAGACGCAACGTAGAAAAGGTGTGCGGCGACGGCAATCAAATGCACCCTGCCGCAAAGGCTTGCCACCGCGCCCAGCCGTGAGTCCCTGCCGCAGGGGCCAGGCGGTGTCGGTCGGCGGCGGCGTCTCCGGGGTCAGGCGGCTTCGGCGGCTGGTGGATCTGGGGTCGGGTCCGTGCCTGATGGTGGTGGGGCTTCGATGGGTTCGGGGAGGCGGATGCGGTGTCCGCGGGCGTCGGTGAAGGCCCACCCGGTCTTCAGCAGGGTGTTTGCTGTGTTGTCGGCCGGGGGCTTCCCGGTCCAGTGCATGGTGATGCCCTTGGAGTCCACGAGCTGGTGGTGGTACCAGCACAGCAGGGCACTGTTGGTGACCGACGTGCCCCCACCATCAGCCCAGTGGGTGATCGCGTGGTGGACCTCGCAGCGTGAGGGTGGTTGGTCGCATCCTGGCCAGACGCAGTGCTGGTCTCTGGCGATGACGGCGCGTCGCATCTGTCCGGTCACGGTGCGTTGGGCGCGTCCGACGTCCAGGACGGCGCCGTCGGGTCCGAACACGATCCGGGTCACCGCACTGTGGCACGCCAGGCGGCGCACCAGGGCGCGTGGGGCACGGCCGCCGGTCTCGGTGAACACCGGACCACCGGGTGACAGGAATCCGGACACGGTTGCTCCCACGGCACTCCAGCTACCCGGGCCTCCACCTGGACTACCGGTCGGGCTTCCGGTGGGGCTCCCGGTCGGTTCTCCGGCCGCTGGACCGGTGGTCGCTGCCCCTGCACCGGCATCCGCACCTGCTTCGATGCCAGCCCCCACGCCAGCGCTCGGGACGTTCGGACCCGCGCCGAGGTGGTTGCCGCGCCCGGGTCGGGTCTGTCCGCAGGTCAGGCATAGGCCGTCGCGGGTGCGGGTGACCTGGGTGACGAACTCGTTCCAGGACACGGTCACGTTCAGGTGCGGTGCGATCGCGGCCCCTGGGGAGGCCTGGTTCGTGTCCAGCACGACCCGGGCGATGTCGGCGAGGCCTTGTGCGCGGCGCTGCGTCGTGGTGCGACCGTCGTCCGCGGACGGGGCGCCCAGGACCGCGTTGATCGCGGTGCTGACCAGGAGGCCGTGCTCGTCGGTGAGGAACCCGGCCACGTGGTACCCGCCGAACGTCTTGGCCAGGTCGAAGAACTCACCCTGCGCGGCCTTGTCGTCATCGAGGTCGTCGGTGTCCGGGTCGGTCACGGTCGCGAACCGGCGCGCGACCGTGCGGAACTGGTCCGCGTTCAACACACCCGCTTCACGTAGGACGATGCCCTCACCCGTGACCAGGGTTCCCTCCGTGACCGCGCCTTCCAGGACCTGGGTGACCAGCTCCCGGGTACGGGTCCCGTCCGGGTCCTCGGCCGGGTCGGGGAAGTCGACCGGGACGCTCTGCACGAACTGTTCCGGGGTGGTGGTGTGCCCGGTACGGGTATCGATCAACCACGCCAACGCATCCGTACGCGTCTCACTGGTGGGTGCGACCTCCGTCATCACGCGGGCGTGGTCGACACCCAGGGTGCCGGCGACCAGGCGCTCCCGGGTGGCGGGCAGCGCCGTCGCGAGACGCCGCGCGATCGTCATGTCCTTGCCCGCGGTGCGCGCGGAGATCCCTTCACGCAGGCGCAGCCAGGTCGTGAACGTGCGCGTCATGCCACCCGAGCGCCAGGAGCCCTCGTCCTCGATCCGGGGCAGCAGGGTGTACCGGACACCGTCCAGACGGCCGGTGAGCCGACGGATGCGGGTGTGGGCTTCGACCAGGCGGCCGACCGCCGGGGCGTCCCACCCGGTCAGCGTCTCCGGGGTGGTCAGGGTGGTGAGGTTGTCGATCTCGTTCTCGATCCGGGCCAGCACGTCCTCGATCGAGACCACAGCAGGCAGGCCCCCAGCGGGACCACTGTTCGTCGTCTGCTCCACCATGCCCACCCCCGCCCACCTGAATCGCTGGTCTCTAGTTCTCACTCTCTCAGTGCATCTATTATGTCGAACACTCGTGCGGTCTGCATGATGGATCTCGAATCTGTGGATAACCCTTCAGGCGCCAATGCAGATGTCGCTACGGCATGCTTGAGAAGCGTCAGCGGTCGGGGCGCGTCCGCGCCGAGACCTTCATGAGGAACGGCCAGGCGTGAGGGCCGTGCCCGTTCCTGACGGTGCCACTGCGGCCACCCGCGTAGGTTGATCCCCTCCAAGCCCTCAGTCCTGCCGCTGGTCAGCGCCCGTGGACCAGGTCGTTCCCCATGGTGGTGCGCAGGTGCAGCACGCTGGTGCCGCTGCGCCAGGTGGTGATCAGCCCGGCCCGCCGGAGCACCGCTGTGTGCCGGCTGACGCTGGAGGGTGAGGTGGACGTCCGTGCCGCTAGGGCGGTGGTCGACAGCTCGATGTCCAGCACCCGGAGCACCGCCGCTCGGGTCGGGCCCAGCAGCTCGCTGAGGGCATCGGCCTGTGACCGGTCCGCGGGATCGCGGTCGGGGCGCCAGAACGGCTCCCGGCTGACCGGGTAGACCAGTACGGGCCGCAGCTCCGGGTCGGCAAGGGTGATCGGGTGGTTGATGCCGAAGAAGGTCGGGACGAGGGAGAGCCCGCGGCCTTCGAGATACAGGTCCCGCGTCACCGGGTAGTCGATCTCCAGGACCGGCGCCCGCCAGCGGGTCTTGGGGCCGAGCGTGCTCAGCACCGCGTCGACGCCGTGCGCGAGCGTCCGGTGCGCCAGGCCGGCCACCCAGCGGCCGGTGATCTCCGCGGCCTGGTCGGCGTGCGGCGTCATCACCGTCCGGTGGTAGCGGCGCATGGCCACGCCGAGCCGGTGCAGGGCGGCTGGGCGGCCGGCCGCCACGTCGGCGAGCCACGGCCCGGCGCCTCTGCCACCGTCGAGCCTGCCGACCTCCGCCCTGAGCTGCTGCTTGCTCGTGGCCAGCACGGTCTCGACGCCCGCCTCGAACTCCGTCGGCAGGGCCGCGGGCGTCAGGAAGTCGGGGAAGTAGCCGCGCGCGGGCGTCAGCGTCGCGAGCAGCTCGGCGTCGCGCATCGTCCCGGCCTGGACGAGCCTGCGCCGGGCCAGCCTGCTCCAAGAGCCGAAGTACGACGCGGGCTGGGCCACCTGGTGGACGCTGAGGACCAGCTCCCACATCGGATCGAGCCGGGTCCCGACCCGGGTGCGCACGAGGTCGGTGGCAGAGAAGTGAATGCGAAGCACAGGTCCCCCCAGGACTGTTCCGGCTCTCACGGCGGCGCGCTCCCGCGCGAACTGTAGAGAGGCGAGATCCAGCGCGGTAGTACATCGCTGCAGACTTGATGTGACCGAGTTCGGTATGTTCGGAACGGACCGAACAAAGGGTAGTGTGGGCGTCATGAGCGCCATCGAGGACTTCGCCGAAGAGGCAGGACTGTTCTACGAGCGGCTGGGCCTGAGCCGCACCGCGGGCCGCGTCATCGGGCACCTGCTCACGTCCGACGACGACGGCGCGGACGCCCCTGAGCTGTGCGAACGGCTCGCCGTCGCCAAGAGCAGCATGAGCGTGGCACTACGCCAGCTCGACCGGTCCGGGATGGTGGAGCGGTTCCGGCGACGCGGCGAGCGGCGTGACCGGTACCGCCTGACCGAGGACGTCTTCGGGCGGGCGTTCCGCGCCAAGATGGCCGAGCTCGGTGCGTTCCAGGAGCTCGCCGCACATGGCCTCGCCGCGGTGGGCGACGACCCGCGGCGGCGCAAGCGGCTGGAGAACATGCGCGACATGTACGCCTTCATGGCGGACCGGTTCCCCGCGCTCCTGGACGAGTGGGAGGCCTCGCGATGAGGGTCCTCCTGGTGACCACGGGCAGCCGCGGCGACGTCGAACCGTTCGTCGCGCTCGCGCTCGGGCTCGCCCGGGCGGGCCATGAGCCGCTGCTCGCGGCCCCCAGGCGCCTGACGGGCGACGCCGCGGCCCGCGGGGTTCCGGTCGCACCGCTCGACGACGGCATCTTTGCTCTCCAGGAGGAGGTGGCGGGGAAGGGGGCGCGTGCGTCCGTCACGGCGGCGCGCTCGGCCGTCCCGCTGCTGCGGCGCTGGCTGGACGACGTGGCCACGCTGCGGGACGGTGGCGCCGACGTCGTCGTCCACGCCCCCAAGTCGCTGGGCGCGCACCACCTGGCGGACTCCCTGGGGGTGCCGTCGATCGCCGCCCTGCCGGTCCCGCTGTTCAGCCCGACGGCACGGTTTCCCTCGCCGCTCAGCCCGGTCCGGCCGCCGCGGTTCCTCAACCGGGCGAGCTGGCGGCTCGCGAGCGTGGTCGAGGCGCCCTACCGGCGCATGGTCCGCTCCTGGCGGTCCGAAGCGCTCGGCCTGACCGGGCCGACGGCGAGCCTGACGGACCGCATCGCCCGCGACGGCGTCCTGCACGCATGGAGCCCGCACCTGCTGCCTGCCCCGGACGACTGGGCGGCCGGCCTGGCGCCGATGGGCTTCTGGAGCCTGCCGCCGCGCGACGACTGGACGCCGCCCGAGGCACTGACCCGCTTCCTCGATGACGGAGAGCCGCCCGTGTACGTCGGCTTCGGCAGCATGCTGGCCAAGGATCCGGACGCGTTCACGAGGACAGTGCTCGATGGCCTGCGGCGTTCCGGTCGCCGCGCCGTCCTGGCGACGGGCTGGGGCGCGCTCAGGCCGTCACAGGTGCCCGAGTCCGTCCATGTGCTCGATCAGGCGCCGCACAGCTGGCTGCTGCCCCGCACCGCGGTCGCGGTACACCATGGTGGAGTAGGAACGGTCGCCGCCGCCCTGCGGGCGGGGGTGCCGCAGGTGATCAGGCCGTTCCAGGGTGACCAGTCCTTCTGGGCGCGGCAGGCGCACGAGATCGGGATCGCGGCGTCGCCCCTGACCGGGACACTCACCGCGGACCGCTTCGCGGCGGCGATCGACGACGCCGCATCGCGAGGCGAAAGGGCGCGGGGGCTTGCCGCGAAGGTCGCCAAGGAGGACGGTGTGGCCGTTGCCGTCGCCAGGGTCGAGCAGGCGGTCGCGGAAGCCTGATCCGCCGGCCGGCGGCCGCCGTGTGCGCCCGGCGAAGGTCATCGACCGGCCTCGACGGCGCGCTCGACAAGGGCGACCGCCCGGTCCAGTCCTCGCTCCCGGGAGATGCGAGCCCCGAGCTCCGCCGCCGCGGCTGTCGCCGCCGGCGCGCACGCCTCGCCGATCCGCCCGGCCAGCGCCGGTCCGGTGAGCCTGCGCTGGGACAGGGGCATCGGGGCGACGCCGCGCGCGTGGGTCACACGCCCCCAGAAGGGCTGGTCGGCCACGAACGGGCACACGACCTGGGGTCGTCCGGCCGTGAACGCGGTGCCGGTGGTGCCCGCACCGCCGTGATGCACGACGGCGGCCATCCGTGGGAACAGCTGCTGATAGTCGACGTCGCCCACCACGAGCAGCTCCACGCGGTGCTCGACGGCCGCGGTGCGTGCTGTCTCGGCGTCGAGCCCGCCCCAGGCGGTGGCCAGCACGAGCCGGTTGCCGGTCAGTGCTGCCGCCTCGACCACTGCGCGGGTGCTCGTCTGCGGGGCGAGTCCTGACATCGAGCCGAACCCGGCGAACAGCGGTGCCGGACCGGCAGCCAGGAACTGTTCGACGTCGTCCGGGAGCCGGGGCTCTGGCGGGAGGAACCAGTACCCGGTGACCTCGGCCCCCGCGGGCCAGTCCTCGGGTTGCGGCAGCACCGCGGGGCTGTGGGCGTGCAGGACCGGGGCCGGGGCGCCGTCGGGCCGGACGGTCGGGTCGTGCCGACCCGGCCTGGACGGCAGGCCGAGGGTGTCCCGGCGCCAGCGGTCGATCACGCGGCCGAACATCGCCGCGGGCAGCCGCATCCCGCCGAACGTGGCTCGGTTCAGCCGGCCCGGCAGGTCGAACGGCAGCGACTGCCCCGGCCACGGGTACTCGCGCGTCGGGACGTACATCGGTAGCGGCAGACCCAGGACCGCCGGGATGCCGAGGGCTTCGGCGACGTGCTGGCCGGCCAGGATCTGTCCGTTGTGGATGACCACGTCCGCACCCTTGCCGGCGCCGTGGGCGGCTACCTGCCAGGAGTCGGCAAGGACCTGGTCGAACATCGAGGGCATCTCGCGGATCTGCCGCAGCCGCATCCGGGGGCCGCCCTCGAACGCCTCGCCTGCTTCTGCGGGCGAGTCGAGCTGACGCAACGGGCCGTCGTCGACCCCCGCGAACGTCACGCCGTTCCCTGTGACGAGCTGTTCGAAGCGGTGCGGCGCGCACAGCACGGCCTCGTGGCCGGCGCCCTCCAGTGCTTGCGCCAGTGCGACGAACGGCTGCACGTCACCGCGGGTGCCGAGGGTCATGATCAGTGCCTTCATCGGGAAGCTCCTTCAGGGTCGACGAGATGAACGCCGACCAGGCTTCCCGGCACACCAGTAGTGACGGTAGACCTGCCTACCGCCCGCGTCAAAACAAATTGCCGTATATGTTTTCATGGTCGCAAGCGAAGGAGGCCGACGGTGCCACGAGGATTCACGACACAGGAGCGAGACCGGATCAGCCAGGCTCTGCTGGCGGCCGGCCGGGAGCTGTTCACGAGGCAAGGGCTGCGCAAGACGGCACTGGAAGAGCTCGTGGCCCCGGCCGGGATCGTGAAGAGCACCTTCTACCAGTTCTTCGACTCGAAGGAAGCGCTCTACCTCCAGCTCGTGCTGGACGAGGCGGAGCAGGTCAAGGACCAGGTCATCGACCGGGCGCTGCTGTCCACCGACGACACGCGCGAGGGGCTGCGCCGGTTCCTGCACGCCACGCTCGACGTGCTCGAGACGAACCCGTTGTGGCGCAGGCTCGTGACCCATCCGCAGGAGATGACGGCCGTCGCGGCACGGCTCGAACCGGAGCGGATGGTCGCCATGGGCGACAGCAACCCCGCGACCGCGCTCACGGCCTACGTGACCGAGCGGCAACGGCGCGGCGACCTGGTCGGTGACGACCCGCACGTCGTCGTCGGGGTGCTGCAGTCGGTGCTGCTCATGCCGTTCAACGCCGCGCACATCGCAGCCGGGGAGTCCGGCACCTACCGCAAGTCCCTGGACCTGCTCGTCGACATCGTCGCGACAGGGCTGACCACACCCGAAGGAGACCCAGCATGAGCACATACCGCCCTCGCGCCGTCGTGATCGGAGCAGGGATCGCCGGGCTGAGCACCGCGCTGCGGCTGCACCAGGCCGGCTGGGACGTCCTGGTGGTCGAGCGGACGCCGTCGCGCCGCCCGGGCGGGTACGCCGTGACCTTCGCGGGCGTGGGATACGACGCCGCCGAGCGGATGGGCATCCTGCCCGAGCTCGTGAAGCGGCACATCACACCCGACCGGATGGACTACGTGCGGCCCGACGGCCGCACCCGGTTCTCCGTGCCCGGCCGCACCGTTCGGGCGCTGGTGGGGGAGCGGTCGCTGAACCTCCTGCGGGGCGACATCGAGGACGTGCTCTACCGCGCGGTGACCGCCCAGGCGCCCGGACAGGGACCGGACGCTGTGGAGATCCGCTTCGGGACGAGCATCGCCGGGGTCGAGCAGGACCCGGACGGTGTGGACGTCACGCTGGACGACGGCACCGTCGAACGGGCCGACCTGCTCGTCGGTGCGGACGGCCTGCACTCGGCGACCCGGCGCCTCGTCCTCGGGCCGGAGGACGACCTGCGGCTGGACCTGAACCACATGGCCGGCGTCTTCACGCTCGACACGCTGCCCGACGGCGTCGAACCCGGTGTGACCGCCTCGCTCACCGACACGGGCCGCACGCTGGCCGTCGTCAGCCTCGGCGCGGACCGTGCGGTGGCATTTTTCGGCTACCGCACCGAACGGCCCATGGACGAGCTCGCTGACGGCCCGCAGGTCGCGCTGCCCCGCGCGTACGGCGACATGGGCTGGGTCGCGCCGGACGTGCTCGACCAGCTGACCAGGGCCGAGTCGGTGTACTTCGACACGATCAGCCAGATGGTCGTCGACCGCTGGAGCCAGGGCCGGGTGGTCCTGCTGGGCGACGCCGCCTGGTGCGTCACCCTCTTCGCCGGCTACGGATCCGCGCTGGCCGTCGCCGGGGCTGACGCCCTCGGCGCGGCGCTCGAGCGCCACCCGGACGACCTGCCCACGGCGCTGCGCGAGTGGGAGGCCGAGATCCGGCCCGAGGCCGAGCGGAAGCAGCAGCTCGGCCGCCAGATCAAGGGTTTGTACGCGCCCGCCGGCCCGTTCGGCGTCTGGCTGCGTGACCTGCCGCTGCGGCTTGCCTCCTGGCGTCCCGTCTCGGCGCTGCTCCAGCGCCGGCTCCAGCTGAGCTCATGAGCCGTTCTCCGCGGGGCATCAGGGATAGTGCGGAGCTTCGGGAGGCGCTCGCAGCGGTCGGCGTCATATCGCCCGGGTACACCGGCAGCCTGGAGGTCGTCAGGATCGGTGCCGGGTTCGGTCTGAGCGGCGTGACGGCCCGGGTGGTCGTCGAGGAGGCACCTCGGCGTGCGGTCGTCGTGAAGCGTGACGCCGCCGAGACGATCCGCCGCGAACAGCTCTTCTACACCCGCGGGGCCCTGGCCCTGGGCAGCAGCGTTCCCGGCTACCTGGGAGCGTTGGTCGACGGCGACACCGGGCTGCTCGTGCTGGAAGACGTGGCACCTGCCCGGTCGCTCGACGTGCTCGCCGGATGTGACGACGCGACCGCCGAACGCCTGGTGGCGACGCTCGCCGTGCTGCACGCCTCGACCTGGTCCGGGTCGGACCCGACGCGGACCGACCCTGCGCTGCCACGTTGGCGTTGTCGTGCCTGCACAGCGGGCGAGTGGGCTGTGCGACTCGGCATGGCCAGGCGCCGGTTCCCGGACCTCCTGGACGACGAGGCCACCGACGTGCTCATGGCCCTGCCGGGCCGGGTCACACAGGTCCTGGACCGTCTCGCCGGTGGCCCGCAGTGCTGGATCCATGCCGACGCCCACCTCGACAACGTGCTCAGGCGCCCCGACGGGACGGTGGTCCTGCTCGACTGGGCGACGTCGTGCTCGGGCCCGCCACTGGTCGACCTCGCCCAGCTCCTGGCAGGCGGCCTCGTGAACGACCCGGTGTCCCAGCGAACACGCACCGCTGCACTGGTCCAGGCCTATACCGACACGCTCACCGACCACGGCGTCACCGACGCAGGCAGCTCTGCCGCGGCCGTGGCCGAGGCCGCGCTGCCCTGGGTGCAGGGAATCGTCGGTTGGGCCGCGGCACCAGAGCTGCCGGCAGGCCGGGCAGGCGACGTGCTGCGCGCCCAGCTCGCTGTTGCTCTCGCCTGGGCGCGGTGAACGCAGGCTCGGGCCGGGACTGCGTCCCGGCCCGAGTCAGTGGCCGGCGCCGAGGTTTCCGGCCAGCCGCCCGTGCCGCGCGGCGGAGTCGTCGTTCATCCCGACGATCGTCACGCTCTTGCCCTTGGCCTCGTACTTGGTCGTGATCGCGTCCAGCGTGGCGACGGTCGAGGCGTCCCAGATGTGGGCCTTGGTCATGTCGATCACGATGTTCCTCGGGTCGCCCGCGTAGTCGAACTGGTACACGAGGTCGTTGGACGAGGCGAAGAACAGCTCACCCTCCACCGCGTAGACCCGCTGGTCGTCGGCGTCCGAGGCGTCCAGGCGGGTGACCGAGGTGAAGTGCGCGACCCGGTTGGCGAACAGCACCATCGCGACGATCACGCCCACGATCACGCCGTAGGCGAGGTTGTGCGTGGCCACGGTGACCACCACGGTTGCGGCCATGACGGTGGTCTCCGACTTGGGCATGCGCCGCAGCGTGGCCGGGCGGATCGAGTGCCAGTCGAACGTGCCGACCGAGACCATGATCATCACCGCGACGAGCGCCGCCATGGGCATGATCGCCACGACGTCGCCCAGACCGACGACCAGGATGAGCAGGAACACGCCGGCGAGGAACGTCGAGAGCCGGGTGCGTGCGCCGGAGGCCTTGACGTTGATCATGGTCTGGCCGATCATCGCGCAGCCGCCCATTCCGCCGAAGAACCCGGTGATGATGTTGGCGGTGCCCTGGCCCCAGGCCTCGCGGGTCTTGTTCGAGTGGGTGTCGGTGACGTCGTCGACCAGCTTGGCGGTCAGCAGCGACTCCAGGATGCCCACCAGTGCCATGGCCAGCGCGTACGGGGCGATGATCTGCAGCGTCTCGAGGTTCAGCGGGACGTTCGGGAAGAACAGGCTGGGCAGCGACTCGGGCAGCGCGCCCTCGTCTCCGACGGTGGGCACGTTGATCGCCGCGACGACCACGGCGACGGTCAGCAGCACGATGGCCACGAGCGGCGCGGGGACCACCTTGGTCCAGCGGGGCAGCAGCACCATGATCACGATGCCGACGGCGACCAGCGGGTAGACGATCCACGGCACGCCGATCAGGTGCGGCACCTGGGACAGGAAGATCAGGATCGCGAGCGCGTTGACGAACCCGACCATGACGGAACGCGGGATGAACCGCATGATCTTCGCGACGCCGAGCACCCCGAGGACCACCTGGATGACTCCACCCAGCAGCACTGTGGCGATCAGGTAGTCCAGGCCGTGCTCGCGCACGACCGGCGCGATGACCAGCGCGATGGCCCCGGTCGCGGCCGAGATCATGGCCGGGCGCCCGCCCAGGAACGAGATCGACACGGCCATCGTGAAGCTCGCGAACAGTCCGATGCGCGGGTCGACGCCCGCGATGATCGAGAAGGCGATCGCCTCCGGGATCAGCGCCAGCGCTACGACCAGGCCGGCCAGGACCTCGGTGCGCAACGTCCTGACGGAGCTGAACGCGGCCCGGAACGAGCCGGAGGCGGTGGCCTCCGGGGCGCCCGTCACAGGGATCGGCGCCGGGGCAGGGTCAGGCAGGTCAAGAGGTGTGTGTGACACGCAGTGTTTCCTTACGGGCTCCGGGACGCGCGCGCCCCGAGGACCAGGTCGCGAGACCCGGTCCGGGTGGACAGGACTGAGCACGCGACACTGCGTACGAAGAGTGTGGGATGGCGCAGGCCCTCCCGGAACGGGTAGGCAGGAGGGACGCGCCGTCGACAACTCTACCCTCACGTAAGGGTAGGGTTGCAACATGGGCAACCCCGACACGTCGACCACCGAGCACATCGGCGCCGTCGCCGAGCGCACCGGTCTCTCCCTGCGCACCCTGCGGCACTGGGACGAGGTCGGCCTCGTCACGCCGTCGGGCCGCACGGACGGCGGGTTCCGCCTCTACACCGAGTCGGACGTCGAGCGGATCCTGCTGGTGCGCCGCATGAAGCCGCTCGGCTTCTCCCTCGACGAGATGGCAGACCTGCTCGACGTCACCGATCGGCTTGCCGCCGGACAGGCCGTCGGGGCCGACGGCGTCGTCCTGCGCGACCGGCTGGACCAGTTCGTCGTGACCGCACGTGAGCGCCGGGCCGACCTGGCGCGCAAGCTCGACATGGCCGACGAGCTGATCACGCTCCTCGCCGCGCTCTGACCCCACCACCGCGAGGCCGTGCGCGGGACCCTGAGGTCGGGCAGGTAGGGTGGCTGTCAGGTGTGCCGGGAAGTCTGGTCGGCGTGGACCGGCCGCGCGCCGGTCCGGTTCAGCTGACCCCACCGGCCCGAGAGGACCCTTGTGCCCCGCACCACCTCCACCCTCCCTTTCCTCCAGCGACTGCGTAGCTGGGTATCGCGCGAGACCACCGGCGGTGCGCTCCTGATCGGGGCAGCCCTCGTGGCGCTGCTGTGGGCCAACTCTCCGTGGCGTGAGGCGTACGCGTCGCTGTCCGCGGCGGTGGTCGGTCCCGCCGCCCTCGGACCGATCCCCGTCCACCTCGATCTGTCGCTGGCCACCTGGGCTGCCGACGGGCTGCTCGCGATCTTCTTCTTCGTGGTCGGGGTCGAGCTCAAGCACGAGTTCGTCGCCGGGAGCCTGCGCAACCCGCGGGAGGCCGGCGTACCGATGATCGCCGCGGTGGGCGGCATGGCCGTACCCGCCCTGGTCTACGCCGGCGTGGTGGTCGCACTCGGCGACCCGGGCGCCCTGCACGGGTGGGCCATCCCGACCGCCACCGACATCGCGTTCGCCCTGGGTGTCCTGGCGATCTTCGGGCGCGGTCTCCCGGTCGCGATCCGTACGTTCCTGCTCACGCTCGCCGTCGTGGACGACCTGCTGGCGATCATCGTGATCGCCGTCTTCTACACCGAGTCGATCCACTGGTGGTCGCTCGCCGGTGCGCTGGTGTGCGTGGCGCTGTTCGCCTGGCACGTCCGGTCGCGCACACCCCGCTGGTTCGTCCTGCTGCCGCTCGCGATGGTCGCGTGGACCCTGATGCACTCCTCGGGTGTGCACGCGACCGTGGCCGGCGTGCTGCTCGGCTTCACCGTCCCGGCGATCGCGATGCGCGGCGAGCCGGAGTCCCGCACCCACGCGTTCGAGCACGCGGTCCGGCCCTTCTCGCAGGGACTCGCGCTGCCCGTGTTCGCGTTCTTCGCCGCGGGCGTCTCCCTGGTCGACGGCGACGGTGCCGGTGCGCTGTTCGGGCAACCGGTCGTGCTGGCGATCACCGCCGGGCTGGTGCTGGGCAAGCTCGTCGGCGTGCTCGGGGCCACGGCTCTGGTCACGCGCCTGACCCCCTTGCGCCTGCCGGCGGGTATCGGTGTGCGCGACCTGCTGCCCGTCGGGTTCCTGGCCGGGATCGGGTTCACGGTGTCGCTGCTGATCAGCGAGCTGTCGTTCGGCGACGCCGAGCACGCCGACGGCGCCAAGGTCGCGATCCTCGGCGCCTCGGTGCTCGCCGCGATCCTCGGTGCGGTCTCGCTGCGCTGGGACGCCCGGCGTGCCCGCGCCGCTGACATGAACCTCGACGGGGTGGACGACGTCGTCGAGGGCTACATCGGGGACGTCAAGGACCGCGAGACCCACTGAGCGGCCGGCCCCGGTCGGCGCCTCACACGTTGGTCAGGCGCCGCCAGGCGTGGACGACGGCGGCGGCGCCGAGCGGGGCCATCGCTGCGGCGAGCATCAGGTGCGGCGGGCCGACGGCGGCCGCGGCATCCGCTCCGCCCATGCCCGCCCACAGCGACGGCGCGGCGTAGGGGAACCAGGTGCCGCCGAGCAGCACCACGATCTGGGTGAACGCGACCATGCCGACCAGTGCGCCGACCGTGCCGATCTGGCTGCGGGTCACGGTCGCCACCCAGGCGAACGGCAGCGCCAGGCCACCGCCGAGCAGCCCGGCGGCGACGGCGTCCCGCGCTCCGGTCCATGCCGCGAAGGGTTCGCCCGATACCCCGGCGACGACCGCCGAGACAGCCGTCGTCACGGCGACGGCCAGCACCACGCACGACGTGATCCAGGCCAGCGCGACCAGGCACTTGGCCAGGGCGACGGTGCCGCGCGGCACGGCCAGCCCGAACAGCGCCCCGGCGGTGCCGCTCTCCAGCTCGCGCCCGAACGACCACGCGACGAAGAACCCGCCGGCGGCCAGGGCTGCGACGGAGAGGACCTGGCCGCACACCAGCAGGTGTGTCGTGGCGAGATCGCCGGTCGCGTAGTCGGCGAGCTTGGCCGCCGTCGGACCGACGGCCTGCGGCGACCGCGCGAGCGCGACCATCCCGACGCTGCCGAGCGGGACGAGCAGCACGAGCAGCGCGGTCGCGATGCGGGCGACGGTCGAGCGGCGGAGCTTGAGCGTCTCGACGGCCAGGGCGGCGCGGAGCGCGGTACCGGCGGTCATGTCAGGCTCCCGCTGCCGGCTGCGTGAGTGGTGTCGGCGTCCAGGACCATGGCGAAGAACCGCTGCTCCAGGTCCGTTCCGCCGGGCTCCAGGCGCCCGACGTCACGCCCGCCGTGCAGCACGACTATCTCGTCGGCGACCCGGGCGACCTCGTCGAGGTGGTGGCTCGAGACGAGGACCGCCGCGCCGTCGTCGGCCAGGCCGCGGACCAGCTCGCGGACCAGGACGACGCCCTGCGGGTCGAGGGCGCTGGTCGGTTCGTCGAGGATCAGCGCCGTGGGTCGGTGGAGGGTCGCGCAGGCCGTCCCGAGGCGCTGGCGGTTGCCCGTCGAGAGTGCGCCGGCCCGGGTGTGGCGCCACGGGTCCAGCCCCGCTCGGCCGACGGCGGCGTCAGCTACTGATGCGGCGGCGTGCCGCGCCAGGCCGTGCAGGCGGGCGGCGCAACGGAGGTTCTCGGTCACGGTCAGCTCCGGGTGGACCAGCGGTGCGTCGACCACGTGGCCGAACCGTCCGGCGACGTCGACGGGCATGTCGGCCGGGTCGTGGCCGAGGATCCTGGCCGCGCCGTGCGTGGGGCGCAGGCGACCGGTCAGCGCGCGCAGCGCCGTCGTCTTGCCCGCGCCGTTGAGGCCGATCAGGGCGGTGACCCGGCCGGGTAGGACGGTCAGCGTGAGGTGATCGAGGGCCGCTCTGCCGCCGAAGGTGTGCGAGACGTCGTCGAGCAGCAGCGCGGGCGCGGTCATGAGGCGGCTCCTGCCGGTGCGAGGTGTGCCAGGGCGCGGCGGACGAGGTCGGAGAGGGTGACGTCGCCGGGTGCCGAGCCCCAGGCCAGGAGGGCCGTCGTCGTGGCGGCGAGGCAGGCGGAGGTGGCGATGGCCGCGTCGAGCCGCTCGACGCCGTCGCCGACGAGACGCTCCACGATCGCCTCCTGCGTGGCGTCGGTGCCGACGGCTACGGCGGCGCGGAGCGACGGTGACCGCGCGACGAGGGCCACCCGGCGCCTCGCCGTCGCGTCCTCGGTGGGCGTGATGTCGCCGAGGGCGGCGAGCAGGCCGCGCCGGGTGCGCTCCAGGGGCGGCAGGTCGGCCGGCTGGGCCGCCACCGCTTCCGCGATGAGGGGGTCGTACGGGTCGGTGACCAGCACGGCGTCCTTGGTGGCGAAGTGCCGGAAGAACGTCATCGGGGTGACGTCGGCGGCCTCGGCGATCTGGTTCACCGTCGTGGCGTCGTAGCCCTGGCGCTCGAAGAGGTCGAGCGCGGCATCGAGGATGCGGGCCCGGGTGCGGAGCGTGCGGGGTGTGACCACAGCACAATGTTAGTCACTAACATTGTGCTCGCCAAGCCCTGTCTCAGCCGATGATCGGCGCGCTCTCCGGGAGCCGGTACAGGCGCCCGCGGGCCCGGAGGACCAGGGTGGTGCCGAGCGTGATCGGCCCGAGCCGCCCGATGAACATCAGGACGCAGAGCACTACCTGGTGGTACCAGGCGAGCTGTGCCGTGATCCCCGTGGACAGGCCTGTCGTGGTGAACGCGGACGTCACCTCGAACAGGATCTCGTCGACCTGGAACGGCGACAGCGCCGTCATCCACAGGGAGGGCAGGACCACCATCGCCACCGCCAGCAGGGCCAGGGTCAGTGCCTGCCGCTGGGTGGCCAGCGAGATGCGCCGGTCGAAGACGCCGGCGTCGGGGTCGCCGCGCAGCTCCGACCAGATCACCACCGCCAGCACGGCGAACGTCGTCACCTTGATGCCGCCGGCCGTTCCTGCCGAGCCGCCCCCGATGAACATCAGGATGATCGTGCCGAGCCAGGTCTCCGTGTGCATCTCACCGGTGGCTACGGAGTTGAACCCGGCCGTGCGGGCGTTGGCGGACTGGGTGAACGCCGCCAGGACTCGGCCCCCGGTGTCCAGCGCACCCATGGTCGCGGCGTTGTCCCACTCCGTGACCAGGAAGAACCCGGTGCCGCCCACCAGCAGGAACCCGGTCATCAGCAGCGTGATCTTGGTGTGCAGGCTCCAGCGCGTCGGGCGGGGTCGCCCGCGCAGCAGCTCCAGGATCACCGGCAGCCCCAGGCCGCCGATGATCGTGGCGGCAGCGATGGGCACGCAGATCCACGGGTCGGCCACGAAGTCCATCAGCGACAGCGAGAAGAGCGCGAAGCCCGCGTTGTTGTAGGCCGAGACGGCATGGAACACGCCGTCCCACAGCGCCCTGCCCAGCGGCTCGTCGTAGGCGACGGCGAAGCGAAGGGTCAGGACCAGCGCGACGACGGCCTCCACGACGAACGCGATCACGACGACCCGGACCAGCGTCCGCCGCACGTCCCCCACGCCCACCGTGCGGGTCGACGCCGCGGCGACCAGCCGGGAGCTGAGGTCCAGGCGCCGCGAGACCAGGACGCCGAGCAGCGACGCGACAGTCATCACGCCGAGGCCGCCGATCTGGATCAGCACCAGGATCACCGCCTGGCCGAACCCGGACCAGAACACCGGCGTGTCCGTGACGATCAGCCCGGTCACGCACGCGGCCGACGTCGCGGTGAACAGCGCCTCCATGAACGACGCCGGCTCGCCGGCGGCCGAGACGGGGAGCAGCAGGAGCAGCGTGCCGACCGCTATCGCGCCGACGAAGCTGACGATCACGAGCTGGCCGGGCCGTCGCCGCAGAGCCGCACCCCGGCTCTTCTCGTGACCTGCCGAGCTGCTGAACCTCATCCGACCACTGCCGCCTTTCCTCGCCACCCCGACGTCATGCGCCGCGCCCGCACCGCCGCGGTGCCCGACGCCACCGTAGCCTCTCGCTCGCCGGCCTACCCGCAAGGAAGATCCCTTGACCGTCGGCGAGTTTCAGTCGATAGTGAAACAACTGATATCGGAGGTGGCATGGATCCCGAGGACCCCGTGCTCGAGTGGGTCGAGCGCGTCTCGATGTACCTGGCCGGCGACGGTGTCCCGCCGATCGCCGGGCGGGTGCTGGGCTGGCTGATGGTGTGCGACCCGCCGGAGCAGTCGGCAGGACAGATCAGCGACGCGATCGGCGCCAGCCGCGCCTCCCTCACGTCGAACCTGCGCCTGCTGACCACCATGGGTTTCCTGAGCTCGCGGACCAGGCCCGGCAACCGCACCACGTACTACCGGATGGCGGACGACGCGTGGTCCATCGTGGTCCGGCGGCAGATCGAGGCCATGGCGTCCTTCCTCGACCTCAGCCGCGACGGCATCGCCCTGGCCGGTCCGGGCAACGACGACCGGGTGCGCCAGGCGCACCGGACCTTCGAGTGGATGGGCGCGGCGTTCGCTGCCGCTCCGCCGCTCACCGCAGTGCCGCGCACCACCAGCTCGGCAGAGCCCGACGACGAGGAGAAGAAGCGATGACCGGACACGCGATAGTCGTCGGGGGCGGCATCGGCGGACTGGCCACCGCCGTGGCGCTGCGCCGGATCGGCTGGCGCGCCACGGTGCTGGAGCGCGCGCCCGAGCTCGGCGAGGTCGGCGCGGGCATGTCCCAGGCGCCGAACGCGCTGCGCGCTCTGGCCGAGCTCGGCCTCGAGGCGGAGGCCCGCGCCGTCGGCGTCCCGACCTTCTCGGCGAGCAACCTGCGCCGGTCCGACGGCCGCTACCTGCAGCGTGCCCAGCCCGGCGACCCGACGCCGCTGCTCGGGTTCCACCGTGCCGACCTGCACCGTGTCCTGCTCGACGCCGTGCCCGCCGACTGGCTGCACACGGATGCCGAGGTTACGGACGTGCGGCAGGACGGCGACGGCGTGACCGTCGTGGCCGGAGGCGCGCGGTACCGGGCGGACCTGGTGGTCGGCGCCGACGGGATCCGCAGCGCGGTCCGGACCGTCCTCTGGCCCGACGCCGAGCCGCCCCGCCATCTGGGGCGCACGGCGTGGCTCGGCGTCACCGACGTCGCGGGCCTGCCCGGCGACCTCACCGGGAGCGTCACCCTGGGGAACGGCGACCTCTTCCTCATCCACCCGGTGTCGCGAGGACGGGCGTACTGGGCGCTCCTCACGGCCGAACCCAGGGCGGACGTGCGGTACGACGACGAGAAGGCCGCCGCACTGGACCGGGTAGGGGACTGGCACCAGCCGGTGCCCGACCTGATCGGCGCGACACCGGACGCTGCGGTGATCCGCACCGACATCCGTGAGCTCCCGCCGCTACCCACCTACGTCCGCGGGCGAGCTGTGCTGGTCGGTGACGCGGCGCACGCCATGAGCCCCGACCGCGGGCAGGGCGCCGGGCACACCCTCGAGGACGCGGTGGTGCTCGCCCACACCCTCGCGACCGCGCCCACGGTCGACGCCGCACTGGCGCGCTACGACGCGGAACGTCGCCCGCGTGACCAGGCCACCGCCCGTGGTGCCCGGAGCGACGGCGCCCGGACCACCTCCCGTGCCGGGCAGCGCGTCCTGGCGGAGATGGTCCGGCTCATGCCTGCTGCCGTCTGGCGCAAGGGCCTCGCGCCGGACGGCAACCCCACCTGGCGCTGGCGGCCACCCGAGCTCCCGGTGCGGAGCAGCTGACCACCACCGCGATCAGCTCGCCCGCGCGACGGCGATGTTGGTGTTCCCGCGCCGGCCGGCCTCGTAGAACATATGGAGCCGCCCGCCCTCCTCGGCGAAGCTCGGCGCCGCGGCCCGGGTCGCCACCGGCTCGGTGTACAGGACGCCGAGGTGGTTCTCGCGGTCGAAGCTCGTGCCCACGTGGGCGACGTGGATCGAGCCGCTGCCGCCGTGGTAGACCACGTGGCCGCCGCCGTTCCGGGACCAGTAGTGGGCTCCGGAGAGCTGGCCGCCCTCGCCCGCGGCGGGCGAGATCAGCGGTTCGGGCTTGAACTGCCAGCCCGAGGCCAGCTGGTGCGACCACCCGATGAAGATCTTCCGGGTACCCGACTGGTTGCCCATGAACAGCATGACGTACATGCCGGGCCGAGACGGGTGCGGGAACACCCGCGCGTAGGAGGACTCGCTGACGTTGGAAGGCAGCATCCCCGTGGTGAGCACCGTGCCGCCGTAGGTGAAGCCGCGCCCGTCGGCGGACGTGGCGACCCTGGTGGTGGTGTTCTCCCCGTGGAAGTACAGGTAGACCCTGCCGTCCGCGGCGTTCCAGAGCGCGTGCGGGCTCGAGACGTGGCTCACCGAGTAGTGGGGCGACCAGGTGCGGGCGATGATCGGGTTGCCCGGGTGCTCCCGCCAGGGGCCCGCGAGGGAGTCGGCGTACGCGAGGCAGATCCCGCCGGGCGCGTCGTGCGGGGCGTAGTACATGTACCAGGCGCCGAGCGGGTTCTGCACCCGCCCGGCGACGTGCAGGATCGACGGGAAGATGAGCTCGCCGGTCGGGTTGTAGGCGAGCGCCGACTTGTCCAGGGCCGCGCCGAGGCGGGTGAAGGTCGGAAAGCCCGGCACCGCCGCGCTGGCCGGGGCGGCGATGCCCAGGGCGGCGGCCGAGCCGAGCACCGTCGCGCCCACGAGCAGGCTTCGCCGGTCCAGCAGGGGCTCTCGGTTCGAGTCCGGTCGGTTCGAGTCCGGTCGGTTCGATCTCATGATGACTCCAGTCCGGCCCGGGCGACCGCCACCGCGCTACGGTGGGCGACGGCGTGAGGATGCCGCGCCGGGCCAATCGGGATCGAATCTGTGGCCGGCGGTGTCTCGCGGTCAAGATGATCATGAGGATCTTCAGCAGTCATGCGGATCCTCGGCAGATCGTCGCCGGTCAGGACCCCCGCGGCGCCGGACCCGACGACTCGCGCAGCACCAGCTCGGTGGGCAGCCTGATCTGCTCGGCGTCCTGCACCGAGCGCCCGGCGAACTGGTCGATCAGGAGCTCCACGGCCAGCCGGCCGGCATGCGCGCCCGGCCCGCCGAGCGTCGTCAGCGACGGGTGGACGAAGTCGGCGGCGAAGATGTCGTCGAACCCGACCACGCTCACGTCGTCGGGCACGCGGACGCCGCGCTGGGTGAGCCTGCGGATGACGCCGAACGCCAGCAGGTCGTTGTGCGCGACGATCGCCGTCGCGTCGGTACGCAGCGCGCCGTCGGCCGCGACGCCACCGTTCGCGACGTTCGGCGTGTACGGGCCGACCCGGTGCGCGGTCATGCCGTGCTCCTCGGCCCCGGCGCTCAGCGCCGCCCACCGCACGGCGCCCATCCAGGAACCGGGCGGCCCGGCGCAGTAGGTCAGGCTCCGGTGCCCGAGCGAGGCCAGGTGCTCCAGGATCTGCTGGCAGCCCGCGCCGACGGCGAGTGCCACGCTGGTCAGGCCGGTGAGCTCACGGTTGAGCAGGACGACGCGGTGCCGGCCGGCCAGGGCGACCAGGTCGTCGTCGGCGAGCCGGCTCGCGGCGAGGACGAACCCGTCGACGGTGGGTGCCAGGTCGCGGATCTGGCCCTCCTCGACCCGCTGCGACTCCTCGGCGTTGACGATGACGAGCGTGACGTCGGACGCCCTGGCGCGCTGCTCCGCGCCGCGGATGAGCTCGAAGAAGTGCGGGTTCGTGATGTCGGACAGCACCATCGCGATGGTGCGGTGCCGCCCGCCCGGCAGCGCGCGGTTCTGCGGGCTGTGCTGGTACCCGAGCTCGGACGCGGCGGCGAGCACCCGTTGCCGGGTCGCCTCGTTGACCCGGCCGGGCTTGTTGAAGGTGCGCGAGACCGTCGACGCGGCCACGCCTGCCGCCTTCGCGACGTCGTAGATCGTGGGCTGCACCTGGGCATCTAGCCACACGCGCGGCAATTTTGGCAACTGCTTGCACAAGTTGTCGGGTGGTTTCTACTGTCGCCGCAGTGACGACGCCACATGCCGACGTGTGGTGGCGACCGCGCCGCACACCGAGGTGTGGCTCAACGGAAGGGGAACCGTCACGATGTACGTGAACCGGGTATGAACCAGGGTGTGCAGCGCCTCGTCAAGGTGCTCACGGCCGTCGAGCTGACGATCGCGGGCCTGGCCGGGGCCATGATCTTCGTGCTCATCCTGTTCCAGGCGGTGCAGCGCTATCTGCCGCTGCCGCAGGTCGTCTGGACCGGTGAGCTGTCGCAGTTCGCGCTGATCTGGCTGACCTTCGTCGCGGCAGGCGTGCTGGTCACCCGCAACGGGCACATCGCGCTGCAGCTGGTGGACAGCTTGCCCAGCCCCACGACGGTCCGGATCGTGCAGACGTTCGCGTCGGCCCTCGTCGCGCTGATCGCCGCCGGGTTCAGCTGGGCGTGCTGGGAGCTCGTGTCCTCCGCCGGGTTCCTGACCTCGCCGGCGCTCGGCCTGCCGATGTCCTGGGTGTACGCGATCGCACTGATCGGTCTGGTGAGCGCGACGATCCGGGCCGCCGTCAGCGCCGTGCAGGTAGCGCGGTCCGGGCCCATCACCGAAGGCGAGGCCGAGCGATGACCGTGCTGCTGCTCCTCGTCACGATCCTGGCGCTGCTGGCCCTCCGGGTGCCGGTCGCGTTCGCGTTTCTCGGTCCTGGCCTGGCCTACCTGCTCATCGAGGGTCAGTCGCTCGGTCTGCCGATGCGGCTGGTCGCCGACGCGACGGGCAACTTCGTGCTGCTGGCGGTGCCGCTGTTCATCCTGCTCGGGGTGGTGGCCAACCACGCGGGTATCGCGGACCGCCTCTTCGACTTCGCCCTCGCCCTGTTCGGCCGGGTTCGCGGCGGGCTCGGGTACGTGAGCGTCGGCGTCAGCCTCGGCTTCTCCTGGATGAGCGGCTCCGCGGTGGCCGACGCCGCGGCTCTCAGCAAGGTGGAGATCCCGCCGATGCTGCGCGCCGGGTACTCCCGCAGGTTCGGCCTCGGCGTCGTCGGGGCGTCCGCGCTCATCGCGCCGGTCATGCCGCCCAGCATCCCGGCGGTGATCTTCGCCGGGCAGGCGTCCGTCTCGACGGGGGCGCTCTTCGCCGCCTCGGTGGTGCCCGCGCTGCTGATGGTGGCCGGGCTGTGCGTCGTGGTGTTCCTGCTGGTGCGTCGCCAGCCCGAGATCCGGCACGTCGGGTTCTCCTGGGCGCGTGTCGCCGAGACCGGCAAACGGGTGGTGCTGCCGCTCGGGGCGCCGGTGGTGATCCTCGGTGGCATCCTGGGCGGGCTCTTCACGCCGACCGAGGCCGCCGCGGTCGGCGCCGCGTACATGATGGTTCTCGGCTTCGGCTACCGCCGGCTGAAGCTCCGGGACCTGCCGAAGATCCTCGTCGAGACCGTGCTGACGACGGCGTCGATCATGCTCATCGTCGCCTCGGCGGCACTGCTCGGGTACGTCCTGGCCAAGGAGCGGGTGCCGCAGGAGCTGACCCAGCTGGTGCTCGGCATCACCGGCGACGGCACGGTGTTCCTGCTGCTGGTCATGCTCCTGATGCTGCTGCTCGGCACGGTCATCGACGCGACGGCCACCCTGGTGCTGGTCGTGCCGATCCTGATGCCGATCGCCCTGACCCTGGGGGTGGACCCGATCCTGCTCGGCGTCGTGATGATCGTCTCGCTGATGATCGGCCTGCTCACGCCCCCGGTGGGCACCGTGCTCTACGTCCTCAGCTCCACCCAGAAGGTGCCGGTCGGCGAGGTGTTCCGCGGCGTGCTGCCCTTCCTCGTGCCGCTGTTCCTGGTCTGCCTGCTGATCATCTTCTTCCCCGGGCTCGCCACCTGGCTACCTGCACAGCTCGGTCTGTGACCGCTCCGCTCACCATCGTCCGACGACGACGTCGGCGTGAACCGAAAGGACTCATCATGACCTTCCACCGCACCACCGCCGCGAGCGCGGCCGTGGTCCTGCCCCTGGTGCTGCTGACCGCATGCGGCGGCTCCGGTGACGATCCCGGCGCCGCCGGGGGCAGCCAGGTCGAGCTGACGCTCGCCCACAGCTACACCGAGGACCAGCCGCAGCACATCTGCGGTGCGCAGGTGATCAAGGAGGAGGCCGAGGCGGCCGACGTCGGGATCACCGTCGAGGTGTACGCCAGCAGCCAGCTCGGCGGGGACGCCGACCGGATCGCGTCGGTGCAGTCGGGCGACGTCGACATCGACATCCAGGGCGCCTCCGCGCTGGCCGCGGTCTACGAGCCGGCCGGCGTCATCGATGCGGCCTACGGGTTCGACGACGCGGCACACCTGGACCAGTTCTTCACCGACGGCTCCGCCGACCCGCTCGAGGCGGACTTCAAGGAGGCCTCGGGCGGTGTGTCGATCCTCGGCGCCTGGTCCGCCGGAGCTCGCCAGTTCACCGCGAACAAGGCCATCCGGGAACCCTCCGATCTGGAGGGCCTGCGGATGCGTTTCCCGGGCTCCGGGCAGTTCTTGCTCAACGCGCAGGCGCTCGGCGCGGAGCCCACCGAGGTCGCGTACGAGGAGCTCTACCTCGCGCTGCAGCAGGGCGTGGTCGAGGGCCAGGAGAACCCCCTGACCAACATCTCCGCCAGCAACCTGGTGGAGGTGCAGGACTACGTGAGCATGTCCGCGCACCAGCAGAACTCGAACCTGATCGTGGTCGCGCCGTCGTACGACTCGGAGCTGAGCGACGAGCAGCGGACGGCGTTGGAGGACGCCGTCGCGGCCGCCGTCGAGCAGATGCCCGGCTGCGTCGAGGAGGCAGAGCAGGAGATCCTCGACGGCTGGGAGCAGGAGGGCACCGTCGAGATCGTCGACGACGTCGACCAGGAGGCCTTCGCGCAGCAGACCGACGCGTGGTTCCGCGAGAACCTCGAGGGCGACTCGCTGGCGGTCTACGAGGCCATGCGGAGCTCCGCACAGTGACGCCGGACTCGTCCAGCAGCCCGGGCGGCGCCGCTGTTCCGACCTATCAGGGTCGGATCGGTGGTGCCGACCTGGGATGGACGCTGACGCACGAGCATCTGTTCGTGCTCGCCCCGGAGCTCGACGGCGACTATCCCCACCCCGAGTGGGACGCCGGCGAGGCGGTCGACACCGCCGTCCGTGGTCTGGACGAGCTGTACCGGCTTGGTGTGCGGACCGTCGTCGACCTGACCGTTCCGGGGCTGGGGCGGGACGTGGCCCTGGTACGGCGGGTCGCGGAGCGGACGCCGGTCCACCTGGTGGCCGCCACCGGCTGGTACACCGACGACGTCCTGCCGCCGTACTTCCGGACCCACGGCCCGGGCCGGCTCGTGGGTGGCCCGGACCCGCTGGCCGGGATGTTCCGCCGGGACGTGACGGTGGGCATCGGCGGCAGCGAGGTCCGAGCGGGAGTGATCAAGGTGGTCACCGGTGCGCCGGGGCTGACTCCCGACGTCACGCGGGTCATGGAGGCCGCTGTGCAGGTGCACGGTGAGACGGGCGTGCCGATCAGCACCCACAGCGACCCGGCACGCGGCACCGGCCTCGACCAGGCCCGGTTCTTCACGGAGCGGGGCGTCGACCTCGCGCGTCTGGTCATCGGGCACAGCGGGGACGGTGAGGACCTCGACCACCTCCTGGCCCTGCTCGACACCGGGGTCACGCTCGGGATGGACCGGTTCGGGATGGCCCATACCGGCGACGACGAGAAGCGGATCGGCACGGTCCTGGAGCTCCTCGCCCGGGGATACGCGAGCCAGCTCGTGCTGTCCCAGGACTGCGCGTACTTCAGCCGGGTCACGCCGCCGTCCTGGCGTCGCGAGCACACGCCGTCCTGGACCCACGACCACCTCAGCCTGCGGATCATCCCGCGCCTCGTCGAGGCGGGCGCCGAACCGCGCGACGTCGAGCGGATGATGGTGGACAACCCCCGCCGGCTTCTCGCGGGCGAGACGAGCGAGCAGGTGAGCGAGCGATGAGCGACCGCTACCGGGTGGCGCTCCTCGGGAACGGCATCAAGCTGTCGCTCTCGCCCGCGCTGCACATGGAAGAGGCCCGTCACCTCGGCCTCGACTACGAGTACCGGACGGTCGACCTCATCGACCGCCCGGACGTCGACCTGGGCGCCGAGCTGCGCCGGCTGGAGGACACCGGGTTCGACGCGGCCAACGTGACCCACCCGTTCAAGCAGACAGTGCTCGAGCACGTGGCGGACCTCAGCCCGACAGTGCGCCGGCTCGGGTCCGCCAACCTGGTGCTGCTCGGCAACGGCCACCGCACCGCGCACAACACCGACCGCACCGGCTTCCGCGCCGCCCTGGAGAGCTTCTTGTCTGACGGCGCTGACGGCGCTGACGGCGCTGACGGCGCTGACGGCGCCGGCCGCGCGGCGTCCGGCACCGTGCTCCAGATCGGTGCCGGGGGTGCCGGGCTCGCCACCGCGTCGGCGCTGATCGACATGGGGTTCGACCGGATAGTCGTGCACGACGTCGTCCCGGCGGCGGTCGAGGCGATGCTCGACCGCTTCTCCGACGCTTCCTCCGGTGCAGTCTCTGATGCGGCCCCCCGTACCAGCCCGACCCTGCTGCAAGGCAGCGGCGGCTCGCTCGACGACTGGCTGCCCCGCGTCGACGGCGTCGTCCACGTCACCCCGGTCGGCATGACTGAGCACCCCGGCATCGCGTTCGACGTCGACCGGTTGCGTCCGGACGCGTGGGTGGCCGAGGTCGTCTATCGCCCTCTGGAGACCGAGCTGGTGCGCCGTGCTCGCGCGCGCGGCCTCGCGACTCTCGACGGTGGTGGGATGGCGGTGGGGCAGGCAGTGGAGAGCCTGCGCCTGATCACCGGCCTCGACCCCGACACCGACCGCATGCACGCCCACTTCAACCGGCTCGTCACCGGGGTGACCACGTCGTGACACAGGCTCCCGTATCTCACCGAAGCGGACGACCCGGAGACACCTTGCGAACCATCCACATCCTCAACGGCCCCAACCTGAACCTCCTCGGCACGCGCGAGCCCGGCATCTACGGCACCACGACGCTCGCCGACGTCGAGAGCCGGTGCGCCGAGGTCGCGACCGCGCTGGGCGGACGGGCCGACTGCCGCCGGACCAACCACGAGGGGCAGCTCGTCGACTGGCTCCAGGAGATCGGTCGGGAGGTGGCCGAGGGCCGCAGCGTCGGCGTCGTGCTGAACCCCGGGGGGTACACCCACACCTCCGTGGCGATCCGCGATGCGATAGCCGGCGTGCAGGTGCCCGTGGTCGAGGTGCACATCACCAACGTCCACGCCCGCGAGGAGTTCCGGCAGCACTCCTTCGTGACGCCGGTGGCCCGGGGAGTGATCGCCGGGCTGGGACCGGTCGGGTACGAGCTGGCGATTCGCGCACTGATGGAGAGCTGACATGCGCAAGTCGATCGCCACGGTGTGCCTCAGCGGCAGCCTGGAGGACAAGCTCTACGCGTGCGCCGACGCCGGGTTCGACGGCGTCGAGATCTTCGAGTCCGACCTCGTGGTCAGCGACCGCAGCCCCGAGGAGATCCGTGCCCTGGCGGACCGGCTCGGCCTGGGCCTCGACCTCTACCAGCCGTTCCGTGACTTCGAGGGCGTCACGCCCGACCTGCTCGAGGAGAACCTGCGCCGGGCGCGGGCGAGGTTCGAGACGATGCGGCGCCTCGGGACCGACACCGTGCTGGTCTGCAGCAACGTGGCGACCGCGACCATCGATTCCGACGAGGTCGCGGCCGAGCAGCTGCGGTGCCTGGGCGACCTCGCGGCGTCGTACGGGATCCGGGTCGCCTACGAGGCGCTGGCGTGGGGCCGGTACGTGGACGACTACCGGCGTTCGTGGCGGATCGCGGAGCTGGCCGACCACGAGGCCGTCGGCGTCTGCCTCGACAGCTTCCACATCCTCTCCCGCGGTCACGACCCGGCCGGGATCGAGAAGATCCCCGGCGAGAAGATCTTCTTCGTCCAGCTCGCCGACGCGCCCGACCTGAGCATGGACGTGCTCTCCTGGAGCCGCCACTACAGGCTCTTCCCGGGCGAGGGCGTGTGGGACCTCGGCCGCTTCGTGACCCACCTGACCCGCGCGGGCTACGCCGGCCCGCTGTCGTTGGAGGCCTTCAACGACGTCTTCCGGCAGACCGACACCCGGTGGACCGCCGAGCACGCCCTGCGCTCGCTCGTCTGGCTGGAGGACCGGGCGGCCCGGCTCCTGGACGACGGCGGTGCCGGTGCCGGCGCCGTCGGGCTCGAGCGGATCGCCGACGTCGACGTGCCCACCGGCTACGACTACGTGGAGGTCAAGGCCGAGGACACGAGCGAGGTGGAAGCGCTGCTCGATCAGCTCGGGCTGACGTTCCGCGGCCAGCACCGCACCAAGCAGGTCCGGCTGTGGTCGTCCGGCGATGCGCGGATAGTGCTCAACGAGCAGCACGCGCGCGACCGGGAACCGCACCTGGCGGGTATCGGCCTGGGCGTGGCGGACGCCTCGGTGGCGAGCGATCGGGCTCGTGCCCTGGCCGTGCACGCGGCACCGCGCCGGACCCAGGCCGGTGAGCTCGACCTTGCGGGGTTCGTCGCTCCCAGCGGGCTCGAGGTGTTCCTCAACGATCGCCGCACCGACGCCGAGACGGGGGAGGAGCCGGCCTGGGTCGCCGAGTTCGGCCGCGGTCGGCCCGGCGGAGGCGGGGAGATCACCGGCGTCGACCACATCAACGTCTCGCACGGCTGGGACGCCCACGACGAGGCGGTGCTCTTCTACACGAGCGTGCTCGGCCTGGAGAAGCCGACCGTGACCGAGGCCGCCGGACCCCAGGGCCTGGTCCGCAGCCAGGTCATGCGTACCCCGAGCGGCGCGGTCCGGATCTCGCTGAACGTCGCGCCCATCGGTGTCACGCATCCCGAACATGTCGCGCTGGCCTGCACCGACGTCGTGACGGTCGCCCGGCGGGCCCGGGAACGCGGGCTGCGTCCTGTGCCGGTGCCGGACAATTACTACGACGACCTGAGGGCCAGGTTCGGGCTCGACGAGGCGACGCTGGCTCTCCTGCGGGAGCACCAGCTCATGTACGACCGGACCGAGACGGGCGAGTTCTGGCACTTCTACACGCCGCGCGTCGGCCGCGTCTGCTTCGAGCTGGTCCAGCGGATCGGCGGGTACGACGTCTACGCCACCGACAACACCCCGGTCCTGCTGGCCGCCCAGGACCGGCTGGACAGAAGCGCGCGACAGGGCGGGAGGACGGCATGACACGAGAGGCGGCGTCCGAGACGCAGGCGCAGCTCAGCGCGGAGATCGAGGCCGGGCACGACGCGTATCAGAAGGGTGTGCGGGAGGGCGCGCCGGAGGAGTTCGGTCCGCGGCGCGACTGGCCGCCGTACCGCAGCTCGCTGCTGCGGCACCCGACCAAGGACCTGCACCACGCCGACCCGGAGACCATCGAGCTGTTCGCGCCCGTCTTCGGGGAGCGGGACATCGGTGCGCTGGAGGCGGACCTGACGGTGCAGCACAACGGCGAGCCGATCGGGGAGCGCATGGTCGTGCGCGGCCGGGTGGTCGACGGGGAGGGCCGGCCGGTGCGGCGTCAGCTCGTGGAGGTCTGGCAGGCCAACGCCGCTGGCCGGTACGTCCACAAGCGTGACCAGCACCCGGCGCCGATCGACCCGAACTTCACCGGGATCGGGCGGATGCTGACCGACGACGACGGCTGGTACCGGTTCCAGACGATCAAGCCGGGCCCTTATCCGTGGAAGAACCACTTCAACGCGTGGCGTCCGGCGCACATCCACTTCTCGTTGTTCGGGCGGGAGATCACCCAGCGGATCGTGACCCAGATGTACTTCCCGGGGGACCCGCTGTTCCCGCTGGACCCGATCTACCAGTCGATCCAGGACCCGCGGGCGCGCGAGCGGCTCGTGGCGACCTACGACCACGATGTCTCGCAGCACGAGTGGGCCACCGGGTACCGGTGGGACATCGTGCTGACCGGGTCGTACCGCACCTGGACCGAGCCGGAGGACGGCGATGAGTGAGCCCGCCACGAAGGACCTGCTGCCGCCGACGCCGGGACAGACCGTGGGGCCGTTCTTCGGCTACGCGCTGCCGTACGCACGCGGCAACGAGCTGGTCGAGCCTGGCACACCGGGTGCCGTCCGCCTGCACGGGACCGTGTACGACGGCGCGGGCGCACCGGTCCCCGACGCGCTGGTCGAGATCTGGCAGGCCGACCCCGCCGGGAAGGTCGTCGAACGTTCCGGCTCGCTGCTCCGGGACGGCACGTTCACCGGGTGGGGCCGCGCCGAGACCGACCGCGAGGGCGGGTACTGGTTCCGCACGCTGCACCCGGGCGCTACCGAGCCGGGCCGGGCGCCGTTCTTCGCCGTGACGGTCTTCGCCCGCGGGCTGCAGGACCGGCTGTTCACGCGCGCCTACCTGCCGGACGCCGAGTCGCTCGCCACCGACCCGTTGCTCGCCTCTCTCGATCCCGGACGCCGCGCCACGCTGGTCACGACCCGTGAGCCCGACGACGCACTGCGCTTCGACATCGGCCTGCAGGCCGGCGCGCAGTGCGAGGAGACCGTGTTCCTGACCTACGACCCGGCCCCCGAGGCCGGAAAGGACGGTGTCGATGCCTGACGTCGGCCTGCTGACGCCCGGCGCGGACCTCACCCCCGGCTCACCGGGCGCGGTCACCGACGACGTGGCGGTGCTGCGCGCGATGCTCCACGTCGAGGCGGCGTGGGTGCGGGTCGTCACGAGGCACCGCGGCCTGGACCCGAGTCGCCTGGGTGGCGCGGACATCGACGCCGTCGTCGACCGCCTGGCCGGTGCGGACGACGCCGCGCTCGCCCTCGCGACCAGGATCGCCAGGGCGGGCGGCGCCGGGGCGAACCCCGTCATCCCGCTGGTCGCCGTGCTGCGGGAGGCGGCGGGGCCGCATCTCGCGCCCATCGTGCACACCGGGCTCACGTCCCAGGACGTGCTCGACACGGCACTCGTCCTCGTGCTGCGCGACGCCGCCCGCGTCGTCCGCGCGGACCTGAGCCGGGCCGCGACCGCCGTTGCCCGTCTGGCCGTGGAGCACCGCGGCCAGGCAGCGCTCGGCCGCACCCTCGCCCAGGCTGCCGTGCCGACCACGCTCGGGGCACGGTTCGCGGGCTGGCTGCAGGGCATCCTGGCCGCGCGGGCCTTCCTCGCGGAGGCCGCCGACGCGCTCCCGCTCGCCTACGGCGGCGCGGCGGGCGAGCTGTCCGGCGTGAGCGACATGGCCGACGGCGACCCGGTGGCCGACGGAGATCCCTTCGCGCTCGTCGAGGCCTGGGGGGCGGAGCTCGGGCTGCCCGTCGGGCCCGGGCCGTGGCACGTGGCGCGCACGCCCGTCGTCCGGATCGCGTCGGCGCTCGCGGAGACGTGCGCGGCGCTCGGCAAGTCGGCGAACGACGTCCTGCAGGCCGTGCGGCCAGGGGTCGGCGAGCTGCGGGAGCCGGGCGCGCCGGGCCGCGGGACGTCGTCGACCATGGCGCACAAGCGCAACCCGGTGCTGTCGGTGCTGGTGCGGCGCTCGGCGATCGCCGCGCCGCACCTGGCGGCGCAGGTGCTCACCGCAGCGGGCCTCGCCGTCGACGAGCGGTCCGACGGCGCGTGGCACGCCGAGTGGCCCGCCCTGCAGCAGCTCGCGCGGCACGCTGTCGCGTCGGCGCACGTGGCCGCGGAGCTGCTGGAGGGTCTCGAGGTGGACACCGACGCCGTCGACCGGAACCTGCGGGCCGGCCTGCCCGACGTCGGACGGGCGCCCGATGTGGGGGCGGCGGCCGCGGTGGTGGACCGGGTGCTCGGCCGGTTCGGCCGGGCGAGCGAAGGCGGGCCGTGACCGCGCGGCCCCGGCTGGGCGCCGTCGAGCTCATGCTGCGTGACGCGACGCGTCCGCTGCTGGTCCTCGGCCCTTCGCTGGGCACCTCGGTGGCGGCGCTCTGGTCGGACGCGGCGGGGCTGCTGGGGGATGACGTCGACGTGGTCGGCTGGGATCTGCCCGGCCACGGCACCGCCCCGTCGCCCACGCCCGGTGAGCTCGACGGGCTCACCATGGGCGACCTCGCGTCCGCCGTCCTCGGCGTGGTCGAGCGGGCACAGGCCCGGCGCGGTGACTCCGGCGCGCCGTTCTGGTACGCAGGAGTCTCGGTCGGCGGCGCGGTCGGCCAGCGGCTGCTGCTGGACGCGCCCGGCCGGGTGCTCGGCGCCGCGCTCATCTGCACCGCCACACGGTTCGGCGAACCGACCGCATGGGCCGAGCGCGCCGACCTGGTGCAGCGGGCGGGCACCCCGACCCAGGTGGAGGCGGCGGCCGGACGGTGGTTCGCCCCGGGGTTCCTGGACCGTGGCCCGGAGGTCGCCCTGCGGCTCCTGGCCGACCTGCAGAGCGCGGACCGGTTCGGTTACGCCGCGGTCTGCCGGGCGCTGGGCGGCCACGACCTGCGGGGGCGGCTCGGCGTCGTCGGCGTCCCCGTCGTGGCGATAGCGGGCGCGGCGGACCGGGCGACGACGCCCGCGCAGCTGGCGGAGATCGCGCAGGCCGTCCCCGGGGCCCGGCTGACGGTGCTGGACGGGGCGGCGCACCTGGTGCCGGCCGAGCGGCCGCAGACGATCGCCGTCCTGGTCAGGGAGCTGGTGGAGGGGTGGGTGGCGGCATGACCGACCGCCCGGGTGCTTTCGGATCCGGCGAGGACCAGCGCCGCGAGGACGGCACTACCGTGCGGCGCGAGGTGCTCGGCGACGCGCACGTGGACCGCGCCGTCGCGGGCACCACACCGTTCACGGCCGACTTCCAGGACCTGATCACCCGGTACGCGTGGGGCGAGATCTGGACGCGGCCCGGGCTGGACCGACGGAGCCGGTCGATGATCACGCTGACGGCCCTGGTCGCGGGCGGCCACTGGGAGGAGCTGGCGATGCACGTACGCGCTGCCGTGCGCAACGGGCTGAGCGTCGACGAGATCGGGGAGGTGCTGCTCCAGACCGCGGTCTACTGCTCGGTACCGAGTGCCAACCGCGCGTTCAGGATCGCCCAGGAGGTGCTGGGCGAGGACGGGCTGGTCTGAGTTCGTGGGGACGGCCCAGGCCGCGACCTGCCGGGGGCTTCAGCAGATCGCGGCCTGGAGAGGTCCGGTACGGTCCGGCGCTATGTCCGGGTGCGGTTGACGAGGCCGATGACCACGCTGGCCACGAGCACGATCACACCGATCCAGATGAGGAACTGGCCGATCTCGGTGGCGACACCGAGAACCACGAGAACCACGCCTACCAGGACGAGAATGAGCCACGATGGCATGTTGATCTCCTTCTTCCTCACAGCGCGCTGTCGCGCCGTGCTGTGATCGACACTGCTCCTGTTCCCAGTTACTCGCATCTCGGGCATATGAGGCATTCTCGTGAGGCGCCCTCGGTCGGTGTCACACCGCGGGCGGCGGGAGCGCCGGGCCGTGGTGGCCACCGGCGGGCGGCGCTCCCCAGCGATACCGCAGGGAGACCATCCGCAGGGCGAACACCACCGCGGCGATCGCCGTCCCGGTGCCGACACCGAACCAGTCCGCCCAGGAGGTGAGGCTGGTCAGCGCCGCACCGATCAGCGCGGGGATCGCGTACAGGCCTCGGGCGCGGAAGATCTGCGGCACGTCGTTGGCGACCACGTCGCGGATCACGCCGCCGCCGACGGCGGTGACCACGCCGAGGATCGCGGCCGCCGTCGGGTTCATGCCCGCCGCGAGGGCCACCAGCGTGCCGGTGACGGAGAACAGGGCCATGCCCGCGGCGTCGAAGGTGAGCAGGAGGTCGTGGAAGCGCTGCACGGCGTGGGCGAAGAAGTACACGACCACGGCTGCGAGGACCGGCGGGACGAGGTAGATCGGCGAGTCGAACGCGCGGGGCACGCCGTCGTCGAGGATCACGTCCCGCAGGATGCCTCCGCCGAGGCCGACGCAGGTGCCCAGCAGGAGCGAGCCGACGATGTCGAACTGGCGCCGGACGGCGAGCAGCGAGCCCGACACCGCGAAGAAGAAGACGCCCAGGAGGTCCAGGGCGAGCGACGTCCACGCCACGTGGAGCTCCTTTCCGGGGGAAACGCCTGACAGGTCAGTCTCTGACGGGCAAGTCTAGAGCGGAACGAGGCGATCAGCTCTGGTCGAGCCCGAGCACCCGGCGCGCGTTGCCCGCGTACAGGGCGGGCAGCAGGTGCGCGGGCAGGTCGGCGCCGGCGATCTGCCAGCGGCCCTGGGGCGGGATCTCGTCGCCCGGCGTGTAGTCGAAGCACTCGTCGTCGGTCTCGAGGAAGCGGAGGTAGACCTCGAGCTGCTCGGGGGAGAGCGGGAAGGCGTCGGTGCCGAAGAGCACGCGGTCGGGGAACGCCTCGACGAGCCGGCGGAATCGCCGGGGCTGCCGGCCCAGCTCGCCGAGCCGGCCCGCGATGTCGACGACCAGGTTCGGCGCCGCGCGCAGCAGCCGCTCGACGCGGTCGAGGTCCTCGGCGACGCAGCCGACGTGCGCCCCGATGTACCGCGTGCCGGGTGTCGCGACGAGCAGCCGCTCGAAGGAGTCCAGGAGCTGGTCGAAGGACGGGTAGCGGTCGCGGTCGGCGAACGACCAGTCGGGCTGGCCGGCGAGCTCGTCGAGCCGTTCGTTGTGCGCGTCCAGCGGCTCGAAGAACGCCTTCGGGTCGGCGACGTGGATCAGGACGGGCAGCCCGAGCTCGCCGGCCAGGGCGAGCACGTCGACCACGCGCCGGTCGTCCGGCGCGACGAGCTCGCCGTCGGGCCCCAGGACCGTCAGGCCGACGTTCTTCCACACCTTGACCCCGCGGGCGCCGCGTGCGGCGCTGTCGCGCAGCTGGTCCTGGATCTGGCGCTCCCCGCCGGGGTGGCGCAGGAGGGTCCAGTCGACCTGGCAGAACGTCACGAACCGTCCCGGGTGGGCGCGGTCGTACCGGTCGAGGTTGGCCTCCAGCTCGTCGCCCCACAGCCCGTCGAGGTTGACGACGGTCGCCAGGCCGGCGTCGTCCATCATCCGGAGCAGCTCCGCGACGTCGGGTGCGCACCAGTCGGTGGTGAGCCAGCGTCCGAGGTGGTTGTGCACGTCGATCGCGGGCACCGACGCGCGCGAGACGTGCGTGGCGGGCACGCTGACCTGGGGACGCGGGGCCCAGTCGACGAGCCGGAGGTCCGGCACCGAGACGGTGGTGGGGCCCGTGGCTCCCAGGGGGCTGTGGTCGTGGCTCATAACTGGCTCCTCGGCGACGGTGCTGGAAAGTGCTCGACGTGAGCGGGACGTCCCCGAGGATCGAGCATGCGTGAGCAGATTGCCGACTTGTTACGCGATTCAATCACTCAGAGTGATCGAGTTCGCCAGTCTTGGTGACTGCCGCGCAACTGTCGAGCACGATGGGCGTCGACGGGGCCGAGCAGTCGGCGCCGACCACGGCGCCCGGCAGCGGGCGCCCCGGACGACGACAGGAAGCCGCACGTGAGCATCAGCACCACCACCGACCGTGAGATCCGCAGCCAGCCCGAGGTCTGGGCACGCGCAGTCGCCGCGGCGGGGAAGGGCGCGCGGGTGCTCGGCCGGCCGGGCGAACGGGTCCTGCTGCTCGGTTGCGGCACCAGCGCGTTCGTCGCCGAGTCCATCGCCGTCCTGCGCGAGCGGGCCGGGCACGGCGAGACCGACGCCGCCTACGCGTCGGAGTGGACGCCGGGCCGCACCTACGACCGCGTGGTCGTGATCAGCCGGTCGGGGACCACGAGCGAGGTGCTCGAGGCGCTCGCCCTCGTTCCCGCGGGCACGGTCCGGGCGGCAGTCGTCGGCGTGGCCGGCTCCCCGGTGGCCGACGCCGCCGAGGAGGTGCTCGTGCTGGACTTCGCGGACGAGGAGTCGGTGGTCCAGACGCGCTTCCCGACGTCGGTCCTGGCGCTGGCGCGCACCGGGTTCGGCGAGGACCTGTCGCCGGTGCTGGCCCAGGCAGCTGAGGTGCTCGCCGCGCCGCTCCCCGTGGAGCCCGCGCGGTTCGACCACTTCGTCTTCCTCGGCCGGTCCTGGAGCTTCGGGCTCGCCCAGGAGGCCGCGCTCAAGATCCGCGAGGCGGCACAGGCCTGGTCGGAGTCCTACCCGGCGCTCGACTACCGCCACGGACCCGTAGCCGTGGCGGGGGAGAGCAGCCTGGTGACGCTCTTCGGTGCCGCCGACCCGGCGCTCGCCGCCGACATCGAGCGCACGGGCGCCACCGTCCAGCACTGGGACCTCGATCCGCTGGTCCAGCTGGTGCAGGCGCAGCGCCTCGCCGTCGAGCTCGCGAGGGCGCGCGGGCTGGACGCGGACCACCCCCGGCACCTGACCCGTTCGGTGGTGCTCAGCTGAGCTGAGCACGCACGTCTGACAGCACTGCCAGCAAGAGACAACCCAAGAAGACAGCGAAGTACGCAGAAGAGACGAGGACGATCATGCTGCGTCAACACAGAGGTACCTCCCGAGGACGGGCCGCCGCCGGCGCCGCCGCCCTGCTCACGACGACGGCCCTGCTCGCCTCGTGCGCATCGGGTGCCCAGGGGGCGACGACGCTCGACAAGGAGGCCGACGTCACGCTCACCTGGTGGACGGGCCAGGCCGACCAGGCCCAGACCATCCTCACGGGACTCGCCGAGGAGTTCGAGGAGGAACACCCCAACGTGACCATCGAGGTCTCGTCGGGAGCGCCGTCGACCGAGGACCTGTTCCAGAAGCTGTCGTCGTCGTTCGCCGGCGGCACCTACCCGGACATCTCGTACGCGTTCGGCTCGTGGGCGAGCGAGCTCGCGGAGTCCGAGCGCACGCTCGACATCACCGAGCAGGTCGCCGACCCCGCCGTCGGCTGGGACGAGTTCTCGGGCGCGGCGCAGGCGACGGCGCGGCCGACGGGCGACGCCACCATCGGGTTCCCCGCCGTCGTGGACAACCTCTCGCTGATCTACAACAAGACGGTCTTCGACGAGGCCGGCGTCGAGTACCCGACCGCCGACTGGACCTGGGACGACTTCCGTACCGCCGCGAAGGAGCTCACCGACCCCGCCACCAGCACCTACGGGTACGCGTACTCGGTGTCCGGCTCGGAGGAGACCACCTGGCAGTTCTGGCCGCACCTGTGGCAGAACGGCGGCGAGATCCTCGACGAGTCCGGCACCGAGGCGACCTTCGACTCGGAGGCCGGCGTGGAGGCGCTCACCCTGCTGCGGGACATGGCCGTCGAGGACGAGTCGGTCTACCTCGACCAGACCGACACCAAGTTCGGGCAGATCTTCGCCAGCGACCAGATCGGCATGATCACCTCGGGCCCGTGGTCGCTGTACGACCTGGGGGTGGCCGGCACCGACTACGGCGTCGTGCCGCTGCCCGGGACGGACGGCGAGCACACGACGATCTCGGGTGCGGACCTGTGGGTGCTGTTCGACCACCAGGACGCCAACCGTGAGTACTGGTCGTACGAGTTCACGAAGTGGCTCACCGACCCCGAGCAGGACGTGCGCTGGAACGTCGTCTACGGCAACCTCCCGCTGCGCGAGAGCGAGGTCGAGTCGCCGGAGTTCCAGGCGCAGGTCGAGGAGATGCCCGGCCTCGACGTGATGGCCGAGAACAGCGTGAACGCGACGATCCCGCGCCCGACCGTGCCGGGCTACGTCAACCTCTCCGAGGCGATCGGCACCGCGATCTCCGAGGTGCTGCAGGGCCAGGGCGAGCCGGCCGAGGCGCTGACGCGGGCCGCTGACGAGGCGTCCGCCGCGCTGGCGGACAAGTGACGGCGACCACCGCCGTCCGGACCAGGCGGGCCGTCCCGGACCGGCGGCCCGCCTCGGCCCGCCGGGGCCGGGACGGCCTCACCGGGTGGGGGTTCGTCGCGCCGGCGACCCTCATCGTGCTGGGCCTGTCGATCTTCCCGGCGGTCTGGGCCTTCCTGCTCTCCCTGCAGGACTGGAACGGGTTCTCCACGCCCGAGTCGGTCGGGTTCGACAACTACCGCGACATGGCCACCGACGCGGACCTCGCGGCGGCCGCCGGGCACACCCTGCTGTACACCGCGCTGTTCGTGCCCGCCTCGGTGCTGCTCGGCCTGGGCCTCGCCGTCGCCCTGAACCGGCGCATCGTGCTGGTCGGCCTGTACCGCACCCTGATCTTCCTGCCGTTCGTGGTGTCCGCCGCCGCCACAGGCATCCTCACGACCTACCTGTTCAACCCGCAGTTCGGGCTCGTCAACAACGTGCTCCGTGTCGTCGGGCTGCCGCAGCAGGGCTGGCTGGAGGACCCGCACCAGGCGATGGTGGTCCTCGCGATCATGTCGCTCTGGGGGCAGGCCGCCTTCACGACGGTCATCTACCTCGCCGCGCTCCAGGACATCCCCGCCGAGCTGGAGGAGGCCGCCCGCGTCGACGGCGCCAACCGCTGGCAGTCGTTCTGGCACGTGACGTTCCCGCAGCTCGCGCCCGTGACGGTGTTCGTGGCGATCTGGCAGACGATCCAGGCGATCCAGCTCTTCGACCTCGTGTACACGACCACCCGCGGCGGGCCGCTGAAGGCCACCGAGACGATCGTGTACTACCTCTGGACCTCGGCCTTCAAGGACCTCGAGTTCGGCTACGCGTCGGCGGTGGCCTACGGGCTGTTCGCCGTCACCCTCGCGATCACCATCGGCGTGACGATCTACTCACGCCGCAGCACGGTAGGTGGATTCTGATGACCATGATCCGCGTTCCCACCGGACCGCTCCCCGCTCCGCCGTCGGCCGTCGAGGCCGCCGAGCCGCTGCCGCGCCGCAAGCGGCACGCGGGCTGGCCGCACCTCCTGCTCGTACCCGTGGCGCTGCTGTTCGCCACGCCGTTCGTGCAGATGTTCCTGACCTCGCTGACGCCCGAGTCGGAGATCAACCGGTTCCCGCCGCGCTTCTTCCCCTCCGAGCTCACGCTCGACGGGTACGTGAAGCTGTTCCGCGACACCGACGTGCTCCTGTGGACCGGCAACACGGTGCTGGTCTCCCTGGTCGCGGTGGTCTCCCACCTCGCCCTGTGCTCGCTCGCGGGCTACGGGTTCGCCCGGCTGAAGTTCCCGGGGCGCAACGTCGGGTTCCTCATGATCATCGCGACGATCATGATCCCCACCCAGCTCCTCATGGTGCCCACCTACGTGATGTTCGCCCGCGTCGGCATCATCGACACGCTCGCCGCGGCGATGGTGCCGTGGCTCGCCTCGGTGTTCGGGATCTTCCTGATGCGCCAGTTCTTCCTGTCGCTGCCCGCGGAGCTGGAAGAGGCCGCGGAGCTCGACGGCTGCTCCCGCTGGGCCACGTTCTGGCGGATCATCCTGCCGCTCGCCCGGCCGGCGCTCGCGACGCTGGCGATCTTCACGCTCCTGAGCTCCTGGAACGACCTGGTCTGGCCGCTGATCGCGATCAACGACCCCAGCGCGTTCACGCTGCAGCTCGGCATCACCAACTTCCAGGGCGCACGGCGCACCGACTGGTCGCTGCTCATGGCGAGCAACGTGGTCGCGACGCTGCCCCTGATCCTCTTCTTCGTCTTCGCGCAGAAGCAGTTCATCGCCACCATGACGTTCACGGGAGTCAAGGGATGACCGAGCTCGACCCGGCCGCCGGTACCGATGCCGCCGGACCGCACGCACCGCTGCCCGTCGTCGTGGTGGGGGACGCGAACGTCGACCTCGTCCTGCGCGGCGACGTCGTGCCCCGCTTCGGCCAGGCCGAACAGCTCGCCGACTCCGGCGACCTGGTCCTGGGCGGCTCGGCGAGCATCGCGGCGTCGGGCGTCGCACGCCTGGGCGTGCCGACGTCGCTGGTGGCGCGCGTGGGCGCCGACACCTTCGGCACGTTCACGCTCGACGCCCTGCGCGGATCCGGCGTCGACGTCGGCTCCGTCGAGGTGGCGGACGACGAGCCCACCGGGCTCTCCGTCATCCTCTCCACACCCGGGGACCGGGCGATCCTCACGGTGCCCGGCACGATCCCCACGCTCACCGGCGAGCGGGTCACGCAGGTTCTCGATGCCCGGGACACGCCGGGGCTGCTGCACGTCGCCTCGTACTTCCTCCAGCCAGGCCTGGCCCGCGACCTGCCCGGCGTGCTCGCCCGCGCGCGGGCCCAGGGCTGGACGACGAGCCTCGACACCAACTGGGACCCGGGGGAGGAGTGGGCGGGGCTCGACGCCGTCCTGCCCCACCTGGACCTGCTGCTGCCCAACCGCAACGAGCTGCGCGCCATAGCGGGCGCGCTCGGCGAGCCCGCGGACCCGCACGACGGCATCGACGACGTGGCGCTCGCGACGCGGCTCGCCCGCCGCGGCCCGCGGGTGGTCGTCAAGGACGGGGCCGACGGCGGCTGGTCGGTGGGAGCTGACGGCGTCGTCGTCCGTGCGCCTGGCGTGGCCGTGGACGTCGTGGACACGACGGGGGCGGGGGACAGCTTCGACGCCGGCTACCTGGCGGCCCTGGCGTACGGCGTCCCGGACGAACGCACGCGTGTGCGGTGGGCGACCGTCGCTGGCTCGCTGTCGACGCTCGGCTCGGGCGGCACGGGACGGCAGGCGACCCGGGTCGACCTGGAGCGGGAGCTCGCGCGGTGATCTCCGCGATAGCGCTCAGCCCGTCGCTCGACGTCACGTACGTGGTCGACGAGCTGGCGGGGATCCAGCGCCCACGCTCGGTGCACCGCGTCGCGGGCGGCAAGGCGCTGAACGCGGCGCGTGCCGCCGCGGCCCTCGGTGCGCGGGTCTCCGCGGTGGCGGTGCTGGGTGCGGGCGCGGGGCAGGACGTCGCGGACGGCGCCCGGGCCGACGGCGTCGACGTGCACGTGGTGCCCGGCGCCGAGCCGACACGCACCTGCGTCTCGATCTTCTCGGTGGGCACCGGGCGGCTCACGGAGGTCTACGAGCGCGCCGTCCCGGTCGCCGCGAGCGAGGCCGCCGCCGCGCTCGACACCGCCGTCCGCCTGGCCGTGGACCGGCCGGGGTGGTGGCTGATCTCGGGCGGCCTGCCGGACTCCGCTCCCGGGGGCCTGCTCGCGGACGCCGTGCGGCGCCTGCACGACGCCGGGGTCCGGGTCGCCGTCGACAGCCACGGCGCGGCGCTGCACGACGCCGTGGGCGCCCGGCCGGACCTCGTCAAGGTGAACCGCGCGGAGGCGCTGGAGCTGGTGGGTGCGGGTGGCGGTGCTGCTGGCGGCGGCGATGTCGCCGAGCCGTCCGTGCCCGAGCTGCTCGCCGCGGTGCACGCACGCACCGGAGGGCTGGCCGTCATCACCGACGGCGCCGCCGGAGCCTGGGCGACGGACGGCGACCGGGTCCTGCGGGCCCGGCTCACGGGCCACACGGGTGGCTTCCCGGTGGGCAGCGGCGACTCGTTCCTCGGCGGACTGCTCGTCGCGCTCGACGGCGGCGCCGACCTCGCGGCGGCGCTGGCGCTGGCCACGGCAACCGGCACGGCGAACGCCCAGGCCCCGGGCGCGGCCGTCCTGGACCCGACCCTGGCCCGCCGCCTCGCCCAGAAGGTGCACGTGACCACGGCCATCTGAGGGCGCCGAACCGCAACTTCCACGTCCGGCACTGCGCCGAACCGCAACTTGCGCGCGTATCAGGGCCTCGGTGGGCGCGTAACCTTCGGATGGGCGGCCGGATAGACCAGCAGGCCTCAGTCCGGGACCACCTGGATCTCCACGCCTGCCGCCTCGATCGCGGCCAGGGCCTCCGGGTCGGCCGAGGAGTCCGTCACCAGCACGTCGATCTCCGCGAGGTCGGCGACCTTCGCGAGCGTCACCCGGCCCACCTTCGAGCCGTCGGCCACGACCACCACGTGCTCGGCGTGCGCCAGCATGGCGTGGTTGGTGCGGGCCTCGGTCTCGTCGTGGGTCGTCGCGCCGCCGCGCACGCTGATGCCGTCGGTGCCCAGGAACGCCGTGCCGACGTTGATGGCGTTGAACGTGTTCTCGGCCAGTGCCCCGACGGCCTCGAACGAGCTCGACCGCACGAACCCGCCGGTCATGATGACCTTCAGGTTGCTGCGCGACGCGAGCTCGGTGGCGGTGGTCAGGGCGTTGGTCACGATCGCGAGGTCGGGGCGGGTCGCCAGTTCGCGCGCGACGGCGGCCGCCGTCGTGCCACCGCTGATGGCCACCGAGTAGCGCCCCGCCGGGAGCAGGCCCGCGGCGTGCTCGGCGATGCGCAGCTTCGCGTCCCGGAACCGGTTGTCCCGCAGCAGCACGGGCACCTCGGTGGTGGGGTCGAGCGCGCGGACGCCGCCGTGCGTGCGCACCAGCAGGCCCTGTTCCTCCATCGCGGCGAGGTCGCGCCGCATCGTCGCCGAGGACACACCGAGCTCCCGGATCAGGTCGGTGAGCCGAGCGGTGCCCTGTTCGTTGACGTAGGTCAGGGTCCGCATCATGCGCTCCGTGCGCTTGTGCGAGATGGCGCGTGGTTCCGATTCCGCCGTGGTCGCCATGCCGTTCCCTTCTCGAACCGCTCACTCAGACTGATCGTTTAGCGCCAATTCTGATCGCATTCTTGCACATCTTGCGCGGGCCACCGGATGATCGACGGCATGGTCAGCATCGCGTTCATCGGCGCCGGGAGCGTCGTCTTCACCCGGCAGCTCGTCGCCGACATCCTGCGTTTCCCCGAGCTCGTGGACGCGCGTCTCGTGCTCCACGACATCGACCCCGAGCGGCTCGACGTCGCCGAGGCGACCGCGCGACAGGTCGACCGCCAGCTCGGCGGCCGGGCGACCGTCGTCGCGACGGCGGACCGGCGGGCCGCGCTCGACGGCGCGGACTTCGTCATCAACATGATCCAGGTCGGCGGCGTGGACGCCACGATCGCCGACCTCGAGATCCCGGCGCGCCACGGCCTGCGCCAGACGATCGGCGACACCACCGGCGTGGGCGGCATCTTCCGCGCGCTGCGCACGTTCCCCGTGCTGACGGCGCTGGCCGCCGACATGCGCGAGCTGTGCCCGGACGCGTGGCTGCTCAACTACACCAACCCGATGGCGATGAACGTCTGGTGGCTGTCCGTCGTCGCCCCCGAGCTGAAGGTCGCCGGGCTGTGCCACAGCGTCTACTGGACCGCCCACGACCTCGCGGAGCTGGTGGGCGTCCCGGTGGAGGAGACCCGCTTCCGCGCGGCCGGCGTCAACCACCAGGCCTGGCTGCTGGAGTGGGAGCACAAGGGGCAGGACCTCTACCCGGTGCTGCGCGACCGCATCCGGACAGACCCCGAGCTGGAGCGCCGCGTGCGCGTCGAGATCTTCCGCCGCATCGGCTACTACCCCACGGAGACGAGCGAGCACTCCTCGGAGTACCTGTCGTGGTTCCTGCGCGCGGACGCGCAGGTCGAGCGCTACCGGCTCCAGCCGCTGGAGTACGTCGGCATCAGCCGCGAGAACCTCGCCGAGCTCGACCGCGCGAAGAGGACGCTGGCCGCGGGCGGTGAGCTGGAGCTGGAGGAGGGCGCGAGCGAGTACGCGCCGCAGATCATCCACTCGCTGGTCACCGGGACCCGCCGCGAGGTGCACGTCAACGTGCCCAACCGGGGGCTGATCGACAACCTCGGGCAGGACGCCGTCGTCGAGGTGCCAGCGATCGTCGACGGATCGGGTATCGCGCCGGTGGCGATGGGCGCGCTGCCGATCCAGTGCGCCGCCGTCAACCAGGCGTACGTCTCCGTGGGGCGGCTGACCGTGGAGGCCGCCCGCACCGGCGACCCGCTCCTGGTCCGCCAGGCCGCGCTCATGGACCCGAACACTGCCTCCACGCTGACCCCGGAGCAGATCTGGGCGGTCTGCGACGAGCTCACCGCCGCGCACGGCGACCTGCTGCCCGAGGCGCTGCGCACTCCGGTCCCAGCGAGCGCGCAGTGACCCTCGCGGCGACGGGTTCCCTGGTCGCCGACGCCGTACGGGCTCGGGGCGCCGTCCTCGCGTTCAACGTCATCACGCTGGAGCACGCGGAGGGGATAGTCCTGGGCCTCGAGGCGGCCGGACTGCCAGGGATCCTGCAGGTCAGCGAGAACGCGGTGAACTTCCACGGCGGGCGGATGGCGCCGCTGGTGGCGGGGTGCCGGGAGGTCGCGGCGTCGGCGGGCGTGCCGGTCTCGGTGCACCTGGACCACGTCCAGGACCTCGACCTGGCCCGCTCGGTGGTCGCGAACGCCTGGCCGCTCGGCGTCTCCTCGCTCATGGTGGACGCGGCGCACCTGGACTACGAGGACAACGTCGCGGCGACGGCGGAGCTCGCCGCGGCCGGGCACCGCACCTCTCTGTGGATCGAGGCCGAGCTCGGCGCGATCGGCGGCAAGGACGGCGCGCACGCGCCGGGCGTGCGCACCGACCCGGACGAGGCGGCGTCGTTCGTGGCGCGGACCGGCGTGGACGGCCTCGCCGTCGCCGTGGGCAGCTCGCACGCCATGACGAGCGCGACGGCGGAGCTCGACCTCGACCTGGTCACCCGGCTCGCGGAGCGTCTCCCCGTGCCGCTCGTGCTGCACGGGTCCTCGGGGGTGCCGGTCGTGACGCTCCGGGCGGCCGTCGCCGCCGGTATCCGCAAGGTCAACGTCGGCACGGCGCTCAACGTGGGCTACACGGCCGAGGTGCGGCAGTACCTCGCGGCCGACGGCGCGGTGACCGACCCACGCAAGTACCTCGCCCCGGCACGGGCCGCTGTGCGGGACGTGGTGGACCGGCTGGCGACGGACGTGCTGCACGTCTGACCTGCCGGAGTGCCCGCGCAGCCCAGCGATCCGGCCCAGAACACGTACGGGATCTGGGCCGGATCGCTGGGCTGCGGCACATTCGGCGGGCTACGACACCGAGGGGACCTCGCCCAGGGTGAGGTACCCCGGCGCGTCCTGGTCCTGGGTGGTGTTGGCGAAGCGCAGCGGCGCGCCGCCCGCCATGACGTTGGGCACGTGGAAGGCCACCGTGGCGCCGCCGAGGTCCTGGCCGGCACCGTCGAGGGTCCCCTCCACGGTGGCGGTGGCGCCGGGCTGGATGCTCGGCAGGTCGGCGTCGACGACGGTCCGACCGACCACCTCGCCGTCGTCGTCCAGGACGACGAGCTCGGCCGGCCAGTCGCCGTAGAAGGGTGCGACGCCACGGTTGGTGAGGGTGAGCGTGACCGACGCCCCGTCGCCGTCGTTCGTCAGCGTGGCCTGCGTGCCGGCGAGGTCGTACCCGAGGGCGGCAGCGGCGGCGACGGCGCGCTCGCGGTCGTCGCCGTCGTACCCGGTCGCCCACGCCTGGTGGTTGATGATCCAGGAGGCGTGCGACGCCGTGGTCGAGCCGGCGACGTCGTAGTCCCGGCCGGCCGCTATCTCCTCCGCGGCGTTCGGGCAGTCGAGCGGCTCCGAGAAGATGCAGGTCTGCAGCGGCGGGTACAGCTCGCCGCCGATCGGCGCCGTGCGCCAGGCCTCGGTCATCCCGGCGGCCTGGACCTGGGAGAGGAAGTGCCAGTCCGTGGTGGGCAGGGTCGCGTACGCGAACGAGTCGTCGTGCAGCCCGAACCCGTGGGAGGCCACGTCGGCCGTGGGGTAGCGCGCCTGGAGCCAGGTCTCGTCGATGGCGGCGTCCCACGCGTCCCAGATCGTCGCGCGCGTCGCCGCCGACGGCATCCAGTCGATCCCCTCCGGGTTCGTCGGTTCGACGAGGCCGTTCATCGGGTACGTGTGGTCCTCGCCCCAGAAGCCGACCAGCCCGGCCGTGAGGTACGCGATCCGCGGGTCGCCGTCGTACCGCTCGCCCAGGGCGCCGATGAAGCCGGTGATCAGGTCCACGACCCGCGGGTCGTCGTAGTCGGGGGAGAAGCTGACACCGTTGTTGTCCCAGAAGTCGTAGCGGCGCTCCTGGCTGATCCCGCCCTCGCCGAGCAGGTACGCGGGCACGCCGGAGTCGCGGCCGGGGTAGTCGAGGTAGAAGCGCAGGACCGACTGGTGGCCGCGCTCGGCGATGCTGGAGAGGTAGGCGTCCACCCGGGTCCAGTCGTAGGTGTCCTCGCCGGTCACCACGGCGTCGACCGGCAGGTAGAACCACTCGAGCGTGTGCGGGAACGACGGGTCCGCGGCGTCGAGCGCCTGTCCGGGCTCCGGCGCGAAGGGCAGGAATCCCTTGAGCGGGTTGTCCGCCAGCGCGGCGGTCGGCTCGAGCGTCACGGTGTGGGTCACGGCGCGGGTACCGCCGCGGTTGCCGCCGTCGCCGCCGGACGAGGCGCCGGACGAGCCGCCCGGCGAGGCCGCGGCGCTGGTCCAGGCGGCCGTGCCGCCCAGCAGGGCCACGGCGCCCAGCGCGACGACCCCGACCAGAGCGGCGGCGGAAGATCTTCTTCGGTGACCTGACGTGGTGCGTGGAACTGACATCGACAGTCCTCCTTGACCGAGCGAACGGCGCCGGGCACGTCCCGGCGCCGTTCGGCCATCACAGCAGGAGTGAGCAGGTTATGCAAGAGGCTTGACATGGTTCTGTCAAACTGCTTGCCTAACGCCTGGCCCGCAGTGGGCCGCAGCCCATGAGGAGGGTCTCGATGACGAGAGCGATGACTGTCGACCTGCGCCGGCGTCGTGCGCCGGCCGTGCCGCGGCTGCGCAGGGCCGACAAGTGGGCCGCCGCCGTCCTGCTGTTCCCCGCGCTGCTCGGCTTCGTCCTGTTCTACCTGTACCCGACGGTCCGGGGCGTCTACTACTCGATGACGGACTTCAACCTGCTCAAGGAGCCCGGTCTTGTGGGCGCCGAGAACTTCCGGACGCTCGTCGCCGACCCGCAGGTGTGGACGTCGCTGCGCATCACCGCCGTCTTCGCGCTCGCGAACCTCGTGGTCATGCTCGTGCTCGCGCTCGGGCTCGCCGCGCTCATGCAGCGCCTGCGGCTGCGCACCTGGGTGCGTTCGCTCCTGCTGCTGCCCTGGCTGGTCCCCAACGTGGCGATCGCCCTGATCTGGGGCTGGCTGCTGGACGCCAACGTGGGCTTCCTGAAGAACCTGCTCGACTCGATCGGGATCGAGGGCGTCACGTTCTACAACCCCGACGCGGCACTCTGGATAGTCGTTGGCATCTCGGTCTGGTCCGGTCTCGGCTACACGGCCCTGCTGCTGTACGCCGGGATGCTCCAGGTGCCCGCGGAGCTCTACGAGGCGGGCGCGCTCGACGGCGCGAGCGAGACACGGATGTTCTTCCGGCTCACGCTTCCCCTGATCCGGCCCGTCCTCGCCCTGGTGCTCGTGGTGTCGCTCATCGGGTCGTTCCAGGTGTTCGACCTGGTGCAGGTGGGGTACGGCAACAACCCGATCCCCGAGGTCCGCGTCATCTACTACTACATCTATCAACAGGCATTCGCGTTCTACAAGATGGGCTATGCCTCCGCGATAGCGATCCTGCTCGTCGTCATCCTCGGGGCGCTCACCTACGTGCAGATGCGTCTCATGCGCGCCAACCGATCGGACCTGTCATGAGCGCGATCGCGATCCGACCGGGCAGGCTGGTGGCCTGGGGGGCCGTGGCCGTGGTGGTCGTCGCGACGGTCTTCCCCTTCTTCTGGATGGTGCGCACCGCGTTCACCCCCGCCGCCGGGCTCATCGAGGAGGCCGGCCGGCTGTGGCCGACCGACCCGACGCTGGTCAACTTCCGGCGCGTGCTCGGCCTGACGAGCGTGGAGGAGGCGGTCGCGGCCGGCGGCACCGGGGCCGCCATCGACTTCGTCCGCTACACCGCGAACTCGCTGCTCTACGCCGGCTCCGTGGCCGTGATCCAGACGTTGTCCTGCGCGGCGGCGGCCTACGCCTTCGCGCGCCTGCACTTCCGCGGCCGGGACGCGCTGTTCGGCCTGGTCCTCGCAGGGCTGATGGTGCCGGGCATCTTCACGCTGCTGCCGAACTTCGCCCTCATGCGGGAGCTGGGCCTGCTGAACACCATGGTGGGGCTCGTCGCGCCCGCGCTGCTGATGAGCCCGTTCACCATCTTCTTCCTCCGCCAGTTCTTCCTGTCCCTGCCGACCGACGTCGAGGAGGCGGCGATGCTCGACGGCGTGGGCAGCCTCGGGCGTTTCTGGCGCATCGCCCTGCCCATGAGCCGCGGACCGCTCGCCACCATGATGCTCATCACCCTCGTGGGCATGTGGAAGGACTACCTGTGGCCGCTGGTCGCGGGCAGCTCGCCCGAGACCCGCGTGCTGACCGTCGCGCTCGGGGTGTTCCAGCAGCAGTCGCCCAACACGGCACCCGACTGGACCGGGCTCATGGCCGGCGCCACCTTGTCGGTCGTCCCCGTACTCCTGCTGCTCGTCCTCCTGGGCAGGCAGCTCGTGCAGTCCCTCAACTTCTCCGGCGGGAAATGACCCCCGTGCGAACCGAAAGGAAGACCATGAAGAGGACCAAGGCGCTCGCGGCGCTCGGTGCCGCGTCGTTGCTGGCGCTCAGCGCGTGCTCCTCGGGAACCGGTGGCGACGATGCCGCCGGCGAGGCCGTGACGATCGACTACTGGCTCTGGGACGACACGCAGCTCCCGCTGTACCAGCAGTGCGCCGACGACTTCCACGAGCTCAACCCGGAGATCACGGTGACGCTCACCCAGACCGGGTGGGCGCAGTACTGGCAGAACCTGAGCACGCAGATCACCGCCGGGACAGCCCCGGACGTGTTCACCAACCAGATCTCGTACTACCTCCAGTTCGTGCAGAACGGTCAGCTCCTCGACCTGACCGACCGGGTCGAGGCCTCCGACGTCGACCTCGCCGCCTTCAAGGAGGGCCTCGCCGACCGGTGGGTCTTCGAGGGCAAGCGCTACGGGCTGCCCAAGGACTGGGACACCGTGGCCCTCCTGTACGACACGGAGGTCGCGAAGGAGGCGGGCTTCAGCGCCGAGCAGATGAGCGCGCTGACCTGGAACCCGGACGACGGCGGCACCTTCGAGGAGCTGGTCCGGGCCATGTCGCTCGACTCAGCGGGCCGCACGGGCCTGGACCCGGCGTACGACAAGGACGACGTCGTCCGCTACGGGTACTACCCCGAGTGGGCGGACGGCGCCGTCGGCCAGAACGGCTGGGGCAACTTCGCCCACTCGACAGGGTTCACCTACAGCGACGACGAGGGCGCGCCCACCTCGTTCAACTTCGACTCCGCCCCGCTGGTCGAGACCGCCGGCTGGCTGCAGGCGCTGATCGAGGACGGGTACGCGCCGCCGTTCGACGAGCAGTCCACGCTCGGTACCGAGGCCGTGATCACGAGCGGCAAGGCCGCGTCGACGATCACGGGCTCGTGGACAGCGTCCACGTACCTCGCCGAGGACGTGCCCCTGGACCTCGCCTTCGCGCAGGTGCCCGCAGGGCCGCAGGGGCGCACCGCCGCCACCAACGGTCTCGCCGACTCCGTCTGGGCCGGCACCGAGCACCCGGACCAGGCCTTCGCCTGGGTCGCGTACCTCGCGTCGTCGGCCTGCCAGGACACGGTGGGGGAGGCGGGCCTCGTGTTCCCCGCGCTGAGCTCGGGTACCGAGGCGGCGCTCGCGGCGCGCGCGGAGCAGGGCCTCGACTCGTCGGCGTTCGTCGGCGTGGCCGACGCAGGCGAGATCTTCGCCGTCCCGGCGTTCAACAACGCCGCGGAGGTGAACGCCGCCGTCCAGGACGCCATGCAGGCGATCGCCCAGGGCGCCGACCCGGCAGTGCGGCTGGGGGAGGCGAACGACGCCGTCGAGTCGCTCTTCGAGTAGCCCGGACCGGCTCGAGCAGCCCAGTTCGAACAGCCCAGTTCGAGCAGTCCAGACCGGCCGGCGGCCTCCGCCGTCGGCACACCGACCGACCTCGTGTCGGTCCGTACCACGGCGGGAGCGGTGCGCGGCACCGCTCCCGCCGTCCACGAGGAGAACGCATGTCAGCTGGAACCCAGGCCACCGTCCCGATGCGTCTTGACGGCGCGGTGTGCGCGGAGCGGCCGAGCTGGGCTCGGCCGGCGACGGAGGTCGCGGAGACCTTCCTGAACGCCTCACGCGTGTCCGTCCTGCACGGCATCGCCGACGGCGACGTCTACCGGAACGGGCAGAACTCCTGGTCCCCGACGGGCTGGCGGCGGCTCACGCAGGAGCCGCTGCGCGTCGCCGACGTCCGGCGCAGGCAGACCGCCGACGACACCGGCTGGGACGACCCGTCGCGGCACCACGCGTCGTGGATGATGACCGTGACCGACGGCGCCACCGCGTACCTGCTGGGCTGCCTGGAGGGCGACACCCCCAGGCTGCACGCCGACCGGGACGTGCTCGCCGCCTGGACCGAGACGGGGCGGGCGGCCTCCTGGGTGCTGCTGGCCGGCACCGAGCACGAGGTGTTCACGCGGTACCGCGACCTGCTCGCGGACCGGTACGGCGTGCGGGGCGAGGACCCGGGGACCGTGTGGTCGTCCTGGTACTCGCTGTACGAGACGGTCTCCCGTGCGGACCTCGACAAGATCGTGCCGCAGCTCCCGGAGCTGGGCTTCGACACCGTCCAGATCGACGACGGCTGGGAGGAGCTCGTCGGGGACTGGACGCCGAACGAGAAGTTCGCCGCGGGCATGAAGGACGCCGCCACCGCGATCACGGACCGCGGGATGCGCCCCGGGCTGTGGATCGCACCGTTCATCGCGCTGCCGCAGTCGCGGGTGGTCCGGCAGAACCCGCAGATGCTGCTGCGCGACGTCGACGGCGCCCCGGTCCGTGCCGGGTCCAACTGGGGCACCGACTACTACACCTTCGACTTCACGCGGCAGGACGCGCGGGACTTCCTCGCCGAGACGGTGACGCGCGCCGTCGACTGGGGGTTCAGCTACCTCAAGCTCGACTTCATCAATGCGGGCGCCGTGGCCGGGGTGCGCGCGGAGGACGTCGACCGGGAGGCCGCCTACCGTTCGGCGATCGAGCTGGTCCGGGACGCCGTCGGCCCGGACGTCTACCTGCTGGGGTCCGGCGCGCCGGTCTTCCCGTCGCTGGGAGTGCTGAACGCGGTACGCACCGGGCCCGACGTGGCGCCCATGTGGGACAACTACGCCAGCGACGACCCGTCCGACGCCATGGCGCGCAACGCCGTCTTCAACGGCGTGAACCGGCTCTGGATGCGCGGCCTGATCGGTATCGACCCCGACGTCGTGTACTTCCGGCGTCGGCGCAACCTGCTGAGCGACGAGCAGATGCAGTGGCTGCGGGACTGTGCGCGGCTCTCGGCGTTCCGCGCCGTCTCGGACCCGCCCGACTGGATCGAGCCGGCCGACCTACCGGCGCTGCGCGAGTTCCTCACGAGTACGCCGGCCACCGAGCGGGTGGACCGCTACCGCTACCGGATCGGCTCGCGCCTGGTGGACTTCGGTCCGGCGATCGACGGCGGAGCGGGCCACTACCCCCTCTAGGTTCTCCTCCTCGACGTGTCAGACCCTCAGGTCACCAGGGTGACCTCAGGGTCTGACACGTCGAGGGCTCAGGCGTGGGGGCGTTCGGCGGGCAGCAGCCGCTCGGCGTAGAAGGTCGACTCGACGTCGGCCATGGCCAGCCGGACGGCCCCGCGCGCGACGTGGTCGGGCCCCAGGGAGGAGACCTTCACCTGGGGCATCCGCACGACGCTCTTGCTGAGCATCGCGCCGAACTCCGCGCCCCAGAGGTCCGCCCACGGTGTGCTGCCGCCGCCCAGCACCACTATCTCGGGATCGAGCGTGAGCACCACGGCGGCGGCCCCGGTCGCGAGGTCGCGGGCGTACCGCCACACCGCCTCGCGTGCCTCGGCATTGCCCTGCCGAGCCTGCCGGAACGTCCACGCGGACCGTTCGCTCTCCCGGAGCGACCCGGGCATGCCGGGCACGTGCTGCAGGTCCTCCAGGGCCGTGAGCCAGCGGACGGCGGGGAGCGCGCCGATCTCCCCGGCGGCCCCGCCGTGCCCCCGCACCAGCCGGCCGTTGACAAGTGCGGCCGCCCCGGTGCGCAGCCCCGCGAGGATGTAGACGACGTCCCGGGCGCCGCTCACCACCCCCCACTCGTGCTCGGCGAGGAGGGCCACCTTGACGTCGTTCTCCACCTGGACGGGGCAGGTGAACCGGCGGCCGAGGTGCCCGACGAGGTCGACCTCTGCCCAGCCCGGCAGCGGGCTCACCATCGACGTGCGGCCCTGTGCGTCGACCGGACCCGTCACGGCGGCGGCGACCGACCAGACCGCTTCCGGCGTCGCGCCCGCGCCGGCGAGCGCCGCCTCGACGACCTCGTCGAGCCGGTCGAGCCGCTGCGCTGGCGCCGCCGTCGGCTCGACGGCGAGCTCGTGACCGGCCAGGACCGTCCCGGCGAGGTCGGTCAGCACGGCGCTGATCCGGTGCACCCCGATGTCGATCCCGAGGATCCTGCCGATCTCGGCGTGGAAGCGGAAGCGCTGCGGCGGGCGGCCGCCCTGACCGTTCGGCACCGGCTCCACCGCCACTACCCAGCCGAGGTCCGTCAGCTCGGACACCAGGGAGTTGATGCTCGGGCGGGACAGCCCGGTCGCGCGGACCAGCTCCGTCGTCGTCGACCCGGAACTCGCGCGGACCTCGCGGAAGGTGCGCACGAGGTTGAGGTCGCGGACCTGGGGATTCTCGCGCTTCGTCACGGGGCCATCCTCTCGCGCCCGGCGGGCGCCGGCCCAACCGAGCGGTGGGGCGCGCGTAGGACTCCGTCCGTTCAGGCCCTCGACCGGCGCGGCAGGGTCAGGCGTCCCAGGCCTCGGTGAACTCGGCGAGGTTGATCTTGCCGTCGTCGTCGTTGTCGGCCTTGCCGAAGATCTGCTCGAGGTCCTTGTCGGAGGTCTCCTCGCCGCGCGTGGCCATGGCCTGGCGGAACTCGTCGGCGGTGATGTGGCCGTCGCCATCGCCGTCGAACTCGACAAACGTACGGCTGAGCTCGTCGTTGGTGGTCATGGGCAATACCTCCGCAATGTCGGAAAACAAAGTCGGGGAGTATGCAACCACAGATCGGTCGCGGCGGCCCCCGAAACTGGCTCGGTTCCGCTACGGTGCGCGTGCGACTTGCCGACGTCCGGAAGACCAGACAATGAGGTTGTCCATGAGGTTGTACGCAGCAGCGCCCGCCCGAGGTGCCCGTCAGGTGCTCGGTGACCTGATGCTGCTCGCCTGGATCGCGGGCTGGGCCTGGGCCGGACGCGAGACCCACGACGCGACGCTGACTCTCGGGCAGCCCGGCCTGGCGACGGCGTCGGCGGCCGACGAGATGGCCGGCCGGTTCCACGACGTGGAGGGCCGGATCGGCGGTATCCCCGGCGTGGGGGACGACCTGGCCGCACCTTTCCGCGGCGCCGCCGACGCGGCAGAGAGCCTGGCCGTTGCCGGCCGGTCCCAGGCCGAGACCGTGGCCGACATCGCGCTGCTCGTCGGGTTGGCGGTGTTCCTGGTCCCGGTGCTGCTGATCGCCGTGCTGTACGTGCCGTTCCGGGTCCGGTTCATCCGGCGCGCGACCGCCGCCCGGCGGTTCGTGGGCGCCGACCCGCAGCTGCTGGCGCTGCGTGCCCTGGCGAACCAGCCGCTGAGGTCCCTGACCCGCATCTCGGACGACCCGGTGGCCGCATGGCGATCCGGCGACCCGACAGCGGTCCGCAAGCTGGCGGACCTGGAGCTGCGCTCCCTCGGCCTGAAGCGTTGAGTGCTGGATATTCGCCCCTTCGCACGCGAATGAAGGGCGAATATCCAGCACTCAACGGACGTGGGTCAGGCGGCTGGGTCGGCCAACAGGGCTGCCAGGGCGGCCGGGCGGGTGAACATCGGCCAGTGGCCCGAGTCCAGGTCGACCAGGTCGACGTTCTTCGCCCGTGCGAGCTCCGGCACGTCGCCGGCCTCGATCCACTGCCTCGCCTGCTCGGCCGTGAACTCGGGGCACACGACGACCACCGGCACGTCGAACCGCCGCTCGTCGGTCAGCTGCACCACGCCTCGGGCCACCCCCTCGGGGACCGGGACCGCCTTGGCCGCGAAAGCATTCTTGAGCTCGTCGGAGAGGTCGGCGGAGTCCGGGCCCTCGAACGGTCCCCAGCCGGGAAACGGCATGACGCCGTCGGTCATCTCGAACAGGTCGGCGTAGAGCTTGCCGTCGTCCCACGGGAACCCGCCGATCAGCACCACGCCGGCGAGCTCCTCCGGGCGGGCGTCGGCGGCGAGCCAGGCCAGGGTGCACGCGGCCGAGTGGCCCACGACCAGCGGCTTGCCGGCGCTCGCGTCCACCGCCGCGAGCACCGCGGTGACCTGGTCCGCCAGCGTCGCCGTCGTCGAGCCGTCGCCCTGTCCGGGAAGCGCGACCGGCACGGCACGGTGGCCGAGCGCCTCGAGCTCCGGCACCACGCCGTCCCAGGCGGACGTGTCGAGCCAGAGGCCTCCGATGAGCAGGATGTCCATGATTTCTCTCCCGTGGTGAGTGCGGCAGGATGCCGTTGAGCACCACGCTAGAACCAGTTCCGGACGTTCTACTTCCGGATCAGTTCTCGGATCATTTCCGATGTCTCATTCGATGTCTGAATGCCGATGAGTTTTTCGTCCCCGGTCGTCAGAGTAGGCAGAGGGCCGAGCAGGCCACCGCCACGTGCACCACCACGTGAACCACCACTACCCAGGAGAGCCCCGCATGAGCACCATCGTCGCCACCCACTTCGTCTCGCTCGACGGCAAGGTCGACCCGACCGGCGGGGACCCCGAGCTGCACGACACGGAGTGGACCTTCAAGACTGTTGCCCCGGCGCCGGAGGCGTACGAGCTCAAGGGCCGTGAGCAGGAGGAGGCGGGCGCGCTGCTGCTGGGCCGCGCCAGCTACCAGATGTTCGCGCCCGTGTGGCCCGACATGGAGGAGTTCACGCGCTACAACACCCTGCCCAAGTACGTCGTCTCGACGACGCTCACCGAGGCGGACCTGACCGAGGGCTGGGGCGAGACCACCATCCTGCGCTCGCTCGACGACGTCGCGAAGCTCAAGGACTCGGACGTCGGCGAGATCCAGGTGCACGGCAGCGTCTCCCTCACGCGGGCGCTCGCGGACGCGGGACTCATCGACGCGTACCACCTGCTCGTGTTCCCGGTGCTCCTGGGCCAGGGCAAGCCGCTGTTCAGCGACGCCGACAAGGCGGCCCAGAACCTCCGCCTCGTCGAGCACGAGGCGTACAAGAACGGCGTCCAGAAGCAGATCTTCGAGGTGGTGCGCTGACGGTCCCGTACCGTCTGTCACGTGCGATGACCGCCCCCGGACCGATCGGCCCGGGGGCGGTCAGCACACCCGTCAGCGCAGGACGGCCAGCGCAGCAGCGGTCAGCTCACGTCGCCGCGCCAGGCGCCCGTCTCGGTGCCGCGCGACTCGATGAACTCCTTGAACCGGTCAAGGTCGCCCTGGACGCGGCGGTCGTCGAAGTTCAGGGCGCTGCCCACCTTCTCCGTTGCGTTGTCCGGCTCCCAGTCCAGCTGCACGGTGACCCGGGTCTGATCGTCCTGGAGCCGGTGGAACGTGACGACGCCGGCCTGCTGCGGCCCGGTCCGGCTCGTCCACGCGACCCGCTCGTCCGGATGCTGTTCCGTGATCTCGGCGTCGAACTCCCGCTCGACCCCGCCCACCTTCGTCTTCCAGTGGGTATGGGTCGTGTCGAGCTGGCGGATCTCCTCGACGCCCTCCATGAACCGGGGGAACTCCTCGAACTGCGTCCACTGGTTGTAGACGGCGCTGACGGGGACATCCACGTCGATCGACTTCGTGATGGTGGCCACGAGGCTCTCCTTTCGTCGGGTCCCTTCACCGTGACCCGGGTGGGACCCACTCGCACGTGCGCCGGGCACACGCGCCGGGCACCCGCTCCCGGCACGCCCTGGAGGACATGGCCGTAGCCTGCACGTGTGCCCTCCGAGATCAGCCCCACCGCGCGTGCGCTCCGTGCGCTGGAGGTCCTGCAGACCCGCCCCGGCACGACGGCGAACGAGCTCGCCGACCGGCTCGGCGTCACCGAACGGGCTGCCCGGCGCTACGTCGAGATCCTGCGCGAGGCCGGCATCCCCGTCTCCTCGGCCCGCGGGCCGCACGGCGGCTACCGCCTCGGCCGCGGCACCCGGCTCCCGCCCGTCACGTTCACCCAGACCGAGGCGCTCGGCCTGGTCATGGCGGTGCTCGACGGTCACCCCGACGTCGACGGGGACGACCTCGTCGACACCGCGCTCGGCAAGGTGATCCGGGCGCTGCCCGAGGACGTCGGCAGGCAGGCCGCCGCGCTGCGCGAGCACGCGACCGCCGCACCCGACCGGTTCGCCGCCCGCCCCGACACCACGGTCACCAGCGAGCTCGTCGCCGCGATCGCCGCCCGACGGCGCGTGCTGGTCACCTACCGCGGCGAGTCCGGCAGCGAGTGGGTCGCCGAGGTCGACCCGTGGGCCGTCGTCGTGCGCTACGGGCGCTGGTACCTGCTGTGCCACTCCCACCGCGCCGGCGCCACCCGCACCTACCGCGTCGACCGGGTCCACGCGGTCGAGCACACCGACCGGGGGTTCACACCACCCGACGGCCTCGATCCCGTGGCCGCGCTCGAGGAGCACCTGGGCACCGGATGGCAGTTCACCACCCGCGTCGTGTTCGACGCCCCGCTCGCCGACGTCGCCCCCTGGGTCGGCGCGCAGATGGGCCGGCTCGAAGCGGTCGACGACGGGTGCGTCCTCGTCGGCAGCACCCGGAACCCGGCGATGTACGCGCAGGAATGGCTGGCGAGCGTGCCCTACCCCTTCCGGGTCGAGGGCGGGCCCGAGCTCCAGGAGGCGGTCAGGGCCCTCGCCCAGCGGTTCGCCGCGGCGGCGGACCCGTGACCGGCGGGTTCGGGTCGAGGCACCCGACCGGCTGTGGAAGCATGCGGCCATGAGCGCACAACGCGTCTGCATCATCTGGAACCCGGCCAAGACGACCAGGGCCGACCTCGAGTCCGGGCTGGACCGGGCGGCCGCCGCGGCCGAGACGACCTTCGAGGCCATCTGGTTCGAGACGAGCGAGGACGACCCGGGCCAGGGCGTCACGGCGCAGGCGCTCGCCGCGGGCGCCGACCTGCTCGTGGTCGCCGGCGGAGACGGGACCGTCCGGGCCGTCGCCGAACGCCTCGCGGAGGCGGACACCTCCGCCGAGCTGGCGATCGTCCCGCTCGGCACCGGGAACCTCCTGGCGCGGAACCTCGGCGTGCCGCTGAACGACATCCCCGGCGCCCTGACCCGGGCGCTCGGCGGCGAGGCACGGGCCATCGACGTGGGCTGGCTGGAGATCGAGCTCCCCGGCGGGCCCGAACGCCACGCGTTCGCGGTGCTGGCCGGGTTCGGCCTCGACGCGCACATGATCACCGAGACCGATGACGACCTCAAGGACAAGGTCGGCTGGCTGGCCTACGTGGAGTCGATGGGGCGCGCGATCGCCGCCAGCGACACCCTCGACGTCCGGATCACCGCGGACGGCCAGGAGCACGGCGAGGACAGCGTGCACACGCTGCTCGTCGGCAACTGCGGCATGCTCCAGGGCGGCTTCAACCTGCTGCCCGACGCCGACCCCTCCGACGGCGAGCTGGATCTGCTCCTCCTGAGCGCGGACGGCGCGGCCGGCTGGCTCGACACCATGCGGAACCTGGTCTGGGACAACGGGATCAAGCGCCTCGCGACGGGCGGCAAGGTGGCCGAGAGCAGCGACAGCGCCACGCACCTCCGGGTACGGAGCCTGCGCCTCGAGCTCATGGAGCCGCGGGTCTTCGAGATCGACGGCGAGGACCTGGGCGAGACCCGCCGCGTCAGCATCACCATCCAGCCGGGCGCCGTACGGGTCCGCTGACCCCGTCCGTGTTGCACCGTCCGTGTCGCACCGTCTGCGCGTTGCACGGGCCAGTGGGGCGCACATGCCCCAGGATGGTCGTGCAGGCGGGAACCGAGAGCACGGGAGGCACCACGATGGGTCGCAAGAAGCACACCGATCACGCCGAGAAGGCCGCGCACGGCGGCGGAGGGCTCAAGAAGTTCCTGACGCTCGTCGCGATCGCGCTGACGGCCGCGGCGGTCGTGAAGGAGCTGCGCAGGCCGAAGGAGGAGCGGACCTGGCACGGCAAGATCGCGTCGGTCGTCCCGTACGAGCTGCGCGTCCCGACCCTGGAGCGCGCCAAGGAACGGCTGTGGAACCCGGATGCCGAGCACGTCGTCGGGCCCCGCGTGTTCGGCGTCGGCTGGAGCGTGAACATGGGCAAGGCCGTCGCCGTGGTGCGGCAGAAGGCCGGCGTCTGAGTCGTCTGAGTCGTCTGAGTCGTCGGCTCCGCTGAGCCGTCAGCGGAGCCGTCAACGCAGCGGGGTGACCTCCGGCTCGGCGTCGGCACCGATCAGGAACGGCCGCAGCAGGCCGGGGACGGCGGCGTCCGCGAGGGCGAGACCGTCCGCCACTGCCGCGTCGCGGACGGCGTACGCGCCGGCGCCCGCGGCTGTGGTGGCGACGACGGTGACGAGCCCTGCCCGGCGCTGGAACCACGACTGTCGGACGGTCCAGCCCACGATGCCGCGCCGCTGGAGCGCCACCGTCGCACGCCGGACGGTGCCGCTGCGTGCCACCAGATAGCCGGCCGGGTACGCGCCGGTGAGGGTGTGGCCCAGCGCGCGGTAGGCGTCGTTCGCCAGCGCGACCGCCACGGGGAAGAGCACGAGAGCGCTGATCCACGCGACGTGGAGCAGCACGGGCGCGAGCAGCGCCCCGAGTACGAGCACCACCGCCTCGACCACGAGCACCGTGCCGAGCGCCCAGCGCAGCCGGCGTCCCCGGGCCGCCTCGGGATGCGGCGTGAGGGGCGCCGACGTCGGCGGGGTCGGCTCGCGGAGGACCCTCGCGGCCACCTGGTCGGCGAGCTCCTTCGGCGCGGTGGGCAGGAGGGTTCGGCTCTCCGTCTTGTCCTCGTCGTCGGTCGTGAGCCCGGTGGCGACGGCGTCCACGCGCGCGCCGCCGGCGAGACGGGCGGCGAGCGGTTCGACGACCTCCAGCCCGCGGAGCCGCGACTCCTCCAGCGTGATCGACCGGGTGGTGAGCAGGCCGCGCCGCACCTGCAGCGTGCCGTCGGCCTGGCGGTCCAAAGTGTGGTTCCACCAGGTCTCGACCCAGAGCGCCACGGTGGCCACACCGCCCACGAGGAGCAGTGCGACGGCCAGCGCGAGGGCGACGAGCAGCACCGGGGCGAGACCGAACCACGACCCGACGACGTCGAACACCCGCTGCTGCATCCCGAACCACTCGGCCACCTGGAGCGTGCCGCCGCCCGCGGCGGCCCCGAGCGCCGGGGTGAGGAAGGACAGCGGGGCGAACCGGATCCACCCGCGGTCGAACCGGGCCAGCGACCCGCCGTCGGCGTCAGGCCGCGCGGCGTGCGCCAGCAGGGTGGCGCGCAGCGCCTCGGCGGACGCGCGGCGCACCGGCCAGAGCGTGACGGTGCCCTCGGCCCCTGCCTTCTCGCCGGTGCCCACGCGCATGGTCACCGCGCCGAGCACGCGCAGCACCGGGTCCGCGGTGAGGTCGACCGAGCGGATCCGCTCCCGGCGCAGGGCGAGACGCTTGCGGAACACGACGCCGGTGTGCACGTGGAACCGTTCGGAGTCGACGCGATAGCTGGTGACCCGCCACATCCACTCGCCGGACGCGGCACCGGCGGCGGTGATGACCACGAAGGCCGGCAGCACCCAGGCCAGCGCAGTGCCGACGGTGCCGCCGACGGCCAGCCAGTAGCCCGTGACGAGAGCCGCGCCCGCGGCCGGCAGCGCGGTGTAGATGCCGCCGGCGAGGAAGGCCCGGCGGTCCAGCCGCTCCCACGCCGGGTCGTCGGTGCTCAGGTCGCGTCCTCGGGTGTGGCCTGCGTGGCGACGGTGAGCTCGGCGGCGAGGTCGGTGGCCGTCTCGGCGTCGAGCCCCTCGACCTTCACCGCGCCCTTCGCGGACGCCGTCGTCACCGTGAGCGTCGCCAGCCCGAATCGCTGCTCCAGCGGTCCGCGGACCGTGTCGACGGTCTGGATCCGGGACAGCGGCGCGACCCGCCACTCCTGGAAGAACCAGCCGGTGCGCGTGTAGACCGCCTCCTCGGTGACCTCCCAGCGGTGATGGCGGAACCACAGCCGGGGGAGGGCGACGGCGGCGAGCACCCCCAGGACGGCAAGGATCCCGGCGGGGACGAGCAGCCACAGGCGGGCGGGAGGGATCAGGAGGCCCAGCACGCCGAGGGTCACGACGGGCGCTGCCATCCAGAGCACGAGCTGCAGCGACCACCAGCCGACGGCGCGCGGTTCCACGGCATGCCGTGGCGGGCGCAGACGCAGGGGTGGATCCGGACTCTCGTCGATCGTCGGCGCGGTCACGGCCCCATGGTCCCAATCCGGGCCGACGGCGGCAACGCCATTCGGGGTGGGCCGACTGCGATGAGTCCTCCGCCTCCGGACGGTCTCTTGTGGACCGGGGCACCAGGACGAGGGGCCCTGCTCGAGGAGGAGCGAAGCATGGACACGATCGACGGCTCAGCGGTGTCAGGGCTCGACGTCCTGCGCCCGGGCGACGCCGGGTTCGACGAGGCCCGCGCGGTGTGGAACGCGATGGTCGACCACCGGCCGGCCCTGGTGGTCCGCGCCCGCCGGACCGACGACGTGGTGGCGGCGCTCGCGCTGGCGCGGCGGGAGGGCCTGGAGGTCGGTGTCCGCTGCGGGGGCCACAGCGTCGTCGGGCACGGAGTTCCCGAGGGCGGGTTGATGATCGACCTGACGCCGATGGGCGCGGTCCGGGTGGACCCGGAGCGTAGGCGGGCGTGGGTGCAGGGCGGCGCGCTGCTGGGCGCGCTCGACGCCGCGACGCAGCCGTACGGGCTCGCGACGACGGCGGGCAACGTGTCGCACACGGGCGTCGGCGGGCTCACACTGGGCGGCGGGATGGGCTGGCTGGCCAGGCAGTGCGGCCTGGCCTGCGACAACGTCGTCTCCTACGAGGTGGTCACGGCGGCCGGTGAGGTGGTCCGCGTGTCGGCCGACGAGCGGCCCGACCTGTTCTGGGCGCTGCGCGGCGGGGGCGGCAACTTCGGCGTCGTCACCGAGTTCGAGTTCCGGCTGCACGACGTCGGCACCCGCGCGCTGAGCGTCGAGCTCGACTTCCCGGTCGGGGGAGCGGCTCCGACCGTCACCCGGTGGCGCGACCTCGCCGTGCGGGCCCCGCGCGCGGCCACCTACACCGCCGGTGTGCACGACGGCGTGGTGGCGCTCGGTCTGGTGTGGGTCGGCGACCCGGCGGAGGGACTTGCGCACGCGGCGGAGCTCGAGGCAGAGCTCACTTCGGTCCCCGGTTCTCCGGGCACACCGGTGGCCCGCCGGGTCGAGGAGCTGTCCTACCTTGACCTCCAGACCCGGGAGGACAGCACGGCCGGCCACGCCGTGCGCCGCTACTGGAAGGGGCACTACGTCAGGGACCTGTCCCTCGGCGCGATCGAGGCGCTCCTCGCCACCGAACCCGGCGTCGGGGCAGGCCTCCAGGCCTACGGCGGCGCCATCGCCGACGTGCCCGACGACGACGCCGCTTTCAGCCAGCGGGACACTCGCTTCGAGTACGTGGCGGCCACCGGCTGGACCGACCCGGCCGAGGACGCCGACAGGATCGCGGCGGCCCGGGCCAGTGCGGCCCGTCTGGAACCCTTCGCCAGCGGCGTCTACGTCAACGTGCTCGGTGACGACGGCGCGGCCGGCGTCCAGCGGGCCTACCCGCCCGCGAAGCTCACGCGCCTCGCCGCGGTCAAGGCCGTCTACGACCCGGGCAACGTCTTCCACCTCAACCAGAACATCGCGCCCGTGGCGGGACCGGCGCTCGCGGCGGAACCTGCGGAGTGACCGTCATTCCTCGCCGAACGAGCCCGCGAACTCCTCGATCGCGCCGACGACCTCGTCGAGGATCGCGAGGTTCTCGGCCCGGGTGCCCGGCACCTCGAGGTTGTGGTCGGCGTCCTCCACCTCCAGGACGTCGGCCTCCGAGCCGTCCGCGAGCTCCCCGTCCCACAGGGGGTCCGCGGTACCGCCGATCAGGAGGTGGTCCTCGTCCAGCTCGGCGGCCGTCTCCCGGACGTCGGGCGCCTGCTCGCTGGTGAGCACCGGGGTGAGCCAGACGCCCGGCAGGCCGAGGTGGACCGCCATCGGCATGGCGAGCGTGCCGAGGGACTTGGCCACGACCAGGTGCAGCGCGTCCTGGCCGGGTCCGCGGCGGCCGTCGAGGACCTCCGCGTACGCCTCGCGCGCCGTGCCGAAGGACGGCCTGGCCACCCACTCCAGGGTGCGGACCGTCCAGCCCAGGTCGCGCAGCGCACTGCGCGTGTACCAGAGCAGGGGGCCCATGGCGGTGTAGCCGCTCCCGGGCAGGACCGTGACGACGCGCGCCGGGTCGGCTTCGGTGACGTGCAGGTCGTAGGCGGTCACCCGTTCATCATGGCAGGTTCATCTCAGCAGGTTCGTCTCGGCAGGGCCGTAACCGTTGTGGCGCCCCGCACCCCGACCGTCGCCCAGGTCGGCGGCGAAGGAGGCGACCCAGGCGAGCGACGAGTTCCAGTTGATCGTGATCTCGTTGACCGCCCACGCGCGGATGTCGTCGACGTAGCACCACTGGGGCAGGCAGCCCTCGAGCCACGCCCCCGAGACCGGGTCCTGGATGCTCGAGTTCGGCCCGCCGGCGACCGTCCCGCGGGGCGGGGCGGGCAGCGCCGGGTCGAGGCTGTGGGCGTACCAGCGGCTGTGCTGGTTCTGCGCGTAGACCGTGCCGTATCCCGTGACGTAGGACGTCCCGAGCACGTTGCGGCCCAGCAGGTAGTCGAGCCCTTCGAGCACGGACCGTGCGTACTTCGCGCGACCCGTGATGTCGAACGCGGTGGCGATCACCACCTGGTTGTTGAGCATCGAGCTGTTCGATCCCCAGGCGTAGCGGCCGTCGGACGGTGTGTAGGTCTGGCCGAAGGCCTCGCGCTCCTGGAGCGCGACGAGGTGGTCTGCGCCGGCCACCACCGAACGTCGCACCCGGCCGCGGTCGGGCAGGCGCGACGGCACGGTGGCGAGGTCCAGGCGGGCCAGGGCCGCGACCGAGCCCCAGTAGAAGCCCTCCGAGAACACGTCCGCCCGGTGCAGGGGGCTGGCGGTCACGTCACGCCGGTACCGCGCGGCGCCGGTCGTGAGATAGAGCTCCGCGGCGGCCCAGTAGAACTCGTCGGAGACGTCGGAGTCGGCGTACGGGCCACCCCCGGACTCGCCGTCCGCGCGCGGCGCGAACAGCGCCGGGTGCGCCTGCGCGGCCTCGTACGCCGTGGTGGATGCCCGGAGCAGCTCGGCGGAGAACGCCGGGTCGATGTCGCTCCACAGCCGCGCTCCGGTCGCCGCGACGGCGGCGAGGTTGAGCGTCGCTGCCGTCGACGGCCGGTGCAGGGCACGGGCCTTGGGGTCGGCCGCGGGGAGCATGGGCAGGCCGGTCCACTCGACGTCGTGCACCTTGTGGTGCGCCATGCCCGCCAGCGGCTCGCCGTCGGGCACCTGCATCTTGAGCATGAACTCGAGGTTCCAGCGTGCCTCGTCGAGGATGTCGGGCACGCCGTTGCCCCGTTCGGGGACACTCAGGGTCGAGTCGGCGAGCGCTCCCCGGTCGACGGTGTCGGCGTGCAGCGTGCGCTCGTAGGCGGTCAGCAGCTGGTGGGTGGCGATACCGCCGTTGACGACGTACTTGCCGTGGTCGCCCGCGTCGTACCACCCTCCTGTGACGTCGAGGGTGTAGTCGCAGGTCCAGCCGTCCATCCAGGCCCGTGGTTCCTGGCACGGCACGGAGACGTCGCCCTGGTTGGGGAACGCCCCCACGTGGCCCGCCTCCCGCGCGTACCCGGCCCCGGCGACCGCACCGTCGATGGCCGTGCCGGAGCGGTTCGTGTAGAAGAAGGCCATCGAGTCCGCCCGCAGGTCCTGGTAGACGTCGGCGTCGATGTCGAACGGGTGGCTCGACGCGTCGCCCACCACGAGCCGCACGTCCCGCGCGGACCTGGTGTACCGGGAGAAGTCGATGGTCTGCACCCGCTCGCCGGACGAGGGGTCGGTACCGCGGGGTCTGGTGACGCCGTGGGCGAGCCGCTCTCCGGTCGCCGACTCCAGGCTCCACCGCTGCGGCCGCGTCGCCGCGGTGACCACGGTCGCCGCCTTCGGGCCGCGTGGCAGGTAGCCCGCCTGGTTGACCTTGACGGCCGGTCCGGTCTCCGGCACGTACTCGAACGCCGGACCGGTGAGGCTCACGTCGTCGAGGCATACGCCGTACGCGCCCCCGCCCCCGAGCTGGAAGTGCAGGGTGTTGTTGACCGGGAGCTCCTGGTCGGGCGTGACGAACGTGTAGGTCGTCGTCGCGGCCACTGTCCCGACCGTCGTGCTCCTGGTCAGGTAGGTGCCACCCGCGGAGCCGTCGGCGGGCTGCACCACCGGCCGGATCGTGACGTTCCGGTCCGCCCGCGCGGTGAAGCTGAGCGTGTACTCGGTCGCCGGCCGGAACGCCAGGTCGTTCTGCCCGACGATCGCCCCCCACGGGTTGGCGACGGCGGGCACGTCGACGCACAGCTCGCCGGTCGAGACGTCGGGTGTCATCCCGGCGTTCGTCCACCACGGCTTGTGCCCCGTGTCGAACGTACCGTTGATCAGCAGCTCTTCCTCCTCGCCGACGGCGGCCCCCGCGGCGGGCAGGGATCCGGTCGCCAGTGCCAGCGCGACGAGCGGCGCGACGATGCGCCATGGTGTTCGGACCACGTTGTCCTCTTTCGTTCTTCGGGTGGAGTCCGACGGCCCGGTCGGCCGTCGGCGGGTGCGACTCAGGCCATGATGGCGAGGGTCTCGGGGTGTACGGGGCTACGGAAGCTTCCGGTGCGTACCCAGGACTCGACCTCGTCGGCCGCCGTGTGACCGAGCCTCCGCAGCTCACCGCCCACGGACCCGGCCACGTGCGGCGTCAGGACCACTCCTGGGTGCTCGTACAGGGGAGAGTCCGGGGCGAGGATCTCGGGCTCGGTGACGTCGAGGACGGCGCGGACCCGGCCGGCCACGACCGCGTCGGTGAGCGCCGCCGTGTCGACGAGGCCGCCCCGGGCCGTGTTCACCAGCGTGGCGTTCGGCCGCATGAGCGCGAGGCGGCGGGCGTCGACCAGGTGCCGGGTCTCCGGCAGGTCGGGGGCGTGCAGGGTCACGACGTCGCTCGCCAGGAAGATCTCGTCCAGGTCGACCCGGCGCGCGCCGAGCCCGCGCGCGGTCGTGTCGTCGACGTACGGGTCGTGGAGCAGCAGCTCGAGGTCGAAGGCGGCCAGGTGGTTCAGCACCCGCCGGCCGATCCGGGACGCTCCGACGACACCCACCGTCCGCTGGTAGTTGCCCGCCTCGGGGAACCGCCCGTTCCAGTCCGCGCCTGCCCGCTCGTCGCGGTACGCGGCCCGCATCGTGTCGAGCTGCTTGTTCGCCAGCAGGATCTGCGCGACGGTGTACTCGGCGACCGGGACGGCGTTGGCGTCGGCTGCCGAGCTGACGGCGACCCCCGAGGCCCAGAACTCATCGGAGAGATGGTTCTTCACCGTCCCGGCGGCGTGGACGACGGCCTGGAGCCGGCCGCTCGCCAGGACCGCGGGGCCGATCACGGGGCAGCCCCATCCGGTGATCAGGAGGTCGGTCGTATGCAGCTGCCGGCGCGCCGCGGGCGGCGCGAGGTCATCGATGACCTCGGTGCGAAGATCGCCGAGCGCCGCCAGCCTCCGCATCGTCTCGTCGTCGAAGAGACGAGGTCTGAGTGCGCGCTGCATGGCGAAGGAGATCGTCAACGGCTCTGGTCGCGACATGGCATCCTCATGGTCCGGGGCTGGTCGGACGATCATCCCGGCACGGCGGGGCAGGGCGCCGTCTCACCCCGGTAAAGCGGTCAAGAGCGATCACCGGCGTCGTGCGGCGCCGTCCGTGTGGTGCCGGGCGGTGGGGTGCCGGGCGGTGCGGTCGAGCGCCGCCGGACGAGGCGGGGGACGAGGCGGACACGCTGGGTCGCGGCGCGGTCCCCGGCCGTCACCCGGCGCGCGGCGACCGACACCGCGAGGCGCCCGACGTCGTACTTGGGCGGGGCGACCGCGGTGAGCGGTACGGACCCGAGGGCTGCCAGGACGTCGTCGTAGGCGACGATCGAGAGGTCCTGGGGTATCCGCAGTCCTCGCTCGAGGGCCAGGCCGAGGAGCGCGACGGCGTCGTCGTCGGAATGGACGATCACCGCGGTCGTCCCAGTGGCCGCGCAGCTGTCCAGGAGCGACTCGAGTGCGGCGTTGCGCTGCGACAGGTCCTGGTCCTCCCAGACGAAGGTCACCGGGGGGAACGGGGCGTGCATCCCGCTCCGCGCGGCGAGCGCGGTCTCGAACCCGGCGATCAGCCGGACCGAGGTCGGTGTCGAGGACAGCACCGCCAGCGCCACTCGTTCGTGGCCCTCCTGCGCGAGGTGGTCCAGCGCGACCTCCACTCCCGCCTCGTGCTCGGAACGGACGTAGTCGACACCGCGCGCGGCACACTGCCGTTCGACCAGCACGACGGGTCTGTCCAAGGTGGCGAACCAGGACGGGAGCCGTTGGTCGGTCGGCCGTGCCGTGGCGATCAGGAGGGCGTCGACGCGCGCACGCCGCAGCCGGTCGACGATTCGGCTCTCCTCGGCCTCGTCGTAGTACGACGTCGCCAGGATGAGCCGGACGCCCGCCTCCCGCGCACCCTGCCGAGCGCCCGCGAGGATCTCCTGGAAGTAGCCGTGGCCGGACGGTATGACGACCCCGATCACACCGTGCCGGGTGCCGTCGTCCGCCTCCGTGGGAACGAGCACCCCGCCGCCGTGGACACGCTGCAACCTGCCCTGACGAGCCAGCGCCACGACGTCGCGCCGTGCGGTGACCAGGGAGACCCCGAACCGGTCGGCGATCTCCTGCACGCGGACCGAGCCGTGCAGGCCGAGGTCCGTCAGGATCGCCGCCCTGCGTCGTGCGGCCATCTCCCGCTCACGTGCGGTCATCGGGACCCCTGTCGTCACTCCGGCGGTGCCGGCCATGCCGCCGGCTCGCCACCAGATCTGCCGCCTGCGCTGCCGGTGCCGGCCACGGTGCCGGTACCGGCCACTGTGCCGGGTGCCGGACGCGGGTGCGGACCGGGGACGAGCAGACCGATCATAATCGATCACCGCCGTTGGACGCCTTCCGCCCGCGCCGTGAGGATCGGTGCATGACACCGACGCCCCGGCCCGCCGACGGAACCACCCGTACGCCCCACTCCTGGCCGGCGGCCTGGGGTCCCGCACCGGCCGCCGACCTTGCCACCAGCCCGTCTAGCGGACTCACCCGCGAGCACTGGATCGCGGCGGCCGACGGGCTGCTGCGCTCGGCGTCCCGCTCCGCGACCGCGAGCGGTGCCGGGATCGTCCTGGAGGGTCCCCAGTCGTGGAACGGGGCGGACTCGGACGCGCTGGAGGGGTACGCGCGCACGTTCCTGCTGTTCGCGTGGCGCCTGTCGGGAACGGGCGAGGTCGCCCCCGAGCTCCTGGACCAGTACACGTCCGGGCTCGTCGCGGGTACGGACGCCGCCCATCCCGAGGCCTGGCCCAGGGTCTCGCCCGACTGCATCCAGGCACTGGTCGAGGCCGCCTCTGTGGCGCTCGCGCTGCACCAGACCCGGCCCTGGATCTGGGCGCGGCTCTCGGCCGAGCACCGCACCGCCGTGATCGAGTGGCTGCTCGGGGCGTTCACGGTGGACGTGCCGGACAACAACTGGCACTGGTTCCGGGTGGTCGTCGCCACGTTCGTGGCGACGACGGGCCATCCGCTGAGCGACGTCCAGCTCGATGTCGTCGACGCCGACCTGTCCCGGATCGAGGACTTCTACGTCGGCGACGGCTGGTACCGCGACGGGGCGGGGGAGGGCGACCGGTTCGACCACTACGGCGGGTGGGCCATGCACTTCTACCCCGTCCTGTGGCACCGCATGTGCCGGTCGCTCGACCCGGCCTCGCGCCTCGCCAGGCGGTCGGCGGACGCACGGGCCGCCCACCGCTCGCGGCTCGCGGAGTTCCTTGAGTCCTACTACGACCTCGTGGGTGCGGACGGCGCTCCGCTCTTCCTCGGCAGGTCGCTCACCTACCGCTGGGCCGCCGCCGCCGCACCGCTCGCGGCGGTGCTCGACCAGGGCTCGCAGTGGCCGCCCGGGCAGACCAGGCACCTGGCGAGCGCGATGCTGCGCCACTTCCTGGACCACGGTGCCATCGGGGAGGACGGTGTGCCGTACCTCGGCTGGTTCGGTCCGTACCCGCCGATGATCCAGGGGTACTCGGCCCCCGCGTCCCCGTTCTGGTTGTCGAAGGCGTTCGTCTGTCTCCTGGTCGATGCCGAGGACCCGTTCTGGACGGCTGCCGAGGAGCCGCTGCCCGCGGCCGTCGCGAGCCGCACCCGCACGATGCCCGCGCCGGGGTTCGTCGTGTCCTCGACCGTCGAGGACGGGATCGTGCGCGTCGCGAACCACGGCACCGACAACCACCGCGCCGGTGTGGCGGACGACCCGCTCTACTCGCGGCTCGCCTACTCGACCGTGACGGCGCCGATCCTGGGCGAGGCGGCGCCGCTCGTGCCGGACAACCACGTCGGCCTGCTCCAGGAGAGCCGGATCTCGCGCCGCGGACGGATCCACCGGACGACGACCGGCGACGGCTGGGCGGGGTCCTGGCACGTGCCTACCTGGGTCGACGGCGACACCGTGGTCGAGGCCACCGGGACGCGCATCGAGACGGTCAGCGTGCTGGAGGGGCCCTGGGAGCTCCGTGTCCACCGGGTCGAGGCGGGGGAGGGCCTCGCCGTCGTCGACAGCGGCTGGGCGGTGGCCGGCGACACGCCGCCACGAGTCGAGCGGGTGGGGCGCCTGCTGCGGCTGACCGGCCGCGGAGGCCTGGTCAGCGTGCTGCTGCCCGTCCTCGGCGAGACCGGCGAGCCGGTCGCCGAGGACGTGGCGGGCGGGAACGCGCTGGGCGCGTTCGCACGGGTGCCCACCGTGACGACCTCGCGGCAGGCCGGCGCGGTGAGCATCCATGCGGTCCTCGTCGGCCTGTCCGGCCCGGCGTCCGGTCTGACGCTCGACCGCGACCCGGAGGTGGTCGTGGAGGCCGGGACCGGCGGGGCGTACGTCGTGCGGGTCACCATGCCGTCCGGAGCAGAGCGGCTGGTCACGTTCAGCCCTTGACCGCTCCCTGCATGATGCCTGCCACGAGCTGGCGGCCCGCGACGGCGAAGACGAGCAGGAGCGGCAGCGTGACGAGGAAGACTCCGGCCATGATCAACGAGTAGTCGTCGCGGTAGCCGGCCGTGAGGTTCTGCACCGCGATGGGCAGCGTCGGGTTCTGTGACCCGAGGACTATCGACGGCCAGAAGAACATCGTCCACTGCATCACGAAGACGAACAGGCCGAGCATGGAGGCGGCGGGCAGGGCCGCGGGCACGGCGATGCTCCAGAAGGTCCGGATCATCGAAGCGCCGTCGACCCGGGCGGCCTCGATCAGCTCGTAGGGCAACGCCGACTCCAGGTACTGCGTCATCCAGAAGACGCCGAAGGCACTGACCAGGGCGGGCACGATGACCGCATGGATCTTGCCGATCCACGACAGCTCCGACATGAGGATGTACATCGGGATGACGCCCAGCTGTGTCGGGACGGCCATGGTCGCGATGACGAACACCAGCAGCGCGTCGCGTCCCGGGAAGCGCAGCTTCGCGAACGAGAACCCGGCAAGGGTCGACGTCAGCACGGTCGCGAGGGACACCACCACGGCGATGACCAGGGAGTTGGTGAGTGCCAGCCAGAAGTTGATCTGGCTGGACGCCATGACGTCGGCGAAGCCCTCGAAGATGCTCGCGTCCGGCCACAGCTGCGGGATCGCCCGCTGCGAGATCGACACCTGGTCCGAGGAGCCCAGCAGCAGCGTGTAGTACAGCGGGAACGCCGAGACCACGAGCACGATCGCCAGGACCGTGTACGTGATCCGGCCCGGCCGGCGCAGTGTCGAGCCCGCGCTGTGCTGTCTCGTGGGCCGCTGAGTACGTGCCCGCCTGCGGGCGGCCGCCCTCGCGGCCCCCTTGCCGGCCCCCTGGGCGGTGGTCGCGACCGAGCTCATGAGTCCCTCCGGTCCGTCGTCGAGGTGGTGTTCGTGGTGGCAGCCGTGGCGGAGCGGGCGTCGGCGAGCATCCGGCGGGTCACCGAACGCCTGACCCTCGGTGCCCTCCTGCCCGAGGACGCGATCCGCTGGCTGAGCAGGAAGTTGACGAGGCCGATGGCGAGGACGAGCACGAACAGCATCCACGCGACCGCCGCCGCCCGTCCGAAGTCGCGCTGGTTTCCCCAGGCCACGTCGTACATGTACAGGACCGTCGTCATCCACTGGCGGTCGGCACCGCCCAGACCTGCGGCGTCGAACAGTCGCGGCTCGTCGAAGATCTGCAGGCACCCGAGGGTCGCGGTGATGACCACGAAGATGATCGTCGAGCGGATCTGCGGCACGGTCACGGAGAAGAACTGGCGCAGCGGCCCGGCGCCGTCGATCGTCGCCGCCTCGTACAGATCACGGGGCACTACCTGCATCGCCGCGAGGAAGATCAGGGCGTTGTAGCCGGTCCAGCGGTAGTTCACCATCGTCGCGATGGCGACGTGGCTGGCCAGCCGGTCCTGGTGCCAGCCGATCGGGTCCAGGCCGACGGTACCCAGGAGCTCGTTGATGAGCCCGAACTGGTCCGCGAACAGGCGCCCGAAGATCAGGGACACGGCGATCGGCGCCACCACGTACGGCACCAGTACGCCCATCCGCCAGAACGTCGCGTTCCGGAGGTTCTGGTCCAGCAGCGCCGCGAGCGTGATCGCGATGATCACCTGCGGCACCGCCGACAGCACGAAGATCGACAACGTGTTGCCGAGCGACTTCCAGAAGATCGCCTGCCCCAGCACGTCCGCGTAGTTCTGCCAGCCGACGAACTCTCCCTGCCCGCCCAGCAGGTTCCAGTCGTACACCGACACCACCGCCGTGTAGGCGAGCGGGAAGAGGCCGGTCAGCCCGAACAGGACGAAGAACGGCGAGATGTAGAGATAGGGGGAGACCTTGACGTCCCACCGGCTCAGTCTCTGCGAGAGACCGAGCCTGCGTGGCGGGCGAGGCTCAGGTGGCGCGAAGCCTGTCGCGGGCTTCACGAGCTCGAGTGCGGCCATGTCGTCCTACTCCAGACCGAGCGTCTCGTACGCCTCGACCGACTTCGCCCAGGACGTCTCCGGGTCCTCGCTCGACGTCTCGACCCGCTCCAGACCCAGCTGCACCGTCTGGTGGATCGCGAAGTAGTTGGGGCCCTTGAACGGGTTGCCCTCGATCGCCTCGGCGCGGTTCGAGAAGATCTTGCCCACCGGGGCGTCGTTCATGAACTCGTTCACGTGCGACTGGACCTGCTCCGACTGCTGCGCCTCGACCTGTGACGGGAAGTTGCCGGCCTCCTCGAACGCCGCGGTCTGCTGCTCGGGAGCGGTGAGCCACGCCGCGAGCTCCTTGGCCTCCTCGACGTGCGCGCCCGACGCCGGGACGGTCAGGAACGACCCGCCCCAGTTGCCGCCCCCGCCAGGGAACACGTCCGCGATGTTCCAGCCGTCGACGCCGCCCGAGTTCGACTCGATCGAGCCGGTCATCCACGCCGGGCACAGCATCGTCGCGAAGGCATCCTTCTGGAACCCGGTGGCCCAGTCCTCGCCCCACTGCGCGAGGCCGGCCGACAGCCCGGCGCGGTCCTGCTCCACTATCGTGTCGAACAGCTCCCTGATCTCGGAGTTGCCGGCCAGCGGCTTGGGCGTGCCGTCCGCGTTCTCGTAGGCGTGCTCGACCTGGTTGACCAGCCCCTGATAGGTGGCCACGCCGGAGTCATACCAGGCGGCGTCCGAGCTCTTGACGAACTCGGCGCCGGCCGCGAAGTACTCGTCCCAGGTGGCGTCCTCGCCACCGAGGAGCTCGGCGACCTCGTCCGGTTCGGACGGAAGACCGGCCTCCTCAAGCAGGTCCTGGCGGTAGCAGATCGCCTCGGGGCCGATGTCGGTCCCGTAGCCGATGAGCTTGCCGTCCGGCGTCGTGCCCTGCTCCACCTTCCAGTCCAGCCAGCGGCCGTCGAGCTCCGGGTCGGCCAGGTCCGTGAACAGCTCGGGGTACTGAGCGAGCTCGCTGATCCAGTCGACCTCGATCGCCTCGACGTCCGCCAGGCCCGCGCCTCCGGCGGCCAGCTTGGTGGTCAGGTTGGTCCGCGCGTCCTCGGCGCTCGCCGCGTCGATGAGCTCCACGGTGACGTCCGGGTGCTCCTCGGAGTACTTCGCGAGGAGGTCCGCGGTGTACCCGAAGTTGTTGAAGGTCGCGACGCTGAGCGTGATGGGACCGTCGTCCCCGGCTCCGTCGCCGGCGGTCGCGCCACAGGCGGCGAGGGCAAGGGCGGTGAGCGCGGCGCCGGCCGTCGTGACGGTGGCGCGGCGGGCAGACTGAATGCTTCGCACGGTGACTCCTTTGTCTGTTCTGAGAGGCCGGATTCCACGGCAACCGGTCGGCGGGCGTGCCTCGACGAGTCCGCGTGACGGACGCCCGTACCTGTCGCTGATGCTCGTTCGCGCCGTCGCGGAGCGTCAACGAGCGGCGGCCGGTCAGGCGGCCCACAGGGCCGAGAAACGGCTGGTTCCCGCCGTTTCTGCGGCCCCAGGAGGTGGAGTGCGAGGTGATCGATAATGATCGAGACCGGCACCGATCGTGATCGGTACCGGTCTCGGCCTGCGCGGCGTCGGCGTCCTAGCGCGTGCGGTTCGCCCGCAGGATCTCCTCCTGGTACGGGGCGACGACGTCCCCCGAGACGCGGCAGTCGAGCAGCAGGAACTGGCGGTCGGCGACGGGCTCGGCGGCCCACGTCGCGAGGCGGTCCAGGTCGGCGAGCGAGCGCACGACGACGCCCTCGGCTCCGACGGCGGCGGCCAGGGCCGCGAAGTCTGTCTCGGGGATGAGCATCGGTTCCTTCGTGATGCCCTGCCGCCCGTAGACGTGCACCTCGGCGCCGTAGGCGGCGTCGTTCCAGACGACGGTGATGCCGCGCCCGCCGGCGGTGCGCACCGCGGTCTCGAGGTCGGCGAGTGCCATCAGCCCGCCCCCGTCGCCGGTGGTGAGCACGACGGCGTCGTCGGGCCGGGCCGCGGCGGCGCCGGCGACGCTGGGGAAGCCGAGCCCGATGGACTGGTAGGCGGTGCCGACCATCACCATGCGGTCGGGGGAGGCGACCGGCCAGTACATGTTGGCCCAGCCGATGAAGTGCCCGCCGTCCGAGACGACCACGCGCTGCGCGGGCAGCAGGTCGGCGAGGCGGTGCGCGACGGCGCGCGGGTCGAGTCGCCCGTCGGGGGCGATCCCGTCGGCGGGGCCGGTGTCGTAGCGTCGGGCCGCCGCGACGTCCACCGTCTCGCGCCAGCCGGACGGCTTGGCGGCCAGGGTGTTCAGCTCCTCCAGGAGGATGCGGGTCACGAGGGCGGCGTCGCCCCGGACGAAGCCCCCGACGTGCCGGTGCGTCGCGGCGGGCGCGGTGTCGACCTGGACGACGCGGGTGCCGGGCGCGAACAGGTCGCCGAACCGCATGGTGAACTGGTTGAGCGACGCCCCGACCACGACGGCGACGTCGGCCTCGCGCACCAGCTCCATCGCCCGCTCGGCGCCGAAGCCGCCTGCGACGCCGAGGTCGTACCGGCCGTCGGGGAAGATTCCCCGGCCCAGCGCGGTGGTGGCGGTCAGCGCCCCGGTCGCCTCCGCGAGGTCGCCGAGTGCCGGGCCCGCTCCGGCGAGCCAGGCTCCGCGCCCGGCGAGCAGCAGCGGCCGCTCGGCGGTCGCGAGGTGCTTGGCGAGGTCGGTGACGGCGGCGGCGTCGAACGGCCCGGTCGGTGCCATCGGCGCGGGGAGCGTGGGCTCCGGCGCGTCGGGGATGGGCCCGGCCTCCAGCGCGGCGACGTCGTAGGGGATGGCCAGCACCACGGGCACGCGGTAGGTCAGGGAGTGCTCGATGGCGATGACGCTCGTGGCCGCCGCGTCCGCGCGGCCGACGGTATAGGTGCGCGCGCCGACGGCGGCCGCGAGCGCGATCTGGTCCACGTCCCAGGGCCTGGGGCCCGACGTCGGCTCGTCGCCGGTCAGCAGCACGAGCGGCACGCGGGCCGCTGCGGCCTCGGCGAGCGCGGTGAGCGCGTTGGTGAACCCGGCGCCGTAGGTGGCGGTGGCGGCGGCGATGCGGCCGGACGCGCGGAAGTGGGCGTCGGCGGCGACCACGCCACCGGCCTCGTGGCGGACGGCGGTGAACCGGGCCTGCGTCGAGCGCGTGAGGTCGTCGAGGAACCAGGCGTTGCCGTTGCCCATGACCCCGAAGACGTGGTCCACATGGCGGGCGACGGTACGGGCGACGTGTGCGGACACGGTGGGCACAGGGGCCTCCAGGGAAACAGTGACGGATGAGTGGTGCGGTCCGTATGTGTCCCGTGCGGCCCGGCTGGAGGGCTGCCGCGCGCCCCTTTTTCGAGCGCAGGCGGTTCGTCCGCCTTGACGCCTCGAGTATAGCTACGCCGTCGTGGCGCGGAAGCGCTTCGACGAGTTCATGCCAAACGATGGACATTTCTGAAAGTTCACCCCATCATTGTTTTCACCCGCTTTTCAGCGGATTTCGTCGGGCCAATGAGGGTCCGGCGAGACCTGACCGAAAGGACCGAGATGCGTCAGAGTCGAACCGCATCGATCAAACACCGGATCACCGGCATCGTCGCCGCGCTGTGCCTTGCCGTAGTCCCCGTCGTGGCCACCGCCGCGCCGGCTCAGGCCGCTAGCACGTGCGCCAGCGGCGGCAACATCCCGATGGGCAAGTACTACGTCGTCAACAACCTCTGGGGCAGCGGGTCCGGCTCCGGCTGGCAGTGCGTGTGGGACAACTGGCAGTCGGGCGACACGATCGGCTGGGGCACCAACTGGGAGTGGAGCGGGCAGTCCAACTCGGTGAAGAGCTTCTCCAGCGTCGTCCTCGGCTGGCACTGGGGCTGGCAGCGTTCGGGCACGGAGCTTCCGGTGCGGCTGAGCGCTAACCGCAGCGTCCCGACCACGTGGGACTACGGCGTGACCGGCTCGGGCACGATGAACGTCGCCTATGACCTCTGGCTGCACAACGAGTCGAACCCCGGGGCCTCGAGCGGCCCCAGCGACGAGATCATGATCTGGCCCTACAAGTCGGGCGGGGCAGGGCCTGCCGGCACCCGCCAGGCGACCGTCAACATCGGTGGCGGGACCTGGGACCTGTACCGCGGCTGGATCGACGCCGGCAACGGCACCGGGTGGAACGTGTTCTCGTTCGTCCGCACCTCGAACACCAACTCGGTGAACTTCAACCTGCGGGACTTCACCAGCAACCTCGTGAACCGAGGGTGGATCAGCAACAACAAGCACCTCACCAGCGTCCAGGCGGGTACCGAGGTCTTCACCGGCAACGGCCAGCTGAACACCAACAGCTACTGGGTCGACGTCCAGTAGCGCAGGACACCGCCCTGTAGCTGCCGCGAAGTAGTAGAGCGCTTGTCCGAGTCTTCCTGAGCACTCCGGGAAGACTCGGACAAGTGCCTACTTCGCGGCAGTTCGCGGCAACGGGGGTGACCGTCAAGCCGGGGTGAGCGTGTACTTGGTCTGGAGGTACTCGTGGATGCCCTCGGCGCCGCCCTCGCGGCCGAGGCCCGACATCTTCCAGCCGCCGAACGGCGCCGCCGCGTTGGAGACGACGCCGACGTTGAGGCCCATCATCCCGGTCTCCAGGCGCTCGATCATGCGCTGGCCGCGTGACAGGCTCTCGGTGTAGACGTAGCTGACGAGCCCGTACTCGGTGCCGTTGGCCAGCGCGACCGCCTCGTCCTCGGTGTCGAACGTGGCGATCGCGAGCACGGGGCCGAAGATCTCCTCGCGCAGGATGTCGCTGCCCGGCGTGACGCCCGTCAGGACCGTCGGCTCGAAGAAGCTGCCCGCCCCGTCGATGCGCGAGCCGCCGGTGGCGAGCTCCGCGCCCCGGGCCACCGCGTCCTGGACGAGCGCCTCGGCCTTCGCGACTGCCTTGTCGTCCACCAGCGGGCCGATGGTCACCCCGGACTCTGTGCCGCGGCCGATCACGAAGCCGTTCACCGCGGCGGTCACCCGGCGGGCGAACTCGTCGGCGATCGAGGAGTGCACGATGAAGCGGTTGGCGGCCGTGCACGCCTGCCCGATGTTGCGGAACTTCGCCGCCAGGGCGCCCTTGACCGCCTGGTCCAGGTCGGCGTCGTCGAAGATCACGAAGGGGGCGTTGCCGCCCAGCTCCATCGAGGTGCGCAGCACGCCCGGCGCAGCCTGCGCCAGGAGCTTCTGGCCCACCGGCGTGGAGCCCGTGAAGGACAGCTTGCGCAGCCTCGGGTCGCTGATGATGGGCTCGGAGACGGCGCCGGAGCTGGACGTGGTGATCACGTTGACCACGCCGTCGGGCAGACCGGCGTCCTGCAGCAGCCTCGCGAGGTAGAGGGTGGTCAGCGGCGTCAGCGCCGCGGGCTTGACCACCACGGTGCAGCCGGCCGCGAGGGCGGGCGCGATCTTGCGCGTGGCCATGGCCAGCGGGAAGTTCCACGGTGTGATGAGGAAGCAGGGCCCGACGGGGTGCTGGCTGACGATGATGCGGCCGGTGCCCTCGGGGTTGGGCCCGTAGCGGCCCGTGATGCGCACGGCCTCCTCGGAGAACCAGCGCAGGAACTCGCCGCCGTACGTGACCTCGCCGCGGGCCTCCGCGAGCGGTTTGCCCATCTCGAGGGTCATCAGCAGGGCGAAGTCCTCGCTGCGCTCCTGGAGGAGGTCGAACGCGCGGCGGAGGATCTCGCCACGGGTCCTCGCGGGGGTGGCGGCCCACGCGGCCGCTGCGCCGACGGCGGCGTCGAGCGCGGCCATGCCGTCCTCCGCGCCGGCATCGGCGATGGTCTTGATCGTCTTGCCGGTCGCCGGGTCCTCGACGGTGAGCGTGGCGCCGGCCGTGGCGGGCCGCCACGCACCGCCGATGAGGAGCCCGTCGGGGACGGAGCCCAGCAGGTCGGACTCGCGGGTGTCGGTCATGTGTTCTCCTTCGTGGGCATGTTCGTGATCGTGGGCGTGTCCGTGGGCATGGTGTCCGGCTGGAGCAGTGCCCCGGCGAAGAACGCGCTGAGCTCGTCCGTCGCGCTCAGGGGGAGCACAGCGGCAACGTACTGGTCCGGCCGCACGACGACCACCACGCCGCCCCGGTCGATGCCCCGCAGCTCGAAGATGTCCTGGGCGGGGTCGGTCGCGTACACCTTCTCGTGGTCGACCAGCTCGAACGGGCCGACCCGGGGCTTGAAGACCTCCGGCACGTCGGGGAACTCCACGCCGAAGTGGTCCTGCTGGTAGACGACCTTGACGTCGAGCACCGAGTCCGGGTCGGTGCCGGCCGGGGTGTGGCGCAGCAGTGGTGAGTCGGGTGCCGTACCCAGCCACTGGGCCCACTCCCGCAGCGCCGAGGGTTCGCCGGGCGCCGCCGCGTCGGCGAACGCGTAGACGCGCCACCGCCCGTCGGCGCGGGCATGGTGCCCGAGGTGGGCGGGGTTGCCCTCGGCCACGCGTTCCACCGGGGCCGACTTGAACCGCTTGCCCACCGGGAAGCCGGTGGCGAGGTGCTGATGGACCGGCTCGGACACGATCATGGACGGCTGGTACTGCGTCATGAACCCGCAGGGGAACTCGGCGGTCTTGACGTAGAAGTCCTCGAGATAGGTCGGGTCGGGCAGGTCCTCCGGGGGCGTGGCCATGAGGCGCGACCACTCCCGGTCGAAGTCGATGAGGTCCTGCGCGACGACCTGCCGCTCGGCCGAGTAGGTGGCCAGCAGGGACTCCGGAGCCCGGCCCGTGAGCACGTGCGCCAGCTTCCAGGCGATGTTCCAGCCGTCCTGCATCGACACGTTCATCCCCTGACCGGCCTTCGCGCTGTGCGTGTGGCAGGCGTCGCCGGTGAGGAACACCCGGGGCGTGCGGATGCCGGTGAGGTCGTCGGGTACGTCGTCGAACCCGTCGGTGACCCGGTGTCCCACCTCGTACACGCTGTGCCAGGGCACGTCCTTCACGTCCAGCGTGTACGGGTGGATGATCCGGTTCGCCCGCGCGATCACCTCGTCCAGCGACGTCACGCGGATGCGGGTGCCCTCGCCCGGCGGCACCTCGCCGAGGTCGACGTACCAGCGGGCCAGGTACCCGCCCTCGCGGGGGATGAGCAGGATGGAGCCGCCGTCGTGCGACTGGATGGCGCACTTGGTGCGTACGTCCGGGAAGTCGGTCACGGCGAGCACGTCCATGACGCCCCAGGCGTGGTTGGCCCGGTCGCCCACGGGCTTGCGGCCGATCGCCTGCCGGACGGCGCTGTGCGCACCGTCCGAGCCGATGACGTAGCCGGCGCGCACCGTGCGGGACGCGCCCTTCTGTGGTCCGGTCGTGTGTCGCAGCGTGACGGTGACGGGGTGGGCTGTGTTCTCGTCAGGCTCGGCGACGGTGAGCCCGACGAACTCCAGCCCGTAGTCCGGGGTCACCCGGGCGGGTGCCCGTGCCGCGACCTCGGCGAAGTAGTCGAGCACCCGTGCCTGGTTGACGATCAGGTGCGGGAACTCGCTGATCCCGTGGGCGTCGTCCGGCGGGACGGCGCCGCGGACGATGTTCGCCGGGTTGGCGGGGTCGGGCTTCCAGAACGCCATCTCGGTGATCCGGTAGGCCTCGGCGGTGATGCGTTCCGCGAACCCGAACGCCTGGAACGTCTCGACGCTGCGTGCCTGGATGCCGTCGGCCTGGCCCATCTCGAGGCGGCCGGCCCGCCGCTCGACGACATGGGTGCGGATGCCGGGGAACTGCGCCAGCTGGGCGGCGGCGATCATGCCCGCCGGTCCGCTGCCGACGATGAGCACGTCGACCTCGTCCGGCAGCTCGGCGGGGCGATCGAGACCGTAGCCGGCGGCGGGCTGGACGCGCGGGTCACCGGACACGTAACCGTGATGGTGGAACTGCATCGTTCTTCCGTTCTGCTCGTGGGGCCTGCTCGGAGGGCCGGCCCGGGCTCAGGCCCGGGCGAGCCCGTAGATCGGGCTGGCGGCCTGCTGTTCCTCGTGGTCCGGGCCGAGCGGGATGCCCGTGCGATCGCGCAGGAGCAGCGTCGCGGCCAGCCCGATCACCGTCATGCCTGCGAGATACAGGGTTACCGACGTCGTCGTGCCCGTCGACTGCACCAGCGCCGTCGCGATGGTCGGTGCGAACGCCCCGCCCAGGATCGACCCGATCGCGTACGAGATGGAGACGCCGGAGAACCGGATCGACGCGGGGAACAGCTCCGCGTACAACGCCGCCTGCGGGCCGTAGGTGAGCCCCAGACCGATCGACAGGAAGCTCAGGCCGAGCACCAGCGAACCGAACGTCGCGCCGTTGACCAGGGGGAACAGCGTGAGCACACCGGCGAGCTGGACCACGAAGCCGATGGCGTACGTGGTCCGGCGGCCGAGCCGGTCGGACAGACCGCCCGCGAACCACGTCGCCACGAGCCAGACGACGGCGGAGATCGTCACGGCCCACAGGACCGGCCCCTGGCCCAGCCCGACCGGGCCTTCCGGATCTGAGGCGTAGCGCTGGATGTAGCCCCCGGTGGTCATGTAGCCGACGGCGTTGTTGCCGGCGAAGACGAGGGCCGCGACGATCACCAGCGGCGTGTGCTTGCGGAAGAGCTGCAGCAGCGGCTGCCGGGTGGTCTCGGCGCGCTCGGCGATCTCGACGAACACTGGGCTCTCCTCGACGCTGCGGCGCACCCAGTACCCGACACCGATGAGCGCGACGCTCAGCAGGAACGGTACGCGCCAGCCCCAGGCGAGAAACGCGTCGCCCGGGGCGACGGCGGTCATGATGCCGAGGACCGCAGACGCGAGCAGCAGGCCGAGCGGGACGCCGATCTGGGGCGACGCACCGAACAGGCCGCGGCGGTGCACCGGCGCGTGCTCGCAGGACATGAGCACGGCTCCGCCCCACTCCCCGCCGGCCGAGATGCCCTGGAGGATCCGCAGCGTCACCAGCAGGACCGGAGCTGCGACGCCGATCTGGGCGTACGTCGGCAGGAGGCCGATGAGTGCGGTCGCCACCCCCATCAGCACCAGGGTCAGGACGAGCACCGGGCGCCGCCCGTACCTGTCGCCGAGATGCCCGGCGACGAACGCGCCGAGCGGGCGGAAGAGGAAGCTCACGCCCACAGAGCCGAAGGCGAGCAGAGTACTGAGGCTGGGGCCCGCGGGCTCGAAGAACAGCTGGCCGAAGACAAGGCCGGCGGCCGAGGCGTAGATGAAGAAGTCGTACCACTCGACCGTCGTGCCGACGACGGTCGCGAGGACGACGCGGCGGCGCTCGCGGGACTCGGGCGCGCGGGCCGCGGAGGGCCCGTCCGGGACTAGGCGTGACATCGCATGACTCCCTCGTCATCCGGGCCTGCCGTCGTTGGCGGGCCTGTGGTGGGCGGCTCGGCCGGGGTGGCCTTGCCGGGTTCCCACGGACCATATACGATTTGAGATACAAAGCGCCAGAGGTCACGGGAAGCAGCGGACGGACCGGCGGAACGACGGGCAAGGGAGCTCATGGGTACCGACGCAAGTACCGAAGCGCAGGCCTCGGCGACGCGGACGCCAGCGGCAGGCGGTCCGCTCATGGAGCGGCCGGGCAAGATCGTCGCTGTCCACATCGCGTACCTGTCGCGCGCCGAGCAGCGCGGACGGCGGCCCGTCGCGCCGTCGTACTTCCTCAAGCCGACCAGCTCGCTCGCCGCCACCGGAGGAGTGGTCGAGCGGCCGGCCGGCACGGAGCTGCTCGCGTTCGAGGGGGAGGTCGCGCTGGTCATCGGCAGACCCGCCCGGCATGTGTCCGTCGAGAAGGCCTGGGACCATGTCGCCGCCGTGACCGCGGCCAACGACCTGGGCGTCTACGACCTGCGCTGGGCCGACAAGGGCTCGAACGTGCGCTCCAAGGGCCGCGACGGCTACACGCCCGTCGGCCCGGCGCTCATCGACGCCCGCGCGGTCGATCCCGCCGGGCTGCGCGTCCGCACCTGGGTCAACGGCCAGCTCGTGCAGGAGGACACCACGGACGAGGACGCGCTGCTGTTCCCGTTCGCGCAGCTCGTGGCCGACCTGTCCCAGCACCTCACGCTCGAGACCGGCGACGTCGTGCTCACGGGCACGCCCGCCGGATCGAGCGTGGTGGTGCCGGGCGACGTCGTCGAGGTCGAGGTGGACGCCCCGGCGGCGCCCGGCGCGCCGACGTCGGGCCGCCTGGTCACGACCGTCGTGCAGGGCGACGTGCCGTTCTCCGACGTCGGCGCCGGGCCGAAGGTCGACGACACCCAGCGTGCGGAGGCGTGGGGGAGCCGCGAGGCGGCAGGACTGGCACCGGAGCCGGGTGCCGAGCCAGACGCCGGGACGGAGCCGTTCGTGCTCACCGACGAGCTCGCGGACAAGCTGCGCCGCGCACCCGTCGCCGGGCTCTCGGCCGAGCTGCGCAAGCGCGGCCTGGACAACGTGATCATCGAGGGCGTGCGGCCCAACGTGCCGGGCGCGACGATCATCGGCCGCGCGCGGACCCTGCGGTTCGTGCCGAACCGGGAGGACCTGTTCGCCGCGCACGGCGGCGGATACAACGCCCAGAAGCGGATGTTCGACACCGTCGGCGCCGGCGAGGTCATAGTCATCGAGGCACGCGGCGAGAAGGGGTCGGCGACCCTCGGCGACGTGCTGGCGCTGCGCGCGCACGTGCGCGGGGCGGCAGGTGTGGTCACCGACGGCGGCGTGCGCGACTTCGAGGCCGTGGCCGCGACAGGGCTCCCCGTCTTCTCGGGCGGTCCGCACCCGGCGGTGCTCGGCCGCCGGCACGTCCCGTGGGACACCGACGTCGCAGTCGCCTGCGGCGGAGCGACGGTGCTGCCCGGTGACATCGTCGTGGGCGATGCGGACGGCGTCGTCGTCGTACCGCCGCACCTGGCCGAGGAGGTGGCCGAAGCGACGATCGCCCAGGAGGAGCAGGACACCTGGGTCGCGCAGCAGGTGGCCGCCGGCCACCCCGTGGACGGGCTCTTCCCGCCGAACGCCGAGTGGCGGGCGCGGTACGAGACCTGGAAGTCGCAGGTGCAGGGGGCCCAGGCGCCGACTCCTGAGGCCGAGGGAGAGTCGCGATGACCGGCGGCGACGTGACGGCGTCGGCCGTCGAGACCGCGTTCGCGGGCGCGCTCAGCAAGTCCCAGCTCGCGTACGACTACCTGCGCGACCGCATAGCGCTGCACGAGCTGAGCCCCGGCTACCGCCTCGTGCTGCAGAGCATCGCCGACGAGCTGGCGATGAGCGTCGTGCCGGTGCGCGAGGCGATCCGGCGGCTGGAGGCCGAGGGCCTGGTGACGTACGAGCGCAACGTCGGCGCGCGGGTCGCGATGGTCGACGAGCACGGTTACGTCGACGCCATGCAGGCCCTCGGCGTCGTCGAGGGGGCCGCCACCGGACTCTCCGCGCGCGCCATCTCGGCCGCGGACCTCCAGCGGGCGACCGAGGTGAACGACCACCTGCGCGCGGTGCTCGACCACTTCGACCCCCACGCGTTCACCGCACTGAACCGGCAGTTCCACTCGGTGCTGTTCGAGTCGTGCCCCAACAAGCTGCTGCTCGACATGGTCCACCGCGGCTGGGCCCAGCTGTCCGGCCTGCGGGACTCCACGTTCGCGTTCGTACCCGGCCGCGCCAGGGACTCCGTGGCCGAGCACGCCCACATCCTCGACCTGATCTCCGGCGGTGCCGACCCGCTCGAGGTCGAGATCGCCGCACGCAACCACCGCTGGGCGACCATGCAGGCCTTCCTGGACGCCCGCGCCGACAGGGCAGACAGGGTCGACAGCGCAGACAGGGCCGACAGCGCAGTGGCCCGCCCGACACCACTCAGGGAGACCCCGTGACCGACGAGCCGACCAACCAGCCGACCCGCCACGTGCCGGCCGACCTGCCCGGCCGCATCCAGCACTACATCGGCGGAAAGTTCGTCGACTCCACCGACGGCGACACGTTCGACGTGCTCGAACCGGTGACCAACGACGTCTATCTCCAGGCGGCGGCGGGCAAGCAGACCGACGTCGACCTGGCCGTCGCCGCGGCGCGCGACGCATTCCTGAACGGACCCTGGCCCAGGATGCTCCCGCGCGAGCGCTCGCGGATCCTGCACCGGATCGCGGACATCGTCGAGTCGCGTGACGCCCGGCTCGCCGAGCTGGAGAGCTTCGACTCGGGCCTGCCGATCACCCAGGCGCTGGGCCAGGCCCGCCGCGCCGCGGAGAACTTCCGGTTCTTCGCCGACCTCGTGGTCGCGCAGGCGGACGACACCTTCAAGGTCCCCGGCCGGCAGATCAACTACGTCAACCGCAAGCCGATCGGTGTCGCAGGCCTCATCACGCCCTGGAACACACCGTTCATGCTCGAGTCCTGGAAGCTCGGCCCGGCGCTCGCGACCGGCAACACGGTGGTGCTCAAGCCCGCGGAGTTCACGCCGCTCTCGGCGTCGCTGTGGGCGGGCATCTTCGAGGAGGCGGGACTCCCGACCGGTGTGTTCAACCTGGTCAACGGCCTCGGCGAGGAGGCGGGCGACGCCCTGGTCAAGCACCCGGACGTGCCGCTGATCTCGTTCACGGGCGAGAGCCGCACCGGCCAGCTCATCTTCGCCAACGCCGCCCCGCACCTGAAGGGCCTGTCGATGGAGCTGGGCGGCAAGTCGCCGGCCGTCGTCTTCGCCGACGCCGACCTGGGCGCCGCGATCGACGCGACGATCTTCGGCGTCTTCTCGCTCAACGGCGAGCGTTGCACCGCCGGCAGCCGCATCCTCGTGGAGCGGGCGGTCTACGACGAGTTCGTCGAGCGCTATGCCGAGCAGGCGAAGCGGGTGGTGGTCGGTGACCCGCAGGACCCGCGGACCGAGGTGGGCGCGCTGGTGCACCCCGAGCACTACGACAAGGTCGTCTCCTACATCGAGATCGGCAAGACGGAGGGCCGGCTCGTGGCGGGCGGCGGACGGCCGGAGGGCTTCGGAGGAGGCAACTTCGTGGCGCCCACGGTCTTCGCCGACGTGCCGCCGTCGGCCCGGATCTTCCAGGAGGAGATCTTCGGCCCGGTCGTGGCGATCACCCCGTTCGACACGGAGGAAGAGGCGCTCGCCCTGGCCAACGGTGTGAAGTACGGGCTGGCCGCCTACGTGTGGACCAACGACCTGAAGCGCGCGCACAACTTCTCGCAGGCCATCGAGGCGGGCATGGTCTGGCTCAACTCGAACAACGTGCGCGACCTGCGCACGCCGTTCGGCGGGGTCAAGGCCTCCGGTCTCGGGCACGAGGGCGGCTACCGCTCGATCGACTTCTACACCGACCAGCAGGCCGTGCACATCACGCTCGGCACGGCGCACAACCCGACCTTCGGCAAGGGAGCCTGAAGATGACCGACCCGATCCCCACGCCCCTGGCGTCGCCGCCGGACATCCTGCGGTGCGCCTACATGGAGCTCGTCGTCACCGACCTCGCCGCCTCGCGGAACTTCTACGTCGACGTGCTCGGCCTGGTCGTCACCGCGGAGGACGACGACGCGGTCTACCTGCGCAGCCTCGAGGAGTTCATCCACCACAACCTGGTGCTGCGCAAGGGGCCGGTAGCCGCCGTCGCCGCGTTCTCCTACCGGGTGCGCAGCCCCGAGGAGCTGGACCGCGCGGTCGCGTTCTACACCGAGCTCGGCTGCCGCGTCGAGCGTCGCGCCGAGGGCTTCACGAAGGGCATCGGGGACTCGGTGCGGGTGATCGACCCGCTCGGCTTCCCGTACGAGTTCTTCTACGACGTCGACCATGTCGAACGCCTCGCGTGGCGGTACGACCTGCACACCCCCGGCGCGCTGGTGCGCCTGGACCACTTCAACCAGGTGACGCCGGACGTGCCGCGCGCCGTGAAGTTCATGGAGGACCTCGGCTTCCGTGTCACCGAGGACATCCAGGACGCCGAGGGCACGACGTACGCCGCCTGGATGCGCCGCAAGCCGACGGTCCACGACACGGCGATGACGGGTGGCGACGGCCCGCGCATGCACCACGTCGCGTTCGCGACACACGAGAAGCACAACATCATCGCGATCTGCGACAAGCTCGGCGCGCTGCGCCGCTCCGACGCGATCGAGCGCGGCCCGGGACGGCACGGCGTGTCCAACGCCTTCTACCTGTACCTGCGCGACCCGGACGGGCACCGCGTGGAGATCTACACGCAGGACTACTACACCGGCGACCCGGACAACCCGGTGGTGACCTGGGACGTGCACGACAACCAGCGTCGTGACTGGTGGGGCAACCCGGTGGTGCCGTCCTGGTACACCGAGGCGTCGCTCGTCCTGGACCTGGACGGCAAGCCCCAGCCGGTCGTCGCGCGGACCGACTCCTCCGAGATGGCCGTGACCATCGGCGCCGACGGGTTCTCCTACACGCGTCCGGAGGACTCCGCCCGCACAGGTGGAGACGGGCTGCCCTCGTGGAAGCAGGGCGAGTACAAGCTGGGGCACCAGCTGTGACGGGGGCGGGGGAGCGCGTGCTGGACGACGCGACGATCACCACCATCGCCGACGAGCTGGCCCGCGCCGAGGCCGACCGCACCACCGTGCCGCTCCTGACGGCGCGGTACCCCGGCATGACCGTCGAGGACTCCTACGCGGTGCAGAACACGTGGCGCCGGCGCGGCATCGAGGCCGGACGACGCCCCGTGGGTCGCAAGATCGGGCTGACGTCGAAGGTCATGCAGGCCGCCACCGGCATCACCGAGCCGGACTACGGCGCGATCTTCGCCGACATGGTCTTCGACAACGGTTCGGTCATCGAGCACTCGCGGTTCTCGAACGTGCGGATCGAGGTGGAGCTGGCCTTCGTGCTGCGCGACGGGCTGAAAGGGCCGGACGTCACGGTGTTCGACGTCCTGCGTGCCACCGAGTACGTGGTCCCGGCCCTGGAGATCCTGTCGTCGCGGATCGAGATGGCCGGGCGCACCATCGTCGACACGATCAGCGACAACGCGGCGATGGGCGGCATGGTCTACGGCGGCAACCCGGTACGGGTCGGCGAGACCGACCTGCGCTGGGTCTCGGCGCTGCTCTACCGCAACGAGACCATCGAGGAGTCCGGCGTGGCCGCCGCGGTCCTCAACCACCCGGCCACCGGCGTCGCCTGGCTGGCGAACAAGCTCGCCCAGCACGACGACGCGCTGGAACCCGGGGAGATCGTCCTCGCCGGCTCCTTCACGCGGCCCGTGTGGATCGAGCCCGGCGACACCGTGCTTGCCGACTACCGAGAGCTGGGGACCGTCTCGTGCCGATTCGTCTGACCCTCCCGCCCACGTTCCGCGACCGCATCGCCGGCTCCGACCGGCCACAGGCCGGCATGTGGGTGTGCACCGGCAGCCCGCTCGTGGCGGAGATCTGCGCGGGCGCCGGCCTGGACTGGCTGCTGATCGACGGCGAGCACTCGCCGATCGGCCTGGAGACGACGTCGGCGCTGCTGCAGGCGGTGGCGCCCTACCCGGTCACGCCGGTGGTGCGGGCACCGTCGGACGACGCCGTGGTGCTCAAGCAGCTGCTCGACCTGGGCGCCCAGAACCTGCTGGTGCCCATGGTCGACACCGCCGAGCAGGCGGCCGCCGTCGTGCGAGCGGTGCGCTACCCGCCGCGGGGCATCCGCGGCGTGGGCAGCGCGCTGTCCCGGGGCGCGCGCTGGAACCGCGTAGTGGGCTACATGCCCGACGCCGACCAGCACGTCTCGCTGTTCGTGCAGGTCGAGTCGGCCACCGGTGTCGAGAACGCCGCGGGCATCGCGGCCGTCGACGGGGTCGACGGCGTCTTCGTGGGCCCGTCCGACCTGGCGGCCTCCATGGGCGTGCTCGGGCAGCAGACGCACCCGGACGTCACCGCGGCGGTCCGCGCGACCTTCGAGGCGGTGCGTGCCGCGGGCAAGCCCGTCGGCGTCAACGCCTTCGACCCGGCGGTGGCCCGGTCGTACCTGGAGGCGGGGGCGTCCTTCGTGCTGGTCGGCGCCGACGTCGCCCTGCTGGCCCGCGGTTCGGAAGCCCTGGCAGACACGTGGATCGGCAGCGGTGAGGGCGAGGCGGACGCGGGGGAGTAGCCCGCCTGCGCCGTCGCGCCAGCCGCCTGGTGGCCGGCGCCGGGCCGCCGTAACACCTGGGCAAGGTGCCGGGCGTGCTGAACTCCGTGCACCTGGAACCCGAGTTCGCGGGTTCAGCTGAACCGTTCAGCTGCGCCGAATCAGACGTGACTCTGCCGAACCAGGTTCAGCCGAGCCGGCAACCCCCAACCGCAACTTGTCGGTCCACCCGCGAGCGGAACGGCGCCGAACCGCAGCAGACACGTCATTCGGGATCCATATCGACCTGCAACTCGCGGTTCGGCTCGTCGGGTGACCCGCACCTTGCGGTTGGGCGTCAAGCGCGCGACGCGTAACTTGCGGTTCGGCGTCCTGAACGGCCGGTGACGGCGGAGCCTGCAGCGTCCGCTAGCGGTCGACGAACGTCAGCGCCAGCAGGTGTTCGCGGAGCCGCGTCAGCTCCTCCGGTGCGGGCTCCATGCCCCAGACCGGCTGGGCGCTGACGCCGTCGGCCGCCGCGAGGACGAGCGAGAGCACGTCCTCGGGGAGGCCGTCGGCCCGTAGGTCCTCCTGCCAGCGCTGCGCGTCGGCGCGCGCGAGCTCGGTGACCGCGTCCACCGTCGACAGGTGCGCGATCACGACCAGCGCGTCGCGTGACGCCGCCGGGTCCAGCGCACCCTCGATCGACACTCGCACGTAGCCGCGCACCAGGCGCCCGGGAGCGTCGTCGTCCGGGGGGACGGCGGCCAGCACCTCGACCCGGAACCGCTCGAGCCAGTCGGCGGCCATCGCCAGCAGGAGCTCCTGCTTGCTCGCGAAGTGGTACAGCAGCCCGCCCTTGGAGACCCCCGCGCGGCGTGCGACGTCGTCGAGGGTCGCCGAGATCCCGCGCTCGCGGACCAGTCGGCTCGCCGCGTCCAGCAGCGCGGCGCGCGTCTGCTCCGGGTCCCTGCCCGCCGTCCGACCCACTGGCCAACACCCCACTCTCTGCTCTCGAACGTACTGCCCGGCATGGACTATAGAGCCCCCGGCCAGAGCCACCGACAAAAACTGTACCGGCTGGACGGTACAGTAGTGCGGTGACCGCTTCATCTCCCGCCCTCTCCGCGCGCCGCAGGTGGGCCGCGCTCGCCGTCCTCGTGCTGGCGGTCGGCCTGCTCGCCATCGACGGGACCGTCCTCTACCTGGCGGTCCCGTCACTGACCCGCGACCTCGCACCGACCGCCACCCAGGTGCTCTGGATCGGCGACATCTACTCGCTGGCCATCGCCGGTCTCCTCGTCGCGATGGGCACCCTCGCCGACCGGGTCGGGCGCAAGCGCCTCCTGCTCATCGGGTCGACGGCGTTCGGCGCGGCCTCGGCGCTCGCGGCCTTCGCACCGAGCGCCGAGATCCTCATCCTGGCCCGCCTCCTGCTCGGTGTGGCGGGCGCGACGATCATGCCCTCGACGCTCTCGCTCATCCGCACGCTGTTCCCCGAGGCGCGCGAGCGCAGCCGGGCCATCGCGGTGTGGTCGGCGGCGGCCGGTGGCGGCGCCGCGATCGGACCGCTGGTGGGCGGTGCGCTGCTCGAGCACTTCTGGTGGGGTTCGGTCTTCCTCGTGAACGTCCCGGTGGTCATCGTGCTGGTCATCGCGGGCGCGGTGCTGCTGCCCGAGGCGAAGGACCCTGAGCCCGGGCGCCTCGACGTCCTCTCGGTCGTGCTGTCGTTCGCGGCGGTGATGCCTCTGGTGTGGTCGATCAAGCACGCGGCCTCCGAGGGCGTGGACGCGCTGGCGGTCGGGGTGCTGGCGCTCGCGGTGCTCTCCGGCTTCGGTTTCGTGCGGCGTCAGGCCCGGCTCGTCGCGGACGGGCGCGGCCCGCTGCTCGACGTCGGACTCTTCAAGATCCCCGCGTTCAGCGGAGCCGTGGCGGCGAACCTGATAGCGATCTTCGCGCTCACCGGCATGCTGTTCTTCTTCTCGCAGTACCTGCAGCTCGTGCGGGGCTACTCGCCGCTGGTCGCGGGGATCGCCGAGCTGCCGGCCACCATCGCGTCCATCGTCGTGGTCGTGGTGGTGGGCTGGTCCATCACGCGGTTCGGCCGTGGCCCCGCCATCGCCCTCGGTCTCGGGGTCACGGCGCTCGGCATGGTCGCGATCGCGGTGGCCGAGGGCGCCGACCACTACGCGTGGCTCGCGCTGGCACTCGTGCCCGCCGGGCTGGGGGTCGGGCTGGCGATGACCCTGACCACCGACGCCGTCGTCTCCGCGGTGCCGCCCGCCAAGGCGGGCGGGGCGTCGGCGATCTCCGAGACCGCCTACGAGCTCGGGGTCGCGCTCGGCGTGGCGGTGCTCGGCTCGCTCGTCACCCTGGGCTACCAGGCGCGCGTCGCGCTGCCCGCCGACCTGACCGCAGGCGACCGGGCGCAGGCGAGCGACTCGCTCGCCTCGGCGGTCGCGGTCGCCGGCGACCGGGCGGACGTCCTGGACGCGGCCAGGGAGGCGTTCGTCGCCTCCCTGCAGGTGGCGTGCGTGGTGGCGGCCGTGCTGACCGCGTTCGCCGCCCTGGTCGCGTGGCGGCTCATCCCGGCCGAGGGCAAGAACGCCCGGTGAGCCTGCGGGAGCCGGTCACCGCGGACTCCGCGGAACTGGGGCGGCTCAGGTCGGGTTGACGGCGCCGGTCCGGGACGCGCGGTGCCGCCCGCCCCGGTGGTCGTCGGCGACGAGCCGTCGTCCGAGGCCGCGGAGCGCCCAGGAGACCTCGCGGACGTCGATGAACGCGCGCGTGCACCCGGCGCAGTCGTCGAGGTGGAGCTCGACACGGTGCCGCCCGCTGGGTGCCAGGCGTCCGTGGAGGTAGTCGTGCAGGGCGGCTCGGGCGACGCGGCACTCTGGCCGGTGCGCGTCCCGGGTGCGGGTGGCGGCGGACCGCCTGGGAACGTCTGCGGAGTCGGCCAGGTCGGCGAGCGCGGAGCGGAGCTGGGCGACGGCGGTCGGTTGTGCGGCGGTCGGCTCGGGGACCGGTGCGACGCCATGGCTGTCCTGCCTGTACGCGGTGACGGGCGAGGTGCCCGGCTCCGCGCGCAGCCGGTCGACCCGAGGATCGCCCGTGGTCGTCATGCGAACCCGTCCCTCTCGATGCCTGGTGTTCCGACCTGGTGCTCCGACGTGGTGCCGACTGCCTGGTGTTCCGACCCGCTGGGCCAGAGTTCCACGAGTCGGGTGTCCCGCAACTCGGGCGCGATGGCAGACGCTATCGCCGCAGGCCGGCGCCGGGCGCACGCCATGCCGATGCCGGCGCTCCACCTCCCGGCCGCCGGGCAAGCGGCAGCACGGGATCGGCCCGGGTCCGGGGCCTGCGGGAAGCGTCCGCGGCGCTCCGCCTACGTCGTCCGATCCCGGGCGAGGTAGCCACCATTCGAAAACTTCTGCTCCGGTGGGTGACGCCGATGCAGTCACCCACCCCAGGACCGCCGAGTGCTGGACATTTGCGCTTCTCAGGCAAGGGAAGGAGCAAATACCCAGCACTCAACAGGTGAGGTGGGTCAGGTGATGTGGGTCAGAGGGATCCGCCTGCGGCCTTCGGGGCGGCGGCGGACTCGCCGGCGTCGCCGATCGTCTCCCGAGCCACGTAGTTCTCCAGGTCGAACAGGTTGTCGCCGGCCCGCTTGGCGACGGTGACGAGGGTGGTCGCGGCGGCGACCTCCTCGACCTGCTCCTCGAGGAACCACATGAGGAACTGCTCGCCGAGCGCGTCGCCCTCCTCGCGCGCCGCGCGGAAGATCGCCTCGATCTGCCGCGTGACCTGCTGCTCCTGGTCCAGTGCGAGCTGCAGCGGCTCGATCACGTCCGCGAAGTCGTTGCGCACCGCGGGGGTCCCGGGGATCTGCACGGGCAGCCCGCGGTCCAGGTGGTACTGCACGATCATCATCCCGTGGTTGCGCTCCTCGAGCGCCTGCCGGTAGAAGTGCGCGGCCAGCTGCGGCAGGTCGTGGCTGTCGAACCAGACAGCGATCGCCACGTACTGCAGGTGCGCGGCCAGCTCGTGGCCCACCTGCTCGCCCAGCAGGCGTAGGTACTGCGAGTTCTCCGAGGTCGTCGTCATGCCCCTCACGCTACCCGGGGTCGGGGACACCCCGCCTCTTGACGCATGCCCATATGGGTATATGTTTGAGCCATGGCACGAGCAGCGACCACTACCGACGCGTTCAACGCGGTGGCCGAGCCGCGCCGTCGCGAGATCCTCGACGCCCTGGCCGGCGGCGAGCTCGCGGTGGGCGACCTGACCGAGCTGCTCGGGCTCGCCCAGCCGCAGGTGTCCAAGCACCTGCGGGTCCTGCGGGAGGTGGGGCTGGTGGACGTGCGCGACGACGGGCGCCGCCGTCTGTACCGCGTGAACGGCGCGCCCCTGCGTGCGGTCCACGACTGGGTCGTCCGGTACGAACGGCTCTGGAACGAGCGGTTCGACCTGATCGACGACGTGCTCGCCGAGCTGTCCGAGACCGAGGGCGATACCGAGAGCGCTACCGAGACACGAGCAGAAGCAGAAACCGGAAGAGGAGATTGACATGGCCACCACGACCAAGGGCAGCGCCGTCCTGACGCTGCCCAGCGACACCGAGATCCTGGTCACCCGGGAGTTCAACGCACCGCGCCACCTCGTGTGGAAGGTGCTCACCGAGCCCGACCTGATCAAGCGCTGGTGGGCCGGGCGGCGCGGGACCGTGACGAGCGCGTCCGTCGACCTCCGGGTCGGCGGCGCCTGGCGGTACGTCATGACGGCCGACGGCGGGTTCGAGGTGGGCTTCCACGGCGAGTTCCGCGAGATCGACGCGCCGGGCAGCATGGTGCAGACGGAGGTCTACGAGGGGACACCCGACGGCGACTCGGAGCCCACCCTGAACCACTACACGCTCACCGAGCGGGACGGGCGCACCACGCTCACGGTCCGCACGGTCACGTCGAGCAAGGAGCTGCGCGACCTGATCATCGACTCGGGCATGGAGGGCGGCATGCAGGAGGGCTACGACCTCCTGGAGGAGCTGGCGGCGGACCTGGCGACCTGACCCCGGCACCTCGTTGAGTGCTGGGTACTTGTCGTGTCGTGAGCCGAAGCTCGACAAATACCCAGCACTCAACGGAGGGTGGTTCGGAGGGCGGCCGTCAGGTCCTCGATCTGGTCGAGCTGCTCGGGTGTGAGGGCGTCTATGAACAGCTCGCGGACCGCGCGCAGGTGCGGGACCGACGCGCTCCGGAAGGCGCGGGCGCCCTCGTCGGTGAGCACCACCTCGGCGCCGCGGTAGTCGACGGCGCAGTCGTCGCGGCGGATCAGGCCGCGCCCCTCCATGCGCCGGATGTGGTGGGAGAGGCGGCTGCGCTCCCAGTCCACCGCCTTAGCGAGCGCCGAGGAGCGGAGCCGGCGCCCGGGTGCCTCGCTCAGGGCCAGGAGCACGGTGTAGTCGCCCGACGAGAGGGCCGACTCGTCGTGCAGGCGGCTGCTGAGCCGTGCGTCGAGCTCGCGTGCGGTCTCGATGAACCCGCGCCAGATGCGCAGCTCGTCCGCCGTCGGCGACTGCCGGGACCGGCGCTGCGTGGTGTTCGTCACGGCGACCTCCAGGTGATTGACGTGTCAACCATATCGGGTACATGATTGACACGTCAATCAAATGTGCAGGGCAGTCGTGGAGGAGTCCTCATGGGCGACATCGAGTTCGGCATCGACACTTTCGGCGACCTGCCGCGGAACGACCGCGGCGAGGTCATGTCCCACGGCGCCGCGATCCGCAGCACCGTCCAGGAGGCGGTACTCGCGGACCAGGTCGGGATCGACGTGATCGCCGTGGGCGAGCACCACCGGCCCGAGTTCGCGATCTCCACGCCGGAGACGGTGCTGGCCGGCATCGCGACCACGACCTCGAGGATCAAGCTCGCCTCGGGCGTGACCGTCCTGAGCTCGGACGACCCGGTGCGGGTGTTCCAGCGGTTCGCGACCGTCGACGCGCTGTCCGACGGCCGGGCCGAGGTGATCCTCGGGCGCGGTTCGTTCACCGAGTCGTTCCCGCTGTTCGGCTACGACCTGCGCGACTACGACCAGCTGTTCGAGGAGAAGATCGACCTGTTCGTCAAGCTCCTCGACGAGAAGCCGGTCACCTGGGAGGGCACGCTGCGGCCCTCGCTGGAGAACGCCGACGTCTTCCCCAAGACGGACTCGGGCCGCCTGACCACCTGGGTCGGCGTGGGCGGTTCACCGCAGTCGGTGATCCGCACCGCCCAGTATGGGCTGCGGCTGATGCTCGCGATCATCGGCGGGGCGCCCGAGCGGTTCGCGCCGTACGTCGACCTCTACCGCCGGGCGACCAGGGAGCTCGGCACCACCGCCTACCCGGTGGGCATGCACTCGCCGGGCTTCGTCGCCGAGACGGACGAGAAGGCGATGGAGCTGTTCTACCCGGGGTACAAGGTGATCCGCGACCGCATCGGCGCGCTGCGCGGCTGGCCGCCCCTGCGCCGCGAGGAGTTCGAGGCGGACGTCGCCGAGGGCTCGCTCTACGTGGGCTCGCCCGAGACCGTCGCCCGCAAGATGGCCCGCGCCATCGGCGCCCTCGACGTCGGCCGGTTCGACCTCATCTACTCCTCGGCGGGCACCGTGCGCGCGAGCGACCGGCTCCGCGCCGTGGAGCTCTACGGCACACAGGTCGTCCCGATGGTCCGCGAGCTGCTCGCCGACCAGCCGGCGAAGGTGGAGGTCGCGTGATGGCGGCGGCTCCCGTGCGCACCCTCGGCATCCTCGGCGCCGGCAAGGTCGGCACCGTGCTCGCCCGCCTCGCCGTCGCGGCCGGATACCGCGTGCTCGTGGCGGGCTCGGGCGACCCGGCCCGGATCGCGCTCACCGTGGAGGTCCTCGCTCCGGGGGCCCGTGCGGTCGACGCCGAGACGGCGGCCCGCGAGGCGGACGCCGTCGTCCTCGCCCTGCCGCTCGGCAAGTACCGGACCGTCCCGGCCGGTGCGCTTGAGGGCAAGCTCGTCATCGACTCGATGAATCACTGGTGGGAGATCGACGGGCCCCGCGACGGGATCCTGCCGGTGGGGGAGTCGACGAGCGAGCTCGTCCAGGCCGCGCTTCCCGGCGCGCGCGTCGTCAAGGCGTTCAACCACATGGGTTATCACGACCTCGAGGACGGAGCCCGGCCGGCCGGCGCGTCCGGCCGCAAGGCGATAGGGATCGCCGGAGACGACACGGCCGACGTCGCGGCCGTGGCCGCGCTCGTGGACCTGCTCGGCTTCGACCCGGTGGTGGTCGGAAAGCTCGCCGAGGGGGTCCGCATGGAGCCCGGCACCCCGGCGTTCGGGGCGAACGTCGACTCCGCGCGGCTCGAGGAGATGCTGGACGGTGACCGCTCGACGGCGACCGACCTGGAGCCGGCCCTGGACGTCTGACAGGTCCGCGGTCAGCTCGCGCACTGCCCCGTCGACACCGCGGTGTCCAGCTCGGTGGCCAGTTCGGCGACCGGGAGCAGCTCGGCGGTCGTCATCGCGTAGCCGATGTTCTCCTCGGAGACGTCGCGCGCGAAGATGACGCCGGCCACGTCGCCGCCGGTGGTCAGGAGCGGGCCGCCCGAGTTGCCCGGGCGTACCTCGGCGGCCAGGGAGTAGACCTCGCGGTCGTTGGCGCCGCGTCCGTACGAGTCCGGCACGCGGGTCGTGCTGACACTGAGCACCCCGGCGCTGCCCGAGGTGAACGGGCCGCCGTAGGGATACCCCTGGACGACGGCGCGGTCGCCCACCGAGAGGGTCGGCGCGATGTCGAGCGGGTCGGCGGTCAGCCCGTTGACGGCGATCACCGCGAGGTCGTCGACGGGGTCGTAGTAGACGACCCGACCCTCCCGGACCTCGCCGCCGGGCAGCTCGACGACCGGAAGGTCCACACCCGCGACGACGTGCGCGTTGGTCACCAGGCGGTCGGGCGCCACGACGAAGCCCGACCCGGTCGAGCTCTTGCCGCACGCGTACGCGATGCCCGAGATCCGGGCCACCGACTGCGCGGAGGCCTCCAGCTCGGCGTTGTCGAGGTCGACGGCGGGCACCACGGCCGTGTCGCGCGGCACCATCAGGATGTTCAGGCGGGGCAGGCCGTCGTCGAGCACGATGGAGCGCATCTCGGCGAGGGGCCTGCCCACGGCGGGCGGCGTCAGCTCGTCGATGGTGCGCAGGACGGCGGACGACGAGACCGCCGAGGCGACGCCGGGCGCACCGGTGGCGCTCACCGCGTTGCCGACGAACGAGAGCGCGAGGGCGACGACGCCCACGTTCGCGACCCCGCCCAGCAGCCGCTCGAGCGGGCGGAGCGAGGTGCGGTCCACGCCCTGGCGCAGGCTCCGGCCCATCCCCGCCCCGACGGACGCGCAGAACAGCGGCAGCAGGATGGCCACGGCGACGGACACCGGCCCGCGCCACTCGGAGGTGGGCAGCAGGTCGTTGACGGCGGGGACCGCCCAGAAGGCGGCGACGCCGCCCACGACGAGCCCGATCAGGCCGCCGAGCGTAGCCAGGAGGCCCCGGCTCAGACCCGCCATGAGGGCCATGAACAGCACCACGAGAAGCACCAGGTCGAACAGCTGCACGGGGCTCCTTCGGGGGCTGCGGGCTGTGGGCGGTCGGGCAGGATGAGATGACCGTAAGCGCTGAACCGCTCAGTCGCGGCGCGCAACGCACGTCCATCACCCGATCCGCCGATTTGCGGTGGAAAGTTCACCGCCACTTTCACCTTTCTTTCGGCCGTCTCGTGCGCGGTGGTGGGCGCGGTGGTGGGCGCGGTGGTGGGCGCGGTCGTGCGCGCGTGCGTGCAGGAACGCCCGCACGCACGCTAGTGTGCCGCCGCGGGCGCGCAGGCCTTTTCACCCGCGCGCTTGTCCGAATCGTCCTATCCTGGAGTGACTATGAGCTTCGACGATCGCATCGTCGCCACGAACGAGCTGATCTGGTCGATCCCGCTGATCGCCCTCTGCCTCCTCGCCGGTCTGTACTTCTCCGTCCGCACCGGTTTCCTCCAGGTACGGCACATCCCCGACATGCTCAACCAGCTCAGGAGCGGCAAGGAGTCGGAGAACGGCACGTCCTCCTTCCAGTCGCTGATGATGTCGCTTGCCGGCCGCGTGGGGATGGGCAACATCGGCGGCGTCGCCACGGCGATCGCGTTCGGCGGCCCCGGCGCCGTGTTCTGGATGTGGACCTCCGCGTTCCTCGGCGCCGCCACCTCGTTCGTCGAGAGCACCCTCGGCCAGATCTACAAGGAGAAGGATCCGGACAGCGGTGAGTACCGCGGCGGCCCGGCCTATTACTTCGAGAAGGCCTACAGGCACAAGGCTCGCGGCCTTTCGCTCGTCTACGCGATCATCTTCGCGGTCGTCACCATCTTCGCGATGAGCTTCTTCCTGCCGGGCGTGCAGGCCAACGGAGTGGCCTCCGCGATCGACAACGCCTGGGGCATCCCCGCCTGGGTCACCGCCATCGGCCTCGTCATCCTGCTGGCCTTCATCGTGATCGGCGGCGTCAAGCGCATCGCGCACTTCGCGGTGATCGCGGTCCCCACGATGGCCCTGCTCTACATCCTCATCGCGCTCGTCGTGTTCGTCGTCAACTTCACCGAGATCCCCGCCGTGTTCGGGCTGATCTTCGGTAGCGCCTTCGGCGCCCAGCCCGTGTTCGGCGCGATCCTCGGCCTCGCCGTCAAGTGGGGCGTGCAGCGCGGCATCTACTCGAACGAGGCCGGCCAGGGCACCGGCCCGCACGCCGCCGCCGCCGCTGAGGTCTCGCACCCGGCCAAGCAGGGCTTCGCGCAGTCCTTCGCGGTGTACGTGGACACGCTGCTCGTCTGCTCCGCGACCGCGTTCATCATCCTCTCGACGGGCATGTTCAACACCTTCTCCGGCGAGACCTGGCCGAGCGAAGCGATCCACGAGGGCAGCGGCGGTCTGAGCACCGACGTCGAGCCTGGCCCGGGCTACGTGCAGCAGGCCCTGGACACGGTGGTCCCGGGTGCGGGTCCGACGTTCATCGCCATCGCGCTCGCGTTCTTCGCGTTCACCACGATCGTGGCGTACTACTACATGGCCGAGACCAACCTGACCTACCTCACGCGCAAGATGACCAACCGTCTCGCGGCGCGCGCCATCCGGCGGGTGCTGCAGGCGCTGGTGCTCGTCTCGGTGGCCTACGGCGCCGTGACCACTGCCGGCGCGGCGTGGGGGCTCGGCGACATCGGTGTGGGCTCGATGGCCTGGCTGAACATCGTCGGCATCCTGTTCCTGCAGGGCCCCGCGCTGAAGGCGCTCAAGGACTACCGCGAGCAGAAGAAGCAGGGCCTGGACCCGCAGTTCGACCCGCGGCGACTCGGCATCGAGAACGCGACCTTCTGGGAGGACCGCGCCGACCACGAGCTCGAGGGCGTGGCCGCCGGGGAGCGGCCCGAGAAGTAGCCCGACCCCGACCGTTGAGTGCTGGATATTTGCCCTTCTGCGGCGTCAGAGAGGGCAAATACCCAGCACTCAACGGTCAGTCGTCCAGGGGGGACGGGCCCAGGTCGTCCAGCAAGTCCTGCATCTTGGCGTAGGCCTTGTTGCGGTAGGCCACCAGCTCCGCCGTCCGGGCCGGGTCGATCTCGCGGAAGCCGCCGCCGGACTTGGTGCCGAGGCGCCCCGCGTCGACCCGCTCCTGGAGGATCGGCGGCGTCGCGAACCGCTCGGGGAACGTCGTCTGCAGCGAGCGGTAGCAGAACGCGTACACGTCGAGCCCCGCCATGTCGGCGATCGCGAACGGCCCGAAGAACGGGAGCCGGAACCCGAACGTGGTCCGGGCGATCATGTCGATGTCCTCGACGGACGCGACCCCCTCGTCCACGAGCTTGGTCGCCTCGTGGAACAGGGCGTACTGCAGGCGGTTGAGCACGAACCCGGTGGCGTCCGTGAGCCGCGCGCTGCGCTTGCCGACCTGCGCCAGCAGGGCCTCGACCGGCTCCAGCACCGCATCGGAGGTGCCGGCGTGCGGGATCAGCTCGACGCCGGGGATGAACGGCGCCGGGTTGCTGAAGTGCACGCCCAGGAACCGCTCGGGCGCGCTGACCTGCTCGGCGAGCTGCGTGATCGAGATGGTCGAGGTGTTGCTGCCGATGATCGCCGTCGGGTTGGCCGCGCTGATCCGGGCGAGGGTCGCGTGCTTGAGCTCCAGGATCTCCGGCACCGCCTCCTCGATGAACCGCGCGCCCTCCACCGCCTCCTCGACGGACGCCGCGGCGCTCAGCCGGGCCCGGACGGTCTCGGTGGCACCCTCGGGGAACAGCCCCTCCGCCTCGAACTCCGCGGTCTCCCGCAGGATCCGCTCCAGGTTGCCCGCGGCCACCTCCGCCGAGACGTCGGCGAGCCGCACCTCGTTGCCCGCGAGGGCGAGCACCTGCCCGATCCCGCCCCCCATGTACCCCGACCCGACGATCGCGATGTGCTCGCTCATACGTTCTCCTCCGTGGTGTTCGCGCGGTCGTACGTTCCGATGGACGCCACCTTCCGGGCCGACGGCGAGGCCTCGTCGAAGCGGTAGCCGAGCCACTCGGCGACGAGCCGCTTGGCGAGCTCCAGCCCGATGACCCGCTGGCCCATGGTCAGCACCTGGGCGTTGTTGCTCAGGACGGCTCGTTCCACCGAGTAGCTGTCGTGCGCGGTCACCGCACGGATGCCCGGTACCTTGTTGGCCGCGATGGCGACGCCGAGGCCCGTGCCGCAGAACAGCAGGGCGCGGTCGGCCTCGCCCGCAGCGACCCGGCGGGCGGCGTCGACCGCGACGTGCGGGTAGTCCGTGTGCTCCTCGCTGCTCACCCCGACGTCGGTCACCGACTCGACCCGCGGGTCGGCCAGGAGCTGCGCCTTCAGCGCGTCCTTGTACTCGAAGCCTGCGTCGTCGCTGCCGACGACGAGGCGCAACCGGTCGGTCATGGGGTTCGTCCTTCTGTCCGGGTGATGCTGGTCTGGGTGATGCCGGTCTGGGCGATGGCGGTCAGCACCAGCGCCAACGAGGTGGCGCCGGCATCGGGGTGGCCGAGGCTGCGTTCGGCGAGCGGCCGGGCCCGGCCGAGCGCGGGCCGTAGCTCGGAGGTCGCCCGGGCGGCCGCCGTGGCGTCCTCGGCGGCGGCGGCGAGCGCGGCGGCCGGCGGCAGGCCAGCGGCCGCAGCGGCCTCCAGCCGCTCGACGTACGGCACGAGCGCGTCGACCATGGTCTTGTCGCCGACCTTCGCCCGGCCCAGCCGCACCACGGTGTCCAGGGCGGCGCGTGCGGCGGCCGCTACCTGCACCGCCGTCACGTCGTCCCGGTCGAGCGCGGGTGCGAGCGACGTCAGCGCCGCCCCCCACAGAGCGCCCGACGTGCCGCCTGCGATCTCGCTCCAGCCCTCGCCGGCCGCCCGGAGCGCGGCGCTCAGGCCGGAGTCCCGGGCAGCGGTCGCCGCGTCCAGCGCCGCGTCGATCCCACGGCGCATGCCGACGCCGTGGTCGCCGTCGCCCGCTATCGCGTCGATGCGGCCCAGCTCGTCCTCGTGCTCATGGAGCGTCGCCTGCATCGCGGCCAGCAGGACCAGCGTGCGGTCGGCCCGCTCGACCGACGCGGGCGAGACGGTCGTGATCGGCTCGGAGACGGAACGCTCCGGGTCGGGGTTCGTAGTGTCGGGGCGCGCGGCGACACCCACGTTGTCGGACCCGCCGGGGGAGGAGTGCCGCTCGACCCGCCCCTTGCGGTACGCGGGCGTGTACGCGGGAGCTCGCCAGAGCTCCTCGAGCTCCTCGGTGAGCCAGAACAGCGTCACCGAGACGCCGGCCATGTCCAGGCTCGTCACCAGCTCGCCGCACTCCGGTTCGACGACGGTCAGACCCGCCTGGCCGAGCCGCGCGGCGACCTGGCCGTAGAGCACGAAGAGCTCCTCGTACTTGACCGTGCCCAGGCCGTTGACCAGGACGGCGACACGGTCCCCACGGTCCTCCGGCACGTCCGCCAGCAGCTCGGAGACCAGGATCTCGGCGATCTCGGCGGCCGAGCCCATCGGCACGTCCCGGATCCCGGGCTCGCCGTGGATGCCCAGCCCCACCGACATCATGCCGTCGGGAACCGTGAACAGCGGGCCGTCGGCCCCGGGGAAGGTGCACCCGCCGAACGCGACCCCCAGGGTCCGCGTGCGATGGTTCGCCGCGATCGCGAGCCGCTCCACCTCGTCGAGCGAGTCACCCCGCTCGGCGGCCGCGCCGGCCACCTTGAACACCACGAAGTCGCCGGCGATGCCTCGCCGGTCGTCGATCCGGTCGGCCGGGGCGCTCGCGATGTCGTCGGTGACCAGCAGGGTGCGCGCGTCGATCCCCTCGGCGCGCAGCCGCTCCTGCGCCGCGCCGAAGTGCAGGACGTCGCCCGCGTAGTTGCCGTAGCTGAACAGCACGCCGCCACCGGCGTCGGCCGCGCTCGCCACCCGGTAGGCCTGGCCCGCCGAGGGCGAGGTGAAGATGTTGCCGCAGACGGCGCCTGTGGCCAGCCCCGCACCGACCACGCCGGCGAACGCCGGGTAGTGCCCGGAACCGCCGCCCACCACGACCGCCGTCCGGCCGGGCGGCAGCGGGTCGGCGCGCACCACACCGCCGTCGACCCTGCGGACCAGGTCGCCGTGCACGGCGGCGAACCCGGCCAGGGCGTCCTGGACGAAGCCCTCCGCGGTGTCGAGCACCCGCGTCATCGGGCCGCTCCGGCCAGGTCGTGCTGCCGCACGCGGCTGGTGCCGAGCGCGTAGCCGGGCCGCTTGGGCAGCACGTGCCGACGCAGGTAGTCGCGGTTGGCCGCGCACACGCTGAGCCCGTCGCCGCCGTAGTTCTCGGTGCAGATCACGCCCTGGAAGCCGTTGGCCAGCGCCGTGCGGAACGCCGACCGGTAGTCGATCAGACCGAACTGCATCGGGGCGGGGACGGCGAGGTAGGCGTCGCGTTCGGGGTCCTCGTCGCGCGAGTAGTTCTTGACGTGCCAGAAGTTCGTGTACGGCAGCGTCTTCTCGACCAGCTCCTGCCACGGCTCGACCGGCCGGTGCAGGCGGACCAGGTTCGCGATGTCCGGGTTGAGGCCCACCTCGGGCAGGCCGATCTCCTCGATCAGCTGGACGGCGGAGTCGGCGGTGCCGAGGAAGGTGTCCTCGTACATCTCCAGGGACAGCAGCACGCCGACCTCGGCGGCGTGCCGGCCCAGCTCCTGGAACCGGGCTACCGCGAGCGGCCGGTCGGCCGGGTCGTCGTGGTGCCCGGGGGCGGTCCAGAACCAGAGGCGTTCCTTCTGCTGCGCGGTCAGCGCCTGGTGCAGACCGACCGAGACGACGCCGATGCCGAGCGCGGCCGCCGCGTCGATCGTGCGGTGGCTGTAGGCGAGGTTGGCCGCGCCGTCCTTCGCGTCGATCACGCTGCGCCGGATCGCCGACACCGAGGCCAGGCCGAGGCCGAGGTCCCGGGCCGTGGCGGCGAGCCGGTCGAGCGCCGGACCGTCCAGGTCGCCCGGCCGCAGCCAGGAGTCCGTGAGGTCCACGTGGCCGAACCCGGCGTCGGCGATGTCGGTGAGCACCTCGTGCCAGACGGTGGGGTCGTCCTGGGCCGCCCGGCCGTCCGGCATCACCGCCGGGAACGGCAGGGTGCTGGCCGCGATCGGCCAGTCGGCCGCCAGGAGGCGCCCGTCCGGGGCACCGCCCGGCCCGCCGCCCGGCTTCCCGGTGTCGCCGGACGCCGTCCGGTCAGGTGTGGTGGTCTGTTCCGTGGTCAACTCTGACCTCCGTCCTGGGCACGCCGGTCTCCGTTGAGCCGGGCCGTGCCCTCGTAGGTGTTGTGGCTACTTTTCGGCGCGTGGGCTGTCGGCGGGCGGGCTGGTGGACCCGCGGACCACCAGCTGGGTCGCGAGCTCGATGTGGCGCGAGACCGGCTCCTGGCCGGCCGCCAGGGCCAGGACGCTGTCCAGCGCGACGCGCCCCATCTCCCACAGCGGCTGCCGGACGGCGGTGAGCGGCGGAGTCGACCACGCCGCGAGGTAGGTGTCGTCGTAGCCGACGACGCTCAGGTCGCGCGGCACGTCGAGCCCGTGCTGGCGGGCCGCTTCGAGCACCCCCATGGCCTGGGTGTCGCTGGCCGCGAAGATCGCGGTCGGACGCAGGCCGGACCGGAACCAGCGGTCGGCGACCGCGAAGCCGGAGTCGTAGTCGAAGCCCGTGAACTCCACGAGCTCCTCGTCGACGGGGACGTTCGCCGAGGCGAGCGCGGCCCGGAACCCGTGGACGCGCGCCGTCGCCGCGACCGACTGCGGGCGCCCGCCGAGCGCGGCGACCCGCCGGTGGCCGAGGCCGAGCAGGTGCTCCGTGGCCGACATGCCGCCGGCGAAGTTCGTCGAGCCGACGCTCGGGACGTCCGGGTTGGTCAGGTCGAGCGGGTCGATGACGACGACGGGGAGATGCTCCTGGCTCAGCCCGGAGACGTGCTCGGGGCTGAGCTCCGCCGTGAGGATGATCGCCCCGGTACGGCCGGCGCCCGACAGGCGGCGTGCCCAGTCGCCCGGCGCCAGCCAGCCGGTGTCAGGTGCCGCCCGGTGAAACCGGCTGACGACGATGTCGGCCTCGGCCGCCTCGGCGGCGTCGGTCACCCCGCGCAGCACCTCCATCGCGTACGGGGTGGTGAGCTGGTCCGCCATCACCTCGATGCTGCGCTGCGCCAGCGGTCCGCGCGTGCCGCGGCGCACGTAGCCGAGCTCCTCGATGGCCGCCTTGACCCGTGCGCGGGTCTCCACGGCGACGTCGGAGTGCCCGTTGAGCACCTTGGACACCGTCGGCATCGAGACGGCGGCGGACCCGGCGACGTCCGCGAGGGTGGGCCGCTTGCCCGCAGTTCTTTCGAAATATTTCGCTGGCACGCCTTCGAATCTAGCCCAGTGGCGGGCTGATGGGCAACGTTTTCGACGAACAGGACACTGCCGTTGGAGGTGGGCCCGGGCGGGGTGATGTCAGCGAAATATTTCGACGGCGGCTACGACGAGGACGGCGGGGCAGTGGGAGCCAGCAGGGCGTCGACGATCCCATTCATCGTCTCGGGCATCGGCAGCCGGGCGAGCGCCCGGAAGAGCAGGGTGCCGAGCAGGGCGTCGGCCACGGACTCGGGGCTGACCGCGGTGCTGAGCTGGCCGGCGTCCTGCCCCTGCCTGAGCCGGGCCACCAGGGACTCGTAGGACGGCTTGGTGATGTGCTCGTAGAGCCTGCTCGCGTCCTGCTCGGGGCCGGTCGCCGCGGTGACGAGCGCCCGGACGACCTGCAGGAAACGAGAGTCGCCCATCTTGGCGGCCGAGGCCGCGGACCACGCCTTGAGGTCGGTGCTCAGGTCGCCGGTGTCGGGGAGATCCAGGGCGGGGAGCCGGAGGAGGCCCTCGATGACGGCGTCCGCGACCACCATCGACTTGGCCGACCACCAGCGGTAGATGGTCTGCTTGCCGGCCCCGGCGCGGGACGCTATCGCGTCGATCGTGACGTGGTCGTATCCCAGCTCCGTGGTGAGGGCCGCGGCGGCCTCGAGGATGGCAAGTCGGGTCGCCTCGCTCCGCGGCCGTCCGGTCCTCGTGCCTGTCGTGCCCGTCATGGGGTGAGTCTATGGTCTACTCTCTACTTACGAGACGTGGAGTCTCGATAATCGCGTCTCGAGAGCAGCGAGGGAGCAGCAATGACTGACGAAGTGGTCGTCGTGATCGGCGTCGGAGGTATGGGCCAGGCGATCGCGCGGCGCCAGGGCTCGGGCAGGAAGCTGGTCCTCGCCGACTTCGACCAGGCAGGTCTGAACCGGACCGTCGAGACCTTGCGCGGTGAGGGGCACCAGGTGGACGGGCACGCGGTCGACGTGTCCGCCGCACGGTCGGTCGCCGATCTTGCCGAGTCCGCGGCTGCCGCGGGCGCCGTCGTGCAGGTGATTCATACGGCCGGCCTTTCACCGACCCAGGCGACGGCGGACCGGATCCTTCAGGTCGACCTCCTGGGGGTCGCTCACGTCCTCGACGCCTTCGGCGCGGTCGTCGCGCCGGGCGGTGCGGGCGTGGTGATCGCCAGCATGGCGGGAAGCCTGACCGCGGAACGCTTTCCCGCCGAGCTGGAGGGCGCCCTGGCGCTGATGCCGACCGACCAGCTCCTCGACCTCCCGTTCTGGACCGACCAGGCGTTCGCCCACCCGGGCATCGCCTACGGCCTCGCCAAGCGAGCCAACCAGCTCCGGGTCCAGGCCGCGAGCCTCACGTGGGGTGCGCGCGGCGCACGGATCAACAGCGTCAGCCCCGGTGTCGTCTCCACACCGATGGGCCAGGAGGAGCTCGACAGCGGGAGCGGCGCGCAGATGCGCGGCATGGTCGAGGCCTCTGGCACCAAGCGGCTGGGCACGCCGGGCGACATCGCGAACGCGGTCGCGTTCCTGCTCGGTCCCGAGTCGTCCTTCGTCACCGGCACCGACCTGCTGGTCGACGGCGGAGTCGTCGCGGCTGTCCGCTCCGGCGCGCTGCCCATCGGCTGAGGGGCGCGCCGACATGAAGCTCTCCCAGGTGAACCCGGAGCTCCGGCGCGGTTACCGGATCATGCGGACCACGCCGGTGAGCAATCCGCTGGTGCTCAGGCTCATGCAGCGCCTGACGTCACTGATCCCCGATGCCAAGGCGCCGGAGGGCGCGACGCTGGAGAAGGTCCGGTTCGGCGACGCGGGTGGTGTGTGCGTCTACACTCCCGCGGGTGGCGGCTCCGGTGCCGCACTGCTGTGGATCCACGGTGGCGGCCTCGTGATCGGCAGCGCGGCCCAGGACGACCGCCGGTGCTTCGCCATTGCGCAGGAGCTCGGCGTGGTGGTCGTGTCGGCGGAGTACCGGCTGGCACCGCAGCACCCGTTCCCGCTGCCGCTCGACGACTGCCTGGACGCCTGGGACTGGTTGCAGCGGAGCGCGGCCGCGCGCGGCATCGACCCCCGGCGTGTGGCGGTCGGCGGTCAGAGCGCGGGCGGCGGGCTGGCCGCGGCGCTCGCGCAGCGTCTCCACGATCGAGACGGCGTGCAGCCCGTCGCACAGTGGCTGTTCTGCCCGATGCTCGACGACCGGACCGCGGCGAACCGCGAGCTCGACGGCGTCGGGCACATCCTCTGGAACAACCGGTCCAACCGCGCCGGCTGGAGCGCCTACCTCGGGACCGCAGGTGCCGCGGAGGTACCCGACTACGCCGTGCCCTCCCGGCGGACGGACCTCACGGGCCTGCCGCCCGCGTGGATCGGTACGGGCGACATCGACCTCTTCCACGACGAGAACAAGGCGTACGCGGAACGGCTGACGGCTGACGGCGTCCCCACCACGTTCGACGTGGTCCCGGGCGGCCCGCACGCCTTCGAGTCGCTCGGCGCGGACGCCAAGGTGTCCGTGGCCTATATCGGCCGGGCACACAGCTGGCTGCGGGAGCGACTCGGCTGAGGGGCAGGTCGGCCGAGGGGTAGGTCGGCCGAGGGTCAGGGGAGTATCGAGTCCACGTATCCGCCGTCGACCCGGACGGCGGCGCCCGTCGTCGCCGAGGCGAGCGGTGAGCTGAGGTAGGCGACCATGTTCGCGATCTCCTCCGGCTCGATGAGCCGCTGGAGCAGCGACTGCGGGCGGTGCAGCCGCATGAACTCGCGCTGCGCCTCGTCCCAGGGCAGGGCAGGGTCGACGAGCTCGTACACGAACTTCTCGACCCCGCCGGTGTGCGTGGGACCGGCGATGACGGAGTTGACCGTGACACCGGTGCCCGCGGCCTCCTTCGCGAAGCCGCGGGAGACGCCCAGCAGCGCCGTCTTGGAGACGCCGTAGTGGATCATCTCGGCGGGGATGACTATCGCGGAGTCGCTCGCGATGTTGAGCACGCGCCCCCAGCCGCGTGCTGTCATGCCCGGCAGGCTGGATCGGATCAGGCGGACGGCGGCGAGCACGTTGACGTCGAAGTACCGGCGCCACTCGTCGTCGTCGATCTCGAGCGGCGGCACGCTGCCGAAGATGCCCAGGTTGTTGACGAGGATGTCGACGTCGCCGGTGACGGCGAGCACCTCCGCGGCGCCGGACGCGGTGGTGACGTCGCCGGCCGCGGCGACCAGCTCACGGTCCGCAGACTCCGCCCGGAGCTCGGCGATCGTGTCCGCCACGCCCTCCGCACGGCGCCCGTTGACCGCCACCCGGGAGCCCGCGTCGGCGAGCGTGGCGGCGATCGCGCGGCCGATGCCCTGGGTCGAGCCGGTCACGAGCGCGGTCTTGCCGGTCAGATCGATGCGCATGTTGTCCCCTTGCTGTCTCGTTGCTGCCCCGTAGGCGACTGGGCCGCTCTGGACGTGGCTCGGTCGGTGAAGTAGACCCGTGGAGCAGGTGCCGGACCTGCTGAACTCTGTTCAGCCTCGCCCGCCCCAGTTCATCGAGGCTGAACAATTCGGCACAGCCCGCAGAACCGGTCCCCAGCCGAACATATTCCGGCCGACCTGGCACCTTCCGAAACTGTGCACCTCGCCCAGAGGGGCCGGCGACGGGACTGCTGCTGAGGCCGTCGTCGCGCCGGTCGTCGGCGCTGTGGACCGAGCTCCTAGCTCTCTTCGGCGCGGGTCCACCGCTCCCAGAGCCACAGGATCAGGACGATCAGCAGAAAGCCGGGTATCCCGACGGCGCCGAGCTTGCCGAGCCAGTTCGTCACCTCGGCCCCGATGCCGGTGTCCGCGCCGTCGGCGGTCGTGGTGCCGGTGCCGTCACGGCCGCTGGTGTCCGGATCGCCTCCGGCAGCGGGCCCGCCGCCCGCCTCATCGCTGCCCGAGCCGTTGCCGCCCGCGTCTGTGCCGTCCGTGTCGCTCCCACTCGCGTCGCTGCCGTCGGCGGAGCCGGTTCCCAGACTGCCCGATCCGCCGTTCTGCCCGTCGGACGGCTCCCCACCGATGCCGAGCCCGGCGAGCCAGTCGGTCACCGTCGCGCCGATATCGGGGAGCGTGTCGTCGGCGGTCCCGGAACCGTCGCCACCCTCAGCGTCGCCACCCTCTGCGCCGTCGCCCTCGGAGCGGTTGGTTCCGGGTGGGGAGTCCGACCCGGGTCCGCCTTCAGGCGAGCTGTTCGTACCGTTCGCCGAGTCGCTTCCGCCACTGCCTGTGTCGCCGGAGCCACCTGCTCCGTTCCCTGCCCCTGTGTCACCGCCGCCGTCACCTGCGTCCGCTCCGCCGCCCGAGCCGTCGTCGTCAGTGCTACTGCCGTCACCAACATTGCCGGCACCTTCACCGGCATCGCCACCTTCACCGGCATCGTCGGTACCGTCAGCACCAGCGCCGCCACCCGCACCGCCTCCGCCCGCGCCCTCACCACCCGCGCCTGTACCCGCACCTGCACCGCCTCCGCCCGCGCCGCCCTCACCCGCACCGCCGCCCCCACCAGCGCCCGGAATCGGCGCCGACTCGGCAGCGGGCGGATCAGCGGGCTGGTTGGCGACGAGCGCCGCGGCGCCACCTCCGAGGGCGAGCGCCGCGAGGACACCCGCGGCGATCGCCGTCTCCTTCTTGCCGAACGGGCGCGGCGCGCCCGCCCCCGCTGCGCCTGCCCCCGCTGCTCCGCCCGCTGCCCCGGCCGCCGCTCCGCCGACCGCAGCGCCGAGGGCTCCGGTGGCGATCGCTCCTGCGATGACGTGCTGTCCGAGGTCGCGGAGCATCCAGGACACCTCGCGGACGTCGACGAACGCCCGGGTGCACTCGGCGCACCCATCCATGTGGGCCTCGAACCGGGTGCGGCGCCGGGGGAGCAGCCGGTCCTTGAGGTAGTCGTGCATGGCGGCGCGGGTGGTGCGGCACTCGGGTTCGTTGACGCCTTGGGCGTGGGCTGCGGCGAAGGCGCCGGCGAGGCGTTCTTCGGCGCGGCGTAGGCGCATGGTGACGGCGTGGGGGCGCACGCCGAGATTGGTGGCGATGTCGGTGACCGCCCGGTCGTGGACGTGACGTTCCAGGAGGATCTGTCGGTCGTCGTCGGCGAGGTCGGACAGCGCGGTGCGGAGCATGGCGACGTCGGCGTGGCGTTCGGCGTCGAGCTCTGCTCCCGCCACGGGGGGCGTCAGTCCGTCGAGGGTGTCGTCCTCGACCGGGTGGGCACGCCCGGCTTCGCGGGTCATCGAGATCGCTTCGTTGACCGCCGCGCGTCGCCAGTACGGCGCGGGGTCGTCGATCGTGCGGCCGGTGGAGACGATCCGGACCATCTTTTCCAGGGCCCGGCTGGCGGCTTCCTCGGCGTCGATGCCGGGTACGCGTGCGGCGACCGAGCGCACGACGTTGGGCCGGTGCACCACCCAGTCGTCAATCCGCAGTGCGCGTGCCGCCGTCATCTCGGATGCCCCCTTCCGATCCGCGATAATTCCACCGCGATCGGGAGGACGCACGACGAATCACACGATGTGCGTCAACGCACTGATTGGCCGGTAAGCGCCGTTTCCTGCCCGCAGGTCACCGCGCGCGTCGGCGCAGCACGACACCCCGGAGGAAGCCCGCCTGGCCGGCGTGCTGCAGGTCGTCGTTGATCACGCTGATCAGCCGGACGCCGAGGGTGACCGGCGGGTCCCACGACTCGTCGATCACCCGGTCGAGATCGTCGTCGGACAGGGTGCTCAGATACCGCAGGGTGCGCTCGTGCACCGCGTCGTGGTAACCCGTGAGCAGCTCGCCCGACGGGACGCGGACGGCGGAGACCTCGTCGGCGTCGTGCCCGTACCCGGTCTCCTCGGCGGGGAAGGGCAGCCCGAAGCGGCGGTCCCACCCGTCGTCCGACCAGACCTGGCTGATGCCCGCCGCGTCCGCGACGTGGTCGTCCTGGACCCGGGTCAGGTGCCAGACGAGCCAGGTGATCGAGTTGGCGTCCTCGTCGAGGCGAAACGCGAGCTCCTCGCCCGACAGTCCGAGGACCGAGCTGTGCACCGTCTCCTTGATCCGGCCGAACGCGTCCGCGAGCAGATCCGTACCACGCATAACGAGCCCCTCCTGTGCCTTGACGTCCCGGCCCACGGTGCCACGGCTCACGATGCCATGGCGCCGCGGGCTCGCGCAGAGCGCTACGCGCCGACCACCCCGCCGTCCTCCCGGGTGATGACGATGGTGGCGGACCGCGGGCGGCCCGTCGGGCTGTAGTCGGGCCAGCTCGAGCTGGCCCGCGGGTTCTCGGGGGTGCCCGAGTCGCCGGGGTGCTGGATGTTGACGAACAGGGAGCGGCCGTCCGGGGTGGCGGTGATGCCCGTGATCTCGCAGCGCGGCGGACCGACCAGGAACCGGCGGATGTCGCCCCGGCGGGTGTCGGCCACCAGCATCTGGTTGTTCTGGTTGGCGCCGTCGACCTGCGGCTGGGTGCCGTCGGTCAGGATCCAGAGCCGGCCCACGGCGTCGAACCAGAGGCCGTCGGGGGAGCCGAACGCCTGGTCCGGCGGGACGGTGGCGCCGCTGGCCTGGTCCCCGGCGAGCAGGAAGATGTCCCAGTCGAACCGCACCGCGCTCGGGTTGCCGTTCTCGTCGATCTTCATGATGTGCCCGAACCGGTTGTTCAGCCGCGGGTTGGCGGCGTCCACGGACTCGGTGCGGGCGGTGTTGTTGGTGCAGGTGAAGTACACGGCGCCGGTGCCTGGCTGCACGGTGCACCACTCCGGCCGGTCCATCGGCGTCGCGCCGACGGCGTCGGCCGCGAGGCGCGTGTGGATCAGCACCTCGGCCTGGTCCGCGAAGCCGTCCGCCGCGGTCAGCCCCGGCTCGCCGTGCACCAGGGGGAGCCACCGGCCGGAGCCGTCCTCGTCGAACCGGGCGACGTACAGCGTGCCCTCGTCGAGCGGGCTGCGCCCGGCCCGGCGCGCCTTGGCGATCGGTTCCGCGCCGACGAACTTGTAGAAGTAGTCGAACTGCGTGTCGTCGCCCATGTAGACGACTGCCTCGCCGCGACGGCCCCGCACGACGACGGCGTTCTCGTGCTCCATGCGGCCCAGCGCCGTGCGCTTCTTCGGCGTCGACTCCGGGTCGAAGGGGTCGACCTCCACCACCCAGCCGAACCGGTTGAACTCGTTGGGCTCGGTCCGCATGTCGAACCGGCTCTCGGTGGTGTGCCAGGGGTACGGGCTCTCCGAGCCGATGCCGTAACGCTCCTCGACCGACCCGGCGGGCGGTGGCTGCTCGCCGTAGTAGAAGTACTTGTTGATCGTCTCCTCGCAGGTCAGGTACGTGTCCCACGGGGTGGGGCCGCTCGCGCAGTTGTTCAGCGTGCCCAGCACCCGCACGCCCTCGGGGTCCGCGTTCGTGCGCATCAGGGGGTGCTTGGCCGCGGGGCCGGTGATCTCGATCGGCGTGGTCATGGTGATCCGGCGGGCGAACCTCGACTCGGCGACCTCCCAGCCGCCGTCGCGGTCCTCCTCGACCTGGATGACCGAGACGCCGTGGGCCGCCATCGACTTGGCGGTCTTCTCGGGCGACCAGGCCGCCCGGCCGTCGGTGTGCAGCAGGTTCTCGGTGGTGGCCTCGTGGTTGACGCAGAGCAGGCCGGAGCGACGGTCCCGGAGCGGGAAGAACCACATGCCGTCGTGGTGGTCCCCGGCCTGCTGGGCCTGGTCGGCGGCAGTGTTGCTCGCGTCCTCGGCGAAAGCCGGCCCGGAGGGGACGATCGGGTGGCCCCACGGGTAGAGCACCTGGTAGCGGTAGCCGGGCGGCAGCACGACGGCGTCGGCGGTGCTGGGTGCGACGGCGGGGAAACCGAGCAGCGGCCGCCCGGGGCCGTGCCCGCCGCCATGCCCGCCGCCATGCCCGCCGCCGTGGCCCGAGCCCTCCACGACGCCGGCCGCGGCGTCCGGTCCAGGGGCCCCGAAGAACGCGGCGGCAGCGGCGGCCAGGCCGCCCGCCATCGCGGTCCGGCGGGACAGGCGGAGCTCGGCGAGCTCGGAGATCGACGGCGGACGAGGCATGTCGGCGTTCACTGAGGGCTCCAACCTTGGGGGCGCGGACCGCTGAGCGGCCGGGACGCGTGCCACGGTAGGTAGCCGAGATGGCCGGGTCCCCACACCCATGTGAACGACGGCGAAAGACGATCCGAGCGCAGGTCAGGACGGCGAGGGTCAGGCCGGCGCGCGGAGGATGTGTCCGGGCTCAGCCGTCGGACAGGCGGATCAACACCTTGCTGCTGTCCGGCCCGGCAGCGGCGGCCAGCGCCTCGCCCGCCTGCTCGATGCCGAAGCGGTGCGTGACCACGGCGGACACGTCGAGCCCGCCGCCCAGCGCGGCGAGGGCGTCCCCGATCTCCTCGACGAACCGGTAGGCCCCGACCCACGTGATCTCGCGGGTGACGAGGTCGCCGAGGGCGGCGGGTGCGGCAGTGCCGGGCAGGTTGCCGACCTGGACGAGGGTGCCGCCGCGGGCCGTGGCCCGCAGCACCCCGCCCAGGGCGGCGGGTGCGCCGGAGGCCTCGAAGACGAGCGCGCAGTCCTCGGGCAGCCGGTCGCCCGAACTGATGTCGATGACCCGGTCGGCGCCCAGTTCCTTGGCCACGGCCAGCGACGACGCGGAGAGGTCGGCCGCGGTGACCGACGCCGCGCCCGCGTGCTTCGCGGCGGCGACGACGAGGCAGCCGATGGGGCCCGCGCCGTTGACGAGCACGTCGCGTCCGCGGACGTCCGCGCCGACCTGGCCCGCGCGGTTCACCGCGTGCATCGCCACGGCCAGCGGCTCGGCGAGGGCGCCCTGTTCGGTGCTCACGCCGTCGGGCAGCCGCCGTAGCTGGTGGGCCCCGACCACCCGCAGCTGGCTGAACCCGCCGTCGGTGTGCGGGTGGAAGGCCGCCGAACCGAAGTACCGGACTCGCGAGTGCAGGTTGGCCCGCCCCGCGAGCCGTTGCGGCAGGACGGAGCCGTCGGCGGCCTGCGCCGGGTGCACGGTGACCGGCGTGCCGGGCTCCCAGCCGGCGACGTCGGGCCCGCTCGTTACCACCCGGCCTGCCACCTCGTGTCCGAGGACGAGCGGGTCGCGCAGGACGGCGGTGCCGGAGGCGCCGTTCTTCCAGTAGGACACGTCCGACCCGCAGACCCCGCCCCACTCCATGGCGACGACCACCTCGCCGGGTCCGGCGACGGGATCGGGGCGCTCCTCGACCCGCAGGTCGCCGGCGCCGTGCACCACGACGGCCCTCATACGGCGTCCTCCAGCCGGACCAGGTCGCGGCCACGGGTCTCGGGCGCGAGGCGGGCGGCCACCAGGGTGATGAGGGAGTAGACGATGAGCATCGCGGCGATCGGCCACCAGCTGCCGGTGGCCGCGGTCAGCGAGGCGGCGACGACCGGGCCGATGGCGGTGGCGAGGATGCCGCCGATCTCCTTGGAGAGGGCCAGCTGCGTGAACCGGGTCCGTGCGCCGAACAGCTCGGCCATGGTCACGCTCTCCAGTGCGAACAGGCCGAGGACGCCCAGGTTCAGGCCGGCGATCATGCCGAGCATCAGGCCCGTGGTGGTGCCGCTGGTGATCAGCAGCATCATCGGGAAGGCGAGCGCGATGGTGATCAAGGAAAGCGCGGTGTACATCGGGCGCCGGCCGAACCGGTCGCCGAGCATGCCGATCAGGGGCACCGTCGCGAAGCCGATGATGGAGCCCCACATGATCGCCTCGGTGGCCAGCGCGTCGTCCATCGCGAGCGTGGTGGCGACGTAACCGACCAGGAACGTCTGCACCAGCCCGGAGTTGCCGGCCTGACCGAACCGCAGGGCCAGCGCCAGGAAGAACGCCTTGCCCTTGCGCTGCTTGAGGGCCGCCTGGAGCACCGGCTCCGCGGTGGCGGTCTTGGTCTCGTCGCGGGAGAGCTCGTCGCGGGAGAGGGCGACGCCGTCGACGACGTCGGCGCGGGCCTCGAAGACCGGGCTCTCCTTGACGTTGGTGCGGATCCAGACGGCGAAGATCATGAGCACGAAGCTGAGCAGGAACGGGAGCCGCCAGCCCCAGCTGAGCAGCTGCTGCTCGCTGAGCACCGCAAGCAGCAGCGCCCACAGGGCCGACGCCGCCAGGGTGCCGGAGTTGGTGCCGAGCGAGACCAGCGAGGCGACGAGGCCGCGCCGTCGGACGGGTGCGTACTCGGCGAGCAGCACCGTGGCGCCCGCGATCTCGGCGCCCGCGCCGAAGCCTTGGACCAGCCGCAGCACGACGAGCAGGATCGGCGCCAGGATGCCGACCGTCTGGTACGTCGGCAGGACACCGATCAGGGTCGTGGACACACCCATGAGCGCGACGGTGATGAACAGGACCTTGCGGCGGCCGAGCCGGTCACCCATGCGGCCGAAGTAGATGGCGCCCGCGAGCCGCGCCACGTAGCCGACGCCGTAGGTGGCCATCGCGGCGATCAGGCCGATCGCGGGGCTGACGTCGGGGAAGAAGATCCGGTTGAAGACGATCGCCGCCGCCAGCGAGTACAGCTGGAAGTCCATGAACTCCATGGCCGTGCCGAGCCAGCCGGAGACGGCGGCCTTGGTGAGGTCCTTGGTCGAGCGGGTGACGGTCTTGTCCGGGGGAGTGCCCGACGGGGTACCTGGTGGGGTCATAGCTGTTTCCGCCATCGGAAGAGTGCTCCTTGCCGTCTTTTTGGCTTGCCTTCATTGACTTGCCTTCTTGACTGACGTCGCTGCCTGGAGTGCCGGTCAATCAATGTGTGGCAGTACTTGTATGTAAGCAGCGTCGACAAGAGGGTGTCAACTGTTCGTGGTGCGGAAGCGCGCCGCCTCTCGCCTAGACTCGCGGGTATGAGGGAAGCCTCGAACCGGTCCAACAGGCGAGTCGTCTACGAGACGCTGCGCCGCAAGGTGCTCACCCTCGAGCTGCCGCCTGGTGCCTCCCTCTCGGAGAACGAGCTCGCGGCGTCCCTCGGCGTCAGTCGGACGCCCGTGCGCGAGAGCCTGATCCTCCTCGGTGAGGAAGGCCTGGTCAGGGTGTTCCCCAAGGTCGGGTCCTTCGTGTCCCGGGTGGACGCCGAACGCGTGGCGGACGCGCAGTTCCTCCGCGAGGCGGTCGAGCTGGCAGCGTTCGACGACATCCCGGAGGCCCTCGACCCGGACCTGGTCGCCGAGCTGCGCGCCAACCTGGAGCAGCAGCGGGAGGCGCGCCACGACCTCGAGAAGTTCTTCGAGCTCGACGAGGCGTTCCACCACGGGCTCCTGCGCCTCAGCGGGCACGGCAGGGCATGGTCGACGGTCGTCGCCGCCAAGGGGCACCTGGACCGCGCGCGCCGACTCGGCCTGCAGGAGACGAACGGCATGGGCCGCTTCGTCGACGAGCACCACTCCATTCTCGACGCGGTGGTCGCCGGCGACCTCTCCGGCGCCCGCGACAGCCTCCGGGGCCATCTCCGCGCCGTGTTCGACGACATCGAGAAGACCCGGCAGAGCTCGCCGGAGCTCTTCGCGACGGACGACGGGTCCGTCCCGGTGCGTCGCAGCATCGCCGTCTGGGAGTAGTCGGCGCACCCTCGGGTTCGGCGAGAGGGTGGCTGCGGCTGCCAGGATCCGCGCGCGCTCATGCGGTACGTCGCTGTCGCTGTCGCTGTCGCTGTCGCTGTCGCTGTCGCTGTCGCGACCACCGTGCTCCTGTGGGCCCTGTGCGGCGTCATGGGGCCCTGCCCGCTTATACGGCGGTGCTCGGGCTCACCGGCCTGCTCGCGATGATGGCCGTGCTGCCTGGCGGGAAGGACCCGACTCGTCAGGCAAGGTGTGGAGTGAGGCGGCCTGAGTGATCCGAGGTCAGGCCGCCTCAGCGGACGCTGACGCTGGCGGTGGGCTCGGTGGGCTCGGTGGGCTTGGCAGCGGGATCGGGCTGGTCGGGTCACGCCAGGTTCGGCCGGCCGGTCGGTCGGCTTCGATGGGTGGCGTCGGCTCGGTGGTCGGGTTGGTGTCGCGTGGTGGTGGGGCTTCGATGGGTTCGGGTAGTCGGATGCGGTGCCCGTAGGCGTCGGTGAAGGCCCACCCGGTCTCCAGCAGGGGGGCCTTCGCCCCGAGAAGTGGACACGTCTTCGTGTGGTCAGGCGGCCAGCCGTAGCGTAGCCGGGTCGGTCTCGTGTTCGTAGTCGATAGGGCTCTGGTTCCCGAGGCGGGAATGCGGGCGGCGCAGGTTGTAACGCGTGATCCAGCGGAAGACCGCGAGGCGGCAGGCGCGGGCGCCGTCGAACGCGGGTGCGCCGGCCAGGGTCTCGCGTTTCAGCGTGGCGTTGAACGACTCTGCCAGGGCGTTGTCGGCGCTGGTGCCGACCGCGCCCATGGACTGAGTCACCTGCAGCCGGCCGCATAGCTGCGCGTAGTCCTTCGATCCGTACTGGGCTCCGTGGTCGCTGTGGAAGATCGCGCCGGCCAGAGAGCCGCGCTCGGCTACGGCGGCCTGGAGGGCGTCGGTGACCAGCTCGGTGCGCATGTGATCAGCCAGCGACCAGCCCACCAGACGGCGCGAGTACAGGTCGATCACCGTCGCCAGATACAAGAACTGCCCGCCACCGACCGGCAGGTAGGTGATGTCGCCGACATACCTGCGGTTGGGTGCCTGCGCGGTGAAGTCCCGCTTGATCAGGTCGCCCACCCTCTGCCCCGATGGGTCCGGGACTGTGGTGCGTACTCGTCGTCGTAGCCGGATCCCCGCGATGCCGTGCTCGCGCATCACACGAGCGACCCGTTTGTGGTTCACCGGCGGCCCGACCGGGTCGGCCTTACGCAGCTCGGTCGTCACCCGCGGCGAGCCAAGAGCCGGATCCTCCTTCAGCAGAGCCCGGATCCGCGCCGCCAGCCCGGCATCAGCAGCAGCCCGGGCGGCACGACCAGCGGCGCCGTCGCGCCACTTGTAGTAGCTCGACCGGTTGATCTCAAGGACCTGGCACAGCCGCTTCACCGAGTAGGTGGGATGGTGCTCGGCGACGAACTGGAAGCGGCTCACCAGGTCGTCTCTCCCGCGAAATACTTCGCGGCCTTACGCAGGATCTCCCGCTCGGTGGCGAGCTTGCGCTTGTCGGCCTCCAGGCGGGCGTTGGCCGCCTCGAGCTCGGCGACCCGTGCCTCCAGCTGCCCGACCCTGCCACCGGAACGCACCGCGGGCTCGCCGGGCGTCGTGCCCGCTGCCGGACCGGCCGTCACGGCGGCCTGCCCGCGCTGCTCGGCAGCGCGGCGCACCCATAACCGCAACGTCTCTCGCGAGACGCCCAAGTCCCGGGCGATGCCCTTGATCGTCGCCCCGGGCGTGGACTCGTACAAGGCCACAGCATCGGCCTTGAACTCCTCCGGATAGTTCTTCATAGCCATGCGGATCAAACTCGCTTCCTCTGGATCCACGATCCAGTATCAGCGTGTCCACCAAACGGGGTGAGGGCCCGGGCACCGGTGGTCGCGTCGTTGTCGGTGGTGGTGGTCTTGCCGGTCCAGTGCATGGTGATGTTCTTGGTGTCGACGAGCTGGTGGTGGTACCAGCACAGCAGGGCACTGTTCGTCACCGACGTGCCCCCACCATCAGCCCAGTGGGTGATCGCGTGGTGGACCTCGCAGCGTGAGGGTGGTTGGTCGCATCCTGGCCAGACGCAGTGCTGGTCCCTGGCGATGACGGCGCGTCGCATCTGTCCGGTCACGGTGCGTTGGGCGCGTCCGACGTCCAGGACGGCGCCGTCGGCTCCGAACACGATCCGGGTCACCGCACTGTGACACGCCAGGCGACGCACCAGGGCGCGTGGGGCACGCTCGCTGGTCTCGGTGAACACGGGACCACCAGACGTCAGCAATCCGGCCACTGCCGTCGGACTGGCTGTGTCGGTGCCTGCGGTACCCGCTGTGCCTGCGGCACCCGTTGCACTCGTTGCGTCTGGTCGGGTCGTGGAGCCGGGTCGGGTCTGTCCGCAGGTCAGGCACAGGCCGTCGCGGGTGCGGGTGACCTGGGTGACGAACTCGTTCCACGACACGGTCACGTTCAGGTGCGGTGCGATCGCTGCCCCTGGGGAGGCCTGGTTCGTGTCCAGCACCACCCGCGCGACGTCCGCGAGGCCTTGTGCGCGGCGCTGCGTCGTGGTCCGGGCGTCGTCCGCGGACGGGGCGCCCAGGACCGCGTTGATCGCGGTGCTGACCAGGAGGCCGTGCTCGTCGGTGAGGAACCCGGCCACGTGGTACCCGCCGAACGTCTTGGCCAGGTCGAAGAACTCACCGTGGGCTGCCTTGTCGTCATCGAGGTCGTCGGTGTCCGGGTCGGTCACGGTCGCGAACCGGCGCGCGACCGTGCGGAACTGGTCCGCGTTCAACACACCCGCCTCACGCAGCACGATGCCCTCACCCGTGACCAAGGTCCCCTCCGTGACCGCGCCTTCCAGCACCTGGGTGACCAGCTCCCGGGTACGGGTCCCGTCGGGGTCGTCTGCGGGGTCGGGGAGGTCGACGGCAACGGTCTGCACGAACTGTTCCGGGGTGGTGGTGTGCCCGGTACGGGTATCGATCAACCACGCCAACGCATCCGTACGCGTCTCACTGGTGGGTGCGACCTCCGTCATCACGCGGGCGTGGTCGACACCCAGGGTTCCGGCGACCAGGCGCTCCCGGGTCACGGGGAGCGCGGTCGCCAGACGCCGCGCGATGGTCATGTCCTTGCCCGCGGTGCGCGCGGAGATCCCTTCACGCAGGCGTAGCCAGGTCGTGAACGTACGCGTCATGCCACCGGAGCGCCAGGAACCCTCGGCTTCGATCCTCGGTAGCAGGGTGTACCGGACCCCGTCCAGGCGGCCGGTCAGCCGACGGATCCGGGTGTGGGCCTCGACCAGGCGGCCGATGCTCGGCGCGTCCCACCCGGTCAGGGTCTCCGGGGTGGTCAGGGTGGTGAGGTGGTCGATCTCGTTCTCGATCCGGGCGAGGGTTTCCTCGATCGAAGCCGCAGCAGGAGGCGGGCCACTGGCCGGACCACTGTTCGTCGTCTGCTCCACCATGCCCACCCCCGCCCATCTGAATCGCTGATGTCTAGTTCTCACTCCCTCGGTGCATCTATTATCTCGAACACTCGTGCGGTCTGCTTGGTGGATTTCAAATCTGTGGATAACCCTTCATGCCGCCGCTGCGATGCCCAAGGGCAGCCCCGAAAGTCCCGCCGAGCCAAGGCGTGTCGACCGATCTGCCGGACAGGCCCATCCCACGCTCCGCAACGAAACAGTCCTTGACCGCACACCGGATGGTGCGCGGTCGAGGACCGTGGTCGAGCCGGTACCTACGCCGTCAGGAGAGCTTCCGGCGGTACGCGGCAGTGGCCAGGACGTACGCGACCGCAAGGATGCCGACGCACCAGCCGAGCGCCACCCAGATGTCCGTGCCCACCGGCTGCTGGGCGAGCAGGTCCCGGATCGTGTTGACGATGGAGGTGACGGGCTGGTTCTCGGCGAACCACCCCACGGGGCCGGGCATGGTCTCGGTGGGTACGAAGGCCGAGCTGATGAAGGGTAGGAAGATCAGCGGGTAGGAGAACGCGCTGGCGCCGTCAACGGTCTTGGCCGACAGGCCGGCGATGACCGCGAGCCAGGTCAGGGCCAGCGTGAAGAGGGCCAGGATGCCCGCGACGCCGAGCCAGGCCAGCACACCCGCGCCCGAGCGGAAGCCCATGAGCAGGGCCACGAGCACGACTATCGTCACCGAGACCAGGTTGGCGACCAGCGACGTCAGCACGTGACCCCAGAGCACCGCCGAACGCGCGATCGGCATGGACTGGAACCGCTCGAAGATGCCGCCCTGCATGTCGAGGAACAGCCGGTAGGCCGTGTACGCCATACCCGACGCGATGGTGATGAGCAGGATGCCGGGCAGCAGATAGTTGACGTAGTTGTCGGTGCCGGTGTTGATCGCGCCGCCGAAGACGTAGACGAACAGCAGCATCATGGCGATCGGTGTGACGGCGGTGGTGATGATGGTGTCGGGGCTGCGCATGATGTGGCTCAGGGAGCGCCCGGTCAGGACGGCGGTGTCGCCGAAGAAGTGCTTGCTCATGGTCTCGTTCCTCACTTGTCCGTGCTGACGGGGGTGCTGGGCGGGTCGCCGGCGGTGCTGTCGCCGACGACGGCGAAGAACACGTCCTCGAGAGTGGGCTGCTTCTCGACGTACTCGACCTTGGCCGGCGGCAGCAGGGCCTTCAGCTCGGCGAGGGTGCCGCTGACGATGATGCGGCCCTGGTGGAGGATCGCGATCCGGTCGGCGAGCTGTTCCGCCTCGTCGAGGTATTGCGTGGTGAGCAGCACCGTCGTGCCGTTCCGGGCGAGCTCCTTGACGGCTTCCCACACCTCGATGCGGGCCTGCGGGTCGAGGCCGGTGGTGGGCTCGTCGAGGAAGATGATCGGCGGGTTGCCGATCAGGCTCATCGCGATGTCCAGCCGGCGCCGCATGCCGCCCGAGTAGGTGGCGGCCTTGCGCCCGCTGGCATCCGTGAGCGAGAACCGGGTCAGGAGGTCGTCGGCGATCTTGCCGGGGTTGGTCAGGTGCCGCAGCCTGGCGACCAGGATCAGGTTCTCCCGCCCGGTGAGGACCTCGTCGACCGCGGCGAACTGCCCGGTCAGGCTGATCGACTCCCGCACGTCGGCGGCCTGTGTGGCGACGTCGTACCCGTTCACGCTCGCGGTGCCGGCGTCGGCCCTCAGCAGGGTGGACAGGATCTTGACGACCGTCGTCTTGCCCGCGCCGTTGGAACCCAGCAGGGCGAAGATGCTGCCCCGCGCGACCTCGAGGTCCACGCGCTTCAGGACGTGCAGGTCCTTGTACGACTTCTCGACGTTCTGCACTCGGATGGCGGGCTCGCGGCTCCGCTCGCTGTTCGTGCTCATGGTCTTCCCTTTCTGGGGAACGCTGGGGAACGGTTTTTGGGTAGGGGGTAGCCAGGAAGGTGGTTCGGGTTCTTTCTCGGGCCGACGACGCCGGTCCGCGCCTCAGGTCAGGTCGGGCTCATACCCGGCCAGTGCTCGCGGAAGTTCAGGGACCTCAGGGCCGCCGGACGATGACGTCGCCCCAGCCCGTGCTGGCGTGGATCTCCGCGGTGGCCTCGTTCTCGACGGGGCCGTCCGTGGGGGTGAGCTGGTTGTGGACGGTGCCGTGCTCCGAGGCGATGTCGAGCCACGCGGCGGTGCCCTCGGGCACGTCGACCTCGATCGAGCCGTAGGACGTCGTGAGCGTGACGCTGCCCGACTCGACCCGGTCGACGCGGATGCCGGCATGCGCCGACTTCACGCAGAGGGTGCCGTGGACGCGGCCCACGGTGATCTCCGCGTGCGCCCCGACGACGTCCAGCGTTCCCGTCACGGACCCGACGGTCGTCGTCCCGTTGCTGGCGCGGATGGTGCCCTCGCCGGAGAACTCCGTGACCCGGACCCCGCCGGCGCTCACCTTCATGGAGGTGGGCCCCGTGGCCCGGCCGACGACGACGGACCCGGCGGAGACCTTGAGGTCGAGGCGGGCTGCCTCGTCGAGCCGGACGTCGCCGCCGTTCAGGGTGAGGTCGACGTTGCCGAGCAGCCCCTCGGCGTACAGGGAGCCGGCCTTGCCGCTGAGGTGCGAGCCGATCGGCAGCTCGATGTTGACCTGCGCGCCGCCGGCCGCGAACGGAAGGACGTACTGCTTCCAGGAGGACGGGTAGATGATCGTGACGGCGTCACCGTCACGCTGGACGCGGGTCTCCTCGGCGGCGCGCACCGAGCCCGACTTGGTGGGGTCGGCGGGCAGGACGGTCACGACGACGTCGTCGCGCTCGGAGGCGACCACGTGCAGGTTGCCGAAGGGCACGTCCACGACGACCGGGACGGGGCTGGTGGCGGGGAAAGTGGGCATGACAACTCCAGGTGAGGACAAGGGCGGGAAGGCGAGGGGGTAGCGAACCGGCGGCGAGCCGGGTGGTGTCGGAGTGGTGTCGCTGCGGGTCAGCGCACCCAGCCGGTGAGGCGGTTCCCGCTCGGCAGCCCGGAAGCGGTCTGCGGGGCGGGGCGCGCGGTGGGCCGGTCGAGCGCGGCGGCGACCGCCCGCACCAGCCAGGTGTTGACCGAGACGCCGTCACGGGTGGCGGCCGCCTCGGCCTGCGTCTTGAGGTGGTCGGGCAGACGCAGGGTGGTGCGCGTGGTGGCTCCCGCGTCGGCGTCGGCTGCGGTGCCTGCCGGCCCGGCGGGGGTGGGCGGCGTCGCAGCCTGCTCAGCGACGGCGGTGGGCACAGCGGCGGGCACGGCGGCCGCGGGTGCGGCGACGACGAACTCGGGCTCGCCACCGCGAAGGCGCACGTCGACCGAGCCGGGTGCGAGCTCCGCGGAGATCTCGCCGGCCGCGGCGGACAGGGCCTCGAGCAGGACGAGCCGTGCGGCGGCGTCGAGCGGGGCGGTCAGCCGGCCGGCGATCTTGCGCACCTCTTCCCCGCCCGCGGCGGCCGCGGTGGAGAGCTGGCGCTGCAGCTCGTCGACATATCTCGTGAGGTCCATGACCCCACTATGACACCACTCGTGGTGTCAGTGCAAGACCTGTGACGTCATTTGCGACACCAAAGCGGTGTCACGTGGTGTCATCGCTTAAAACCGCAGGTCAGAGACGTGATGCGCTAACGACCGCCCGGCTGGACGAGCCCGTTCTCGTACGCCGCGATGACGAGCTGCGCGCGGTCGTGCGCGTTCAGCTTCGTCATGACCCGGTTCACGTGCGTCTTCGCGGTGTGCGGAGAGATGGCCAGCAGCTCCGCGATATCGGCGTTCGAGCGGCCGGTGCCGACGAGCGCCAGCACCTCCGACTCACGTTCGGTCAGGTCGTGCAGCGCCCGCGACGGCTCGCTCGTGTGCAGCCGTTCGGACCGCACGTACCTGTCGATCAGCGTCCGGGTCGCGACGGGGGAGAGCAGAGCATCACCCCGGTGGACCGCCCGGATCGCGGCGGCGATGTCGTCCCGCTCCGCCCCCTTGCCGATGAAGCCGCTCGCACCGGCGCGCAGCGCCCCGACGATGTACTCGTCCTCCTCGAACGTCGTCAGCACGAGCACCCGCACCGCCGCGAGGTCCGGGTCCGCGCAGATCTCGCGGGTCGCGGCGATACCGTCCAGGCCGGGCATCCGGATGTCCATCAGCACGAGGTCCGGACGGCGCTCGCGGGCCAGCGTGATCGCCTCGTACCCGTCCGCCGCCTCCCCGGCGATGGTCAGACCGTCGCTGTGCGTGATCAGGTCGGCGATCGCCGAGCGGATCAGCGCCTGGTCGTCGGCGATGAGCACGGAGATCATGGGTGGCTTCCTGGTCCGGGGGTGGGTAGGGGTACGGGGGTGGGCAGGTCCGCGTCCAGCGCCCACGAGCCGACGCCTGCCCTGCCGTGGGTGAGCGTGCCGCGAACGGCCTCGACGCGCTCGCGCGCCCCGGTGAGGCCGTGCCCGGCGGCGGCACCCGTGACCCGCGCGGGGACGGGGTTGACCACCGTGACGTGCAGCCGGTCCGGCAGGTACTCGAGCACGACGTGCGCACGGTGCTCGACGCCGTGCTTGTGGGCGTTGGTGAGTGCCTCCTGGATGACCCGCAGCGCGACGACGTCGACCGCGGCGGGCAGCTCGCGTGCCTCGCCGATCCTGCGCACCGTGACGTCGAGGCCGTGCCCGCGGAACTGCCGCAGGATGTCGTCGAGCTGGGCCAGTCCGACCGGTACGGCGCCCGGTCCGGCGCCGGGCGAGCCGGGGTCGCGGAGCGTGGCGAGCAGGTCGCCGATCTGGGTGAGCACGGTCCGCGAGGCCTGGCGGATGACGGCGAGCGAGTGCTCGGCGTCGTCGGGCCGCTCGCGCAGCGCGGAGCCCGCGACGCCCGCGTGCAGGTTGATGACCGCGATCTGGTGCGCGACGGCGTCGTGCAGGTCGCGGGCGATCGCGAGCCGGTCCTCCGCGACGCGCTGGTTGGCGAGGGCCTCCCGCGTCGCCTCGGCGCGCTCCGCGCGTTCGGTGATCGCCATGAACTGCTCGTGCTGCACCCGGATCACGTCACCGAGCGCACCGAAGAGCAGGATGAACAGCAGGTACTGCATGCCACCGTGGCCGACGGCCACGGCGCCGGCGATCGCGACGACGACGGCGGTGGGAATGGTCAGCCACAGGGCCTGCCGCCGGGTCAGCGCGCGGCTCGCGGTGAACGTGGCGATCGCGGCGGCGAGGACGACGCCGGGGTTGAACAGCCCGAGCGGCACGCTGAGCCACACGAGGGCCACGGTCGTCGCGACGGTCAGGACCGGTCGGCGTCGGCGCAGCAGGAGCAGCACCGCTGCCACCAGTGCGACGGCGAACAGGTCGGCGTGCCACTCCGGCATCCGGTCTTCCTCGAGCGGGAGCGGGCTCGCCAGCAGTACCGCGAAGGACGCGGCGGCGTGACCGGCCCACGCGGGGATCCGGTGGGTGTGGCCGAGCTGCACGCCGTCGTTCCGTAGCATCTCGTCCTCCTGTCCGCCGTCCGCCGCTCGCCGGCTGCGCCCCGCCAAGCATCCCGTACCCGGCGGGTGCGCGCGTCCCGCCCAGGGGGTACCGGGGAGTACTACCAGCGCGGTACCGAAGAGTCATCGTCAGGGCGATTCGCGCGGGGGCGCCGTCGCCGAGAGTGGGTCACGTCAACAACTCCGGCACCACGAGAGAGGCGGCCGACGTGGTCTCCCCACTGCTCTCCGTCAGCAACCTGCACAAGACATACGGCTCCGGCCCCAGCGCCTTCGAGGCGCTCCGGGGCCTGGACCTGGACATCGCCGAGGGCGAGTCCCTGGCGATCATCGGCAAGAGCGGCTCGGGCAAGTCGACGCTCATGCATCTGCTCGCGCTGCTCGACCGGCCGACGTCGGGCAGCATCACGCTCGACGGGACGGACACGTCGAAGCTCTCCGCCAAGCAGCTCAACCAGACCCGTAACAGCGCCTTCGGGTTCGTGTTCCAGCAGTTCTTCCTCAATGCCCAGGCGAGCGTGCTGGACAACGTGACCCTGCCGCTGAAGATCGCCGGCGTCGCCCGGCGCGAGCGCCTCGCCCGCGGGATGGCGGCCCTGGCGCAGCTCGAGCTCGACGACAAGGCCGACAACAAGGCGAACGACCTGTCCGGCGGTCAGAAGCAGCGCGTGGTCATCGCGCGGGCGCTGATCAACGAGCCGCGCGTGATCTTCGCCGACGAGCCGACCGGGAACCTGGACACCGCGACGGGCGCCGTCGTCGAGGACATCCTCTTCGACCTCAACCGCAGGCGGGGCATCAACCTGGTGGTCGTCACGCACGACGAGGACCTGGCGTCCCGCTGCGACCGCAGCATCTTCATCCGCGACGGCCTGATCGCCGCGCGTGAGGCGGTGGCGGCATGAAGATCGCCGACGTCGTAGGCACCGCCTTCCGCAACGCGTTCCGGTCCCGGCTGCGGACCACCCTGACCGTGCTGGCCATCTTCATCGGAGCCTTCACGCTGTCCCTGACCAACGGCCTGGGCACCGGCGTCAACCGGTACCTCGACGACACGGTGGCGTCCGTGGGGGTCGACGACGTCATGACGGTCACGAAGACGAACGAGGACGCGCCGACCGACGGCGGGCCCACCGAGTACGACCCCAACCAGATCGAGGCCGACGGCCCGCCCGGGACGACGACCACCGCCCTGACCGACGACGACATCGACACGATCGCGGACGTCGACGGCGTGCTGGGCGTCGACCCGACCAAGAGCGTCCTGGCGGACTACGTCCAGCACGACGACGGGACGAAGTACCAGCTCTCGATCTCCCAGTTCGTGCCGGGGATGGAGGTTGAGCTCGCGTCGGGCCAGCAGGTCGACCTCGACGCCGCCGACCCCGAGCTCGTGCTGCCCGAGAGCTACGTCGAACCGCTGGGCCTGGGCTCCGACTCCGACGCCGTCGGGCAGACCGTCACCCTGGCGGTCACCGACGGCACCGGGACGCAGGTGACGACGGACGCTACCGTCGTCGGTGTCGCTGAACCCGGCGTGGTCACCATGAGCGGCGCGATCCCGAACGACGTCCTCACGGAGAAGCTCTACGACCTGCAGACCACGGGGGCGCCCGAGGCCGAGACCGCACGGTACGCGCAGGCCTCCGTGTCGTTCGACGCGACGGCGGGCGAGGAGGCGACCACGGCCCTGCAGGACCGGCTGGAGGACGCCGGCTTCACCGCCAGCACCCTGGAGGACCAGCTCGGCGCGATCACGTCCGTCATCGACGGCATCGTGCTCGTCCTGAACGGGTTCGCGGTGATCGCGCTGATCGCGGCGGGCATCGGGATCGTCAACACGCTGTTCATGGCGGTGCAGGAGCGCACCCGCGAGGTCGGGCTGATGAAGGCGATGGGCCTGTCCAGCGGCCGTGTCTTCTCCTTGTTCAGCATCGAGGCCGTGGTCATCGGTCTGATCGGTAGCGCGGTGGGCGTGCTCGGTGCGATCGGCGTCGGCCAGCTCGTGAACGGTGTGGCCGGGGACCTGCTGGTGGACCTGCCGGGGCTGACCCTCATCGCCTTCGACCCGGTGAGCATCGCGACGGTGGTGCTGGGCGTCATGGCCATCGCGTTCCTGGCGGGCACCCTGCCGGCCCTGCGCGCGGCACGCCAGGACCCGATCTCCTCCCTCCGCTACGAATAGTCCCGACCCACGCCGTTGAGTGCTGGGTATTTGTCGAATCTGGCCCGTCAGGTCGACAAATACCCAGCACTCAACGGTGTGCGTATGACACTCCACGCATCGCGGAGAGGGTGATATCGGGGCACTATGACCCCGTGCCGATGGTCACTGGACAACAACATAGAGCTGAGATCCCCGGAGCGGACGCCGGGGTAGCTGGTGTGGACATCGGCGGGACGGGGTCGCGCCTGCGGGTCGACAACGGTCGGCCCGGCGGGGTCTACGAGCTCACGGGCCCGCCCGCGACCATCGTGAACGGGCGCTCGACGGTGCCCGACGTGGTGCGGAGCCTCTGCCGCGACTTCGCGGCCGAGTTCGGCGGGCGGCCCCGGGTCGCGGCGGCCGCCGTCGGGATGCGGGGGTTCCGGTCGCAGACGCAGTCGGGGAGCCTGGACCCGAACCGCGTGCACGACATCCTGGCCGAGGAGCTGCGCACCGACTCGACAGCGGTGTCGAGCGATGCGGTCACGGCCCACCTGGGTGCCCTCGGCCCCGGACCGGGCGCCACGCTCGCCGTCGGGACCGGCGCCGTTGCCGTGGCCTGCGACGACGTCGGCAGGTGGCACCTCGCGGACGGCATGGGGCCGCACGTGGGGGACAACGGCGGCGGCGCCTGGATCGGCCGGCGCGGGCTCGACGCCGCGGCCCGGGCGATGGACGGCCGCAAGATGGGCGCGTCGCCCGGCCTGGTCCAGTCCGCCGAGCGGCACTTCGGTCGGCGCGAGCAGTGGACGACCGTCAACGACGTCTCCCTGTTCGCCGGGTTCGCGCCGCAGGTCATCCAGGCGGCCAGTCGCGGCGATGTGGCCTGCCGCGAGATCCTCGACGAGGCGGCCCGGTCCCTGGCGGACGGGCTGTGCGCGGTGCTGAGCCACCCCGGCGTCGAGCCGGTCGCGGTGACCACGGGGAAGCTCCTGATGCATGCGCCGTCGTTCCGGTCGATGGTGCTCCAGCAGCTCCTGGAGAAGCGCGCCGACGTCCGCGTGCAGCCGAGCGCCGGGCTGCCGCTCGACGGCGCGCTGAGCCTGGCCAGGATGCTGGCCGCCCACCCGGCCGTCGTCCGGGAGCACGTACCTCTGCTGGCGGTCCGGATCGGTGCCTCGGACTGGCTGGACGACTCCATCACGATGCCGCGCGTGGTGCTCCCGGCCGTGCGGCCGCTGCGCGCGGAGAGCGAGCCCACCGCGTGGGCCGTCGAGATCCGGTCCGACTTCGAATGGTCCGCCGACGAGCTGCTGGAGGACGTCGTGGGACCGGCGACGCCCACCGCCGCCGTCGTGCCGCTGACCGGAGCTCGCCTCGTGGTCGGTCGGGCGTCGCGCAGCCGCGGCGTCGTACCGGACATCGTGTGCGAGGACACCGGCGTGTCCCGCAGGCACTGCGAGATCAGCTGGGTCGACGGCGGCTGGAGCGTCATCGACCTCGGCTCGGCCAACGGAACCTACGTCGCCCCGCGCGGCGAACCCGTCCCGGCGGAACCGCTGCGGCCGGGGGAGCGGCGCTGGCTGTCCGACGGCGACCGCATCTACGTCGGCGGCTGGACCTGCCTGACGGCGCGCGTCGTCGCCGCGAACGTGCACTGAGCCGGGCCGCCGGACTGTTCGTCGGCGGATTCACCTGGACCGCTCCCGGCGCTGACTCTAGGTTGGCGCCATGTCCGGCATCGCGCTCGCCCGCGCCTATTGGGCCGACGTCGTCCGGCCCGTCCTCGCCCGGGAGCTGCCCGGCGTGCCGCGCGCCGCCGGGCGGCTCGGCACCGGCTCGGACGTGCTGGGGCTCGACGACGAGACGTCCCGCGACCACGACTGGGGGCTGCGGCTGACCCTGCTGGTCCCGGAGGAGCGGGTGGACGAGGTCGACCGGGTGCTGGCCGCGTCGCTCCCGGCGTCCTACCGCGGATCGCCGACGGCCTTCCCGCTCACCTCGGACATGACCGTGCGGCACCGGGTCGAGGTCGCGGCGCCGGCCCAGTTCGTGCGATCGCGCACCGGCCTCGCCGGCCTCGACCTCACCGGCGGCGAGAACAGGGCTCTGCGCATCGCCGACTGGCTGTCGCTCACCGGCCAGTCGGTGCTGGAGGTCACCGCCGGGCCGGTGTTCGAGGACACGTCCGGCGAGATCACCGCGCTGCGCGACCAGCTGGCCTGGTACCCGCACGACGTGTGGCTGCACGTCCTCGCGGCGGACTGGACGCGGATCGCGCAGGAGCTGCCGTTCGTGGGCCGCACCGGGCAGCGCGGCGACGACCTCGGCTCACGACTGATCGCGGCGCGGCTCGTCACGGCGCTCGTCCGGCTCGGCTTCCTGCTGGAGCGGCGCTGGCCGCCCTACCCCAAGTGGGCGGGGACGCTGTTCGCGCGGCTGCCCGTGGCGCCGTCGGCGGGCGGACCCCTGGCGGGGGCGCTCGCGGCGGCGACCTGGCAGGAGCGGGAAACGGCCCTGCACGCGGCGTGCGAGGTGCTGCACGAGCGGCAGCGTGCCGTCGGCCTGCCCGCGCTCGACGGGTCGGCGTGCGAGCCCTTCTACGACAGGCCCTTCACCGGGCTGCGTGACGTCGCGGGGGTGCTCCGCGCGGCGGTCACCGACCCGGAGGTGCGGGCGCTGGCGCACCGCGGGGGAGTCGAGCAGTGGGTGGACGACGTCGGGACGCTCACCGATCCCGGCGCGCGGCGGCGGCTCGCCTCGTCCTGACCGGCCGACCGCGGCCGATGCCCTGTGGCTAGCGGCCTGTGGATGGCGGGACGGTAAATGTCACCGGTCCGACGTACTCTGACCGGCGATGATTACTCGTGCAGAGGGTGCGTACCTTGGCGCGCTCCGGGCCTTCCAGGAGCCGATGCTGGACCTGCTTCACCGCAGGTACGCGCCGCTCGTCGTTTCGCTGCTGTCCCTGGTGTTCACGCCCGAGCGGCCGACGGTCCCGGTCGCGGAGGCGCACACCGAGATCGGCGACGCGCTCGACCAGCTACGTGCCCAGGGCTACGAGCGGGGCGCCGACGGTACGCGCGCCATCCCGCTCGGCAGCGCGCGGGAGCTGTGCAGGCAGTGGTCCGACGTCGGCTGGCTGAAGCGTCAGATCGTCGACGGGGACGTGGAGGTCTACCAGCTCTCGGCACATGCGGTCGGCGCGCTGGAGGTAGCCGGCCGGGCGGGCGGTGCCCGGGCGCGGGTCTCGGAGTCGCGGGTACGGACCCTGCTGGACGCCGTGGAGCGGCTCGCGCAGGACGCCGACCCGGACGTGGCGGTCCGGATGGCCCGTCTCCAGACGCAGATCGACCGGCTGCAGGCAGAGCTGCGGCGGCTCGACCGGGGCGGGGAGGTCGACGAGGTGCCCGACGAGGAACTGCTGGAGGAGGCGGAGAACGTCCTGCACCTGGTGCGCGAGCTGCCGGCCGACTTCGCGCGCGTGGCGGAGTCGCTCAAGGCTATGCAGCGGGACGTGGTGACCGCGCTGCGCCAGGACGAGCGGCCCTCCGGCGACGTGCTGCGCGAGTACCTGGAGCGCGGCGAGCAGGTGATGACGACCACGCCGGAGGGCCGGGCCTTCGCCGGGGCGCTGCGACTGATCGGTGACCCGCAGCGCATCGACGAGCTGTCGCTGCAGCTCGACACGGTGCTGCGCCACCGCTTCACGGGGCGGCTGCCGGGACAGCAGCGCAGCGAGCTGCGCGACGTCGGGCGGCGGATCGAGCAGGGGGTCGCCGAGGTCATCAAGGCCCAGCGCCAGGCGTCCCACGTCATCACCACGCAGGTGCGCAACCACGACCCGCTGCGCGACCGGCAGGTCGACGAGCTGCTGCGCGAGGTGATGATCAGCTTCCAGACGTGGATGCCGACGACGCGCCGCGGCCAGGAGGTGGACCCGTTGCGCAGGCTGCCGGTGGCGGACGTCGCGCACCTGCGCCAGTCGACGAGCGACCTGAGCCCGCCGCAGCCCCCGGTCCCGCTGCAGGCAGCGGACGACGGCGCGGACACCGACCTGGAGGACGGCGCCCGCGAGTGGGGCGGACCCCACTACGCCGAGCTGCGCGAGCACCTGGCCTCGTTCGCGGGCTCGGCTGACGGCGACGACGACGGCCGCACGGACCTCGCCGCGGTGTTCAGCGCCGCACCCGAGTCGATCCGGCGGCCGGTGGACCTGCTCGGCCTGCTGGAGCTCGCGGACCACGAGGGAATGACCGAGACCGACGAGGTGGCGGTCGTCGAGGCGATCCGGCCCGACGGCACGCGGCGGCGGTTCGCGTTCGGCGGCGTCACGGTGCGGACGGGGCCGGACGCCGAGCAGGACACAGACACAGAGCCGAACACGAAGCAGGACACGAAGCAGGACACCGAACCACGCACGAAGGACTACGCACATGAGTGAGGCCGCCGTCGAGGAACACGTCGCACAGACCGACGGCGAGGCAGGGACCGATGACGGGTTCATCGAGCCGGTGCCGATGGAGGAGGATCCGGAAGGGCTGTTCGCCGGCGACTCCGGGACGCTGGACGCCGCCGTCCGCCGGGTGCTGGTGCGGCTGCTGCGAGGCCGGTTCCTCGTCGCGGACCGGAACCGGGCCCAGTGGAAGGTCCTCCTGGAGAACCAGCAGCTGATCGAGTCCCGGTTGCACGACCTGTTCATCCATCTGGTCGTGGACCACGACCGGGGGATCGCGTACAAGAAGCAGGTCCGCCCCGCCGAGCTCGACGTCCCGATCCTGCTGAAGGACGACCCGTACACCCGCGCCGAGACGCTGGTCCTGGTCCACCTGCGCACGGTCTTCCAGCGGGAGCAGGGCGCGGGGGAGTCGTCGGCCCGGGTGGACGTCGAGGAGGTCGAGCAGACGGTGCTGACGTTCTTCGACCCCGACGACAAGAACCTGGCCGCGCGGCAGACGGAGATCCGCACCGCCGTCCGGCGGCTGGAGAAGGAAGGGCTCATCGAGGAGGAGTCCGAGGGCCGGTTCCGCGTCACGCCGCTGGTCGAGATAGTGCTCAGCAACGAACGGCTCGGCGAGCTCCGGGAGTGGCTGCGCACGCAGAACCAGCAGAACCAGCAGCAGAACCAGGAGAACCAGCGATGACGATGATCGACACCCTGTTCGGGATGATCCCGGCGGCGTCGACCGGCCAGCAGTGGGTGGCGCGCGACCTCCAGCTGGTCAACTGGGGCGGTTACGACGGTCACCACCAGGTGCGCCTGGCCACGACGGCGACCCTGCTCTCCGGTGGTTCCGGCTCCGGCAAGTCGACGCTCATGGACGCCTACATCGCGCTTCTCATGCCGCACACCACGCCGTTCAACGGCGCGTCCAACGGCAGCGTCGTCGGGCGGCCGCGCGGCAAGGACCAGCGCAACATCCTGTCCTACGCGCGCGGCAAGATCGACGAGTCCCGGACCGACGACGGCACCCGCCAGCGCGTGCTGCGGGGCGACGGCCGGGACACCTGGTCGGCGATCGCGATGACGTGGGTGGACCAGTCCGGCACGAGCTTCACCGCCGTGCGCGCCTGGTACGTCCCGTCCGCCGCGCGCACGCTCGAAGAGGTGGTGCCGCTGCGCGCCACGTGCGACGGTGCCTTCGACCTGCGCGGCCTGGAGCGGGCAGCCGCCCAGCGGCTCGTCCGTACGGAGGTCACCGAGGCCGGCCTGACGTGCTTCGACACCGACCGGGAGTTCACGGCGCGCCTGCACTCGACGCTCGGCATCGGCGCGTCCGGCGACGGCAACAAGGCGGTGGCGCTGCTCGGTCGCATCCAGGCCGGCCAGCAGATCACCACCGTGGACGCCCTCTACAAGGCGATGGTCCTCGAGGAGCCGGAGACCCTGGCCAAGGCGGACGAGGTGGTCGAGCACTTCGACAAGCTCGCCGGCACCCGCGAGCAGATGATCACGGCCCGTCAGCAGGTCAACGCGCTCTCCCCGATCCGCGGCTACCACGCGGCCATCGAGGGTGCGGTCGAGCGGCTGCGGGTCATCGACGAGATCGGTTCCTTCGCCGACGCTGCCTCGCCCGCGGCACTGTGGCGCAACGGACGGCGGCTCGGCCTGCTGCGCGCCGTCGAGCACGACCTGCAGGCCGAGCACCGCACGGCGCTGGGACGCGCCGAGGAGACCAGGGTCCGGATCACCGCGGCGAAGTCCGAGCTGGACGGCGTGCTGGAGACCCTCCGCGCGTCGGGCGGCGACCGGCTGGCCACCGCGCAGCGCGAGCTGAAGGGCGTCGACTCGCGGCTGGCCGAGGTCGAGCGCGCTCGCGGCCGGCTGGACGACGCGCTGGGCGTGCTGGACGCGGCGGCGGGTTCGGAGGCCGAGTTCTCGGCGGTGGCCGCGCGCGCCGGTGCGGCCCTGGCCGACGTCGGTACGAAGAAGGCCGCGCGCGACACGTTCGGCGAGGCGATGTCGGCGCGGAACGCAGCGCGCGCCGAGCTGGCGGAGCTCGAGGCCGAACGGTCCGCGGCCGCCGACCGGCGCGGCAACATCCCCGACCACCTGCACCGGGCGCGCGCCACGCTGGCCGAGGCCGCCGGGCTGACCCCCGAGGACCTGCCCTTCGTGGGCGAGCTGCTGGAGGTCCGCACGGAGTTCGAACCCTGGCGCGGGGCGTTCAACCTCGCGCTGGGCGGCTTCGCGACCAAGATGCTCATCGACACGGCGCGCATCCAGGCCTTCCGCAAGGCGATCGACGCCGTCCCGACGTCCACCCGGATCCGGTTCGAGGGGGTGCCGACCGGGATGCGCGACGAGCTGGGCCTCGACAAGCGGACCCTCCCCGGTCGCCTCGACGTCCGCGGCGGACCCTTCGCCGGCTGGCTCAAGCACGAGCTGGCGCAGCGCTTCGCCTACGTCTGTGTGGACACCCCGGGGCAGCTGGGGCAGCACAAGATGGCGCTCACCCGCTCGGGCCAGCAGTCCGAGGGCCACCGCGGTGCGCACGGCGGCAACCTTCGCTCGAACGTGCTGGGCTTCACCAACGGCCGCGCGCTGGCCGACCTCGACGAGCGCATCGGCAAGGCCCGCGAACGGCTCGCCGAGGCGGAACGCCGCGTCGCGGACGCCGACGCGCGCCTCAACCGGCACGACGACGAGCTCGCCGCGTACCGCACGGTCAGCGGCCTGACCTGGGACCAGGTGGACGTCGTCGCCGTCCAGGAGGAACGGTCCCGCTGGACGCAGGTCATCCACGAGGTCACCGCGGGCAACCCCGAGATCACGCGCCTGCGCGACCAGTCCGGCACGCTCGAGAAGCAGATCGACGCCCTCAACCAGGACCTCGGCAAGACGACGGCCCGCGCCGACGCGCTGGAGGCCCGCTGGACGGCCGTCACCGACGACGTCGACGCCGCCCAGCAGGCGCTCGACGACGCAGAGGCGGCCGAGGTCGCCGTCGGACCGGAGCAGGGTGCGTACCTCGACGCGCTGTTCAGGGCCGCCGACCTCGACGCCACGAGCGGTGGTGCGGCGGCCGCCGCGGCGCTCGAGGCGTTCGACGGCGCGCTGCGGCAGGCCACCGAACGGCTCAAGGGGGACCGGGAGGTCGCGCAGACCGCACTCGGCACGGCCCGGGACGCGCTGCGCCGGACCTTCGAGAACTTCCACGAGCGCTGGCACGACCCGAACCTGGGGACCGACCCGGAGGCGTCCTTCGGCGACTACGACCGGATCCTGACGGACCTGGAGACCAGCGGGCTCCACGAGCTCGAGACGGACTGGCGCAACAGCCTCCTGCGCCTGTCCGGGAACGACCTCACCGACCTGTACCGGGCGCTGGCCGGCTCGGTCCGCGAGATCAAGGAGCGGATCGGCCCGGTCAACGACATCCTCGCGAACCTCCCGTTCGCCGACGACGAGCACCGCCTGCGGATCGACGCGCGCGACAACCAGTCCACGGTCGTCGGCGCGTTCCGCAAGGAGCTGCGCAACCTGCGCGAGTCGCTGACCCGCGAGGCGACGGACGCCGAGCGCGAGCGGCGGTACCTGCGGATGGCCAAGGTGATCGACCGGATCCGGCGGAACGCGCCCGACTTCGCCGACCTCGTCGACGTCCGGCGGCACGTGCGGCTCAGCGCCGAGAAGGTCGACCTGGACGGCAACCACGTGGCGCACTACGACGGCATCGGCGAGAAGTCGGGCGGCGAGTCCCAGGAGCTCGTCGCGTTCATCGTCGGCGCGGCCCTGCGCTACCAGCTCGGCGACGCCGGCGCGGAGCGGCCGAGGTACGCGCCGGTGTTCCTCGACGAGGCGCTCATCAAGGCCGACGCGCGGTTCACGGGACGGGCCGTCGGCGCCTGGCGCGGCCTCGGCTTCCAGCTCATCATCGGGGCGCCCAACGACAAGTACAGCGCCCTGGAACCGCACGTCGACATGAAGTACGTGGTCCTCAAGGACGCCTCGGGCCGGTCCCGGACCAAGGCGGTGGCGGGCGTGGCCGAGCCTGCGGGGGGAGCCGGGCCCGACGTACGTGCCGTACCCGCCGCGGCCGAAGGGCCGTGAGCGTGCGGCTCGTCTCGCCGCGCGAGGCCGGCGCGCGGGTGGCGGCCGCGATCACCAAGCAGTGGCCCGCGGCCGTCTGCGCGGAGATCGCGGGCACCGAGCCGTTCCGGGCCACGGTCCGACTCCGGCCCGGAGTGCGGTCTAGCACGGACGTGGCGAGCCTCGGGTTCGACCTGTGGCATGAGTGGGCGCAGTCCTGGCACGACGTCGCGGCCGAGCGGCTGTCCGCCGTCGAGGTCGGCGATTCCCGGATGGTCGTGGAAGGCGTGCCGGACCAGGTGCCGGTCGAGCTCGTGGTCACGGGCCTCGATGCGGCCCTCGGGCTGGTCGGGCTGGTCGGTGCGGCGGCACCGGAGGTCGACCTCGACCGGGTGCGGAGGATCGCCCGGGAGCTGCGCGAGGCGGGGGCGGCACTCACCCCGGCGACGCTCCGGAGCGCGGTACGGCTGTCGGACGTCGATGCCCGCGTGCTGACCAAGGCCGTCGGGTGGCTGGCCGAGCACCCGGATCTCAGCGGGTCCACGGCACGTCAGGTAGGCGTGCCCGAGATGCACTCGAAATGGCTGGAGCAGCACGGCCGGGTCCTGCGGGAGGTCACCGGGCGGGACCTGCGCGCCGAGCTGCGGCCGCGGCTCGCCGTCGTGCACCTGACATACGTGGATCCCGAGTACCTGGCCACTGGCGCACGGCGGCACGACGCGTGGACCACCGATGACGCGCACGATCTCCCCTACACACCCCGCACGGTCCTGGTCGTCGAGAACCGGGACAGCCGGCTCTGGTTCCCGCCCGTCCAGGACGCGTTCGTCGTGGAGGGCGGCGGGAGAGCCGCTGCCTCGCTCCTCGCCGGCGTCCCCTGGGTACGGCGCGCGGAGAACGTCGTCTACTGGGGCGACATCGACGCGGACGGGTTCGCGATCCTCGACCACTTCCGGCGTGCTCTGGCGGCGCCGGGTGACGACGGGACGCCTGGCCGTGACGTCGCTTCGATCCTCATGGACGCGATGGCCGCGCAGCGGTACGCACACCTCGGTGTCAGCACCGACAAGGACGGCCGGCCGATCCCGCCGTCGGCCACGCACCTTCCGCACCTCAGCGCGGACGAGACGGCGGCGTACCACCTGGTGGCGACCGCCGGACAGGCCGAGTTCCGCCGGATCGAGCAGGAGCGGCTCCCGGAGCTGGACGCCCAGGTCGCGCTGCTGGCGCTGCTCGCCGCGGCGACCAGCTGGCCGAGCTAGCCCGCGGCGCCGTCCTTCAGCATCGGTGGGCAGGTACCGCCCGGCTCGGTCAGCAGCTCGTAGTGCCAGATCTCGTTCTCGTACACCTGGCACAGCCCGTAGTCGGTGCTGTGCTCGATCATCCAGTAGTCGGCCTCGGTCGGCCCGATGTCGACGGCCTTACCGTCGATGTGCCGGGACAGCTCGGGCGTGGCGACGACGCGGCGGGCGGCCTCCAGGCTGCCGTGCTTCCGGACTGCCGCGTCCAGCAGCTCCTGCTGATAGGCGGGGCTGCGCCAGCCGCTCGTGATCCAGAAGTCGATGTCGTCTGCCTCCGCGTCGGCAGCGGCCTGGCGGACGGCGTCGGCGAGCGCCGGGTCGAGGCCCGTGATCGCGGGAAGGTCGTCGTCGAGCGTCGCCGCGCCGTCGGGGATTTCGCCGCCTTCCACGCCGGTCGGGCCGGAGGCCGTGGTGCCCTGGCCCAGTGCGTCGTCGACCGCCTGGATGACCGGCGAGTCGGCGCGGTCGAGCAGGGGGTAGACGCCGAAGAGGGCGGCCAGCAGCACTGCCGCGACCACGAGCACTGCCGGTGTCCGGCGGACGCCGGAGCGGCGGCGGGCGGGGGTGCCCGCGTGCGCCGGCGGGAGCTGTGCCGGCGGGAGCTGGATGAGGTCCTGTCGAGTCATGTCCCCAGCCCATCGCGGACGACGTTGCCAGGGTGTCTCCGTTTTTCGATATGCGCGCGATACACCGGGCGAGGGCACGCACAGGAACGGGCCCGGATCAGGCGAGCGGAGCGGCTCCCGGCGCGCGCATGACGGGCAGCTGGACCGTGACCCGGAGCCCGCCGTCCGCCCGGGCGGCGAGAGAGAGCGTGCCGTCGTGCGCCGTGGTGATGCTCCGGACGATCGCCAGCCCGAGGCCGACCCCCGCATGGTCGCCGCGTACTCGTCCGGTGCCGCGCTGGAACGGTTCGGTGAGGGTCGGGACCAGCTGCGGCGTGAGCTGCTCTCCGGTGTTCTCGACGGTGAGCGCCACCGTTCCGGCGCGGACGCTCGTGGTGACCCATACCCTGCCGTGCTCGGGGAGGTTGTGGACTATCGCGTTGTGCACGAGGTTGGTGGTCAGCTGCAGCAGGAGCGCGGACGAGCCGAGCGCGGGGGCGACGTCGCCGGAGGTCTCGATGGTGAGGCCGTGCTTCTCCGCCAGGGGCAGGAGCGTCTCCGTGGCTTCCTCCGCGACGAGGGACAGGTCGACGCGCTCGCGGGTGAAGGACCCCTGGTCGGCGCGGCTGAGCACGAGCAGCGCCTCGGTGAGGTCGATCGCCCGTGTGTTGACGTACCGGAGGCGGTCGATCAGCTCGTCGGCGTCGCGCGCCGGATCGTTGCGGGCGACCTCGAGGAGGGTCTGGGTGATCGCCAGCGGGGTGCGCAGCTCGTGGGAGGCGTTGGCGGCGAATCTCTGCTGTTCGGCGATGTGCGCCTCGAGCCGGGCCAGCATGGCGTCGAACGTGTCGGCCAGCTCGCGGAACTCGTCCTGGCGACCCTCGAGCCGGATCCGGTGGGACAGCGACCCGGTCGTCAGGCGTGCGGCGTGGGTGATGCGGCGCAGCGGGCTGAGCATGCGGCCGGCGAGGACCCACCCGCCCAGCAGCCCGAGCACCAGCAGCAACGCCAGCGCCACCGTCGCACGGGGGAAGAAGGCGCGCGCCAGGTCGCCCTGGTTGGGGATGAACGTCGATCCGAGCCCGCCAGGTGCCGAGCTGCCGGGGGCGTAGGTCTGCTCGGGTACATAGCGCAGCAGGAACACCCACACGACCGCGAGCAGCAGGACGCCGGTGACCATGAGGAACCCGGCATAGCTGAGGGTGAGCTTGAGGCGGACGCTCATCCCGGGCTGCCTGTCCACGGGCTCCCTATCCATGGTCAGTTCCATGCGCAGGGCCAGGCCCGGTGTCGATGCGGTAGCCGACCCCGGGCACCGTGGCGATGATCCAGGGTTCGCCGAGCCGTTTGCGCAGCGCCGAGACGGTGATGCGCACCGCGTTGGTGAACGGGTCGGCGTTCTCGTCCCAGGCCCGCTCCAGCAGCTCCTCGGCGCTGACGACGCCGCCGTCCGCGGCGACGAGCACCTCCAGGACGGCGAACTGCTTCCTGGTCAGTGCGACGTAGCGGCCGTCCCGGTAGACCTCCCGGCGGAACGGGTCCAGCCGGAGCCCCGCGAGCTCGCTGACCGGGGGTCTGGTGTGCGCGCGTCGGCGATCGAGCGCCCGTAGCCGGAGCACGAGCTCGCGGAGCTCGAACGGCTTGGTGAGGTAGTCGTCGGCGCCGAGCTCGAACCCCGAGGCCTTGTCGTCCATCCGGTCGGCGGCGGTCAGCATCAGGATCGGGATGCCGCTGCCGGACGCGACGATGCGCCTGGCGACCTCGTCACCGGACGGGCCGGGGATGTCGCGGTCGAGGACCGCGAGGTCGTAGGAGTTGACGCCGAGCAGCTCCAGGGCGGAGTCGCCGTCGCCGGCGATGTCGGCGGCGATGGCCTCCAGCCGCAGACCGTCCCGGACGGCCTCGGCGAGGTAGGGCTCGTCCTCCACGATCAGCACGCGCATACGGGCACTGTAGGCCGTACGCGCCGTACGTGGCCGGACGCCCGACGCCGTCGTGCCGAGTGCGGGCCGACGGCGTCGGGCGGGTGCTTCCCCGCCGTCCGCCCTAGCCGGCGGCCTGCAGCTGCGGGTACAGCGCCGACAGCGGCCCGGACAGCGCCTGCTTGACCTGGCGGCTCGTGTCGTCCGCGAGGACCTCGGGCTCGCCCGCCTCCAGCCCGTCGTAGATCGCCGCGATGATGTCGCGCGGGTCCTCCTTCGGCACGTCGAGGGCGGCGATCATCGGCGTGTCCGTGTAGCCGAGGTGCGCGCCCAGCAGGTGGGTCTTCTGGTCCAGCAGCTCCACGCGCAGCGCGTTGCTGAAGGACCAGAAGGCGGCCTTGGTCGCCGAGTAGGTGCCGACGCCGAGCCAGCTGAGCGCGGAGTGCACGTTGATGACGGCGCCGCCGTCGTTCCGGGCCAGGACCGGCGCGAACGCCTGGGTGACCGCGAGCTGCGCGAACACGTTGGTCTCGAACACCGAGCGGACGGCGTCCAGCGGCGTGCTCAGGACCGGCTGCCCGGAGTCGGAGATCCCCGCGTTGTTGATCAGGACGGTCGTGTCCGCGGCCTGTTCGGCCACGGCGGCCACCGACTCGGGGGAGTTGATGTCGAGGGCGAGCGGTACGACGCGCTCGTCGGACCACTCCCGCGGCGTGCGGGCGGTGGCGTAGACCTTGGCGGCGCCGCGCTGGAGGGCCTCCGCGACGAACGCGAGGCCGAGGCCGCCGTTCGCGCCGGTGACCAGGACCACTGCGTTCTTGAGGGTAGTCATGAGGAGGAGCTCGCTTCCATGGGGATCGGCCGGAGGTGAACCAGGTCTGGATTGGAAATGCCAACCTAGCAAGTCTAAGTTTGGATCGACAACTCAGGTTGGTAGGATGTGGGCATGAGCACAACGCCCCGCGAACGAAATGCCCGCTGCTCTGTGGCCCGGAGCCTCGACGTGCTGGGGGAGAAGTGGACGCTGCTCGTCGTCCGGGAGGCCTTCTTCGGGGTGACGCGGTTCGCCGACTTCCGCGCGCGCCTGGGGGTCGCCCCCGACGTGCTGACCGCCCGGCTGGAGACCCTGGTCGAGGGCGGTGTGCTGGAGCGCCGGCCGTACCGGGACGAGGGGCAGCGGCAGCGCGAGGAGTACGTGCTCACCGAGGCGGGGGCGGAGCTCAAGACCGTCCTGGCGGCGTTCGTCGCCTGGGGCGACGTGCACCGGCCCTCGGGCTTCGGGCCGTCGATCGCCTACGTCGACCGGGACACGGAGGCGCCCGTGCGCCTCGCCTTCGTAGCCGACGACGGACGCGAGCTCGCCCCGGACGACGTCGCCGTCGTACCTGGCCCGGGTGCGCTGCTAACCCCCGCTGGCTGAGCTAGCGACACCACCGTTGAGTGCTGGCTATTTGCGGTCCCAGGAGCGGAAATCCCACAAATACCCAGCACTTAACGATGCCGGGTGTGGCTAGCGGGTCATCAGGTTGTATTGGGTTGCCACCTCGCGGGGGGTGACCGCGCGGTCCAGGAGCTGGATCGTGTCCATGGTGCAGTTGCAGGGGTTTCGCTCCTGCGTGTCCTGCGGGAAGCTGCCGCCGATCTTGATCCCGCGGGGTGTCGTCGCCGAGGCGCCGGAACCGTCCACCTGCCACGGGTCGCCGTCGACCACGTAGAAGCCCGGGACGCGCTCGCCGTTGCGGTACAGGGCCATCCGCCCGGTCGTGTAGTCGAACGTCGCGGCCAGGTGCACCCACTCGTCCTGCGGCAGCAGGGTGCGCCAGTCCTCGTGCGCGGCGAACGTCTGCGACGCGCCGCCGTCGAGCCGCCGGCCGAGCGCGACGAGCCGCAGCTCGCCGTCCACCTCGATGATCTCCAGGAGGGCGCGCACTGCGTGCCCGTTGGAGTCGCCGCTGAGCACGCCCGCCAGGCCGACGGCGTTGTAGAGGTCGTCCGGGTCGGCCGTGGTGGTGTTCGGGCTCGGGTTCTGACCGGTCATCCGTACCCAGCCCATCACCGTCATCCCGTCCACGCCGCTCAGGGCGGACAGGGTGTCCACGCCGTCGGCGTCGTACACGCCCGCCTTCCAGTCGTCGTTGCCCGCCGCCAGCGGGTTCACCTGCCCGAGCTGGATCGAGTTGTTGCTGCCCGGGTAGGCGCCGTCGGCGACGCGCATGTCCTCGCCGCCGTTGATCAGGTTCAGGTACGTGCGGGACGCGCCACGGTCGATCTCCACCGCGCCGTCCTGCTGGAACGGGTGCTCGAAGTCGTAGAAGCTCACCGAGTTGCCCCGCATCGAGCGGGGGACCTCCTGCGGCACGGGCGCGCGCACCGTGTCGATGACCTTCCAGATCTTCCCGTTCGCCTTGGCGATCAGGTACAGGTCACCCGACGCGTCCCGGCCCATGCGCAGGTCGGCCCGCTCGTCGCCCGTGAAGTCGGGCATCCGCTTGCGGGTGCCGTCGGTGTCGTAGAGCGCGAGCTCGTACATCTGCGCCTCCGGGCCGCCGCGCCGCATCCGCGACTCCTCGGCGTAGAACACCCGCCCCTCGACCAGGTCCGTGAACAGGTACTTGCCGTTCAGCGCGGGCAGGTCGCGCCCGCGATAGACGAACCCGCCGCTGATCGCGTAGCCGCTGTCCGACGTGCACGGCCAGCCGGGCGGCGGGTCGTGGTCGTAGGCGACGACCGGATACGTGAAGCCGAGGTCGGCGTCGTCCTCCGGCAGCGGGTAGAGGTTGCAGCGGTCGGCCGGGTCGAAGACGTACTTCCCCTCCCGGTCGCCCCAGCCGAAGTTGTCGCCCGCGCGCACGTCGTAGACGGCCTCGATCGCGTGCTCGCCGATGTGGCCGAGGAACATGCGGACGTCGCCGTGGCGGCCCCGCTTGTCCCAGCTGAAGCGGTGCGGGTCGCGCATGCCGACGGCGTAGATCTCGCCCAGCGCGCCCGCCGTCCCCACGAACGGGTTCGACGGCGGTATGCCGTACGTCCCGCCCGGTCCGTCGGTGCCCGCGGGGTCGATGCGGAGGATCTTGCCCGCCGGCGTCCCCATGTCCTGCGGGATTCCCGTGCCGACGCCCCGGCCGCCGTCGCCCACGGCGAGATACAGCATGCCGTAGTCAGCGGAGCCGGGCCGCGCCGTCGGGTTGAAGTCGATCTGCTGGATCGCGTGGACCTGCCCCGCGAAGCCGAGGCGCAGCACCTCGCGGCTCGTCCCGGTGAACGTGTCGGACGCCGGGTCGTCGGCCACCCACTCGGTCACCACCGAGTGCAGGAACGTGGGAGTCTGCGGCGGGTAGGTGGTGGGGTCGGACGGCGGACCCGCGTTGCCCGGACGCTCGGTGTGCACCGTGTAGAACGTGCCGTTGTCCTCGAAGTCCGGGTGGAACGTCGCGAACCCGAAACCGCTGCCCAGGCCGCGCCCCGAGAAGAACTCCGGCGCGAACTCGGCGGCCACGTCCAGGTAGACCCGCGGCTCGCCGTCCTCCACAAAGTACAGGGGGCCGTTCAGGTCCGGCACGTAGGTGCGGCCCGAGCCGTCGGGCAGCTCGCCCAGGCCGTTGATCCGGGCGTGCCGCATCAGCCGGCGGTCGATCGGTGCCGGGATCGGCTCGGTCCGGGGGAACTGGGCGTACTCCTGCAGGACCAGGCCCAGCGTGGACTGGATCTCCTCCGGGGCGGGGTCGGTGATCGGCCCGGGTTCGGCCGACGCCGTCGTCATGGTTGCCGTCGTCAGCCCGGTCAGGGCGACCGCGGTGACCGCCATCGCGGCGACCGCGGGTCGCCATCGTCGTCTGGTGCGCATGGTGCCTCCTGGAATGTCGTCGTCGTCATTGCGGAGTGCGTGCGCCGGCGCGCCCCGTCTGGGCGCACCGGAGGAGTGTCACCGGCAGAACGGCCGCGCCCCGGCCGCGCTGAGGATGCCGCCCACCACGTGCGTCTCGAACGACTCGGCGCCCGCGAGCGCCGAGTCCTCCGTCCAGGCGGCGGGGTCGTGGCCGAGCGTGGTGACCCACGCGCGACCGCCGTCGTAGTACTGGCACCACGAGACCGGATGGTCGCCCGCGTGCCCGGGGTGCCCGTTGAACCCGGTGTGGTCGCCGATGGTCGTGGTGTCCACCTCGGCGAGGAACCGCACGCCCGTGGGAAACGGTTCGAGGTGGTACCACTCGTCGCGGAAGTCCCACCGGCGCGGCAGGTCGCGCGTCGAGGCGTCGCGGCGGCTGTTCGTGACGACCTGCCCGTCGCGGTGCGGCCCGTGGTCGTAGAAGTTGGCGCCGCCGAGCAGTCCCTGGAACCACGGCCAGTGGTACATCGCGCCGAGCGTGTTGTGGATCGCGACGAACCCGCCGCCGGACCGGACGTACTGCAGCAGCGCGGTCTGGGACGCGTCGTCGAGCATGGTGCGGGAGTTGCTGAGGAACACGACGGCGTCGTACGGCGCGAGCTTGGCGGGGGCGTCGAGCTGGCGCACGTCCTCGGTCCAGTCGACGTCGAACCCGTGCTCCTGGCCCCACCGGACGACGGCGTTCTGCGCGACGTGCGCCGACGTGAGCGGCGGGTTCATGCCCGCGGGCAGCAGCGGCCCGAGGTGGGCGTGCCGGGAGCTCCCGGTCGCGGTGAGGACGAGCACGCGCACGACGCCGTCGTCGTCGCGCGGCAGGTCCCAGTCGTTGTAGCAGTCGGGGTTGATGCCCCGGCAGACGCCGTAGTCGGCGACCTTGTCGCGGTAGGGATCCTGGCGGCCCGCGGACGACGACGATATCGCACCGGACGAGCCCCCGCCGACGGCGGGCGTGAGATGCAGCCCGGCGAGCAGCGCGGCCAGGATCGCCAGGCCGAGCACCACCTGTCCGGCACTGCCGAGCGATTTTCCCAGGGCGGATCGAAGCGACATGACAGTTCTCCTTTGAACGGCCGGCGGTCAGTCCTGTCTCGTTGAGTGCGGGGTATTCGCCCTTTCACGGGGCGCAGAAGGGCGAATACCCAGCACTCAACGGTGGGTCAGGGGGAGGGGGCCTCCTTCGGGCGGCCGCCCAGGTAGAGCTGGGCCAGGCGAGGGTCCGCCAGGAGGGTTGGGGCCGGGCCGGTGATGTGTACCTTGCCCAGGTCGAGGACGCAGCCGACGTCGGCCGCCTCCAGCGCTCGGCGCGCGTTCTGCTCGACCAGGAGTACCGCCGTACCGGCGTCGCGCATGCGCTGCACCTGCTCGAACACCTTTCCCGTCGCCTTGGGGTCGAGCCCCATCGACGGCTCGTCGAGCAGCACGACCTTGGGCCGCACCATGAGGGAGCGGGCGAACTCGACCTGCTTCTGCTGCCCGCCCGACAGCGCCCCGGCCAGCGCCGACCACCGCTCGCCGACCAGCGGGAACAGCTCGGTGACGAAGTCGATGCGCTCGGCGACCAGCGCCTTGTCCCGCACGGTGTACGCGCCGAGCAGCACGTTCTCCGCGACCGTCATCTCGGGGAACACGCTGTGCCCCTGCGGCACGTGGGACAGCCCGGCGGCCAGCAGCTGCTGCGGGGTGCGTCCGGTGACGTCGGCGCCGTCGACCACCACGTGCCCGGAGCGGGGCCTGAGCAGGCCGCTGGCGACCTTGAGCACCGTCGACTTGCCGGCGCCGTTCGGCCCGACGAGGCACACCACGCTGCCCGGCGCGACCGTCACGGACAGCCCGCGCAGCACGAGCGCGGCGCGGCCGTAGCCGGCCTGCACGTCGGTCAGGCGCAGGAGGGGTTCGACGGCGGTCGGGCCGGCCCGCTCGACGGTCGGCACGGGTCCGGGTGCCGGTTCAGACGCCAAGGTATGCCTCCAGGACCAAGGGGTCGTCCTGCACGACGGCGGGAGCGCCCTGCGCGATCGGCCGGCCCCTGTCGAACACGACCACGTGGTCGCTCAGGCCCATGACGAGCTCCATGTTGTGCTCCACGATGACGAAGGTGCGGCCCTCGGCGTTGAGCTCCCGCACCAGGTCGGCGATGCGGTCCACGAGCGCCGGGTTCACGCCGCCGGCCGGCTCGTCGAGCATGATCGTGCGCGGGTCGCCCATGAGCACCCCGGCGAGCTCGAGCAGCTTCTGCTGGCCGTAGGAGATGTCGCGCGCCTCGGCGTGCTCCAGGTGGTCGATGCCGACGCGCGCCAGCAGCTCGCGCGCCCGCCCGACGTCGGCGGGGTTCCGCGACCCGCGCAGCCGCTGCAGCAGCCCGTGCGGCTGCACCGCGACCAGCATGTTCTCCAGCACGGTGAGCCGGGGGAAGATCCGGCAGAGCTGGAAGCTCCGGCCGATCCCGGACCGGGCGATCCGGTGCGGCGGCAGCCCCGTCACGTCCCGGCCCTGATAGGTCACGGTGCCGGAGTCGGGCTTGATCATGCCGGTGACGCAGTTGAAGAACGTCGTCTTGCCCGAGCCGTTGGGGCCGATCAGGGCGTTGATCTCGCCCTCGTGGAAGGCGACGGACGCGCCGTCGATCGCCCGGACACCACCGAACGACTTGGTCAGGTCCTGCGTGCTCACCGAACCCTGGGCGGGTGCTGTCGGGGTGGTCATCGGCCCGCCTCCTCGCGTCGCTTGTCGTCGCGTTGCTCAGCCAGCTCCTCGGCGCTCTGCTCGCGGATCGACGCCGCCCCGCGCCGCCGGTTCAGGGCGGAGGTCAGGGCCGGGATGACACCGTCGGGCATGAACAGGACGACCAGGCCGAGCAGGATGCCGGTGGCGACCAGGTGGAACTGCGTGTCGCCGTACTGGGACTTGAACACCTCTACCGCGTACCCCACGACGACGGCGCCGAGCAGCGGGCCGAAGAGGCTGCGCACCCCGCCGAGCAGCGACATGAGCACCATGTACGTGCCCACCAGGATCGAGAACTGGAAGATCGGGTCGAGGTAGCCGAACCACAGCGCGTACAGGCCGCCGCCCAGCGCGGTGAAGAACGCGCTCACCACGAGCGCCGTCAGCTTGTACGCGAACGTGGGCACGCCCAGCGCCTGCGCCTTGTCCTCGTCCTCGCGGATGGCCTTGAGCCCGGCGCCGAGCCGGGACCGCTCGATCGCCCACCAGGTCAGCAGCGCCAGCGCGAGCAGCACGGCGTGCAGGTAGAAGAACCGCTCGTGCTGCTCGGGCCGCAGCACCTCGGTGCCGAACGGACGCGGCACCCGCAGCCCGTTCGAGCCGCCGGTGAAGGTGTGCCAACTCTGGAACGTGAGCTGCAGGATCAGCACCAGCGCGATCGACGCGATGACGAACGACGCGCCCCGCACGCGCAGCGACGCGATGCCCACGGGGACCGCTATGACGGCGACGATCAGACCGCCGGCTAGCAGTGCGAGCCACGGGTCCATCCCGGTCCGGAGGATGAGCAGCGCCGTCGCGTAGCCGCCGAGGCCCGAGTAGGCGGCGTGGCCCAGCGAGATGTACCCGGTGAACCCGCCCACGAGGTTCCAGGACGTCGCGAGCACCGCGTAGCTGAGGATCACGACGCCGACGGACAGGATGAACGGGTCGGGGGCGAGGGACGGGAACAGGAGCACCACGGCGACGAGGGCGAGCAGGGCGGCGATCCGGAGGAACCTAGAAGCGTTGGGCAAGGCGACCTCCGAAGAATCCCTGCGGGCGGATCATGAGGGTCACGAACAGGGCCAGGTAGAACACGGTCTGTGCCCAGGTGGTGCCGAGCGGCACCTGCAGCAGGCTCGCCGCGACGCCCAGCAGCAGGGCCGCGATCGCGGCTCCTGGGATGCTGCCCAGCCCGCCGACGACGATGATCGCCATCAGCGGGCCGATCCAGTGCCAGTGCAGCGACGGGTAGATCGTGTAGTCGAGCGCGAGCGCCGTCCCGCCGATCGCCGCCGTCGCGAGCCCCAGCCCGAAGCCGAGCCCGGCCACGCGGTCGGTGTCGATGCCGATGAGCCGCGCCGCCTCGGGGTGCTGGGTGGTGGCGCGCAGGGCCCGCCCGAAGGACGTCTTGCGCAGGATGACGTACAGCGCCCCGAGCGAGAGGGCCGCGAGCGCGAACGCGATGAGCTTGACGACGGCGATGCTGACGCCGGCCACCTCGATGCTCGTGCCTGAGTACGGGAGCTGGACGCGGCGCTGGGTGCCGGTCCAGACGAACCCGAGCAGGCCCTCGATGGTCAGGGCCACGGCGAACGTCAGCAGCACCGACATGGTGGTGAGGCTGATGGGCCGCAGCCTGGAGACCAGGAACCGCTGCATGCCGTACCCGACCACGAAGAACAGCGGCACCGTGATGACGAGCGACAGCAGCGGGTCGAGCCCGGAGGTCTCGTGGAAGTACCAGGCGAGGTAGGCGCTAAGGATCAGGAACGCCGAGTGCGCGATCATGACCACCCGCATGACGCCGAAGTACAGCGTCAGGCCCGCCGCGAGGAGGGCGTAGAGCCCGCCGAGCAGGACGCCCAGCACCAGGCTCTGCGCGAACAGGGCACCGGTCATGCGATCACCACTCGGGCTTCGGGTGCACGAGGTCGGCTTCCTTGACGTCGTCGGGCAGCACGATCTTGATCTCGCCGTCGACGTACTGCTGAATGAGGTGGGCGCTCTGCGGGCGGCCCTGGGCGTCCCAGCTCAGCGGGCCGACCACGGTCTCGACCTCGTTCCCGTGCAGCCAGTCGATGAGCTGCTGCTGGCACTCGGGCGACGGGTCGGCGCAGCCCACCGCCTCGACCGCCGCGGCGACGACCTGCCCGGTGGTCCAGGCGTTCGCCTCGTCCTCGGCGGGCGGGGCGTCGTGCTCGGCCGTGTAGACCTCGACGAACTCCTCGTTCGAGGGGTAGGGCGCCGTCGTCGTGTAACCGGTGGGCGCGAGGATGCCCTCGGTCTTGTCGCCGATCGCCGCGGGGAACTCGGCGTTCGTGGGGGCCCCGGAGATCGCCGCCATGTCGGGCTGGTAGCCCTGCTGCTGCAGCGCGACGACGAGGTTGACGCCGTCCTGGTACTGCGACCCGACGACGAGCAGGTCCGCGTCGGAGTCCGCGATCTTCGCGGCGATGCCGCTGAAGTCCGTGGTGTTCGGCGGGTAGACCTCGTCCTCGACCACCTCGATGCCCTCGGCGGCGAGCTTGTCCCGCAGGCCGTACGCGGTGCCCTGGGCGAACGGGTCGTCCATGGAGGCGACGGCGACGGTCTCGGGCCGCTCGCCCTCGGGCAGGGCCAGGATGTGTTCGGCGAGGTGGTCGTAGTGGTCGTCGGCGATGGCCGGCGCCGCGTAGAAGAGGTTGTCGAACCCCTGCTCGAACACCTCGGCGGCGGCCCCGGCGGGCTCCACGAAGAGGAACCCGTAGTCCTGCGCCACCTGGGCGGCGGGGATCACGAGCCGGGTCGAGAACGGCCCGAAGACGAGGTCGACACCGTCCTGGTTGATCAGCCGTTCGTAGTCGGAGGCGACCCGGTCCGCGTTGGACTGGTCGTCGACGATGATGAGCTCCACCTGGCGGCCCAGCAGGCCGCCATTGGAGTTCACGTGCGCCGCCCAGGCCTCGTAGCCGCGCTGCACGCCCTTGCCGGGTTCCGCGAAGTCCCCGGTCAGCGGCAGCGAGACGCCGATGACTATCGGGTCGTCGGGGCCGCCGGACCCGCCGTCCTGGCTACCGCCCCCACCTGGGCTCGCCAGACAGGCGGACAGGGTCATGGTCGTGGTCGCGGCGACAGCCGCTACCGTCAGGCGTCGGGTTGCTCTCATGGTCCACTCCCTTGTGGCAAGCGCTTCCGTAACCGCTTACGGCACTCTAGGAACTGGGACGCTGGGTGACAAGGGGTTTGGCACCTTCCATTACGTATTGCTGTACCCGTGGCGAGGAGATCTGATGCGGAAGCACACCGCCGGGCTGCGCCTGGTCGACGTCGCCGAGCAGGCCGGCGTGTCCATCGCCACCGCGTCGCGTGCGCTGTCCGGTGCGGCGGGCGTGTCCGAGGCGCTGGCCGAACGGGTGCGGGCCGTGGCGCGCGACCTGGGCTACGTCGCGAACGTGCACGCGCGGTCGCTCGCGAGCGGCGCGAGCCCCGGCGTCGGGCTCGTGGTGCACGAGATCGGCGACCCGTACTTCGCCGAGATCGCCAGCGGCGTGCTGGAGGTCGCCGGCACGCACGGCCGCATGGTGCAGATCTGCCACACGGGCCGCGACCCGTTCACCGAGGTGGCGCAGCTGCGGGCGCTCGTGAACGCCCGCGTCGGCATCATCGTCGTCGCGGGGTCCGGGCACCTCGACCGCGACGTGCAGTCCCGGATGAAGGCCGAGGTGCAGGCCTTTGAGTCGGTCGGCGGACGGGTCGCCGTCATCGGCAGGCACCCCCACCTGGGCGTCGACACCGTGGTGCCGGCCAACGTCGAGGGCGGCCGGGCGATCGCCGAGCACCTGCTCGGGCTCGGGCACCGCCGCATCGGCATCGCGGCCGGCTCACGCAGGCTCGCCACCATGGCCGACCGCCTCGACGGCGTCTCGCGTGCGCTGGGCGAGCACGGGCTGACGCTCGACGACCTGCCCCTGGTCGAGGCGGAGTTCACGCTCGACGGCGGCAAGGAGGCCGCCCGCCGCATCCTCGACGAGCACCCGGACGTCACGGCGATCCTCGCGCTCAACGACGACATGGCCGTCGGCGTGCTGTCGGTGCTGGGGGAGCGCGGCGTGGCCGTCCCGGGCGACGTGTCGGTGACGGGGTTCGACGACGTCACCGTGGCCGGGCATCTCTCGCCCGCCCTGACGACGGTGCGCCTGCCGATGAAGGACATGGGACGTCAGGCGCTCGAGCTCGCGCTCCTGCCGCGGGCCGCGCGCCCCCGGCGTCGGACCGCGGAGCAGGAGCTCATGGTGCGGGCCTCGACGGCGCGCGCCAAGAGTTGATCCGCTGGGCGTGCGCGGGGTCGCGGCGGCGTCACCCCGGGGCAACCGGGAGCAGGGCGGGGGAGGGCTCGCCCGTCGTCAGCCAGTGGGCCAGCGCGGTGTGGAACAGCTCGGGACTTTCGACGTCCCAGACGTGGTGCATCCCCGGCGCGAGCCGCGCCACCGCGTGGGGTACGCGGGAGGTCACCTCGCTCATCGCGTCCCGGATGACGCGGGGCTCCTTCTCGCCGACGATCGCGAGGAACGGGCCGACGAACCGGCGGAGGCCATCGAGGTCGCGGGCCGGGACGCCGTCGTAGAGCTCCGGGACCATCCGGCTGATCGAGTCGCGGTCGATCCCGACGCCTGTCTCGACGAACACATCGACGGCATCCGGTGGCAGGCGGTACACCTTGGCCATCGTCTTCCAGTACCCGGTGCTGCCGAAGAGCGGGATCTGGGCCAGTCCGGCCCAGCGGGCGAACCCGCGCAGACCCTGCAGGATCGCTCCGGTCACGAAGACGCTCCGGATCACGTCCGGGTGGCGCGCCGCGAGGGCGGTCCCCACGACGCCGCCGAGCGACAGCCCGACCACGTGGGCCTGACCGCCGTGGCCGCGCTCGCGGACGAGGTCGGCGAGCTCGTCGGCCGTCGTCGAGAGGTCGGTCCAGGCATGGTGTGCCGAAGCGCCGAACCCGGGCAGGTCCGGGAGGAGGGAATGGTGGTCGGGGAGCGCCTTGGCCTGCTCGGTCCATGACCAGCCGGCGACGCTGCCGCCGTGCAGGAACAGCACCGACTCGTCCGCGTCGGGGTGGTGCTCGGCGAAGTGGATGCTCACAGCGCGGCCTCCAGCTCGTCGAGCCACGCGACCTCGGCCTGGACCTCGAGGATCCCCTTGCGCAGCGTCGCCGACCGGAGCCGGGCGGCCAGGTCGCCGTCCACGACCGGGAGGCCCTCCAGCGTGGCGAGCAGACGACGCGCCGAGTCCCGGCGCTCCGCGAGGAGCACCCGGACCAGCTCGGGGTCGTCCTCCCGCCCGACGAAGAAGAGCTTGCCGAGGAACGGCTCGCGAGGTTTCTCGTCGGGCAGGGGGGACCGTAGCCATTCGGTGAGCCTGGCGCGGCCGCCGTCGGTCAGCCGGTGCTCGCGACGGTCCGGCTTGCCGGTCTGTGGCACGACACGGACGTCGACGAGACCGTCCTGCTCGAGCCGGGTGAGCGTGCGATAGATCTGCGACTGGTCGGCGGACCAGAAGTGGGCGACGGTGCCGTCGAACGCCTTCTTGAGGTCGTAGCCGGTCATCGGGCGCAGGTCGAGGAGGCCGAGGATCAGGGCGTCGAGTGCCATGTCGCATACTCTACATCACATATATGGGACAGTGCATATATGGATCGGTGTCGGCCAGCCGGTCACGAGTGTGTTGCTGTGAGCAGAACCGGTCGACTCACAGCAACACGCTCGCGGAACTACATGCGGAACTACATCAGGCCGGGACCAGCCAGCTCGGAGTGAACCGGCGGAGCACCACCGCGCTCGGCGAGTTGTTCAGCTCGCCGATCGTCGGGTTCGCGGTCTGGACGCGGCGTGCTTCCACCAGTGCGAGAACGATGCCGCTGCCGGTAGAGGTCAGTGCGGAGTAGCCGCCCTCACGGAGGTTGCCCACCTGGTTGCCCTCGCTCGCCAGCGGGTCGGTGCTCAGGAACCGCTCGTAGGCGTTGGGCCAGCTCTCGCCGCCGTCGGCGCTCGCGCGCAGCTTCATCTGGTAGCGGTTGTTGTCCTGCCGGCTCGCGGAGTTCAGGTGGATGAGGAACGGGTTGCCGTTGATCGTGTGCGAGATCTGGGCAGCGTGTGAACCGGGATCGATGATCTGGGTGCGCCAGTACTCGTCACCGAACTGCTGCCAGCTGCCCGGGTTCCCGATGGCGATCCGGCGCGTGTTGGGATAGGTGCCGCCGTTCTTGACCTCCGCATCGAGGGCGCGGTAGTTCAGGACGAGCTGCCCGTCCGGACGCTCCACGACGGTCCCTTCGCCATACGGCGACCGCTGCTCTCCGTCCGCGCTCACGTAGAGCCCGGCGGGAATGCCCTGACGGACCCAGCCCCCGCCTGGCGCCTTCATGATCAGCGCCCCGCGCGCCGGCACCACCTGGGTGCCGTCGGCGCGCTGGATGCCGTTGCCGGGCCCGATGAAGTCGTTGCCGCCGGCTGTTCGGTTCAGTCCCGGCTGCGCGACCGGGCTCGTCCAGCTCGCGCCGTTGTTGTCCGACGTCGCGATATGGACCTCGGGGTCTTCCTGGTAGAGATCTCCGGCCTGGCGGCGCAGCATGAAGCAGGTGAGCCGACCCGTGTCCCGGTCGTGGACCAGCGTCGGGTTGGTCCAGCTCTGGAGCCCCGCTCCCGCGAGCTCGGTCGCGATGCTCCACGACAGCCCGGAGTCGGTCGACCGGCGGATCAGCAGGTTGAAGTTGCCACTGGCATCGAGATTGCCGTTCGGCCGCCCCTCCACCAGCGCGATCACCACGCTCGTCCCTGGGATCGCGAAGATCGAGGGGATGCGGCACGAGTGGTAGTTGCCGTTCCCGCTCGGCTTGGGGATGGACGCCGCTCCGGCCTGGGCGTCCCCGAAGAGCATCTTGCTCTCCATCCCGTCCGGTTCGATAGCGAACGCCCGATGCGGTGCCGCCACCCCCGCACCTGTCAGTCCGAGCGCGGCTGCGCTGGCCGCTCCACCGAGAAACATTCGACGCGATAGTGTCATGCGCTATTCCTCACTGACCCTGTAGGAAGAGACCGGCCCAACAGATCGTGCAGGTCGGCCGCCGCCAACGTTGCTCTCGGCACAGCGGTGCGTCAAGGAAAGGCGCAGGGTCACCCAAGTAGCTACGGGCCCGCGGTCGAGCCGTCCACAGGCCCGGTCGGCCCGGTCGGGTGATCCGTGGCAGGCTGTGCGCCATGTTGAGAACGACTCTCGTTCGCGCCCGCCTCGACGGAGGGCGCTGACGTGGCGAACCTGCTCATGATCGAGAGCTGGCTGCAGTCCACCGGCCTCATGCTCCCGCCCCTGCTGCGCGACGGCGGCCACCACTACGTCCTGGTGACCCGGGACCCCGACCTCTATCGCCTGCCCGACGGCGAGCCCCATCCCGTCCTGGCGCTCGCCTCCGATGTGGTCATCGCGGAGACGAACGACGACGTCGCGCTCGTCGCCGCGGCCCGGGCGGTTGCCGCCCGGCGGGGGATCGACGGCGTGCTGACGACCTGCGACTACTACCTGCCGGCGGTCGCGCTCGTCGCCGAGGAGCTGGGCCTGCCCGGCGCGCCGGCCGACGTCCTGCACACTGCCACGCGCAAGCACCTGGTGCGCCAGGTGCTCGCGGCCAAGGGCGTGCCGGACGTGCCGTACGCGGTGGCGTCCACCTGGGCACAGGCGCACAAGGCGGCCGCCGATCTCGGCTACCCGCTGGTGGTCAAGCCTGTCGACATGAACTCCGGGACCGGCGTGCGCAAGGTGCACGACGAGGCGGGGCTGGCCGTCGCCTTCGCCGACGCGACGGCGCCCGAGCGGAACACCCGCGACCAGCCGCTGGAGCGGCTCGCGCTGCTCGAGCGGGTGCTGGAGGGGCCGGAGTACAGCGTGGAGTCCGTGACCAGGGACGGTGTCACGCGGGTCCTGGGCATCACCGCGAAGTCCGTGGCGGAGCCGGGCGTCGAGGCCGGGTCCGGGTTCGTGGAGTCGGGGCACCTGTTCCCGGCGCCGCTCCCGTCCGACGAGCGCGCCGCGATCGAGCGGCACGTCGTGGCGGTGCTCGACGCCGTCGGGCTCACGCACGGGATCAGCCACACGGAGGTGCGGGTCACCGCCGCCGGGCCGCGCCTGATCGAGCTGAACCCGCGGCAGGGCGGCGGCTACATCTTCGAGCTCGTGCGCCTGGTGACCGGGTTCAACCCGCTGCAGGTGCTCGTGGACCTGGCGCTCGGCCGGGAGCCGGTGCCCGGGCCCTCGGTCGCGGCCAGCGCGGCGGTGACGTTCCTGCTGCCGCCGTCCGACGGCGTGGTGCGCGAGGTGCTGGGCGTGGAGCGCCTGGCCGCGGACGACCGCGTGGTCGGCTACGAGACGCCGTCGTCGGGCCGCGAGGTGCGCCCAGGCGACAACAACGAGCGGATCGGGCACGTGCTGGTCGCGGACCCGCATGGCCAGGACGCGAAGACCTGGGCCGACGAGCTGGCGGAGGGCCTCGACGTCCGGATCGACACGGTGGTCACGACTTCCTGACCGGGCGCGTGGTCGCGCACACAACAAACGCCCCGGCGCTGAGCGCCGGGGCGTCGTGCGTAGTGTCAGTCCGGGATGATCAGTCCGGGACGATCAGGCCACGCCGGACGGCGGGGACCAGCCGGGCCGGGACCTTCACCTGGCGTCCGTCCACAGTGGTCACCGGGACGAGCTCGGGCACCTTGGCCTTCCACTGCGACCGACGAGATCGCGTGTTCGACCGGGACATCTTTCTCTTGGGGACCGCCATGACGGCCTCCTTTCTGTCAGCGCTCCTCGCGGAAGTCCACGTGCTTGCGGATCACGGGGTCGAACTTGCGCAGGATGAGCCGGTCGGGGGTGTTGCGCCGGTTCTTGCGGGTCACGTAGGTGAAGCCGGTGCCCGCCGTCGAGCGCAGCTTGATGACCGGTCGGAGATCAACGCGTGAGGCCATCAGTTACCGCCCTTGCTGTCGTCGGTGCCGTTGTTGCTGGTGCTGGTGCTGTTGTCGTGCTTGGCGTAGCGCTGGCGGAACTTCTCGATGCGGCCGGCGGTGTCGACCACGCGGGCCGAGCCGGTCCAGAACGGGTGGCTCTCGCTGCTGATCTCGACGTCGACCACGGGGTACGTGTTCCCGTCGGACCACTCGATGGTGGCCGCCGGGCGGCCCGGGCCGCCGGCGGTGTCACCGGCGAGCGTCGAGCGGGTGAGGAACGTGAAGCCCGCGCTCGTGTCCCGGAACACCACGGGGCCGTAGGTGGGGTGGATGTTCTTCATTACTTGCTCCTTCCGCTCAGCCCTGGCGCGCCTTCCAGCGCGGGTTGAGCTTGTTGATCACGAACGTCTTGCCGCGCCGGCGCACTACCTTCGCGCCGGGCTTGTTCTTCAGGGACCGCAGGGACGCGCGAACCTTCATGTGTCACTCCTTCGATGTGGCTGTCACCAGCTGGACTTCGTCACCCCGGGCAGCTCGCCCCGGTGCGCCATGTCGCGCAGGCGGATGCGGGACAGGCCGAACTTTCGCGAGTACGCGCGCGGCCGGCCGTCGACGACGTCGCGGTTGCGCAGCCTCGTCGGGCTGGCGTCACGCGGCTGCTTGGCCAGCTCGCTGACGGCGGCGGCGCGCACCACGGCGTCGAGCTTCAGGTTCCGGATGATGCCGCGCAGCTCGGCGCGTCGCTCGGCGTACCGGGCGACCACCTCGCGACGTCGGGCGTCGGCGGCGATCTTCGACTTCTTGGCCATCAGACCTTCTCCCCTCGGGCAAGAATCTGGGCCACGACCACGTCGATGCCCTTGCGATCGATGGTCTTGATGCCCTTGGCACTCACGCGGAGCGTGACGTTGCGGCCGAGCGACGGAACCCAGTAGCGCTTCTTCTGGATGTTCGGGTTGAACCGGCGCTTGGTACGCACGTGGGAGTGCGAGACCGAGTGGCCGAAACCTGGCACGGTGCCCAGCACCTGGCATCTGGCTGACACATGACCTCCTGCTGTTGCGACGGCGACACGGCCGCCGCGTGTGAGAACGGTTCTCATAACGCGCTACAGTGAACCAGAACTGAGAACGGTTATCAATAATTCCCGGCTGGACCGGGGCGAGGAGGCAGCATGTACCGAACCGGCAAGAACCGCGGAAACATCCCGGTGAGCGTCCTGGCCACCACCGACCCGGTGCTGCGCGACTCCACGCTGTTCGGCCTCCTCATGGACGCGCCAGGGGTCGTCGCCGTGCGGCACGACATCCACGCCGAGCACCTGCGCCGCGTCGTCCTCGACGCCACCGGCGTCATCGAGGACGTGATCGTGCCGCTCGAGCACGCGTGCCTCTCCTGCGCCGTCCGCGAGGACGCCGTCCCCACCATCGCGCGCCTCGCCCGCGACGGCCGCTGGACCCAGGTGCTGCTCGCCCTGCCCGTCAGCGCCGAACCGCTGCCCGCCGCGCGCGCCCTCGCGATCGCCGCGGAACCCGGGGGAGCGCTGGACCACACCCGCGTCGCGACGTCCTTCGCCGTCATCGACCTCGACACACTCCAGCAGGACCTCTTCGGCGAGGACACCCTCGCCGAACGCGGCCTCGAGCTCACACCCGACGACGAACGCTCGGTCGGCGAGGCGCTCGCGGCCCAGATCGAGCAGGCGGACCTGGTGGTGACGAGCTCGACCTCGATCGCGCCCACCTCGCCCGGCGAGCCGTCGTCGCCGGCCGAGCCTGTCGCGACCTCGCTCGCCGACGCCGAGTCCGCCGAGACCTGGTCCGCGACGTCGTCCGGTCTGCTCGACCGCCTCCGCGGCGCCGGGACGCGGCGCGTCGACGGCCTGCACGCGCTCTCGGCGTCGGACCTCGCCGCCGCCACGCACTCACCGGCCCGTGCCGAGCGGCGCGCGCACCCCCTCGGTGCGGTGGTGATCAGCGGCCCGGGCGGCGTGCCTGGTGACCGGAGCTGGACGCTCGAGCTGCGCTCGTCGCTGCCGTTCCACCCCGAGCGGCTGCTGGACCAGATCGAGGAGCTGAGCGCGGGCGGCCTGCGGGCGCGCGGCGTGTTCCACGTGGCCGACCGGCCCGGTCTGGCCTGCCTGTGGGACGGCGCCGGCGGGCAGCTGGCCTTCGGTGACCTGGGGCCCTGGCAAGAGGTGTGCGCGGGCACGGTGCCGCACACGCGGATCGTGGTGGTCGGTGTGGCCGACGACCGTGGCACGGATGCGGTCCAGGACGACCGCCGGCGTCTTCTCGAGGCGTTCCAGGTGGCCCTCTGCACCCCGGAGGAGCTGGCCGCCGGCGTCGAGTGGCTGTGGCGCGAGGACCACCTGGCCCCTTGGCTGGGCGCCCGCTCCGTCTAACCCCTCGTTGAGTGCTGGGTATTTGCCCTCTCGGAACGTTTCGACGGGGCAAATACCCAGCACTCAACGGAGGGTTAGCGGGGGGAGAGGTAGGCGGCTGACCGGGGGCGGGTGCCCGACGGGGTGGTCCAGCTGGCCGGGCCTGCCGTTACGCGGGTCCAGCCCAGGCGTTCGTAGAGGCGGACGGCGGGGCCGCCGTCGTCCACGACGTCGAGGACGAGCCGGCGGCCGCGGCGGGGTGGCAGGTCCTCGACCCGCTCCAGGAGGGTCGTGGCCACCCCCGTGCCGCGGGCCGCCGGGGTGACGAACAGGCGGCTGACGCCGGCGAGGCCGGTGACCGGGACCTTGGCGGCCTCCGCGAGCTCGGCGGCGAACTCGACCTTGCCGCCCTCGACGATCATCACGTGGCCGACGATCTCGCCGTCGGCGAGCGCGACCCACGCGCCGAGCGTGCCGTCGGGCGTGAGCCAGGCGATCGGGTCGTCCGGCCAGACCATCGGGTAGCGGTCGCTCTCGTGCACCAGCCGCAGTGCGTCCGCCACCCGGTCGAGGTGGGCGTCGTGACGCGGGGCGATCATGAGGGCGGGCACGGGGCTCAAGGTATCGGACGGCGGCGCTGAAGCACGGGGCCGCCCCGCCATGGGGCTCGACTCCGGATCGCGTGGCTGCGCGCTCCTGGGGCAGCTGTCCCGATTCGCTTTATTCGCGCCATCCTCTGTTCAGCGCCGGTGTCGATCGGTACGCTGAGCGCCAACTCGCGAGTGCCAGCCCAGTCCCAGCCAGGATCTGCCGTCTACCTGCGACGACGAAGGGTCGAGGATGTCCCGCAACGGTCCGTTGATCACCCTGCTCGCCGGTGGTGCGCTCGGTGTCGGGCTGCTCGTGGCCGGCATGGCCGCGACACCCGCAGAACCGGTAGCCGACGACACGCAAGACGTCGGCTCCACGCAGACCCCGGCTACGTCGGCCCCGCCCACCGAGTCCGCCGAGCCCTCGCCGTCGGTGGCTGCCCCGGAGCCGGAAGTCTCGGAGGAGATACCCGAGCCGGCGAGCTATGTCGGCTATGTCGATGGTCAGTACGCGTCGGTGGCCGTGGTCGTCGACGGGGCCGAGGCGGTCGCCTATGTCTGCGACGGCGCGAACCTCGAGGTGTGGCTGAAGGGGACCGCGGCCGACGGGCGTGTCGAGCTCACCGGCGACCGGGGGACGTTGTCCGCCACGTACGACGAGTCCGCCGTCACGGGCGAAGTGACTGCCGACGGCCTCACCTGGACCTTCGACGTCGCGCAGGTCGCCCCACCGGACGGGCTGTATCGCTTCGCCGACACCGTGGCCGGGGCCGAGGTGGTGGGCGGCTGGATCGTGCTCCCCGACGGCTCACAGGTCGGAGCTGTCAACATCGACGGCGAGACCCAGCCCGCGGACGGGCTCGACCCTGCCACCGGCCAGGTCATGATCGAGGGCACGGCCGTGACGGCCGAGCTCCAGGTTGACGGGAGCTTCGATGAACCAGGTGAGTGAAGCCGGCACGCCGAGCCGCGGCGTGCCGCTGCTGCTCGTACCGTTCCTCGTCGGCGCGGTCGTCTCGGTAGTGCTCGGCGTGTACGCGAACGTGCACGCCCCGACGGGGGTCGCCGTCAACGTCGCGGGCTTCTCGGGGCCGCTCGAGGCCAAGGTCTGGCTCACCTCGGCCGCGCTGCTGCTCGCGGTCGTGCAGGTGGTGTCGGCACTGACGATGTACGGCAAGATCGGCCGGTCCGACCCGCCGACCTGGATCGGCGCGGTACACCGCTGGTCGGGGCGGGCGGCGTTCCTCCTGACCATCCCGGTCGCCGTCCACTGTCTCTATGCGCTCGGGTTCCAGACCGCGACGCCCCGTGTGCTCATCCACTCGGCCGCTGGGACCCTCTTCTTCGGTGCCTTCACCGTCAAGATGCTCGGGCTGCGGCTGAACGGTCTGCCGGGCTGGGCGTTGCCAGTCCTCGGCGGGGCGTTGTTCACCCTGCTGGTAGCCCTGTGGTGGACCTCGTCCCTGTGGTTCTTCACTACTTTCGGCGTTCGGATCTAGGAGGCGGCATGACGGGAACCACTCCGAGGCGGCAGGTGCTGATGCTCGGCGCCGTCGGCGCTGTCGGTGTCGTGAGCGCGGTGAGCGGGTGCGCGGTCTACGGTGCCGGCGACGAGCAGCCGCCCGCGGCCGACCCGCCCGAGGGCGAAGCGGGTGCCGGGGACAGCGTCGTGGCCGGCACGGGCGAGGTCGAGGTCGGCGGCGGACTGATCCTCGCCGACCGGCAGATCGTGATCACGCAGCCGACGGAAGGCGACTTCCGGGGCTTCTCGGCCGTCTGCACACATCAGGGGTGCACGGTGAGTGCGGTGCGCGACGGCACGATCGACTGCGCGTGCCATGGCAGCAGGTTCTCGATCGAGGACGGATCGGTGGTCCAGGCCGCGTCCGGTCTGACGCCGGAGAGCCAGGACCCGCTCCCCGAGGTCGCGGTGTCGGTCGAGGGGGACCAGATCAGCGTCACCGGGTAGTCATCATCTCCGCCGAGCCGCGCCGACCGAGAGACTTGCGCCCGTGGTTGTCGTGATCGGCGTCGACGGGGCCGGCCGGACCCACCGCCTGCGCGCGGTCACGCGTTCGGCGGGTGGTGTGCTGCACGTCGCCCCGGACCCTGCCGCGCTCGCCGGCCTGCTCGGCCGGCAGGCCGGCCCGGACACCGAGCTGGTGCTCGTCGACGACGCCCACCACTACCCGCCCGCCCTCCTGCACCAGATCACGTCCGCCGCACGTGCGGGGATCCCGGTGGCCCTGTCGCGCAGGCCTGCGATCACCGACCCCGCGCTGGCCGAGCTCGACGAACTGGCGGCGCGGGACGGCGTCGTGCAGTGCGACCCGCTCGGGGCCGACGACGTGGCGCAGCTCGTGGCGGAACGCACCGGCACGCGCCCCGGACCTGCCGAGGCCGCCTCGCTCGTTGAAGACACCTGTGGCCTTCCCGCCCTGGTCGTGGCGCTGGTCGACGGCGCAGGACCGGTACCCGCCGCCTTGCTCGCCCGCGTGCAGCGCGCGCTCGCCCGGCTGCCCAGGGCGGTCGCCGTCGCACGCGTGCTCGCCGTGGCGCACGACCTGGGACCCTTCCCGCACGCAGGGCTCGCGGAGGCGGCCGGCGTGGCGCCGGACGTCGTGGCGGCCGAGCTGCGCGCCCTGCACGAGGCCGGTCTGCTGGCCCCTGGGGGTGAGCGGCTCGTCCCGGCCGTCGCGCGCGCCGTCGCGGCGGACCTGACCCGGGGCGAGCGGCACGAGGTGGACCGCGCGCTGTCCGGTGTGCCCGCGATCCGGACCCGGTCCACGCTGCATGCCGCGGTCGCGCTCGCGCGGTCCGGCCGGACGGCACGCGCGGCGCGGGAACTCGAGGACGCCGGCACGACCGGAAGACTGCTGGCGGTCCCCCTGCTCGCCGCGACCGGGGTGGCTTCCCCGGGCGGCACCGCCCCGGCCGGCGACCCGCTCCAGGGCCGACTCGCCCTGCGCGTGGCGGAGGCCGGCCGGCTCCTGGCGGAGCCCGCTCGCGCACTACCGCTCCTGATCGAGGCCGCCGAGGAGCTCGATCGCTCGACGGACGAAGCGCCCCTGCCGGACACCCCGCACGCCCTCGGTGCGCTGGTCGCGTCCGCCGTGGGCGACCGGGCGACGGCCCGGCGCCTGGTCGAGGACGCGCTGTCGGCCGGCTCGGGCGGGCCAGGACATACGCGGCGGCATCGCCTGCTGGCGGGCTGGATCGCCCTGCGGGGCGGCCGGTACGACGAGGCGCGTGCGCTGACCGCCCCCGGTGGGTGGTCGGGCGACACCGCGCACGACGGCCGCGACGTGCTCCTGTCGGTGTGCCTGCGGGCGGGACTCGCACGCCGTTCGGGGGACGTGGCCGCCGCCCGTGCCGCATGGTCCGACGCCGAGCATCTCCTCGCGCGGGAGGCGATCGACCTGCTGCACGCCGAGTGCGTCGAGGAGCTGGTCGTGGCCGCCGCCCGGGCGGGGAGCGTCGGGCGGGCCGACGGCGTCCGCGCCACCCTCCGGGAGTACGCCGCGGTCCTCGGCGGTGCGCCGTGGACCGCGCTGCTGGCATGGACCGACCTGCAGGTGGCGGTGGTCGGGGACGACCCGGCGTCGGCGGACGCGGCAGCCGCCGAGCTGGCCGAGCTCCGCGACGAGCTGTACGGCACCCCGGCCGCGCGTGCCTCCGCCAGGATGACCGCCCAGGCCACTGCCGCCCGGTGCTGGGCGAACGCACTGGCCGGACGGGTCGACGGCGACGAGGTGGCGTCGGCGGCGGACGGGCTGGGCGCCGTCGGGCTGCCGTGGGAGGCGTCTCGCCTCGCCGGTCAGGCCGGGGTGCGGACGCCCGACGCCGCCCTGGCTCGCCGCCTCCTGGAGCGGGCACGGGAGTTCCGGCAGGGCTCCGAGCAGAGCGCCCGGCGCTCGGTCCTGTCCGAGCGGGAGACGGAAGTGGGGCGTCTCGTGCTCGCGGGGCGTACGCACCGGGAGATCGGCGCCCAGCTGTTCGTGTCGCCCAAGACCGTCGAGCACCACGTGGCGCGCATGCGCACCCGGCTGGGCGCCTCGACCCGCGCGGAGTTCCTCGCCGCGCTGCGCGAGGACCTCGGTGCGGGGCACGGCGACCAGCGGGCCGGGACGATCCCCCCATGACCCCCGCGGCACGCGAGGGAAGTCCCCGATTCGGTGGCACCTGCCGCGGGCCGAGGCTTGTCGCAGAGGCCGGGACCACCGGCTCGGACATGACATGGAGGGCAGAACGATGAACGTTCAGGAGATGCTTCGCGAGCTCATCGAGTGGATCGTCGGTGACCGCGAGAACGCGGTGCAGTTCGCCCAGGAGCCGTCGGCCACGCTCGCGGCCCGCGGGATCACGGACGCCGACCTGTCGGAGGCCGACGTGTTCGAGGCGGCTCGTGAGGCAGGCGTGGACGGCGTGAGCCAGGAGGGCTTCGGCGCCTCGGGCTTCGGCGGCGGGCAGGGCGGTGGCGGCGGTTTCGGCAGCAGCTCCCAGGGCGGCGGTCTCGGCGGTGGCACCCAGGCCGGCGGTCTCGGCGGTGGTCAGGCCGGCAGCCAGGCCGGTTCCGGCGCGAGCGCGACGCAGTCGCAGAGTGCGACGCTGGAGCAGGTCACGCAGCACGTCAGCTACGTCACCTACACCGCGTACGAGGGCGACGAGACCGTCACCACCATCATCGACCGCTCGTTCACCGACGAGTCGCGAAACGTCGACGTGGACGTCGACGGCGACGTGGACGGCTTCCTCGGACTGGACCTGTCGTCCCGCGAGGAGACGGCGAACGCGTTCGGCGAGGGCTCCGCCGCGGCCACCGACGGTGACGCGACGGCGGTCTCGGGCGACGAGAACGTGCTCGGCGAGGACAACACCGTCACCTCGGGCGACGACAACGTCGTCGGCGAGGACAACCTCGTCGCGTCCGGGGACGGCAACGCCCTCGGCGAGGACAGCACCGCAGTCTCGGGCGAGGGCAACGCCGTCGGCGAGGAGGCGGTCGCGGTCTCCGGGGACGGCAGCGCCGTCGGTGACGACAACACGGTGGTCTCCGGCGAGGAGAACGTCGTGGGCGAGGAGAACGTCGTCGGTGACGACAACACCGTCGTCGAGGACGTCGACGGCCAGGTCAACACCGGTGACGAGGCCGCGCTCGCGCAGGTCGGGGAGGGCAACGCCACCCAGAACACGGGGTCGTTCACCGGGATCCAGTCCGGCGACGACACCGAGGTGGAGTCGGGTGCGCTCGGCTTCGGCGAGGGCGACGTCTCCGGTGCGCAGGACGTGGAGGTGTCCGACGGCGGTGCGTTCTCCACCGGCGGCGACGCCACCGGCAGCTTCACCGACACCGACATCACGCAGGTCGAGGCGAACACGACCACCACCGAGATCACGCAGGTGGAGGCCAACACGACCACCACCGAGATCGAGAACACCGAGATCGAGACCGACATCCGCACGGACATCGACACGACCATCGAGAACACCGAGATCGACACCGACATCGACGACAGCGAGATCCAGATCGGTGGGTGAAGAACCATCCGATCAGCACTCTCGCGGTGCCGGCGGACCGGGCGACAGCCACGGACCGCCGGCACCGCAGGGCGCTACGCACCGGGCGTAGTGCACCGAGCAGGATCACAAGTAACGGAGGAGGGATCATGGCCGGCACCGCACCACCCGCCGCCGACCGGGCCAGGGACGTCGTGGACCTCGGCCTGGAGGCCTGCCGGGCCTACGGCCGGGAGGACCTCGCCGCACGGCTGAGGACCGCGCGGGCCACGCTGGACGACCCGCGAGTGCACGTGGTGGTGGTCGGCGACTTCAAGCAGGGCAAGAGCTCCCTGGTGAACGCGCTGATCGGTGCCGAGGTCTGCCCGGTCGACGACGACGTCGCCACGGCGCTGCCCACCTACGTCGAGCACGGCGAGACGAGGTCGGCCGAGGTCCTCTGGGCCGGCGACCCGCCCCGGCGCGAGCCGGTCGGCCTGGAGGCCGCCGCGCGCCTCATCATGGAGCCGGACCCGTCCGCCCCTGCGGCCGCCGGGCCGCTCGAGACCGCCCCGGTGGACGCGGACTCCGCGCGACCGTCCGGCGTCGTCGTCCGGCTGCCCCGGACCCTGCTGCGCGGCGGGCTGGTGCTGGTGGACACCCCAGGCGTCGGAGGGCTGGAGTCCGCGCACGCCGCGGCCAGCCTGGCCGCGGTGGCCATGGCCGACGCCGTCCTCTTCGTCACCGACGCGTCCCAGGAGCTGACCGCCGTCGAGGCCGAGTTCGTGCGCAAGGTGCGCGACAGCGGACCGGAGCTGGTCTGTGTGCTGACCAAGACCGACCTCTATCCCGCGTGGCGCACCATCGCCGACCTCGACCGGGGCCACCTCGAGAACACCGCGCCCGGCGTCCCGGTGCTGCCGGTCTCCTCGGCGCTGCGGTCCCGCTCCGTCCCTGCCAAGGACAAGGAGCTGAACGCCGAGTCCGGTTTCGGCGACGTGGTGCGGTTCGTGTCCGGCCGGGTGGCCGGCGGCGCCGCGCAGAGGGTCGCGGCGTCGGCCGCTGCCGAGGTCGTCCAGGTCGCGGGGCAGGTCGCCACGCAGTTCGAGGCGGAGGACGCCGTCCTGGCGGACCCGGACCGGGTGCGCGAGGTCATGGCGGGGCTCGAGCGCGCGCAGGCTCGCGCCGCCGAGCTGCGCGGCTCCGCGGCCCGCTGGAACCAGACCCTGTCCGACGGTGTCGCCGACCTCACCGCCGACGTCGACCACGACCTGCGTGCCCGGGTCCGGCGACTGCTCGACGCCGCCGACGACTGGATCGAGCGTGCCGACCCGGCCGACGTGTGGCCGCAGCTCAAGTCGTGGCTGGAGGCCGCCGTCGCGCAAGAGATGGTGGCCAGCTACACCTCCCTGCGGACGCGCGCCGGGGAGCTGAGCGAGCAGGTGTGGACCCACTTCAGCGAGGCCGCCGAGCCGGTGCTGTCGGACCTGGCGGTGCGCACCCCGGAGCAGCTCCTCGCCCGGCTGGACGTGCGCCAGCGCCTCGACCTCGCCCGGATGAGCGTGCGCAAGCAGGCGCTCACCGCGCTGAAGGGCTCCTACCTGGGCGTCCTGATGTTCACGGCACTGGGCGGCCTGATCGGGCTGTCCCTCGGGCCGGTCGCCGTCGGGATCGGCCTCGCGATGGGCCTGGGCAGCCTGCGCCAGGAGAAGAAGCGGCAGCTGGAGAACCGCCGCGGCCAGGCTCGCAACGCCGTGCGCCGGTACTGCGACGAGGCCGCCTTCCGGGTCGGCAAGGACTCCCGCGACACGATGCGCCGGGTGCAGCGGCAGCTGCGCGACCACTACGCCGCGCGGGCCGACGAGATCCAGCGGTCCACCACCGACTCGTTGCGGGCAGCCACCGAGGCCGCCCGCAGCGACGAGAAGGACCGCGCCCGGCGACGGAAGGACATCGCGGCCGAGCTGGGCCGACTCGCCGAGCTGAGCCGTCGCGCCGGGGAGGTGGCGGCATGATCGACGACGGCGAAGCCTCGGCCATGCCGCCCACCCTCCTGGACCGCACGCGCTTCGCTGTCGACCTGGCAAGTGAGGCGTACGCGCGCACCGAGCACGCGGCGCGGCTGGACGCCCTGCGCGACCGCCTCGACGAGCCGCTGCGCGTGGCCGTCGCAGGTCGTGTCAAGGCCGGCAAGTCGACGCTGCTCAACGCACTGATGGGGGAGCGCCTCGCGCCCACGGACGCGGGCGAGTGCACGCGGATCGTCACCTGGTACCACGACGGGCACACCTACGGTGTCACCGCCGGGCTGCGCGACGGCGGCCGTGCCGACCTCACCTTCCGCCGCGACGACGGCGCGCTGGAGGTCGACCTGAACGGCCTGGCCCCCGGTGACGTCGAGCGGCTCGACCTGACCTGGCCCTCGCAGGCGCTGCGCACGTGGACGCTGGTCGACACACCGGGCATCGGCTCGCTCGACCCGTCGTCGGCGGAGCGTACCTGGGACCTGCTCGCCGACGACGAGACCCCCGCTGACGCCGTCGTCTACCTCATGCGCCACCTGCACCCGCAGGACGTCGCGTTCCTCGACGCGTTCCACGACACCGAGGTGTCCCGCCCCAACCCGGTCAACACCATCGGTGTCCTGTCCCGGGCCGACGAGATCGGTGTCGGCCGCATCGACGCGCTCGCGTCCGCGCGACGGATCGCCGGACGCCTGCGCCGCGACGCCACGGTGCGCCGGATGGTGCAGACCGTCGTACCGGTAGCGGGGCTGCTCGCCGAGACCGCCGCGACGCTCACGGAGGACGAGGTGGCCAGGCTGCGCAGGGTCGCCGCCCTCCCGGCGGCCGACGCCGACGACCTGCTGCTGTCCGCCGACCGGTTCGTCGAGCGGCAGCCGGGCCTGGGTCTGACCGACCTCGAGCGCGTCGCCCTGCTGGAGCGGTTCGGGCTGTTCGGCGTGCGGTTGGCGACGGTGCTCCTGCGCCAGAAGGTCGTCGGGACCGCCACCGAGCTGGCGCGCGAGCTGGCGGCACGCAGCGGCATCGGCGAGCTGCGTACCGTGCTGGACTCGCTCTTCGTCGGCCGCCGCGACGTGCTGAAGTCGCGTTCGGCGCTGCTGGCCCTCGACGCGCTGCTCGTCGCCGCGCCGGTGCCCGGTGGCGACCGGGTGGCGACCGTCGTCGAGCAGGTGGTGGCGTCCGCGCACGCGTTCGCCGAGCTGCGTGTCGTGTCCGCGCTGCGGGCGGGCTGGGTCACCGGCCCGGACGAGGCCCTGACCGACCTGGAGCGACTGGTCGGCGGGGACGGGGAGGCCGCGCGCCGGCGGCTCGACCTGCCCGCGGGTGCCTCCAGTGCCGACGTCACCGACGCCGCACGCAGCGCACTCGACCGGTGGACCCGGCGCGCGGAGAACCCGCTCACTCGGCACGAGCTGATGCTGGCGGCCCGCGTCGCGGTGCGGTCCGTCGAAGGTCTCCTGGACGGACCGAGACCATGAGCCGCGCCCGCCGGACGAACCCGGCGCGGGCTGATGGTTCAGGGCCGGGCTCAGAAGGGGAGGTCGGTGTCCTGGACGTCTTCCGCATCGAGTTCCGCATCGAGCTCGGCCGGGTCGAACGTCTCGTCCGGTACCCGGGTGTCGAGGCTCCCCGGGACCGGGTCGAGCTGGTCCGCGGCGTCGAGGTCTCCCAGGACGAAGGCGTCGGAGGCATCGGCGCCGACGTCGGGCACCACCACGTCGTCGTTCGGCTCACCCGTGCCCGCGCCCGTGCCGAAGGCGATCGCCTCGCCGTGCGAGGCCTGGTCGACAGCAGGGGCGGACGCGAGCAGCGCGAGCCCGTCCGGGAGCATCTCGGCGGCGTCGAGGTCGGCCGGGTCCGCGAGGCCTTCGGGGCCGTACGCGGTCGTGAACGAGGACAGGTGCTCGGCGACCGCCGTGGGCGCGGTGTCCGCGAAGCTGGCCACGGCCTCCGCGACCAGGTCGTGGGGCAGGTCGTGGCCCGCCGCGCGCAGCGCGTCGGCGACGGCACCGGGGGTGTCCCCGCTACCCGTCCGCTCGCGCAGCACGTCGTGCACCGGCCTGTTCTCGTCCACGACCTCACTGTAGAACGCGCTGCGGGCGACGGGTTCGGGGCATTCCCCCGTCGGTCCCCCGCGGTGTCAGGCATCGCACCGCACGACCTCACCCGCACCGAGCCCGCGCGCAGGCGCTTCACAGGGAGATAGAGACCATGGAGACATCGACCACGTACGCGCTGGGTATCGACCTGGGGACCACGTACACGGGCGCCGCCGTCGTGCGCGACGGCAGGGCCGAGATCGCGACCCTCGGCAGCCGTGCCGCGGTGATCCCGTCGGTCGTGCTGCTGCGCGACGACGACACGTTCCTCACCGGCGAGACCGCCGACCGGCGTGCGCTGACGGAGCCGCAGCGCGTGGCGCGCGAGTTCAAGCGACGGCTCGGCGACCCCACGCCCCTGCTGCTCGGCGGGGCGCCCTACTCGGCCGAGGGACTGACGGCCCGGCTGCTGCGCTTCGTGGTCGACGAGGTCGCGGCGCGCGAGGGCGGTGAGGCGTCGGCCGTCTGCATCTGCCACCCGGCGAACTGGGGCCGGTACAAGCTGGACCTGCTGGAGCAGGCGGTGCGCATGGCGGGCCTGCAGGAACCGGTCACCTATGTGTCCGAGCCCGAGGCCGCCGCCGCGTTCTACGCCCTCGGCCGGCCGGTGGCGCCGGGCGACACGGTCGCGGTCTACGACCTGGGCGGCGGCACGTTCGACGCCGCCGTGCTGCGGCGCACCGAGACGGGGTTCATGATCCTGGGCCGCCCGGAGGGGGTCGAGCGGCTGGGCGGGATCGATGTCGACGCCGCGGTGGTCGACCACGTACGGCGGGCGCTCGGCGGTGCACTGGACGATCTGGACCCGGAGGACTCGGCCGCGGTGGCCGCCGTCGCGCGGCTCCGCGAGGAGTGCGTGTCGGCCAAGGAGGCGCTGTCCGCGGACACCGACGTGACCATCCCCGTGCTCCTGCCCGGCCTGAGCACCGAGGTGCGGCTCACTCGCGCCGAGCTGGAGACGATGGTCCGACCCCTGCTCATGGAGACGATCGCCGCACTGCGGCGCGCGCTGACGTCCGCAGGGGTGGCACCCGAGGACCTGGCCGCCGTGCTGCTGGTCGGCGGGTCCTCACGGATCCCGCTGGTCGCCCAGCTCGTCGGCGCCGAGCTGGGCCGGCCCGTGGCCGTGGACGTCAACCCGAAGCACGTCGTGGCGCTCGGTGCGGCCTGGCTGGCCGCGGACACGGTGGTGCCGGGCGTGCCCGTGCAGGCTGCGACAGGCGTGCCCGTCGGCACGGTATCCCGCGCGGACGGCCTGCCGGGCGACGGGGACCAGCAGGAGGCGGTGGCTGCCGTCGCGGCCGGGTCCTCTGGGGGCGGGTCCACGTGGCAGCGCCTGCCGCGCGGCGCGCAGATCGCCATCGGCGCAGCGCTCGCGACCGTGCTCGGAGTGGCGGCGTGGGCGCTGATTCCGTGGCCCACACAGGACCCCGCCTCGGCAGGTCCGGACGACTCCACCACTTCGAGTAGTCCGACGGCATCAGCATCGGGGGAGGCGTCGCCCGCTCCGGACGCCACGGAGACCGAGCCGGCGCTGTTGCCTGCTCAGGAGTGCAGCGAGGAGATCCAGGCCAACGAGCGCTGGGTCTGCCTGACCAGTGCCAAGGTGGCGGACGGCGAGCTCGTGGTGGAGTACGACGCCGACTGGGCGGGCGGCGTACCCGACGAGGAGGTGGGCTTCCACGTCCACTTCTACGGCGCCGACGAGACGGGCACCGACCCGGCGGCGGAGGTCATGGGGACCCAGGCGACCCACCGCGGGGCCTACTTCTTCGACGCCGACGAACCGATGGTGCGCTCGGTGGACAGCCCGGACTACGTGGCGCTCGGCGACGCCCCCGTGATCTGCGGACGTATCTCCTTCGCGGAGAGCCACAGCCTGGTCCCCGACGCGGACGGTGGCTACGAGACGGGAAACTGCTGGCCGATCGAGAGGTGACGAGCGCCGGTCCGGAGGAATACCGAGAATCCTCAGACGTCTCGGAAGTGCCCCTGCTCGACCGCCAAGCGGATCGCCGTTCGATACTCCTCGGGCATGTTCTGCGCGGTGGCCTCGCCGGGTGTGAACAGAATCAGCTCCTTGTGCTCGTGACTGCAGGCGGGCACGGCGTCGCCGTCGTACGTGGCAAGGAACGTCACGACGAAGACGTGGCGGTCCGGGAAGACCCGGTACACCCAGCTGTGGAACGGCTCGCCAACCGTCGCGTCCCAGCCGAGCTCCTCCCGGATCTCACGCGCGAGGCACTCCGCCGGTTGCTCGCCCAGGTCGAGCTTGCCGCCCGGCAGCTCCCACTCGTCGCGCTCGTTGCGCAGGAGCGGCAGTCGGCCCTTCCAGCTGATCACCGCCTTGAGCGAGACCGGCAGCTGGTACTCGAAGTAGCCGGGGTTGCGCTCGACCAGGTAGGGCTCGCCGGGGGAGCGGGTGTTGAGCGTCGGCACCGTTCGACGTTAGCCGCAGGCGAGGTGGATCGTCCCGCTGAGCCGTGCGCGCGTGACGGCGTCGCGGAGAAGTGGGTGCGACACCGTCGCGGAGAGAGCCGATGTCTGATATGTCACCGCAAGGAAATCAAGCCCTAATCGTTTAGATTTCTCCGGACATTGACCGCATACATCTGATTTATCTAGACTGGGAGCGCTTCCAGTCGACGCTCAGCCGCGTCTTCCGCGGCAACGTACTTCTCATGCGGTGCCGCCCCACAGGTCTCCAACGATGCTGACCACAAGGAGTTTCGTCCTATGTCGAGATTCAGATCTGCTCTCGTGTGCCTCGCAACCGCGCTCGTCGTGGCGACGGCCGGGGGTGTGCCGGCCCAGGCTGCCGGGACGTCCCAGGCCGGCGCCTCCGACGTCACCGCGGCCGCCAGCTCCGGCTGCGGGAAGGCCCCGGCCCTCAACAGCGGCAAGCACAACATCCAGAGCAGCGGCCAGACCCGCAGCTACATCATCAAGGTCCCCGCGAACTACGACCGCAACAAGCCGCACAAGCTGATCTTCGGCAACCACTGGTTGGGTGGCACCGCCGAGCAGGTCGCCGGCGGCGGCTCCGACGGCGCCGTCTACGCGCACTACGGGCTCGACGCCCTGTCGAACGGCTCGGCGATCTTCGTCGCGCCGCAGGGCCTGAACAACGGCTGGGCCAACTCGAACGGCCGGGACGTCGTGTTCTTCGACGACATGATCCGGACCGTCGAGGCCGCCCTCTGCGTCGACGAGTCGCAGCGGTTCTCCCTGGGCTTCAGCTATGGCGGCGCGATGAGCTACGCGCTGGCGTGCGCCCGCCCGAACGTGTTCCGCGGCGTCGTCGCGATCGCCGCACCCGGCGGGATCAGCGGCTGCAGCGGGGGCACGGGGGCCGTTGCCTACATGGGCATCCATGGCATCTCGGACAACATCGGCGCCGGGCGCGGCATGCGCGACCGGTTCCTCTCCAACAACGGCTGCGCCGCGCAGAACGCGCCGGAGCCGGCGGCCGGCAGCCTGACGCACACCCTCACGACCTACTCCTGCCGCGCCGGCTTCCCGGTCGTGTGGGCGCCGTTCGACGGCGGCCACCAGCAGGGACCGGTCGACGGTTGCCGCGGTTGCGAGAGCGGCGCTCGCAGCTGGGTGAAGGGCGAGATGTGGCGTTTCATCAGCCAGTTCTCCTCCACCACCCCGCCCTCCGACAGCGGCCAGGTGCGCAACAGCGGTGCCAACCGCTGCCTGGACGTCTCGGCGCAGTCGCAGACGAACGGTGCGGTCGTGCAGCTGTGGGACTGCCACGACGGGGCGAACCAGCAGTGGTCCGTCACCGCTTCGAAGCAGCTCTCCGTCTACGGCGGCAAGTGCCTCGACGCCGAAGGCGCCGGAACCTCACCGGGAACCAGGGCCATCATCTGGGACTGCCACGGCGGCGCGAACCAGCAGTGGAACGTGAACGCCAACGGCACGATCACCGGCGTCCAGTCGGGACTGTGCCTGGGCACGACCAACAACGGGACGGCCAACGGGACCGTCGCGGTCCTGGCGGCCTGCAACGGCTCGACGAGCCAGAACTGGGCCCTGAGCTAGTTCGCCGACCGGCGCACTCGCTGCGCCGCGCACGAGGGAACGGGCCTTCCGCGAGGGGGGCCCGTTCCGGTGCTCCGAAGCCTGCTGAAGCAAAGCCAGGAGTGGTTCCGGGACTGTGTCCGGGGGCCTGCACAACGGCGTCCGCGGCGCGATACCCTGCTGCCTTTCCGCAGGTCAGCGATGGGGTCGAGGATGAGCGAGTACCAGTACTACGAGTTCCTGGCGATCGACCGGCCGTTGACGGCCGAGCAGCAAGCAGCGGTGCGGGAGCTGTCCACGCGGGCGCAGATCTCGGCGACGTCGTTCATGAACGAGTACGACTGGGGCGATTTCAAGGGTGACCCCCTGCAACTTGTGCGCCGCTACTACGACGCGCACCTTTACTACGCGAACTGGGGCACTCGCCGGCTGATCCTTCGCCTGCCTGCGACGGCGTTGACCTCGACGCCTACGTGGTGGTCGGAGCGGCCGATCTCACGGTCCACGGGAAGCACCTGATCTGGGACCTGACCTCCGAGGACGAAGAGGGTGACTGGTCCGACGACGAGTCCTTCGACCTCGCGGCGCTGACCGGCGTGCGCGCGGAGATGCTGGCCGGCGACCTGCGGCCGCTGTACCTGGCCTGGTTGGCGGCGGTCGGGGTGTGGGAACGTGACGAGGACGCGTTCGACTACGAGACCGACGAGCACACCATCGAGCCACCGGTCCCGCCGGGTCTCGAATCGCTGACCGGTCCGCAGATGGCACTGGCCGAGCTGCTGCGGTTGGACCAGCACCTTCTGGCCGAGGCGGCGACCGCTTCCGCGCTGCTCGGGCGGAGCACGCCGGTCGAGCACCACACCTTGGTCAGGGATCTGCCGCCCGCGGTGAAGGACAGCGCGCTGGTGGCGCTGCTCGACGGCGATGCCGGCACGGCCCGTGCCACGCTCCTGGCCGGTCGACGCAGCCAGGCGGACGGCGTCGGACCCGGCGTCGGGACGCGAACTATCGGTGAGCTGTTGGACCAGGCGGCGAAACGCCGTGCGGCCCGCTGAGCAAGAGGCACGTATCTCCCGACCTGGAGCTTCGGCGATCGTCGCGGGTGTGAGGAAATGACCTCGATCCGAGGCCCCCGCCGTGTCAGGGTCGGCCCATGCTGATCGCTCCCGAGCAGCGCCTCCTCGACGCGGCGCTCGACACCGCCTCCCGCCTCCCGGCGGACGGCACCTGCCTGAACACCGTCGCCTCTGCGGTGATGGACGTCCACGGCGACATCTACACCGGCGTGAACGTCTACCACTTCACCGGAGGCCCGTGCGCCGAGCTCGTCACGCTCGGGGTGGCAGCGGCGGCAGGGGCCGGCCCGATCGCGCTGATCGTCGCGGCAGGTGATGAGGGCCGCGGCGTCATGCCTCCGTGCGGACGATGCCGCCAGGTCCTGCTGGACCAGCAGCCGGACTGCCGCGTCATCGTGCCCGACGGCGACGACGCGTCCTCCGTCCGGGCCCGTGAGCTGCTTCCGTACCCGTCCCCGCACCCGGACGCGAACCCGCCGCGCCTGCTGCGGTTCAACGCGCGGCACTGGGGCAACGTGGTCGACGGCGTCAAGACCGCCACCACCCGCTTCAACGACCCCACCGTGCCGGGGCCGGCCACGTTCCTGTTCGAGTTCGACGACCGGTACCGGTCCCTGCCCGGGGTGGTCGAGTCCGTCGAGCGCGTCCCGTTCGCCGACATCACCGACGCCCAGGCCGCGCTGGAGGGCTGCACCGCCGACGAACTACGCACGGCTCTGCGAACCCACTACTACCCGGACGTCGCTGACGATGACCTCGTCGACTTCGTGCGATTCCGCGTCGTCAAAAAGGGCTGACCGGCGAGCCTCAGACCCTGGGCTGGAGCATCGCGAAACTGCGTTGGAGCAGCTCGGAGATCGTGGTGTCGTCGTCGACGTTCGCCCAGGTGGTGAACGCCACGTCGAGACACGCGAGCGCCGCCTGGACGATGATCTCGGCGCGGAGGGCGGTGTCGTCGTCGGACAGCCGGGCTGCGACGAGGGGGGCCAGCATGCGTCCCCACAGCTGGTGCTTCTCGAGGTTGCGGGCCCGCAGGGACGCGGTACTGACAAGTATTCGCATGGCTACCTTGCCGCGCTGGTCGCGCCCGCTCTCCGCCAGAAAACCGTTGAACGCCTCGAAAGCGGCGAGGAGGGAGTCCCAGACGGGCTCGTCGGCGGGGCGGGCCGCGAAGGCGTCGCGCACGAACTCGCCCCACTGCTCGGGCTCGCCGACGACGACGTCCTCCTTGGCGGCGAAGTAGCGGTGGAACGTGCGCCCCGACATGCCCGCGGCGGCGGCGATCTGGTCGACGGTGACCTGGTCGAACCCGTGCTCGGCGAACAGGTCGAGCGCGATCTCGGTGATGCGTGCGCGCACGGCGTCGCGGCCTATCTCGCGCAGGCTCGGCCCGCTGCTCGTCGTGCTCGACATGGCTCCAGACTACCGTCCATGCCACTCGTGTCAGTGGCTGACAGAAGTGACGTATGCTGACACATATCGCCTCACAGCTAAGGAGTCTCACCATGGAGACACGCACACTGGGCCGCCAGGGCCTCACCGTCTCGGCGCTGGGCTACGGCGCGATGGGCACGGCGGCGTTCTACGGGCCCACCGACGACACCGAATCGATCGCCGCCATCCGCCGCGCCCACGACGAGGGCGTCACCTTCTTCGACACGGCCGAGCTGTACGGCTGGGGAGAGGGGGAGAAGCTGCTCGGCCACGCGCTCGCACCGATCCGCGACGAGGTGGTGATCGCCACGAAGTTCGGCTTCACCGAGACGTACGGGTCCGACTCGCGGCCCGGCCACATCCGCGAGGTGGTCGACAACAGCCTGCGGAACCTCAACGTCGACACCATCGACGTGCTCTACCAGCACGTTCCGGACCCGAACGTCCCGATCGAGGACGTCGTGGGCGTGATGAAGGAGTACGTGGACGCCGGCAAGGTCAAGTACCTGGGCCTCTCGAACGCCGACGAGGACACGATCCGGCGGGCGCATGCGGTGCACCCGATCTCGGTGGTGCAGGAGGAGTACTCGATCTTCGACCGGGAGTCCGAGACTCTGCGGCCGGTGCTCGAGGAGCTCGGCATCGGGTTCGTCGCCTACTCCCCGCTGGCGCGCGGCTTCCTGAGCGGCGCGACCAAGCCGCGCACCCAGTACGAGGCCGACGACGTGCGGCAGATGATCGGCTGGTGGGCGCCCGAGAACTTCGACGCCAACGTCGAGATCGCGGGTCGGCTCGGCGAGCTCGCCGCGAGCAAGGGCATCACGCTCGCCCAGCTGTCGCTGGCCTGGCTGCTGGCTCAGAAGGACTACGTCGTGCCCATCCCGGGGTCGCGTAACCCTGGGCGCGTGGCGCAGAACGTGGCGGCGGTCGGCATCACCCTGACGGACGGCGACCTGGTGCGGATCGCGGAGATCGTGCCGGACGGGGCGGTGGGGAGCCGGGGCGTCTGACCCTGCTCTCTTGGGGGACCGTGGCGACGAGATGACCATGCAGTTGCTGCCAAGATGCTGCGCGTCCTGGCAGCAACTGCATGGTCATCTCGCCTGATGCGGTCACCGCTGACGATGTGGCCGTGATCGCCGAGGGGGCTGGGGTGCTGACGCCACGCCACGCTTGCGACATTGCTGGGGCTGTGGGAGCAGTGCGGATCCGGTCACGGGCGGGTCGAGATCTGTTGGACCGACCAGGCGTTGCCGTCCGGGTCGTTGAAGAAGCAGAACCCCACGTTGTCGAGCGGCTCCGGCATCGGCGTCGGGTTCTCGCCGAGGACCTGGACCTCGCTCACCTCCACACCTCGTTCGGCCAGCTCCGCCCGAGCCTTCGTGACGTCGTTGACGACGAGCTGCAGGCCCTTGAGCGATCCTGGCGGCATGGCCGCAACGACACCTTCGCCGATGACGACCGAACATCCCGATCCAGGCGGGGTGAGCTGGATGATGCGCTGGCCCTCGCCGATCTTGGTGTCGTGGTCGACGTGGAAGCCGACCTTGTCGCTGTAGAAAGTCTTGGCGCGGTCGACGTCGGATACCGGCACGACGACGACTTCGAGGGTCCACTTCATGGTTGCTTCTCCTGTGCTCTGGCGAGTTCGGTGAGGATTGCGTCGAGCCGGTCGTACGCCTGACCGACTCCTCGGGTCATGGGGTAGCGGAGCACGATCTCGCGCGCTTCCGGAGACGGGTAGTGCAGCGTGCTGGTCAACGTCGTAGCGTCGGCGCGCTCGGTGAGCTGGTGCTCGATCAGCGTCTCGCCGGGATAGGACTGGTCGTCGAACACCTCGGTGTAGACAAGCCGTGACGGCCGCTCGACCTCGCGGTACGTCCCGGACTGGGCCAGCTCGGCGTCGTCGGGGCCGCGGGAGACGAACCGGTAGTGCCCGCCGACACGCAGGTCGATCGTGCAGGCGACGAGGTTCCAGCCGCGGGCGCCGTACCAGCGGGTCAGCAGCTCTGGTTGGGTCAACGTGTCGAAGAGGAGACCGGCGGGAGCGTCGAACGTCCGCGACAGCACGATCTCGCGGTCACCCGGCGCGGCGACGTGCAGGCGACTGTCGGCACTCACGACCGGCCGTCCTGTGGGGTCGCGGCGGAGCCCCCGTCGGCCGTGAGCTCGGCGAGCAGCGCATCAAGCCGTTGATAGCTCTCGCCCCAGTAGTCGCGGTAGTTCGCCAGCCACGCGGTGGCGTCCCGCAGCGGCCCTGCCTGAAGCCGACACGGCCGGCGTTGCGCCTGCCGGCTTCGCGTGACAAGTCCTGCTCGCTCGAGCACCTTCACGTGCTTCGAGATCGCGGGCTGGCTGATGTTGAACGGCGCGGCCAGCTCGGTGATCGTCGCTTCGCCCGAGGCGAGCCGGGCCACGATGGCGCGTCGCGTCGGGTCGGCAAGGGCGGCGAACGTCGCATCGAGCCGCTCAGTAGTGATCGTGCTCATAACCAACCGGTTTAATAACCATGTGGTGATGGAACCGCATCGGCGGTGGCCTGTCAAGACTGGGGCCGGTGACGTCCAGGACGTCGAGCAGGTCGCGCAGGGACGGGATCTCGTTGCTCTTGGCCTCGACCTGTCCGACCACGATGGTGCCGCACAGCCCACCGTTCGTGACCAGCTCTCCACAAGGTCTTTTCTTACCGTCTAACTCAAGAATGGATCGACCGCTGCGAACAGTATCCCGAATATCAGAAATCCGACACCGACAAAAAACGCCCTTCTCCGCATATCCAGCCCCAACGGGGCTTTACGAACGAGATCAGCAAGAATGCCTGGCAACTTGCGCCCAACCTCCCTATCTGCCGCATCCCCGATTCTCCCGCTGAACACCATGAAAATAGCTCCCACCGTTACGAAAGCAGTGCCGAAGGCGATGCCGAAGATGGTCATATATTCGCTCCGTTTCCAATCGTCACTAATGCATGGGTCCATGTGCGTCGTACATGGGCATGACCGCCTTATCGCATACCAGTGCCGATTCCTCCGCCGCCAGAAAAACCTGCGGGGCTGCTGAAGGTGGTAGATCCGGTTACAAGGAACGGGCCGTACACGTTGGAACTGCCAGAGGCTCCATATGAAACACCTGGAGAGATCCCGTTGCCGACAGCCAATTCAAAGTTCGCACCCAGCTCAATCCCGGCTTCAGGAGCGATGGAACGATAGAACCCATGGTTCGAGTCGACATCTACCGAAACAAATGTCATCACACGCCTCCGGCGCGCAGCTCGATGTTACCTGGTCCGGATAATGATCGAAAGTGCTTCCGGACCCAACGTACGGGCCATTGTGGCTCACAAGAAATGCCGACCACAGGCCTCCAGGGGCAGCACCCTCCGGGGTTCCTCCGAGGTCGTCTACCTCATCACCTCCGCGGGCGCCCGCACCGCACCCCCGACCATCCTGGCCACCTGGATCCAGGGGCACTGGGCGATCGAGAACCGCCTCTACTGGGTCCGCGACGTCACGTTCGACGAGGACCGGTCCCAGATCGCCACAGGCAACGCACCCCACGACATGGCCTCAGTGCGCAACGTCGTCATCGCGATCCTGCGTCACGCCTGCTGGGACAACCTCGCCGAAGCCACTCTTCACCACGCCCGGGACCTCAGCAGCCCGATCCGAGCGCTCGTCCAGTCATGACTTTGCCGGAGCCCTGGCTCCGGCGTGCTGAGCCGGGGAAGGCGCGCCGACGAGGCTCGGCAGGCGACGACCTTGCCTGCGCCAGAGGGCGTGCGCCCCGCTGCGGAACCGGGCGCCCGGGGCCGCCGGCTGCGACAGCAGCACCAGCTCCAACTGCTCGGCGACGAGTTCCGTGAGGGCGCTCTGACGTACTCACGTCGCGGTCTGGCTGACGGACTCGCACCCGCCGCAGCGTCCGTCTACTGCCGCGCGGCTATGGTGTCGGTCGTGGCAGTTCCTGACGTCATCCCGATCGCCTACGAGCCTGGCTACCGCACCGACACGATTGGTCGATACGACGGCGGCCAGTTTTTCGCGTCCGTCACTTACGCGTTCCGTACGGGCTACACCCGTCGCGACGGACCCTGGGAGGACCACAAACTCCTGTTCGTCGTGCTGCACACGTTCGAGGTCGACGGCAACCACCGCGACTCGGACATCTGGTGCGCGGGTACCCAACGCCAAGTGATGCAGGTCGCGTCTGGCCCACACGGCCACGACCCGCGAGCGAAGGCCGATGCCCGGCTTGCAAAGCTCCTCGACGAGCTTCCTGGGCGCGAGTACACCAACATCGCCATCCGGCCCTTCCAGGTGACGTTCGACGACGTGCTGTTCGGCCTGGTCGTCGAGCGTCACAGCGAGGACGGCGCCGAGGACGACTGGGCCGAGCTCTACCCCGACACCCTCGGGTTCCACGAGCCGTGGAACGGCGAGTACGACACCTAGCATCGGCTCCTGCGGGCTTGCATGAGTGGCTCCCGCGACGGTTGGTCTCGGTCAGCCGCAGGGATCCCCGCCCGAGTAGCACGGGTCGTAGTCCACGTTCTGCTCCACGGGTGGGGGATCGTTGAGGGACTCCCAGTCCACCTGGGGCACGATCAGCAGCACGAGCGCCGTGGCCGCCCAGATCCCGACCAGCACGTGCCAGATGTACGTGATCATGCGTGCGTTCCGCCGTCCGGCAGAGACGAAAGTCCAGGCGACCCCGGCCAGCATGATCGCGGCGACGACCGCGTAGAAGATCGTGTGCCGCGGCTCCGGTGTGGAATCCGTCAGGAATCCGTAGGCGTCCCACACGTTCATCAGCAGTGCCACCGGGCCGAAGAGGGCGATGAGCGATCCGATGCCTTCGCCTGCTCCTCCGGGACGTGCCTTGGCGAGTCTCTCGTCCTGGCTGCTCATCGTGACGGCTCCTGATCCTCATGAGGTGGCGCGGTTCCGTGAGAGATCAGGCGAGGAACCGCGAGGCGCGTGCGGTCAGGCTCTCATCCCGGGCGATCACGGCCCATCCGACGTCGGTGCCAACGCGGTTTCGATCCTCGATCAGCTCACGGGCGATAGGGCCGAATGTCTCCTGTGCGGCAGGGACGTCCCGCACTTCATTAAGGACGATGGCGAGGATGCGCCAGCCCCAGTGATTTTGGCGCGCGTTCCTGACGAGGGCGTCCCCTTGCTCGGTCCCTCCGTGCAAGAGGTACAACGCTGCTGCGGCGGTCAGGCGCACGGCGTTGTTGCCGTCGAGGAGCTTCCGCAGCCGGGCGGCGTCGGACCTCGTGGCGGGCGGCCGGGTGGCGATATACGGCAGGACACGCTCAGACAGTGACACGGTGTCGTGCCGCGTCGTGATCGCCGCGTCCAGAACCCGGCTCAGGGTCTGGTCGCCGAACACGTCGCGCCGGGTCAGGCGGCGGTAGGCCCAGGCAGCAAGACCGTCGTCCTGCTTGGCACGCCGGGCGAGCAACCGTGCCGCACGACGATGCTGACCGAACACAACCTCGCCAAGGCTCCCGATAGTCAGGGCTGCCTGCCGCCACTTCTCGTCACTCTTCAGCAGGTCGACGACGCCTGCGGGCACCTTTCCGCGAATATCCCAGTCCTGGAGCACCTCGGCCAGGCGCTGCGTCAGGTGGGGCCGTTCGTTGCGGGCCATGGCACGCAAGACGTCCGTCTGCAGTGCATCGGCGTACGCGTGCAGGGGGCGCATCAGGTCGTCGATGCTTATCTCCCACACCGTGAAGTAGGAGCCACCCAAACTGGACTTGATCGCAGAGAACAGGTTTGTGCGCCCCTCCAGCTCATCGCGTACGTACGGCAGGCACCTCGGGTCACCGATCCGGGCCATTGCCCACATGGCGGCCGCTGCGACCACTCGGCGGGCGTGGCGCGCCTCGTCGACGGCTTGGTCCTGGAGCAACAGGGCAATCTCGTCGGCGTAGGGCTGGGCGGCATTACCTGTGCAGGCGAGCAGATAGCAGGCCGTGTACCGCACGCCAGGGTCGGGAGACGCTAGGTAAGGAACGATCAGAGGCGCGACCTTGTCGGCCGCATCGCGCCGCCGCGACAGCAGTCGCCCGCAGCCTTCGAGTGCCCGCTGCGCGAGCTCGTCAGGCACGACCTCACCTGCTTCTGGGGTGAGGAACGTCTTGAGCAGCTCGAGGCAATGGACCTGGTTCGGTAGGACGGCGTTCAGAATCGCGGACAGCACACCACCTACGCCGACGTCGTAGGCCGCGGCTTCCTTCCACGGCTTTGCATCCATGTCGACGAGCGACTGCGCAGCGACGACCAGACGCGCGGCGCGATTCGTTGCGTCGGGGAGCTCAAGCAGCGCCGCGATCGACAGTTGTGCGTCGCCACCAGCAGCAGTCTCTTCCAGCACTGAACGCGCCTGGACCCGCTCCGGGTCGCGCTTGAGCACTACCGACAAGGCATCGATCAGGTCGATCCGCGTCGCCTGGTCCAGCTCGGTCTCCCATAGGCCGATCAGCAGCGTTTCCGCTGCCCGTGGCTCGAGCAGCCCGGCAGCTACATGGATTGCCGGCCGGCGTACCCGCGGATCGTGGTCCGCGACCACAGCGCGTACCCGCGGTTCTACGGAACGGACAGCCCCCGGCCACGCGGGATCGATCCATTTCTCGTCTGCTGTCTGCCACGTGCGGCAGTGGTCCCAGACCAGGTAAACGAACGCGGCCCGATGGTGGGTCGCGGAGGCGACGGCGAGGTCCAGAAGGAACGGCAAGGCAGCTGACGACGCCGAGCAGATCCAACCTCCTTGGTGGTGCAGCGCGTTATCGAGTTCTGAGATCGCCTCGGCGACGTCATCGGCGTCGGTGGATGTGCAGCGCTGTAGAAGGTGCGGGACGTCCGCGGCAGAGCCGTAGTTGTGCTCCAACGACTCCCAGTCGATCCCGTCCCACGGCTGCATGCCCAGACGGTACGACACTTCCCAGGGGCGCCAGGCTGGTCACCGCGCGGGGAACCGTTGCGCTGCAGCGACTCGCGGATATAGGTCTCGCCGCCCGGGCAGAATCAACCCTATGAACGACGACGCCACCATCGAGTCCGTACGCGACCGGCTCCGCGAGTTCGCTGTCGCGCGGGACTGGGGCCAGTTCCACACCCCGAAGAACCTTGCGATGGCGTTGAGTGGTGAGGTGGGCGAGCTCCTTGCAGAGATGCAGTGGCTGACGGATGACCAGGTTCACGTGAAGCTGGCGGACCCGGAAACCCGAAACGGGGTCGAGGAAGAATTCGCTGACGTCTTCCTCTATCTGGTGCAGCTGGCCGACGTCTGCGGGGTAGACCTGATCCAGGCGGCACACGCGAAGATCACGAGGAACGATCAGCGGTTTCCGCCGGGGCAACCGGTGATCTGACAGCGCCTCTATGACGGGCGTCGTCTGGACCGTCGAGCGGTTCCGCTCACGAATAACATCGCCGCCGTCACGGCTGAGTGCCATGGTGGGGCGCATGACTCAGCCCCGGGTGCGGCCCGCGATCCTCGACGACGCTGACACGATCGCCGCGGCGCACCACGGTGCGTGGGTGCAGACGTACTCCGGCCTCCTGCCCGCGGAGCACTGGGAGCGGGACACCGTCGCGCGTCGACGGGAGCGCTGGTGCGACCGGCTCTCTCGGGCGGCTCCAGGACACCCGCTCGTGGCCGTCGTCGATGAGCAGGTAGTGGGCTTTGCGCAGTCCGGAGCTACACGCAGCAAGGGCGGCATACCAGCCGTTCGTCGCGATGAGTTGTGGTCGCTGTACGTCCTGCCGGAGCAACACGGGACCGGCATCGGGGCGCGGCTGCTCAACGCAGTGCTCCTGCCGGACTCACCGGCTGAACTATGGGTCGCTGAGGCCAATCCGAGGGCACGCCGGTTCTACGAGAAGCACGGGTTCGTTTCGGACGGTGCCCGTTTCACCGACGATCTCGAGATCGCAGAGATCCGCATGGTCCGGGGCGCACGATGATGCCGTGAGCCCTCCGTGACCGGGCACTATGCTCGTGGCCGACGGAATGAAGTGGTCCATCGGCCAGCCGTTCCCGCCCATACTCTGCGCTATAAACCACTCGAAGGAGCCTCGTCATGAGTGCCTACATCGTGTTTCTCAAAGAGAGCACGCATGACCAGTCTGAGGTCGACAACTATCTGGCGAACGTCGGCAAGTCGTTCGAGGGGCATTCGGCGAAGATCCTCGCGGCATACGGTCCACAGCAGGTGCTCGAAGGCCCCGAGTCTGAGGGCGTCGTGGTGATTGAGTTCCCCACCATGGACGAGGCGCGTGCGTGGTACGACAGCCCTGCCTACCAAGCTGCGGCGAAGCACCGTTTCAACGGAGCGACCTTCCGCGTCGTTCTGGTAGAGGGCGCTTGATAGCTGGCGCCCCGTGAGGCGGCTCGGGGTGCTGCGTTCAGTCGACGGTCAGCGCTTGTGTTCGTGTCTGTGAAGCGGCGAACTCGAACACCACTTGGGCAAGCTGCGCCTGCTCCGAAGCGCGGAGCTTTAGGGGTGCCTGCGGGGGAGCCTCGACCTGGAGCGTGAACGGGTTCGCCGCGAGGTGGTGGCAGAGTGCGGTGCCGAAGACGACCTTGAAGTAATACGCTCCGTCCTTCCGCTGCCGAGGTTCATCACTGCGGACGACTCCGACCCCGATCACCTGTGCAACGGGGTTTCCCTTGTGCTTGGACTCGCGCACCCAGATCAGGTCACCTTTGGCGACGCCGAACTTGCGCGGTACGTACCAGGTGTGGTCATCCTTCTCACCGGTCATTACCTCGATCGGAGACTTGGTGTATCCCCAGGACTCCTTGTTCGTCGGGTTGACCGGGTAGAGCCAGCTCGTCATCGCGCTCTCCGCTTCGCGCCTGTAGGGCGTCATCGTCCTGGAGGACCGCCATCGTGTCCTCATCTGCATTCGCGCACGCTGGGTCGGGCGACCCTTGATCGTCCCACCTTGTTCCGCCGCTTCTTGGTTCACGGACAGTACGCGCGATGACGATCGCCGGTAAGGATCGAACCGGGTGAAGGTGATTGCGTGGGCCGTGCACTTAGGCAGGATCGCCGTAGCCGATCCGAGGGAGCGCCCGCGTGGACACCAACATCCGCACGCCGATGGAGATCTTCAATCTGCTGCACCACCTGGTCATGCCGCTGTTTCGACGTCCGGATGTGGGGGACGAGACGAAACAGCGGGCTCCGTTGTGGGCGGACGTGCGACGGATGGCCGAACTCGGATGAGCGACCCGTTCCGTGCGTGTTGGACAGGCTAGCTCTCGGCCGTGATCCACTCAGCGACCTGTCGGACGACGTGTGCCTGCCAGGCCCGGGACTGAGGGTCGGCATAGGTCGGGTCGCCGTTGACGGCGAAGCCGTGCTGGGCGCCGTCGATCTTCTCGAGCCGTGACCGGTCGTTGAGCACGCCCATCGCGGCCAGGGAGGTGTCGATCGGCACCAGCGTGTCGGCGGTGCCGTGCACGATGAGCGTGGGTGCCTGGATCTCCTGCATGACAGTCTGGGGCTGGAGCCAGAACACCTCGTTGTAGATCGCGCGTCCGTGCCGGAAGGTGGGGGAGTGCTGGATGTATCCCTGTTGGCTCAGCACCCTGGCCTTGTCGGATGACAGGCGACCGCCGGCCCAGTACGCGCGGGAGTCGATGGTGCGCTTCTTGTAGTCGAGCTGGGGGCACAGGAGCACGAGGCGTTCGACGTCATCGGGCCGCTTGGCCGCGTAGTAAGCGCAGATTCCGCCGCCGAAGCTCTGCCCGACCAAGGACGTGCGGGTGACGCCGGTCCGAGCACGGAGCTCCCCGATCGCGACCTGGATGTCATTCAGGACGGCGGCGAGGGTGAGGTCTTCCTGCTTGCCGGCTGACTCGCCGTGGCCTCGCAAGTCGAATCGGAGCGCTGCGACACCGGCCGCTGCGAGACCGGCAGCTTTGCGGTCGAAGAACCCCGCCTCGTGCCGCGTGACGCCGCCGCCGTGGACCTGCACGACGCCGAGGTCCGTCGGTGTGTCTGGGACGGTCAGGTCACCGACCAGGTCCAGGCCGTCCAGTGAGGTGAACGTGATCGTGGACTCCGACGGCATGCGTTCTCCCAGGTCGACGGGCTGTATGGACATCGTGGCAGGTCTGGGCCGTGACCGTCAGTACGCACCCCGTCACCAGAGCGGCGAAGTCAGGCGCGGTGTTCAGTCGGACGACGTCGTTCGCGGCAGCCCCTTCGACGGCGAAGGAAACGCCCATCTTCTGCGATACCTCAGACAAAGGAAGGCAGCCTCCTTCCGACTGGTGATCTCGATCTCCGTGGTGATCCTTTGTGCGTCGGCCCTGACGATCAAACCCCGGTCGGGATAAACGTCGCGGCGCGATACCTGTCATGTATTCGCTCCACCTGCTCATTCCTCCTACCAGGGACGTTGCATAGTCGCTACGATCGCGAGAGGGCACATCGGGGGGATGGAGTTCGGGTGCGCGAACAGTTCAGGATGTGGGGCAGGCTCGACAAGACGCACACGATCCAGAACGTCATCGACCAGTTGAAGAGTTCGCGCCAATGGAACCTCCGGCTCGGCGCGCAGGCCTACCAGTCCACCCGCTCAACGCTGATGGACACCGACTTCCTCGACGTCGAACGGGCAGCCGGCCTGCGTCGGCACCTCACCGACGTGGCAGTCGTCCGGGGGAGCGGTAGGGGACGGCCGCGGATCACGATCCGTAACGGGGCTTCCCTTCACTTCCAGCTCATCGCAGGGGTCGAGACGCCTTCCGCCGACGTGACCGCAGAGCACATCGAGCAGCTCGCCCAGACCTTCCGCGGTCAGATGGTCGACCTCGGGCTGGAGCCGGTCGGCGCGGCCGTGCGATACGCACCGCCCGCGGTCGTCGTCGCGGACGACTCCAAGATCGGTGAGCTCGCCCGGTGCGGCGCCGGTCCTTGCCTGTACCTCTACGACGGCGTTGTCCCGGTGCTGATCAACCGTGACGACGGCTGCCCGGTCGGCGACAACCCGATGGACGAGTTCTACCTGCACTCCGTCGCATGCATGGGAGCCCAGGACGTCCTGACGAGCGTGCGTGACACGGTGCCGGAGGCGGTGTCCGCCCTCGCGGACCTCGGCTCGCTCGACCGTAGTACGGATGACCGGCTGACCTTCGCCGAAGCACTTGAGGGGACGCACCGCCTGGCGTCCCTGCGCCGCGATCTCGTACGCAACGAGGCTCGAAAACGGATCCTGGTCGACTTCCGACGCACCTCCGTGGGCGGAACACGGTCCAGCCCGCACCACGAACGGCTGTACTCCTACCTCGATCGACACTTCGACGACTACTACCTCGGTCCCCTCGAAACCGCGCTGGGTGCCATGCGCGAAGGCGTCGACGAGATCGGCGAGCACTCGACCACCATGCTCGAGCTCGCCAGCCTGTCGTATGACATCCGGATCCAGGAAAAGCTCAAGACGATGCAGTGGCTGTCCCTCGGACTCGCCATCGCCTCCCTGATGGTCGCGGTCGCCGCGATCCTGACGGCGCTGTGAAAGGACAGAACTGATGACGGTCGCCCTGCTGGTCGTAGGAAACGAGATCCTGGACGGATCGACGACGGACACCAATAGCAGTTGGGTCTGCCGACAGATCGCCGGCCGCGGAGCCGGCGTCGTCCGGACCGCCGTGGTCCCGGACGACCCACGCGAGATAGCGCAAGGCCTGGACTTCCTGCTCCAAGCGGGACCCAAACTCATCGTCACCCTGGGCGGCCTCGGACCGACCCGTGACGACCTCACCGTCGAAGCCGTGGCCAGCTACTTCGGGATCGAGACGACGGAGCACGCCGACGCCGTCCGGATCGTCAACGAACGCTACGCGGCGCTCGCGGCGAAAGGGCGCGTGGCTGACGCGACGAGCCCCGCCGCGTTGCGGGCGCGGGCGAAGATGACGCGTCTGCCCGAGGGCGGGATCGCGCTCGACAACCAGGTGGGTGCGGCCCCCGGCGTGTGGCTCGACGTCCGCGAGGATCTGGCGATCCTCAATCTGCCCGGCGTGCCGTCCGAGCTGAAGTACATAGTGCTCAACGAAGCGGGCACGCATCTCGAGCGGGTGCTCGGTGTCGGCTACTTCCGCTCTGCGACGATCGTGACCTCCACCAACGACGAGTCGGAGCTGTCCGGCGCTCTGGTGGCGTTCGACAGGAAGTACGACGACCCCACCGTGTACCTCAAGTCGCGGGCCAAGCGGTTCGGCAAGGACGTCCGCATGCAGGTGACGATCTCGGTCCGCGGGAGCGGGCTCGACGACGTCACCGACCGGCTCACCGCAGCGATCGAGAACTTTCGGACCGAACTGTCGGACGAGTCCATCGAGGTGCAGTCGGTGACGTTCGATGACTGAGGAGCCGGACGGCGTGGTGCACGCGCTGTCTCGCGCGGGCCGCCGCGTGGAGGTCATCCTTGGTGACCTCACGGCGGTCGCAGCGGATGCCATCGTCAACCCTTCGAACAGCTACGGGACGATGGGCGGTGGTGTCGCCCTGGCGATGGTGCATGCGGGTGGCCAGGTGATCGAGGACGAAGCGGTCCGCAGGTCGCCGATACCGCTGGGCACCGCCGTGCTCACCACGGCCGGCACGCTGCCGGCCCAATGGGTCATCCACGCGCCAACCATGCGAAACCCTGTTGCCGAAGCGACCGAGAGGAACGTTCGCCGGGCGATGGAGGCCGCGCTGTCGCAGTGCGACGAGCACGGGCTCGTCACAGCGTCGTTCCCAGGCATGGGTACCGGGACGGGAGGCATGCCGTATGCCGAAGCAGCCGAAATCATGGTCGCTGCTATCGATGCTCATGCGGAGCGGCGGTACCCCGCGTTGATCCGGCTGGTGGCGTCGAACGACGAGCTGGCAGCGGCCTGGGTGGTTGCCCTATCAGGCTGATCGCTCGGTCGGTTGCTCGGCAGGCTGCCCGGCCGCCGACCGCAGCAGAGACGCCAGTACCATCGCGGCGCCGTCCTCGTCGATCGTGCCGGTGACCTCGTCGGCTGCTTCGCGCACCGCCTCGTCAGCGTGACCCATCGCTACGCCTCGGCCGGCCCAGGCCAGGGCTTCGATGTCGTTGGCCCCGTCGCCGATCGCGACGGTGTGCTCGATAGCGACCCCGAGCTTGGCCCGAAGTCGCTCAAGCGTCGTGGCCTTCGAAACGCCCGGGCCGGTCGCGTCGAGCCAGTCCGGCCCCGCGGTCGTGACGGTCATTCCCGTCGCCCGCAACGCTTCCAGGTGCACCCGGACCTCAGGTGCGGACAACGAGATCCGGCAGGCGGGCCCCGCGCACAGATCCACCACGGTGGCCTGCGTCTGCTCGCCGTTGAGCAGGCTCGGGTCGAACAGGCGGTTCACCTTCCAGCCCCTGACGAGTTCCTCGACCCCAACGAGGACGTCCGGGACGAGTGCGAGGGCAGCATGGATCACCACTGCCGGGTCGAACATCCGCGCGTTCGCGAACCGGTAGCCGTCCGGAGCGGTGGGATCCAGGCGGATCGTCAGCCCGCCGTTGGCCGCCACGGCATACCCGTTGGTCAGCCCGAGCCGTTCGGCGACGGGCAGGAGCCCGTCCAGGCCTCGACCGGTGGCGAGCACCAGGTGGTGTCCGGCAGCTTGGGCCTGGTCGATCGTCTCGTGGACGACGTCGCTGATGTGGCCGTTGGGGTGCAGCAGGGTGCCGTCGATATCGAGGGCGATCAGCATTGGCGAGGCAATGTCGACGCTGTCGTGTGTGGTCACGGTGATCTCCGATGGGTCAGGTTCGGGGTGCCCGACGTCGGCGGGGGAGCCGTCGCCGTCAGGCAGAACCACCCTGCCGTGGCCCACGGGTGGAAGATCCGCCTGTCCAAGGAAGAACGCGATCCAAGTCTAGGTGCAGCAGAAATATAGTTTCAGGACCCGATAACTTCCAGAACCTGGAAACTTCCGCCGAGCGAAGGGCTGCGGACAGCTGCCTTCACTACGCTGTCTAGAGGCGAGCCTCATCGACAACCGGACTTGGAGGGGGGTGGGTCGTGGCCAAGAGCGCGAAGGCTTTGCGGGAGCAGATCCGACAGGATCTGCTCCGCAAGGGCATGCCCGCCAAGGAGGTCGCGGTCGAGTTGGCCGCACGCCTGCACGTGCGGCCGCGGGTCGCCTGGCGGTACGCGATGGGATGGCCGCAGTGGAAGCTCGTTCAGGAGTTCCGCTCCGCCAACCCGCACCTGGCCATCGGTGAGAGCCGTGTCTCCGAGTGGGAGTCGTGGCCATTCGGTGGGACACGTCCGTCTCTGGAGGTCCTCGCTGCCCTGGCATCCGCATTTGGTCAGGGTTGTGTGGTCGCCGATCTCCTCGACGAGGCCGATCTCGACCGCATGTCGGATGCGGAACGTCGGCTTGTGGCGACTCGACAGATCGCGATCAAGCCGGCCGTGCCGAGGTCGTATCCCGGGGTGGCCCAGGCAGCGGAGCGAGTCAGCCCTGCACCCGAGAACAACCCTTCCAGTCTCGCCTACGCCTTGGGCATGGTGGAGTCCGGACAGCCCGACGGCCTCGGCGTGGCGATCGACGCCCTGGACGAGGTCATCGCCTTCACCTCCGACAGGCTCGCGACCGCAGGCCCGGCACCGGTCCTGGCAGACTTGCTCGCGGCCCGGCAGTTCGCTCGATCACTGTTCGACAGGTACAAGCCTGTCGGAGCCCGGGCAGCTGATATCCAAGCGGCCGCTGCGTGGCTGTCCAGCCTTCTGGCAGTCGCGTCCTCCTACCAGGGCGACCACACCTCAGCACTGGTCTGGGCGCTCGACGCGCAGAATCGTGGCCAAGCGGCGGGCCACCCGGTGATCTCGGGCTGGGCGCTGCTGACCCGTGCCACGGTCTCGCACTACCAAGGACGCGGAGCCCGTTCATTGGACCTGGCTCGTCAGGGCGCGGCCGTGGCACCTGTCGGCACGGTGGCATTCGCGAAGCTGACCTGCCAGCAGATGCGCTCGCATGCCTCGCTCGGCAACACGCAGGGCATGCAGACCGCTCGCCGCCGGGCGCAGACTGCGATCTCCGCTCTCGAGGACGACGGCAATGCCGGTGTGCACTCGATCGCGCGTGCGGCCGAGCCTCCGTACACGGCCGCTTCGCTGCTATTGGTCGGCGAGTACGCAGAGGCTTCGAGGGTCACCGAGAGCCTGATCACGACGGCTTACCCAGAGGGCCGAGCGCGCGAGACATCGAGCTACGCCCGAACCCTCCTCGTGCTGGCACTGACACAGGCCGGGCTAGGAAGGCTGGATGAAGCTGCCGCCACCGGAGGCGCCGCGCTGAGTGTGCCGGGAACCGTGTGGCCCACCGTCGTCCTGGCAGGCAAGCTCGACCGTGCCCTCGCGGGCGCTGACAGCGGCGACACGGCCGAGGTATCGGAGTTTGCGGGCCTGTACCGCGACGCCGCACGGGATCTCGCATCCGCAGGGAGCAGCACGTGACCGACTCAGCGCCAGAGCCCGGTGGCGCAACTTCGGCGTACGCCGGGATCGACTTCAGCGTCGCAGATATCAGCCCCGAACAGGTCCCGCAGATCACGGCGTTCGTGGACATCGAGGCACCACCGACCGGCCCTGCGGCCTACTTCGTGTTCGGCACCAATCAGGCGCTGCCCGCAGACGTTGTTGCCGATCGCTACGAGCAGGGACTGGCTCCGCTGGTTATCGTGACCGGCGGGATCAACCGGCACAACGGCATCGTCGAAGGGCACGTGCTGCGCGACCTGCTCATCGAGCGTGGTGTCTCCGAGGACGTGATTCGCGTCGAGGCCAAGTCGGCAGACACCTGGCAGAACGTGCAGAACTCAGTCACGTTTCTCGATGAGGCCGTCGGGCTCGGCCTACGCGTCACGGCGGTGTCCAAGTGGTACCACCGTCGTGCGATACAGATTCTTGCCACCGTGTACCCGAAGGCTGCTCCGCTGCACGGGCTGAGCTACGAGCCGGTCTACTCGGGTGTCCCCATCACACGAGACAACTGGTCAGAGCATCCCGACGGGCGGCGACGTGTGATCCGCGAGTGGCGGGAGACCCGTCGACGCATCACCGACGGCACCTTCGTCTCGCTCCAGCGGGTCAACGGGGTCTTCGCTGCTCGTGGGCGCTAGTTTTGCATCCGATGTCTCTGGACCGCGGCGATCACCTGGGCGAAGGTCGGAGCGTAGTCCTTCCACGCGTTCTCGATGTTCTCAAGGTCGATCTTGCCGCTATAGATCGCCTCGCAGAACCGCATCCAGGCCTCGCCGGTCGCCGCAGTGAGTCCAGCCGCGACACCCGCGTTGATCGCCATTCCCGCACCGGGGATCAGTTTGAGGAGGCTCCTAGCCAGCGCCTTGCCTGCGAATTGCAGGCCGAGCTGGGTCATGAGCTGACCGCCTCCAAGGATGGCCAGGTCGATCCCGTAGTACGTGCAGATTTTGCCCATCATCGCGAGCTGAATCCCGGCGAGCGCGACGGCATCGGCTATCGGGATCGGTACGAGCGCGGCCGCGGCCGCCGCGGCGACCGCGGTGTTGATCGCGCGTCGGCATAGTTCACGTTTCAGCGGCAGCGAGATCTTCTGCGCCACCTTGATCGCTTCGTCTTGGTCGTCGGGGCTCAGGTCAAGGGTGATGGTGATGAGCTCGTCGAGTCCGTGGGCGGGACCGCCGAACTTGCCCTGGTCTACGGCGGCGGTCAGCGCCACGGCGTCTGCGCGAAGATGAAGGCGTGTGCCCTCAGGCGTTGTGGGCTTCTCGAGCCATTCGCGCATTCTCTGGGCGTCGTCAGAGACGATCCACTCACGGGTGAGCCGCGTGCGTATGCGTGCGACCTTGGTGAGTACGATGACGACCGGCAGTCCTTGGTCCTTGAACTCGGATATGACAGCGATCTCCGCTGGCTGTAGGCGGGCCGCGGTAGAGGCGATGCAATACCAGACAGCGGCTATCCGCTGGCCATTAGGTCCGTTGGCGATCGTCTCGAGATTGTCTCGGACCACCTCTGCGGGTGAACGGCTGCTTCCGACCTCGAAGCCCTCGAAGTCCCAGATGCCCAAAGACCCATCAGGGTTCGTGTAGTAGTCGATACCGCGGGTCACGGGGAGGCCGATACCGGTCGGGGCGAGGTCCTCACCGAAGATCGCATTGACAAGCGACGACTTCCCGACGCCGGTCCCACCGACGACCGCCAGGTTGAACCGGCCGATGCGGGCTCGCTCAGCCCTGGCAGCTTCGAGCAACTCATCAGGATTGAGAATCTTGCCGCTCTTGCTTGCTGTCGTGACCATGCGCGCAAGTCTGGCCGAACAGACGAAGCGCTACTACTGGTAGGGCGGGTGACATGTGTACCGATGCTGGTAGTTCACGATGCCGAATTCGAGACGCACGCATCTTCAGGGTGCCGCGAGCTCAGGAATACTTCACCCCTGTTCCTGGAGATAGGACGTGATCGGTGATGCAAGGCTTACGGGATGAGCGAAAACATCAGTTTCTGGACAGGGATCATCGTGGCAGTCGCGACAGTCATCGGAGTAGTCTTCGCTGGCTGGCAACTGCTTCAGTATCGACGTGACCAACGCGCCAACGAGCGGATGGAGACCGAGGGAGTCAGCCTGATGTGGAAGGCCTTGGCCCGTCCAATCAAGGCGGACTTCAATGGCGTCGACGGACTCTGGGTCCTTGAGTTCACGCTAACAAACCCTGGCCGGATGCCGATCGACGACATCACGTGCAGAGTCACCTTCGAGCAGGAGATCCGCCAGGTTCGATACGACGGAACGCTCGGCAACTCCATTCGGACCCTGTACCTCAACCAGGAGGTGCTGGCTGGGAGCAGTACGCGGTCCTGGAAGCGCAAGTTCGTCACACGCTTTGTCAGCGGTGCACTACCAATCTCGGCGATCGTGGATTTCACGGATGCGCGACGGGAAGCTCAGACGACAACATGGCCGCGGAGCAGGACTCGGCTGGCGAGTCCTGCTTTGATGGGGTGAGCGTTGAGCACACCGAGTCCGCCACAGCACTTGGCTCCGATGCGTGCAGTCGCCGCGTCATTCGCCACGGCTTTCGTGCCGGAATCTGACTCGAGTCGTCAGCGTGCCCATGGTTGTCTCATCGCGCATCGAGGTACCCGTTGCTACGAGTTATCCGACCTTCCTCGACAGCGCTCGCGACGACACCAAGCAAGCGGTCTCGGACCTTGGCGGCGACGCGAGTCACCCCGTACTCATGAGCCGTCTCACGTAGGGCGTCTTCCTCACTGATGCCGTGGGCACTGCGGATGACGCGCAGCAGTGCATTGCGCAACTCGTGGTATGGCACGTCGGCGAGCTCGCGTTGACCCCCGAGCGGGGGTACGCGGTAGCCCACGAAGTCATCGGGCCGGATGTTCTCAGGCCAGGCGACGAGATCGCCGTTGGCGGCGACGAGGACCATGCCGCGAGGAATGATCTGACGGAGGTGCTCCTTACGGGTGCTGTGCAGTTTGGAGAGGCCAAACCTATTTGCCACCGTCTTGAGCAGGCGGTCTACGACGACGGGTCCCTCTGTGGACACAACCTCTCGGATCTGCTGACGGATCAGGTCACGAGCCTGAGCACCCGTCGCGTCGAGGATGTCTCGAGAGAGTCGAGGCGTTGCGTCAGCGGGCTGGAACCGTGTGACACCTTCGGGAAGCCGGGTCTCACCCCCGCGCACAGGAGTCGTAGGGGCTGCTGTTTGGTACGCCTGGAGCAACACTCGGCCTGCTGCCCGGTCGACGGCCTGCGTAGCCGAGGTGAGGACGTCGTCGATGGCCTGGACCACGGTCGTGGCCGCTGCGACGGCTGTCGCAGCGGCAGATCGCCGATCTGTTCGTGGGGGTGGTTCCTCGGCGGTCTTTGCTGCCGCGAGTACCTGCGCGACGACAGTTCCCGGCTCGCGAAGCCAGGTCGGCAACCAGACTCGCTCGACCCGTGACCAGCCCATTTGGTCGGTCAGTACCGACCGTGGCAAGCCGTCGCGATCACCGACACTGGTCCGCTGTGCCCAGATGGGCCCGTCGAGCAAGACCGCGACCCAAGGACGGTCCTCCTCGGCGCGGACGGCCAGGTCCACCGTGAAGTCCGACAGTCCGATACCCGTGCGGACTTCGAGCCCCGCCTCGCGCAGCGCCTGCTCGATCTCGGCGAGATGCCAGTCGCGGGCGGTCGGTCGCTGTAGCCCGGCGCGCTCGGCGCCGTGCTGAGCCAGGAGGAGGTAGTTCTTGAGGTCGGCGAGGCCCTTGGAGCCTGAGGTCGACAGGTCGAGCTCGTGCGGGTCGAACGACGCGAAGACTGTCACTCGTTCCTTGGCGCGAGTCACAGCCACGTTCAGGCGCTTTTCGCCGCCGGTCCGGCTCAGCGGGCCCCAGTTCAGGGGCACTCGTCCCCGAGTGTCTTTGGCGAAGGCCAGTGTGAACAAGATGACGTCGCGCTCGTCGCCCTGGACGTTCTCGAGATTCTTGACGAACAGTGGCTCGTCGGTCCGCGACAGCGCCGACTCGATCACGGTAGAGGTGACTCGCAGAGTTTCCAGCAGGTCGAGGATCAGGTCTCGCTGCTGAGTGTTGAAGGTGACCACACCGATTGTGCGGTCAGCGTCCTCGGCGAGCAGGGCGACGATCTCGTCGACGATGGCGTTCGCCTCGGCGCGGTTCACCCGCGCCGCGCCGCGTCCGCCGCCCTCCCACAGGCCGGCGACTCCTCGCAAGTCGATCGCGGGACCACCGGAACGTCCGGGTGGTGTCGGGAAGCTGGAGAGCCTGCCCTCGTAGTAGGTCTTGTTCGAGAAGGCGATGAGCATCTCGTCGCGGGAACGGTAGTGCCAGGACAGCAGCAGCCGTGGCAATCGCGACTCGACGCCCTCGGTGAGGATCGACTCCAGGTCGCGCGGCACCATTCGCGCCTCGGCGTTGTCGGACTCCTCGTCCTCACCTGCGGACGAGGCGAAGGTTGAGCTCGGCGGCATCTGCTGCGAGTCGCCGACGATGACCACGGACCGACCGCGGCCCATCGCGCCGACGGCTTCTGGAACACGAATCTGTGACGCCTCGTCGAACACGACGACATCGAAGTCCACGGCGGCCGGCGGCAGGAAGCGCGCCACTGAGGTGGGACTCATCAAGAAACAGGGCGTGACCTGCGTGATGATCGGCCCGAACTGGTCCAACAACTGCCGGATCGACAGGCCGCCCCGGCGGCGGGCGAGCTGGGAGCCGAGGTCGGCGACATTGCCGCGCGGCTGGTTGATGTCGATCGTGCGAGCAGCCGCGATCCGCGCGGGCAGTTCGGTGAGCAGGCGCCCACGCACGTCTTCGCCGGTGGTGACGAAAAGCTCGATGAGCCGCGCGCGTTCGACGTCGTCGAAGGCCTCGAGCCCTGTCGTCTCCAGCCGTTCGGTCAAGATCGCTTGTGCGACCCCGAGGCGCACAGCATTCTCAGCACTTGTGCTGCTGAGACTGCCATCACGCACCCGCCAGGCAACGTCGTCGATGCCGAGACCGGTAAGCCGCTCGACGGCGTTGCGCACGGAGACCCACCGCTGCAGTCGCACGAATGAGTTTCCGCTCGCGTCGGACTGCCAGTCACCCAAGTTCTCTGCCATCGCCGTACCGCGCGGGCGACCGTCGCACCAGTGCGCCAGGTCGTCGGGTGTAGTGCCGAGTGCCGTCAGATACGAGTCCCAGGCGGCGCCGAGTTCATGCACGACGGCGCCAGGAGTGATCTGCTCGGCTGAAGAAGTGTCACGGAGGGTGCGGTAGGTGGCGTCGATGGCACCCAGTGTCGCCTCGTAATCCGGTCGTCCGCTGTCCAGGGTCGCCCACAGCGTGTACGCGTCCTCCAGTGCGGTGATCGCGTGCTCCACGATGTGCGTATGGCCCGGGGCGAGCGGGTTCCACTGGAATGGGACGTCGACGCCGGGCAGTGCCCGGACAAAGTCGGTGAGCCTGCCCAGCTCGTCACGCACCCAGGCGACCTGCTGCAGGGTTGCCGTGAGTTGCTTGAGTGGCACCGAAGCTTCGCCGTTGGGCAGGACAGCGGCAAGGTCGGCGATGATCGCGCGTCGGCGCTTCTTCTTGCCGAGCAACTTGCTGTCAGCCTCGGCTGCGCGCTGCATGAGTGAGACCAGATCGAGGGCCACTGCGTGCGGAGCAAAGGGCATAAGTCGCGGACCGCACGTGTTCCGGAAAGCTTCGATCGCGGCACGGACCTCCTGGGCCTTGGTGCGCCAGAGCGGCGTGACGATCTCACGCGCTTCTGATGCAGACCGGCCGATACCCACGCGCACCGATTCCACCCAGCGGGCCACAGCCTGGAATTCCTCGGGCGTCTGGGCTCGGTTGGTGAGGTCGCGAACGGGTCCGACGACGGCGCTGTCGCTTGTGGCGAGTCGCTCCAGGGCCGCTGCCACGCCCGGTCGGTCGAGCTGTTCGGGATTGACGGGGCCGGCAAGGCGCCATGGCGATCGCGCGGGCGAGGCGCCTAGCCGTCCCAACGCCCCGCTGAGGTCGCGCGCGGCGTCGTACACATCCGCAACCGGCGTTACGCCCTGTGCGACGGCGCGCGGGACGATGGCCGGCTCTACACCGCCGGCCGTGGCTTGCAATTCCAGGATGATCTGTCGCGCCTCCCAGGCGGAGACGTCAACAGGTCCGGGCTCGTGCAGCAGCCGTGGGTAGTTGGACAACGAGTCAACGAGGTTGCGGTACTGCGCCCGAGCCGTCTCCCAGCTCGACGACGACTGGGTGCGTGCCTCCATCGCGGCGCGGATCTGCTGACGAACTGCCTGGACCGTCTGGGTCTTGCCGTGCACGTCCAAACTGAAGGTACCGAGGCCGACCTGATCCAGACGTCGCTTCACGACGTCGAGCGCAGCCTGCTTCTCGGCGACGAACAGCACCTTCTTGCCCTCGGCCAGCAGGTGGGCGATGAGGTTGGTGATTGTCTGTGATTTGCCCGTGCCAGGCGGGCCCTCCAGGATGAACGATTTGCCGGCCGCCGCCCACCGGATCGCCTCGATCTGCGAACCGTCGGCGGGGATCGGCAGGTACGTCTCGGCTTCTGCGGCCGAGTCGGGCTCGGGCGGCGCAACCTCGTCGAGGAATGGCTGCCCTGGGGTCTCCACCATGTGCCGCACGGCTGGGCGCTCGAGGAACGATGGCCAACCGTCCACCAGGTCGCGCCACATATCGAGGGTGGAGAACTGGACCAGGGTCAGATGAGCTGTCTCCTCCACGTGGAAGTCGACCAGCCCCTTGCGCAACAGTGCAGAACGGATCGCGGCGAGCGCGCCCTCGACGTTGATCCCCGAATCGTCCTGGCCCGGGTCCGTGAGCTCGGGAACCGTCACGCCCCAGGAAACTCGCAGCTTCTCGACGAGGCAGTAGTTCGGCTCGACCTGTCGCGTCTCGTCTAGCGCAAGCGTGAACGTGGTCAGCCCTCGCCCTCCAACGAGCTTCACCGGGACGAGGAAGAGTGGTGCTATGCCTTCCTTAGCGCTCTCCGACCATTCGAGGGTGCCGATCGTGAGGTAGAGGCTGTCCGTACCGGTCTCCTCCAGCGTGGTCTTCGCCTTGCGCGCCAGGGCACGGAGTTTGCGGTGGTACTCCAGCCTGCTGGTCGCCGTGAAGAGTCGGTTCTCCTCGACCAGGATCCGCCGCAGGGCGTCGGCGTCGACGTCGGCAGCCGTGCGTGCGCCCTGGGCTCGGAGGAGGTCGGCCAACTCGTCGTGCGGTACGAGTGTGAGCCGGTTCCCCTGCGCCACAACGTCCTCGAGCTTGGCCAGTGTGTCGGTCGGCACGTGGACCGGGACCGAAGAGGACTTCTTCAGTTTGAGCAGCGGGTTCCGGTAAGTCATGTCGAGGAGCGAGCGCTGCCACCGGTCGACCCGAGGTGGGACGGACGTCGGTATGCGCCGATCGTGGACCTCACCGGAGGGTGCGCGGCGCCCGGGGACGATCGGCGCTTCCTTGACGACCTCGACTACTCGTTCGCCACCCTCGAGCCGGAGGTTCGGTAGCGGCTTGACGATGCGGTGCGCCGCATGAACGTCCAGGAGGTATGCGATCTCGTTCAGATGGGTGGTACGCCACCGGCGGGCGTGGCCACGTGCCGCGTCGAAACCGACAGGCTCGTCGCCTGCGCACACCGCTGTCGTCTCGACGGCCTCGAAGATGTCGGAGTCCATGACGGTGGCGATTGCTCCGGGCTGCGTGACGCCGACGTCCGGGAGCTGCGCGTCCTCGGTGAGGTATCCGGCGAAGGCATGATCTTGAGTCACCACGATGACCGGGTGCAGGCCTGCGGCCTCGAGGACAGCTGCGTACAGGACGGAAAGATCCAGGCAGGTGCCGTACTGGTCGTCGAGCACCTGACCATGTCTGCGGATACGTTGTCCGGTCCCTTCGAAGCTGGGCGGTGCTTCGACATACCTGATCTCGGCTGCGACGAGAGCGTCATAGAGCGCCTCGGCGATCTGGTGCACCCGTTCGGGACCGGTCTGGTACCCGTCCAGCGCGGGGGTGCCGACGCGCTCGGCGAGAAACCCGCTGGCAGTGGCCAAGATCTTCTGGACCGTGGGGTCGTTCGGGCGTACGAATGCGGCGAGCGTCTCGTGCAGGCCCAGAGCCCACCACTCGTCGATGGTCAGGAGCCGGACCGTCGCGCTGTCGGAGAACGTCAGCGATGACGTCTCCGCGACCAGGTGCACATCGGTCGTGACCGCCTCGTCGAACACGACGAACGGTCCGCTGGTCAGCCGCCAGGCGAGCCGGCTGGTAGGGATCTCGATCTGCGCACCTGGCGCGACGTCGCCGATTTCCAAGACCAGCGGTGCCGCCAAAGGGGTGTCCGGGAGCGGGCTCTCGATCGAGAACGTGAGCCGAAGGTCGCGGACGGGTTCGGCACCGCGGTTGTGCAGCAAGGCCTTGGCGACCGGGGAGATCCCGTTGTGGACCAGGGCGTAGTTGATCGCTTCTCGGACACCGATCACCACGTCAAGATCACCGAGCCGCGCTGTGAGCAGCCGCAGGCCGTCGGGTTCGTCATCGAGGGACAGACGGGTGCCCTGCGCTTTCGCAGCGACGGTGGTGCTTGGCTGGGTCGGTAGAGGTTCCGTCGGAACCGCGTCGTGTGACGAGACTGCCGCGGGTTCGGACGGGGCAGTGGACGCAGCCGCACGTAACGACGTGATCGACTCCAGCGCATCCTCGAGACCCAGCGACTCGGCCAACAAGGCCATCGTGTCGAGGGCGCGGTCAGCGTCACGGTCACTTATCGACGACGTGTGCGCGACACGGTTCGACGCCTGGATCAGCTCGTCGACCCAGGCCCGCTGAGTGGTGTCCACCTCGGTGAACACAGCTCGCTCGTAGCGGAGGATCCGCAGCAGAATTCGCGGGTCTTTCGGGTTCACGGTATAGGTGTGCCCGCGCCGGGCCGTCTCTTTGGCCTCGTACAACGCAACCCACGGCTTGTCGTGCGAGGCAGCGGTCATCCGTTGGTCCACCAGACCCGAGAGTGCGGTGCCGAGCTCGTCCATCCCGCGGATCTGGCGTTCCTTGGCCGTCAGGTCTGTCACGACGTTTCCTTCGGCTCGGCAGTGAGTTCGGGTGTAGTGGGTACAGCTCGCCAATCTTGACAGTCCGCGGCTATGTCGCAGGGCCCACTCGTGGGTGAGATCAGAGCGTGAACGGATGAAAATGCGGATGCACGGCTCTCATGGCGGCTGAGTTCGCTGCTCATACATGGTCTTGACGTGCTACCGACCCCGTTGTCACGCCCGGTCGGGCCACAGGGTCCAAATCGCTGCCCCAGCGAACTGCCGCGCGTAGGTGGCAGGCGTCAGTCTGGTCACAGTCGGCAGTGTTCCGATCTGGCGCGGGTGAACTCCCGAGTCTCGCGGTATCGGGCGGCCGCCCAGCGGCGTCTGCGCTGCTCATGGCCTTACGATCGGGTGCAAGGGCGCGGCTGCGCTCTTGCCAATAAGACTTCCTTCGGCAGAGGCGAGACCTTGACGACGATCTCGACGGAACATCAAGGCGCGGCGACCGGTGTGGGGGTGCCTCCGCTACCGGAGCCCGGTCAGATCGTCAAAGTTCGCGGGTCAATCTGGGCCGTTACAGACCTGCGAGAGCAAGGTCTCCTGCGTAGCCCGGCCGACGACGGTGTCGCACAACTCAACCATGTGGTGAGTCTGCAATCACTCGACGAGGATCGCATGGGCGAAGACCTGAGGGTTGTCTGGGAACTGGAGGTGGGTCACTCGGTCGCTCCCGACCGCGATCTGCCAGAGCATGTCGCGGTCGATGGTTTTGACGACCCGAACCAGCTCGCGGCCTTTGTTGACGCGGTGCGCTGGGGTGCGATCACGAGTGCTGACCCTGACGAGTTCCAGGCACCGTTCCGCTCGGGTGCCAACGTGGAGGCGTACCAGCTTGAGCCGCTGCGCCGCGCCCTGCAGGCGCCACGGACCAATCTGTTGCTCGCCGACGACGTGGGTCTGGGCAAGACGATCGAGGCTGGCCTGGTGATCCAGGAGCTACTCCTGCGGCACCGCGCGCGGACCGTTGTCATCGTCTGTCCGCCGAGCTTGGCGCTGAAGTGGGAGGACGAGATGCGCGAGAAATTCGGACTGGAGTTCGTCGTCGTGAATTCCGAGCTGATGGCGCAGGTCCGTCGCACACACGGGCTGAACGCGAACCCGTTCCGCCTTTTCCCGCGGGTGATTGTCTCGATGGCGTGGCTGCCGGGCGTCCGTGCCCAGCGTTTGTTGCGCGACGCCACCACCAAGGTCGGGCAGATGAATAGTTCCCGCCGCTACGCCTTCGACATATTGGTGGTAGACGAGGCGCACCACGTCGCCCCGTCGAGCCCGACGGGGGTCGGCCAGGCGCGGGGCTACGCGATCGACTCGCAGCGCACGCATGCCGTGCGCGATCTTGCGCGCGTCTGCGAGCACCGGCTCTTCCTGAGTGCGACCCCCCACAACGGTCACTCCGAGAGCTTCACGGCGCTGCTGGAGATGATCGACAACCGCCGCTTCTCCCGCGGCGCGTCGGTCGATGCCAAGGCACTGCGAGAGGTCACGGTTCGCCGCCTCAAAGGCGACATCGAGGCTAAGAACTTCAAGCCGCGTGAACTGTCCACGATCGTCTTCGAGGCGGCGGCCGACGAGGAGGCGACTTTCGACCTCCTCGATCGAATCCTTGATGCGTCCGCGCGGCAGAACGGTCGCAAGAAGACTGGTGACATCGTGTCGATGCTGCTAAAGAAGAGATTCCTATCCAGCCCGTATGCCTTCGGTCGCACGCTCGACTCCTACCGCAAGGCGCAATTCGGCGGTGGGAACGACTGGGAGATGGAAGCTGATCCGTACGCCGAGATCTTCGGGTCGGAGCAGTACGACGAGGAGGAAGGCCTTCTCGATCACCCTGAATTCAGCGCGCTGCGGCAGTCGAAGAAGAACGACCCGCTGTCCGCCGCAACCGTCGATGAGATCGAGCGCCTCGTCACCTGGGGCCTGGGCTTCGAGCACAGAGCAGACTCGCGATTGACCGCCCTCGCGTCGTGGCTCGAGGCGATCTGCCGCCCCGACGGCAAGCACTGGACTAACGAGCGCGTTGTCATCTTCACCGAGTACGCCGACACCCTTGCCTGGATCGTGTCCAACCTGCGTCAGCGTGGCTACGACGAGGCGCGGCTGGCAACGATTCAGGGCTCCACCGATGCCGAGGCACGCGAGTTGACTCGTGCCCGTTTCAACGCGGACCCGTCGAAGGAACCGATGCGGATTCTCGTCGCCACAGACGCCGCAGGCGAGGGGATCGATCTGCAGGCGCACTGCCACCGCCTGGTGAATTTCGATGTTCCGTTCAACCCGTCTCGTCTGGAGCAGCGTATCGGCCGGATTGACCGGTACGGGCAGCAGCACCGACCGGAGGTGCTGCAGTTTGTACCGGACAGCGACTCCAGTCAGTTCGGCGGCGCGATGAAGTTTATGGAACTGATTGCGCGGAAGGTCTCGACCGTCAAGGGCGACCTCGGTTCGGTGAACCCGGTCATTGACGCCGATATCCAGAACCAGTTCGGTCGGCTCGACAAGCTTCGCAGCACCCGAAAGTCGGCTGATGCCGACGTCGTCAATCAGGTCATGGCAGGTTCCGCCGAGCTAAACCGTGCGCTGACCCGCCTGGCCAGCCAGTACGACATGCTCAAGGCGCGGATGCACCTGACCCCGGACAACGCTCGACGAGTCCTGGACACCGCTCTTGCGTTGACGAATCAGCCGCTGCTGCGTGAAGTCGGGGCGGACGAGCCTGGCTGGGACGATGATGCTCCGGACGCTGCGGTCTTCACCCTGCCCAACCTCGGCCAGGCCTGGCAGCCCGCACTTCGCGGGCTGGACACGCGCCTTCAGCCGGGGATCAACCGACCGATCACGTTCGACGACACAGTGTCCGACGGCGACTCGGGCGACCTGGTCTCGACTGGCGAGGTAGTGCACGTCCACCTTGGACATGGGCTGCTGCAAAAGGCCGGCCGAATCCTGCGATCGTCACTGTTCAGCACCGATTCCTCGATGCGACGTGTCACGGCCGTCGTCGTGCCCGATCTGGAGGAGTCCTGCGTGGCCGCAGTCGCGCGTCTAGTCCTTGTCGGCCGCGGTGGCCAGCGACTCCACGAGGAGGTCTTCCTCGCTGGCCTGCGCCTCAAAGGCCGCGCGCTGGCCGAGGCGAAGGCCGAGGCGCTCGTCGAGCAGACCCTGGACCTGTCGGACCTCGACCTCGCGCCTGAGCCGGTCCGAGCCCGTCTGGCCGAGGAGTGGAACGCTGCAGAACGGGGTTTGCGGACGCGGCTCGACGACGCCATGCGGCGCGCCGCGGACCGAAAGCAGCACGCGGTCACCGACGAGCTGGCGAAGCGGCAGGACGCTGACACAGAACGTGCGCGCGGCATCTACGCGGCCTTCCGTCGCAATCTTGCCGAGTCGCTGGCCAGGCTCAGGCGAGAGGAAGCCGAACTGGCCGAGTCGCTATTTACCCTCCCCGAGGAGCGACGACAGTTCCGCGAAGACATCCGCGCCATGGAGAACCGTCTCGAAGAGCTCGACTCCGAGGAGGAACGGGAGACCGCCGCCATCCGCGACCGGTACACCGACATCAAGCCGTACGTCTCCGCTGCCGCCGTGGTCTTCGCTCTCACCCCCGCTGATAGCAACGCTGCCGACCTGGGAGATCTCGCGTGACCCGTCCGTACCACCGTCGTCCCGCCTCCGACGTCACCGGACGGCACCGTGCCTGGCTTGAGCTCGTTGACCGTGACGGCCCCTTCCTCGCTGTTCCGGCGCTCAAGCGCGCCTGGCCTCAGGGCATCGGCCATGTCTCGGACACGGCAAAGGCCGCACTCGCTGATGCCAAGCCCGACTTCGATCGTGCTTGGGACGAGTGCAATCGAGCGGTAGGTGCGGCTGACGACGACACCGCACTTGCGCAGTACCGCGGTGCTCGTGACAAGTGGGTGCAGACGGTGCTGCAGGACGTCGCCGGTTGGGGCAACCTGCTTACCTGGGACCTGGAGGCACTGCCGAACCCCGTGGGCCCCGCCGGCGTTCCGGTCGCGAGGTCCCAGGCACGCCGGGTCGAGGTGCGGGCGTCCGGGGCACTGCGGCGCGGGAACGACGTCGGCGCGCTGGTCTTCTTCGTCGACCCGGTGGGTTCGCTGCGTGACCCGGGTACCGACGAATGGTCGGCTTCTCCGATCGACCGGATGGATGCTCTCCTGCGATCGACTGGTCACCACATCGGAATAGTCACCGACGGTCGGTGGTGGGCCATCGTCTCTGCCCAGCCCGAGGTCATGACCGCGTCGGGCGTCGTGGATGCCCAGACCTGGGTTGAAGAGGCCGATGTCCGCAATGCGTTCTTCGCATTGCTCGATGTCCAGCGCTTCTTCGGTGGCGAGACGGCTCATCGCATTGCCGCACTGTTCCGTGAGTCGGTGACCGCCGCCGAGGAGATCACGGTTGCGCTCGGTACCCAGGTACGTCGTGCTGTCGAACTCGTGGTGACGGCGTTCTCCGAGTCCGCGGCCGACGCGCGTGCAGCGGGGCGACCCGACCCACTTCCGGCAGAACGCGGTCAGGTGTACGACGGTGCGGTAACTGCGATGATGCGCGTGGTCTTCCTCCTCTTTGCCGAGGAACGCTCGATGATGCCGCAGTCGGTGCTGTTCACCAGTGCCTATGGGGTTAGCGATGAACTCGACCGCCTTGATAGCCGCCTCAACGAGGAGGGCGCGGAGGCTCTGGATGCCACCCACCACACGTGGCACCGCCTCCTAGCCACGTCACGTGCCCTCTACTCAGGTGTGAACACGGAGGACATGCGCCTTCCGGCTTACGGCGGCTCGCTGTTCGACGCTGAACGCTTCGAGTGGCTCACGGCCACCGACGTGAGCGGCGCGCTGACTGTCACTGTGTCGGACCGCGTCATGCTTGAGGTGCTGCGCTCAGTGCAGTACGCCCCGATCGGCGGCGAGAGCCGCCGGATCTCCTTCCGCGACATCGGCGTGGAGCAGATCGGCTACATCTACGAGGGCCTCCTCGGGTACACCTCGCTGGAGGTGGACGAGGTCACGGTCGGCCTCATCGGCAAGGACGGTGAGGAGCCCGAGGTCCCGCTCGACACGCTCGACGACCTGTGGGAAGAGTTCGACGGTGATCCGAAGGCTGACGAGAATGCCGTCAAGGCCCTCGCTGAGTGGGTCAAGAAGAACCAGCCGGCCGCGACGCTTCAGCCGAAGAGCGCTTCCGGTCTCGTCCGGAAGCTGAACGTCCAGGCCGAAGATGCCGAGCGGGCGTTGCTGTCCGTCACCCGTGACAAGGAACTGATCGCACGGCTGCGGCCCTACCTCGGGCTGGTCCGTCGCGATCTACGTGACCGGCCCGTAGTGATTCAGCCTGGGGGCCTGTCCGTCGTCGAGACGAAGTCCCGCGCGAACGCCGGGGCGCACTACACCCCGAAGTCGCTCGCGCAAGAGGTCGTGCTGCACGCGCTGGAGCCGTTGGTCTACTCACCTGGACCGCACCAAAGCGCCGATCGGGAGACCTGGCGCGCCATCGACTCGAACCAGATCCTCGACCTCAAGATCGCTGACATCGCCTGCGGTTCCGGGGCGTTTCTCGTCGCTGCAGCCGAGTACCTGGCGGATCGGCTCGTGGAGGCATGGCATCGCGAAGGCATCGAGTCACTCACATCTCATGAACTTCTCCTGAAGGCGCGGCGGGCTGTTGTCGCGTCCTGCCTTTATGGCGCTGACATCAATGCGATGGCAGTCGAGATGTGCAAGCTGTCCCTGTGGCTCGTTTCCCTCGACCCAGGTCAGCCGTTCTCCTTCGTCGATGACAAGGTGTTCCACGGCAACTCGTTGCTGGGTCTCACGGATGTCAAGCAGATCGAAGAGGTGCACATCGATCCCGGTCGCGTGAAGCATCAGCACAGTGGCAGCCTGCTCGGCGTCGGTGGTGACGTGGGCTTCGTAGAGACCGTTGATGTACGGGCGAAGGTTCGAGCTCTGGCTAACCTGCGGCGTCAGATCGCCGGAGAGATCGTCGAGAACGACGTCATGCGATCGGCAAACGCGAAGAAGCGGCTCTGGACCCGATACCAGACCGATGCGGCCGAGCTGACGTGCGTAGCCGACGGTGTGATTGCCGCCGGGTTGAAACTCGGCGGAAAGCAGGGGAGGGCGCTTGATGAGAAGTACCAGAGCCTGCGGATTGCCGTCGACAGGGCCTTCGCTCCGGGCGGAGATCGAGCGATGCTCGACGGGATCGTCGAGCACGGGCTCACACCGACCGTCGAGACTGACTACAAACGGTGGAAGCCCTTGCACTGGGCACTGGCAGTACCGGACGTGTTCGAACACGGGGGATTCGATGCGATCGTGGGAAACCCGCCGTTCCTAGGTGGAAAGAAAGTCTCGGGTGTGTCGGGAAGCAACGTTCGCGAGTGGTTCGTCAACGTGTTGGCAGGCGGTGCGAAGGGCAACGCCGACCTCGTTGCCTACTTCTTCCTCCGTGCGACCTCGCTCCTGTCAACGAAGGGGACCCTCGGGCTGATCGCTACCAACACGGTGGCCCAGGGTGATACGCGCGAGGTCGGGCTAGATGCGATGGTCGCCGACGGCTTCACGATCACTCGCGCGGTCCAGTCCCGACCTTGGCCGGCACGGTCAGCGAACCTCGAGTACGCGGCCGTGTGGGGCACGCGAGAACCGGTGTCTGCCAGCGTTCCGCGGCTCGCCAACGACGTCGAAGTGAGTGCGGTTTCCACGTTGCTCGAACCTCAAGGGCAGGCGTCCGGGAATCCGATGCGGCTAACGGAAAACTCCGACACGGCGTTCATCGGATGTTACGTGCTCGGGATGGGGTTCGTTCTCGACCCTGCTGAGGCGCAAGAGTGGATTGCGACTGACGCACGCAACACTGAGGTGCTCTTTCCCTACCTCAACGGCGAGGACCTGAACTCGCGCCCTGACGCCTCGTCATCTCGCTGGGTTATCGACTTCAACGACCGTGACGAATCGGAAGCTGCCACGTATCGCCTTCCATATTCGAGAGCTTCCGGACAAGTGAAGCCTGAGCGCCAGCGCTTGAACACAAATCGCGACTTTGTACTTCGCAAGCCGTTGCCTCAGCGTTGGTGGCAGTACGCAGACAAGCGCCCTGCGCTGCGTCGTGCAATCACCAGATTCGACGAGGTGCTTGCGATAGCCCTCGTCAGCAAGAACGTCATGCCGATGCGCGTCCCGACCGGTCAAGTCTTCAGTCACATGCTAGGTGTGTTCGCCACTGACAGTTACAGCGACCAGGCAGTCCTGTCATCAAACCTGCACCAGATCTGGGCGATCACCCACGGTTCCGGTATGCGGAATGATCCGCGTTACACACCCTCGGACGTGTTCGAGACTTTTCCCCGCCCCGAGCCGACCGAACGTCTCGAAGCCATTGGCCGAACGCTCGACAAGGAACGTCGGGAGATCATGCTCCGCCGTGACCTCGGCTTGACCAAACTCTACAACCTCGTAAACGACACTGGTCTTGCCGACACGTCCGACGCCGATGTCGCCCGCCTCCGCGGCGATCCATGTCGAGACTCGACCGGGTTGTCACGGCGGCGTACGGCTGGCAAGACATGTCCTCTCGACCACGGCTTCCACGCCTTCCGGCAGATGACCCGATGGATGCCCAGTCCGGCGGCGCGCATCGAGATGCTCGACCGCCTCCTGGCGCATGAACCTTACGGACGATCGGCGGAGTATCGCAGCGGTGAACAGTTGAAGCCGCCGATACGCGAGCACCAAGCCCGCATTGGGCGCATGTACTCGGGACCTCACTCGAGCGGGGTCTCGCTGATGGCGACCGACTGTTCACCGCTGCGATACTCCGCCGTTCGCCGAAAGGTTCATGGCCAGGAGGCGGTCGAGCATCTCAACGCGCGCCGCCGGACTGGGCATCCATCGGGTCATCTGCCGGAAGGCGTGGAAGCCGTGGTCGAGAGGAATGTCTTGCCAGCCGTACGCCGCCGTGACAACCCCATCGAGTTCAATATGGATCGCCCGAAGGCGGGCGACATCGGCGTCGGACGTGTCGGCAAGACCAGGGTCGTGTACGAGGTTGTACAGTTTGGTCAAGCCGAGGTCACGGCGGAGCATGATGTCCCGACGTTCCTTGTCGAGCGTTCGGCCAATGGCTTCGAGACGTTCGGTCGGCTCGGGGCGGGGAAAAGTCTCGAACACGTCCGAGGGTGTGTAACGGATCCTCGTCTCCAATGTGGAACCGTGGGTGATCGCCCAGATCTGGTGCAGGTTTGATGACAGGACTGCCTGGTCGCTGTAACTGTCAGTGGCGAACACACCTAGCATGTGACTGAAGACTTGACCGGTCGGGACGCGCATCGGCATCACACTCTTACTGACGAGTGCAATCGCGAGTACCTCATCAAGGTTTGAGATGGTGCGTCGAAGCGCGGTTCCGTTCCTGCCGTATCTCCACCAATTGCGCGCATAGCCGGATGCTGATGCGTTCTTACCATCCAGCAATTCTCGCTCGGGCTTGACGCGATCCAGTAGTCGCGCGTACGGCAGTGCATACTTCGCCGCCTCGGGCTCGGTGCGGTCGTTGAAGTCGATAACCCAGCGAGATGGCGAGGCGTCAGGGCGCGAGTTCAGGTCCTCGCCGTTGAGGTAGGGAAAGAGCACCTCAGTGTTGCGTGCGTCAGTCGCAATCCACTCTTGCGCCTCAGCAGGGTCGAGAACGAACCCCATCCCGAGCACGATGCAGCCCTGGAATGCAACTGCTGCGTTTTCCGTCAGCCGGACCGGATTCCCCTCGGTGCGGCCGGACGGCTCCAGCAAGGTACTGATACGGCGGACTTCGACGTCGTTGGCGAGCCGCGGAACGCTGGCAGACACCGGTTCTCGCGTGCCCCACACGGCCGCGTACTCGAGGTTCGCTGACCGTGCCGGCCAAGGTCGGGACTGGACCGCGCGAGTGATCGTGAAGCCGTCGGCGACCATCGCATCTAGCCCGACCTCGCGCGTATCACCCTGGGCCACCGTGTTGGTAGCGATCAGCCCGAGGGTCCCCTTCGTTGACAGGAGCGAGGTCGCACGCCTACGTATCGGCGCAGGTCAGGCAGTGTACTGCCCGTGAACCTTAATCAAGTCCAGCGATGTGTCCTGTACGCACGGCTCAGCGTCACAAAGGAGGAGTCAGTCTCGATCGCGCGTCAGTTGGAGTCAGGCCGTAAGTACGCTGAAGCACGTGGATGGGAGGTAGTCGGTGAGTTTGTCGATGATGGGGTCTCTGCGATGGCCAACCGGCCGGAGGACCGCAAGGGTTGGGCGGCGCTCTTGGCCGCTGACGACTTCGACGCCGTCGTCATCTGGAAGGTCGACCGGCTCGCCCGTCGGGTACTCGACTTCCTGCACGCAGACGAGTCGCTCCAGGCGCGTCGTGCGGGTCTCGTCGCGGTCGAGGACCCGATCGACATGACGAGCCCGCAGGGCCGAGCCTTCGCGGTCATGCTCGCGGTGTTCGGGGAAATGGAGGCCGAGGGCATTCGTGCTCGTGTCCGTGCGGCGCGTGCCCATTTGATCAAAGACGGTCGCTTCGTCGGCGGCGGCATCCCCTACGGCTACCGCTCGACTCAGAACCTGGACGGGCCTGGCCGCATTCTGACTAAGGACGCCGAGCGCATCCGCTGGCTCGGTGAGGCCGTGCGACTCGCACAGCAGGGCGGAACGGTTAACGCTATCGCTATCTGGCTCACCGACCAGGGCGCGCCCCTCCCTGTACGACGCAAACCTAGGATTGACCCAGAGAACACTGCCTGGAACCGCCAGACAGTCGAGCAACTCCTGCGCAACCCGGTCCTGGCCGGGATGACGCCGCACAACCCGGGGCGGGCGAAGAGCGACAAGCGGGCAGACCCGTTCGCTGTCGTCCGTGACGAGCACGGTGCCCCCGTCATCGACGAGTCTCTTGCGATTATTACGTTCGAGGAGTTCGTGCAGTTGCAGCGCACCCTCGACACACGTGACAGTCCACAGGCGCGCAAGCGGACAGAGCGGCAGACGACGAGCCCGTTCCTGTCGAGAGTCGCGCTCTGCGACGACTGCGACGTGTTCCTCTACCGCGGGACGAACCAGAAGCAGCCCGTCCTCTACTGCCCGAAGTGTCGCCAAACTCTTGGCCGTGTACGACTCGATCTGTATCTCACGGGTCGGCTTCTTGCCGAACGCGGGACCGAATCCTGCGCTGGGTCCACCGTGCGGGAGCGTTGGAAGTTGGCGGGCGACGACGAGATGGCCCGGCGGGCAGTACTGATGTCGCAGCTCGACATCCTGCGAGTCCGCCGTGGGGTCGTCGGCCGCTACTTCGATGCCGACCGGTTGGTGCTGCAGTGGCGCCCGACAACAGTTCCTGCCGGGTGAACTGGACGTCCCTTCGTCGATCTCAGCACGCTCGTGTTGATGCCTCCGGCTACCGTGGTGCCCGTCCCTGACCAGGCCACCTACAGGATGTGACCATCCATGACCGAGCCAGCGCCGGCGTCGTCGGGCAAGACTCCACCAGCCTCGCGTCGGGAGTACGAGCTCTCCCATGTTCCGCGGGGGGAGTGGACGTCTTGGGACGTTCGGGAGAATTTCTCGGACATCTTGGAACGCGAGCTACTTGGCCCGGGGCATGGAGACGACGAGATGCTGGACGCCCCACCAGATGCGTTGTATCTGGTGGGGCGGATCGCACCGGCGAAGTTGCTCGGCAAGGGTGCGGTCCGCAGCGCGGACGGTGAGGACGCTGACGCAGATGTGGTCGAGGCCGAGGAAGCAGATCTTGGACGGGGCGTGCCCGTCGGCACGGTCGAGGAGGCCGCTTCCTCCGACGATGACGGGGTCGAGGACGCTCCTGTCCGCAAGGGCCTGATGATCCCTGCGTCGATGGGATTGCGGTTCCAGGTCCCGGCGGACCTAGCGTCGGTGACGGTGCGAGCCGAGTGGGGGACCTACAAGATCCAGTCCACCGACGAGGTTGAGCGGTCAGGGCGCCCGGTGCAGAAATACACCCGTACGCAGCACACACACTCCATCAAGCTGGACTTGCCGGCGCTCGTTCCCGGGACGACCAAGGACGTCACACTCGAGGAGTCGGTGCTCGTCCGCGTGGACGTCATGGATGACGTCTTCGGCGCCACCGGGCGACGGATCGTGGAGTTGGCTCTGTGTAATGACCGGGTCTCGCCGCGCCGCATCCCCACCGACATGTGGATGTACCAGACCCAGCTACACGTTGAGGCGGGCGGGCAGGCTGTGTTCCTCCCGGTGTCCGACGTACTTGAAGACCAGGATCTCGATTCCGAGGACGAGCTACGACGACTGCAGCTTCAGTACCGCAACCGGCTGCAGTTCGCCGTCGGCCGGACGTGCTCGGCGGACTGGACCGTGTCCGACGGCGCTCGTCGAGCCACGCAAGTACGCACTGCCTGGTTGCCGGTCTCCGAGACGCCACAGACCCAGGCCCGTGAAATCTCCGGTGCTCTTCTGGACATGGTCGCGTTGGCGACCGTCTCTGCCGAAGAGCTCGAAGTGGGGCTGCGACCGATCGTGGTGGGATACCGCGAGTGGCTTAGCCACCAGGAGACAAGCGCGGCGGAACTGCCAGAGCACCTGCGCGAGGTTGCCGCGGACACTGTTCAGGACGCCGACCAGGTCGCTGCCCAACTGGAACGCGGCCTTGCCTTCCTTCTTTCCGACGATGAGGCGCTGCGCTGCTTCCGGTTCATGAATCGCGTCATGGCCGACCAGCGCCTGCAGTCCCAGGTTGCTGCGCTGCGGGCCACGACGCCCGAGCTGTCGCTCGCCGAGGCGCGTGCACAGGTTGAGTCGAGGGGGTCAGACGCGCATTCGTGGCGCACGTTCCAGCTCGCGTTCGTCGTCATGCAGGTCGAAGCGCTCGCCGTGCCTGGCCTCGTCCGGCGATCCTCCGACGCCGCAAGTGCTGAACTGCTGTTCTTCCCAACCGGTGGTGGCAAGACTGAGGCGTACCTGGGGCTGGCGGCATTCACGTTCGCGATCCGCAGGCGCCAGGGGCTCGTGGACTCCGCAGACGGGACCTTGAACGGCGCTGACGGCGTTGCTGTCCTGATGCGCTACACGCTGCGCCTACTGACAGCCCAGCAGTTCCAGCGCGCGACAGCGATGGTGTGCGCAGCCGAGGTCGAACGGCAGAATGACCCAGCGACGTGGGGCACGGTGCCGTTCCGAATCGGGCTGTGGGTCGGGACATCCGTGTCGCCGAAGCGCTACAAGGAGGCTGAAGAACAGCTCAAGAAGGCGACCGAGCTGAACTCGAAGTACGGCCTGACGGTGCTTCAGCTCCAGCGCTGCCCGTGGTGCGGCACATTGATCGAGGGCACAACGCATGTGAAGGGGGACCCGACTACTGCGCGCATCTACGTGTACTGCGGCGACAAGTTCGGCGAATGCCCGTTTTCGATGCGCGACGGTGGGGAGGGCTTGCCCGTCCTGACGGTAGACGAGGAGATCTACCGACTGACGCCTTCGTTCGTGATCGCGACTGTCGATAAGTTCGCGCGGCTCGCACGCGAGGGCGAGGCTGCCGCGCTTTTCGGGTACGTCGGTCGGCAGTGCGACCGGCACGGTTACGTCCATGACGACTATGAGGGATGTTCCGTCACGACTGGAGGGACGCATCCCCGTAGCGGAGCGCAGAGCGCAGCTCGCGTGCGCAAGACGGGCAGGTTGCGACCGCCGGACCTGATCATCCAGGACGAGCTGCATCTCATCACCGGGGCGCTCGGCACGGCCGTCGGCGCCTTCGAGATGGCGATCGACGTCCTTTCATCCTGGGAGCAGCCCGACGGGACACCGGTGCGCCCGCTCGTCGTCGCGTCCACGGCCACCGTCCGTAACGCAGTCGACCAGGTTCTAGCCCTGTACGGACGTGACGTGACGATGTTTCCGGCGCAAGTCCTTGACGTCGCCGACACGTTCTTCTCCAGCGAGGTACCGGTCACCCCCGAGACGCCGGGACGGCGCTATCTCGGAGTGAGTACGACGGGGGTGCGTCTGACCGCGGCGGAGATCGTTGTGGCGTCAAACCTGCTGTCCATCGGTCAGCTCATGATGGACCGAGCCGGCAAGCCGACAGACCCCTACATGACGCTCGTCGGCTACTTCAACGCGACCCGAGAGCTGGCCGGCATGGCCCGATACGTCGCGGACGACGTTCAGACTGCGATCAGTCGGCCCCGGCGCGGGAAGTACTTTCCATTTCGCTACGGGACAGTGGGCGCCTTGAACGTCGCCGAACTTACATCCCGCATCGCCTCGACCGAGATCAGTACCAACCTGGACCAGATGTCGGTTGGCTTCGACTCCAGCTTCGACAGCACCGCAAGCCGGATGGCGTGGCGCGCGCTGACCGACGCCGAGAAAAAGAAGGTGCCGTCGAGAGACGTGCTGCCGTTCGATGTCGTGCTCGCGACCTCGATGCTGCAGGTCGGCGTAGACGTCGCGCGGCTCGGGCTGATGTTGATGGTCGGCCAGCCGAAGAATACCGCCGAGTACATCCAGGCATCCTCGCGCGTCGGTCGTGAAGCGAAGTGGCCCGGCCTCGTCGTAACTCTCGGCAACTGGGCACGGCCCCGCGATCTGGCGCACTTCGAGCAGTTCCGGTACTACCACGAGACTTTCTACGCCCAGGTGGAGCCTTTGTCGGTCACGCCCTATTCCCTGACCTCATTGGAACGGTCCTTGGACGGCGTGCTAGTGTCCGCCGCCCGAGTGCTGGACGCGCCGCGCGGCATGGACGGACTGTCGCCCGAGAGGAACGCTGGGTGGGTCGAGGACGCGACCCCCCGGATCGAGGCGCTTGCCGAGCGGCTCGTCGCCCGTGCAAAGGTTGCCGGGGGCGAGCCAGCTGCCCACGAGGTGTCCGAGCTGCTGAAGAACCGGATCGGGAAGTGGAAGGAACGACGCAAGATGGTCGCCGTCGATCAGCATCGGCTCGTCTACGAGAAGGTGCTCGACGAGTCAAAGCAAAGTGCGCTGCTCCGGTCCGCAGAGAACCGGACCGCGGGTGAGGGCCCCAGCTCTGTGCCGTTCGTCGTCGCGAACTCGATGCGCGAGGTGCAGCCGGAGATCAACCTCCTGGTGACGCCGATGAAGGAGAAGCTGATGTCACGCGAGGTTTACGACGCACCTCCGTGGGGTGGCCGGGCGCCATCGGCGACGGACGGGGACGACCGATGACTGAGATGACTGACCAGCAGGCAGCGGCCGGGACGTCTTCGGTAGCCGCAGACGATGGGCTCGACCCCCTTGGCGATCTCGATGCGACCGATGCGCAGAAGGCGACGAAGAATCGGGCCAAGGTCGGCTCAGCCAGGCCGTCGTCCCTGCTGTACACCTATGGGCCTGGCGCAATCATGGATCTGCCGCATTTCACCGTGATGCCAGCCGGGCTCGACGACTGGGAGAAGGTCTGGGCGCGTAGACCGTCGGTGCCGACGATCCATGCGCCTCGGCTCCTCGATGCTGTCCGCAGATTTCCCGGGCAGTGGAACGTCAGCGACTTGCGACCGTTCCCGTGGGCGCCCAAGCGGACGCAGGTGTCCAAGGAGGGCGATGACCTCGGAGTCCCCGCTCGCGTCTTCCCACAGTGGCTTCGTTGCCCGGGCTGTGACCTCCTGGGCCCGCTGACCCGATTCGAATACGTCAATACCAATCCGTTCCGACCCGACCGCGCCCGCTTCGAGCATGTCGGTTGCCCAAAGGCGCCGAAGGGTCGGAAGTCCGGGATCCAGGCTGTTCCGGCGCGCTACCTCTTGGCCTGCCCTAACGGGCACCTCGACGAGTTTCCCTATGACTGGTGGGTCCACGAAGGTGGCCCATGTCCGACACCAGGCGTCGTCAGTGCCACGCTGAAGATGACTGAGAGGGCCGGCGGCAAGGGTGCGTCCGCGACCGTCCATTGCGCGCAATGCGGGGTCTCACGTCCGATGAATCAGGCGCAGGGCGAGGTCGGTCGCGAGAAGCTGCCTGCCTGTCGCGCAAGACACCCGCATCTCGGGATGTTTGACGCCCGAGGCTGCACCGCTGATACCCGATTGATGCTACTCGGTGCGTCGAACCTGTGGTTCGCAGCCACACAGTCGATCGTCGTCATGCCCGAGGCCGAGCGGGCAGTGCTCTCAACGCTCGGGTTTCAGCTTCTTGAGGCGGTCGGCTCCAAGCGCGTCGAGAAGTACGGTGACAGGCTCGATCGACTGCGCGAGTACCTGGAGGACGAAGACTCCCCGCTGGCAGCATGGTCCGACGAGCAGCTCGCCGAGTCGGTCGGTCAGGCTCGTGAACCCGAGCCCACGGTCGAAGAGCAGTTCGAGGCACTCGCCCAGTGGGACCCGGTCGATCTGCTGGTCCCCGAGTGGAACCACCTCCAGAAGGAGCCGATCGGTCCCCGCCACGAAGGTGACGACAAGAGCGGCCTTGCGTTGACCAAGGTGGCGGTGCACCACGAGGCGAGTGGACGCGGCGTGTCGCGGGTACTGGCTGTGGACCGGCTGCGGAAGGTCAACGCCGTCGTCGGCTTCACACGCATCGACGAGATGGAACGTGCTACTGACATGCCCGCACGGATCGTGCCGTTGACCCGGTCAGGCCGACCGACATGGGCAGTGGCGACTGAAGACCGCGGGGAGGGTATATACCTGCAGTTCGACGAGGGTCGGATCGCGGCTTGGGAAGCGCACGTCGGCGATTCCGTTCTCTGGATGAGCCACCGGGCGTCTCATGGTCGGAACTTCGACAACCGATACTCTGACACAGCGACAGGGGACGCGGAGAGCCGGTTCAAGCCGCCGCGCTATTGGCTGCTGCACACCTTGTCGCACGTACTCCTACGCGAGATGGCGATGTACTCCGGCTACTCGGCGGCCTCGTTGTCTGAGCGAATCTACGCGTGGGAGGGTGCTGATGACCGTCCACCCGCCGCTGGGCTGATGATCATCACGACAGCCTCCGACTCGGACGGAACCCTTGGCGGCTTGGTGCAGCTCTCCCGTCCGAGCGAACTTCAGCGTGTCATGCATCGGGCGCTTGCGCGGGCGCGACGGTGTTCGTCCGACCCGGTGTGCGGGCAACGTATCCCGAAGGAGCCTGAGGACTTCCTGCACGGCGCCGCCTGTCATACCTGCGCAATGGCGTCGGAGACGTCATGCGAACGAGCGAACCGCTTCCTCGACCGGCGCTTTCTCGTCGACCTGCCGGGATTCCCGGGGTACGGCTTCTTCGACCGCAATGGCTGAGGTTGGCTCAGCAGGAACGGAAGGCGGCGCCGGAGACAACGCGCTGGTCCGGCTCGGGGCCTTGCTGACCGGGACTGAGGCGCGGCTTGTCGCGCACGCCCTGCACGAGGGCGGTTCGGTACCATCTGCGTTCGCTGCGGTCGGTCAGGGCCGGCGGACGGCGGCGCTCGGCCTCGTGTCCGAGGCCGGGTTGCGATCACGACGCGACGTCCTCGTCGCAGTGCTGAAGGCGATCGAGGGCGCTCGCTCGCACGCCACCCGCGTGGACACGTTGTGGACAATGCCCGGCCACCTGGCCGGGAGCGGCGGATTGACGTCGTCGCTCGTCGAGCTCGTGGACAGAGCCCGGTCGTCGATCGTGTGCTCGACGTTCAATTTCCAACGAAGCTCAGGAATGTGGGAGGCCTTACGGCGGGCTGCGACGCAGCCAGGGGTGAGCGTGCGGGTCTATCTCGATGCGGCAGCCGCTGCCAGCGAGGGCTCGCCCTCGCCGGTGGCGGTGGCGAAACGGCTCGCCCCAGCCGTTGTGCTTGCTACGGGGACCTTCGATAGAAAACCGGTACGCAACCACGCGAAGTTCGTGTCGATCGACCACCGGTGGGTTGTGATCACCAGTGCGAACTTCTCCCGGAGCGCGGAGTACGGGAACGTCGAGCTCGGGGTCGTCATCGACGACCCGAATGTGGCCGACCGGATCGAACGGGAGATGCGCGATGCTGAGGACTTCATCTACGAGCGCGTCCCGCCCTCAGCCGACGCTTGACCGGCGTCAGGCAATAGCGGACTCTTCTGACCGTCCCACACGATCGCCAGTTTGTCCCGCGCGCGAGTAGCGGCGACGTACAGTACCGACCGTTCCTGTTGCAACCGCTCCTCAAGTTCTTCCTCCGGCACCCCGTCAGTGCCTGCCGGCACGACGTCAGCCGAGACGCCGAACAGCAGCACTCGGCGGAACTCCATGCCTTTGGCACGGTGCATGGTCATCACTGGGACGTTGCCCTTGCCCAGCGTTGTTCGATTTCCGACGTACTTTGCCGGTATCCCGCGCTCATGAAGGTCGTCGGCCAGGATCTCCCCTTCCTGCCGATTCCGGACGAGCACCGCGAGGTCCGATGGGTCCTCCACTGCCGTGTGCCAGTCCGTCAGGATGCGGGCGGTCGCGGCGTAGGCCTCATCGGTCTGTGCGAAACCATGCTCCTCTGGGGGCGGGCCGATCCGTGACGAGCGGTAGCCGAGAGACGACGTGGCGTCGTCCTCCATGTCTACCAAGGCTTCTCCGCCGAGAACACCTACCGCGTATCTGAGAGTTTGCGCCGTCGTCCGATAGTTCAAGGTGAGCCTGCGCGAGCGGCCGGTCAGTCGGATGCCCAGACGGATGGGCATGACGCGAGGGCTGTAGATCCGCTGCTGGGAGTCCTCGGCGAGGAAGAAGTCGTTGTCGCCCGCTGCAACCAGCGCACGTAAGAACAGTAGATGGGCTGGCGTGAGGTCCTGTGTCTCATCGACCAGCACATGATCGGCGAACCGTGGATGCCCTGCGGCGGACATCGCATCCAATGCTGTCGCAACGAGGAGCGAGCATTCGTCAAAGCTGATCTTTCCGCCATGAGCCACACGGCTGCGATAGTCCTCGATCACGTCCCACACCGCAGACCGGCGCGATCGATTCAACGCCACTCCACGGCCGGGTCGGCTGGCTTGCAGGTACTCGGCACGGGTGGTGATCCGGCCAGCCAGCACGACCTGGCCGTACTCGCTGGCCAGGAAGGACGGTGTACGGAGCGACTCGGGTAGTTCCCAGCCAGCGGCACTGATCGCGGCCCGCCACGCGTGGTTCGTGGCCGGTGTCAGTTCGAACGCCTGGCGTGGCCCACCAATGACATGGACGGCGCTGTCGATCGGTATTCCTCTTCGCGATGCCTTGTTGAGCAGGTTGACGCTGATGGCATCCACATTGCTCACGTACACCCCCGGTTCCCCGGGCTCTTTCGCGATCCGCACCCCGGGATCCAGGATCGTCAGTTGCTTGAGGAGTTCCTCGGCCAGCGTCCGGTTGAATGTCGTCAGGACAATCCGCGCCTCCGGATTCGCCTTGGCGAGCCATCGCGCGCGGTGTAGGAGCACCACTGTCTTGCCGGTGCCGGCGCCACCCGAGAGCCGAAAGGATCCCTTCATCGATGACTCGGCGTACCGGCGCTGCTCAGGGTGGAGGAACACGCGCCAACGCCCGAAATCGGGATCCTCGATGGCGGCCCGCAGCACCTTGTCGTCCACGGCATACGCGAACTCCATCCGCGTGGCGGGGTGGCCGAGCGCAATGAGAACGTTGTCGTCCGATGTCGGGTCGCCGGTGGACGGACGCAGGTCGTAGCGGGCACGCACATCGGTGATCGGGGTGCCCATGGCGAGATCAAGCAGCACCTCGGCCTGCCACGTGGCACGAGCGGCGTCGGTGAGGACGGAGAACGCGTTCTCGTCGGTCTCGTTGATCGCTTGATCAGCCAGGTCTTCCGCGATACCAAGCTCGACGAGGTCGGCAAGGGAGACACCGTGTCTCGCGAGCAGCGGCGGCTGAGGATGGTCCTCGGGAGCGTGATCCAGCTCGAGCCGGGGCGAGCCAGCGCCATCCGTCCAATGTGGGGGCATTCCGTGATCTGCCCAGTAAGGAGGGCGGACCGGTACGGGAGCCGACGCCTCGACCAGCTCCAGGACACTGCTCGCAGGGTTGACCCGCAAGGTCGCCTTCTTCGCGAACGCTATCGCGTCGTCGTGTGGGTAGGTGCCGAGGTAGACGTAGTGGGCCTCAGTGCCGCCCTGCGGCGTCAGCTTCACCAAGACAGCGCGCCAGAACTTGTCGACGCGCCCCGTGCGGACCCGCGGGTCGGCGGTCCCTGTGATGGGCTCAATGTGCAGCCCCGGAACCGTGTCGTCGGTGCGAAGCTTCTCCAGGAAGGTGAATGCCTTGGCACTCACGCTCTTGTCGAGTGCAGGACGCTGCGGTGGACCGAGAGTCACGTGAGGCACATTCGGCAGGTTACGTCGCTCCGGTCGAGAAATCTCTTGTTACGCGCCGCCGTTTGCGATGTTGAGCAGGGGATTCACCGGAACATGGATCGAACGGCCTGCTCGGTTTCGTGCACGAGAAGCTGGAACGAGGCGAGTTGAGAGACCGGGCCGTCCGGGTCCAGGCGTTCGAGCAGTGCTCGTCGATGGTCGTTGAAGCGGCTGTTCGTCTGCTTCAGGCGCCGACCGGTCGCCTCACTGGCCCGAGCGCATGCCTGCTGGAGGATCCCCTTCGGATCCCTGGTGTGCTCGATCCGCCTGAGACCGGGCAGGTTGAGGCTGGCTCGCCCTCTGCTGTGCCCGACGACGTCGCGGATAGCCTGCTCGTCAGTCAGCAGCCACGCCTCGGTCATCTGCACCGGGACGACGGGCACGCCTCGGAGGTCATGCTCGGCGAACGCCGCACGGACCTCCTCAACGCGAGGGAATGGGTCTGTGGAATCCGCGTCACGGTGGAGGAATACGAGGTCATACGGCACTGCTGCTTCGACGAGCTCGGCCATCTTCTCTCGCGAGGAGCCGTGCAGTCGCTGGGGGAGGGCTTGTACCTCGTCGGCACCGGCACGCCTGATCAGCTCGCTGATGATTCCGGCCAGTGGATCGTCGCTCGTGCCCTCGCCCGCGAAGACGAACGAGACCAAGCGAAGCCCCATCAGGCGTTGGTCCCGTCGTCCGGGACCAGGTCGACGACGAGTTGGTCGCTCTCCTGCGTGACCAGATAGGCCTCGACGTCGGCCCGAGTCAGGGCGAGACGTGACGATGTGCTGCGCCAGCTGCCGCGCATCGGATAGAGGCGAAAAGTCGTAGCTGCACGATCGGACCTGGTGATCGAAGTGCTGAACGCCAGCACCAGATCGTCCGCGTTCTGCATGCTCACGAAGCGGGGCGAGTGGGTGTTGACGATGACCTGACGCACCGGGTTCGACGGGTCCAGCGGTTCGTCGGGATCAACGGCGAGGCTGCGGACGAGATCGACCATCGCACGCATCCGCGCCGGGTGGATCCCGTTCTCGGGTTCCTCCATGCAGATGACGCCGTCGAAGTCAGGGTCCTCGACCATGATGCAGAGCGCAAGGAACCGCAGGGTCCCGTCCGACAGGTTACGTGCAGGGACCATCCGGCCAGGGCCGATTCCGGCGTAGAGGGTGAGGAGCTCGCGCTTGTCATCGGAGTCGACGTCTATCTCACGGACGTCGGTCAGCCCGAGGGCTGCGGCCTTGACGCGCTCGTAGGCGGCGCCGCCGTCGAGTGCTGCCATCCGGCTCAGTGCCGAGGCCATGTGCGCACCGTTCTCGGAGATCGTCGTCGGCGCCGTGATCTCGTCCGGTTGCCGCATTGCCGAGGGTTCCAGGGCCAGCAGGCTCCAGTGCCGCATTTCGTTACGGGCGGCCAGGATCGTGGGCGCGTCGATGGTCGTCGTGGTGCTTACCGCGGTGCGGGGTGCGAGGCGCGCGGGGGACTTTTGGGGCCGTCCGTCGTGCTCCTCCGTGTGGACGAGCACGGCGATCTCTCCGTCATCTTCGGTAAGCGTCGAGATCAATGTCGAGGGTTCGCCCTGGGAGGTGATGACGGCGTCGCGGAACGAGTCGCGGTCGTGGAGCCAGGGGATCCGATCGACCGCACCGTCGGCGTTGAGGCTGCTCAGTTTCTCGTGTACGAGTCGAATCCCACCGGTGCGCCCATGGGACTCGACCGCAGTGGGCACGTCCTCGAGCTCAAGCTCGTAGCGCAGGTATGTTGCCGTCGTCGCGCCCAGACGCCCAAAGTCATCGGTGACTTCGCGCCGAACAATCATCTCGGCGGCGAGCCGCATGGTCCTGGGTTCGCCAGGTCTGGCGCCATCCCAAAAGAGTAGGGAGAGGTCAGGCGGGCCGCCGTCGATGGCGCGCACCCGTGACGCGGCCTCGATGAACGTGGTGTCGGCCAGCAGAGACAGGAAGCGGATCGCGTCGAAAATGTTCGACTTGCCGACAGCATTGGGCCCGGCGATGCAGGTGTACGGACCGAAGTCCGCTTCGAATCCGAGCAGGTTCTTGAACCCGTCGATCTCCAGTCGGGTCAGCACCTCTCGACCCTACCTGCGACATCGCCTCGGGGTGGGGACCCGCGCGGGTCAGCGTAGTGGGACGATGTCGTGCAATGGCTCCATCGTGAAAGTGACTGTGAGGTTCCGATGTCGCAACAGGCTTGGCTGATCCGCGCGGGACGCGCCGGAGAACGAGAGCAGTGGGCCCTGTCGACCGGGGTCAGCGGCGGCGGGTTTCATGAGGTCGCTGATCTATCAGCTGCCGCGTCGCGTGAGGCGGTGCTGCAGGCCGTCCGGACGGCGTTTCCTGGTGCAAAAGACGGGAAGGTCCACAACTTTGCTGCGCAGCTGTGGGCGCTGCGATCGCGCATCAAGACCGGTGATCTTGTGATCATGCCGCTGAAGAACAGTCCGTTCCTCGCGATGGGGCAGATCGTCGGAGAGTACGAGTACCTCGATGTCGAGGACGCGGCATTGCGTCACGTGCGAGCGGTGGAGTGGACTGTTACCGATGTTCCGCGCGCGGCCGTCAAGCAGGACCTGCTCTACTCGTTGGGCGCGTTCCTGACGATCTGCGAGCTCAAGCGCAACGACGCTGCTTACCGCCTGGGCCAGGTCGCGAGGACCGGTACGGATCCTGGTGCGCGAGTTCGGACGACGCCTGGGGCGAAGACCGTGCCCGGCTCGGCAGTTGACGCCGACGATGTCGAAGTAGCGGACACTGGGGGCTCCCACATCGATATCGAGCAATACGCCTTCGACCGCTTGACCAGCCACGTGATCGAGACGTTTGCCGGCTATCGCATGCAGGAACTCGTTGCGGCCGTTCTGGAGGCCGACGGGTTCACGTGCAAAGTGCCGCCGGAAGGCCCTGACCAGGGTGTGGACGTTTTGGCGGGTAGCGGGCCGCTGGGTCTCGACGTTCCACGATTGGTGGTTCAGGTCAAGAGCGAAGCTGGACCCGTCGGCGCGCCAGTGGTCCAGCAGATGCTCGGAGCTATGAGTCATCATCAGGCACAGCAGGGATTATTGGTGGCCTGGGGCGGGCTGACCAAGCCCGCAGAGCAACAGTTGGCGACGCAGTACTTCCGTGTCCGAGTTTGGAACTCCAAGGACCTGCTTGAAGCGGTGTTCCGTACTTATCCGCGCCTACCCGAGGAGATTCGCAACGACCTCCCGCTGAAGCAGGTATGGGCCCTCGTGGAAGAACCGGGATAGGTGCACTGCTGGCATGCTGCTTTGCGGCGACGGGCTACCGCGCGCGGTCGAAAGGTGAGCGGTTCACCACATGGCGGGTGATCTTGAGTGCGGCGGGTGATCGGTGCTCGATGCGCGGTCATAGCCTTGAAGCCTGCCCGTACGCGAGGAGGTCGCTGATGGCTGGTCTATGGGGTAGGAAGTCTCGCGCGAAGAGCTTGAAGCGCGGCACATGGGGAAGCACGACAAAGGGCCGCAGCAAGAGCCTGTTCAAGAGGCTGTGGGGGAGCAGCAACAGCAAGCGCCGCAAGGGCGGCGGCCTGTGGTGAACGCATAAAGCGAAGGGCCCGGGGCGTCACGACTCCAGATACCGCAAGATCGCCTGCACCCTTCGGTTGTACCCGTCCTCAGCCAGCAACCCGAGCTTGTCGAAGATCGCGTTCGAGTGCTTCTCCACCGCCGACGTTGACACGTACAGCGCCGCGGCAATCCCAGCATTCGTCCGCCCCTCGGCCATCAACCCCAGGACCTCTCGCTCCCGCTCGGTCAGCATCCCGAGCGGATGCGACGTGTCCCGAAAAAGCTGCCGCACCACGTCCGGATCCAGCACCAGCCCGCCGGCCTGCACTCGGTCCAGCGCGTCGAGAAAGTCGTCGACGCCCATCACCCGGTCCTTGAGCAGGTACCCGACGGCGCGCGCGTCGTCCCCGAGCAGCACCTGCGTGAACTCCCGCTCGACGTACTGTGACAGCACGAGGATCCCCACCTCCGGCCAGCGCGCCCGGATCTCCACGGCCGCGCGCACGCCCTCGTCAGTGTGGGTGGGCGGCATGCGCACGTCCAGCACGACGACGTCGGGCCGCTCGGCCTCCAGCCGCTTCATCAACCCCTCAGCGGAGCCGTACGCCGCGACGACATCGTGCCCCTCGTCCGTCAGGAGGCTGCGGATGCCCTCGCGGAGCAGGGCTGAGTCCTCGGCCAGCATCACTCGCACGGGAGGGTCACCTCGATCTTGGTGGGGCCGCCGGGCGGGCTGTCGACGGTGAGGGTGCCGCCGGCCGTGGCTACTCGGCCGGCTAGGCCGGCCAAGCCGCGGCCGGGGTGGGGGAGGGCGCCGCCTGTGCCGTTGTCGGTGATGGTGACACGGACGTTGTCGGTATCGGGGTCTCGACGAGCTCGACCAACGGACGCGGCAGCTCGACCGACGGAGACGCGCACCTCAGCCTCGGTGGCACCCGAGTGTTTGGCCACGTTCGTCAGAGCCTCCGACACCACGTAGTAGATCGTCGTCTCCACATCCGGCGGCAGACGCTCAGGCGAGTTCCACTCCAGCACCGTCGGCGGCTCAGCACGCGACACCAGCTCCGCCAGCACCGGCGCCAACCCATGCGTGTCCAGCGTCGTCGGCCGCACCCGCCACGCGACATCCCGCAGGTCCGTCACCAGCAGCTCAGCCTCCCGCGCAGCCTGCTCCAGCAACAACGAAGCAGAAGACGAAGCACCAGCAGCCCGCCGCGCCCGATTCACCAGCAGCCCCAGCGCCACAGCCCGCTGCTGCACCCCGTCGTGCAGATCCCGCTCGATCCGCCCCCGCTCCGCGTCCAGCGCCGCGAGCAGATCAGCCCGGCTCACCGTCAGCGACTCGACCTGCGCCGCCAGCCGCTCGCTCCGGCTCGGCGCCAGCCACCGCGCGGCCGCAGACCGGTCCAGCAGCGCCACGCCGATGAGCCCCATCAGGTCCAGGTACAGCAGGATCGCGCCTACCGGGATCATCCCGAGCAGGCCGGCCGTCGTCAGCCCGCCATCAGCAAACGCCTCGTCGACGGTGAGCCGCACGTCGAACAGCCACGACGCCAAGACTGCGGCCACCGCGAACATCCCGTACGCCAGCAGCCCGAGCACCAGCGTGCCCACCACTCCGACAACGCCCCGCGCCGCGAGATACCGGGCGGCCCGGGGAGAGGTGAGCGCCACCCCGTCGTCGGCCCAGCCGAGAAAACGCACGGTACGACGGCGGTGCCAGGCGACCAGCGACCGAACCGGCCCGAACGGCGTCGGGCGCCGCAGCAGCGAGAACCGCAGCAGCGAGACCACCGAAAAGACCAGGTCCACAGGCCACGTCACCGCGCCGAGGGCGGCGCCCCACAGCATGCGGGCAGGGGTGCTGCGCCAGACGGCGGGGGCGGGGTCCACCTCGCCAGGATAGGGACGCTGCGTCCCGCGCGAACTGCGGAAAACCACACCCCACCTGCGGCATACCCGCACGAGCCGACGGCGAACCGCAGTCCACCGACCCCCGCGTAGTCAAATAGCGTGGGCTCATGACGACACAAAGCTTCGCCACGACCGTCGCCGACTGGGCCGTCGGGCTCATGGAGACCCTCGGCGCACCGGGCGCTGGCGTAGCAATCGCCCTCGAGAACCTGTTCCCGCCCCTGCCGAGCGAGGTGATCCTGCCGCTGGCAGGCTTCACCGCGGCGCAGGGCACCCTCGTCCTGTGGCACGTGCTCATCTGGACGACGGCGGGCTCCGTGGTCGGCGCGATCCTCCTGTACGGGCTGGGCGCCTGGCTGGGCCGCGACCGCCTGCGCAGCATCGTGGACCGCATGCCCCTGGTGAAGCTGGAGGATGTCGACAAGGCCGAGAGCTGGTTCAACCGGCACGGCGACTGGGCCGTGCTCATCGGCCGGCTCATCCCCATCGTGCGCAGCCTGATCTCCATCCCCGCGGGCGTGGAGCGCATGTCGATCTGGCGGTTCCTCGCCTTCACGACGCTCGGCTCCGGCGTGTGGAACACCCTGCTCGTCGGCGCGGGCTACCTGCTGGGGGACCAGTGGCACATCGTCGAGGAGAGCGTCGGCGTGTTCCAGAAGGTAGTCATCGTCGTCGTGGTGGCGCTGGTCGCGTGGTGGCTGGTCAAGACGCTGCGCGGTCGCCAGGAGCAGGACTCGCCCCGGCACGTGCGGAAGCGCTGAGCGTCTCCAGCCCCTCGGCGATCATCCGCAGCGCCTCCTCGAAGTCCCCGCTCTGCGCGGGCTGCGCGCTCGCGGTCTGCGGGTCCAGCGACTCGGCCGCAGGCAGCAGCCCGAACGAGTCCGCGCTCAGCCGCTGCTGCTCGTGGAACGTGTACCCGACGACGAAGTGCATCACGGCCTCCGCCGCGACCCGCGACAGCGAGTCCGGTACGCCGTCGCGGCGGGTGACCGCCAGGAGTTGCGGTCGGACCGGCGAGTCGACGAGCCCCAGCGCCAGCGAGCTGGAGACCAGCTCGGCGGCGTCGCGGTAGGCGAGCAGGCACTCGCGCAGCCGCGCGCCCAGCCCACGGACGGCCTCGGACACCGTCATGTCCTCGACCCGCACGTCCGTCATCGGCCCGAGGATCCGCGCGCTGACGGAGGCCAGCAGCGCCTGCTTGTTCGGGAAGTGCCAGTACAGCGCACTCGCCCGCACCTCGAGCGCCGTGGCGATGTTCCGCATCGTCAGGTCGGGCAGCCCGTACTCGTCCAGGAGGCGGAGGGCCATGTCCGACACGTCGTCCCGGCTGTGTCTTGGTGATCCGCTCATCGCCACAGTATGGTGCAGAACGCCGTTCAGGTGAACACCGTTCAGGATGAAGCGAGGACCAAGTGCGAGACGACCACGGAACACCGCGCAGAGCGTTCGAGGCGAGCGACCTCGCCCGCGTCGCAGTCTTCGCCGCCCTCATCGCGGCCCTCGGCCTGCCGGGCAGCTTCAGCGTCTTCGGCGGCGTGCCGATCACCGCGCAGACCTTCGGGGTGATGCTCGCGGGCGCGATCCTCGGGCCGCGGCTCGGGGCGCTCGCGGTCGTCGCGCTGCTCACCCTCACCGCGGCCGGACTCCCGCTGCTGGCCGGCGGGCGCGGCGGCATCAGCGTCTTCGTCGGACCGTCCGCGGGCTACCTGATCGGCTGGATCGCGGGGGCGTTCGTCGTCGGCCTGATCGTGCACTCGTCCGCCCGCAAGCCGACGGTCTGGCGGACGGCGCTCGCGATGGTCGTCGGCGGCATCCTCGTGATCTACGCCTTCGGCCTGCCCGTCCAGAGCCTGGTGACCCGGCTGTCGCTTCCGCAGACGGCGGTGGCGAGCCTGGTGTTCGTCCCCGGTGACCTGGCGAAGGCCGTGCTGGCGACGGTCACCGTCTCCACGCTCCTGCGGGCGTATCCGCGCGCGTTCCGGCGGAACTGGCGGTCGGTCGAGAGCCGGGACGCCGACGACCGGACACCGCCCGCCCCATGACCCCGCGCATAGTCCTGCTCGACGGCGCCACGGACGGGTTGGTCGACCGGCTCCGTGCGGTGCGTGCGGCCGGCGACATCCCGCTCGTCGACGACGTCCGCCGGCCCGACGCGGAGCGGGCGGCCGTGCGCGCCCTGCTGCGCGACGCCCGGCCGCCGGCCGGCGCGGCCTGGGCGACGCTCACCTCCGGGAGCAGCGGTACGCCCCGCATCGTGCTGCGCACCGCCGCGTCCTGGGCCGAGTCGTTCCCCGCCGTCTCGGCGCTCCTCTACGACGACGCCGTGCCGGACGCCGAACGCGTGGTCGCCCTGCCCGCGCCGCCGTCGTCCTCGCTCACGCTGTTCTCCCTGGCGCACGCGCTGGGCAGCGGCCCGCGGCCCGTGTTCCCGCGGCAGGACGCGGCGGACGGCGGCGACTTCGCCGAGGCCACCTCGTTCCACGGCACGCCCCAGGCGCTGCGCGCACTGCTCGACGGCGGAGGGCTCCCGCGCGTGCGGACCGCGCTCGTCGGCGGCTCCCACCTGGACGAGAACCTGCGCGCGGACGCCGAGTCCCGGGGCGTCCGGGTGATCGCCTACTACGGTGCGGCGGAGCTTTCGTTCGTCGCGGTCGACGACGGTTCCGGCCTCCGAGCCTTCCCCGGCGTGGACATCGACGTGCGCGACGGCGAGCTGTGGGTGCGGTCCCCGTACGTGGCCCTCGGGTACCTCGGGGCCGGCGGGCCGTTGCGGATCGACGGGGACTGGGCGACCGTCGGTGATCTCGCCGAGCTCGATACCGGGCTCGATCCTGGGACCGGGCCCGAGAACGAGACCCGGACGCTCAGGCTCCGCGGACGCGCCGACGGCGCCATCCTCACCGCCTCGGCGACCGTGATCCCCGAGGAGGTCGAGGCCGAGCTCCGCCGGCTTCCCGCCGTCGCGGACGCCGTCGTCTTCGGGCTTCCCGCCGGAAACGTCGGGGCGCTCGTCGCCGCCATGGTCGAACCGGCCCCCGGTTCCCCCGCGATCACCGCGGGCGCGCTGCGCGGCAGCACGTCGTCGCGGCTGGGTCCGGCCCACCGGCCGCGGATCTGGTTCACCGGTGAGCTGCCGCGCAACGCGTCGGGCAAGCCCGCTCGTGCCGAGATCGTCCGCCGGGCGCTCGCCGGGGAGGTGGCCCGCGTTGCCGGATGAAGCCGTAGTGATCGCGGCCCGCCGGACGCCGGTCGGTACCCGCGGGCGGGCGCTGGCGTCCCTGAACGTCGAGCAGCTCGCCGCACCCGTCCTGTGCGCCGCGCTCGGCGACGCGGAGGCAGCGGTCGGACGGCGGCTCTCCGTCGCCGACGTCGTGCTCGGCAACTGCATGGGCCCCGGCGGCAACCCGGCCCGGGTCTCCGCGCTGGCGGCGGGACTTGGTGTGGAGGTCCCCGGCGCGACCGTGGACCGGCAGTGCGGCAGCGGCATGGCCGCCGTGCTCGACGCCGCGACGGCGATCCGTGCCGGCGATGACCGGCCGCGGCTCGCGGGCGGCGTCGAGAGCCCGTCGACGGCCCCGGTCCGGTCGCTCGACGGCGTGCCCTACGACCGCGCCCCGTTCGCCCCGCAGGGCTGGCCGGACCCGGACATGGTGCGCGCCGCCGAGGACCTGGCTGCGGCAGACGGCATCAGCCGGGAACGGCAGGACGCGCACGCCGCACGTAGCCACCAGCGGGCGCGGGCCGCCCGCGACGCCGGGCGCTTCGCGGCGGAGCTCGTCCCGGTCGCGGGACTGACCGCCGACGACTCCATCGGCGTCGCCGAGCCGCTGCTGCGCCGGCTGCCTGCCCTGTTCGAGGGCGGCACCCTCACCGCGGGGACGGCCACGCGGATCAGCGACGGGGCCGCGGCGGTCGCCGTCGTGCCCCGCCGGCTCGCGGGCCGCGCTCCGGGCCTCGTGCTGCGGGGGCAGGCGGTGGTCGGCTGCGACCCCGCGCTGCCCGGGGTCGGGGCCGCGCCGGCCGTGCGCGCCGCGCTCGACTCCGTCGGGGCCGACCTCGGCGACGTCGCGGCGTTCGAGATCGTCGAGGCGTTCGCGGCCCAGTCCCTGGCCGTGCTCGGCCGCCTCGGCCTGGAGGACGACGACCCGCGCGTGTGCTCCGACGGCGGAGCACTGGCACTGGGCCATCCGTGGGGCGCGAGCGGCGCGATCAGCGTGGTGCGGCTCTTCGGGCGGCTCGTCCGCGCGGACGCCCCCGCCGGGACCCTCGGCGTCGCGGCGGCGTCGGTGGGCGGCGGGCTGGGCGTCGCGGCGGTCTTCGAGGTGATCCGATGAGCGGTATCAACCTCCAGGGCGCGGGCGTGCGCCTGGGCGACACGGAGGTGCTGCGCGACGTCACGCTCTCGCTGGACGCGCGGACGATCGCCGTCATCGGCGAGAACGGCTCCGGCAAGTCGACGCTCGGGCGCCTGCTCAGCGGCCTGGTCCCCGTCACCGCCGGCACGGTGCGCGTCCTCGGCCTGGACCCGGTGCGCCAGGCCGCCGAGCTGCGCCGTCGCGTCGCGGTGATCTTCAGCAACCCGGACGCGCAGATCATCATGCCCACCGTGGCCGAGGACGTCGCGTTCTCGCTGCGCACCGAGAAGCAGCCGCGCGCGGAGAGGGCCGAACGGGTCGCCGCCGCGCTCGAGGAGTTCGGCCTGGCCGAGCTCGCCGACCGGTCGTCGCACGACCTGTCCGGCGGCCAGAAGCAGCTGCTCGCTTTGTGCGGCGCGTTCGTGCGACGCCCGGACCTGGTGGTCGCCGACGAGCCCACCGCCTACCTGGACGCGCGCAACGCCCGCCGGGTCGCCGACCACCTCCTCGCGGACGCGGCCCACGCGGGTACCGCGCACCGTCTGGTGCTGGTCACGCACGACCTGGGGCTCGCCGAGCGCTGCGACACGGCGGTGCTGATCCAGGACGGGACGGTGGCCGAGGTCGGGGCACCCGCGCAGGTGATCGCCACGTACGAGGCGGGCATCCGATGGTGACCAGATGGTGACCCTGTACCGCCCCGGCAACGGCCCCTGGCACCGGCTCTGGGCGGGACCGAAGACCGCACTGCTCCTGCTGATAGTGCTCGGCATCTGCCTGCTACCGGTGACGTGGTGGGCCGCCGCGGTCATGGTCGGCGTCTGCCTCGCGTGCTACGCGGTACCGGGCGCGGGGCTGCGCGAGCTCGGCCGCCAGCTCGTCGCGATCCGCTGGGTGATCGGCCTGACCCTCGTCGGCCAGCTCGTCTTCCTCGGACCCGAGAGCGCGGCGGCGAACACCACGCGGGTCGCCGTCGCCTGCGCGCTCGCCGCACTGCTCGCACTGACGACCCCGGCGACCGAGCTGCTGGAGACCATCGAGCGGGCGATGCGGCCGCTGGCGCGGCTGCGGATCGACCCGCGCCGCGCGGCGCTGACGCTGTCCGTGACGCTGAGCACGCTGCCGGTGCTCGCCGGCCTCGCCCGGGACGTGCGCGAGGCGCAGCGCGCCCGCGGCGGCGGGCGGAGCCTCCGGCACTTCGCCATGCCGTTCCTCGTCGTGGCGCTCAAGCACGCGGACGAGCTCGGCGACGCCCTCGCCGCACGGGGCGTGCGATGAGGCCGGAGGTGCTCGGCCCCACGGTCGACGAGCAGACCCGGTGCGTCCACTACCGGACGCCGCTCGACATCATCGCCATCCGGTTCGCGTGCTGCGGCCGGTACTACCCGTGCCACCTGTGCCACGACCAGACCGCCGACCACCCGTCGCGGCCCTGGCCTTCGGGTGCGGACGACGAGCGGGCGGTGCTCTGCGGGGCGTGCTGGACGGAGCTGACCGTCACCCAGTACGTGGGCGCCGGGAGCTGCCCGGCCTGCGCGGCCCCGTTCAACCCCGGCTGCGCCCGTCATCATTCAATCTACTTCGGCTAGCGGCGCCGACCTGAGAGAGTCGTCCCCGTGACCGACGACCGCACCGCGCAGACCCTCCGTTCCATCGCCCCCTACCTGGCCGACTGGGCCTCGTTCCAGGCCGCCTACCACGGCATGCCCGGCCTGCAGCTGGCCGTCGGCCGCCGCGGCGAGGTCTTCGTCGACCTGGCCTGGGGCACGGCGAACCTGGAGACGGGGGAGGCCCTCACCAACGACCACCTGTTCCGCGTCGCCTCCCACTCCAAGACATTCACGACCGTCCTGGTGATGCAGCTCGTCGAACGCGGCGAGCTGCGCCTGGACGACGCCGTCGGCGCGCTCGTCCCGGAGCTCAGCGACGCCACAGCAGCAGCGATCACCGTTCGCGAGCTGCTCGGCCACCAGGCGGGCATCATCCGCGACTCGTCGGACGGCGACTTCTGGCAGCACGAGCGCCCCTTCCTCGACCGCGAGCAGGTGCTGGAGTGCGTCCGCACCGAGGGCGTCGTCTTCGAGCCGAACGAGCACTTCAAGTACACGAACATCGGCTACAGCCTGCTCGGCATCATCATCGAGCGCGTCACCGGCAAGACGTACGACGAGGTGGCGCGCGCCGCCGTCGTCGAACCGCTCGGACTGACCCGCACCGGGACCGAGCTCGACCCCGCCCGCGCGGACGAGTACGCGGCAGGCCACACCGGCCGCATCTCGCACGACGACGCCCGCCGCGTCATCCCGCACGTCGACACCCGCGCCATGGCCGCGGCCACCGGCTGGTACTCCACCGCGCTCGAGATGGTCCGCTATGGCGCCACGCACGTGCTCGGCGACACCACGCTGCTCACCGACACGAGCAAGCGCGTGGTCCAGCGCGAGGAGTCGACCGTCGCGGTCCGGGGCAAGGAGCTGGGCCGGTACGGCGTCGGCATCGAGCTCGGCAAGGTCGGCGACCGGGAGCTCGTGGGGCACTCCGGCGGCTACCCCGGCCACATCACGCGCACCTGGATCGACCCCGTCGACGGCCTCGTGGTCTCCGCCCTGACCAACGCCGTCGACGGCATCGCCACCCAGATCGCCAACGGCGTCATCCAGATCGTCAACCTGGCGCTCGCGGCGGCGGACGAGGTCGCGGCGGGCGCGACCGGCGGGAGCCCGGTGGCGCCCGTCCCGGCGGACGCGCCTGTCGGGCGCTTCGCCAACCTGTGGGGCGTGTACGACGTCGTGGACCTCGGCGGGATCCTGCACACCATCAACCCGCGCCTCCCGCAGCCGGCCGAGTTCGCGCAGCGGCTCGTCGTGTCGGACGGGCGCCTCGCGCAGGAGTCCGTCGCCGGGTTCGGCACGGTGGGCGAGCCGGTCCAGGTCGAGCGGGACGACGCCGGCGCCGTCGTCGCCGCCCGTTTCGGCGCGATGACGGCGTGGCCGGTCGAGGAGTACCGGACGCGGGTGCTGGGCCGGTAGAAGAGTGCGGGGACCGGGCGAAAATACGGTCCCTACCCGCTTTTCGGCCTGCGCCGAACTGCCTGGGGCGCATCGCGGCGCGACCCTACGCTCGCCATGGCCTGAGAGCCAGGCCACTGGAGAGCACGGGAGGGCTGAGAAGGATGAGCAGATCCAGCACTGGTCTGAGCGAGGGCGTGGGTACGGGCGGCAGCGGGAGCAGCGGCCGGACGAAGCAGGCGCGGCGGCTGGTCGCCGTCGTCGTCGCGCTGCTGTCGGTCTTCGGGGTGAGCGCGGCGGCGCCCGCAGGTGCGGCGCAGCTCGACGGCGGCAGCTGGTCGGTGTCCGACGGCGCGTCGTCGTACGCGCCGGCCAAGGGCGACCCGTCGATCTGGCCTAAGCCGAACATCGTCCAGACCAACCTGAGCGCGGCGGCCTCGCAGCAGCGGGTCGAGGACTGCCCGCTGTACCACCTGTGCGTGCGCAACCAAGAGGCCGACGGACTCTGGTCCGTGTTCGCGCTCTACTACTGCCTGGAGGCCGGGCAGTACTACGAGCTGACGAACTTCACGGGCACCGTCTACGCCCAGAACAGCCAGAACGCGACGGCCCGCTTCCTGCGGGCCGACAACTCGGTGGTCGACACGATCGGTCCGAACACCGGCAAGAACATCTACTGGAACCCGGTCTGGAAGATCGACCCCTGCTGACGGCCTGACCCCGCACCGTCGGTCGACCTTGTCGAGACCCCGTGAGTCCCTCGGGAGGTCTCGACAAGCTCGACCGCCGGTCGGCAGGTCGCGGTAGCGTTGGCAGGTGACTTTCAACGAGGGCGGTCAGTTCGAGGGCGGTCGGGTCCGCAAGGGCGGCGGACGCCGGGGCGCCGTCGCCGCGGGCGGTGGCGGCGGCATCGCCATAGTCATCGCGCTCGTGTACATGCTGGTGACCGGCAACAGCCCTGCCGACATCCTCGGCGGCACCACGTCGGGCGGCGGGGACACCGGCGAGGCGGGCTACATCGGGGAGTGCACGGCCGAGCAGGCCAACACCGACCCGGAGTGCCGCCTGAACGCCGCGGTCCAGTCCCTCGACGCGTACTGGGCGACGACCCTCCCGGAGCAGGGCGGGGTCGAGTACCAGATGCCCGAGGTCGTGAGCTTCACCGACGCCGTCGACACGGGCTGCGGCTCGGCGACGTCGGCCACCGGGCCGTTCTACTGCCCCGCCGACACCACCGTGTACGAGGACCTCGCGTTCTACGACCAGCTCTCCAGCCAGTTCGGCGCCGAGGGCGGGCCGCTGGCCGAGATGTACGTGACGGCGCACGAGTTCGGGCACCACATCGAGAACCAGCTCGGGCTGTTCGAGCGGGCCGACCGGTCGGGCACCGGTCCGGAGTCCGACTCGGTACGCATCGAGCTGATGGCCGACTGCCTGGCCGGCATGTGGGCGGGCACCGCCGCCACGACCGAGGACCCGGACACGGGCGTCCCGTTCCTCGAACCGATCGAGCAGGTGGAGCTGGAGCAGGCGCTCTCCGCGGCGGCCGCCGTCGGCGACGACAACATCCAGCGGCGCTCGGGCGGTGACGTGAACCCCGAGGCCTTCTCGCACGGCTCCAGCGAGCAGCGCGTCAAGTGGTTCACCACCGGCTACGAAGGCGGCACCATCCAGGACTGCAACGCGCTGGACGCGTCGGCCCTCTGACCGTACGGTTGGCACATGCACCTCAGCGCACGCACGACGACGCCGGACCCCTCCGGCGCGCGCTGACCCTGCACTCAGCAACCCAAGCCCCGGAGCTCGCTCCGGGGCTTTTGGTTTGCCCGGCACCGGGGCGGTTCCTCCATCGAAGGAGCAACCATGAACGACGTCGCCATCACCGACCAGCGCGATCAGCCCGAGCCGGGCGCCGACCGGCACGAACCGGTCCTCGACCACCGCGAGCTCGGCCGCGACATGCGGATCTTCGAGTCGAGCCCGCTCGTCGGTCCGGGCCTGCCGCTGTGGCTGCCCGCCGGCGCGGCCGTGCGGTACGAGCTGGAGCAGTACGCCCGCGAGGTGGCGCTGCGCACCGGCTGCGAACCCGTGTACTCGCCGGTGCTCGGCAAGCGGTCGCTGTTCGAGCGGTCGGGTCACTGGGCCAAGTTCGCCGACGACATGTTCCCGCCGCTGGTCATGGGCGACTCCGACGTCGACCCGCTCGTGCTGCGCCCGGCCAACTGCCCGCACCACGCGCAGATCTACGCGTCCGAGCCGCGTTCGTACCGCGACCTGCCCGTGCGGTACTCGGAGCTCGCGCCGATGTTCCGGGCGGAACGGTCCGGCGTGCTGTCCGGGCTGAGCCGCGTGCGGCAGATCAGCCTCGACGACGCGCACGTGTTCTGCCGTCCCGACCAGGTGGCGGACGAGGTGCACGTCGCGCTGGCCGCCGTCCTGGAGGTGCTCGACACCCTGGGTATCCAGGTGTCGTACCTGCGGCTGTCCGGCCGGGACGACTCCGGCAGGTGGCTCGGCGCGTCCGAGCAGTGGGCGGCCGCGGAGGAGGCGCTCCGGGCGGTGCTGACCCGGCTCGCGGGCGGGCCGGACTGGCGCGCCGAGGCGGGGGAGGCAGCGTTCTACGGGCCCAAGATCGACGTCCAGGTGCTCGACGCCCGCGGACACGAGGAGACCCTCGCGACCGTGCAGCTCGACTTCAACCAGCCGGAGCGGTTCGACCTGACCTATGTCGCGGCGTCCGGCGAGCGGGAGCGGGTGGTGATGATCCACCGCGGGACCGTCGGCGCGATGGAGCGGATGGTCGCGTTCCTCCTGGAGCGGCACGCCGGACGGCTGCCGTTCTGGCTCGCGCCGGTGCAGGTCTGCCTGCTGCCGGTGGGTGGTTCCGACGGCGGGGCGGACGGCGGGGCGGACGGCGGCGGCGCGGCGGACCAGGTCGGCGAGCTGGCCGCCGACCTGCGCGCCCGGGGGCTGCGCGTGCGGGTGGAGCGGGACGGTTCGCTCGGCAACCGCATCCGGCTCGCCCGGAGGCGCCGGGACGCGCTGCTGGGCGTGCTCGGGCCGCGCGAGATCCAGGCGGGGGTGCTCGCGGTGACCGACCCGGCGTCGGGCATGAAGTCTTCCGTACTGCTCTCCGAGCTGGGGGACAGGCTTGCGGAGGCGGCACGGAAGCGGGTGGTGCGGGTCGGGTTGTGAGGGGGGACTCGACAGGTTCGACCAGCGGTGTCGGGCTTGGCAGCAGGGGGTCTTGGCAAGCTCGACCAGTGGTGGGTCAGGGGGCCCAGGTGCGGTGGTCTCGGGCCGCCAGGTGGACGATCTCCAGCTCGCGGTCGGTGAGCATCTGCCGCCGGCTCTCGAGCCACGGCACCAGCTCGTCCACCGTGAGCACCTCGACGCCGTCGCGCGGACCCTCCACGCGGGGCTGGTCCGTCCGGACGAAGACGATGAGCGCCTGCACGGTGATCGGCACGCGCGTCGCGCGGCCCAGGATCTCCTGGGTGCGGCGCGCGGCGTCCCGGGCGAGGTCGGCGGTCACGTCCTGGGTGGGGCGGTACACGGTCTGGATGGCGTAGACGCCGGACGGCCCGATCACGAGCTGGTCGAGCTCGAGCTCGGCGGGGCGCTGCCCCGAGCGTGTGGTAGGCGCTGACCGGATCGAGTGGAGGACGCGCCAGACGGGGCGCTTGGCCACGAGCTCCCAGAGCTCCTGGGCGACGGCCCGCACACCGGCGATCCGGCGGCTCAGCGCGCGGTACCGCTCGTCGGGCTGTCCGGTGAGCCTGCCGCGCACCACCGCCGTGGCGTGCTGCCGGGTGTAGGCGCGACGTTCGTCGAGGAGGTGCTTGGCCGGTCGGTTGTTCGTCAGGTCATCTCCGCGGGCCAGGCGGCCGGTGCGGAGATTGGGTAGTGCGTCGGCGACGGTGACGGGAACGCTCGGGGAGTCTGTGCCCATGGGCGGACCGTATGTCCGAGACGGTGCTACCGCGCGCTCTGGCGGTGAAACGTCGGCGGTATCACCCGCTACTCCACCGCGGGCCCCGCCGGGAACGCGTGGCGGGCCGCGAGCACCACGACCAGCGCCGCCACGACGAGGGCCACGCCGACGTAGGGCACGGCGGCGAGCCCGACGCCGTCGAGCACCAGCGCCCCGAGCGCCGCCCCGCCGCCGATCCCGATGTTGGCGGTGGAGTTGACGAGCGCCCCGACGACGTCGGGCGAGGCCCCGCGGGTGCGGATCGCCGCCGTCTGGAAGACGGCGGCGACCGCGCCGAACCCGATGCTCCACACCGCCGCGGCCGCGAGCGTGCCCACGGTGGCGGGGAAGGTGAGGCCGAGCGTCAGGATCCCGGCCGCGACGACGCCGAGCGTGACGACGGTGGTCTGCCGGAGCCGCACGTCGAGCCGGGCGGCGGCGTACCAGGCGCCGATGAGGCCGAGCGCACCGATCAGGAGAAGGGCTGGGCCGAGCGCCGCCGTCGCGAGGCCGGCCGCCAGCAGCAGCACCGACACGTAGGTGTAGACCGTGTAGTGGCCGAGGTACGCGAGGGCGTTCGCCGACGTGACCTGGGCGAGGGCGGTGCGGCGGGCGCCCCGGGCGGCGTCGGCCGGGGGAGTGCCGCCCCCGGCGACGGACGGCAGCAGCAGCGCCGTGAGCACGGCGGCGAGCGCGCACGCCCCGGCCAGCACCAGGAACGAGGTGCGCCAGCCGACGGCGGTGCCGAGCGACGTCGTCAGCGGCACGCCGAGCACGAAGCCGGCGGACGCGCCCAGCGTGACCAGCGCGAGCGCGCGTCCCGCGAGGTGCGGGCGCACCAGCCGGGACGCGTACCCGATGCTCACCGAGAAGAAGACCGCGTGGGCCGCGCCGCCCAGCGCCCGGGCCACCGCGACGAGCGCGAACGTGGGCGCGACCGCGACGATCACGTTGCTCAGGACGTAGATCCCGAGGGTGGTCAGCAGCAGCGTCTTGCGGGGCAGCCTGCGCGTGGCCGACGTCAGCGGTACGGCGAGCACCGCGACCATGAACGCGTAGGCGGTCACGAGCAGCCCGGCTGTGCCTTCGGAGACGTCCAGATCGTCGCTGATCAGGGGAAGCAGCCCTACGGGGACCAGCTCGGTGGTGATGGCGACAAAGGTAGCGAGCGCCAGGGCGAACAACCCGCCGGCCGCCTCGCGGACGTCGCCGGGCTGCCAGGACGCGGTCCGGTGGCTCGGTGAAGGCATGGGCTCCATCCCAGACCAGGTCGAGCCCCGCTGGCAAGGTGACCGGCCGACATGTGACCCACATCGCGCCAGACGCCACGCATGTGTCAGACGCCGCCGCATGTGTCAGACGCTCAGATCACTCGAGTGACCTGAGCGTCTGACACATGCCGGAGTGTCTGACAGGTGTGCCCGGCGGGCCGCGCGGGGGTCAGCCAAGCTCGCGGAGTTGCACCTTGTCGAAGGTTGCCGTCGTCGGCGGGGTGGGGCCACCGCCCGCGTAGATGCCTATTCTCGGGGTCGTGTCGGCCGGGAGGGTCCACGTTGCGCCGAGGCGCCAGGTCCGGCCGTCGCGCGAGGACGCCGCCCGGTACTCGTGCTCGCCGTTGTCCGGGTCGGTGGTGTGGAACAGGCGCAGGTGCATCGTGTCGGCGACCGGCCCGGAGACGTGCCCGCCGAACCAGGTGCGCCCGTCGGCCGTGAGCTCCTTGCCGAACTCCACCTGGCGGGTCTGCCAGATCGACACGGGCGCGAGCCGCAGGAAGTCGTCGTCGCCCGCGTGCACCAGCAGGCCCGCCTGCTGATAGTTGCGCACGCTGTCCTCGCCCAGGGGCAGGGTCACGGTGGCCTCCAGCACGAAGTCGCCGTCGGGCGCGTCACGCAGCAGCGCAGGCGCGTCGTTGGCCGACCCCACCAGGTCGTGGCTCGTCAGCGGCCACTCCAGGGCACCGTCCGTGATCTCCACGCCGGCCGGCCCCGTCGCAGGAGCGTGCAGCCAGCTCCAGCCCGGGTCGAGCTCACCGTCGAACTCCTCGGCGAACGTGACGGCGCCCGCCAGCGGCTCCGCGACCCGCCGGGTCACCGGCTCGTGCGCCGGCACGACGGTCAGGTTGTCGAGCTGCGCCTCGCCGCCGTCGGCCGCCAGGCGCACAGGAGCGCGCCGGGGGAGCGGGGTGCGTGGCTCGAACCGCACCTCGGCGTCGACGTCGCCCAGACCGCTTGACGAGAGCCGGGCGGCAAGGGCCCCGCCCCGCGCCTCGACGGTCAGCACGTGCCAGTCGCGCAGGTCCACGTTCGCGGGCAGCGCGGCCCGCAGCTCCCGCCGCCCCTGTCCGACGACGAGCTCGCGCGCCTCCGCGTCCAGCCGCACCGACACCCCGGTCCGGCCGGGCCCGCCGAGGGTCGCCGTGAACGAGGCGCCGGCGTCGGGCAGCCGCACGTCCGCCTCGATCCGCACGTCACGCGGGGCAGGGTTTGTTTGCACGACGGCGGCGTCTCGCCGGCCCGGCACCAGCCGGGCGAGCGCGCCCGCGTCGCCCGCGCCGTCGAGGCCCCGGGCGAACGTGCCAGAGACCCGCCGCAGACCAGCCCCCGACGCCGGGTCGCCGCTCACGATGCCCAGCCCGCTCGCGGCCACCGGCCCCGGCTGCGGGCCCTCGCTCGGCCCCGCCCCGGCGTTGACCACCGGCCACCCGTCGACCCAGTCCATCCGGTCGACCAGCGTGGGACGCCGGTTCACGCCGCCGGGCTCCTCCAGCCAGGCGTCGTCCTTGTCGATCGCGTGGTACAGCATCCAGTCCTGCCCGGCGGCGTCGGTGAGCACCGCGTGATGTCCGACGCCGATCCACCGGTTCCCGTTCTGCGCCACCACCTGCGTGCCGCCCACCCGCGACTCGTTCAGGCTCACGCCCTCGTGATCCGTGAACGGACCCAGCGGCGACCGCGACCGCCCCGTGTACACGCTGTACCCCGTGACCGGCCCGGCACAGCAGTTCGCCGACGACCCCATCAGGTAGTACCAGCCGTCCCGCTTGACCACGAAGGCGCCCTCGTACCGGTCCGCGACGGTCACCCGCGTGAGCTCACCCACCGCCCGCGTGCCGGTCTCGTCCAGCCGCGTGACCCAGAGACCGCCGTTGAAGCCGCCGAGGTAGAGGTAGCGGGACCCGTCGTCGTCCGCGAACAGGGCAGGGTCGATGGTGTTCAGATAGGTGTCGCCGCCCGCGGGCCGCGGGTCCAGGACCGGCCCGCCCGAGTCCGTCCACGGCCCCACCGGCGTCGGCGCGGTCGCGACGCCGATCGTGTAGTCCCACGGGTCGGGGTTCGCCTCCGTGTCGGTCACCGTGTAGTACATGACGTACTGGCCGTCCAGGTACCGGATGTCCGGCGCCCAGAAGTAGGAGGCGCTCGCGGCCCACGCCGGCCGGTTCTCGTCGTCGAAGATCGTGCCCACGTACTCCCAGGACTCCAGGTCCCTGGACTTGGAGACGTGCATGTTGCCGAACGGCCCGCCCGAGACCAGCGGGTCGCTCGTCGCGTACAGGTACCACCAGCCGTCCTTGCCGCGGATGATCGCGGGATCGGCGTAGGTGTCGGCGAACGGCTCGGTGATCGGGTTCGTGAAGGTGGTGGCGGGCGGCTGCGCGCTGCCCGGCGGCGGCGGGGCTGCCGCGGCCGGGGCCGCATCACCGCCGTCCGGCAGGGCCGTGGCGCCCAGGGCCAGTGCGAGCGAGGCGAGCACGGCGACGAACCGTATCTCCATGTGTCTCATCCCTTCGGGCGGCTGCGCCACGTCGCCGGCGACGTGGCCGCCGCATCGTCACGACGGAGTTCCTGGTACAACGTAGTACCAGACGCGAAGGTACCGTCGGGCGGCCGGTCCCGTCCAGGGTGGCGCCGACGTGAGCCCGGCATGAGCCCGGCGTGAGGCAACGCACCGTAATCCCTGGCCCCGACCCCGTAGACTGGAACCGCCCCCGCCGCTGTGGGCCGAACGACCAACCACCACCCCAACCGTGAGGAACACCTGCGTGATCACTGCCCATGGCGTCGAGCTGCGCGTCGGCGCGCGCGTGCTGCTGAGCGAGGCGAACTTCCGGGTCGCCTCGGGCGACCGGATCGGTCTGGTGGGCCGTAACGGTGCAGGCAAGACCACGCTGACCAAGACCCTCGCGGGCGAGACCCTCCCGTCGGGCGGGCAGATCGTGCGCGGTACCGACATCGGCTACCTGCCGCAGGACCCCCGCACCGGCGACCTCGAGGTCCTCGCGATGGACCGCGTGCTGTCCGCGCGCGGCCTGGACAAGGTCATCTCCAAGATGCGCCAGGCCGAGGGCGAGATGGCGTCCCTCGACGAGGCGACGCAGAACGCCGCGATGGAGCGCTACCCCAAGCTCGAGGCGCGCTTCCTGGCGGCCGGCGGCTACTCCGCGGAGTCCGAGGCGCAGATCATCACCGCGAACCTGGGCCTGGACGAGCGTGTCCTGGCGCAGCCGCTCGGCACGCTCTCCGGTGGCCAGCGCCGCCGGATCGAGCTGGCGCGCATCCTGTTCAGCGGCGTCGAGACGCTGCTCCTGGACGAGCCGACCAACCACCTCGACGCGGACTCCATCATGTGGCTGCGCGACTACCTCAAGGCGTACAACGGCGGGTTCATCGTGATCAGCCACGACACCGACCTGCTGCGCGCCACGGTGAACAAGGTGTTCCACCTGGACGCCAACCGCGGCGAGCTCGACCAGTACAACCTCGGCTGGGACGCGTACCTCGAGCAGCGCGAGACGGACGAGCGGCGTCGTCGGCGCGAGCGGGCGAACGCCGAGAAGAAGGCCGGCACGCTGCTCGCCCAGGCCGAGAAGATGCGCGCCAAGGCGACCAAGGCCACCGCCGCGCAGAACATGATCAAGCGCGCCGAGAAGATGCTCGGCGGCCTGGAGGCCGAGCGCGTCTCCGACCGCGTGGCCAACCTGCGCTTCCCGACGCCGGCCCCCTGTGGGCGCACGCCGCTCACCGCCAACGGCCTGTCGAAGGCGTACGGGTCCCAGGAGGTGTTCGCCGGGGTGGACCTGGCGATCGACCGCGGGTCCCGCGTCGTCATCCTCGGGTTCAACGGTGCGGGCAAGACGACGCTGCTGCGGATCCTCGCGGGCGTCGAGGCGGCCGACACCGGCGATGTGGTGCCCGGGCACGGGCTCAAGCTCGGCTACTACGCCCAGGAGCACGACACGCTCGACATGAACGTGACGGTCGTGGAGAACCTGCGGCACGCCGCGCCCGACCTCACGGACACACAGGTGCGGTCCGTGCTGGGCTCGTTCCTGTTCAGCGGGGACGACGCCTACAAGCCGACCAACGTGCTGTCCGGCGGCGAGAAGACGCGGCTCGCGCTGGCGACGATCGTCGTGTCCGGCGCGAACGTGCTGCTGCTCGACGAGCCCACGAACAACCTCGACCCGGCGTCGCGCGCCGAGATCCTCGGTGCGCTCAAGACCTACGAGGGCGCGGTCGTGATGGTGACGCACGACGACGGCGCCGTGGAGGCCCTGGAGCCGGAGCGCGTGCTGCTGCTGCCCGACGGCGACGAGGACCTCTGGAACGACAGCTACCAGGAGCTCGTCTCCCTGGCCTGACGGGCGTCAGCGGAGCTGGGCCTCGATCAGTGCGTCTTCCTCGTCCTCGGCCGTCTGACGCCGCTCGCGGGCCGGCCTGCGCGCCCGCACGCCCGCGCCGTCCTCCGCCTCGCCGGTGGCCAGCAGCAGGTCGCCCGCCGACACGGACTCGCCGCGCAGCGCCCCCCGCTCCCGGCGCCACAGCAGCACGTACCCGCTGATCGCGCCGATCGCGAAGATGCACCACTGGAACGCGTACGACAGGTGCGACCCCGGGTCGGTGTCCGGCTTGGGCAGGGAGGCCAGCCCGGTCCGCGGCGCCGGCTCCTCGGCCCGGAGCGCGCCGTACGCGCTCACGGTGCGCCCCTCGGCCCAGGCCGCGCCGTCCGGCCCCGCCGCGAGCACCTGCCGGGTCGAGATCGCCTGCACCTGCCCGGGGGGCGCGTCCCGGTCGGAGGCGGGCTCGTCGGCCCGCAGCGACACCACGATGGTCACGGTGCCCGACGGCGGCGCGGGAACGGCGTCGGGCCGCGACCCGTCGGCGCCGAGCGGCACGAAGCCGCGGTCGATCACCATGACGACGTCCTGCCCGCCGACCCGCGCCTCGAACGGGACGAGCACGTGGTACCCGCCCTGCCCGCCCACGGGCCGGTTGCGCAGCAGCACCGTCGCGTCGGTGACGTACTCGCCCTTCAGCTCCACCCGCTGCCAGACCTCGTCCTTCGGCACGACGGCGCCCGGCCCGGGCAGCACCTCGTCCACGGGCACCACCGGCGCCGACCAGTTGGCGTTGACGAGGTCGATCTCGGCGTTGCGCGACTCGGCGCGGTCCCACTGCCAGCGGCCCGCGACCAGGCACAGGGCGGCGAGGACCACGGCGGCCACCGCCAGGATCACCCACTGGCGCGTCGTGCGCGGGCCGCGGGACTCGTCGCCCCGGGGGCTCGCGGCGCCGTCGCTCACGACACCCGGTCCAGTTCCGCCGCCGCGACGGTCTGCTTCCAGAACGACCGCGACGCGAGGAACTGCTCCAGGTGCTCACGGTGCTCGTCGCACGCGAGCCAGACCTTGCGGCGTTCGGGCGTGTGCAGCTTGGGGTTGTTCCACAGCAGGCCCCACGCCGCCTGCTCGCGGCAGCCCTTGGCGCTGCAGATGAGCTCGCCCTCGGGCACGGGGTCGGGTGCGGGGCCGGAGAGGCCGAGGAGGTCCATCAGTAGTTCCCTCAGTCGTCCACGTGGTCGATGACACGCCCGGCGCTGGGCGCGTCCGGGGTGGGAGCGCCCGCGGCCCGCGGCGCGTCGGGGGCGACGTCGGACAGCTCGGTGAGCGCGGGCGCCGCGGCGGGCGTCACGGGCGAGGTGTCGTGCGTGACGTGGTCCCGCCCGGAGTTCGCGATGAGCACCGCCGAGTAGGGCAGGACCACAGCGGCGGCGACGAGCGCCCAGCGGACCCAGCCGTCCACCAGGACCGCACCGATGATGCACACCACGCGGATGGACATCTGGATCAGATAGCTGCGCGTGCGGCGCGCCTGGTCCACCGCCAGCGGCTCGGGGGCCGAGGTGATGGACGGAACCGGCTCGCTCATCTCGCCAGTCTATGTCCGCGGGGCGCCCGGCCGACACGCCGCCGGACGTCCGTACGCGCGGCGTTCGTCACAGGTTGTTGTAGAAAACCGACAAGGACCGGTGCATCACTGTGGCCCGCCGCGCGCGGCGTCCGCCCGACGCGCGGGGTAGCGTCGCAACGGACCCGGATCGAGCCAGGTACCGGCCGCCGCCCCAGCCCCGCGCGGCCTCATGCGAACTTGCACCATCACAGCATCGAGGAGTTCAGGTGACCACCACGCCCGACACACAGAGCATCGCCGCAGGTCCTACTGGCCGGGTAGTCGTCGTCACGGGCGCCGCCCGCGGCATCGGCCGCGCGATCGCCGAGCGTTTCGTGGCCGACGGGGACCGCGTCGCCACCATCTACCGCGGCGGCGACCTGCCCAAGGGCGTCGAGGCCTATGTGGCCGACGTCACCGACTCCGCCGCCGTCGACGCCGCCTTCACCGCCATCGAGAAGGACATGGGGCCCGTCGAGGTGCTCGTGGCCAACGCCGGCGTCACCAGGGACCAGCTCCTGATGCGCATGAGCGACGACGAGTTCGAGTCCGTCGTCGACGTGAACCTCACCGGGACGTTCCGCTGCGTGCGCCGCGCGTCGAAGGGCATGATCCGGGCCCGCAAGGGCCGCATCGTGCTGATCGGCTCGATCGTCGGCATGTCCGGCGGCCCCGGCCAGGTCAACTACTCGTCGTCGAAGGCCGCCCTGGTGGGCATGGCGCGGTCGATCACGCGCGAGCTCGGCGCGCGCGGCATCACGGCGAACGTCGTCGCGCCGGGCTACGTCGAGACGGACATGACCGCCGCGCTGTCCGAGGACGTGCGCGCGGGTTACCTCAAGACGATCCCGGCCGGGCGCTTCGCCTCGGCGGACGAGATCGCCTCCGTGGTGTCGTTCATCGCGTCCGACGCCGCGGGCTACGTCTCCGGCGCGGTCATCCCGGTCGACGGTGGTCTCGGGATGGGGCACTGAGCCGTACTCTGGCGCCGCGGCCTGCGGACTTGCCCGAACATATCCACCACTTCTGCCATACGGCACGGCGCGGAGTTTCGTTCCACGCCGCAACTCGCACTACGCTCGCACCCAGCACAGGGGTCGCCTCGGCACGCCTGCGCCTGATCGGAAGGACAACATGGGTCTCCTCGAAGGTAAGAAGCTGCTCGTCACGGGCGTGCTGACGGACTCGTCGATCGCATTCCACGCAGCCCGGCTCGCTCAGGACGAGGGCGCCGAGGTGATTCTCTCGTCCTTCGGACGGCAGATGAAGCTCACGCAGGCCTTCTCGAAGCGGCTGCCGGTCGAAGCGCCGGTGGTCGAGCTGGACGCGACCAGCCAGGAGAACCTCGACGCGCTGGCCGACGCCGTGCGCGCGGAAGGCTTCGACCGGCTCGACGGCGTCGTGCACTCGATCGGCTTCGCGCCGCAGTCCGTCATGGGCGGCAACTTCCTGTCGGGCACCTGGGAGGACGTCGCCACCGCGCTGCACGTCTCCACGTTCTCGTACAAGTCGATCGCCGTGGCCGCGCGGGAGCTGATGACGGACGGCGGCGCCGTCGTCGGGCTGACGTTCGACGCACAGTTCGCCTGGCCGGTCTACGACTGGATGGGCGTGGCCAAGGCCGGCCTCGAGTCCGCGAACCGCTACCTGGCGCGCGACCTCGGCCCCGAAGGTATCCGCTGCAACCTCGTCTCGGCAGGGCCCATCCGCACCACCGCCGCCAAGTCCATCCCGGGCTTCGCGACGATGGAGGACGCCTGGCCGACCCGAGCCCCGCTCGGCTGGGACCAGACCACGGCTGAGCCGGCGGCACGTGCCGTGTGCGCGCTGCTGTCGGACTGGTTCCCGGCGACCACCGGCGAGATCGTGCACGTCGACGGCGGCGTGCACGCCATGGGTCAATAGACCCGGCTCAATTGATGGGCAGGAGGCTTTGATGGGCAGAGCGTCGGGCACGGAGCCCACCACGTCGCCGGTTCGGCGGCTGGTGCTGCTCCGGCACGCGAAGGCGGAGCCGCCGTCGGAACTTCCCGACGAGCAGCGTCCGCTCGCGTTGCGCGGCCGGGACCAGGCGGCGAAGGTCGGTGCGGCGCTGGTCGCGTCCGGCCTCGTGCCCGACGCCGTCCTCGTCTCCGGGGCGTTACGCACCCGGCAGACGTGGGACCTCGCGCGCAAGCACCTGGGGGAGCCGCCGGTGGCGTACACCGACGAGCTCCTGGGAGCGATGCCGCGCGGTGTCCTCGCGCTCGTGCGCGAGCTCGACCCCGCCAGCCGCACCGTGCTCGTGATCGGTCACGAGCCCGCGATGGCGGGCACCGCCGAGCTGCTGGCCGGCCCGGGTTCGGAGGACGGCGCGCTGGCGCAGGTCCGGGTCGGCGTCCCGACGGCGACGTACTCCGTCCTGGAGGCCGACGCCCCGTGGTCGGACTGGGACCGCAAGCTGGCCCGCCTGACAGAGGTAACCCGCCCCGCCTGACCTGACGACGTGTCAGAAACCGACGGACGTGTCAGACGTACAGGTCACCCGGGTGACCTGTACGTCTGACACGTCCGTCGGCGTCTGACAGGTGGGTTCAGAGGAGGTCCAGGACGGCGTCCAGGCGGGTTTCTATCGAGTGGGGGGCCTGGGCGCGGACCACCGGCTTGGCGTTGAAGGCCACGCCTGTGCCCGCGATCTCGATCATGCCGAGGTCGTTCGCGCCGTCGCCGACGGCGACCGTGTGCTCCAGCGGGATGTCCAGCGCTGCGGCCCACTCGCGCAGCGTCGCGGCCTTCGCCTCGCGGTCGATGACGGGGCCGACGGTACGGCCGGTCAGCACGCCGTCCGCGACCTCCAGGCGGTTGGCGCGCAGCAGCGTGATCCCGAGCTCCTGCGCGATCGGCTCGACGATCTCCTCGAAGCCGCCGGACACCAGCCCGAACGCCCAGCCACGCGCCTGGCACTCGGCCACGAGCTCGCGCGCACCCGGCATCAGCTCGACGGCGGCGCGCACCTTGTCGAGCGCCGCGACGGGCACGCCCGCGAGGGTCGCGACGCGCTCCCGCAGGGACTCCGCGAAGTCCAGCTCGCCGCGCATCGCCCGCTCGGTCACTGCCGCGACCTCGTCGCGGGTGCCGGCATGCTCGGCGATGAGCTCGATGACCTCCTGCCGGAAGAAGGTCGAGTCCACGTCGGTCACGATGAGTCGCTTCACGGGACCAGTGTGCCGGAGCACCTCATCGCTTCGCCGAGCGGTCCACGTGCTGCGTCCCCGGCGTCGAACGTAGGCCTGGTCGCGGTCCCAGCAGGCGAACGTAGGGGTGGTCGCCGTCCGAAGGCTCGGACAGCGACCACCCCTACGTTCGACGCCCCGGCCCCGAAGGGGCGACGGTCAGTCGACTACCGTGCCCTTCGGGACCACCGTCAGGCCCGACTCCGTGACCGTGAAGCCCCGAGCGCGGTCCTCGTCGTGGTCGACGCCGATCCGGGCCCGCTCGTTGACGATCACGTTCTTGTCGACGATCGCCCGGTGCACGTGCGCGTACCGGTGCACCTGGACGTCGTCCATCAGCACGGAGTTCGACACGTTCGAGTACGAGTGCAGGTGCACACCCGGCGACAGCACCGACCCCGCGGCCTGCGCGCCTGAGATCAGCACGCCCGGCGACACGATCGATTCCGCCGCATGGCCCATGCGCCCCGGCCCGGCATGCACGAACTTCGCCGGCGGCAGGCCTGTGTAGCCCGTGTACAGCGGCCAGTCGTAGTTGTAGAGGTTGAAGATCGGGTGCACGGCGATGAGGTCGACGTGGGCGTCGTAGTAGGAGTCGATCGTCCCGACGTCACGCCAGTACCCGCGGTCCCGGTCGGTGGACCCGGGCACGTCGTTGCGGATGAAGTCGTACACGGCGGCCTCGCCCTGCGCGACGAACGCCGGGATGATGTCGCCGCCCATGTCGTGCCGCGAGTCCGGGTTCGCCGCGTCCTTCGTGACTGCCTTGACCAGCGCGTCGGCGTCGAACACGTAGTTGCCCATCGAGGCGAGGATCTCGCCGGGGGAGTCGGGCAGGCCCGTGGGATCGGTCGGCTTCTCCAGGAACTCGCGGATCTTCGTCGGGTCCGCGGGGTCGACGTCGATGACGCCGAACTGGTCGGCCATGCCGATCGGCTGCCGGATCGCGGCGACCGACGCCCGCGCCCCCGACTCGATGTGCGCGTCCACCATCTGGGAGAAGTCCATGCGGTAGACGTGGTCGGCGCCGACCACGACCACGATGTCGGGCCGCTCGTCATCGATGATGTTGAGGCACTGGTAGATCGCGTCTGCGCTGCCGAGATACCAGTGCTTGCCCACGCGCTGCTGCGCGGGGACGGGCGCCACGAAGTTCCCCAGCAGCGGCGACATGCGCCACGTCTTGGAGATGTGGCGGTCCAGGGAGTGGGACTTGTACTGCGTCAGCACGACGACGTGCAGGTAACGCGAGTTGACGATGTTGGAGAGAGCGAAGTCCACCAGACGGTAGATGCCGCCGAAGGGCACTGCGGGCTTGGCGCGGGCGGCGGTCAGCGGCATGAGCCGCTTTCCCTCGCCGCCGGCGAGGACGATCGCTAGGACGCGAGGAGCGGAAGCCATACGGGTGACATTAACAGCGTGTCTGTGGACTGTGTCCACGGGCACCGCCCTTCTCGGGAGCCCTCCGGTTCAGGCCGCTGGTGCGGTCTGACCAGGGTTCCTGCGTCGTTCGGGCTGGTTTTCACCCACACAAGTGTGTGGGCCAGTGCCGTCCCGTCGGCAGGCGTTGATGTCGGGGCCGGCTGCTTGACGGTCCCCGACCCGGACTCCTCCACGCCCCGAGCCGTCTGTGACGGTAGGGGTGTGGTCCTCGGCCCAGGCGGCGAGGTTGGCGGCGGCGTTCAGGTCCCGGTCCAGGACGAGACCGCAGTCGTCGCAGGTGTAGGTGCGCTCTCTCAGGCTCAGGACCTTCTTGATCTGCCCGCAGGACGAGCAGGTCTTGGACGACGCGAACCACCGGTCCGCGATCATGACCTGGCCACCACGCCAGTGTTGTTTGTAGGTGATCTGGCGGGCCAGCTCACCCCAACCGGCGTCACTGACAGCGCGGGCGAGGCGCCGGTTGGACATGATGCCGGTGATGTTCAGATCCTCTAGGACCAGCCTGTCGTGGCTCTTGACCAGCTGGTCGGAGACCTGATGCAGAAAATGCTGCCGGGTGTCCCGCACCCGGAGATGATGCCGTGCCAGACGCGCTGAGGCCTTGCGCCGGTTGGCGGACCCGCGCTTCTTGCGCGACACGGCGCGGGCCAGACGTCGCTGCTGCCGCAGGCCCAAGGTCAGGATCTTGGGCGCTTCGACCCGCAGAGTCTCGGTCCTATCAGGTGTGCCGGCGACGACCAGGGCACGCAGCCCTCGGTCCACGCCCACCCAGCCCGTCTTGTCGCTGTCGGACCGGGCGGGGTGTTGGACGGCGGGGTGCAGGTCAGCGGCTTCCACGGTCACCGAGACCCACCACCTGCGGACCCCACGGGTGATCGTGGCCTGCAGGATCCGGGCCCGGCCCGTGGCGATCATCCGCCGCAGACGGCGAGTGTCCTCCTGCACCCTGATACTGCCGAGTTTGCGCAGCGTCACCGACCGCGGCTGGACTCTGGTCCCGACACGGATCGAGGAGCGGTCGCCATGAACCTTGTTCCGCATCCGGAACGAGCCCGCGGTGTGCGTCTTCTTCTTGAACCGCGGATGTCCGACCGGGCGGCCCTTGCGCTTTCCTGACCGGGACGCGGTCCACGCGGCAAGGCCGCGGCTGAGGTCGACAGCAGCTTGCTCGAACACCTGCGAGGACACCTCACCGCGCCACACCAGCCCGGTGACCTCGACCTGTGTGACACCGCCACCCGTGACCAGGAATCGGCGTCCGGCGTCCTGAGACACCTTCCACCGATTGAGCGCGTTGATCAGGCTGAATCGCGACCACGGCACCTCGTCCCGAGCCTGGTCCACGGCGTCGGCGTCAGCACCACGACTACTGAGGGTGCGGTGGTGTTCGCGGGCGTCCAGGTGCAGGCGCAGGCACTGGTTGAACGCGAATCTGGCCGCCCCGGCATGCCGGGCGAGCGCTACCGACTGCTCGACCGTGGGGTCGAGGCAGAACCGGAAGGTCGTGTGCCGAGCCATGCCACGAACGCTAGACCGAGACACCGACATCGAACCGAACGAGGACACATCCGAAGAACACAGACGGGCTCTGAGACTTCGCGCACGCTAGGTTGGCCACGTGTCCGACGTCGCTGCCGCCCCAGCCTTTGCCCCCCGTTCCGTTTCCGCCCCGGAGCCCGAGCATCGCCCCGGAGGGCGGCCCGCCGACAGCCTCCGTGTCGACCTGCTGACCCGCGAGTTCCCGCCGCACGTCTATGGCGGTGCGGGCGTACACGTGGCCGAGCTCGCGGCGGTGCTCGCACAGCACGCCGACGTGCGGGTGCGCTGCTTCGACGGCCCGCGCGACGCCGCGACCGAGGCGTCCGGCGTCACCGGGTACACCACCCCGGCCGCCTTGGTGGGCGCGAACGCCGCGCTGGCCACGCTCGGCACCGACCTCCTCATGGCCGACGACGTCGCGGGCGCCGACCTGGTCCACTCGCACACCTGGTACGCGAACATGGCGGGCCACCTGGGCGGCCTGCTGCACGGCGTGCCGCACGTGGTCACCGCACACTCCCTGGAGCCGCTGCGCCCCTGGAAGGCCGAGCAGCTCGGCGGCGGCTACGCCCTCTCGTCGTGGGCCGAGCGCACCGCGTACCTCGGTGCGGCCGGTGTCATCGCGGTCTCGGCGGGCATGCGGGCCGACATCCTGCGCGTCTACCCGGAGCTCGACCCGGAGCGCGTGCACGTGGTGCACAACGGCATCGACCTGTCGGGCTGGCGCCGTCCCGCCGCGGACGACGACGCCGCGCAGGCGGCCGCCGCGGCGACCGTACGCCGCCACGGGATCGACCCCGACCGGCCGGCCGTCGTGTTCGTCGGCCGCATCACCCGGCAGAAGGGCCTGCCGTACCTGCTGCGCGCCGCCGCCGAGCTGCCGCCCGAGGTGCAGCTCGTGCTGTGCGCGGGCGCGCCCGACACCCCGGAGATCATGGCGGAGGTCCGCGCGCTCACCGAGGGCCTGCGCGAGTCCCGCACCGGCGTCGTCTGGATCGAGGAGATGCTGCCGCGCCCCGACCTGATCGCGGTCCTGGCGGCCTGCACCGTCTTCGTCTGCCCGAGCGTCTACGAGCCGCTCGGCATCGTGAACCTCGAGGCCATGGCCGTGGGCCTGCCCGTGGTCGGCACGGCCACGGGCGGCATCCCCGAGGTGGTCGACGACGGCGTCACCGGCCTGCTGGTCCCCATCGAGCAGTCCGACGACGGCACCGGCACGCCGCTCGACCCCGACCGCTTCGTCGCCGACCTGGCGGCGGCGCTGACCCGGGTCGCCACCGATCCAGAGGGGGCAGCGGCGATGGGCGCCGCGGGGCGCCGTCGGGCCGAGGACCACTTCGCCTGGACCGCGATCGGCGAGCGCACCATGGACGTCTACCGGCAGGTGCTCGGGCAGTCCTGACCGCCTGGCCGCCTGACGGCGGTCAGCGCACCTCGCCGTAGGTGGCCGCGCTCATCGCGTGCCGGGCCGTACGGTCGACCTCGCGCAGCGCCGTGGAGCGCTGGTCGACCTGGAAGACGTTCACCGCGCCGCCGTCGTCCACGTTGCCCAGGGCGACGATGGCGCGCAGGCGGCTGGCCAGGTCCAGGACGCGGGCGCGCCGCCCGTCCAGGTGCGGCACCGGCCAGGACGACGTGCTGGCCGCCCGGATCCGCTCGATGGCGTCGGCGGCGTCGCCCCGCCAGCGGGCGACGTCGAGCTGGTCGAGGGCGTCGGTGGCGGTCATCAGGCTCGTGCGGAGCTCGCGCTCGGCGTCGGCGACCGAGCCGATGGCACCGAGCACCAGGGTGGTCCACGCGGGGACCTCCAGCACCTGCCAGGTCACCATGTGCCCGGGCTCGATATGGCTGCCGAACGCCTGGACCTTCGGCACCGCCGCCCAGCTCCCGTCCGGCGTCGTGACCACCACGCACTCCCCGGCCTCCGTGGCCTCGAGGTTGGCGACCGCGGGCACGCCCGCCGGGTCGCCGGGCGCGGGCAGCAGCGCGCAGACCTCGCGCGGCCCCGTCGTCCAGGCGGTGAAGAGCGTGTCGAGGTTGGTGCCGTCGGCAAAGCCGGGTAGCCCCTCCACGGTGTGCGGCTCGTCGTCGCCCACCACGGACTTCACTGCGTCCGAGGTGTCGCCTATGCCCTGCAGCCACAGGGCGAGCAGCACGCTCCGGGGGAGGTCCTGATCGGTGTCCACCGCAGAACTGTAAATGACTGCTCCTCAGGTAAGGTCGGGACCCATGAGCTCGGTTCTCCAACTCACGGGCGTCACCGTCCGTCGCGGCACCTCGACCATCCTCGATTCCGTGGACTGGCAGGTGAACGAAGGAGAACGGTGGATCGTGCTCGGCCCGAACGGTGCGGGCAAGACCACTCTCCTCCAGATCGTCGCGGCGCGCCTCCACCCGACGTCGGGTACGGCGAAGATCCTCGACTCGACCCTCGGCAGGGTCGACGTGTTCGAGCTCCGCCCGCGTATCGGTATCTCGAGCGCGGCGCTCGCGGAGCGCCTCCCGACGGCGGAGACGGTGCGCGACGTCGTGCTGACCGCCGCCTACGGCGTGACCGGCCGCTGGCACGAGGCCTACGACGAGCTCGACGAGCAGCGCGCCAAGGACCTGCTGGCGCTGTTCGACGTCGACCACCTCGCCGACCGCACCTACGGCACCCTGTCGGAGGGCGAGCGCAAGCGCGTGCAGATCGCCCGCGCCCTCATGACCGACCCGGAGCTGCTGCTGCTCGACGAGCCCGGTGCCGGGCTCGACCTGGGCGGCCGTGAGGAGCTGGTGGCCGCGCTCTCCGAGCTCGCGCACGACCGGATGTCCCCGGTCCTCGTGCACGTGACGCACCACGTCGAGGAGATCCCGCCGGGCTTCACGCACCTGCTGCTGATGAAGAAGGCGGGCATCCAGGCAGCCGGGCCGATCGAGGAGGTCCTCACCGCGGACAACCTCTCGGCGGCGTTCGGGCTCCCGCTCGTCGTGGCGCACGGCGGCGGGCGCTGGCTCGCTCGCGCGGCCCGCTGAACCGGAGGCTGATCGGGCCGTTCGTCCGGCCGCTCGTCGCTCCGCCGGTCCGGTGTCGAATCGCGTGTGCTCAATACGGTCGGCCGGCGTCGTCGCTGAAATAGTCAGCGCGATAAAGAAATCAAGTCGAAACACCGACTTTGCTACCGCTGTGTCAGTGGACCTTGGTAAAGTCCGGGCAAAGGTCCGAGGTGGCGGTAGATTCACCGCGAGGACCCGTCGACGGAGAGGTTCCGTCGACGACCGGTCACCAGCCGGAGTGGAAGCTCGGAGGGAGCACCCATGGCCTGGTTGTGGTGGGTAGGCGCAGCGCTGATCTTCGCGCTGATCGAACTCTTGTCACTGGATTTCGTCTTCATCATGTTCGCGGGCGGCGCGCTGGCCGCGGGCGCGGCGAACGCGGCCGGTGCTCCGCTGTGGGTGCAGGCGATCGTCTTCGTCGTGGCATCCGTGGTGCTGCTCGTGACGCTGCGGCCCACGCTCATTCGTCACCTGCGCAACAGCACGCCGAAGGCGCCCACCAACGCCGAGGCGAACGTGGGGCGCACCGCGTCGGTGGTCCAGGAGGTCAGCAGCGCATCGGGACTGATCAAGCTCAGCGGAGAGGTGTGGAGCGCACGAGCCGTACCCGGCTCGCCTCTGCTGGCTGCCGGCACTAGCGTTCGTGTGGTCCAGATCGACGGCGCGACCGCCGTCGTCGAGCCGGCCTGAGGGCCTGGCGCCTGGGCGCGGCCTTTGCTGTTGCAGTCCCAGCGTGAAGCAGTACCAGTCGGAAGCTGCCGTTCCAGTCAGAAGCTTGAAACAGTCCGTGCGGGCCTAGGTGCCCGCGTAAGGAGATGTCGTGGAGTCATTCGGGCAAGTCCTGCTCTATCTGATCATTGCCCTGGTCGTGATCGTCGGTATCGTCGCGGTGATCCGTGCGGTGCGGATCGTTCCTCAGTCGGTGGCGCTCGTGGTCGAGCGCCTCGGTCGGTACTCGAAGACGCTCGACCCCGGCCTGCACGTGCTGGTGCCGTTCGTCGACCGGGTCCGCGCCGGCGTCGACCTGCGTGAGCAGGTCGTGTCGTTCCCGCCCCAGCCGGTGATCACCAGCGACAACCTGGTCGTCGAGATCGACACCGTCATCTACTTCCAGGTGACGGACGCCAAGTCCGCGGTCTACGAGATCGCGAACTACATCACGGCGATCGAGCAGCTGACCGTCACGACGCTGCGTAACGTCATCGGTTCGATGGACCTGGAGCAGACGCTCACCAGCCGTGACCAGATCAACGGCCAGCTCCGTGGTGTGCTGGACGAGGCGACCGGGCGCTGGGGTATCCGCGTCAACCGTGTCGAGCTCAAGTCCATCGAGCCGCCGCCCTCGATCCAGGGCGCGATGGAGCAGCAGATGCGCGCCGAGCGCGACCGTCGTGCCGCGATCCTGACCGCGGAGGGCATCAAGCAGTCCGCGATCCTGACCGCCGAGGGTGAGAAGCAGTCCGCGATCCTCACCGCCGAGGGTGACGCGCAGTCGCAGATCCTGCGGGCCGAGGGTGAGTCGCGCGCGATCATCCAGGTCTTCGAGGCGATCCACCGCGGTAACGCCGACCCCAAGCTGCTGGCCTACCAGTACCTGCAGATGCTGCCGCAGATCGCGAACGGCACGTCCAACACCACCTGGGTCATCCCCACCGAGTTCACCGCGGCGCTGGGCAGCATCGCCCAGGGCTTCGGCGGGACGCCGGGCACGCCGGGCATCCCGACGCCACCGAGCGACAACGGCCCGTCCGACGGCCCGCGCCCGACGGCGTCGGTGCTCGACAAGCCGCTGCTGCAGGACCCGAGCGAGGCGCTCGCCGAGGCGCAGCGTCAGGCCGAGGCCGCCGTGGCCGACGCGACCAGCGCGGGTACCCGGTCGGGCGATCCGTTCGACCCGAGCCACGAGCGCGGTCAGCGCCCGGCCGGTGGCACGACGCCCTCGCGTCCGACGCCGCCTCCGCCGGTGCCCCCGGCCCCGCCGGCACCGCCGGCTGGCTGAGCCTCAGCACAAGAGCGACGAAGTAGAGCGCCTGTCCGACTCTCCCTGGTGTCACGAGGGAGAGTCGGGCAGGCGCTCTACTTCGTCGCTCTTACGCTCCCCGGATAACGAGTTGCGGAGTGAGTGCTCACTCATTTAGCGTCGGGGCATGGACAACGCACGACGGCGGGCTGCCCCGATGGCGCCGGAGGACCGCAAGGCGGCGATCATCGACTCGGTGCTCCCACTGGTCGGGGAGCGGGGGGCCGACGTCACCTCACGCGAGCTGGCGCACGCCGCAGGCGTCGCGGAGGGCACCCTGTTCCGGGCGTTCGGCGACAAGACGGCGCTGGTCGGGGCGGTAGCGGTCGAAGGGCTGCACCGTGCGGCCGGACCCGAGCAGACGCTCGCCGAGCTCACGGCGATCGACTCGGCACTTCCGCTGGAGCGGCGGCTCGCGCTCGTGATCGAGACAGGCCGCGACCGGATGGCGGAGGTCATGCGGTGGATGTCGGTGCTCCGGCACCTGCGGGTGACCCTGCCCCCGGCCGACGACGACGCGACGCGCCGGCGGATGACCGAGTTCCGCGACGGGCTCATGGCCCAGCGCGCGAGCCAGCACGCGGCGACCGTCGAGGGTATCACCGCCGTCCTGGCGCCTGACCTGGACCGCCTGCGCGTCCCCGTCGAGGTGGCGATCTCGCTCGTCGAGTCGGCGATAGCCGGCACGCACCACCGGCTCGACGACTTGCTCCCGGCGGTGCCCGCCCACGTGCTGGCCGACGCCCTCGTGAACGGCCTCGCCGGTCCGACCGGGCCGGCGAAAAAGCCTGGCCCTGAACGCCCGGACGCAGCAGCCTCCGGTACTACGGCACCGGGCACCCCGAACCCTGGTTCTCCAGCCCCCAGCTTCGAAGGGAACTGTTTTTAATGCTTGTCACGCTTGCCCGAAGGTACTTGGGCCCGTACCGCTGGGCGGTGGTAGCGGTGCTCGTCCTGCAGCTGGTGCAGACGCTCGCGGCGCTCTATCTGCCCAGCTTGAACGCAGACATCATCGACGACGGCGTGGTGGTCGGCGACATCGGCCACATCTGGCGCACCGGTGGCTGGATGCTCGTCGTGTCGCTGGGCCAGGTCGTGGCCTCCGTCGTCGCCGTCTACTTCGGCGCGCAGGTCGCCACGGCCTTCGGCCGGGACCTGCGACGCGACCTGTTCCACACCGTCCAGACGTTCTCCGCGCGGGAGATGGCGCAGTTCGGCGCGCCGACCCTCATCACGCGCGGTACCAACGACGTGCAGCAGGTCCAGATGACCGTGCTCATGACCTTCACCATCATGGTGATGGCGCCGATCATGCTGGTCGGTGGTGTCATCCTGGCGCTGTCCGAGGACGTCACGATGTCCGCCCTCCTGCTGGTCATCGTGCCGGTGCTGGCCGCGACGGCGGGCGTCATCGTGTGGCGGATGGTGCCGCACTTCCGGCGCATGCAGAAGCGGATCGACGCCATCAACAGCGTGCTGCGCGAGCAGATCACCGGACTGCGGGTCGTGCGCGCGTTCGTGCGTGAACGCCGTGAGAAGGAGCGCTTCGGGGTGGTGAACGAGGAGCTGTACGACACCTCGCTGCGCGCCGGCCAGCTGATGGCCCTCACGTTCCCCGTGGTCATGCTCATCATGAACATGTCCTCGGTGGCGGTGCTGTGGTTCGGTGCGCGTGAGATCGAGGCGGGGGGCTTGCAGATCGGCTCCCTGACGGCGTTCCTGAGCTACCTCATGTACATCCTCATGGCCGTGATGATGTCCACGATGATCTTCATGATGATCCCGCGTGCCGCCGTCGCCGCGGAGCGGATCGGGGAGGTTCTCGAGACGAAGTCGTCGGTCGTCGACCCGGAGAGCCCGGTGCGGTTGGTCTCGACGAGCTCGGCCAGCGAGGAGGGCTCGGCCGGTGAGGGTGAAGGGCCGCGCGGCCGGGTCACCTTCGAGGGCGTCGAGTTCCGCTACCCGGGCGCCGAGGCGCCGGTGCTGCACGACCTGACGTTCGCCGCCGAGCCGGGCCAGATCACCGCGATCATCGGCTCGACGGGCGCGGGCAAGTCGACGCTGCTGAACCTCGTGCCGCGTCTGTTCGACGCGACGGGCGGGACGGTCCGCGTCGACGGGATCGATGTCCGTGACGTCACGCAGCGCGACCTGGGCGCGCTCATGGGGCTGGTGCCGCAGAAGGCGTTCCTGTTCACCGGGACCGTCGCGGACAACCTCCGGTACGGCAAGCCCGACGCCACCGAGGAGGAGATGTGGGCGGCGCTCGAGGTGGCGCAGGCCCGTGACTTCGTCGAGGCGCTGGGCAACGACGAGAACGGCAGCGGACTCGAGGCGGTGGTGGCGCAGGGCGGTGCCACGTTCTCCGGCGGGCAGCGGCAGCGGCTGGCGATCGCACGGGCGGTGATCCGCAGACCGCGGATCTACCTGTTCGACGACAGCTTCTCCGCGCTCGACTACGCGACCGACGCGCGGCTGCGGGCCGCCCTGCGGCCACAGACCCGCGATGCGACGACGATCATCGTGGCCCAGCGGGTGGCGACCATCCGCGACGCCGAGCAGATCCTGGTGCTCGACCACGGCCGCATCGTCGGCCGGGGCACGCATGCGGAGCTGCTGGCCGACAACCCGACGTACCAGGAGATCGTGACGTCCCAGATGAGCCTGGAGGAGGCGGCGTGAGCGGCGTGAGCGGGGAAGAGAAGACGACCAAGGCCGCGCCGTCGGCGCCACCCGGCCCGCCGAACCCGCGGTCGGGACCCGGCCCGATGGGCAACATGGGCATGCCCGTGCAGAAGCCCATGGACTTCAAGGGCTCGCTGCGCCGGTTCGCCGGCTCGCTGCGGCCCGAGCGGCTGAACGTCGTGGTCCTCATGGTGTTCGGGATCGGCTCGGTGGCGCTCACCGTGCTGGGGCCCAAGCTGCTCGGCGACGCGACGAACGTGATCTTCGCGGGCTTCGTGGGAGCTGGGCTACCAGCGGACCTGACCAAGGAGCAGGCGATCGAGATGCTCCGCCAGCAGGGCCAGAACCAGAGAGCCGACCTGCTGTCCGGCGTCCCCGGCGTCGTACCCGGGCAGGGCATCGACTTCACGCTGCTGGCGCAGACGCTCGGCTGGGTGGTCGCGGCGTACGTCGGGGCGTTCCTGTTCGGCTGGCTGCAGGCGCGCATCACCACCGGCGTCGTGCAGCGCACCATGCGGGACCTGCGCGACCAGGTGGAGGCGAAGCTGCACCGCATCCCGCTGTCGTACGTGGACGCCAAGCAGCGCGGCGAGATCCTGTCGCGCGTCACCAACGACATCGACAACGTGGCCCAGACGACCACGCAGACCCTCGCGCAGCTGGTCACGGCGGCACTCACCGTGGTCGGCGTGCTCTTCATGATGTTCTGGATCTCGCCGATCCTGGCGCTCGTCGCGCTGGTGACCGTGCCGCTGTCCGTGGTCATGACGATGCAGATCGCCAAGCGCAGCCAGCCGCAGTTCGTCGAGCAGTGGGCGGCCACGGGGCGGCTGAACGCGCACATCGAGGAGTCGTTCACGGGCCACGCGCTCGTGAAGGTCTACGGGCACCAGGAGTCCACCGCCGAGGCCTTCGCCAAGGAGAACGCCGCGCTGTACGGGGCGAGCTTCAAGGCGCAGTTCATCTCGGGCACCATCCAGCCCGCCATGGGGTTCCTCGCGAACCTGAACTACGTCATCGTCGCGGTCATCGGCGGGCTCCGCGTGGCGTCGGGCACGCTGTCGCTGGGTGACGTGCAGGCGTTCATCCAGTACTCGCGCCAGTTCACGCAGCCGCTCACGCAGGTCGCCTCGATGATGAACCTGCTGCAGTCCGGCGTCGCCTCCGCGGAGCGGGTGTTCGACCTCCTGGACGCGCCCGAGCAGACTGCCGACCCGGCAGACTCGCAGAAGGTGGAGCCGGTGCGCGGGCGGGTCGCGTTCGAGGACGTCTCGTTCTCGTACACGCCCGACCAGCAGCTCATCACCGGCCTCGACCTGGTCGCGGAGCCGGGCCAGACCATCGCCATCGTCGGCCCGACGGGCGCCGGCAAGACGACGCTGGTCAACCTCCTCATGCGGTTCTACGAGGTGGACGGCGGACGCATCACGCTGGACGGCGTCGACACGCGGGACATGTCGCGCGACGACCTGCGCTCGTCCGTCGGGATGGTGCTCCAGGACACCTGGCTCTTCAAGGGCACCATCGAGGAGAACCTGCGGTACGGGGTGGCGGACGCCGCGGTGGTGGACGAGGAGACGTTCCTCGCCGCCACCCGGGCCACCCACGTGGACCCGTTCGTGCGGACCCTGCCCGACGGGTACGACACCGTCGTGGACGAGGAGGGCTCGTCGGTCTCGGCCGGCGAGAAGCAGCTCCTCACCCTGGCGCGGGCGTTCCTCGCCGACCCGGCGATCCTGGTGCTCGACGAGGCGACGTCGTCCGTGGACACCCGCACCGAGGTGCTGGTGCAGGAGGCCATGAACCGGCTGCGCAAGGACCGGACGTCGTTCGTCATCGCGCACCGCCTGTCCACGATCCGCGACGCCGACGTGATCCTCGTGATGGAGCACGGCGACATCGTGGAGCAGGGTTCGCACGAGGACCTGCTCGCGGCCGACGGCGCGTACGCGCGGCTGTACGCGAGCCAGTTCGCGGCCCCGATCGTGGAGGAGCCGGCGGCGACGTAGGTCACTGGATCACGAACGACCATGCACCTGCTGCCAAGCCGACTTCCGTTCTGGCAGCAGGTGCATGGTCGTCTTCGTCACCGGATTCGTTGACCGCTTCGGCATATCGTGTTTCGATAGTATCGATAAACGATATGCCGACAAGAGGAGACGATGATGGTTCAGCGATGGCTCAGCAATCCGAGACCGGACTTCGTTGTACTGGCGCTCGCGGGCGGCCTGACGGTTGTCGCGGGGATCGTGGCGATCGTCCGGGATCTCGTGCGGATCCTGCCCAACCGGGACGTTCCCGTGACGGTTGACCTCGCCGACGTGCCGCACGAGCTGCTGGTGAACGGCGCGGTCGGCGCGGAGGCCACCGAAGCGGTGGTCCGCGTCTCCGGCCTCGGTCCCGCGCCGTTCGGGGTGGTGCTAGCGGCCGCGCTGCTGCCTGCGATCACGCTGCTGGTGGTCGCTGCCTGCTTCACAGTGCTCGGCGGGTCCTTCTTCCGGGGCGAGTTCTTCACCCGGGCCAACCTGGTGGCGATCAATACTGCTGCGGCGACCCTGGTGCTGGCCTCGGTCCTCACCCCCTCGCTGGCGGGCACGGCGTCGAGCAGCGCCCTGGAGAGCCTCGACGCCGTCACCGGTCAGTCGGTGGTGCTGGGGCTCGACATGTCGTTGTTCCTGGCGGGCTTCCTGCTGGCCGCCGTCGGCTATGCGTTCCAGCGCGGCGCGAGCCTGAAGCACGACACCGAGGGCCTCGTCTGATGCCCGTCGACGACGACGAGGCTCGCGTCCACTGCCGGCTCGACGAGCTGCTGGACGAGCGCGGCATGACACTGGCCAAGCTCGCGGAGCTGGTCGGCGTCACGGTGGTGAACCTGTCGGTGCTCAAGAACGACCGCGCCCGGGCGATCCGGTTCTCCACGCTGACGGCGATCTGCGACGTGCTGCGGTGCGAGGTGGGTGATCTGCTCGTCGTGACTCCACGAGAGTGAGGGCCGCCGCTAGGGTCGGCGCGTGACCTCTCTCTTCACGGCGCCCGACGAAGGACGCACGCCCGACCCGAGCCTGGCGCACCGCCGCGCCGATGCGACCGTCGCCCTGCGTGGGCCGGACGGCGTGCCGCTGGCCGACCACGACGTCGTCGTGCGGCAGACGCGGCACGCGTTCCTGTTCGGCTGCATCGGCTTCGACCTGATCGACCTGGCGAACGGCACCTCGCGGGACCCGGAGTACGACGGCCGCCTCGCCGACGCGTGGTTCGACGTCTTCAACCAGACCACGCTCCCGTTCTACTGGGGCACGTTCGAGCCCGAGCGCGGGGCCCCGCGGACGGAGCCGCTGCTCGGCGCGGCGCGCTGGTTCGCCGAGCGCGGCGTCGTGGTCAAGGGGCACCCGCTCGTGTGGCACACGGTGCAGCCGGGCTGGCTCCGGGGCCTGCCCGACGCCGAGGTGGAGCGCCTCCAGCGAGACCGCATCCGGCGCGACGTCGCGGCGTTCCGCGGCGTGATCGACACCTGGGACGCGATCAACGAGGTGGTGATCATGCCCGTGTTCACCGCCGAGGAGAACGCCATCACGCCCCTGGCACGGGTCAAGGGCCGCGTGGAGATGATCCGGATGGCGTTCGAGGAGGCGCGCGCCGAGAACCCGGGTGCGACGCTGCTGCTCAACGACTTCGACATGTCCACGGCGTACGAGTGCCTGATCGAGGCGGTGCTGGAGGCCGGGATCCGGATCGACCGGCTCGGCTTACAAAGTCATATGCACCAGGGGTACTGGGGCGAGGAGAAGACCCTCGCGATCCTGGACCGGTTCTCCCGGTACAACATCCCGATCCACTTCACGGAGACGACGCTCATGTCGGGCGACGTGATGCCCGCGCACATCGAGGACCTCAACGACTGGCAGGTCGAGTCGTGGCCGTCGACGCCGGAGGGCGAGGCGCGCCAGGCCGACGAGGTGGAGCGCCACTACCGCACGCTGCTGTCGCACCCGGGCGTCGAGGCGATGACGTACTGGGGCCTGTCCGACCGGGGCATGTGGCTGAACGCCCCAGGCGGACTGCTGCGGGAGGACGGTTCCCGCAAGCCGGCGTTCGACCGGCTGCGGGAACTCGTCAAGGGCGAGTGGTGGCTGCCGCCCACGACCCTGCGCACCGACGCCGAGGGCCGGGTGCGGTTCGGTGGCTTCCTCGGGGACTACCGCATCGAGGCGGCCGACGGCGGTGGGGTGGCTGAGGTGACGCTGGCCGAGGCGGGCGCCGTCGGCGTGACCGCCGCGATCGGTTCCGACGCGTTCAGGGCGTCGACCACCTGGTCGTAGTCGCCCCGGACCTCGCCGTAGCGCAGGAACTTGACCCGCTCGACCTGGATCTCGTGCGCGTCGGGCTGGGCCTCGAGGAGGCTCATGGTCTCGTCGGCGTACTCGTCCAGCGGCATGGCGTGCGGGTCCTCGTCGTGGCCCGGCATGAGCGCGGTCTGCACGGACGGCGGCACCAGCTCCGTGACGGACACGCTGGTGCCCGCGAACTGCAGGCGGATCGACTCCGACAGCATGTGGATCGCGGCCTTGCTCGCGTTGTACGTCGGAGTGACCCGCAGCGGGGCGTGGGCCAGGCCCGAGGACACGGTCAGGATCGTCGCGTCCGGCCGGGACTGCAGGTGCTCGGTGAACGCGGCGATCAGCCGGATCGGGCCGAGCACATTGGTGGTCACGACGGCCTCGGCGTCCGCCAGGAAGTCCGGCGTGCGCCAGTTCTCGGCCCGCATGATCCCGGCCATCGGCACCAGCACGTTGACGTCGGGGAACCGCTCGATCACCTCGGCGGAGGCCGTCCGGATCGACTCGGGATCGTTCGTGTCGATGCGCACGCCGGCGAGACCGTGGTCGGCGGCGAGGGCGTCCAGCGCCCCGGCGTCGCGACCGCCGACGATCACGGTGTTGCCCTTGGCCTGGAGCCGCAGGGCGAGGGCGAGGCCGATACCGCGGGTCCCGCCGGGAACGAAGATGGTGTTACCGGTGATGTTCATGTCCCCACCGTGCGCCGCCCGGGCCGACGGCGGGAGAGACCCGGTGAACCAGGGACCCGCGATCCCTGGCTCCCGCACGCGGCGCGGCGCACGATAGGCAGATGAACCGTGCAGCCCTCGCCGACTTCCTCCGCCGACGCCGGGAAGCCCTGCGCCCGTCCGACGTCGGGCTGGTGCCGGGGCCGCGGCGTCGGGCACCGGGACTGCGCCGCGAGGAGGTAGCGGCCCTGACCGGGATGTCCGTGGACTACTACGCGCGGCTGGAGCAGCAGCGCGGGCCGCAGCCGTCCGAGCAGATGCTCGCGGCGCTCTCCCGCGCCCTGCGCCTGACCGTCGAGGAGCGGGACTACATGTTCCGGCTCGCCGGCCACGGGGTGCCGCGGCGCATGCCCCTTGAGTCCCACGTGGCGCCCGCCCTGCTGCGCGTGCTGGACCGGCTCGAGGACACCCCGGCGGTCATCCTGTCGGGGCTGGGGGAGCCGCTGGTGCAGAACCGGCTCGCCGAGGCGATCTTCGGCACGCCGCCCGAGACAGGTCTGGCCCGCAGCTCCGTCTACCGGTGGTTCATGGAGCCCGACTCCAGGAACGTGTACCCGCCCGAGGACCACGAGCGGCAGGGCCGCAGCCAGGTCGCCTCCCTGCGGGCCGCCCACGGCGCGGCCGGGCCGGGCTCGCCCGCCGACGAGATGCTGCGCGTCCTGCTGCGGGAGAGCCCGGAGTTCGTCCGGATGTGGGAGCTGCACGAGGTGTCGCGCCGCTTCGAGGACCACAAGACGCTGGTGCATCCCGAGCTCGGCCGCATCGACGTCGCCTGTCAGGCACTCTTCACCGAGGACCAGTCACAGGCGCTCCTGGTGCTGACGCCCGAGCCTGGCAGCGAGGCCGAGGAGAAGATCCGCCTGCTGGCGGTGCTGGGGCACGAGACGTTCGCGTAGTGCGAAGATCACCTGGTGCACGACGACGAACGCTGCCCCTGCCTGTCCGGCGACACCTACGGCGCCTGCTGCGGGCGTTACCACTCCGGCGCCGCCACCGCCCCGACCGCCGAGGCACTGATGCGCTCGCGGTACTCGGCGTTCGCGGTCGGCGACGAGGCCTATCTGCTGGCCACGTGGGCGCCCCCGACCCGGCCGGACACCGCCGGGCTGGGCGACGAGCAGTGGCGCCGCCTGGACGTCCACCGCACCGAGCGGGGCGGGCCGTTCGACACCACGGGCGTCGTCGAGTTCACCGCCTTCTACCGGTACCCGGCCACCGGCGCTCGCGGCAGCCTGCACGAGACCAGCCGCTTCGTCCGTGAGGGCGGCCGCTGGTACTACGTCGACGGCGACCGAGAGGCGAACGACCGTTAGCTCCAACGCCGTTCGGTGAGGCGCCGTCGGTGGGTTTCAAGCAGGTGACCCGGCCGCGTCAGGCGGGGAACGCCAGGCGGGTCAGCAGCGCTCGCAGGACGGCGCGCTCCTCCGCTTGGAGCCCGCCGAGCATGGCGTCCAGCGCCCGACGGGTGGCCTCTGCCGCCTCCTCGTGCAACTTCCGGCCTGCTCCGGTGGCTATCACGACCTTTGCACGGCGGTCCGTCGGATCCGGTTCGCGCGTCACGAGGTGGCGCTCCTGCAGGTCGTCGACGAGAGCGACCACCTGGCTCGGGTCGAGACGCAGGTACTCGGCGATGTCTCGCTGCGACAGGCGCCCCTCGTCAACAGCGAGTGCCAGGACTGAGAACGAGCGAACGCGCAGACCGAGCGGCGCGAGCGCGGCATTGGCCGCCGTGAGGGAGTGAGCGTTCGCTCGCGCGAGCAGGAAGGCGGTGTCGGCCTGGAGGGAGTGTTCGCTACGAAGCTGGCTGGTCACGGTCCGACCCTACACAATAGGCGTTCACAATTATTGACATTCTCAATTGAATGCGCTGTGATGGCGGCGATCGACGGAGATCCCTGTGACGCTTGATGCTGCCTCTTCGTCGCCCGTGTGCCCCTCGACGAGGAGGAACCCATGAGAATGTCACCACGTGGAGCCGCTGCGGCCTTGGCGGCCGCCGCACTGCTCCTGGCAGGTACCCCGGCCTACGCGCAACCGCCGGCGAGCGCGCTCACCGGCCCCGCCCGTCCTGGCCCGCTGCTGGAGTGCGCGGCTCTCGTCCAGCTCGAGCTCGACGGGACCGAGATCACCTCCGCCGAAACAGTTCCGGCGGGGGAACTGGCTCATGCCGGCGTGGCCGTCGGCGAGCACTGCCTCGTCCGTGGCCGGGCGAACGAGCGAACCAGCCAGGTCGACGGCCAGACGTACGCCATCGGCTTCGAGATGCGACTGCCGGCAGACTGGTCGGGGCGCTTCCTGCACCAGGCCAACGGCGGCCTGGACGGGAACGTCGCGCCGGCCGTCGGTTCGTTCACTGGCGGCCAGCTCCGCAACGGTCTGCAGATGGGCTTTGCCGTGCTCAGCTCCGACGCCGGACACGGCGCCGCACAGAACCCGCTGTTCGGCCTCGATCCGCAGGCTCGGCTCGACTACGGGTATCAGGCCGTCGGGACCCTCACGCCGATCGCCAAGACGATCGTCAAGGCCGCGTACGGTCGCGGCCCCGACACCTCGTACTTCGCCGGCGGGTCGAACGGCGGGCGCCACACGATGGTGGCCGCGGCCCGCTACGCCGACGAGTACGACGGATTCCTCGCCGTCGCGCCGGGCTTCAACCTCCCTCAGGCCGCCGTCGCCCAGATCTGGGGCGCACAACAGTGGAACACCCTGACCGCCGAACCGGGGAAGCTGGCCGATGTCTTCACACCCGCCGAGCGGCAGTCCGTCGTCGACGCGATCCTCGCGCGCTGCGACCGGCTCGACCGGCTCGCCGACGGCATGGTGCAGGACAGCGCCCGCTGCCAGAAGGTCTTCGACGTGCGCCGGGACGTCCCCACCTGTGAGGCTGAACGGGACGGAAGCTGCCTGACGACCGCGCAGAAGGATGTCGTCGTAACGGTCTTCGCGGGAGCCACGACATCCACCGGGGAACGCATCTACACGTCCTTCCCGTACGACGCCGGCATCACGAACGGCGACTGGGCCTCATGGGAACTGTCGCTCAGCGTCTTCCTCGACCCGATGGCGGTCGGGTTCGTCTTCTCGAACCCTCCGGAGAGCCCGGCGATCCTCGCGGACCTCCCGGGGTACGCCCTGTCCGTCGACATCGACGCGAAAGCCCAGGAGATCTACCGGGCGAGCGGAATCTACGACCAGAGCGCCATGCGGTTCATGACACCACCCGATCCCGCACGCCTCGACGCCCTCCGCAAGACCGGCGGCAAGATGATCGTCGTGCATGGTGCGTCCGACGCCGTGTTCAGCGCCGACGACACCGCGCGCTGGTACGAGGAGCTCGACGCGGCGAACCGGAACCGCGCGGGACGGTTCGTGCGCTACTTCGAGGTTCCAGGCATGGCTCATGTGAGCGGTGGTGCCGCGACCGACCAGTTCGATGGCCTCGGCCCGCTGATCGCCTGGGTGGAGCTGGGGCACGCCCCGGACAGGATCGTCGCCTCGGCCCGCGGAACCGGCAACGCGGGCGGCGTGAACCCGGAGGTCCCAGCCGACTGGGCTCCCGACCGCACCCGACCGCTGTGCCCGTACCCGTCGGTCGCACGGTATGTCGGTGGCGACCCCGAGACCGCAGGCAGCTTCTGGTGCAAGCGTTCCTCAGGCGGCCCCAGGAGCGCCGGCTGACCGATCACCTTCGACACGGACTCGGCGAGCCGCCCGCCCCCGGTCACCGCGAGCGCTAGATCCAACCTTCTTCCCAGGCGCGGTGTGCCGCGGCGTGGCGGGTGGCGACCCCGAGCTTGGCCATCGCCGACGACAGGTAGTTGCGCACCGTCCCGGGTGCGAGGTGCACGGCTGCCGCGATCTCCGAGACCTGGGCGCCGGTGCGGGCCTCGCGCAGCACCTCCAGCTCGCGGTCCGTCAGCGGGCACTCGTTCTCCGTGAGCGCCGACGCAGCGATCTCCGGATCGACGTACCGGCGCCCGACGGCGACGTCGCGCACGATCTGCGCCAGCCGCGCGGCCGGCGTCGACTTGGGCACGAACCCGCTCACGCCCGCGGCAAGGGCGCGGCGCAGGACCGCGGGCCGGGCGTGCCGCGTCACGATGATGACGTGGGGCGGCGTGCCGTCGGTCCGGGCCAGGATCTGCGCGGCCGCGTGCAGCCCGTCGGTGGGCGGCATCTCGAGGTCGAGCACGGCGACGTCGGGCCGGTGCTGCTCGGCGAGCCGCACGGCGTACGTGGTGGTGGCGGCCTGAGCGACTACCTGGAGGTCGTCCTCGAGGTCGAGGAGGGAGCAGAGGGCTCCGCGCAGCAGCTCCTCGTCGTCGGCCAGCAGCAGGCGGATCATCCGGTCACCGTAGCCGTGACCACGAACCGGTCGCCCTCGCCGGTCCACGAGAGGTGCCCACCGACGGCGTCGAGCCGTTCGGCGAGGGACACCAGGCCCGTGCCGTCACCGCCTCCGGCGGACCCGCCGTCCAGGTCGGCCGGCTCGCCGGCCGGACCTGCCGGACGGGCGCCGTCGTTGTCGATGACGAGGCGGGCGCCTGCGCCGTCGGGCACCAGGACCATCGACGCACGCGTTGCCCGGCTGTGCCGCAGCAGGTTGGTGGTGGCCTCGCGCACGACCAGGCCGAGCAGGCTGCGGGGCCCCTGCGGCAGGCTCGCGGCGAGGTCGGCGTCGACGTCGGCCAGGACCTCCACGCCCGCCGCCGCGAGGACCTTGGACGCGTTGGCGATCTCGGCGTCGAGGGTGGTGCGCCGGTAGCCCTGCACCAGGGCGCGGGTCTCGCGCAGGGCGTCCCCGGCGAGCTGCTGCACCTCGCGCATCGTAGCGGCGGCCCGCGCGGGGTCCGCCTCCGCGAGCCGCGCCGCGAGCTCGCTCTTCAGGGCGATCACCTGCAGGTGGTGGCCCTGGATGTCGTGCAGGTCGGCGGCGAACCGGAGGCGCTCGTCGGCGACGGCGAGCTGTCCGGCGAGCCGCCGGGCGTCGTCGAGACGAGCCGCTACCTGCCAGCCGCGCAGCATGCCCAGCATCGCCGGACCGAACGCCAGCACCATGAGGGCGGGCATCCACACGGCATGTCCGACGTCGGGTTCGCCGGTGGCCAGCGCCGTCGCCAGACCGATCGCCGGCAGGACGACCAGGGCGGCACCCAGCGCCGACCACGCTCGCCGGGCGGGCAGGAACATCACCAGCACCGAGAGCGTGGCGGCCGGCGCGATCGACCAGATCCCGAAGTTGCCGAGGGCGAGCGGCACCGCCGCGGCGGTCCCCGCCGCGCCGCCCGCGGCCACGAGCCAGCCGGTGGACGGCGCCTCGTTCCGGACCCGCCGCGCCAGCAGTACGCCGCACGCCACGATGGTGGCCGCCGTCGACAGGCCGGTGAGAGCGCGCAGCCCGGCCGGGACGTCCGGGTCCAGCACCCAGTCGCCGACGGCGAAGCCCAGCACGCATGCCACGGTCCCCGCGAGGCCCCACCAGATGTTGCGGCGGAAGCTCGCGAGTCCGTTGCCGTCGTCGTCCACGACGGTCGGGGTGCTGCTCATGGCGCCATCCTGCCAGCGCCGACGCCGCCGCGGGGCGGGCCGCCGGGCCCCGATGACATCTGTCATACGAGGTAGTGACATGTGCTCGTGCCCGGGTGCGGTCCGGCACTACTGGCCGCGGTCGCCGTCGGACAGCGTGGATGCCAGTGCGGCGAGGAGCGCCGCTGGGAGCCAAGGAGACGGAGACATGACGGAGACGACGACGGTCCACGCAGGAACCCACGCAGGAACCCACGCGGCAGCCCACCACACCGCGCCCACCACACGGTGGCGGAAGGCGCTGCGGTTCGTCGCGCACCTGGTCGAGATGGTCGTCGTGATGGTGCTCGGGATGATGCTGCTGGCACCGGCGTGGGACTGGGCGGGCGCGGCCGTGGGGATCGAGGCGCTGCTGGCCCGGCCGGACGTCGGCGCGGTGGTGATGGTCCTGGACATGGTGGCGGCGATGACGGTGTGGATGCGGGTGCGGCGGCACGGCTGGCCCGCGATCTGGGAGATGAACGCGGCGATGGCGGCGCCGTTCGCGGTGCTGCTGGTGCTGTTCTGGGCGGGCGCGACGAGCGCCGGCGACATGATGCTCTGGGGTCACGTGCTGATGGTCCCGGCGATGGCCGGCGCGATGCTGCTGCGGCCGGCCGAGTACACGGAGCACGTCCACGGGTTCGACCTGGACTGGCTGCGGGAGCGGTGGCCGGTGCTGATCGGGCTGCTGCTCCTCGTCGGCACGCTCGCCGGTGCGGGTGCCGGCGGCGGTGTGCCGACGTGGCTGGTCTTCGCGATGGCCCTGGTGTACCCGGTCGTGGGAATGCTCCGGAACAGCATCCGGGGGCGGTCGATGGTGCTGCTGCAGGCCGTCGGGCTGGCGGTGTTCGCGGGGATCAGCGTCTTGGCCGCCGTCCTCGTGGGGCAGGACACCGGGGCGTATGTGCTCGCGGTTGGGCTCGTGGGGCACGGCGTCTGGGACGTGTTCCATCACCGGGCGAACGCGGTGGTGTGGCGCTGGTACGCCGAGACGTGCGTCGTCTACGACGTGCTGCTGGCCGGCGCGGTGCTCGCGTCGACACTGGGCTCCTGACCGTCCGGAGAGCGGCGGAGCTGTCAGACGTACAGATCACGGGAGTGACCTGTACGTCTGACACGTGCGTCAGGTCGCGGGCAGGGTCACAGGGTCCAGCGCTGGTTCGCGCCGCCGTTGCAGGCGTACTGCACGAGCCGGGTGCTGTTCGCCGTCGACGAGGCGGGCACGTCGAGGCACTTGCCCGAGTGCCGCGCCACGAGCTCGGTGTAGCCGCCGCTCACGCCGCGCAGCTGCCACTGCTGGTTGGTGCCGCTGCCGCAGGTGTACTGGATGATCGCCGCGCCGTCGGTGGTCGCGGCGTTGTTCACGTCCAGGCACTTGCCCGAGTGCTGCGCGACGACGTTGTGGTACCCGTTGCCGAGGTCGTGCAGGGCCCACTGCTGGTTCGACCCTGCTCCGCAGGTGTACTGGGCGATCTCCGCGGCGTCGGCGGTCGACGCGCTCACCACGTCCACGCACTTGCCGGAGGCCTGGTTGACGATGTCGGTCACTGTCGCCGTGGCGCCGCCGTTGCCCGCGTTCGGATCGACGTCGTCGCCCCACGCCCAGCGCAACCGGTTCGCGCCGGAGACGCTGCGGACGGCGAGCGAGAGGTTCATGCCGCTGCCGCTCTTGATGTACATCGAGTACCCGTCGTACCCGATGTTGCCGGTCTTGCCGCCGATCCCCGGCCAGTAGGTGCCGCCCATCCCGGTGTCGCGCATGACCTGCGTGACGGCGCGGATGTGACGCACGAAGTTGTTGGAGCTGTTGGCGTCGCCGTAGTTCAGGCCCTCGTTCATCGCGCCGCCGAACTCCGTGACGACGGTCCGGGAGGCGCAGCTGCCGAGACGGGTCGTGATGTGGCTGCGCCAGCCGTCGTAGGTGTTGTCGCCGTAGAAGAACGCGTAGTGGTGGAAGGACAGCAGCGTCGCGTCGAAGCGGCTGTCGTTGCAGATGTCCCGCAGGTCCTGGCTGTAGCCGGTGCCGCCGATCAGGGTGCGGGCGGGCACCGCCGAGTAGTGGTAGCTGAGCCAGTTCGCGGCGACGTCGCGCCACTCCGCCGAGCTGTAGCCGTGCGGCTCGTTCATGGGCTCGAAGTACACCTGGGTGTTGGAGCCGTACTGGCTGGTCACGGTGGACCACATGGTGTTGAACGCGGCCATGTTGGTGATCCGCCCGCCGGAGGCGGCGCCGTCCTCCCAGTAGGCCAGGATGACCTTGAACCCCCGGGCGGTCGCGGCGTCGATCGCGCCCCGGTAGTTGTTCCACCAGGCGGTGCCCACCGTGTGCGTGTTGATCGGCAGGCGCACCGTGTTGATGCCGAGGCTCGACTCCATGTCGTCGTACACGGCGTTGGCCTTGGCCTGGACCGTTGCGTAGCTGTCGGAGCTGCTGAGGCCGTCCAGCACGAGGGGTCCGGTGCTGAAGTTGTCGCCCAGCACCGCCCAGTTCATGCCGCGGAACTGGCTGGTCGCGGCGGTGGCCGGTGCGGCGGTGGACAGCGCGGTGACCGGCAGCAGGACCAGGGCGGCCAGCAGGCTCATCAGGATCCGGAAGGGTCGTCGAGCGGGCGGAGTGGTGCCATGACGATGACGTGCGTTCATGGTGTCGACCTATCTCGTGCTTCGTTGCACGTAGCAGGGCTGCGGATGAAATGCGCAGTGCATATTAACGTTAACATCGGGAGAATTGCTACCTTGCGCGCTAGTTTTGGGCGCTATGGAGAGCGCGCCGTCCGGCACCCCCACCAGCCCGCAACCCCACATCCTCGAGCTGCGGATCCACGGCATCGCGAACGCGCTGCCGTACGGATCGCTCGACCTGCCGCGGGGCGAGGTGGTCCAGTCCGACGGCGACGCCCTGGGCAGCTTCTGGACGCCGACGCCGGACGCCGAGGCCCGGGACAAGGCGCTCCCGCCGGGACACGTTCGCGCCATCCGGCCCGACGTGCGCCGCGAGGCCTACTCGTGGAGCGCGATGGCGCGGCTCGGCGGCCTCCCGTTCGGTGGCGTGCTCGGCGTCCTCGGGACGGTGGCGGTGCGGCTGCTGTGGGCGGCGATGATCCCGTTCGGCCTGGCGAACGCCGCGTACTGGGCGCGGCGCATCCCGGCCCCGGCGGCCGGTGCGCACGAGCCCGGCGCATCCGGGCCCGGCGCATCCGGGAGCACCGCGCACGAGCCCGGCGCCCGCCGTCCGGCGGCCGGCACCCTGCGGCCCGAGGCGACCGCCGCGCTGACCCGGGTGTTCGCGCTCGGCCTGACGCTCCTGTTCGTGTCCGCGGTGGCGACGGTCGCGCTGTCCGTGATCGGGACGCGGTGCATCGGCCTGGCGACGGCGGCGCCCGACTCAGTGGTCCCCGTCTGCGCGCGCATCCCCAGCGCGCTGTACGGCCTGGCGCGGATGGACGTCGGCGACCGGTTGGCCGTCCTGTCGCTCGTGCCGGTGCTCCTGGTCACGGTGCTGGTCCTCGTGGCGCACAGCGGCCAGGTCCGGTTCGAGTCGAAGTTCTCGTCTGTGCGCGCCGGGCGCACGGTGCCGCCGTGGGGCCCGCCGCTGCACCGCGCGGGCTTCTGGTCCCAACGCACTGGCTCGGGTCTGCTGTGGGCCCACCTCGGCGCGGCTCTCGCCCTGACCGGGCAGTACCTCACGTGGACGCGGTACGCCGACGCGGGGTTCCCGATGCCCGGTCTGCCCGTGGCCGGCCTGGTGGTGATCCTCGGCGCGTGCGTGTTCGTCGCCCTGCGCACGGACGACGACGGCGTCCAGGCCGTGGTGCCCCGCGCGAAGGCTCGGGCCGGGATCGTGGTGTTCGTGGCCGGGCTGCTCGTCTGGCTGCTGGCCTGCTGGGCGTGCTTCGCCGGCCCGAAGCCCCCGAGGATGCCCGCCCTCATCGGACTGGACCTGGTGCCCGCCCTGCTCGGCGTCGGGCTGTGCGGTATCGCCGCGACCGGCCTGGCCTGGCGCACCACGCGGAGCGCCCAGGGGGTCGCGGCGTGGAGCCTCGTGCCGGTGGTCGCCACGGCGTGCGTCGCGTTCGTGCTGGTGACCGAGCCGGACGGCCCGCTGCGTCACCTGCTCGTCGCGGTGGCCGTGCTCGCGATCCTGAGCCCGGTCGCGGTGGTGCTGGCGGCCGTCGTGCTGCGGCGTCGGCGGTACGAGGGCTGGAACGGCGCCGGGCCTGGCGTGTTCCTGCTGGTCTCCGCCGCGGCGGCGGCCGTGTACTCGAGCCTGCTGGTGCTCGGCGTGCAGTGGTTCCTGCGCAGCGGCGAGGCGGCGCCGCCGAAGCCGCTCGGCAACGGCCTGGTCGGCCTGCCCCGCGACGTGCCCGAGACCGAACTCGTGCGGGTCCCGCCGATCTACACCGAGTTCGGCACGGCGTCGGTGGTGATCGCCCTGGTGTTCGTATTGCTGGTGGGCGTGGCGCTGACCGGCCCGTACGTGATGGACGCCCTCCGCTCGCGGGACCTGTGGATCCCGCGGGCGCCCCGTACCGCTGGCCTGCCCTACGGTCCAGCGGTCCCGGCCTGGCGCGCGGTCGCCGAGGCCCCGGACACCGACGGCGGTCCGAACCCCGTGCTGGAGCGGGTCCTGCGCGGCCGGAAGGTCGCCGCGATGTCGCACCGGGCGGAGCTCGCCGGGGGTGCGCTCGCCGCGGCGTGCTACGTCGCGGCCCTGCTGGCGCACGTCCCGCTGATCACCCAGCACAGCGACACCGGCACCTATCAGACGCCGCTGTGGCTGTCCGGCCTGGCGGTGCCGGCCCTGGGCGTGCTCGCGGCGACCCTGGTGGCCAGCGCCCTGGCGGGCACCACGGGCGGCGGACCGTCGCGCCCGTGGGGCCTGGTGTGGGACCTGATGTGCTTCCTGCCGCGCAGCGCCCACCCGTTCGGCCCGCCGAGCTACGCCGAGCGCGCGGTGCCCGAGGTGCGCTCGCGGGTGGATGCCTGGCTCACCGGCGCCGACATCGCCGACGACGCCGAGCGCGAGCGGGTGGCCCCGACCCGGCGCGTGGTGCTGTCCGCGCACTCGATCGGTGCCGTGCTGGCCGGGGCCGTCATCCTGATCCGTGCGGGCAACCCGGTGCCCGACACCGTCGACGGCCGGCTCGGCCTCCTGTCGTACGGCACGCAGCTGCGCCCGTTCCTGGGCCGGTTCTTCCCGGACTTCCTGGGCCCGACGACGACCGGCACGCCACCGTGCACCGGGCCGGCCTGGTCGGCGGACCCGTGGGGCGGGCAGGTGCGGGCCGCTCGGGCGGCGGTGGGTTCCGGACTCGGGGCGGTTCCGGCGGCGCCGTTGACGCCGGAACGCCCCGAGCCCGGCTCGGGGGAACAGGTCACGCTGATGTCACTGCTGACCTGCGGTGCGAAGCCCGCGTGGGTGAACCTGTGGCGGCGCACCGACTTCATGGGCTTCCCCGTGGTGGGTTATGGGTCGAACGAGGTGGACCGCGGAGCGGAGGAGATGGACCGGTCGGCCTATCTCTTCGCCGTGGCCGCCCACTCGGGCTACCAGTCGTCGTGGGCGTACCACGTGGCGCTGGACGAAGTTGTCTCTCGGCTGACGCCGGCTGGGCCTTCGGGCGCCCAGCCGGCGGTCACGCGGCGAGGGGAACCGGGCTGACGACGTCGCGCAGCCTGGCCAGTGCGCTCTCGAGGATCTGAGCCACGCGCTCCTTGGTCACGCCGAGGCGGCGGCCGATCTCGTCGAGGGTGCGGGTGGTGCCGTCCAGGAGGCCGAAACGCATCTCCAGGACCCGGGCCTCCACGGCGTCGAGGTGCCGCAGGGCCTGCCGGACGCGGCGGCGCAGCATCGTCTGCTCGGGGGTGGGGCCGCTCTCGCCCGGCGACTCGGCCTGCTCGGCGGCGGCGACCGCACGGACGATCGAGCGGCGTACCCAGCGGGTCGCGTAGGCGGCGAACGTGCCGTGCGCGGGGTCGTACGAGTCGGCGGCGCGCACCAGGCCGACGTTGCCCTCCTGGACAAGATCCATGAACGGCAGGCGGCCCGAGTAGGTGCCCGCGACGGCCGGGACAAGACGGAGGTGAGCGAGGACGAGACGCTCCTTCGCGTATTGCCCGTCCTTGACCCGCGCTTCGAGCTGTATGCGGAAGCTGGGGGAGACCGCTGTGGAGTGAAGGGTGCGTGCGGCGTCTGCTCCGGCGACTGCTCGCTCGAGGAGAGACTCGAGCTGCGCGTCGTCCAGCGACGGCGTCCGCTCGATCATCGCAGCGTAGGACTGGGGCAACGCGGGGTGCGGACTGTGTTCCTTGCTGCGGCGTGCACGGGATGACCGGGCAGTTCGGGTAGTTCTCATCGCAACTCTCCTCACGAGCGGGACGAACTTTCCTTGCCCGGAGCATATGGAGTCTTGGGGCTCGGGGGAAGCGGGGAGGATTTCGCTCTGAGAGATAACGGGACGATAACGGCATGCCAAGGTCGTTCCGCGCGCAACCCGCGTTCCAGTCATGTTTCAGGCGCGTTCCAACCGCGTTCCGACCGCGTGACGCAACCGGGTGACAGTGCGGGGGTGTCCCGGGAAGCTCGTGCCAGGAGCCCGCACGCCATCCGGATCCGACCTGGCCCGACAAGGGCTCGCCGGTCAGGGAGAATGCACGGGTGACCACCCTCGACGTCGTCCGTATCGACGACCCCGCCGACGAGCGCCTCGCCGACTACAACAGCCTCACGGACGTCGTCCTGCGCTCCAAGCATGAGCCGGCCAAGGGGCTGTACATCGCCGAGAGCTCGACGGTGATCCGGCGGGCGCTCGCGGCCGGGCACCGGCCGCGGTCGTTCCTCATGGCGCCGAAGTGGCTGGACTCGATGAGCGACCTGATCGGCGAGACCGGCGCGCCCGTCTACGTCGCCGAGGAACCGCTGCTGAAGGAGATCACGGGCTTCAACCTGCACCGCGGCGCTATGGCGGCCATGCACCGGCCGCCGCTGCCCGGCGTGCACGAGCTGCTCGCGGGGGCGCGCGGGGGAGCGGGCGCGCGGCGCGTTGTGATCTTCGAGGACATCGTCGACCACACGAACGTCGGTGCTGGCATGCGCGCGTGCGCGGCCCTCGGGGTCGACGTCGTGCTGTTCACGCCGAGCTGTGCGGACCCGCTGTACCGGCGAGCCGTCCGGGTCTCCATGGGTACGGTCTTCCAGATCCCGTGGACACGGATCGATCCCTGGCCCAGCGGCATCCAGGCCTTGCACGAGCACGGCTTCAAGGTGGCGGCGCTCGCGCTGGAGGACGACTCGGTCAGCCTCGACGACCTGGTGGCCGACCCGCCCGAGAAGCTCGCGCTGGTTCTCGGCACCGAGGGTGACGGGCTCAAGGCGCGGACGATCGCGGAGTGCGACATGACGGTGCGGATCCCGATGTCCGGGGGAGTGGACTCGCTGAACGTCGCCTCGGCCGTGGCGGTCGCTGCGTGGGCTACGCGGGTGCCGGACGCTGATAGTTGAGCCGTCGAGTAGGCGAGCGCGATCGAATCCGGGAATTGAGCATCTGCTGGGGCCCGCTGGAAGTCGAGGTATTTGGCGTTCGGCATCGTCAGGACGCAGCGGCGACTTGAAACGCCGTGCATAGTTCCAACAGTGGGACGGTCGGGAATGTTTCCCAGTCACCGAACGCAGGGCCGGACAGCGCGAGCATCTCTGATCGAGCACGCCCGGACTGTCAGCGTCCGGTGGCTAGGACCGGGCCGTTCGCAACGGTTACGAGTTGGCCCGGCTCGCGCTGATCTTTTCGTTGGCTGCTGCGCGTGCCGCCGCGAGTTGCTCACTGATGCGGTCGAGACGGTCGAGGTGGTCGCCAAGACCGGGGTGCGCATTGCGGAGGCGTGTCGATTCGTCAGGGTATCCAGTGACCTGGCTCCAAAACATCGTCCGTCCTCGTTCGAGTGCGGCGATGGCGACCGGTAGCTCGTCGTTCTGGATCGCCGAAGCGGCAACGTCTCGTGCGAGGTCTTGCCACTCGACGGTGTGGGCGAGGACAGTGGTCCGATCGAGCCCCAGCCAGACGACCTTCGGCAGCAGATCCAGCGCGGTCAGTAGGTAGTGAAGCGCTGTGTCGTGCTCGTTGTCCTCGCTCGCCCAGAGACCTGCCGTGTACGCCGAGAGCGCTCGCTCGTAGGGGTCGCCCCCGTCGTAGTCGGCAGCCTGCGAGCGGTACCGAACCGAGTCGCGTGCGTCCTCCGCCCGTCCTTCGAGATTCAGACGCGTGCGCAAGGCACGGCCTACTGCCGCAAGAAACCGAGGCCGATCTGGGTGTCGGACCGGCAGCGCCGCAAGAGCGGCTAGAGCGACCTCAACGGCCTCGTCGGACCGGCCAGGCGCCGGGTCAGCACTCGCGAGGAGTCGTTTGAGATTCGCCAGGTTGATCAGCACGATGAGATGGTCCGGGCTACCGTGATCGACGAGTTTCAGCGCGAGCTCGAGGGCGAGCTCTGCACGTTTCAGATGCGCTGCGATATCAGTGAGGTGGAAGAGGTCGAGATCCGGGAGCGCCGCGTTGATGAGTAGACCGACACGCAGGTGCTCAGGTGTTTCCCTGCTCCGAAGAGCCCGGTTCGAGAGGCGTCGTGACTCGTGGAGGTCCTCTGCGATCCCGTAGCGGGCTCCACGTATCCGGCGTGAAGTGCTCGCGTTGGACAGGATCTGGGGACGCTGCGCCGCGTCGGCAAGTTCGACCGCTTCTTCGATCACCTCGACCGACTCGTCGATGTCGTCTCGGCGCCCCAATGCCTCGAAGTGGAGGCGCAGCAGGAGCCCGAAGTTGGAGAGCCGTTGGGCATGCACGTGCGGGGCTGCTTCGTCGTCCAGTGCGTCCCACGCGTGCTGAAGGCCGGCGCGGAGATCGGCGCGGTCCGAGGAGACCTCTTCGAATCGGAGCCGGTAGGCATTGCCGAGGTTGGCGTGATGCCGTGTCCTGGGCCGTGTCGGATCCAGCATGGCGAGAACGGCTGTGCCGCGTTCGATCGCGTCGTCGATGTCCGATCGGAGGCCGCGGGACCCGAAGAGAAGCTGACGCGACGCCGACAGTCCGCTTAGTGCCTCGACGCGGTCCTCGTCGTTGGTCGCGGAGAGGACGAGAAGGCGATACCCGGCGACTGCCCTGATGACTGCGGATCGGTTGCCGGTCTGAAGGTATTCCTCGGCGCGCTGTCGTGCCAACGCCGAGATCTGTTCGCGCTGGTCGGCCGGCTCCTCGGAGCCAGCTATGGTGCGGCTGGACATATGACCGTGGTTTGGATCGTCGTGGCGGTGCTGAGGTCGATGACCACAGCCCCTTGATCAGTTTGCAGGGTCAGTAGCCCGAGGTTGAGACGTTCGGGTGCGCCACACCAGGCCGTCCCTGAGTCGTCGATCAGTTGGAGCAGAGGCGGGGTCGCGCGTGGTGCGTACCACGTCACGCCCAGTGCGGTGCTGATCCCCACCATCGATGCCACGGCCAACGCGAGTCCCCAGAGCAGTGCTCGGGCTGACTGGCGTGCTTCGATGTGATCGCTGGAGAAAGGAAGAGGCGCTCCGCCGAGGCTATGTCCGGCCCGCACGCGTTGCCGAAACGGTCTGCCGTGGGCGGCACGCATCGTGAAGAACGCGGCGACCAGCCCCGAGCTCAGGGCAAAGGCGAACGCAATTCCGACGAGGACACTCCATGGTGCTGCGAGCTGCTCGATGTCACTTCGCCCGCGGACGAGACCCAGTGCGGCGATCGCGGCGAAGAGTCCTGCGATGCCTTTGCCCCAACCAGCGGCCGTCCGCTTCGTAGCTGCCAGCTCGGCCTGGATTCTTCTGCGCTCGTCGACGGCATGGTTGCGGTGCGCGAGCGTAGCTGGAGGCCCGGGGACGAGGTCAGGCTTCTTCACGCTCGTCGATCCTCAGGTTCCAGTACGCTCCGCAGCCCTCGGCATCGTCCGGCCTGCCGTGATGGGTCATGCTCGTGCACGTGCAGATCATCGGGACGAGCCCGTTGTCGGAGGCGGTACGTGCGGGCTGCTTCCGGCGCCGGAAGATATGACTGTGGACGGGGAACGACATCGGGTCCTCGCAGCGTGGACACGGTCCGTTGAGCTCGGCGTCAGCGCTGCCCTTGACGTCCAGGCTGAACGTTAGGGCCGCTGTCTGGGCGAATGAGTCATCGGTCTCGACGGAGTAGTCGACGGAGTGCGGGTCCGGCATTGGGTTCCTCTCGCTTGTCAGGGTCCCAGGTGGATGAACGGCGCCCAGTCCAAGGGTTCGTCCGGGAAGAGTTCCCGCTGCTCGCGGATTGCGCGGTGCAGGGCTAGCGAGGAGCGTTCCGCGTCCATGATCCCCTCGTGGATGAGCTGCTGATATAGCCCTTCGAAAACCGTGCTGGAGATGTTGTCCTCGATCGACCAGAGCGATGCGACGACGTGCCGAAAGCCGGTGAAGTGCAGCGCCGCGGCGAGCGTGATCGATTCGTCGAGCAGTTCGACGCCGCCGACCGCGGTCTTGCAAGCGGCAAGGCCTGCGAAGTCACCGCGGAATCGATGCCCGGCGATCTCCCCGATCGTGAGGACCCCGTCGGAGAGCAGCAGCCCGCCGTCTGACGGGTTGGCGAGATCCTGATCTGCGTGGCATCCGAAGTGGACCCACCGGTGCTTCGCGAGAGAGGACAGCACGTCAGCGCGGCTCGCGTCAGACTCTCCGAGCACCGTCAGACGTCTCGAAGTCAGGAGGGCACGAAGAAGGTCACGTTCGGCGAGTGCTCCCTCGAGGTTCGGTCGCCCGTCGGTCTCCTCGATGGCGACGACGAGAAACCGGTCATCGGGGTTGGGTGGGTCGATGCCCGCTCTAGCCGACTGAAGTGCCCGTAGCGTGGGTGTGTAGGAGGAGACGACACGATCGATCACCGCTGCGTGATCGGCGGGGTTAGCGGTCAGGTCCTGGGCCGCATGCAGAGGCATGACGGCCAGGGGGCCGGTCGGACACCACCACACCCGTGTCCATTCCGCCCCGTCGGCCGGCGAGATTCGTAGGCCGAGGTGGTCGAGGACGGGGGCGGCGATGGCCTGCCACATCCATTGCTGGAGGTCGGCGAGCTCCTCGTTGGCGCTTCGGCGAGCGTCGATGAGCCGTCGGGTCGCAACAAGCCACCGCGCTCGGCCCACCGGTGAGTCCTCAGCGAGGTCATGCGCTGCATCGGACAGCTCGTCGACTCCGTCGTCGACCCCTTTGAGCACGGCGAGCAGAGCGATGGCGCGCTGTCTCGCGTCCTCGAATGTCAGCCGCGGCAGCGGGACGGGTTCGACCCCGCCATTGGTGACGATGAGCGCGTCGCACCTCGAACGGCTCACATTCAAGACGATCACCGGCCCGCCCGAAGCAGCAGGCAAGAGCGACCCCACAGGGGGCAGACCGAGGAAGTCCTCGAATCCCAGAGCACGGATCTCATCGACGACCTCGTCCCATTCGCGGGCAAGAGCCATCAGCCGTTGGCTTGATGCCGTATCGCGTGTCGTCTCGGCCACTCAGATACCTCCTATCGCGTGACCGAATCAGGCCCTTTGCGAAGATTAGGCTACCGCGCGGGCTTCGCCAGGGATGGGTGAACCTGGCAGCGCCAACGCCAAACCGCTCCGCAGCAGGAACCTATTGACCCTCTCGCAGGACTGCGTTGGGCTGGGCGCTAGTCTCACGTGGGCTTGAGTCGAATTCGAAGGGTGCGATGACCGTGGACGCTGCGGAACCAACGCGTGTGACTGAGAAGTGGGGATTCGGCACGACACCGGTCAAGCCCGGGGTCCATGCGCATCCAACCATGCCGTCTGCTTGTCGGAGTGATCGAAAGCGTTCTCCAGGCGTGGTAATTCGCTACTGTTGCTCGCATGTCACCCGACGCTGCCGCCACGATGGCTCAAATTGTGCCAGTGTTCTTTCTCGCCATTGCGATAGACGCCAAGATTCATCAGGCATTCAACGATGCTGAACTACCGCGACTTGCGAAGTGGTTTGCCGTTGCCGCATATGTGACCCTCATTTGCACCGAGGTGACCCTCATGGCGTACGTCATGATGGATCGAGATTCCGGGGTATGGCTTTTTATTCTCACCGTCGTTGGCGTGCTGCTCGCGGTGGCGGTACTAACAATGCCGCTCATTCGCTCGCTCATTCGCGGCAAGAATGATGGCGACTCGGCCACATACAACAACAACAGTCAAGAGGTCGTCATTCATGCGGATATTGTCAATCTGAACGACCCCGCGAGGATCATTTCTAGCGAAAGAGATCGTGACGAGTCGTAGCCCTTCGGGCCGTCCTGCGACCAAGCTGCACACCTCAACGCCGTATTCGTGTCGCTGGCCTTGCTCATAGCGGCCATGCAGCAGGGGTCGAGGTCCGCCGAACGTGCCAGGAACCGGACGCCTAACCGCCCCTGAACAAGCTGTGTCTCGAGCGACTCGATGAGTCCGGGGTTCCAGGTGCCCTTGACGTCCCCCGGAATGTGCAGCGGTCTCGGCGACCTCAGGCGCCCGAGTCTGGCCGTACCGCCTCCACCCGCAGATCAGTCCGCTCAGCCAGGCCGCTCTGCCCGCTACGGCGCACCTGCTCTTCTCGGTTGACCACTATGCCGACGCCGTTGAGGTGCTGTTCGAGTTCGTTGGCGAGGTAGTCGGAGATCTCTTCCTCATCTTTTCGGCCGCTTTGCGTGTGTACGAGGAAGCCCGCGCGGCACAGGCTGAACGTGCAGTTGCAGTCGGTACCTACAGGATGTTCCAGCTCAGGTTCCCGCCATCGCGGAGGTTGTCGAGGCGGCGTCGGACCTCGGTCGCGGCAGGTGATCCAGGTGGGGACTTGCGGGCGTTGGAGGTGATCATGCGTAGCTCGCGCACGTCGCGCAGCCAGGGGTAGGCCGACCAGTCGCGGATGTCCCGGCCGTAGCGCTGACAGAACTGGTCGTACTCGGCGGACGGGTGGTCGAAGCGTCGGCAGTGGACCTCGATGGTGGTCAGGTCCCACTCGCGGGGGCCGAGGGCGGCGGAGTCCCAGTCGGACAGGACCGCTAGTCCGTTGGAAGGGTCTAGGAGGGTGTTGCGGTGCTGGGCGTCGCCGTGGATGAGGCTCGGTTCGGAGCCGGCCGTGAGGAGCGCGTTGTCCTGAGCGAGTCGCGTGCAAAGGTCTGTGAGCAGGTTGCGGTCGTCGTCCGTCAGGAGCGGGCTGGCAGCGATCGAGCGCCCGATCGGGCCGAACACGTCCAGGGGGCGCAGAGGGAACGGCGGCGGTGGGGCGTTGTGGAGCGCCAGGAGGGAATCGGCGATGTCCGGGGCCCGGACGGCACGTTCTTGTGGCAGGTAGCGCCACAGGGTCACGACGCGGCCGTCGATGTGTAGCGGCTGGTTCGTCGGGTCTCCCCACAGCTCGACGGTCGGCACTCCGTGATCCTGCAGCCAGGTGACGAGCCGTACGACGTCGGTGAGGTGTTGTTCTCCGGGTGGGGCGACCTTGATGACGACCGGTGCTCTGGTCAGCCGGTAGACGCCGCTGGTCTGGTGGCGGAGGAGGATCATGCCGTCGGGGTCCAGGCCGGTCTGCCGTGCGGCTTGTTCGGCGATCGGGCCGGTGACCTCGGGCGTGTGGATGTGTTCCGTGTAGTGCGGACTGGTCGTCACTGGTTGCCTCAGGTCTGGGTGGCGATGAGCTCGGTGAGTTCGGCTCGGGGGCGCTGGGGCGCGCCTTCGGGAAGTGCGCGGACGACATCATGGGTCTTGGCGAGCACGACTCGCGTGCGGTACTCGGCTGGCAGGCTGGTGACGACGTTCATGGCAAGCCGGCACGCTTCGTCGGCCTGCTCCGCCAGGGCCAGGCCGACCGCCTGGTCGAGGCGGATCAGGGCTGGGTCGGTGACGAGGTCTGGCTGGGCCGCGTACAGCTGGAGCGCCTCCTCCTGGACGCGCTGCGTTCGCGCGGGCTGGTCCAGGTAGGTGAGTGTGCCCGACAGGTACAGCAGCAGGCGCTTGTGGTTGAACTGGAACGCCGCATCGGGCGAACCGAGGGAGTCGGCCTGATCGACATACCGCTGCGCCGTGTTCATCGCTTGTTCCGCGCCTTGGGCGTCGCCGAGCCTGGCGAGGGCTCTGCCTTCGGCGGCTGCGGCCAGTGCTGTCGTCTCGGACGCGACACCGGGTAGCAGGGCTTGGGCGCTGCGTGCGAGCTCGACGGCCTGCGCGATGGGCCCGTAGTAGTACGGGAGCATCGCCTCCTGGGCCCGGACCCGGGCTTGGAGGTGCAGGTTGCCTGTGTCGTCCGAGGCGAGGCGCGCGGTGCCGTACCAGTAGCGGGCACGCCGGATCTCGCCGAGCTTCATCAAGGCGTCGGCGGTCAGGAGGGCGAGGATCGCCTGGGCCTCGGAGAGCTTGGCCTGGACCATGGCGGGCTGGCGGACGGCGGCCATCGCCTGGATCTCCAGGATGTCCGTGGCGAGCACAGACAGCATGGTCACCGGCGGGGTACGCGTGTAGGTCACCAGGTGCTCAGCGATTCGCCCCTCGATCAGTTCCAAGCGCCTGGGGGAGAGCGATGTCGCCCCCAACGTGTTGTCGATGAGTGGTCGTGCCGCGTCCAGCAGCCCGAGGACGTCACCCGGTTGAGCCGGTCGCCCTCGTTCCACCGACTGGAGCGCAAGCAGCGGCGACGGCTCGGCTCCTGCAAACGGCTGGGGCCTGCTCGGTGTGAGGCCCAGGGTCGCTTCCATGGCTTCAGCCGTCAGCCCGAGTGCCGTGGCGAGGTTGGCCCGCTGGAAGGGGCGTGGGGTGGACGCGCCGGACTCCCACCGTTGAACGGTGGTCCGCTCGACGCCGAGCTGCTCGGCGAGGGCCTCCTGGCTGTAACCCGCTGCGATGCGAGCGTCCGAGAGCCTGGTTCTGCGTGACATCAGGGTGTCTCCCGTCAGGTCGGCGTCGGCTGCCAACGATAGCCGCCGAGGTCGGCTCGTCCGGGGGCGACGTTCCGGATGCAGCGGTTACGCCGCCAGAACGCTGCCAAGAGGCGGCATGGGCGCTGTGTCACCGGCCAGCCGTCTGCGATGTGCTTGTCACCACCGCGACCGAAGGCCGGCATCGCCGCCCGCGCCGATGAGGGGAATACCGATGAGCAGCAGCCGAGCCCAGGGGGTGCGAGACGCTCACCTCGTCGCGCTCGACATCGACGGCACGATCGTGCGGTCCGGCAGCCTCGAGGTGCCTGACGACACCGCCCAGGCGGTGCAGGACGTCGTAACGGTCGGGCACCACGTCGTGGTGTCCACCGGACGGTCCCTCGTGGGCGCGCTGCCGATCACACGAGCGCTCGGTCTGACCAATGGCACGGTGGTCTGCTCCAATGGTGCCGTCTCCGCGCGCCTCGACCCTGCCCTCTCCGGCGGGTACGAGGTCACCAAGACGTTCACGTTCACCGCCGGCGCCGCGATCGCTCTCGTACGCAAGGCCCTCCATGGTGTGCGGATCGCTGTCGAAGAAGTCGGGTGGGGCTACCACGTGACCCGCCTGTTCGGGGCCGACGAGGTGAACGGTGCTCAGCGCATCGCGACGGTCGACCAGATCTCCCGCTGCCGCACCCCGCGGATGATCCTGCGCGCCCCCGCGATCCTCGACCTGGCCGGCGATCTACGCCGCCTCGGCCTGACCGTAACCCCCGTCGACGGAGACTGGCTCGACGTCACCCCCGGCGGCGTCTCCAAGGCGTCCGCACTTGAACAGGTCCGCAAGAGCCTGGGTATCGCGCAGGAGCTGACGATCGGGGTCGGGGACGGGCTGAACGACCTCCCTATGTTCGCCTGGGCCGCTCGCGCCGTGGCCATGGGGCAGGCCCGTGACGTGGTCATCGAGGCTGCCGATGACGTCACCGGGACCATCGACGAGCAGGGCCTGGTACCTGTGCTGCGCGCTCTCGTGCCCACCCCGGTCGCTTCGCCTGGGCCACGTGGGTGATCAGCCGGTGATCCGCGTGGGGACCTGCCCACAGCGCGCTCGACGCAGGTCGCCCAACTACGCTGACCGCGTGCCCACGCCGACTTCGCGAGCCTCGACCGGCATCCCGCGGACCCGCCTGGTGATCGTGCGCGGCCCCTCCGGTTCAGGCAAGAGCACCATCGCCCGAGAGCTGCGTGAGCAGATGGGACGCGGCACCGCCCTCATCGACAGGACTACGTGCGTCGCACGCTGCTGTGGGAGAAGGACACCCCGGGAGCCCTCAACATCTCGCTCATCGACGCCACGGCCCGCCATGCCCTCGACGCGGGCTACGGCGTCGTCGTCGAAGGGATCATGCACGAGGCCCGGTACGGCGACATGCTCCGTGGCCTCGTCACCGACCACGCAGGAGTGAGCGCGGTCGTCTACCTCGACGTGCCGTTCGAGGAGACCGTGCGCCGGCACGCCGGACGGCCCCAGGCCACGCACTTCACGCCGGAGGAGATGGCCGAGTGGTGGACACCGGACGACCGCCTCGGCCTCGACCACGAGATCGTCCTCGGGCCGGACACCACCGCCCAGGAAGCGATCGATCGACTCCTCGATGCTCTGGTGTAGCCACACCACTCACCAGGTACGTCGGTGCCGACGTCGGGCACGACTCACGCCTCCGGGATCACCTCCGGTGCCGGACGGCGTTCGCGCAGCCACACCTCGCTCTGGGCGACGTGAGCCGCCGCCGCGACCGACGCGGCCACGGGGTCACGTGACACGAGCGCCCGCAGGATCGCCCGGTGTCCCGCGTCGGAGACCCGCTTGGTCTCCGGGGTGAGGACCGGGTAGGCGCGCGAGCGCGACCTGAGCACCGCCACCATCGACCCGAGCGACTCGTTGCCGCACAGCCGCACGATGCCCATGTGGAACTCGTGGTCGAGCGCCGACTGCTCGTCGACGTCCTCGCTCGCCTCCAGCCGGTCGAGGAGATCGCCGAGCCCGGTGAGCGTCGCGTCGTCGCAGCGCGCGGCGGAGAGAGCCACGGCGTGCGCCTCCAGCACGCGGCGCAGCTCGTAGAGCTCGAGGATCGACTCCAGCGGCAGCAGCCCGACGGTGAGGGACAGCGTGCTGATCATGTCGGCGGCGCGCAGCTCGCCGACGTAGGTGCCCGCACCCCGGCGGGTCTCGACGACGCCGAGGGCCGAGAGCGTACGGATCGCCTCGCGGATCGAGCCGCGCGAGACGCCGAGCCGCTCGCTCAGCTCGCCCTCGCTCGGCATCCGGTCGCCCGGCTGGAGCGAGCCGTCGGCGATCAGGGTACGCAGCCCGTGCAGGGCCGTCTCGACTGCGCTCACCTCGTGCATCCCACCAGGATGTCAGGTCCCCGCCAGTGCGGCGGACATTTCACGCCCGTAAAACCTGTCCTACAGATCTGTGTCATTTTGCGCGAAAGCCTGGCGCTGTCCCGTCTTGCCTGCCATGGTTGTCCGACAAATCGATGGGAAGGTGCTGATGGACCAGATACGCACAGCTCCGGCGCCCGTCCACCTCGCGTCCGGGGGACCGGCGCGCGAGGCGTGGCCGCTGGACAGGTCGGTCGTGCACCTCAACCACGGCTCCTACGGGGCGGTGCCCACCGAGGTGGTGCGCCACCAGGACGAGCTGCGCAGGCAGGCCGACCTCAGCCCCGTCGCCTGGTTCCCCCGCGCCCCCGAGCTCATCGCCGCCGCCCGCCGTGAGGTCGCGCCCTTCGTCGGCGCCCGCGCCGAGGACACGGCCTTCGTGCCGAACGCCTCCGCGGCAGCGACCGTCGTCCTCAACTCCCTGCGGCTGGAGCCCGGCGACGAGATCCTCGTCACCGACCACGGCTACGGCGCGGTCACCATGGGCGCCCGCCGGCTCGCCCGCCGCTCCGGCGCCCAGGTGCGGACGGTCGCCCTCCCGCTCGCCGCGACGGCGGACGACGTCGTCGAACGGTTCCGCACCGAGCTCACCGACGCCGTGCGCCTCGTCGTCGTCGACCAGATCACCTCGCCCACCGCACGCCTGCTCCCGACCGCGCGGATCACCGAGCTCGCCCACGAGCGCGGCGCCCGCGTCCTCGTGGACGGCGCCCACGCCCCGGGCCTCGTCGAGGACGCCGCAGCCGTCGCCGGCGGGGACTGGTGGTTCGGCAACCTGCACAAGTGGGCCTGCGCGCCCCGCGGCACGGCCCTGCTCGTCACCGACGCCGCAGACCGCGACGACCTGTGGCCGCTCATCGACTCCTGGGGCGCCGAGGACCGCTACCCCGAGCGGTTCGACTCCCAGGGCACCATGGACACGACCGGCTACATCGCCTCGCCCCGCGCGATCGACTTCGTCGAGGGCGAGTACGGCTGGGCCCAAGCCCGCGCGACCATGGCGGCGCTCGCGGACCACGGCGCCGCCGTCATCGGCGCGGCCCTCCAGCCCTTCGTGGACGGCCCGGTCGCCACCGACGTCGCCATGCCCGTGGTCTCGATGCGCCTGCTGCGCCTGCCCGAAGGGCTCGGGCGGGACCGCACGGACGCCGACGAGCTGCGGCTGCGCCTGCTCGACCTCGCCGGCGTCGAGTCGGCCTTCACGAGCGTCGCGGGTGTCGGCTACCTGCGCCTCTCGGTGCACCTGTACACGGAGCCGCGCGACTTCGACGCGTTCGTCGAGCGGGCGGTTCCCCGGATCCTGGCGTTCGCCGACGAACGCCGCCGCAACTGACCCGCGCCCCGTCGGCGCGTCACCCACAGACACGAGAAGAAGGAGAGGTGCGCACATGAACCGCACCCGAACTGCCGTCACCGCGGGCCTGGCCACGATCGGCCTGCTCGCGCTCACCGCGTGCACCGGAGCCGGATCGGCGCAGGACGGGACCGTCCGCCTGCAGATGGTCGAGAGCCTCACCAACCCGGCCCGGACCGCGCTGGTCCGCGAGCTCCTGGACGAGTTCGAGGCCGAGAACCCGGGCGTCACCGTCGACCTCGTCTCCCCGCCCACCGACCAGGCCGACCAGAAGCTCCAGCAGATGCTGCAGTCCGGCCGGGGCGTCGACGTCCTCGAGGTGCGCGACAGCACGGTCGGGGCGTTCAGCAACAACGGCTGGCTCTACGACCTGTCGGACGACGTCACCGGCTGGTCCGGCTGGGACGACCTCACCGACAACGCGCAGGCGGTGACCGCGCAGGACGGCGCCCGCTACTTCGTGCCGTACGGCTTCTACGGGCTGTCGCTGTTCTACCGCACCGACCTCGTCGAGGAGGCGGGCTTCGACAGGCCGCCGGTGTCATGGGAGGAGCTGCTGGAGCAGGCCTCCGCGATCCAGGACCCCTCGCAGAACACCTACGGCTACGCGTTCCGCGGCGGCCAGAACGGGTTCAGCAACGTCGTCGCCGCCGTGGAGGCGTACACGATCGACGACCTGGACGTGGAGAACGCGTACCTGATGCGGGACGGGTCGACGATCTTCGCGGCGCCCGAGGCGCAGGACGCCGTCGACACCTACTTCTCCCTGTTCGAGCAGGCGGCGCCGCCGTCGGCCGTGTCGTGGGGCTACCCCGAGATGGTGGAGGGCTTCACCAACGGGTCGACGGCGTTCCTGCTGCAGGACCCTGAGGTCATCGCCACGGTGGCGGAGTCGACGACGATCACGCAGGACCAGTGGTCCACCGCCCCGCTGCTGACCGGCCCGACGGGCAAGGCGGCGCAGCCGCTCGCGACCGCGGGCTGGGGAGTGGCCGAGGCCGGCGAGCACAAGGAGGAGGCGGTCGCGCTCGTCGAGTTCCTCTCGGGCGAGGAGCCCGCTACCCGGTTCGCCCAGGAGAACAGCCTCGTGCCGATCATCGACGGCGCGGGCGAGGACCCCTTCTACTCCGAGGGCCCGTGGACGAGCTACGTCACCATGACCGAGGACCCGGACACCTACGTCAACGTGGTGCAGCCGCGCGGCGAGAGCTGGTGGACCGAGTGGGAGCAGAAGGCGGACCAGGACGTGCAGGCGGTCCTGCTCGGTGACATGACGACGAGCGAGCTGCTCGAGGCCTGGGACACCTTCTGGACCGAGAAGTACGCCGCGGAGCAGTGACGACGTGACAGCCACGACCATGCCTCCGGCGCGGGCCGGGACCCCGCGCGCGGTCCGCCGTCGTACGACCTTCGGCCGCCGGCACGCGCTGACGATCCTCGCCTTCCTGACCCCCGCGATCATCTTCGTCTGCTGGTTCACGTACTTCCCCATGCTGCAGGGCGCCCAGATGGCGTTCCGGGACTGGAACCTCTGGGACCTCACCTCGACGCCCTGGGTGGGCCTGGCGAACTTCGCCACCATCCTGGGCGACCCGGTCTTCCCCGTGGTCGCCGGCAACACGGTGGTGTGGGTCGTCGGCTCGATAGTGCCCCAGCTCGTGATCGGGTTCCTCGTCGCGCTGGGGCTGTGGCGCCGGTTCCGCTTCCGCGCGCTCTACCAGGCGCTCGTGTTCTATCCGTGGGCGGTGTCGGGCTTCCTCGTCGGCATGCTGTTCCGCTGGATGTTCAACGCCGAGTTCGGCGTCGTGAACGACCTGCTGATGAAGACGGGCGCCGTCGAGGCGCCGCTGCCGTGGCTCGCCGACCCGAAGCTGGCCATGGTCGCCGTGATCGTCGCCAACGTCTGGTACGGCGTGACGTTCTTCGCGATCATGATCCTCGCGGCCCTCCAGTCGGTACCCGACGAGGTCCTGGAGGCCGCCGCCATCGACGGCGCGGGCACGGTGCGCCGGCTCTTCTCCATCGTCGTCCCGTACATCTGGACGACGCTGGCGCTGACCGTGCTGCTCCGCGCGATCTGGACGTTCAACTCGCCCGAGATCATCTACGCGATGACGGCCGGCGGACCCGCGGGCCGGACGCACATCGTCACCACCTGGATGATCGAGTTCACGCAGCAGGGCAGCTACGGCCTGGCCAGCGCCATCGGGCTCGTCGTGATGGTCGTCCTGTTCGTGTTCTGTGCCTTCTACCTGATGGCGATGAGGCGGGTGAACCAGCGATGACGATGCGTGTCGCCAGGGTCACGGGACTCGCGCTGTGGCTGGTCATCACCCTGTTCCCGCTGTACTGGGTGGTCGTGACCTCGTTCAAGTCGCCGGGCTCGATCAACCGGTGGCCGCTGGAGTACTGGCCCTCCGAGCCGTCGACCGGCAACTACACGGAGCTCTTCGCCACCTCGAGCTTCGGCACGTTCATGGGCAACTCGCTCGTGGTCGCCCTGACCGCCGGGGCCACCGCGACGCTCATCGCGCTGCTCAGCGCCTACGTCCTGGCCCGGTTCGAGTTCCGGGGCAAGGGCGCTGTGCTCGGGGCGTTCCTGCTCACGCAGATGATCCCGGCGTTCATCGCGCTCGGGCCGCTGTACGCGATGCTCTCCGATCTCGGCCTGGTCGACACGAAGCCGGGGCTCGCCCTCGTGTACGTCGCGATGTGCATCCCGTTCTCCACCGTGATGCTGCGCGGGTTCTTCGAGAACATGCCCGATGCGCTGGAGGAGGCCGCGATGATCGACGGGTGCTCCCGGCTGGGTGCGCTGTTCCGCGTGCTCGTGCCGGTCATGGCGCCGGGGATCGTCGCTGCGTTCATCTTCAACTTCGTGAACTGCTGGAACGAGCTGTTCCTGTCCGTCGTGCTGATGAACTCCGACGCCAACAAGACGATTCCGGCCGCGCTCAACGGCTTCATCTCGACGTTCAACATCGCCTGGGGCCCGATGTCGGCCGCCGCGGTGCTCACGATCCTGCCGACCATGGTGCTGTTCGCCCTGGCCAGCCGCTGGATCGTCGAGGGCCTGACGGCAGGGTCGGTCAAGGAGTAGTGACGCCTCGCCCTCGTGCGCATCGGGCCGATACCCGGCGGCTCAACGCGGCGGGGGCTGGCGCTGGAGCTCTTCCTGCCGCCCCTGCCAGCCCTTGAACTTCTCCCGAGCTTCGATCTCCTCGGCGCTGGGTGCCAGGCCGACCACCAGGAGCAGCAGGATCGTGCTGACGGTGATGCCGATGATCAGCGGGCCGAGGAGGGCGGCGACGGAGACGCCGACGTCCGGCGTGGCGATGGCGCCGCGAACCGCCTCTACCCGCATGGCGGCCATGCCCGTGTAGTGCATGCCGGAGACGGCGATGCCCATGATGAGCGTCGCCGCGATACCGGCGCCGAGGGTCTGCACCTTCGCGGAGAGCCAGAGCCCGGCGGTCGCGGCGACGACGGCGATGGCCACCGACAGGATGACGGTGACGGGGACGTAGGTGATCTCGACGCCCACGTGCACGGCACGCATGCCGAGGTAGTGCATGACGGCGACGCCCAGGCCGGTGACCGTGCCGCCCGCGAGCAGCGCGAGGGGGCCGGAGCCGGCCGCGCGGATGATGAAGAGGCCCAGGCCCACGACGATGACGGCGAGCAGCCCGCTGGCGATCGTCAGGAGGACGTCGTAACGGGTCTCGGTGCCGCGCACGTGGAAACCGAGCATGGCGACGAAGTGCATGACCCAGATGCCGGTGCCGCCGATGGCGACGGCGCCGAGGGTGAGCCAGGCAGTGCTCGCCAGGCCGTGGGAGGTGCGTGCGCGAGCTGTGCAGGTCAGGCCCACGGCGCACCCGGCGCACGAGAGCAGGAACGAGAGGATGGGCGTGACCCAGCCCAGCGCGAAGTGATCGATCATGGTCGGTTTCTCCAGTGCGGTAGGGCACTACGGAATCCGCTGCGGACTGTGTCTGCCGGAGCGGCACGACCCTGGCCATAGGCAGGGCCTATGACGACAGTCAATCGGACAGATGTATCCGGATGCATCTAAAGCTCCGGGCTAAATGTCCAATTCATGGGGTGAACTCTTCGAGCCTGGGTGTTCCGTCCTGTGAACATCACGGTTCACGGACGCGCTGTCAGAGCAGCTGGGACCTGCGCCGCGGCTCCGCCGCCTCGCGCTGGATCTCCTCCTGCCGCCCCTGCCAGCCCTTGAACTTCTCCTGCGCCTCGAGCTCGGCGGCGCTCGGCGCCAGACCGACCACCAGGAGCAGCAGGATGGTGCTGATGGTGACCCCGATGATCAGCGGGCCGAGCAGGGCGGCGACGGAGACGCCGCCGTCCGGCACGATGACGGTGCCGGTGACGACCTCCGCCCGCATGGCGGCCATACCCGTGTAGTGCATGCCGGAGACGGCGACACCCATGATGAGTGTGGCGCCGACACCCGCGGCGAAGTTGTGCACCTTCGCCGAGAGCCAGAGGCCCGCGGTGGCGGCGACGATGCCGACGAGCACCGACATGAAGACGGTGGGGATGTCGTAGGTGACCTCGACGCCCACGTGCAGGGCGCGCATGCCGAGGTAGTGCATCGCCGAGATGCCCAGTCCGGTGACGATGCCGCCGGCGACGAGCGCGAACGGCCCGACGCCCGCCGTCCGGATGATGAAGAGGCCGAGCCCGACCACCGCGATGGCGAGCAGGCCGCTGGCGATCGTCAGGGGGACGTCGAAGCGGGTCTCGGTGCCCCGGATGTGGAAACCGAGCATGGCGACGAAGTGCATCACCCAGATGCCGGTGCCCCCGATGGAGACGGCGCCGAGGGCGAGCCAGCCGATGCTCGCGAGGCCGTGGGAGACACGCGCGCGCGCCGTGCAGGTCAGGCCCACGGCGCACCCGGCGCACGAGAGCAGGAACGAGAGGATGGGCGTGACCCAGCCCAGCGCGAAGTGGTCGATCATGGTGAGGCTCTCCAGCGAGTACGAGGGGAAGCGTGCGGCCTGTCGTGACGATGGGTTGCCGACGGTGCGGTGGCCAGATCGTCGTCCGGGCCGATCGGTACCAAGTAAAGAGGTCAAAGAGGCAAGATGCACCCTTTGTACAGGGTTAATTTTCTACTGACAGGGGTGATCTTCCTGGAACATGGGCATCCTGTTTCACACTCATGAACTTTTCGTGGTAAACGGCGTCGAGATGTCTGCTCATGGTGCTGTTCGCCACCCGGAGGGGTGACACAGGGCGCACAAAGTTAGGTTAGGCTCACCGTCGTGACCACCCAGACCGAGGGGCTCGAAGCCAAGCCCTCGCGAATGTTCGACGTCGAGGTAGCGCGCGTGACGCGCCTGTGCCCGTCCTTCGTCCGCTTCACGTTCCGCGGGCCGGACCTGGACAAGTTCGCCGACAACGGCCGCGACCAGCGCATCAAGCTGCTCCTCCCGTCGCCCCAGGGTGGCTGGGACGGCCTGCGCCGCGACGACCCCGACTGGTACGCCGCCTGGCGCTCGCTCCCGGACGAGCACCGCAACCCGATGCGCACCTACACGGTCCGCACGGTGCGCCAGGACCTGCGTGAGGTCGACGTCGACGTCGTCATGCACGGTGACACCGGGCCGGCGTCGCGCTGGGCGCTGGGCGCGGCCGCGGGCGACCCGCTGGTCATCATGGGCCCGAACGCCGAGTACGACGGCATCCACGGTGGCGTCGAGTTCGCCCCGCCGTCGTCCAGCCACGCGCTGCTGCTGGCCGGTGACGAGACCGCCGTGCCCGCGATCGCCGCGATCTGCGAGTCGCTGCCCGCCGACGCCGTCGGCGAGGTCTTCCTCGAGGTGCCGCACCCCGAGGACGGCTGGACGCTCGGCGCACCCGAGGGCGTGCGCGTGCACTGGCTGGCGCGCGACGGGCGCGAGCACGGCGAGGTGCTGATCCCCGCGGTGCAGGACGCCGCCGACCGGCTGCTCGCGATGGGTGTCCGCCCGTCGTCGGACACCGCGCCCGCGCTGACCGCCGCCGGCGTGGACCTGTCCGCCGAGGTGGAGGACGTCGACATCGACACCGGGATCCTCTGGGAGGTGCCGGTCGACGAGACGGGCCGCCCCCTGGCGCAGGACACCGTGCTGTACGCGTGGCTCGCGGGCGAGGCCGGCGTCATCAAGACGCTGCGCCGCTACCTCGTGAGCGAGTGCCAGGTGGACCGCAAGTCCGTGGCCTTCATGGGCTACTGGCGCAAGGGCCGCGCGGAGAACTGAGCTGCGGGCGCTGCCCCCGAATCGCCGTTTACCTGCGAACGTCGAGGTCAATGTGGTAGATATCGGACCCTGACGTTCCAGGAGGACGGATGGGTGCAACGGGGCAGCCTGCGGGAAGTACGGAGGGTCCGGACGGCGACCGGGGTTCGGACAGCAGGTTCCGGCGCTGGTGGGACGGCAGCCGCCGTGCCGTGTTCGCGGTGTTCGGCACCGGTGCGGTCATCTGCGCCGGGTTCATGGAGGTCGCCGACGGTCCGACCAAGATCCTCCTGCTGGCTGCCCTCGTCGTCCTGGCACTGGCCGGCCTGTCCACGCTCGTCCCGGCGCGGGTCTACGCGCGCCTGGCGGGGTCGGCGGGGGAGTGGGTGCGGGGCCATTGGGTTCCCGTCAGCGTGGTGGGGGCGTTGGCGCTGGTCGTGCTGGTCGGCGCGCGGCTGGCAGTGGCGTCCGGCGAGTCCTGCGAGGACCCGACCGAGGTGGCCGTCATGGTCCCGGAGGACGGCGCCCCCGGCTTCGCGGCGGTGGCCGACGCGTTCGAGCGGGACTCGACCACGCGGTTCTCCTGCCCCGAGTACCACGTCACCACGTTCGGTGTGGGCTGGCCCGCGCTCCGCGGCGCGTTCGCGTCCGGCTGGGGCGCGGTACCGGGCGAGGCCGGCGCCGCCTCCCTGGACCTCGGCCCCCGGCCGGACGTGTGGATCGCGGAGTCCGGGGCGCAGGTGGACATGATGACCGCCGAGGGAGCCGGTCAGAGGTTCGCGGTCCAGGGCCGGACGATCGTGGCGGGCTCACCCCTGGTGCTGGCGGTTCCCGAGCCGCACGCAGCGGCCCTGCTCGCCACGACGGGGCCGGGTGACACGAGCCGGGAGCTGACGGCGGCGGCCACGGCGGCGGGCCTCGACGTCGTGCGGGCCAACCCGGACGCGTCGTTCGCCGCCGCCCTGCATACCGAGCGCCTCTATGCGGAGTCCGATGCGGGGCCCGACGGCGCGGCGCTGGAGACGCTGGAGCTCGACCTGGGGCACGCGCTCGAGGGGGCGGGCCTGCCGGTCGGGACGGACGGCGCGCTGCTGTGCCGCCTCGCCGAGCTGTCCCGGACGGAGCCGCCACCGGTGGCCGTGCTGACCACCGAGCGTGCGATCGGAGGCCGGGGCGCGGCCTGCCCGGCGTCGGGCGCCGGCGCGAGCGACACCGCACTGGTCCCGTTCTACCCGGGCTCGGCCCTCGGTCTCGACTACACGGCGGTCCGGCTGAGCTGGGCCGACGCCGCGCCGGCCGGGCGCCGGGCCGATGCGGCGTCGGCCTTCGTCGAGTGGCTCCGCACGAGCGACGGGCGGGCGGCTCTCGGCCAGGAGGTGGGCGTACGGGGCCTGGACGGGCAGCCACCCGCGGACGCGGACGGGCGGCTCCCCGGCCTGCAGGACGCGCCGGTCATCGAGCCGGGCGGGAACCTCGTGGAACACACGCGGGTGGTATCGACCGAGGACCTGTACCACAAGGCCCGGCGCCCGGCGCGGGTCCTGGTCATGGTGGACGCGTCGGTCTCCATGGGCAGGCCCGCGGACGGTGACCGCATGCGCATAGACGTCGCCGAGCGCGGGGTCCTCGGGGCGCTCGGGCATCTGAGCGGCTCCGACGAGGTGGGCGTCTGGGAGTTCTCCGGCTCGGCCGGGTCCAGCCCTCGCCCGGTGCTGGACATGACCGCGAGCGAGGCGGCGACGAGCGCGGCGCCGGAGCAGCTCAGCACGTTGCGGCCCGAGGGGCGCACGCCCCTGTACGACGCGGTCGAGGACGGGACGTCGTACCTGGTCGGCCTGGATCCCGGCGGTGCGTCCCGCCGCCACCTGACGGCGCTGGTCGTGCTGACCGACGGCGAGAACCTCCCGGGCGGCGGACCCGGTGCGGAGCTGACGGCGTCCGACCTGGTCGAGTCCGCCCGCGCGCAGGAGGATTCCGGCGTCCGGGTCTACGTCGTGGCAGTGGGAGAGGCGTCGTGCCAGGTGAGCGACCTGCGGCAGATCGCGGCGGAGTGGGACGGCGAATGCTGGGACAGCTCGTTCGGTGAGCTGGAGAGCACCCTGGGCAGTCTGTTCGGACAGCTGGGAGGCCGTTGACATGACCGGCGGAGCGACAGGCAGCGGCTCGCACGGTAGGTCGAACGGCCATCCGAACGGCCATTCGAACGGCCATGGCTGGGTCACCCGCAGAGGCCTCCTCGTGGGCGCGGCGGCAGGGCTCGTCGGGGGTGCTGCCCTCCGGCTGGGCTCTGACCAGCTCTTCGGCGGCGCGGCCGACCTGGAGCGGTTCGCGATGGGGGACCGGCTCACGATCCTCAGCGGTCGCGACGAGACCGACGGCGGGCAGCGCCGTCTGCTCGTGGACCTGTGGAACCGGGTGCACGAGGCGCACCCCGCGCGGATCGTGGAGGTCTCCAGCAATGCCGACCGCGCCTACAGCACGATGCTGTCGGCGGCGCAGGCCCGTGAGCCGGGCTACGACGTCTACAACCTGGACATCCCGTGGGTGCCGCAGTTCGCGCAGAGCGGCTACCTCCGGGCGCTCGACGGCGCGACGGGTGACGGGTTCCTGAGCGAGCCGTGGGCGGCCGGTACCTGGGAGGGCTCGGCGTACGCGCTGCCGTTCAACTCCGACGTCGGCCTGCTGTACTGCAACCTCGAGCTGATCGCGGAGTACTACGACCAGGAGGTGCCGGCGACGGACCCGATCCCCCTGGGCGACGGCTGGGCCGGCGTGGACGCGTTCGCGCACGCGGTCTTCGCCAAGGTCGGCGGCGAACGCGACGGCCTGACCCGGCCGCCCGTGGACACCGCGATCGCCCTGCAGCTCGCCGACTACGAGGGCTTCACGGTCAACCTCTGGGAGATCCTGCTCGGTGCGGGCGCCGTCTCGGTCGACGCCACGGGGCGGCCGGTCCTCGAGAACGTCGACCGGATCGGGGAGACGGTCGAGGAGCTCGCCGATGGGCTGCGCGTGACGTCGGACGGACCGAGCGGCACGGCGACGTCGCTCGCGTTCGACGAGCAGGGCTCGCTCGCCGCCTTCGCCGCGGGGCGCGCGGTGTTCCTGCGGCACTGGCCGCGGGCGCTGCGCCTGCTGCGGGGCGAGGACACGGCGCCGTTCCGGGTCGGGTTCATGCCGGTGCCCGGCGGGGGCGTGCTCGGCGGGCAGAGCCTCGCCGTGGCCGCGGCGTCGCGGTACCCGGTCGCCGCCCGGCGCCTCGTCGAGTTCCTCACGAACGAGCGCAGCCACCAGGTGATCTTCGAGCGCGGGGGCTTCGCCGCGAGCCGGGAGGCGCCGTACCGCGACCCCGCGGCGCCGTGGGCGCGTCCCGCCGGGACCGACGGTCTCGCGGCGTCCCTGGTCGACTACGCGACCGGCAAGGGCGTCGAGGGCACCAACGACCCGCTGCGCAAGGCCAACGACGCGCTGCGGCAGGCGCTGGACGGGGCGTCGCCCCGCCCGCGCCTGCAGCACTACGTGGAGCTCAGCGAGGAGCTGCGCCGGTACGTCCGGACCGTCCTGGCCCCGGCCGCGTCCTCGGGCGACGCCGTGCGGTTCGACGGCGGCGAGTTCGCCGAGCGTATGGAGGCGGCGATGGACGGCAAGATCAGCGGGTGATACCGAGGTCCTCGATCACCTCGACGCCCGGCATCGCGCACAGGACAGGGCCCGGCATGAGCAGCTTGGACCGGCGGACGCCGGAGCCCATGAGCGCCATGGTGCCCTTCTCGGCGAACCGGGAGTCGACCAGCACGCGGTAGCCCGCGGGCAGCCCGACGGGCGTGATGCCGCCGTACTCCATGCCGGAGTCGGCCACCGCGCGGTCCATCGGCAGGAACGACGCCTTGCGCACGTCGAGCAGCTTGCGCACCCGCTTGTTGACGTCGGCGAAGGTGCTGGCGGGGACGACGCAGGCCGCGACGCGCTCGTCCTCGCCCCGCTTGCCGGCCACCAGCACGCAGTTGGCGGACGCCTCGGGCGGCAGGTCGTGCAGCTCGTTGAGCGTTGCCGTCTCGGCGTGGTCCGGGTCGATCTCGGTGACGGCGACCAGGCTCGCGACCCGGGCGTCGGCGTCGGTCCAGGCGGTCAGGGCGGCGCGCACCGGCTCGGCGAGCAGCTCGGGGTGCTCCAGCGCGGGGGCCCAGACGAGGTCGCCGAGCGTGGGCAGGGTGGCGTTCTCGCTCATCGACCGTCCCTCACCGGCTGTACGTCGCCGTGAGCGTGGCGCGCCCCAGCAGGTGGAAGTACACGTTGAACGCCACCTGTGCGTTGGTGTTGTCCGGGCCCAGCCCCAGCTCGCCCGGTTCGACGTCCAGCGCGTGCACGGCGAAGATGTATCGGTGCGGGTGGTCGCCGGGCGGCGGGCCCGCGCCCTCGAAGCCCGGGGTGTGGCCGTCGCTGTACGTGTGGAACGCCCCGGCGGGCAGGCCCGAGCCGTCGGGAGTGCCGGCTCCGGTGTCGAGCGACGTCACGGAGGCCGGGAGGTCCACGACGGTCCAGTGGTGGTAGCCCATCGGCGTCGGCGCGTCGGGGTCGTAGCAGGTCACGACGAACGACTTGGTGCCCTCGGGAAAACCGCTCCACGTCAGGGCGGGGGAGATGTTCTGGTCGTGCGCCGCGTGCGCGTCCGGCATGCGCTCGCCGTCGGTCAGGTTGCTGCTCGTCAGCGAGAAGGTCGCGGGAGCGGGCAGCAGCGTGTAGGGGTCCGGCGGGTACGGGCGAGTGAAGTCCATGCCCCCACTCTGCCGAATCGCTGAGCCGGTTGCCAGCGACTACGGCCGAGCCGGTGGTGCCGGCCCGGACCGGTACAGCATGATCGGCGCATGATCATCCGATCCTCCACCGCGCTGGTGCGGCCGGGCATGCTCGACGAGTTCCAGGCCTTCATCGAGGCCGGCGTCGCGGGGTTCGCGACGCTCGACGGTTTCCTCGGCGACGAGATCGTCGTGGGACCGGACACCCTGACCTACGTGAGCCGGTGGCGGGACGCCGCGGCGCTCGCCGGGTACGCCGGCCCGGGCTGGCGTACCGAGCCGGTGGTGCTGGAGGACGAGGACCGGTTCCTGGTCGCGCCGCTGCGCGTGCGGCACGTCGAGCTCCGGCAGGCTGTGCCGGACGACGCTCCCGGCATCGCCGACGTCTGGCACGCCGCCTGGGGCGACGGGCACCACGGCCTCGTGCCGCCGGAGCTCGAGGCGGTCCGCACGCGCGAGTCGTTCGGGCCCCGCGCGGCGAGCCGGGTGCCGGGCACGACGGTGGCCGTGGCCGACGGCGGTGTCGTCGGCTTCGTCACCGTCCACGACGACGAGGTCGAGCAGGTGTTCGTCTCGGCGACGCACCGCGGCTCCGGTCTCGCCGCGCACCTCCTGTCCGACGGCGAGGCCCGGGTCGCCGCGGCCGGGCACGCGCGGGCCTGGCTCGCCGTCGTGGCGGGCAACGGTCGGGCGCGACGGTTCTACGAACGCCAGGGCTGGTCGGACGCCGGGCCGCTCGACTACGAGGCGGAGACCGCGGCGGGCCCGGTGCCGGTTGCGGTCCGCCGCTACGTGAAGCGCCTGGCGGGCGAGTGACGGCGTCGGCCGGTCAGTTCACTCGCAGCAGGTGGCGGAACGCCGTCCTTGCTCGCTCCGGGCTCGGGTCGTCGCCCGTGATGAGGTCCGCGTACGTGAGCGACTCCGAGACCCGCACCAGCAGGTAGGCGAGCTCCTCGGGGGTGATGGTGCCGTCGAACGGCTTCTCGCCGAGGTCGCGCACCACCAGCCACTCCACGGTCGCGACGAACCGCTGCTGGATGGGGCTGTCCGCGGTGGTGAGCAGCCGCAGCGAGCGGGCGGGCTCCCTGCGCAGGAACGCGCGGAAGTAGTCGGCGACGATGAGGTCGTGCGCGAAGGTGGTCAGCATCCCCGCCAGGCGTTCGGCGCCCGTCAGGTGCTCGTTCGCGCGCTCGGCCTGCACCAGCGTCGGCACGGCGAGCGACCACAGCACCTCGCTGAGCAGCGCGTCCCGGTTGCCCACCCAGCGGAACACCGACGTGCGGTCGACGCCGAGCTGCGCGGCGAGCGGACCCATGTCGATGCGGTAGCCCTCGATGAAGGTGTCGCGCGCGAGGCTCAGCACGCGCTGCGCCTCGGGGCGCGTGGCCAGCCGAGCGGAGAGGGTGCTCGGCGCGGCTTCCAGTCCGACCGTCGCGATCGACGTCGTTGTCATGGCGGCTATCCAACCGCTACCGGGGCCCGGTTGCAACAATATGCAGAACGATGCATACGGGACATTGCCGGAAAGCACGCACTCTATCCCGCCGGAGCGAGGGCGTGCTAAGGTGCAGTTCGCAAACCGACCAGACGGTACGGAGGAATGTGTGGCTGACAACGTCGTCGCCGGTGGGGCCGGGAACGGCCCAGGACAGAGGTTCGAGGGCAGGGTCGCCCTGGTCACGGGTGCGAGTCGGGGGATAGGCCTCGCGATCGCCCACCGCGTCGTGGCCGAGGGCGGCCGGGTGGTGATCACCGGACGCTCCGCCGACACCCTGCAGGAGGCGGTCGCCGAGCTCGGCCCGGACCGCGCCCTGGGCATCGCGGGCAAGGCGGACGACGCCGAGCACCGCGCGGACGCCGTCGGCCGGACGATCGAGCACTTCGGGCGCCTGGACCATCTCGTGAACAACGCCGGGATCAACCCCGCCTACGGGCCGCTCACGGAGCTCGACACGGGTGTGGCCCGCAAGATCCTGGAGGTGAACGTGATCGCGGCCCTGGAGTGGACCCGGGAGGCGGTCGCCGCGGCCGCAGGGGCGGCGGGCGCAGACGGCTCAGCTGCGTCTGCCGATAGCCCGCTCCGCTCGATAGTCAACATGGCGTCCGTGGCGGGAACGGCGTCGGGCCCGAACATCGCCTTCTACGGCGTCTCCAAGGCGGCCCTCATCAACCTGACGATCCAGCTCGCCGACGAGCTCGCCCCGACCACCCGCGTCAACGCGCTCGCGCCCGCCGTGGTCAAGACCCGGCTGGCCCGCGCCCTGTACGAGGGCCGCGAGGAGGAGGCGGCGTCCGCCTACCCGCTGCGCCGGCTCGGCGTCCCGGACGACGTCGCCGGCCCGGCCGCCTTCCTCCTGTCCGACGACGCCGCGTGGGTCACCGGTCAGACGCTCCTGGTCGACGGCGGCGCGAGCGTGCGGACCGCACTGTGAGCCGGCCGGTGAATGTGGTGGCGACGGTGAAGGATGAGCCCATGCGCACCATGAACGTCCAGGACCAGGTCCTGCGAGCGGCTCTCGACCTCTTCTCCACGCGGGGCTACGCGACCACGAGCGTCCAGGAGATCGTCGCGGCGGCCGGCGTCACCAAGGGGGCGATGTACCACTACTTCGCCTCCAAGGACGACCTGCTGTTCGCGATCTACGACCGGCTGCTGTCGCTGCAGAAGGCGCACCTCGACGAGATCGTCGCGGCCGGCGCCGAGCGGGGCGACAGTGTCGAGCACGTGCTGCGGGCGGTCTGCGTGGACGTGATCTCGACGTCCATCGAGTTCCTGCCCGAGGGCACCGTGTTCACACGCAGCCAGCACATGCTCATGCCGGACCGCCAGGCGGAGGTCAAGCGGCGGCGTCGCGAGTACCACGAGGAGTTCGAGGCGCTGCTCCTGCGCGGCATCCAGGAGGGGGTGTTCCGCGACGAGGTGCCCACGGCGATGCTCATCGCGCACTTCTTCTCCGACGTGCACTACCTCTCCCAGTGGTACTCGCCCGCGGGGCCGCTGACGGCGGGCCAGGTGGCGGAGCAGCTCACCGAGCTGTTCCTGCGCGGTATCAGAACAGCGGCGGCACAAGACTCAGGAGAGGACTGACACGTGAGCGTACCCACGGCGATGAAGGCGTGGCGGGTGGTCTCCCACGGGGAGCCCGAGCAGGTCATGGAGCTGCACGACGTCCCGGTGCCCGAACCCGGTCCGGGCGAGGTGCTGCTGCGCGTGCGGGCCGTCGCGGTGAACTTCCCCGACGTCCTGCTGGCGCGCGGCGAGTACCAGGAGCGGCCGGAGCTGCCGTTCGTGCCCGGGATCGAGCTGTGCGGCGACGTCGTCGCGCTGGGTCCCGGCGTGGCCGAGGGGGAGCGGGTGCGGGTCGGCGACCGCGTCGTCGGCTCGAAGATCGGGGTGCTCGCGCAGTACGCGACGGTGCCGGTGCAGTCGGTGCACCCGGCGCCGTCGGCCCTGGACGACGCGCAGGCCGCCGCGCTGACGATCGCGTACCAGACCGCGTGGTTCGGGCTGCACCAGCGGGGCGGGCTGCAGGCCGGCCAGACGCTGCTGGTGCACGCCGCCGCGGGCGGAGTCGGCACCGCCGCGTGCCAGCTCGGCAACGCAGCCGGGGCGCGCGTGGTCGGGGTCGTGGGCAGTGCGGCCAAGGTGGCGGCGGCCCGTGCCGCGGGCGCCGACCAGGTGTTCCTGCGCGACGACGACTGGGTCGCGGAGCTGCGCAAGCCCGGTGTCGACGTGGTGTTCGACCCCGTGGGCGGCGACTCGTTCGAGCGCTCGACCCGCTGCATCGCGTTCGAGGGCCGGATCGTCGTGGTCGGGTTCGCGAGCGGGCAGACGCCGAAGGTCCGGGCCGACCTCGCGCTCGTGAAGAACTACGGCGTGCTCGGCCTGCACTGGGCGCTGTACCAGCAGCGCCGGCCCGACCTCGTGGACGCCGCCCACGCCGAGCTGGACAAGCTCGCCGCCTCCGGCGTGGTGCGCCCGGTGCTGAGCGACGTCGTCGGGTTCGACCAGGCGCCCGCCGCGGTGGCGCGGCTGGCCGGCGGCGCGACGACGGGCCGGCTCGTGGTCCGGGTGGCGGACGACGCGGCGATCGGGGAGGTGGCCGCATGACCGGGCCGAGCGTCGCCGCGATGCACGACCTGACCGGGCGGGTGGCGCTCGTGACGGGCGGCGCTCGCGGTATCGGCGAGGCGTACGTGCGCATCCTGCACGACGCCGGGGCGAGCGTCGTGGTCACCGACGTCCTGGACGCGGAGGGTCAGGCGCTGGCCGACGGGCTGGGAGAGCGGGTGCGGTTCGTGCACCTGGACGTGACCGACGAGGAGGCCTGGGACCGGGTGGTCGGCCAGGTGACGGGCGACCTCGGCGGCGTGGACGTGCTGGTCAACAACGCGGGCATCGCGAACGCGGCGCCGATCGAGCACTTCACGCTCGCCAAGTGGAACGCCGTGATGGCGGTCAATGCGACGGGCGTGTTCCTGGGCTGCCGGGCGGTGGTGCCCACGATGAAGGCGGCCGGGCGCGGCTCGATCATCAACATCTCCTCGGTCGAGGGGCTGCGCGGGAGCTGGAGCCTGCACGGGTACACCGCCTCCAAGTTCGCGGTGCGCGGCCTGACCAAGTCGCTCGCCGTCGAGCTGGGCAAGGACGGGATCCGCGTGAACTCGGTGCATCCCGGCCTGATCCTCACCGAGATGAGCGTGAAGATCGACCCCGACGCCCTGGTGATCCCGCTCGGCCGGCCGGGCGTGCCCGACGACCTCGCCGGGACGATCCTGTTCCTGGCCAGTGACGCGTCGGCGTGGATCTCCGGGCAGGAGATCGTCGTGGACGGCGGTATGACGAGCGGGATCCCGCACCGATGACGGGCGGATGAGCGAGGGGTAGGCACTGGGCGGGGCGGCCTGGGTGTCCGAGGACCGTTTCATACCGGCCGGTCGGTTTATCCAACAACGACACATGGAGGTGTTGATGACAACGACGTCGAGCAGCACAGGGCCGGACAACGCGAAAGACAGCCCGCCCCGGCTGGAGGTCTCGGGGCTCACCGTGACGTTCGGCGGCCTCACCGCGCTGGACGACGTGTCCTTCACCGTCGCCGACGGCGAGACCGTCGCCCTGATCGGGCCGAACGGCGCGGGCAAGACCACCGTGTTCAACGCGGTGTGTGGCCTGGTGCGCACCCGGCGGGGCGAGATCCGCGTGGGTGGGGCGCCCGCGCCGTCGTCGACCACGGGGCTGCTGGGGGCCGGGGTCTCCCGGACGCTCCAGGGTCTTGGACTGTTCGACCACCTCACCGTGCTGGAGAACGTGCTCGTGCCGCTCACGAGCGTCCGGCCCGGCAGCGGCACGAGCGCGGACACCGTCCAGGAGGTGCTCGGCGCCCTCGGCCTGGCCGGCCTCGCTGCCGCCCCCGCGGGCACGCTGCCCTACCCCGAACGCAAGCGCGTGGCCCTGGCCCGCGCCCTGGTCACGCGGCCGCGGCTCCTGCTGCTGGACGAGCCCGCGGGCGGGCTCGGGGCCGCCGACATCGACCAGCTCGCGCAGACCGTGCGCACCGTGTCGGACGGCGGGTGCGCCGTGCTGCTCGTGGAGCACCACGTCGACTTCGTCATGGACGTGGCCGACCGCGTGGTGGTGCTCGACTTCGGGCACGTCATCGCGTGCGGGACGCCGGACGAGGTGCGGCGGGACCCCGCGGTCGAGGAGGCGTACCTCGGGGTGCCGGTATCGGGGGTCTCGACAGGCTCGACCAGCGGGGCGGCCGGCCGGGGGCAGCGCGCATGAGCACCCTGACGATCGAGAAGCTCACCGTCGGCTACGGCGACGGCGCCCCCGTCCTGGACGGCCTGGAGCTGGAGGTGCCCGACGGCGGCGTCGTCGCGCTGCTCGGGGCCAACGGCGCCGGCAAGACGACGCTGCTGCGCTCCCTGATGGGACTGGTGCCCGCGCGCAGCGGGCGCGTGCTGCTCGACGGCGCGGACCTGACGCGCCTGAGCACCGAGGACCGGGTGCGGCGCGGCCTGGCCCTGGTCCCCGAAGGGCGCAGCGTGGTGGTCGAGCTGACCGTCGCGGAGAACCTCCGGCTCGGCGCGCTGTGGAAGACGGGGAAGCGCAAGGGGCCGGCGCGCGACGCCGCCGTCGGGCAGATGTACGAGCTGTTCGAGCCCCTGGCCCGGCGCCGCGACGCCGCCGGCCACACCCTGTCCGGTGGCGAGCGGCAGATGCTCGCGCTCGCGCGGGCCCTGGTGGGCGAGCCGGACGTGCTCCTGCTCGACGAGCCGTCGCTCGGGCTGGCGCCGCTCGTGGTCGCCCAGCTGCTCGGCGTGCTCCGCGACCAGGCGGAGGCCACCGGCCTCACGGTGCTCCTGGCCGAGCAGAACGTCACGGGCGCGCTGTCGGTCGCCGACCGCGGCGTCGTCCTGTCCCTCGGGGAGGTCGTCGCCGACCGCCCGGCCGCCGAGCTGGCCGCCGACCCCGCCCTCCGCCACGCCTACCTGGGTTTCTGACATGGCTTCTGAAATGGCTTCTGACATGGCTTCTGAGGTGGCGACATGACCGAGATGGATCCCGCCGTGGAAAGACTCGTGTTCCTGCTGTCGACCGGGCTGGCGCGCGGCGCCGTCCTCGCGCTGTTCGCGCTGTCGCTCGTGATCGTCTACCGCGCGGCGCGGGCGGTGAACTTCGCCCAGGCCGCGATGGCGATCGTGCCCGTGTACGTCGCGTTCGCGGTGACGTCGGCGAGCGGCTCCTACTGGCTCGGGCTCGCCTGCGCCCTCGCGACCGGCGCGCTGCTCGGCGCCGTCGTCGAACGCTGGCTCCTGCGCCTGGTGCCCCAGGACAACCCGCTGCCCGGCATCATCGTGGCCATCGGCCTGGTCATGGTGCTCCAGGCCGGGCTCGCCATCGCCTTCGGACCCGACCACCGGCCCGTGCACGCACCCTTCTCCCAGCGGCCCTTCGACGTCGGCGGGGTCAGCGTGCTCAGCCCCTACGACCTGTTCGTGCTGGTCGTCGCGGCCGTCGTCATGGGCTCTCTCGCGATCCTGTTCAACCGCACCTCGCTGGGCCTCCAGCTGCGCGCCGCAGCCTTCGCCCCCGAGACCTCCCGGCTGCTCGGCGTCCGCGTGCCCCGCATGGTGACCCTCGGCTGGATGCTGTCGATCGCCACCGCGGCGCTCGCGGCACTCCTGCTGGTGCCGACCGGGCTCGGCCTGGACCCGCACGCCGCCGACGTGCTGTTCGTCAACGCGTTCGCCGCCGCCGTCATCGGCGGGCTGGACTCGCCGGTCGGGGCGCTGGTCGCGGGGCTGGTGGTTGGGGTGCTCGCGAGCCTCGTTACCGGGTACGCGTCGGCCGCGACGGCGCCGCTGGCGGTGCTCGCCCTGCTCACGGTCGTGCTGCTCGTGCGACCGCACGGACTCTTCGCCGCGAGGGAGGCCCGGACAGCATGACGACCCTCGACCTGAGAGCCGGGGGCACGAAGCTCCTGCTGCGCGCCGGCCTGCTCACCGTGGTGGCCCTGGGCGCCACCTTCCTGCTCGACCCCTACCGCAACTACCAGCTCGCGACCTCCGCCGGGGTGTTCGCCGCCGTCGCCGGCCTCACCCTGCTGGTCGGCCTCACCGGACAGCTCTCCCTCGGGCACGCCGTGCTGATGGCCGCGGGCGGGTACGGGTACGCCCTGACCGCGACCTGGGTGGCGGGCGCGTTGGAGGGCACCGGAGCGGCCGACGGCGTCGTCGGCTGGCTGCTGCCCCTGCTCGCCGGGGTGGCCGGGGCGCTCGTGGTCTCGGGCACGCTCGGCCTGCTGCTCGGGCTCGCGGCGGCCCGGCTGCGCGGCCCCTACCTCGCGGGCCTGACGCTCGCCCTGGTGATCGCCCTGCCGTCGGCGGCGAGCACCATCCCCGGGCTGTCGGGGGCGCAGGGCATCAGCGCCCCGTTCGTCCCGGTGCCCGACGCGCTGGCCGCCCTCATCGCGGTCGAGCAGTGGCACGCGTGGCTCGCGATCGGTGTGACGGCCTGCGTCGTCACGCCCCTGGTCGCCCTGCGCGCGGGGCGCGCGGGGCTGCGCATGCGCGCGGTGCACGACGACGAGACGGCGGCCCGGCTCGCCGGCATCGATCCCGGCCGGGTCAAGGCCGGGGCGTTCGTGATCAGCTCGCTCGCCGCGGGTCTGGGCGGCGTGGTGCTCGCGATCGTCACGCAGCAGGTCAGCCCGGGGGCGTACGGCCTCGGGTTCTCGCTGCTGCTCGTGGTCGCCGCCGTGGTCGGCGGGCTCGGCTCGCTCGGGGGTGCCGCCATCGGGGCGGTGCTCGTGACGCTGCTGCCCTGGGTGGTCGACCAGGCCACCGCAGGACTGCCCGCCGACCTCGGGCACCGCCTGCAGGGAAACCTCGAGATCGTCCTGTTCGGCGTGGTGGTGGTCGTCGTCACCGTGCTCTGGCCGGGCGGGCTCTCGCGGCTTCTCCGGACCAGAAAACCTTCCAAGAACACGCAGCTTTCCCAGAACACGCAGCTCTTCCAGAACACAGAGAGGTGATCGGAATGCGCACCACACGATCCACTGCACGGTCCACCGCCGTCGCAGCCACCATGGGGCTGGCCGCCGCCACTGCCCTGTCGGCCTGCTCGACCCCCGCGTCCGCCGACGTCCCCGGCGTCACCGACGACAAGGTGGTCATCGGCACGCACCAGCCGCTCACGGGACCGGCCGCGGCCGGCTTCGCGTCGATCTCGGCGGCCACCGCCGCGTACTTCGAGTACGTCAACGCGAACGGCGGCATCCACGGCCGCGAGATCGAGTACATCGTCAAGGACGACGGCTACAACCCGGCCAACACCCAGACGGTGGTGCGCGAGCTGGTCCAGGAGGACGAGGTCTTCGCGATCGTCAACGGCCTGGGCACGCCCACGCACTCCAGCGTGCTCGACTACCTGGACCAGAACGGCGTGCCCGACCTGTTCGTCGCCTCCGGCTCCCTGACGTGGAACCAGCCCGACGAGTACCCGAACACGTTCGGCTTCAACGCCGACTACGTGACCGAGGGCGCGGCGCTCGCGCAGCACGCGCTGGACACCGACCCGGACGCCGTCGTCTGCGTGCTGGGCCAGGACGACGACTTCGGTACGGGCATCCTCCAGGGCGTCGAGCTGGCGCTGGGCGACGGCGAGGTCGCGACCAACCAGACCTACTCCACGGCCGACCAGGACGTCACCGCGCAGCTCGGCGCCATGAAGGAGGCCGGCTGCACGCACAACGTGCTCGGCACCATCAACGGCTTCACGGCGCTCGCCGTCGGCACGGCCGCGCAGATGGAGTGGTTCCCGAAGTGGCTCGTCTCCTCCTCGGGAGCTGACTACCCGACGCTCGCGGAGTACCTCGGCGAGGAGGGCACACCGGCGCTGGAGGGTCTGGTCTCGGTGAACTACCTGCCCAACAGCCCGTCGTCGGAGTGGTACGAGCTGTTCTCGCAGATCAACGAGGAGTACAACGACGGCGCGCCCTACACGGGCAACACCACGTATGGCATGAGTGTGGGTTACCAGTTCGCCGAGGCGCTGGCCGCGGCCGGCGAGAACCCGACGAGGGAGTCGATAGTGGCGGCGGTGGAGTCCGGTGACCTGGGGGGCAACGGCATCGCGCCGCTGACCTACTCCGCGGACGACCACTTCGGGCACCGCACCGTCCGGATCGCCGTCGTGGCCGACGGCGCGCAGGACTTCACCGACGACGCCTACGAGGTGTCCGAGGCGGGCGCCACCGCCGTCGAGCCGGAGCAGGCGCCGCTCGTGAACGCGGGCATCCCGGCCACCGAATGACACCGTCCCGTGCGAGGGCAGGGGGCACCAGGAACACCGCGCACGACGACCTCGGGCGCACGAGAGGGGAACCATGACGCACGAACTACCCGGTCTGGACGTCGCGGGCCTGGCCGTCTGGCTGGCCCGGGAGCACCCGGAGCTGGCGGGCCCGGCGGGCCCCGGCCTGACCGCGAGCCTCATCACCGGCGGGCGCAGCAACCTCACCTACCGGGTGGACGGCGCCGCGCTGCCGCTCGTGGTGCGGCGCCCACCGCTGGGGCACGTGCTGTCCAGCGCGCACGACATGCGGCGCGAGCACCGGGTCATCACCGCCCTGGCGGGGACGATCCCGGTGCCCGCCACGGTCGCGGTGGTGGACGACACGGAGCGGGCCGAGGTCACGGGCACGGTGTTCTTCGTCATGGAGCACGTGGCGGGCACGGTGCTGGCCCGCCCCGAGCACAACGCGGCCTGGACCCGCGAGGGGCTCGGCCGGCTCGGCGTCGAGCTGGCCGAGGTCCTCGCGGACCTCCACACCACCGATCCGGCGGCGGTGGGGCTCGCCGACTTCGGCCGGACCGCCGGGTACCTGGGTCGCCAGATGAAGACCTGGCGGCGCCAGTACGACGCCTCGCGGTCGCGGCCCCAGCCGCTCCTGGACACCCTCCAGGAGCGGCTGGAGGCGGCGGTGCCCGACGACGCCGGACGCACCGCCATCGTGCACGGCGACTACCGGCTCGACAACGCGCTGGTGGCCGGACCGCCCGACGCCCCGCGGATCGCGGCGGTGCTGGACTGGGAGATGGCGACCCTCGGCGACCCGCTCGTGGACCTCGGCATGCTCGGCATGTACTGGCGCATCCGGGAGCTGACCACCTCCGCCGGGATCGACGTCGTGCCGGGGGCGATCGTGCCCGGCGCCGGCTACCCGGACTTCGACGAGGTCATCGACGCCTACGCCGCCCGCGCCGGGATCGCCGTACCCGACCTCTCCTGGTACCGCGCGTTCGCCTGCTACAAGCTCGCGGTCATCCTCGAGGGCATCCACTACCGGTTCACCGGCGGGCAGACCGTCGGCGACGGGTTCGACCGGATCGGGGAGCTGGTTCAGCCGCTGGCCGCCGAGGGGCTGGACCGGCTCGCCGACACCCCGCCCAGGACCGCCACCACGACAGCAGGAGGAGCCTGATGGACTTCGCCCCCGACGCCACCACGCACGAGATCACCCGGCGGGTCAGGGACTTCGTCACGGACGAGGTGCTGCCCGCCGAGCCAGTGCTCGCCGGCCAGCTCGCCGCCACCCCCGGCGACTGGTCCTTCCGGCCGGTGGTGCGCCACCTGCAGGCCACCGCGCGCGAGCGCGGGCTGTGGAACCTGTTCCTGCCCCCGGGCGGGCCGGTCGGCGCACGCGGCGGCGGCCTGACCAACCTGCAGTACGCGCCCGTGGCCGAGCTCACCGGCTACAGCCCCAAGCTCGCGCCCGTCGCCATGAACTGCGCGGCCCCCGACACCGGCAACATGGAGCTGCTCGCGCACTTCGCCACGCCCGAGCAGCGCGAACGGTGGCTCGACCCGCTGCTGGAGGGTACGCAGCGGTCCGCGTTCTGCATGACCGAGCCCGCCGTCGCGTCGTCGGACGCCACGAACATCGCCACCCAGATCGTGCGCGACGGCGACGACTACGTGATCACCGGCCGCAAGTGGTTCGCCACCGGCGCCATGAACCCCGACTGCGGCTTGCTGATCGTCATGGGCAAGACCGATCCCGACGCACCCCGGCACCGGCAGCAGTCCATGATGCTCGTGCCCCGCGACACCCCCGGCGTCACCGTCGTGCGCGGCCTGACCGTGCTGGGCTACGACGACCGCGACCACGGCGGCCACGCCGAGATCGTCTTCGACGACGTCCGCGTGCCCGCCGCCAACCTGCTCGGCGGCGAGGGTGAGGGGTTCGCGATGGCGCAGGCCCGCCTCGGCCCCGGCCGCATCCACCACTGCATGCGCGCGCTCGGCATCGCCGAACGCGCGCTGGACCTCGTGCGCGAACGGGCCACCGAGCGGGTCGCGTTCGGCGCGCCGCTGGCCGACCAGGGCGTCGTACGCGAGTGGCTCGCCCTCTCGCGCATCGAGATCGAGTCCCTGCGCCTGCTCGTGCTCAAGACCGCCTGGCTCATGGACACCGTGGGCAACAAGGCCGCCATGACCGAGATCCAGGCCATCAAGATCGCGGTACCCCGCGCCGTCGGGCAGATCCTGGACCGCGCCGTCCAGGTCTTCGGCGCCGCGGGGGTCTCCGGCGACCACCCCCTGGCCGAGCTGTTCGCGGGCGTCCGCACCCTGCGGCTGGCCGACGGCCCCGACGAGGTGCACCTCGCGTCCCTCGGCCGGGCCGAGCTCCGCCGTCGCGCACCGTTCCTGACCCAGCCCGCACCCCACCCCTCCCCGGAAGGAGACCCGACATGACGCACACCCCAGGCGTCCAGCCCGAGGCCGTAGCCAGCCGCGCCGTCGATCGCGCCGTCGACGGCCCCGGCTACGGCACCCTCTCGATAGCGAGCATCCTCGCCGAGACCGCGGGCCGGTTCCCCGAACGCACCGCGCTCTACTTCATGGGCCGGCCCACCACCTACGGCGACCTCTGGGACCAGACCCGCGCCTACGCGGGGGCGCTCGCGGCCCGCGGGATCGGGCCGGACTCGCGCGTGGCGATGATCGTGCCGAACGTCCCCGACTTCGCGCGCGTCTACTACGCGACGCTCGCGCTCGGCGCCGTCGTGATCCCCGTGCACCTGCTGTTCCGCAGCGACGAGATCGAGTTCGTCCTGAAGGACGCGGGGGCCGACGTCGTCGTGGTCGCCGCCCCGATGCTGGCGGAGGCCGCACCCGCTGCCGCGCGGGCCGGCGTGCCGCTGGTGACCGTCCTGGTGCCGGAGTCGACTGCCCGGCAGCTCGCCGGGCAGGGCACCGTGGTGGCGCGCCTCGAGGACGAGGCGGCCGCCGCGACCCCGATCGAGCGGCACGTGGGGACGAACCCGCTGGCCGCCGCGACGATCCTGTACACGAGCGGCACCACTGGTACCCCGAAGGGTGCGGTCGGTTCGCATCTGGCGATGGTCGAGCAGGTGCACTGCTCGTTGATCGACTCGTTCGACCTGCGGCCCGACGACGTCGTCTACGGCGGCCTGCCGTTCTTCCACTCGTTCGGCCAGATGGCGGTGCTGAACATGGCCTTCCGGCGGGGCGCCTCGATCGTGCTGCTGCCCAAGTTCGATCCCGACGAGGCCCTCGAGCTGCTCGTGGCGCACGGCGTCACCGTGTTCACGGCGGTGCCGACCAACTTCGCCGGGATGGTCGAGGCGGCCCGGCGCTCGGCGGCGCGGCCCCCGCTGCGGTACGCGGTCTCCGGCGGGGCGGCCCTGCCGGTGGCGCTGCTGGAGGCGTTCGAGGAGGCGTACGGGGCCCAGGTGCACGAGGGGTACGGGCTGACGGAGACGTCGCCGTCGTGCACCTTCAACGTGACGTCCGAGCCGATCCGGCCCGGGACGGTGGGCCGCTCGATGTGGGGTGTCGACGTCGCGGTTGCGGTCGCCGAGGTGGAGGACCGGGTGGAGCTGCTGCCCGCCCCGGCCGCGGGTGCGACCAGCGAGCTGGGCGAGATCGTGGTGCGCGGGCACAACCTGATGAAGGGGTACCTGGGCCGGCCGGACGCCTCGGCGGCTGCCGTCGTGGACGGCTGGTTCCGCACGGGCGACCTCGGGACGGTCGACGCGGACGGCATCGTCACGATCGTGGACCGCAAGAAGGACATGATCATCCGCAACGGCTACAACGTGTATCCGACGGAGGTCGAGGCGGTGCTGGCCCGCTACCCGGGCGTCGCCATGGCGGCGGTGTTCGGCGTGCCCGACGAGGTGCGCGGGCAGGAGGTGCACGCCGCCGTCGTGCCCTCGTACGGGGCCGATGTCGACCCGGACGCCGTGGTCGCCTACATGAGGGAGCACGTGGCGGCGTACAAGTACCCGCGCGTGGTGCATGTCTCCCCGGACCTGCCGCTGGGCCCGAGCGGCAAGGTCCTCAAACGCGAGCTGATGGGCCGGTACGCGCAGTCGACGGGGTAGTCAGGCGGACGGGGGCGGCAGGAGTTCCGCGACCGCCTCGCGCACCCGGTCCGGGACCGGGACCGGGCGGCGGGCCGTCTGGTCCACGAAGACGTGCGTGAAGGCTCCCGTCGCGTACGGCTCGCCGCGGTCGGGCGCGCCCGCGGGGAGGATCGCCAGGTCCCACGTGAGCGACGTCCGCCCGAGGCGGCCGACGGCGACGTCGACCTCTATCTCGTCCGGGAACGACACCGGGGCCAGGAACTCGCACGACGAGGCCCGGGCGAGCCCGATGACGTCGCCCGCGGGGTCCATGCCGGTGTGCCGGATGAGCCACGTGTTCACGGCCGTGTCCATGGCCTCGTAGTAGACGGTGTTGTTCATGTGCCCGTACTGGTCGTTGTCGTTCCAGCGCAGGGGGAAGGGGTGTCGATAGCCCATATCGGCAGCGTAGCGCGGCTCAAGGGGAGGGGTGCAACATATTCTTGATTGATGCATACTGGACACCGACTGGTCGGTCTGTACGGATCGACCCACCAGATCGCCCAGCCAGATCGATGATGATCGGAGGACCGATGACGCTCGTACCCGAGTCGCCCCGCACGGACATCCTGGAGGCCGACTTCTACTCGTTCCAGGACCTGCTCACCCCGGCGGAGCAGAAGAAGGCGCTGGCCGTCCGCGAGTTCATGGAGCGCGAGGTGCGCCCCATCGCCGACGACTACTGGGAGCGCGCCGAGTGCCCCGTGCACCTGTTCAAGCCCTACGCGCAGCTCGGCACCATCGGGTCGGGCTGGGCCGAGACGCAGGGCGAGGAGACCTCCGCGGTGTTCCGCGGCTGGGTCGGCATGGAGACGGCCCGCGTGGACTCGTCCTTCTGCACGTTCATCGGGGTCTCGGGCGGCCTGGCGATGACGTCGATCGGCGTCGGCGGCTCCGCCGAGCAGCGCGCCACGTGGCTCCCGCCCATGGCGAGCGGCGACCTCATCGGCGCGTTCGGGCTCACCGAGCCGCTGGCCGGCTCCGACACCGCCAAGGGCCTGCGCACCACCGCCACCCGCACGGGCGACACCTGGGTGCTGAACGGCGCCAAGCGCTGGATCGGCAACGCCACGTTCGCCGACGTCGTGGTCATCTGGGCCAAGGACACCGCCGACGACCAGGTCAAGGGTTTCCTGGTGCGCAAGGGCACGCCCGGCTTCACGGCCACCAAGATCGAGCGCAAGCAGTCCCTGCGCATCGTGCAGAACGCGGACATCGTGCTCGACGGAGTCGAGGTGCACGAGGCCGACCGCCTGGCGCACATCAACAGCTTCCGCGACCTGGCCAAGGTGCTGCGGATCACCCGCGACGGCGTCTCCTGGCAGGCGCTCGGCACCATGGTCGGCGCCTACGAGGCCGCCGTGGCGTACACCAAGCAGCGCGAGCAGTTCGGCAACCCGATCGCGAGCTACCAGCTGATCCAGGACAAGCTCGCCACCGCCTACGCGAACGTGACCGCGGGCTTCGCCATGTGCGTGCGCGTGGCCCAGCTCCAGGACAACGGCACCCAGACCGACGCCCACGCCGCGATGGCCAAGGCGTTCGTCACCACCCGCATGCGGGAGACGGTCGCGCTGTGCCGTGAGGCGTGCGGCGGCAACGGCATCACGCTCGACCACGGCGTGGCGCGGTTCTTCGCCGACGCCGAGGCCGTGTACACGTTCGAGGGCACCAAGGACATGAACCAGCTCATCGTCGGCCGGGCGATCACCGGCCACGCGGCGTTCGTCTGAGTGGACCTGATCTACGGTCGTCTCAGCGCGCCGTCGTCGTACCGTCGCACCACAGCTCAGTTCAGCTCAAGGAGGAGTTATGACCGAGGCCTATATCGTCGCGACCGCCCGATCGCCCATCGGGCGGGCGCACAAGGGGTCGCTGAAGGACGTCCGTCCGGACGATCTCGCCGCCATGATGGTCGCTGCCGCCGTCGAACAGGTGCCGGGGCTGGACCCGGCCCGGATCGACGACCTGCTGCTCGGCTGCGGCCTGCCGGGCGGCAAGCAGGGCATGAACATGGCCCGGATCGTCGCGGTGCTGTGCGGCTGGGACACCGTGCCGGGTGCCACCGTGACGCGTTACTGCAGCTCCAGCCTGCAGACCACGCGCATGGCGTTCCACGCGATCAAGGCGGGCGAGGGTGACGTCTTCGTGTCCGCGGGCGTCGAGTCCGTGAGCTCGTTCGCCACCGGGTCGAGCGACTACATCCCGGGCGTGGACCTGACCAACCCCGTGTTCGCCGACGCCCTGGCCCGCACCGAGAAGCGTGCCGGGTCCGGGACCGGGTTGTGGACCGACCCCCGCCTGGAGGGCGTGCTGCCCGACGCGTACATCAGCATGGGCCAGACGGCGGAGAACGTCGCCGCCCTGCGCGACGTCACGCGCGCGGACCAGGACGAGTTCGCCGCCCGCAGCCAGCAGCGCGCGCAGGCCGCGATCGCGGCGGGTTTCTGGGCCCGGGACATCACGCCCGTCACCCTCGCTGACGGCACGGTCGTCTCCGCCGACGACGGCCCCCGGGCCGGCACCACCGTCGAGACGCTCGCGACGCTCGAGCCGGTGTTCCGCCCCGACGGCACGGTCACCGCGGGCAACGCCTGCCCCCTGAACGACGGCGCCGCCGCGCTCGTGATCGTCTCGGACCGGGTCGTCGACGAGCTGGGCCTGCGGCCGCTGGCCCGCATCGTGTCCACGGGGGTCAGCGGCCTGTCGCCCGAGATCATGGGCCTCGGCCCCGTCGACGCCAGCCGGCAGGCGCTGGCCCGCGCGGGTCTCACCGTCGACGACATGGACCGCGTCGAGATCAACGAGGCGTTCGCCGCCCAGGTGATCCCCTCGGCGCGCGAGCTCGGCATCGACGAGGAGAGGCTGAACGTCAACGGCGGTGCGATCGCCGTCGGGCACCCGTTCGGGATGACCGGGGCGCGCATCACGTCCACCCTGATCAACGCGCTCGCGGACGCCGGAGGCCGGTACGGTCTGGAGACGATGTGCGTGGGCGGCGGCCAGGGCATGGCGATGGTGCTGGAGAAGCTTTGATGCGGATCACCGGTGCGGTGCTGGAGCGTTGCGGCGCGCCCGCGCCCTATGCGGAGTCCCGGCCGGTGACGGTCGGGTCGCTGGAGCTCGCCCCGCCGGAAGCGGGCGAGGTCCTGGTGCGGATCGAGGCGGCCGGGCTGTGCCACTCCGACCTGTCGGTCGTGGACGGCAACCGCGTGCGGCCCGTGCCGATGCTGCTCGGTCATGAGGCGGCCGGCATCGTGGAGGCCACCGGTCCGGGGGCGCGGCTCGCGATCGGGCAGCGGGTGGTGATGACGTTCCTGCCGCGCTGCGGGGAGTGCGCCGGGTGCGCCACGGACGGGCGTCTGCCCTGCTCCGTGGGGTCGGCGGCCAACGGAGCCGGCACGCTCGTGGGCGGCGGACGGCGGCTGACCCGTCCCGTTCCGGCCGGCGGGGTCCCGGCCGGCGGGGTCCAGGAGGTGCACCATCACCTCGGGGTGAGCGCGTTCGCGAGCCACGCCGTGGTGTCCGAGACCTCGGTGGTCCCCGTGGACGACGACGTCCCGCCCGACGTCGCCGCCCTGCTCGGCTGCGCGGTCCTCACCGGGGGCGGCGCCGTCGTCAACGCGGGGCGGCCCGCACCGGGCGACCGGGTTGCCGTCGTGGGCCTGGGCGGCGTCGGCATGGCGGCGCTGCTGGTGGCCGTCGCGCTCGGGCACGAGGTGATCGGCGTCGATGCCGTGCCCGCCAAGCTGGAGCTGGCGCGCGAGCTGGGCGCGGCGATCGCCGTCGGGCCGCAGGAGGCCGCCGAGCAGGGGCTGCGGGCCCCCGTCGTGGTGGAGGCAGCGGGTTCGGCCCGCGCGTTCGAGACCGCGTACGCCCTCACCGCACCCGGCGGGACCACGGTCACCGTGGGGCTGCCGCACCCCGACGCCCGGGCGAGCATCTCGCCGCTCAGCCTCACCGCCGAGGCCCGCACCGTGGTGGGCTCCTACCTCGGGTCGGCGGTGCCCAGCCGCGACATCCCGCGCTACGTCGAGCTGTGGCGGGCCGGACGGCTGCCCCTGGACCGGCTCGTCTCCGACCGCATCACCCTGGACGACCTGCCCGCCGCGCTCGACCGCCTCGCCTCCGGTGCGGCGCTGCGGCAGCTCGTGATGTTCTGACCCCGTACGTCGCACAACGACGTTCACGCACCGAAGTTCACGCAACGAGAGGAAACCCCTGATGACTCGTACAGCCATCGTCACCGGAGCGGCCCGCGGCATCGGCGCCGCCACTGCCCGCCGGCTCGCGAAGGACGGCTACGCCGTCGCCGTCCTGGACCTGCTGGAGGACCAGGCCAAGGCCACGGCGGAGGCCATAGTGGCCGACGGCGGCCGCGCGCTCGCCGTGGGCGTCGACGTCGCCGACGAGCAGTCGGTCGCGGACGCCGTCGCACGCGTCACCGCCGAGCTCGGCGCGCCCACCGTGCTGGTGAACAACGCCGGCATCCTGCGCGACAACCTGCTGTTCAAGATGTCCGTGGGCGACTGGGACTCCGTGCTCGGGGTGCACCTGCGGGGTGCGTTCCTCATGACCCGGGCCGTGCAGGCGCACATGGTGGAGGCCAAGTTCGGCCGCATCGTGAACCTCTCCTCGACGTCGGCGCTCGGCAACCGCGGCCAGGCCAACTACTCGGCCGCCAAGGCGGGTATGCAGGGCTTCACCAAGACCCTGGCGATCGAGCTCGGCAAGTTCGGTGTCACCGCGAACGCCGTCGCCCCCGGGGTGATCGAGACCGACATGATCCGGGAGACCGCCGAGCGCATCGGCGTGCCGCTGGCCGACTACCTGGGCGTGGCGGCCAAGGACGTCCCCGTGGGTCGCGTGGGTCAGCCCGAGGACATCGCGGGCGCCGTGTCGTTCTTCTGCGCGGAGGCGTCCGGGTTCGTCTCGGGCCAGGTGCTGTACGTGGCGGGCGGGCCGAAGGCGTGAGCGGCGATGGGGGCGGCGTCATCACCGTCGACTCGCCGGCCGCGCTCGCCGACGCCGTGGGGCGGACGGCCTCCGGTGACTGGTTCGAGATCACCCAGGAGCGGATCAGCGCGTTCGCCGACGCGACCGAGGACCACCAGTGGATCCACCTCGACGCCGAGCGGGCGGCCGCCGGGCCGTTCGGCTCCACCGTCGCGCACGGGTACCTCACGCTGTCGCTGCTGTCGCACCTGGCGGCGCCGCTCATCTCGGTCGGCGGGGCCGCCATGGTGATGAACTACGGCCTGGACCGGCTGCGGTTCCTCGCCCCGGTGCCGGCCGGCTCGCGCGTGCGGGCCCACACCGAGATCCTCTCCGCCGACCCGGGGTCCACCGGCGTGCGGCTGGCCGCCAAGGTCACCGTGGAGATCGAGGGCTCCGAGAAGCCGGCGCTGGTCGCGCACACGCTGTCGCTCTACGTGCCGGAGGCCTGAGCGCTACTGCCAGGGCTGCCGGGCTGTCGCGAGCGAGTTCGGCGGCACGGCAGTCCGGAGGCGAGGCCCAGAAGTGAGGTAGCCCCGGGTGGCAGGTGCCAGGTCCGTTGAAATTTGTTCGCCCTGGCCCCGTGTAATGCGTCTGTCCAGTTTTCGGCTCTGTCGCTCTTCCGGTGGTCGGTGGCGCGGACCGTGGTCAGGGTTGCAGGATGCGGTGACAGAGCAGGTCGAAGCTGGCGCGGCCGTACATCTGCCGCTTGAGCATCTTCGTGCGTGTGTTGACGCCTTCGGTGCGTCCGTTGTGGTGCTCGGTGGTCAGTGCGGCGGTGACGGCGTCGAGATCCTGCTCGATGCCACGGACGAAGGAGTGCAGGTGAGGTAGGTCGGTGTCCTTGATGCGGCCGATCCACGTGGTCAGGGCCTCGGCGTTCGCCCTGTCGGGGACGAGCAGGCTCGCGAAGGTGCGTACGAGGTCGGCCAGCGCGGTCATCTCCGGGCAAGATGCGACGAGCTCGCCGAGGCGTTCGGTCTGCCGATCGGTGAGGTTGGCTGGCCGGGTCAGCTACAGCATGGCGGCGCGACGCTGTGACAGGTGGGGGTGGTCGTCGAGGTGCCGGTTCTGGTTGAGGTAGCGGTAGAGCAGGTTCTGACTGCCGGTGTAGCCCTGTTCGCGGATCTCGGTGAGAAGTTGTTGCACGCTCGCCCCGGGCTCGGCCTGGCGGCGTTCGCGCAGGTGCCCGCGGTAGGGGTCGACCAGGCAGGCCCGGTAGCGCGGCGGTCGGGCGACCTGCTCGGGCTTGGTCGCACGGTCGTACCGTTTGACGGTGTTCAGCGCGACCCCCAGGCGGCGCGAGCAGTCCAGCAGGCCGACGCCCGCGGTCCGTAAGTCGTGGACCTGGTGCCACCGTTCGAGCGTGGTCTCGGCGATGCGCCCCTCGCGCAACCCGGTCGCGGTCGCGGCAGCCCAGCACGCCGAGTGCGCGGCGACTTCTTTGGCGACGGCTTCGCCGAGGTTGTGCCATAGATGCCACCGGTCGGCGACCTGGACTGCGTCGGGCAGTGCCTCACGGATCGCCTGTGCGTAGACCGCGGATCCGTCCCGTGCGACGACCTCTACGCCGGGGTGATCAAGAAGCCACTGCTTGACGACGTCGACGCCTCGGCCCTCGATGACGTCGACCCTCCGGCCGGTCTCGGCGTCGATGAACACGGTCGCGTACACGTGCCCGCGGCGCAGCGCGAAGTCGTCGATTCCCAGCACGCGTGGGACCACGACCTGCGGCAGCTGGATCGCGCGTAGAACCCGCAGTGCGGTGTCCCTGCCGACGTCTACCCCCATCGCGGGCAGCAGCCGGACCGCGGCCCGGCCCGCGAGCTCGGTCACGACCCGCGCGATGGTCCCGGCCAGCCGGGTCGTGCGCCGTTGGTAACGCTCCAGCACACCAGGAACCTGCTCCCGGAAGGTCCTGCGCGTGCAGTCCGCGGCCTGGCAGACCAAGCGTCGGATCCGCACGCGCAGCTCGACCCGGATCCCGGCGACGGGCAGATCGGCCGGCGACCGCTCGTGCCACGCATGCAGCCGGTCCGACGGCTTCCCGCACACCGGGCAATCGACCGGCCCACCCGCCGTCACCGCGGCCACGACCAAGCCGCCGCCCCGCTCGGTCACGCCCTCGACAACCAGCCCATCAAGCCCTCGAAAAACAGCCCTGACCAGCGCCTTCGCATCACCCATGGCCGATCATGGCACACCGTCAGACTGGCTCAGGACCAACCACCGAAAGAGCGACAGAGCCGGAAAACGTACAGTCCCACCCACCATGTGAATGATCGAGGCTAGGGTGATAAAGGCGTCCGGTACGGGCGGTATGCCGCCTCCGCCGGTACCGTCAAGCTATGGACCTATCGGGGGACGGCCGAGAGGCGGTCGAGCGCGAGTTGCAGCGAGCCTCGGACCGTATGAGATGGCAAGCTGACACGGCTAAGGCTTTGGCTGCGCTGTTTCTCGCAGCTGCTTGTGGGATCGGCGGTGCAGCCTGGCAGACTGTCGGCAGTACGCCGCTGTCTCTCGCCGGCGCGCTAGTTCTGGGAGCGTCGGCTGTCCTGGCGCTGACCACATTTGCGGTCGACACTCGCGAGTCGCCCGTCGTGGAAGAGATCGTCGCCGCCGCGATGGTCAGCGGCAGCGACGTGGCGCGGTACTTGTTCGCCAACGCAATCCTGAGCACGCAGCTGAACGAGCGGTATGTACGTCGGACAGTCCTTCTGGGAGCGTTTCAAGCCTTGGCCGCCGTGAGCGGGGCGGTACTACTCGCGCTCGCCCTTCTCATCGGAAGCGTGCCCAATGCCTGAGTCTGTCTTCCACCTGAGGCGTATTGGGTCCGGATTCCTGAGACTGCCTGGAGACCGAGCTCACCGTGAAGCACTCATGGAGCGCGCCCTGCAGCTAGCGGGTCTGGACGAGACCGAGCCCGGATCCGATCCTGTTCAGGAAACGCAAGCCAGAGCCGACTCTCAGGTAGCGCCCCCGGTGCGCTCCGCCTCTGACGTACGAGGCGAGGACTCGCCCAAACTTACTGGTTTGGTTGTTGATGCTACGAAGGCTGGCTTGTTGGGGACGAACGTGTGGCACGTGCCAGCGCAGTCCACGTTCGAACTGGCGGCGAGGACGGACTCGGAAAGGCCTGCCAGGGTGGATGCTGGCCATGGCTTGCGGATCGCCCGGAAACCACTTCCCAACGAATTGGCACACATCAGCATTGAGGTTCCGGCGGAAGCAGCTTCACCGGAGCATGTCCTCCGGGTTGTAGTGGGTCTCGAGCACAATCCGCAATTGATGCTGTTTGCCCTGGTTTCGGATGATGCAGGCTCAAGCGTTCTGACCTCAGAGATGACAGTTCCTGTGGCGAACGTGTGGCCCGACTTGTTGGTCGACCTGTCTGCGGTTCGTGTGACCGATCTGAAGAGCGAGGACCTACGTGCGATTCCTCGCAGCGTGGCAGCCGCCAGCGTGCGGTGCAAGGAGGCATGGCGTCGGCTCGCGGCTGTATCGGAGGTCGATGACTCGGTGCGAGATGCCATCCGTGCGGGTCTGAAGTAGCCGTGACCGAGATCGAAGATCCGTTTGCGCAGACCGGAGGCGAAGCGGCGCTCTTCAGCGAACTGGTCGGGAGCCGCCAGCTATGGCTCAGCCTGTGCCGCGAGGTCGCAAGTGGCGACGAGGACGCTACCAAGCGGCTGAACTCCTTGGATTCCCGCGAGGCTCGGGCACTCTCGTCCCAGGGGCGAGCATCGTCGACATCCGGCGATCCGCTTGAGGTCCCTGTGTCGTCGTTTGACCGGGCCGTTGGCGAGGTAATTCGGGACCTTGCATTCAGCCTCCGCGGCCTCCAACTCGAGCCCGAGCCGGTGAAGAGAGCCCTTGTCCACTTCGAGAGTGCCGGTTTGGTTAGCGCTGGCTCTAGGGCGCCACGCGCCCCGGCCAAGAGTCACGGGCACGTGGTAGCTGACGCCGCCGTGGAACTCGTGATGTCATCGGACTCCCCGGCGCGAGGCTTCGTCGAACTACTTATCGCAGAGCTGATGTCGGCACGGGCTCGCGCTGTCGCTGACGTCAGCGTGCCAGTGCTCTTCGGCGGGGAAGGGCAGGAGATAGACGACGACGGGCGTTCCGCACCGGGAGCCTCAGGCCACCTGACGCTTGAACGTCTCGCGGTTGGTCCGGCCGGCCTGCATCCAGACCCGTCCGTCATGGGCTTCCTCGAAACCGACGCTGCGATGCACGAGGCAATACGCAATGCGTGGGCCACCTCCCGCCTCGTGGGTTCCGACACCTGCGTAGTGTGGTCATTGCGCCGAAACTCCGACACCCACGATCCTGTGACCTCGGTGGGCGGAGGCTCGCTCGGCGGGGCATTCGCCGTCGCCCTCGACGAACTAGCCACACGCACCGGACTAGTGCGCAGTCTGATGAACCGCTACCTGCTCGATCCTCAGGCGGCCATAAGTGCGTCGATCGACGAGAGCGGGCGCCTGCACACGGTCTTGGGCCTGCCAAACAAGATCGAGGCGGCAGAGCGATCCACACTCAACGTCGTAGTCGCGTCTGAATGCGTCAAAGAAGCTCAGCGTGCCGTACGCACCGGGATGAACGTCAGGGTGCAGCACGCCGCAAATGTGCCGGAGGCAGTCCGTGTTACGCGAACGCACGCCAATCCCCGATTCCGCTGGGCCGTTGGAACGGCAACCGTTCTTGCACTGACGTTGGGTTCGGCAGTGTTCGGGATCATCGATGCTCAAGGAACTGCACGGGTGGAATCGTTCGCGGCAAGGCTGGCCTCGCAAGCCGTCACCCTGGCAAACAGCGATCCCCGCCGCGCAGCATTGTTTGCGCTTGCGAGCCATGAGCTGCACCCGAACGACGACTCACAGCAAGCGATGGCGGTGGTCGCGCAGAACAACCTCAACGTGACGGGGTCGGTGAAGGCAACCGACGGCAATATCGCGGACGTTGCTGTCAATGAATCGACATTGCTGGTCTCCGATGACTCGATGTCCGTAAAGGTGCTGTCCTTCCCGGACCTTGCACGGATAGGTGAAATAAAAACGGAAAACCCGGATGTCCAATTAGCGGCTTGGGGGTCGACGGAGTTTGCGCTCCTCGACGGTGATCAGCTCAAACTATATGCAAGCGACCAGCGCGGGCTACCGGTACTTGTCGAGACCGTCGACGTGCCCTTCGGTGGTGATGATTCTCTTGGAGCGCCTGAAGTTTTCGGTCCGTTTGTCGATCGTTTGGGTGGAACGCTCGTCATTGCTGAGGACCTGCGCGGCATTTACTGGTCCGCGGTTACCCGGGAGGCGATCGAATTTAATCTGAAGGACGATGCGTGGCTGGCGGCCAACTCGTCCGAACTGGTTCGCGTCACGGCCGCAAGCGGGTTCGGACCATCACTTGAAGCGGGTGTCAGTGGCGATCGGCCGTCGCCGACCAACGAGTCGACAGGCGAAGCCTTCCTCTTGGCAACCAACCTGGGCCAGCTCATCGAACTGCATCTCACGCAGTCGAGCCCAGACGACCCGTGGAGGGAGGACCCCGTTTCAGTGTGGTTGGACCAGCGGCTCCTCCAGGAAGATCGTGGCACACGAATCACAGCGCTGGGCTGGTTCAACGACGAACTCCTCATTGGTACCGACGCCGGCATCAGCGCGCGGGATCTGAACACTGACCGGGAGACTGCCTTTCCGTTCGGTGGTCTGAACGAGGCCGTCGGCGCGATCGCAACTCACACCGGTACGTTTTCTCAAGTGGCGGCTGCTCAGACGGCGTCAGGAGTCACGCTCTTGTCACCTACGGACAGCACGTCGCTGAACAACACGACGCAACTCGCTGCTGGCCGGGACCCTGTGCTGGCAGTCACCGCCGCAGACGACCAGACATGGGTCGCAGGTCGAGCGGGCGGTGTCGTCGCCGTCATTGATGCGGGCAGTCACACCACCGATCTGAGCGGTGACTATTCAGCGAAAGTGATCGCGCAGGACGGCACGCTGCTCCTCTCACAGGGAGATCAGCAGCGGGCGACGGGCCTAGCCAACTACGATACTGCTGCCCAGGAATGGATTGAGCGTGGCTACGATCTTGGTGAGGCCCTCTCGGAACTGCCATTCCTGAACAGCGTGGCGGGTGACGGTACGTTCGCCGTGGCAGGTGGCCACGTTCGTGGGTCGGGCGGCATCGTGATCGCCTGGGAGAGGCCGGAAGCTGAGCCGCACATCCTAGAGTTCGCCGTTCCGGATGCTTCGGTCCCCTCGACGGATATCGTCTCTAAAGTCGCCTACGACGCTGAAGCGGGAGTGATCGCCGCATTCAACGTCCTCGACGGCGCCGTCGCTTTATGGTCGACCACGACATGGAAACGGGTCGGCTACGTTGAGCTACGCCAGGGGGAAACCACAGGCGGATCCTCATCCAAGATGTCTGTGTCCGCGGACGGCTCGCGACTGGCGGTGACTGTTGACAAGAAGATCTCGGTGATTGAGACCGCAACCGGGAAGGTCCTCTCGTCATTCCAGGGCGACCGCGCAGAGATCTCGCCCGATGGTACCCGGCTGGCACTGTGGGGCGCCGAGGGCGCCGACGTGACGTTTGTGAACGACAAGGGCGTGAAGGTCGCGCGGGTCGAACTACCCGTGTCACCACACGTGGTTGCCTGGTCGCGGGACGGATCACGGTTCGCTGTGGCCGACTGGGACCGATCTCAGATCGCGTTCGTGAACACCTCGACTTACCAGGTCGAAGGCTACCCGTGGCGAAACCCAGGTGGCCTGGTCCCTACTGAATTGTTGTGGACCGATCAAGGGACGTTGCTAGTCGCGAACGGTGCAATGTCGGACGGATTCTTCACCGCTTCTGGCCTAGAAATGATCGACACGGCGAAAACGACATGGCTGGATCAGCTCTGCGCGCTTGCCCCGGTGCCTCTCACAGAAGCCGAGTGGACGAGCGCTGGCGGCCAGGGAATCACTGCACCCGACCCCTGCAATACGAAGAGCTAATCGACAAATCGCGCCGCCTTGGGATCGATCGGTTCTTCCAGCAAATACGCATCGCCCTGCGCAGAGACCCAAATACCAGCGCCGGTCTCGCTGTTTTCACAGCGGATGCCGTCGCTGTGACTTGTACATGCGGAAGTGCCGCTCTTGAGCGTAGTTCCGACTGGCAGCACTGCGTCACCTAGAATTCCCCACCCATTGAGGGCCGCGAAATCGGTACCCAGAGACCAGTTGTTGTAGTCGCTGATCTCGGCCCAGGCCGCGACATCGCCGCCGCACTGGAAGGTCGCCGTATCAGCTACAACGATGGCATTTACGCCGATACCCGACAACTCATCACAGAAGCCGCGGGGTAACGTGGCGAACAAATCGTTGGAGGTGCACAATGCTCGGGTGGCCGACGCTTCATCATCGCGATAAATGGAACACGATGCATTGCCAGACGGATGCTTAAAGTCTGCGTGCTCGAAGCGCGTGACATCGACTGTCTCATCTCGAACGACCAAGCGGGGCTCGGAGAGCTCGGACCGGCCAGCCGTGGCCACGTCCAAGTCTGCCTCCCACTCGACAAGGTGGGTGCAACACCCAGAGGTGGCATGCCACCGGACGAGAGCGCCATCGGGGGCCGGGGTGATTGCGTCCACAACCCGTCGCTCATCGCGCTGTTCCGTCGGCGGAAGCTCAACCTCTGCTACGACGCGGGGACCGGGCCCGATCACGACAACCGAGTCCGACATTGGGTACCACCCGTTGCCACACCGCAAGACCGCGATATACCACTCGTTCCCACCTTGAGCGAACAACCGAGGCGGGAGGGCTGCATCGAAACCGTGCGCACCCGGGACCGAAAGACCTGTCGTTAAGCCATCGGGCGGCGTTGGTACCCCAGGCGGCGACTCATTGGCGTCAGACGCTGGATCCGGGATCTCTGCGCAGGTGACGGAGGCATCCAGCCCGGTGAACGCGAACGGGTCGAGAGGGGACGCACTCGGAGTTCCGACGGTCGAGGAAGGAACTGGGGGCTCGGCATCAGTATCGGACGGGCCGGAGCACGCCACGCAGAACGCGATGAGCAGAATCGTGCCGGCCCGCCAGAGCCGGGTCACAGGTCCTCCGGTCCGGACACGTAGGTCAAGTCATCGAGAGTCAGTACTCCCTCGCGCATCCGGAACACTCCCGTCCAGGTGACAGCGTCAAATCCGGCTCCGGAGTAGTCGACGATGGTGGCTTGCACGGTGTCGCCATCCGAGTGCCACGCTTGTACCCTCCGGTGTTCGCCACCATGGGGCGGCCCGAGCTCGACGTCGCTGAGATCAATCGACCCGAGCAATGTGGGCCCCGGGCCGTAGAGGACGACAACCTCTGGCCACGCCACACCACCGGTGTGGCAATCAAGCAAGGCGAGGTACTCGGGCCCTGTCCCGGTGAGGTCTGTCGCAAGATGTCTGGGTTCGCCGTCAGCGTCACGTGAGAGAAGGACGCCCCCCATCTGGTCAGGGATGAGCGGAAGCGACCCGCCGACGAGAGTGCCTGCAGGGTGTCCGCAGGCGGAAGGAACCGGCGCGGACTCTAGATCGTCAACGACGAGTGCGGCCTCCTTGCGGGTAGGTTCCGATGCCGCCGTCGACTCACTTAGCTCGTCGTCAAATCCGCCGGAGCACCCTGCGGCAACGACAGCGACGAATACGGTTGTGGTGCAGAAAACGGATGCGGCGCCGATGCGGCGCCGAGCGTGAATGCCTGCGCTCGTCAACTCAGTCCTCACCTGTTGCGTAGGTCTGGGGAAGTTGGCTCTTGCCGTTGGCACATGTTTGAACCGTGTCTCTGTCGACGTGAATCGCGACTGTGAGTTCTGTCGAAGTTCCTATGAGGATCGGATCGCCAAAGTGCCGATCCTCTGGGCGCCGCGATCGCATGTGGCTCTGCAGGGAGGCTAGCGGCATTGGCCCTGCCTGTCCTCGTTCGGAATGGAGTTCACCCGCACGCCTGCTTGAGCGGTCGGGTCGTAGGTAATGAGGGTGAACCTGCAGTTCACCCGACACGAACGAGCCCGAGACCTGGCGGACCACGGGCGCTCCGCCATATCTTGTGAACCCATCGAGTCGAGGCAAGGGGGCGAGATGTCATTTCACGATGCGGTACGCATCTGCCTGACGGAGAAATACGCCACATTCTCCGGACGTGCGCGCTGGAGCGAGTATTGGCTCTTCATGCTGTTCTATGCCATCGTCCTCAGCGTCTGCGTGATCTTGTCGAACCTAACGATCGGGACTGAGGGCGAGGGAAATTACTTTACCTTCGTTCTCCTGCTCCCACTCATGGCGGTCATATTGCACGCAATCGCGGTAACGGTGCGCCGCCTGCACGACACGAACCGTTCAGGTGCCCACATTTCCTCAACCTGATCCCCCGTGGGATCGGTTCGGTCTTCCTGCTCGTATTCACCGTGGAACACGGCGCGCTGAGTTCAGACCAATACGGCCCTGGCCCCAGTGGGTCCAGCAAGGTTGAATCGCCCTGCCCTTCGGGTTGCTGATTGAGATTAGGATCGTCGCCAAACCGGTGCAATTCACGCGCGTTAGCTAGTTCCGGGCGAGGTATTTGTTCCGGGGCAGAAGCGTTCGTTGCTTCGAGGGCCGCAATGGAAGTTCCTGGCTGAATCTAGATCAGATCGACGGAGAGGCGGCTGAGTTGCATGGGGGACGACATGGCATGGAGACGGAAGCGACGCTCCACCGTGATCGTTGTTGCGCTGGTACTGCTTGCAGGCGTTTCGACGGCCGTGTGGCTTCTGGCACGGGGTGCGAACGCCGACGCCGGTACCTCAGCGGACTCATCACCACCAGCGGGAACCGCTCTTTCGGCCGATGACAGAGCGATGCTTGAGGCCTCGCTGGTCTCAGAGGATTCACAAGTGGTCGCTGCCGTCCTTGCTGCCGGATTCGATGACGCCTATCTCGCGGACGGCGGAGGCCCACTGCTTCCGCCCGGTTCCACCATCTCGATCGATCCGAGCACTTTCGCCCACGGCGCCGAGCTCGCCAGCGTCGATGCGGAATTGACTGGTCCAGAACCAGGATCGTGGCAGCTCACCCTTGCCTACCAGGACGATGCCTGGCTGGTCGTGAATGCTGTGCCGGCCCCATGACCAGCTCAGGCGCGAAGCGCTCCATATGGACGGCCCTAACGACCATTGCTGTCGTGGTCGCCTTGAACGTATTTGGCAGTACGACGGCGACCGCTGCTCCGCGGGCCTGCCAGAAGGCTGACGCGCGCCAGGCCATCGTCCTGGTCCATGGCTACAACTCCGGACCGAGCACATGGTCCGCAGATTCCCTTGCATACCTGACCGCAGACAACGGCCGGTACTGCTACTCATTGTTCGACTACTCAACCGAGTCGACCTACTGGGTCGACGACGGCGCCGTAGGCACGGACCGCATTAGCCGGCGGCTCGCAGAGCACATCAAGGAGCTGGCAGGCATATCCCGAGCGGCTGGCGGCTCAGGGAAGGCCATCGTGGTCGCTCACTCCATGGGAGGGCTCGCGACTCGATGCGCGCTGGACGCGGCCTGCTCAGGGGTGAAGGGTGTCGCCAACCAGGTGGCTGGCGTGGTCACCATCGGCACACCGCATCAAGGATCCTTCCTGCGTGCACCTCTCAAGACAGAAGCCATGCAGACCGCCGCCGCGATCATCGTCGCCTCCTGCATCAGGCGCGAGGTCTCGTGCAACTACGCCAGGGCTATTGCGACATCTGACGCCGCCCGGGCATTTGCACCGGGCTCCGACGAACTGACTTCACTACCGGAGTTCCCGCAGACCGTGCCTGTGTTCGCTATCGCCGGCTCAGTGAAGTTGCAAAGCAAGATCTTCTACAAGGCGCTGACCATCGAGGTCGGTGACCTGATCGTCGGAACCAGCTCCGCGACAGCACGCAGCCAGAAGGTCGACGGCATCGGCGGCACGGCGGTGCATGACTGCGGAACACTGGTCTACACCAGCCTGATCGACAACTCCAACGTGACCAGTACCCTCACGGACACCAGCGATCGGCTGTGCTGGCACTCCGACCTCACTAGCGATCGCGCTGTGCTGGCCGACACCCTCCACGTGATCACAGCTCTCACTGACCAGCTCGATGCTTCCCGGATTCCCGCCGACTTTCTGAACACGACCTATCCCGCTGGGATATGCCGCAACGTCGCACCCCAGCGCGTCGTCGACGGTCAGGCGCGGGGAGTGACTGAGGGCGATCCAGAAGGAACACTCGGGATCCTCGGCGTCGAACCGGTCCGTGGCCAGATCGACGGCGACGGGCAAGAGGATGCAGCAGTGCTTGTCCGGTGCCAAGGCGAGCTCGTGTACCCCTATAACCAGATCTGGGTTTGGCGCACGAGCGGGGGCGCTCCGATTCAACTCCCAGCGATCGCCTCAACCGAGCGGGGCCCGTTCTACGAAGTAGTCGAACTTGATGACGAGACCGTGACCGTACGGCAGGGTGCCACCGTCTTCGGCGACCCGAATTGCTGCACATCGGCAGTCGCTCGTGTCACATGGTCCGTGACCGGCAACGCGGCCTCTGGCCCGGTCACCGTCGTAGCCGAGGCCGGTGACTACAATCCAGCGAAGGGCTTCGCCGCTGCGTTTGCTTACGGCTGGGACATCTCTGAGGTGGCGACTCCCGAGGTCCGTGCACAGGCGGAGGCGTCGCCATACTTCGGTGCCGCGCAGGCCGATCGCGAGCCAGAGTGGGTCAGCGACCCCCAAGGCGACGAGTGTTTCGTCGGCGATGTTGTGCTGACCTGCGAGGTGGTCTTACTCCTTGGCGGGGATCAGGTAACGTTGACGATGTCAGGGGTTCTGCCAGCTTCCCAGACCGGCATGGATTCCCCTGAGTACATCGATGCCTACTACAACGGTCTCGACCCGGAAGCCCCGTGGCGCGCCACGACACTCACGATCTCGCCGTCATGACGACGCGAGGGTTCGCACGAGTGCATGGAACAGAACAACGCCCGCGTGGGCAGATGCCCATCGCCAATGTGCTCCTCGGACCTACGGACATGGTGCTCCGAGCGACGATCCCAGCTGTCCTTATGGTGCTGTGTCTTGTTGTGGCCGGCTGTACACCGAGCCCCCCGGACGAGCCTGAGCCGTCTGCCTCGAGCAGGTTCACAGCGAGTGTCGATCCCTCCAGTGAAACGAGGCTGGACGTGCCCGGCCAGGTGCGCGTCGTCATTCCTGCGGGAGCTGTCTCGGCGCCTGGAACGCTTGAGGTCACTCCGGTGTCGGTCTCGGAGCTGACAATGCCTCCAGGAGAAGGTGTCGGCGTCATCGGTGCCTGGGAAATCCAACTGAAGGATGCCGAACTCACCGGAACGGCGAGCATCGAGTTCCGGGCCAGGGGAGATGACGACCTGATCCCGGCCGGCGCGGCGTACGTTGATGAGCAGACGGGGCATTGGCACCCCTACGAGACCGACCTCAGCGAGTCGGGCACGAACGTCGTCGCCCAGGTGGACCACTTCTCAGTACACCTTGAGTGGGGCTGGGTGAAGGACAAACTTCGCGCCGCAGTCGGGCGAACGGTCAACTCGTTCGGCCGAGCAAGCGGTGCGGACCAGCCGACATGCCCGGACGAGGACGGACTTCGGTCAGACGGTGCGAGCGTGGTGTCCGACAGCGGTACACGGGTCAAATGGTGCGCGGGCAGGGAAGGCGATCAGCAGGTGCTGAAGATCGCCAACGCACGGAACTACCCGGTCGAGGTCTATCACGGCCGCTGGACAGCCGACGAAGTCCAGCCGTCATTGGGATTGTTCGACACGGTGGTGCACGCGCTGGACGACCAAGCGTTGCCGGGACCCGACGTGTTCATCCTCGGACCAGGGCAGACCGCGGTGTTCACCGCGCCTCTGGGCACCACCGAGACGGTGACCATCGATCCTTCGATACTCGGCTGGTCACTTGGAGGCATCATGCTCGGCGTCGAGGTGTACACCGCAGTAACACGCCTGCTTCCAAGCGCCATAGCAGACCAGGCCGTCGCCGCAGAGGAGTTTGCCCGTCTGCTCGAACGACCGCAGTGCCTCGACGGATTCACCGGCTTGTTCCGCGCGGATACGGAGATGAGCGCCGCAAACGTCGCCGATATCACGACGACGGCCGTGACCTTTACGGTCAACTGCCTCAGTGGCGTCGCGGTGGCCGGAGTAGCAGGCTGGGCAATCAAAGCAGTCGCGGCCGCAGCGAGCGCGGCGCTCACAGCAGTTGAGCAGGTGGTGTCCGGGATGCAGATCCTCATCGAGCCCGGGAGCGACCGCAACGGCTACCAGGTGAAAGTGACATATGCGGCGACCGAATGGGCACTAACGGCGCAGGCGATCGGACCGGTGCGCCTCGGCATGACCGCTTCGGAGCTACAGGCCCTAAACGGCATCGCTCTCGACACCTCAGGAGCAGAGATCGGTTCGCGGGGATTTCAGCCCGAGGGTGCCCAACCAGGGGTCGCAGGCTTCGCACGAGGCATCGACGAGATCGAGAAGGTCTGCGCGTTCCTTCCCGACCCGTACTTCAGCGGGACGGTTGAGGGGGTCGGACCTACCCGTGGCTTGGTGACTGAGACCGGTGCACGACTGGGCCACACCAGCGCCGAGCTCGAAGCCATCTACCCGGACGGCGAATGGGCCGATGTCTGGGCGCCATGGGGCACCGTCCCGCGATTCGTCGTTGCCGAGGACGGGCTCTTCATGTCATTCGGAACGACGGGCGAATACGTGACCGAGGTCGCCATCAGCACTCACGATCAGCCGATTGGGTGCGTGGAGAACTGATCGACCCTGCGTCGTCGAGTAGCCGCGCCGACATGGCGAGCGGCTGGCGGTCCGGGCGGGTGGCACGTCGTCGGATACCCAGGGCGGTTTCAAAGTTGTCGATAAGTTCCGACTCCAGGCTTTCGGCCTGGTCCGACGTCGTCGTCCTCCAGCAGACCAGCAATCGGGCGCTGTCGGCGAGCTGCCAGATGTAGCGGCCTCCCCAGTGAGCGACAGCTTTACCGGACCCGTGGCGGCGGTACTCATCCAGGCGCTTCTGCAGGGTGCGCCGCCCATGGGCGCCGCCGGTCGCTGTCCCGATGTACACGACCGAGGCCCCGGTGATCCAGTTGGATTCCAGCTTCGCCAGGATGACGGACGGGTCACGCCCTTTGAACCAGCCCGCAGGGTTCACGTTCAAGAGCTCCGGAGCGTCGATCGTGTCCCGCACGATCACGTAGACGCCTGGTTCGTTCGGAACTTCGGCTTCTGGGAGGTCTGCGAACGGCACGAGGCCGCCAAAGCCCGCTGCACGCAGCCCTGCCGTCGTCCATTCCACGAGACCAGGGTAGGGCCGACGACGCAGGCGCTATTCTCGCCTGACCGTCGGTCGGTCCTGGACCGGGTAGGCACGCTGGGGCTGGGACCGTGCCCTGCTGGGAGGGAGTGCTCGTGGCGCCGTTCATCACGCTCGACAGCCTGGACCTCGGTCCGGAGGATCTGGCTGCGCAGTTGCCTTTGTGGGTCCAGCTCAGGCGGGTCGTGGCGGGTCCGGACCGTCCGGACTATGTCGTGTGCGTCGCGGTCCGTCCCATCGGATACAGCACCACGCTCGACCAGCTGAACTTGGCGGGGAACCAGCGTGGGCAGATCGAGGACGACCTCGTCGTCGAAGAGACCGGTGACGGGCGCCTGACCCTGGCGGTGCCGGCGTTGGTGATGGCGGCCCGGATAGCGGGGCAGCAGGCCCATGCGGGCATGAGCGGCTTTCCCGTCAACCTCGCATACGTGCTGCACTCCGATGTGTTGCGCGACGAACGGCTCGATTTCGGCAAGTGTCTTCCGGTAGGTGTCGGGTTCGTCACCGACCACGGCGAGCTCGACGAGGCGCGGGTGAACGCGCTGCTGGGAGGGTCGTCCTGATGGTCGAGTTCCGGCGGGTGGTCCCGTTTTGACCTCAACACGCATGAGGGTCGTTTGATCGCTCAACAGCGCGGAGGCCCCGCAGTGTTGCGAGGTCGATGGTTTGACAGGCATGCCCCGCGAGATGTGTACTGGTGTTCTATCGAACAGGCGTTCGATGAGGTGCTCGACCGATCCGGTCACCACCGGCAGACACCATCGCTGGAGGGTCATGACCGTTGTAAGCGCGTCCTCGGAGGCGATCGCCCTCGACGGCGATGTCGACGACACCGACGACACCGCCGCTACCCGGCACGCACGGGCGCTCGCAGCCCTGCGGTCCGCCGAGGTGCGCACCGGCGTACGGAAGCAGGCCACGGCCGCACGGCCCGTCCAGGCGGTCCGCCCCGAACCCCTCGCTGAGCGCCAGGCCGACCGCGCAGCTGACCGGTCCGCCGACCGCCTTGTCGACCGCCCAGCCGACGGGGACACCCGAGTTCTACCGGTGGACCCGCGCCTCGCGTCCCTCCTGCCCGACGGCGGCCTGCGCGCCGGCACCACGGTCGTGGTCCAGGGCTCGACGTCGCTCCTGCTCACGCTGCTCGCCGAGGCGTCCCGCGACGGTGCCTGGACGGTGCTGGTCGGCTACCCGGCCGCCGGCATGGCCGCAGCGGCCGACGCCGGGTGCGACCTGGCGCGCACCCTCGTGGTGCCGCTGCCGGCCGGGTCGGGCGTCGACGCGCCCGCGGTGCTCGCCGCACTGATCGACGGCATGGACATCGTCGTGATCGGGCCGGAGGTCGCGCTGCTGGACCAGGACCGCCGTCGGCTGACCACCCGGGCCCGCGACCGCGGAACGGTCCTGGTGGCTACTCTCCCCACCCCCGCATCAAGCTCGTTGAGTGCTGGGTATTTGCCCCTCCAACGGCCGTCAACAGGGCAAAAATCCAGCACTCAACGAGGGGTGGGGGGTGTCGGGTGGGTTGGGGCGCACGTGGTGCTTCAGGCGACCGAGGGGGACTGGGCGGGGGTCGATCACGGGGCTGGCTGGTTGCGGCGTCGGACGCTGCGGGTGCGACGCACCGGGCGGGGGAACGCGGCGCGGCCCCTGCACCTGGACGTCGAGGTGCCGGTATGCCGGGCGGTCGGCGGAGGAGTGGCCGGCGTCGTCGAGCCTTCCGCTGGTCAGGGCTCCGTGACGGGGTCGCCTGACGAGGGCTCTCGTCCGCGGCTGGAGCTCGTCGGATGACCGACCGTTCCGGCCCCACGACGGCGGGAGCGGCCACCCGCACCGCCTGCCTCTGGGTGCCCGACTGGCCGGTCGTCGCGGCCCTGGTCGTCGCCGGCCTGGGTCCCGAGACGCCCGCGGCGGTGACGGGTGGTCCCGGCGGGCGGATCGTCGCGGTGTCCGCACCCGCCCGCAGCGCCGGGGTGCGCCGCGGCATGCGCCGTCGTGAGGCCCAGGGCCGCTGTCCCGACCTGCAGCTCTGGACCGCCGACGACGCCCGCGACGCCCGCGAGTTCGAGCCGGTCGCCGTGGCCGCCGAGACCGTGGTCTCCGGGCTGGAGATCGCCCGCCCCGGCCTGCTCCTGCTGCCGTCGGGCGGGGCGGCGCGGTACCACGGCTCGGAGCGCGACCTGGCCCGCGAGCTGACCGAGCAGGTCGCCGTCCGCACCGGTCACGAGTGTCAGGTCGGGGTCGCCGACGGGTTCCTGGCCGCGGTGCTCGCGGCCCGCGAGGACGCCGTCGTGCCGCCGGATGCCTCGCGGGACTACCTCGCGCCCCGGCCGGCGGCCGTGCTCGTGCACGCCCGGCCCGGAGACCGCACTCTGACCGAGCTCGTCGACCTGTGGCGCCGCCTCGGCATCCGCACCCTGGCCGAGCTGGCCGCGCTGCCCGACCCCGCCGTCGCCGCCCGCTTCGGCGACCTCGGCGTCTGGGCGCAGCGTCTCGCCAGGGGGCAGGACGTGCGGCCGCCGGCCCGGCGTCGGCTCGAGGAGGACCTGACCGTCACCGAGGAGCTGGACCCGCCGGCGCACCGGGTCGACGTCGCCACGTTCGCGGCCCGCCGCCTGGCCGAACACCTGCACGACGACCTGAGCCGGAGCGGCCTCGCCTGCGGGCGCCTGCGGATCACGGCGCGCGCCGTCGACCCGGTCACGGGTGAGGCCCGCACCCTGGAACGACTGTGGCGTACCGACGACACGCTCGGCGGGCTGTCGGCGGCCCGGATCACGGACCGGGTGCGGTGGCAGCTCGAGGGCTGGCTCACGGCGTCGTCCCTCGGGAAGGGCGAGGCGCCCGCGCCGATCGCGGGCCTGACCCTGGCTGCCGAGGAGGTCGCGCCCGCCGGGGCGCTGCAGCCGCGTCTGTGGGGGCCCGGCGCGGGCGAGGACCTGCGGGCGCGCCGCGCCGTCGAGCGGGTGCAGGCGCTGCTCGGCGGCGACGCCGTGCTCACCGTCCGGCTCCAAGGGGGTCGTGATCCCCGGGACCGCGTCCAGCTCGTCCCGTTCGGAGAGCAGGTCCCGCCGGAGCGTGACCCCGACCGGCCCTGGCCCGGCGCCCTGCCGCCGCCCGCGCCGTCCGTCGTGCTGCCGGAGCCGGTCCCCGCGCACGTGCTCGACGACGCCGGGCGACCCGTCGTCGTCGACGTGCGGCTCGCGGTCAGCGGGGACCCGGCGCGCGTCGTCGTGCCCGGTGAGGGGGCGTGGGGCGGGATCGACGCCGTCGTCGTCGACTGGGCGGGGCCGTGGCCGGTCGCCGAGCGATGGTGGACACCGCAGGGCAGGCGCCGCGTGTTCCTCCAGGTGGTGGCGGACGGCGTGGCGGCTCCGACGCTGGGCCTGCTGCTGTCGTCGTCGGCGGGGGAATGGGCGCTGGAGGCGCTCTATGACTGACGGTGTGCCGACCGGCGGAGTGCCGTACGCCGAGCTGCACGCGCACTCCGCGTTCAGCTTCCTGGACGGTGCCTCCCACCCCGAGGAGCTCGCGGCCGAGGGTGCGCGGCTCGGGCTGACGTCGCTCGCGATCACCGACCACGACGGGCTGTACGGGGTGGTGCGGTTCTCCGAGGCGGCGAAGAAGGTCGGGCTGAAGACCTCGTTCGGGGCGGAGCTGCACCTCCCGGCCCCTGCGGGCGCGAACGGCGCACCGGTGCTCGACCCGCCCACCGGGACCCCCGACCCGCGCGCCACGCACCTGCTCGTGCTCGCGCGCGGCGAGCACGGCTACCGCAACCTGTCGAGCGCGATCGGCACCGCGCACCTGGACGCGGGCGTCAAGGGCGCGGCCACCTACACGCTGGAGTCCTTGGGCGAGAAGTCGGCCGGCGAGTGGCTAATCCTCACGGGCTGCCGCAAGGGCGCCGTCCGCCAGGCCCTGACGGCCCCGTTGAGTGCTGGGTATTTGTCCTCTCAAAACGTTTCGACAGGGCAAATACCCAGCACTCAACGGTCTGGGGGGAGCCGGACCGACCGGCTGGATCGGGCTCGGTGGGAGGTCGGGCGGCTTGTGGACGCTTTTGGGCGGGGGAATGTTGCCGTCGAGATCACCGCCACCGGCGACCCGCGTGACGCCGACCTGCACGACGCGCTCGCCCTGCTGGCCGAAGAAGCACGCCTGCCGCTGGTCGCCACCACCGCCGCGCACTACGCGCGCCCCCGGGACGCCGACCTCGCCGGGGCGCTCGCCGCCGTCCGGGCCCGCTCCTCCCTGGACGACCTGGACGGCTGGCTGCCCGGCGCGCCCACCGCCCACCTGCGCAGCGGCGCGGAGATGGCGCGCCTGCACCACCGGCACCCGCAGGCCGTGCCGACGGCGGCGGCGCTGGGCGAGGAGTGCGCGTTCGACCTCAAGCTCATCGCCCCCGACCTGCCGCCGTACCCGGTGGAGCCCGGGTACACCGAGGCGTCCTGGCTGCGGGAGCTCACCTACCAGGGTGCGACGAAGTACTACGGCCCGCGTGAGAGCAACGTGAAGGCCTGGACGCAGATCGACCACGAGCTGAAGGTCATCACCGATCTGCACTTCCCCGGGTACTTCCTCGTGGTCTACGACCTGGTGAGGTTCTGCCGGGAGCAGGGGATCCTCGCGCAGGGACGGGGCAGCGCCGCGAACTCGGCGGTCTGCTTCGCCCTGGGGATCACGGCCGTGGACGCGGTGAAGCACGGGCTGCTGTTCGAGCGGTTCCTCGCACCGGAGCGGGACGGCCCGCCGGACATCGACATCGACATCGAGTCGGTACGGCGCGAGGAGGTGATCCAGTACGTCTACGAGAAGTTCGGGCGCACGCACGCGGCGCAGGTCGCGAACGTCATCTCCTACCGGCCACGGTCCGCGGTGCGCGACGCCGCCCGCGCGCTCGGCTACGACATCGGGCAGCAGGACGCGTGGTCCAAGTCGATCGAGCGCTGGGGGTCGCTGAAGCCCCAGGCGACCCCGACCCCGACCCCGACGCCGTCGGCCGGACCGCAGAACAAGACCGCCGCCAAGGATGCCCGGACGGCTGTGCTGTGGGGGCCGCGGGAACCGCGCCCGCACGTCGGGCACCTGGACGGCGGACGGGCCGGTCCCGGGCGCACGAACGCGGGCAGCCCCGGGATCTTCGTCGACATGCTCGCCGAGGAGCCGCGTACCCCGGGAGAGCCCCGGCCGGCCCGCGCCGACGACTCCCACGACGTCGTGCCGTTCCGCACGCCGCCGTCGGCCGCGGAGGAGGGGGAGATCCCCGACGACGTGCTCGACCTCGCCGACCGGATGCTCCGCCTGCCCCGCCACCTGGGCATCCACTCCGGCGGCATGGTCATGTGCGACCGGCCGGTCATCGAGGTCGTCCCCGTGGAGTGGGCCCGCATGGAGGGGCGCACGGTGCTGCAGTGGGACAAGGAGGACTGCGCGGACGCCGGGCTGGTCAAGTTCGACCTGCTGGGCCTGGGCATGCTGACCGCCATCCGGTACGCGTTCGAGTTCATCGAGGAGCACACCGGGAAGCGTTACGAGATGCACGACCTGTCCGACGACTCCGACCCGCTCGTGTACGACCTGCTGTGCGCCGCCGACACCGTCGGCGTGTTCCAGGTGGAGTCGCGCGCCCAGATGGCGACGCTGCCGCGCCTGCAGCCGCGCGAGTTCTACGACATCGTCGTGGAGGTCGCGCTCATCCGGCCCGGGCCCATTCAGGGCGGGTCGGTACACCCGTACATCGAACGGGCCCGCGGACGTCAGGACGTGACCTACCCCCACGACCTGCTGGAGCCAGTGCTGAAGCGAACCCTCGGGGTGCCGCTGTTCCAGGAGCAGCTCATGCAGATGGCGATCGCGGTCGCCGGATTCTCGCCCAAGGAGTCCGACCAGCTCCGCCGCGCGATGGGGTCCAAGCGGTCGCAGGAGCGCATGGAGGAGCTGCGCGAGCGGTTCTACGCGGGGATGGCGGCCAACAAGGTCGAGCCCGACAAGCAGGACGAGATCTTCGAGAAGCTCAAGGCCTTCGCCGACTTCGGCTTCCCCGAGTCGCACGCCTACTCCTTCGCGCACCTCGTGTACGTGAGCTCGTGGCTCAAGGTGCACCACCCGGCCGCGTTCTACGCGGGGCTGCTCGCGGCCCAGCCCATGGGGTTCTACTCGCCGCAGTCCCTGGCCGCCGACGCCCGCCGGCACGGGGTGCGCGTGCTGCGGCCGTCGGTGACGCAGTCGCGGGTGCTGGCGAGCGTGGAGCGGGTGGATCCTTCTTCGCTGGTCGAGCCTGTCGAGACTCCCGTGGCCCACCTCGTCCGGGCCGACCCGGCGCTCGCGGTCCGCATGGGGCTGGAGTCCATCCGTGGCATCGGCAAGGACAAGGCGGAGGAGATCGTGGCGGCGCGGGTCTCGACGGGCTCGACCAGCGGTTTCCGGGACCTGCGGGACCTCGTCCGGCGGGTTGAGCTGTCGACGGCGCAGCTCGAGGCGCTCGCCACGGCAGGCGCGCTGGAGCCGCTCGGCATCGACCGGCGGGAAGGTCTGTGGGCGGCGGGCGCGCTCGGCCAGGAGGGGCCGACGACGCTGCCCGGCGTCAGCGTCGGCGTCGAGGCCCCGATGCTGCCCGGGATGAGCGAGATCGAGCTGTCCCAGGCCGACGCGTGGGCCACCGGCGTCACTCCCGACTCCTATCCGACGCAGCACGTGCGCCCCGGGCTGGAGGCGGCGGGGGTGCTCACCGTGGCGCAGGCGATAGCCACCGAGCAGGGGCGCCGGATCGCCGTCGGCGGGGTGGTGACGCACCGGCAGCGGCCGGGCACGGCCGGGGGAGTGACCTTCCTGTCCCTGGAGGACGAGACGGGACTGCTCAACGTGATCTGCAGCGTCGGGCTGTGGCAGCGGTTCCGGAAAGTCGCGCGGTCGGCGCAGGCCATGGTGGTGCGCGGGCGGATCGAGGCGGCCGACGGTGCGGTGAACCTGGTGGCGGAGCACCTGGCGACGCTGACGCTGACCGTCCCGGCGCGGTCGCGGGACTTCCAGTAGCCGACGACGACGGCGGCGCCGCCGTCCGTGCGGGAGCCTGGCCGGGCTCCCGCACGGATCGTGGAGCGGTGCGGGCTCAGCCGATCTGGGTGAGCCGGAAGACCTGCGTGGCCGCACCCGTACAGGGCTGCTGGGTCAGCCGGGTGCCGTCGGTCCCGGTCGCGGAGCCGAGTGTCAGGCACGAGCCGCTGTGCCGGGCCGTGAACGTGAGGCCGCCACCGGTCGCCGTCGGCCGCCACTGCTGGTTGGTGCCGCCCACGTACGACCACAGGTGCACCGCGGCCCCGTTGGCGACGGCCCCCGGGCCGCCGTCGACGTCCCAGACCTTGCCGGCGTGCTGATTGGTCACCTGGTAGTAGCCGCCCGTGGTGGGCGTGAAGCGCCAGCGCTGGTTCGCCTGCGCGGCGTCGCCGCAGGCCCACTGCTGCAGCGCGGTGCCGTCGGTAGTGCCCCAGCCCGCGGCGTCGAGGCACTTGCCGCTCGCGGACGACGCCACCTGGTACCAGGACGCCGGGTCCGGGTCGGTCGGGGTGGTGGTCGACCGCGGGTCCCACGTGTACGTGGCGACCGACCGGCCGGGCAGGGTGTGGGTCAGCGAGCGGCCCTCGTCGGTGATCGAGAAGGTGCGGCTCCCGGACGACGCGTTCACGACGTAGGCGATGCGGGTCCCGTCCGGGTTCTGGTGGACGACGTTCTGCAGGCCGCCGGAGCCCTCGCTGGTCGAGCCGATACGCCGGGCGCCGGCGTCGATGAACTTGCTCAGGTGTCCCAGCACGTAGAACTCGGCGTTGCGGGTGACCGTGCCGCCGTCGATCTCGACGACGCCGTTGCAGCGCGTGCCGCAGTGCCCCTGGTGCGGGCCGCCGTTCCGGTCGAGCGCGAGGTTCCAGTTGATCGTCGTCTCGCCGCCGTTGCGCATGTTGCGCACCACGAGGTTCTCCGCGTGCCAGATCAGGGTGTCGCCGAAGGTGCTCGCGGCGTTGTCACTGTCCGTGCCCGAGCACTCGGTGAAGTAGACGCGCTTGCCGGCCGCCACGACCTGAGCCTGGTTCTCGGGCGGGCCGCCGTAGCAGTGGAAGGCGGCCCCGACGACGCGGGAGATGCCCTGGGTGCCGTTGAACACCTCCAGCGGGTAGTCGGGCCGGTCCCAGTTGTGGTCGTAGGCGAAGAGCTGCGTGCCCAGCCCGGCGCTGGTCAGCCGGGCGTCGAGCACCCGGAAGAACTGGGCCTGCTCGGCCGCGGACATGCTCATCGAGGGGTAGCTCGTGGCGAAGAGCGGCTCGTTCGCCACCGTGAGGTCGCTGAGCGTCACACCCTGCTGCGCGTACGCCTGGATCGTCCGGACCAGGTAGTCGGCGTACTCGTCGTAGTTCTCGGCGCGCAGGCTGCCGCCGTTGAGCGAGCCGCCGGTCTTCATCCAGGCGGGCGGCGACCACGGGCTGCCCATGAACCGGATGCCGGGGTTGATCGACAGCGCCTGGCGCAGCACCGGCAGGATCTGTTGCTGGTCGCGGGCGATGCTGAACTGCCCGGGCGTGTCCTCGTACGTGTAGAAGCCGCCCGAGTTGAAGTCCGTGCTGCCGAGCGGCTGGCGCAGGTAGTTCAGGCCGATGCCGTCGCCCGAACGCGAGAACAGCGACCGCATCAGGCTGTCGCGGGTGCCTGCGGGCAGGTTGCTGATCAGCGAGGCGGAGGCCTCGGTGACGGAGGCGCCGGCGCCGGTGAAGCGCTGGGCGACCTGGCCAGGGTTCACGCGGATGTCGAGCGCCTGCGGGCCGGTGTCGAAGTTGAGCGTGCCGCCGTCGGCGAGCTTGCGGCTGCCGTCGGCGGTCGTGACCCAGACGTGTGCGGTGGTCGGTGCGGCGGCCGCCGGGGCTGCCGCTGGGCCGATGCCGGCGGCGCCGACGGCCAGGAGGCCGAGCGTGGCGAGCGCCGTCCGGACGGACCCGGTGCGGGTGGTGCGCGTCATTGCGACTCCCTCGATGGGTGGATTGTGCGGTGAGCCTACTCCTACCTACCGAGTGTTCGGTAGGTAGGGTTTTCCGCAGGTCCGTAGACTCGCTCGGATGACACGAGAAGGCGGGCGAACCAGGGTGCGGCGTCCTCCCGTCGAGCGCAGGGCGGAGATCCTGCGCATCGCCATGGAGACGTTCGCGGAGCGTGGCTACCAGAGCGCCTCGCTGGCCGAGATCGCCGACCGGGTGGGGCTGACCCAGGCCGGCGTGCTGCACTACTTCTCGTCGAAGGCCGGCCTGCTCACCGGGGTGCTGGACCTGCGCGACTCGACCGACATCGAGGAGCTCGGCGACGAACGTCCCCGCGGCCTGGCGTTTCTGCGCCACCTGGTCGAGACCACGCGGCGCAACGCCGAGCGCGAGGGGATCGTGCGCCTCTACACCGTGCTCGCCGCGGAGAGCGTGACCGCCCGGCATCCCGCGCAGGACTGGTTCCGGGACCGGTACCAGGGGCTGCACGCCCTGGTCGTCGAGGCGCTCGACGAGGCGCAGAAGCTGGGTGAGGTCGGAGCCGACGTCGACACCGGGACGACGGCCCGGGTGATCGTCGCGACCATGGACGGGCTGCAGCTCCAGTGGCTCCTCGAACCCGGTTCGGTCGACATGACGGGGGCCACCGAGGTGGCGATCACCCGGCTCATCGGCAGGGATCTGCCGCCGGCTGAGCAGCACTGACCGGGGGCCTGTGCCGCCTGACGGCGATGGAAGGATGGGCCCATGCTCGTGAACACGTTCGGTCCGGAGGGCGGGCCGCCCGTGCTGCTCCTGCACGGTGGCGGAGTGGCCGGCTGGATGTGGGACTCGCTGTGCCAGAGCCTCGAACGGACCCACTCGGTGCTGGTGCCTGACCTCCCGGGGCACGGCGGGAGCGCCGACGAGCCCTACCGGTCACATGTCGAGACGGTCGATGAGCTCGCCCAGGTGCTTGCGCAGCAGGGTAAGGACGCCGCCGCGGTCATCGGGTTCTCGTTGGGCGCGCAGCTGACGATCGAGCTCGCGTCCAGGCATGGTGAGCTCGTCGACCGTGTCATGGTCGTGAGCGCCCAGGCGAAGGTGATGCCCTTCACCGACCTCACCCTGCAGACCCTCGGCATGGCCGCACCGCTGGCGCGCAGACGCTGGTTCGCCCGGTTGCAGGCCCGGGAGCTGTTCATACCCCCGCACCTGCTGGAGCAGTACATCGACACGAGTGCGCGCGTCACGAAGGAGACGCTGCTGGCCGCGGTCGGAGACAACCTCAGGTTCGAGCTGCCGGGGGAGTGGAGCGACTTTCGCGGCCGTGCCCTCGTGATGGTCGGACGGCGCGAGCGGGCGCTGATGCGTGACTCCGCCGCCGTCGTGCATGCGGCACTGCCAAGCAGTGAGCTGGAGGTGGTCGCTGGATGTGGCCACGGGATCCCGCTGCAACGTCCTGAGTGGTTCAACGCTCGGGTCACCGACTGGCTTTTGGCCTGAGCCGAGGTGGCTGCTGTCGGTGCGCAGGTCGATCGGGTCGCGAGAAATTGGCACGGTGCCTGTCGCCGACCTCCGTCGCTAGGGTGAGGCCGGTCAGCGTGGCGATCCCGCGCCAGCGCTCCAGGTGGCGGATGCGCGCGTAGTGACTCCCTGCATCAGGTCCCCGCGAGCAACTTCAAGGACGGCCTTACGGTTGCTGCCCGAGTGGCCAGCTCCCCGAAACCGGCTATCAGCGGGTGAAGTCCGGATTGTTTCATTGACGCGCTTTGCGTGCCGCTGGTTGAGTCTTGGTCGACATGGTGTGGTGTGGGCGATCGGGAGTCAACATGCGGGTACCAACCGCTGGCAGGGTGCGCCGGATCTGGGCGTCGGTTCTCTCGCTCAGTCTCGTAGGGGTCAGCCTCAGCGCGGCGGGTGGTGTGGCGCAAGCGGACGACGTGCTCCCGGTGGACGAGCCGGTCGAGTGCGTTGATGTACTGACCGATCCAGGCGTGGATCCGGTTCAGGTCGCGTCAGCTTGCGGTCACGACGTAGAGATCGCAGCGGCCCGTACCCCGTGGGACACCTACTTCGTCCAGCCGAATGGACAAGTGCGGTGGGTGTCGACCGCGACTGCTACCAGGACGCGTGTGAACGAGACCTGGGAGCCGGCGTCCGGTGAGATCGTGACTGACCCGGGGGAGCCTGGTGGCCTGACGGTGGCTGCTGGTGTGTTCGATATCGATCTGAAGTCGGCTGGGCCTGGTGAACCGTTCGCTGAGCTGGCGGACCCGTCGGGTATTGCGGGTGACGTGGGTTGGGACAACGAACCCGGCCAGGTGCCCACGCCGCCTGCCGGTGACCGCAAGGTGTCCATCAGCCTGCCGACGATTCCCTACCAGGTCGGCGAGCCGGTTCTCGATCCGGACAACCCGCTGCGTGCAGAGTTCCCCTTGGTGCGGCCCGATGCGTCCACGATTCCCGGCGCCGCGGTCGTCGTGACCGTCGAAGATGACGGCACGGGTCTGATCCCCGTACTGCGAATCGACGACGTTGAGACCTACGAGCTTCTGGAGCAGGCAACCGGTGGCGCTGGACTGTCGTTCGCTTACGAGGTGTCGGACGACTTGCGGGTCGAGGCCGCGGAGCCTGTCGATGGTGGGGATGGCACCGAGCTCGAGTCGGGCGAGTTCCAAGTGGTCGACGTGACGACTGCTTCGCAAGACGGCGGCGAATCCGATGTGACGGTGTTCTCCGGTGGACGTCCTCAGCAGTGGGACTCTTCGGCAGGTAGTCCTGGAGCTGCCCCCGATGAGTCGCTCGCACGCACGTCGGCGAATGTCGTAGACGAGGGCGACGCGGTCAGCGTCGATCGTCTGATCGCTCCCGTGGATGGCGACCAGGTGGTCGACATGGACATGGAGATCGCTGCGGATGGGCGCTCTGTAGTTGCGACCGCGGACGACGCGATGTTCGCGGACCCGGACGCGACCGGCCCGTTCTACATCGACCCGCAGATCAAGGGCGGACTGCACGAGTGGACTGCTGTCCGTTCCGGGTGGCCGACAAGCTCGGCGTCCTACAAGTTCTCGAACTCCGAGGGCGTTGGACTGTGCCCGACATGGGGCTATCCGATATGCGACCGGACGAGTGTCTCGCGGCTGTTGTTCGAGTTCTCGATGTCGGGTCTGCCAGCGGGTGTGTCGGGTAGTCACGTCTCAAGTGCCACGTTCTCAGCGCTCGGGAGTCACTCCTACACCTGCAACAAGTACGGCGTAGCGCTCTATCAAACAGCGGAAAACGGTGTGTCATCTGCGACGACTTGGAACTCGCGAGGCAACTGGCACGATTACCGGTTCCAATCACAGAAGTCGGTGACACACAGGGATGGGTGCACCGGGCGGTCGAGCCGCGTGTCGTGGGGCGCAAAAGCCGCCGCAGTGTCGGTCGCGAACGGCGACTGGGACTATGTCACGCTCGGTCTGCGGGCTGTTGACGAGGGCAATCAAGATAAGTGGCAGCGGTATGTCGCGAACACCCTGAACGGCTCGTCGCACAAGGCCCAGTTCACCGTGACGTTCAACCGGCCGCCCTACATGCCCTCGGCTGCGTCGATGAAGACGCAGGCTCAGATGACGGGCGACAAGTTGGATTGCGCGGGGTCCTCGAGCTCACCGACCGTTGTCCGCACCAGGGTGCCGTTGTTTCAGGCGGCGGGCGTAGACCCGGAAGGCGAATCGCCGTGGAACCAGTCGGTAGAGCTGAAGTTCCGGGTGGTCGACCACATCGCCGGGAATGTTCGGTGGGAGTCGGGTTGGACAGGTCTTCAAGCCAGCCCCACCACGCACCGGGTGCGTGTGCCCGAGAGCAGGCAGCTGACCAGCCAGCGGGTCTATCGGTGGCAGGCGGTCGCGAGGGACTCCTCGGGCAAGTCAACCGGCTGGTCGGACACGAACTGCTATATCCGTCCCGATGTGACGGGGCCGAACGCGCCCGAGGTGAACTCGTCGAAGTACCCGTCGTGGCCTGCGGGCGTCGCGGGTGGCGTTGGGCAAGCTGGGACCTTCACGTTCTCGGCGAACGGCTCCACCGACCTGAAGCTGTACAAGTACTCCTTCAATAACGGCGAGAAGGCCGGCACCATCACGACGTCAGGCAGCAGCTCGAGGTCCGTGTCGTTCGCGCCGAGCGAGTCGGGCTACAACGAGGTGGAGGTCCAGTCGCAGGATGTGGCCGGGAACTGGTCGCCGGTAGAGAAGTATGAGTTCTGGGTGGGGTACCCCGCTCGGGACGGTCTGTGGCATCTGGACGAGGGCACGGGTACGACTGCGCTCAACGAAGTGACCAGTGCTCCGACGGCAGGCAACCTGACCTGGTCATCTGGCGTGTCGTGGGGTAAGGGCGCGCTCAGGGAAACCATTGCCGACCCCAATGATCCGGACGACCCCCGGTTCGTCGGTGACAAGGCCCTGGTGTTCGACGGGACGGGCGTGGCGCGGACGAGTGGGCCGGCCGTGGCTATCGACAAGTCCTACACGATCATGGCCTTCATCAAACCCGCAGCAGACTTCTCCGGTGTTGGCGTAGCGATCTCGCAGGAAGGCGACAAGCGCGGCGCTTTCCATCTGGGGTACACCGACAGCGCGGACTGCGGCACAGAGACCGATGAGACGGACCGGCAGCTGCCGTGCTGGGGACTGTGGGTCAAGGACGCCGACACCACGGACGCAGGCCACACGGCCGCGCGGTCCGACATGCCGGCCATAGCCGGGCAGTGGGTGCACGTCGTGGGAACCTATGACGCTTCGGATCCCGCCAATCCGACGCTGAGCGTGCGAGTGTGCGACCCGTCCGCGCCGCCGTTGGAGACGCCAGAGCCGGTGACGGTTGAGATCGATCCCGTGGCGTGGACCGCACCCGGTCCGATGCGTCTCGGCTCCGGCGTGCGCGCGGGCATCCCGGAGTGGCCGTTCCGCGGCGCAGTAGACGACGTGAGGGTTTACCGCGAGCTGGTCGAGCCCGAACGGCTTGACCGCATCTGCACGGGGTTAGACCCGTCATGACAATGCGACGCCAGGGCAACAACGGGCCCGAAGGCAAGCGTTACTCGGCAGGTGCAGAGCGCAGGAACATCAGGGGAGACGCGATGACCGACAACGGGCGACACCAGACGGCAGCCGATCGCGGCACAATGCCTCGACCGGCATGGGCGCCGGCGTTCCTAGGAGCCGGGCTCGCGCTGGCTCTGGTGATGCCGGTTACTGTGCCCGCGTCAGCCGCAGAGAACCCAGACGTGGCCGAACGGCAGTCATGGAGCCTTGCCGAGCGCGCTGAACACGACCGGGAGTTCGCCGGCGAGGTCCGACTGCCCGAGGGGCTGCCTGCCACAGAGGTGGAACCGGACGAGGCGGCGGTCTCGATTCCTCACCCGCGTACCCGTGAAAAACTGATCTCGGTGACCGCCGCTGCCAGGATCTTCGATCTCCCGGAGACGAAGGCAGGTTCTGGGGCTCCAGACGACGTTCGCGCGAGCGTTGGCGGGCTACCCGTCCAGGTCGAGAGCCCGGGGAGGAGTGCTCGCCGCGCTGCTGGGGTGTCCTCGCCCGACGTACCGGAGAGCGTGCGGGTCGCGACCCTCGACGAGGCCTCGGCACGTGCCCTGGGCGTGGAGGCGCTGCTCACCGTCGCTCACGCGCCGCAGGCTGGCCCGGTGGGTGGTGCGGGTCTGGGTGTGAGCGTGGACTACAGGGGACTGATCGGCGGGAATCCGGAGCTCGCGTCACGGCTGGGACTGGTTGCCCTGCCGGCCTGTGCTCTGAGCACGCCCGAGGTGCCCGCCTGCCAGGTCCAGACCCCGCTACCAGGTCAGGAGAACCAGGTAGAGGATGGAACCGTCACCGCTGTCGTCGAAGTTCCTGCGACCGACTCGGAGACGGCCACGACGGGCCGCATGTCGGCTCCGACGGTTGAACGTGCCGCCGCGAGCGAGACGATGGTGCTAGCTGTCGCCGCAGACGCGGGTGGTTCTGAGGGCGACTGGAAGGCGACGCCGTTGTCGGGTGCAGCAGCCTGGGAGACCACGGCCGGGACAGGGTCGTTCACGTGGTCCTATCCCTTCCGAGCCCCTGGGACCGCAGGCGGACTCGCACCTGAGGTGTCCTTGTCCTACGACTCGGGCAGCGTGGATGGGCGCGTGGCCTCGGCCAACACCCAGACCTCCGAGATCGGAGAGGGCTGGGACCTGGCCACCGGAGGCTATGTCGAGCGCAAGTTCGCGCCCTGCGTCGACGACCAGGCCGACTCCTCCGACAACGAGGCACCGAACAACGCGGACCACGACACGGGCGACCTGTGCTGGAAGAACGACAACGCGACACTCGTGCTGGGTGGCAAGGCAACCGACCTGATCAAGGACGAGGCCACCGGAAAATGGCGCCTCGAGGCGGACGACAACTCGAAGGTGGAGTCCCTGACCGGGGGGTGGAACACGGACAACGACAAGGAGTACTGGAAGGTCACCACCACGGACGGGACGGAGTACTGGTTCGGGCGGGACAAGCGCGCCGCGGACGACCCGGTGAGCAACCTGTACTCGGCGTGGACGGTGCCGGTGTTCGGCAACCACCCCGGTGAGCCGTGCTACAAGAACGCGGCCGACGGTGGGTTCGCGGCCTCGTCCTGCAAGCAGGCGTGGCGGTGGAACCTGGACTACGTCGTCGATACCTCAGGCAACACCATGACCTACCGGTACACGCGCGAGTGGAACAACTACGGGCGCAACAACAACAAGACCGACGTCGCGAACGCGGACTACGTGCGCGGCGGGGTCCTGAACCGGATCGACTATGGCACACGCGCGGGAACCCTGACCGGGACACCATCCGCGGTGATGGACTTCAGCTACTCCCAGCGATGCATCCCCACGAGTTCCTTCGACTGCGGGACGTTGGACGCGGACACACGGGATCATTGGCCGGACGTGCCGCAGGACCAGGTGTGCTCGATCGATGCCGATACTTGCGCCGGCCGTACTGCACCGACGTTCTTCACCCGCAACCGGCTGACCGGAGTAGAAACGAAGATCCTCAAGGCTGACGGTACCTACCGTGCGGTCGACTCCTGGGCGCTGACGCACTCGTTCCCCGACGCCGGCGACGGGCTCGACGCACTGTGGCTGAACCAGGTCACACACACCGGCAAGGGCGGGGGGTCGAACGTCGCGTTGCCGGCCACGCAGTTCGGATCGGTGCAGCGCGCGAACCGAGTAGCCGCGGGTGCCGACCGTTCGGCGATGAACCGGATGCGCATCGGGCAGATCCGTACTGAATCGGGTGCCATGGTGACGGCGACGTACACAGGCGCGGACTGCACCCCGACGTCGACGCCGACAGCACCGGAGTCGAACACTCGCCGGTGCATGCCGGTGTGGTGGACCCCAGCCGGCAACGAAGATCCGGTCATGGAGTGGTTCCACAAGTACGTCGTGACCAAGGTGATCGATGACCCGCGCGACGGCGGTTCCGATCCCACGGTGACCAGCTACAACTACTCGGGTGGAACGGCATGGCGGTACACCGACGACGAGCTCACGCTGAAGAAGCACCGCACATGGTCCGACTGGCGTGGCTTTGCCACGGTGAATGTCTACACCGGTGACCTAGCGCGGAACCCGGACATCACGCGAACACGTACGCAGTACGAGTACTTCCGAGGCATGCACGGGGATCGCGAGAGCCCGAGCGGTGGTACGACGAGTGTGCAGGTCGACGGCGTCAACGACCTCGACCAGTGGGCCGGAATGGTGCGCAAGGAGACCGTCTTCAACGGGAGCGCGGTCGTGTCCACGACCGTGAACACGCCCTGGCGGTCCTCGGTGACCGCTACCGACGCTGACGGGGACAAGGCTTTCTACACCGGCACAGAAAGAACTGAGACAACAACGACAACCCCGGACCGTGCCGGTGGGAACCTCGTTACTCGTACGGACACGGGCTTCGATGATCTGGGGCGTGTAAAAGCGGTGAGCGACCTGGGAGACGTGGCTCTCGCGTCCGACGACACCTGTACCCGGACCACATACATCGACAACCCGACTGACAATATCCTTAACACTGTGCGCCGGGTTGAGACCGCGGGAGTTGGGTGCTCTCCGTCCCCAGCAGACCCAGAAGACGTGGTTTCCGACCAGAGGTACGCGTACGACGGCGGCGCTGATGGTGACCTTCCGACCAAGGGGCTCGTGACCACCACGCAGGAAGCTGCTTCCTACAGCGGCTCGACGCCCGTGTACGTGGACGTCGAGCGCACCACCTTTGACGGTTATGGACGGCTGGCTACCACAAAGGCCGCAAACGACCGCGTCACTACGACCTCGTACGGCACAGTGCAGCATCTGACGACGAGAACCACCGTCAGCAGCCCTGATCCGGACGGTAGTGGTGCTTTGGCTGCCCATGTGACCACGACCGTGCTGGACCCGGCTTGGGGAGTGCCTACGAAGGTCACTGCTCCGGACGGTCGGGTCACGTCTGGAAGGTACGACGCGCTGGGTCGGCTGACCTCGGTGTGGGAGCCCGGCCGGGTGCAGGGCACCAACACAGCGAGTCGCACGTATGCGTACACGGTGCGTTCGACCGGTGTGAACGCGGTGACCACGAGCACCCTGAAGTACGACGGGTCCGGGTACCTTACGAGTGTGACGTTGTATGACGGGCTGCTGCGCGAACGGCAGACGCAGTCGACTTCGGCGTCGGACCTGGCCACCGGGCGGGTCATTACGGACACCACCTATGACACCCGCGGACTGGCCGTCCTGAAGAATCATGCCTGGCACAACACTGCCGCCCCGGGCACGACGGTCGTCACCACGTCCGCGGCGGTGCCCGGCCGAACCCTCACGGAGTATGACGGCGCCGGGCGGGTCACCGAAGAGCGGTTCCAGGTCGACGAGGACGCCGAGAACTACGACAACGGCGACTACGTCCTGAAGTGGTCCACCACCACTCAGCACCGCGGAGACCGGACTCTGGTCGACCCACCTGTGGGTGGAACACCGACCACCACGATCATGGATGGCAGGGGCCGCACGATCGCGCTGCGGCAGCACACGGGCACCAGCCCGGCCACGGCCTTCGTCGAGACGACCTACGCCTACGACGACGCGGACCGGCTCTCCCGGGCTGTGGACGACGCCAACAACACCTGGACCTACACGTACGACCTTCGTGGACGTCAGACCCGAGCAACGGACCCGGACAAGGGTCGGACCGACACGACGTATGACGTGGTAGGGAACGTCCTGACCACCACTGACGCGCGGGGGAGTGTCATCGGTTACACCTACGATGCGCTGAACCGCAAGACCACGATGCGCGAAGGTGGCACGGGCGGCACGGTCCGTGCACGGTGGGCCTACGACCGCCTCGTCGACGGCACGATGGTTGCGGGACAGCCCGCGTCGTCGACCCGGGTGGTGGGCACCGGATCTGCTGCGACGGAGATCACGACCACGGTCGACGGGTACGAAGTTCACGGGCAGCCGACCGCCACGACGATGACCATTCCGGCGACGGTCGACGGTGTCAGCTTGGGCGCACTGGCCAAGGAATGGACCACCGAGTACACGTACACCGCGACCGGCAAGCCTGACACGACGAAGTACCCCTCCGGGGGAGGGCTCCCGTCCGAGATGATCAACCTGGCCTACGACAGTGCAGACCAGGTCAGGGGTCTCGACTCCGCTGGTCACGGCATCTATGTCGCCGCCGCGGACTACAAGCCCACCGGTGAGGTCGCGCGCCTGTCGTTCGGTAACACGTATGCGTATGTGCAGGATCGGGACTACGAGTTCGGCACCAACCGGCTGATCGGATCCACGGTCGTGGCCGAGGCACCTAACGGCACGGCCGTGGACGTGCAGCGTGCCGCGTACAGCTGGGACAACGCCGGGAACCTGAAGTCGGTCTTGGACGCCCCGGCGGCGAATCTCGGGGGGCGGGCGCATGACCGGCAGTGCTATCGGTATGACGGATTGCGTCGGCTGACTCAGGCTTGGACTCCGGCCAGTGCCCAGTGCGCGACGGACCCGGCTACGGCCAACCTCGGTGGGGCGGCACCGTACTGGCACAGCTACAGCCACGACACTGTCGGCAACCGGACCCGGGTCGTGGAGCACTCGCTGCCCAACGGGACTGCCGCGCAGACCCAGACCTACACTCGGCCGGCCTCTGGGTCGAACGCGGTGCGGCCGCATGCGGTCACGTCAGTGTCCGCGACCGGGCGTGGTGCGGGTACTTCGTCGTACAGCTGGGATGCGGCGGGGAACATGACCGGCCGGGACGTTGCCGGGCAGGCGGCCCAGCAGCTGGCATGGGATGTCGAGGGGGAGCTCGCGGAGGTCCGCCAGGACGGCAACGGGGACGGAGACACGACCGACGCGAACGAACGGGACTCGTACATCAACACCGCGGACGGTGAGCGGGTGCTGCGTACCCAGGACGGATCCACCACGCTGTATCTCGGGTATCAGGAACTGACCCTGAACCACGACAGTGGGGCGATCAGCGGGGAGCGGTACTACTCCTTCGCGGGGCAGACCATCGCGACCCGCACCGGCTACTTCGCTGCTGAGGTCACCACCATCATCGGTGACCACCACAACACCGGTGGCGTCCAGATCCCGAACGTCGCCGGCCCCGGCAGCCGGGTCCACCGGTACACCGACCCTTACGGCAAGCCTCGCGGTCCTCACACCGGTCAGGGCGCGGACGGTGGTGCTGACGGGAACTGGACCGGCGAGCATGGGTACCTCGACAAACCGGTCGACTCGACCGGCCTTACCGCAATCGGGGCCCGTATGTATGACCCAGGCTTGGGGGCGTTCGTCTCCGTCGACCCCGTCATGGACCTCGCTGATCCGCAGCAGTGGAACGCTTACGGCTATTCCAACAACAACCCGACCACGTTCTCTGATCCCACTGGGGAGCGGTACGAGGAATGCGGCACCACGCATAACTGCCAGACGAACAGCAAGGGCAAGGTCACTAGCGCCAAGAAATACAAGAAGCGCAAGGCGACCATCAACGACTTCAATTCTCGTTTGAGAACGGCTCAGGCATATATGCCGCCTGCTTATTGGGCGGTCCGCCCGGCATCGACCACTGGTGGCCTAATGGGTGGTGTCTATGGTCTCGGCGGGTTGAACGGTTGGGGCAACTCAATCCAGAGGACTTTACCGGCTAAGCAGAACATGGCCGTCCAAAGGCCGTCGATGAGCGGAGGTGATAACCGATCCCGGCTCGCGACAAACAGTGACTATTGGAATGCCCGCCAAACTTCTTTCGGCGCGGCTCATGGCGCAAGGTCGGTGCCGGGTAATATGACTGGTGACACCTATGATTTCTCTAGGTTGCGCGGTGTGAGAGGCGCTTCCCGAACACTTCCGTGGGTAGGTTATGGTGTCACCGCGTACGAAGATGTTCGCACGGCAGAGAGCGTTGAGCACGGTGCGGTCATGCTCGGTATTGATACTGGTGCCATCGTGATTGGTGGGGCGCTCGGCGCGGCGGTTAGTGCTGCGTTTGTAGGGGCGGTTGCGGGCAGTGTTGCACCAGGTATCGGTACCCTAATCGGCGCAGTTGTCGGATTTGCGGTCGGATTCATCGCAACCGAGTACATCTCCACCACTGCAAAGAGTGCTGCTAATGATAGGTGGTTCCGCCGTGAAGACTGACGTGTGCTTCTGGCTCTGCGAGCGACGTTACATGGAGGCTCCAGAGTTCTGGGAGATGTATGCGCCTGGGGGCGCTCGATTTGCCGTGGCTGCAATCTGCCTCCCGATAATGATCTTCTTTCTTGTGCTATTCCTCGTTCGCCTGGTGAAAGTTTGGCGCAGCAATTCTGCGGCCGATGTGCTCATTCGTAACTTTACTTTGTCAATTTCGAAGGGTGATCCCGAGCGTGCGCGTGGGAATGTGCGAGCAGTTGTGCCGATCGCGATGGTCGGTATTTCGCTCTCCACTCTTGCGCTCTACGTATTTCTGCGTCTCATACCTGGATTTCCCTGGCAGTACTTGTCGGTAGCTACAGCGATGGTGCTGACGAACATCTACTGGGGTGCGACCTGGTGGACGATCATCTATTTCAACCGTCCGAAGTTTCTTGTCCCGCCGCATATGCGCGGTGACCGTGGACTCCGGGCGGTGCTGCGTGACCGTCGTGCGATGGAGCCCGGGCCGCGAACTGTGCCACCTCGCGGGATTGAAGGTTTAGACGAGCCGCTTGGCTGGCAGGGGTCGCCTGAGCGTTCTGGAAGGGGCGCAGGTGGGGCATCGGATTCGGATGATTCTAGGGCGGCGTCAGCTGGACGGCGGCGTGATCGGCGTCGTCGGCGGAGTGATGATCCATCTGGGTGATCTTGTGGTCGCCGGTCGATATCACTTCGGATGGGGAGCATCGGTGTAGTCGCGGATTTAGCGTTGTTCGGTCGGGGTCGGAGCGAGCGCAGACCGGGACTGTGATGCGTGTCTTTTGGCCGGGTACGCGGTCACGCGACGCAGTTCGGAGTATTGGGCCTGGTGTACCCGATGTTCATACTGTCGCTGGGGCAATCATTCCAGGACGACAGGGACAGGGCGGGCCTGCGAAAAGCTCCTGGAAACATATACAGTTAAATGTAAGACGCAGGGCCGAAAATGGCGGCTGGTTTTGGGTGTAGCTGGCTTAGGCCATACTATCAATGAGGGTGTTCGGGACAGCGGCGGGGGCTCGCAACTCATCGGCGAATTGATTGGGGAGGCGTTGGCAGAGGCAGGTATTGCTCTCTTGGTGCCGGACTACTCGCGGCAGGCGTGTCGTACGGCGTCTCCTACGATGCCCGAGAAGCGGTCCTCGATCGGCACGGCGTTGTGACCAGACCATGATGAACGACCCGAACTTCCCGTTCCCGCCATGGCTCTACGTCATCATGGTTGTTCTGCTTTGTGCCACGGTGATCAATGCCTGGTACCAGATGATCCGCATCTTGCGGAATCCCGAAAGGGTTGAGTGGGGTATTGCCCAGTTCATGCAGACGCTCGGGCGCGGCGACCGGGACTTGTCACGGTCATACGTTCGGGGGATTATGCCGGCTGCGAGTGGCGCAACGGTCATGTGTTCAGGTGGTCTGCTAGTCATCATTTTGCCCAATCCAGACGACTTCGGTTTCGGGTTTGTCTGGATCATCGTGGCGATGGTGCTATCGATCTTCTTGGTCATTCTGATCGTTCAATTCAACTTGCCCAAGTTCTTGGTTCCGCCGCATATGAGGGCGGATCCGGGGTTCTGGCAGGTTAAGCGCTTGCGTGTGCGGGGTGTCGATGTGGATGCCCTGTATGAGGCGTCAGCGGAGCAGTGGCGGGAGCGTCGGGATCGGCGTCGCCATGAGGGGCCGTAGGAGTTTCGGGCAGTTGACCTCGGATATTCAGCCGTGGGTGCCTGCTGGCTTGAAGTGACGAGGAGAGGTGCCTTGACCTGCAGGGGTGCTGTTGTCGAGACATCATCGGTTCGCAGGAGAGGGCACCTTCGAGGTGAACGGTAGCGGGTGGGCGGCCTGAAAGTCGGCGCGGGCGGCAAGGGCCTGGTCGGGCATGCCGAGGTGGTGCTGACCACGCTGACATCGCGCGTCTCGCGAACGATCTAGGAGACCCGCCCCAGCTCAGCGGTACTGGTTCGCCTGGCTCTCGTACAGCGCCGCGTACACGCCGTCGGACTCCATGAGCTCCCGGTGTGTGCCGCGTTTGACGATCACACCGTCGTCGAGCACGACGATGAGTTCGGCCATGCGTACGGTCGAGAACCGCCTCGCGGGATTGAAGGTTTAGATGAGCCGCTTGGCTGGCAGGGGTCGCCCGAACGTTCTGGACGGGGCGTAGGCGGGGCATCGGATTCGGATGATCCCAAGGAGGCGTCAGCTGGACGCCGGCGTGATCGGCGTCGGCGACGGAGTGATGATCCATCTGGGTGACCTTGTGGTCGCCGGGCGATATCACTTCGAATGGGGGAGCGGGCCAGCACCGTGTTCGAGTCCAGGACGAAGCTGGGGGTACATGTACGCCCGACATTGCTGACAGGTCACCGGCCTCGACTCCGGCACTCCTTGCGGATCGGTCGTCGGTCACGATCGCGTTGATCAGACCCGCCAGCATGGCCAGCCAGTCCCAGCCCAGCCTCTGGGTCGAACGCGGTGCGGCCGCATGCGGTCACGTCAGTGTCCGCGACCGGGCGCGGTGCGGGCACGTCGTCGTACAGCTGGGATGCGGCGGGGAACATGACCGGCCGGGACGTTGCCGGGCAGGCGGCCCAGCAGCTGGCATGGGATGTCGAGGGGGAGCTCGCTGAGGTCCGCCAGGACGGTAACGGTGACGGTGATATGACCGACGCGGACGAACGGGACTCGTACGTCAATACCGCGGACGGTGAGCGGGTGCTGCGTACCCAGGACGGGACGACGACGCTGTATCTCGGGTATCAGGAACTGACTCTGAACCACGACAGTGGGACGGTCAGCGGGGAGCGGTACTACACCTTCGCGGGGCAGACCATCGCGACCCGCACCGGCTACTTCGCTGCTGAGGTCACCACTATCACCGGTGATCACCACAACACCGGTAGCGTCCAGATCCCGAACGTGGCCGGTCCCGCCAGCCGGGTCCACCGGTACACCGACCCTTACGGCAAGCCTCGCGGTCCCCACGGCGGCACTGGCGCGGACGGTGGTGCCGACGGCAACTGGACCGGCGAGCACGGGTACCTCGACAAGCCCATCGACTCGACCGGCCTCACCGCTATTGGCGCTCGGATGTACGATCCCGCCCTGGGGGCATTCATCTCCGTCGACCCCATCATGGACCTGGCCGATCCGCAGCAGTGGAACGCCTACGGCTACTCCAACAACAACCCCACTACGTTCTCCGACCCCACCGGAAAGCGATACGAGGAATGCGGCACTACGCATAACTGCCAGATGAACAGCAAGGGCAATGTCACCAGCGCGAAGAAATACAAAAAGCGCAAACCGACCATCAACGACAAGCGGTCGCGGTGGCGGGTGGCTGCGCGGTCACGTGCCACAACGCCGTGGTACTCGGGACCGACAGAGTATGCCGGGCACGGCATCACAGCGGCTGGGATTGGGCTGGACGCAGCTTCGGCGGCGGCGAATCGTGGTGTTGCGGCCAAGGACAACGCGTCGTCGCGGCACGTCAAGGGGCAGGAGACCACTGGGATCCCTGGCCGGCAGGCGGCCTTGGATCAGCAGCGGAGGGATGCCTCGGCTGCCCGGAGGGTGATCCATGAGAAGCCGGCTGCCCGTTGGTCGACGAGTACTGCCTCGAAACTGGCGACGAGCCCCGTGGGGAAGGCTGGACTGCCTGGCGTCGGCGTCGGCGTTATCGTTGGAATGCCGAACTACCACGACGCGAACGGTGGTTCGTGGGCTCTTGCGGGTGCGCAAGCAGGCCAGGACGCTTTGTTCGCGGCGGCAGGCGGCTGGGCGGCAGCAGCTCTTCTTGGCGCATTCGTCGTAGGCACCGGAGGGCTCGGCCTCCTGGCGATCGGAGCTGCAACTGCGATTGGGGCCGGTGCAGCCTATTGGTACTCCTCACAGAATCTAAATGCTACGAATTCCGCAGTGTTCCGTCGAAATGACGCATGGGGGTTGTGGTAATGTTCAGCACCGTTGGATGGCTTATATGGGGAATCCTGACGGTTCCTGCTGCAACCGTTATAACCGTAGTTCTCGTGCGACAGTTCAAGGATCCTGGCGGAACCGTTAACCGACTGCCGCACGACGACATCGATGTCCGGCGCGCGCGGGCGCGTGCCGGAATAATGATAATTCCTGGAATCTGGTCACTGGCGGCTTATTCATGGCCCGGAACCATCGATTATATGGCGCAACGGGAGTGGAATACTGCACGCGGCACGTCTAGCGACTGGGTGGAGGTCGTTGAGGCTGCGCTTGGTTTCTGTGTCGCCTTATGCGTAGTAGTTGGTCTAGGGCTGTATTTTTTGAATCGCCCGAAACTTCTGATTCATCCGTGTTTTCGTGGTGATCCTGGTTTGTTGAGGGCACGTCGGCTTCGGGCTGAAGGTGTTGATGTGGATGCGTTGTATGAGGCGTCTGCGGAGCGGTGGCGAGAGCATCAGCGTCGTCGTGGGCGCACGGTGGAGTCGCCTGGGGATGGAGGCTCTGGGTGACGTGGTGCACCTGGGTGGCCACGGTCGGCGTCGGGCCAATGCCAGGAAGACTCTTCTTTTCGCGCTGCCTCGGTGGTGTGGCTCTTGTTGCCAGTGGTTGGGGTGTCGGGTGGTCAGGGCGGCGGCAAAGTCGTGGCTATAGGAGCGGCGTGAGGCCTGCTGTGTAGCGTCTTTGCTGGTGAGACGGGGTGCGAGGACGTGTCCGGGTTCGAGTTGGATCCGTAGTTCCTACACTGCCCGGTTCGCCCCGAAGGAACACGCCCTCGCGATGCCATCGTCTCGCCTTGTTGCCCCAGCGTCCAAGCCCGTCTCACGTGAGGCTCCTGCAACTACGGCAAGGGCGGGAGCATCACCAGGGCCAAGAAGAAGGCCAAGCCCAAGCCCACCATCAACGACTTCAATTCGCGTTCGAGAAAGGCCCAGGCATATATGCCGCCTGCTTACTGGGCGGTTCGCCCGGCATCGACCACTGGTGGCCTAATGGGCGGTGTCTATGGTCTCGGCGGGTCTAATTCATTTGGGTTTGGTGTGGGTGTCTCGGCCGGCGTGCATGGGCAGGTTGGTTACGGAAAATTGCTTCGGTAGTGAACCCGCCTAGGAAGGTTGTGTGACGTGGAGACAATTCCATTCGCTGTAGGACTAGGGCTCGCTGTGCTCGGGGTGATGGGGATTCGCGATCCGGATAAGTGGGGTGGGCGATATCAAAAGCTCCTTGACGCGATGCCTAATTTCTACCGAGACTCAAATGTTTGGGGTGGCACTCAGAGGGGCCTGTCGATTCGCCTCTCGATGTTTTGGATAGTTGGTGGTGCAATATTTGCTATCGGTTCAGTGGCGAGATTCTTGTGGTAATTTTGAAGTTTAGTAAATGATCTCCATTTTCCGCATGGTGGGCGGTGGGGCCTGAGAGGCCATATAGCATTTCTTATCAATGTCGTTCTGTAGCATTGCGGAGGGGACTGTTGCCAGAGCCTCGGCAAAGTCGCGAGGCGGGATTGATACCTGCGTCTTTGCACGTGGGGCGAAACAAGTGCGGGCGTGTCCGGCCCGGTTGGATGGAAGTCCTTCACGCCACCGTCCGACCGAGGAACACGCCCGCGTATGCGATCTTCCCGTCCTGACGCAGGGCTGGCCGGTTCTCGGTAGGTGAGATAGGTAGGGCGCGACCCTGACCTGCGAAGATGGGAGTTTTCTACACTTCCGTTTCGCGCGAAGGGGTCGCGCCCGTGTTCCCATCTTGGCTCATCCGTGCCCTGCCTGGCTACGACCTTTCCGGGTGGGAGCCCTCGGACGCGGCGGTCATCCGCGCGACAATCGAGGAAACATCACGGGGTTTTCGGGAGGCGCAGGGATAGGGGTCGGTTACCGATATGGGGGTACTATAAGCGTGGCAACACAGTAATTATCGGGCGGTGAAAGATGGATTGGGAATCAGTCATTGGCGACCCCGTGCGCGGTCCTATGCTTCTAGGGGGCTTCGGCTGCATACTTTTTGGTGTGGCGGTCATGATATTTTATCGCCCGATCGGGAGGTTCTTCGAATGGCTTATTGATCACATTATTCCCCCGGATCTCAGGGATCGGTTCGATGTGGCTCCTTGGGGGTTGGGCCTGGAGAAGAGCAATCTGCTGGCCGGTGGCCTCTTCATCATCTTTGGCTGTGTCTATGTATGGGTAATTCTGGTATTAACCTGAGCTCTTAGTCGGTTGCGGCTGACTCGCGACCATGGCTGGTCGGTTCGCGGTGAGTGCGATGCGGTGTGGACCGGGTTGTTGGGTTCCGGCAATGGGTTGAGCGTGGCCTTCGCTTCGCAAGACAGGAAATGTCGAGTCAACCGTCTTAAGACGCAGCATTTGCGGCAGCCGGTGGCTGGTCCGCTGGTGCCATCGTGGCGGCGGGCCCGGCGGCTCACCTCCTTATCTGCGGCGCCGAGTTTCCTTTGGAGGTCGCAATCAAGGCCCGTCGGGTGCTTCGCGATCCGCCGGAGTGACGCCGAGCGCTCCTAAATCCTTGGCCGTTGTGGCGGGCGGTGGGGTCTCCGCCGGATCGGTACTTCGAAGCCTTCGGGCCCGCTGCTCGAGCTGAATCCGGCGTCGTCGCTCGCCTGGACAGGTCGCTGTCAGACCGGGCGCGCAGCAAGTTGCCGACAATCCTCGTCGAAGCCGAGTCGGGCCGCGACGGCGAGCGACGCGGAGTTGGTCTCCAGCGCTCGCCAGCGTGCGATCCCATGGTGTCCGACGGCGTACCGGACGGCGGCCGAGGCGGCGGCTACGGCGTGACCACGTCCGCGGGCCTCCCGGGCTACCAGGACGCCCACGTCTGCTGCGACGCCGTCGAAGGGCGTTAGGTTTGCTGCGGCAACCGGTCGGTTCTGGGCGTCGTCCAGCAGCCAGGCGTGCCCGACGTCGTCACCTGCGAACCCGCTCTCTGCCCACTCGTCGGGCGATACCCGAGAGGCGAGCGCGGCTCGCACCTGTGCCGGCGACGCCGGGTAGGCCGATCCAGCGGCCTGTAGCTGCTCGTGCGAGCCGGCGAATGAGTGGACGCTCGGGCCGAGCACCTTCCAGCCAGGTAACCGCTCAGTCCACCAGTCCGGGCTCATCACGGTGTTCGGGCTCAGCGGCCACGCGCGCACATGCGCGGTCATCTCGGACGGCGCCGTGATGAGGACCGCGCCCTGTCGAAGTACGGCGTAGATGCCGGGGTAGCCGGCGAGGTGCTCACCGTGTGCGACGACGCGGACTTCTCCGTCTTGTTGGCTGGTCGCGCCGAAGGTCCGCTGCCAGAACTGATCGATGCGGGACCGAGTCGTAAAGTGCACGGTGCGAGTACAGCACCCCCGAGCGACGGAGGCACAGTGCATTCCCATCTCCCCGGACCAGGTCGCCGCACCCCGGTCAGCACCTACCGCCTGCAGCTCGGCCCCGATCTGACGTTCGCCGCGGCCGAGAAGGCGCTGCCCTACCTCGACACCCTGGGGATCACCGACCTCTACCTCTCACCCGTCCTGCAGGCCGCGCTGGGTTCCACGCATGGGTACGACGTCGTCGACCACACCCGGATCAGCTTCGCGATGGGTGGCCGGGAAGGGCTCGAACGGCTCGCCGCCGCGGCGCACGCGCGCGGGATGGGCGTCGTCGTCGACGTCGTGCCGAACCACATGGCGGTGCCCACGCCCGCCTGGCACAACCGCGCCCTGTGGTCCGTGCTGAAGTACGGGCCCGAGTCCCCGTACGCGAAGTGGTTCGACGTCGACCTCGCCGAGGGCGAAGGGCTGCTCATGCCGGTGCTGGGCGCACGGATCGGGACGGTGCTCGCCGCCGACGAGCTCGTGCTCGACCACACCGTCGTGCCGGGGGACGGCGGCGCAGGTACCGACGAGGAGCAGCCGGTCCTGCGCTACTTCGACCACCTGTTCCCCGTCCGGCCGGAGACGGAGCACCTGCCGCTCGCGGAACTGGTGGGCCGCCAGCACTACCGGCTCGCGTACTGGCGCGTGGCCGACGAGGAGCTCAACTACCGCCGCTTCTTCGACGTCGGCACCCTCGCGGGCATCCGCGTGGAGGACCCGGGGGTCTTCGACGCCACGCACGCGCTGCTGCTCGAGCTCTTCGATCAGGGCGTCATCGACGGCTTCCGGATCGACCATCCCGACGGCCTGGCTGATCCCCGCGGGTATCTGCGCAGGCTGAGCGAGGCGACCCGCGGGGCGTGGATAGCGGCGGAGAAGATCCTCGAGGAGGACGAGGAACTGCCCGACGACTGGCCCGTCGCCGGCACCACCGGCTACGACACGGCGTGGCGGCTGCACGCCCTGCAGGTCGACCCCGACGGCGCTGCGCCGCTCGCCGGCCTCCTGCACGAGGTGACGGGCGAGCACACCACCCTCGACGACCTCATCGAGGAGGCCAAACGACAGATCGTCGAGACCTCGCTGTACGCGGAGACGCACCTCGTGACCACCATGCTGGCCGACATCTGCCGCGAGGACGTGCGGCTGCGCGACCACACCTTCCGGTCCATCCAGGACTGCGTCACCGAGCTCATCGTCGCGTTCGGCCGGTACCGCGCCTACGTCGTGCCCGGGGAGGCGGCGCCGCCCCTGGCCGAACGGGTGGTGCGCGACGCGGCCGACGTCGCCCGGTCGCGGCTCGACCCGGACCGGCACGACACGCTGGACGTCGTCGTCGACCTGCTGCTCGGCCGGGAGGTCGGTTCTGCCGGCCGCCAGAACGAGGAGCGACGGGCCGAGCTCGTCGTCCGGTTCCCCCAGGTGTGCGGCGCCGTCATGGCCAAGGGCGTGGAGGACACCGCGTACTACAGGTGGACGCACCTGGTGAGCCTGTGCGAGGTGGGCAGCGCACCCGACCGCTTCGGCGTCGGGCCGGACGAGCTCCACGCCCTCGCGCGGCGCACGTCCGAGTCGTGGCCCGCGACCATGACCGCGGGCTCCACGCACGACACCAAGCGCGGCGAGGACGTGCGCTCGCGCATCGGGGCGATCGCCGCGCACGCCAACGCCTGGACGGCGCTCGTGCGGCGCCTGCGCGAGGCGACAGCCGACCTGCGCCCCGCCGACCTCGACGGCCGCACCGAGAACCTGCTGTGGCAGACGCTCGCGGGAACCTGGACCCCCGCGGGACCGATAGAGGCCGACCGCCTCACCGCGTACCTGGTCAAGGCGTCCCGGGAGCAGAAGGCGTGGACCACCTGGACCGCGCCGGACGAGGCTCGCGAGGAGGGTCTGGTGCGGTACGCGACAGACCTGCTCACCCACCCCGACGTCGTCGACGGCTTCACCGGCTGGGTCGAGCGCGTGACGCCGACCGTCCGGCGTTCGGTGCTCGCGACCAAGCTGCTCCAGCTCACCGTGCCCGGCGTCGCCGACGTCTACCAGGGCACCGAGGTCACGGGGACGTCGCTCGTCGACCCCGACAACCGGCGGCCCGTCGACCTGGAGGCGCTCGCGAGCACGCTCGCCGCGCTCGACACGGGCCGGACGCCGTCGGACCTCGCGGAGGAGAAGCTCGCGGTGACGGCCGCCGCGCTCCGTGTCCGGCGGGCGCACCCCGACGCGTTCGTCGGGGAGGACGCCGGCTACGAGCCGCTGCCGGTGACGACGGGCCGCGCTGTGGCGTTCGCCCGGCGGGACGCTTCCGGGCCTCGGGTAGTCGTGGTCGCGACACGGCTCGGCGACGCGCCCGGCCAGGCGGAGGCGACGGTCGTGCTGCCCGAACCGAACCCGGGCGAGGCATGGCGGTCGCTGCTCACGGACTCGACTGCCGACGGCGGCGCCGTGCACCTCGGCGACCTCCTCGGCGGCTGGCCTGTTGCGCTGCTCGTGGCCGAGCCCGCCGGCAGCGCCGGGTCTGTGGACATGACGACGGACGGGGCAACCGCATGACCGCGCCCCTGCGCCTCTGGGCGCCGCGCGCGTCCCGTGTCGACCTCGTTCTGCCGATGTCCGGCAGCACGGAGCCCATGACTGCCGACGACGGCGGCTGGTGGCACACCGCACGTCCCCTCCTGCCCGGCACCGACTACGCGTTCTCACTCGACGGCGGCCCGCCGCGCCCCGACCCGCGCAGCCCCTGGCAGCCTGCCGGCGTGCACGGTCCGTCACGCACGTTCGACGCCGCCGCGCACCCCTGGACCGACGCCGCCTGGCCCGGCCGCGACGTGCTCGGCGCCGTCACCTACGAGCTGCACGTCGGCACGTTCACGCCCGACGGCACGCTCGACGCCGCCGTCGGGCGCCTCGACCACCTGGTCGACCTGGGCGTCGACGTCGTCGAGCTCATGCCGGTGGCCGCGTTCGCCGGGCACCACGGCTGGGGGTACGACGGCGTCGCACTGTGGGCAGTGCACGAGCCGTACGGCGGCCCGGCCGCACTGCAGCGCTTCGTGGACGCCGCCCACGAGCGCGGCCTCGCCGTCTGCCTCGACGTCGTCGACAACCACCTGGGCCCGTCGGGCAACTACCTCGCCGAGTTCGGCCCCTACTTCACCGACCGGCACCAGACGCCCTGGGGCGCGGCCGTGAACCTCGACGGCGAAGGCTCCGCCGAGGTGCGCGCCTTCGTCATCGAGAAGGCACTGCGCTGGTTCCGCGACTTCCACGTCGACGCGCTGCGCCTCGACGCCGTCCACGCCCTGGTCGACGACTCGCCCCGGCACCTGCTGGCCGAGCTGTCCGACGCCGTCGCCACGCTGGCCAAGGAGATCGGGCGACCGCTCTCGCTCGTGGCCGAGTCCGACGCCAACGACCCCCGCACCGTCACGCTCACCAGCGAGGCGTTCGAGGGCCGCCCCGGGTACGGCATGACCGCCCAGTGGGCCGACGACGTCCACCACGCCCTGCACGCCCTCATCACCGGCGAGCGGCAGGGCTACTACGACGACTTCGGCGCACCCGAGACCCTCGCCAAGGCCCTCACCGGCGCCTTCGTGCACGACGGCGGCTGGTCCACCTTCCGCGGCAAGCTCTGGGGCGCGCCGGTACCGCCGGACCTGGACGGACGCCGCTTCGTCGTCTGCTCCCAGAACCACGACCAGGTGGGCAACCGGGCGCTCGGCGACCGACCCTCCCGCGTGCTGGCGCCGGGGGCGCTCGCGGTGAGCGCGGCCGTCGTACTGCTGGGACCGTTCACGCCGATGCTGTTCATGGGGGAGGAGTGGGGCGCGACCACGCCGTTCCAGTACTTCTCGGACCACGAGGAGCCGGAGCTCGCCGAGGCGATCTCACGCGGGCGTGCGCGGGAGTTCGGCGGGCACGGCTGGGCGGAGCTGTACGGGGCCGACGTCGTAGTGCCTGACCCGCAGGCGCGCGAGACGTTCGAGGCGTCCCGGCTCGACTGGGCGGAGCCCCGCTCCGACGGCGGACGCCGGATCCTCGACCTGTACCGGGCGCTGGTCCGGCTCCGGCACACCGAACCGGTCATCGCGTCGGGAGACCGGCGCGCCACGACGGTCCGGGTCGAGGACGGTGCGATCGTGCTGACCCGTGGCGCGGTCGAGGGTGGTTCAGCCGACAGCGGCCTGAGCGGCGGCGGCGCTCGCGTCGACGTGGTGCTCGGACTGGAGGAGCGGCCGGTGTCGGTGGTGGTCGAGCACGAGGGTGAGCCGCCGTCGGTTGCGCTCGATTCCGCGGCGGTGCTCGGAACTGATCCGGCGACGCTGGAGAGCCGACCCGGCGCGACGACCGTGACGGTGCGGGGCCCGGGCGTCGTCGTGCTGCGGCAGGCAGCGTCCGACCTCGGGGCTCACGACGACGAGCGGTGAGGCCGGCCGCCGGCCGCGCATGCGGTCGGCGACCGGAGGCCTTCGCACGCGCTACGCGGACCGGCCGTAGGTCTCCAGCAGCCGGAGCCAGACCTCGCTGATCGTGGGGTAGGCCGGGACGGCGTGCCACAGCCGGTCGATCGGCACCTCCGCGGTGATGGCGATCGTCGCGGCGTGGAGCAGCTCGGCGACGTCGGGTCCGACGACGGTGAAGCCGACCAGCACCTTGCGGTCCTCGTCCACGACCATCCCGGCGCGACCGGTGTACCCGTCGGCGTGCAGGCTGGCGCCCGCCACGGCCCCGAGGTCGTACTCCACGGCGCGGACGCGCAGCCCGGCCGCCTCGGCAGAAGCTGCCGTGTGACCGACGGACGCGATCTCCGGGTCGGTGAAGATCACCTGCGGGACGGCGCGCTCGTCGGCGGTCGCTGCGTGCCGGCCCCAGGGCTCCAGGTCCACGGGCTTGTCGCCCGCGCGAGCGACGAGGGTCTCGCCCAGCGCCCTGGCCTGGTACTTGCCCTGGTGCGTCAGCAGCACGCGATGGTTGACGTCGCCCGCGGCGTACAGCCAGCCGTCGCCGACGGGCGTGCCGTCGCTGCCGAGCACCCGCAGGGAGTCGTCCACGCGCAGCCAGTCGCCGGGGGCCAGCCCCACGTGCTCCAGGCCGATGGTGGCTGTGTTCGGGGTGCGGCCCGTGGCGACCAGCACCTCGTCGGCGTCGAACGTCGTGCCGTCGGCCAGGCGGACGTGCACCGTCCCGGCCTCGTCGCGGCGCACGCTCTCGGGCTCCGTGCGCAGGTGGAGCGTCACGCCGTGGCCCTTGAGGGTCTCGGCCACCAGGTCGCTCGCGAACGACTCCACGGTGGGCAGCAGCCCGTCGCGGGCGATCATCGTGACCTGCGACCCGAGGGCCGCGTAGGCGGTGGCCATCTCGGCGCCCACCACGCCGCCGCCGATGATCGCCAGCCGCCCCGGGACCGCCTGGGCGGACGCGGCCTCGCGGCTGGTCCACGGCGCGGCGTCGGCCAGGCCGGGGACGTGCGGGATCCGCGCGCTGCTGCCGGTGGCGACGACCACGGCGTGCCGGGCGGTCAGGACCGTGGTGCTCCCGTCGGTGCCCGTGACCTCGACGGTGCGGGGCGCGCTGATCCGGCCCACGCCGCGCACCAGCTCGATGTCGGCGCTGTCCAGCCAGGCGACCTGGCCGTCGTCGTGCCAGTGGGCGGCGAAGGCATCGCGGCGGGCGAGTACCGCGGCGGCGTCCAGCTCTCCGGTCACTGCCGCGTTCGCGCCGGGGAGGTTCCGGACCGCGCGCAGCGCGGCGGCGTCACGCAGCAGGGCCTTGGTGGGCATGCAGGCCCAGTAGGAGCACTCGCCGCCCACCAGCTCGCTCTCCACGACGGCGACCGTGAGGCCGCCCTTGACGGCGCCGTCGGCGACGTTCTCGCCGACCGGACCCGCGCCGATGACCACGACGTCGAAGGTGTTCTCGGTCATGTCAGCTCTCCTTCTTGGCGACTCGGTGCAGGCGCAGCGCGGAGGCGAGGAAGAAGATGCCGCCGAGCGTGGCGTACCCGGCCAGCGAGGTCAGCATGGCGTTCGGCCCGCCGGCCATCAGGAAGAAGCCCGTTCCGGCGAACACGGAGATGCCGCCGCTGAGGATCATGGCCCACTGCCCGCCGAGCCGGTAGCGGCGGACGGCGACGACGAGCTGCACGATGCCCGCGGTGATCGCCCAGACGCCCCACACGCGCAGCACGGCGGGGATGCCCGACGTGACGGCGACGGCCAGGCCGATGGCGGTGAGCAGGCTGAGGGCCATGTTGAGGTACAGGCCGACGGTCGGTCGCGCGGTCTTCGAGGACCGGAAGTCGACGACGGCGGCCGCGACGTCGAACAGCGGGTAGAGCACCAGCAGGCCGATCGCGACCGGGCCCAGGCTCTTGCCGACGGCGACCAGCAGCACCGCCCAGACGATGGCGAAGCCGAACCGGACGAAGTACAGGTTTCGCAGCGAGACGGCTGTGGCGGTGGGTGAATCCGTAGCGGTTGTCATGAGGTTCCTTGTGATCGAGGCCGCGGCGAGGGGAGCGGCTGCGCCCTTCCCAGCGGCGATATGTCTAGGTAGAATGACTAGTAACTCCACCTGTCTGGACAGTACACATCCACCAGCGCCGGGCGCAAGGGGAGCAAGAAGAGGAGCCACGTATGATCGCGACCGTGCAAGGGTCCATGCGAGAACGCCTGATCGAGGCGGCCAACGAGCTGTTCTACGCCCAGGGGCTGCGCGCCGTGAGCGTCGACAAGGTCATCGAGCGCGCGGGCACCACGAAGGTGACGTTCTACCGGCACTTCCAGAGCAAGGACGACCTGATCGTCGCGTACCTGGAGTCCCGCGCCGAGCTCGAGCGCACCGGCGTCGACGCGGCGATCGCCCACGGTGACGGCGACGTCGACGTCACGCTGGGCCTCATGGCCGACCACACCGGGGCGGCGGCGTGCAGCCCCGGGTTCCGCGGGTGCCCCTTCATCAACGCGGCCGCCGAGTACCCGGACCCGGACACCGCCGTCCGCAAGCTGGTCGACGCGCACCGCGACTGGTGGACGAGCGCGTTCGCCCGGCTCGTGGCCCCGCTCGGGCTGGCCGACCCCGCCGCCGTCGCGGACGACCTGATGCTGCTGCGCGACGGCATCATGGTCGCCGGCTACCTCGGGGAACCCACCAAGGTCGCCGCCTCGTTCCTGCGCAGCTGCCAGGCCGTCATCAAGTGCGCGCCCCGCGCGTCCGGCGGGTAGTCCCGGCGTGCTCCGGGCCGCGTGCCGGTGGCGGCGTCTCTGAGCACAATGGGGAGCATGCCTCAGCCAGCTCGTCGAAGCCTGTACTCGTCGGTGCGCAGAGCCCTGCGCACCGACCCGTCGGACGTTCCGGCCACCGAGGTGCATCCCGCCGTCGACGACACGATGGTCATCCGGTCGCTCGACCTGGCGATGCGCATCGGCGAGTCGATGTTCGCCGTCGGGGCGTCCGCCCACGAGGTGACCCTGGCGATCACCCGCGTGGCCGACGCGTACGGGCTCCAGGGCGTGCACGTGGACGTCACCTACACATCCATCACCCTGTCCTACCACCCCAGCGGCGAGAGCTGGCCGCACACGCTGCTCCGCGTGGTGCGCGTCGCGGCGCCCGACCACATGAAGCTGCAGCGGCTCCAGGCCCTGCTGGTCGACATCGACGAGGGCCTGGACCTCGACGAGGCGCGGACCGCGTTCCGGGCGATCCGCCGGGTGCCGTTCCGGTACCGGCAGCCCGTCGTCGTGACGGCGCGGGCGCTGCTCGCGGTCGGCGCGAGCATCCTCTCCGGGGGATCGCCGGTGGTCGTGGCGCTCACCTTCGTCGCGGCGCTCGCGGCCGCCGCGACGCAGTCCGGGCTCGCCAGGCTGCGCGTGCCGTCTTTCTTCAGCCAGATCGCGGGCGCCTTCGTCACCACAGCGGTCGCGGTGGTCGTGTCCGCGCTCGCCGCCGCGGACGTCGAGCCGTTCGCCGGCGTGCGGCCCTCCATCATCGTCGCTTCCGGGATCGTCCTCATGCTCTCGGGCCTCACCGTGGTGGGCGCGGCACAGGACGCCATCGACGGTTTCGCGCTGACGGCGGCCGGACGCATCCTCGACCTCACGCTGCAGACGCTCGGGCTGGTCGTGGGGATCCTGGCCGGGCTGGAGCTCGGCAGCATGCTCGGGTTCCGGATGACCCTGCCGGACGGTCCGCCACCGCTGGGCCCGCTGCCCGACCAGGTCTGCGGAGCGGTGATCATCGCGGTGGCCGTGGCGCTGTTCAACGGCGCGGGCATGCGGATCATCGCCGTCAGCGGGGTGCTGGGCGCGGTCGCGGCGCTCGGTTACGCCGTCGCGCTGACGGCGGCGGGGCTGCACCCGGCGGCGGCCAGCGGCGTCGCGGCACTGCTGGCCAGCTTCGTGGGTGTCCTGATCGCCCACAACCTGCATGTCCCGTCCGTCGCGGTGACGACGGCGGCCATCGTACCGCTCGTGCCCGGCGGCGCGGTGTTCTACGGGCTGCTCGGCATGGTGCACGCCGAGCCGGCGTCGGCGCTGACAGCCGACGGCGGGGCCGGCTCCCTGGTGCTCGCGGCATCGGTAGGGATCGGGCTGGCGGCGGGCGCGTCGCTCGGGATCTATCTCGGGACGCCGGTGCGGGCCACGCTCGCCGGCGTCGCACGCTCCCGCGCACGCGTCCGCCGCTGACGGCACGGTCCCGTCAGCGGCGGTTCCTCGTCAGGCTCCCAGGTACAGCAGGTCGGAGCTGATCGCCCACAACACTGCCGACCCCGCGCCCACGAGCAGCACGGAGACCACGTAGAACCAGATCCGCATGGGTTGCCCGACGATGCGCAGCAGCGCCGCCAGGCCGAGGGCGGCGATCGCGAACGCCGGCGCGGCCAGGAACGGGTCGCCCGCCTGCGGGTCTTGCGTGACCAGCAGGTACACGGCTCCCAGGAGCAGCAGCCGCGGGACCCAGCGCACCAGGGTGCCGAGCAGGCGTAGCGGCCACGGCCTCTTCTTGCGCTGCGGCGCGGCGACCGGGGCCGGGGGCCTCTGTTTCGCGGCCTGCTGGCCGGCCGGCTGCACCCTCTGCTGCGCACCGGGCCGGACGCCCTGCTGCACGGCCGGACGGGCACCCTGCTGGACACCGGGCTGGACACCGGGCCGGACACCCTGCTGTGCAGCCGGACGGGCGCCCGGCTGCATGCTCGGCGGCCGCGTCGCGGGCTGCTGCCGGGCGGGCGGCTGCATGACCGGCATCGGGCGCGTGGCGTGCGCTACCTGCTTCACCGGCGGTTGCTTCGGGGCCGGGCCGAGGTGCTTGACGGGGCTCTTGCGCGGCTCGAACGACTGGGGCTTCGGGGCCAGGGCCGCCTTGCGCACGACCTGGGTCGCCGCGACCGGCGAGGGCGCGGCCGATCCCGGCGGGACGGCCGGGGGAGCGGACCCCCGCCTGCCGCCGGCGGGCGCCTGCTCGACCTCCCGGACCGGTTCGGGGCTGCGGAACGCGCGCCAGCCGCGGAGCGTGTCCGCGTGGCCGTCGGGCGGGGACGCGCTCCGCCAGCGCATCGCCTGCCAGATCCAGTCCTTGATCTCGGCGGGTGTGCGGCCGTCGGCGACGTGCGCGCCGATCTCCGCGACGTGGTCGGCGACGACCTGCTCCGCGGCGCCGTCGAAACCGTCCGCGTGCACCTCGGCCAGGACGCTCATCAGTGCGCGGTCGTACACGAGGGCGTGCCAGGGCTCCGTGACGCGGGAGGAGGGCGTTGCGGCGTCGGACCGGTCGACGCCCGGCCGGAGCGGCCCCGGCTGGAACGGTTTGGTGTGGCCGCGTCCGGTCAGCACGTCGGTCGCCGGGAGGGCGGCCGCCTCGCCCGCCGTCACGCCGGCGCTGAGGACCTGCGAGGTGAGCATCAGCGTCGGGTCGGGCGTCGCACTCGCGAGACGGGCGCGCACCACCCGCGCGATGTTCTCCAGCGGCGGCCGGTGATCTGGCTGGTACCGGGTCATGGCGAGCACCAGCGACCGCACGTGCCTGTCGATGACGGGCGGTGCGGGCAGGGGCTCCTCGCCGGGGACGACGGCGGCGGGCTCCTCGTCGACCAGGTCGGTGGCCACCAGGTCGCGCCCCAGGAAGTTCAGGTCCAGCGGCAGCGTGCCCGTGCTCGCGTACAGGAGCAGCAGGCCGAGGCTGTACACGTCCGACCGCGGGTGCACCCGGCGCCCGAACAGCTCCGGCGCCATGTAGGAGACGGTTCCGGCGGGCTGGGTCGACGTCGCGGCGTCGAACACCTTGGCGATGCCCAGGTCGATGAGCACCGCACGGTCGCCGTCGACCATGATGTTCGCCGGCTTGAGGTCACGGTGCAGGGCACGCTGCTCCTGCAGCACCAGCAGCGCGTCGACCAGCTGCTTGGCCAGGCTCAGCGCCTCGCTTCCGGACAGCGGACCTTCCTCGCGCACGCGGTCCCGCAGCGTGGTGCCTGGCACGAGCTCCATCGCGAACCAGGGCTGGTCCGCGTCCAGGCCGGACTCCACGAAGCGCGGGAAGCCCCTGCCGTCCAGGCGTTCCAGGAGGTGCGCCTCCTGCGCGAAGCGATCCCTGGCGTCGTCGTGGAGGCCGGTGAGGACCTTGAGGGCTACCTCGGAGTCGTCGTCGGCCACCGCGCGGTACACGTGCGCGAAACCGCCGTGGCCGAGCGCCTCGGCGAGCGTGAACCGGCCCATGCGTTCGCCGCTCGCGGGGATGCGCCGAACCGGGCGCACGGGGAGCGCTCCGGCGAGCGGGGTGCGCCGGACCGGTGCGACGTCGGGTGCGGGCTCGGGTGCGAGGACCGGGACGAAGTCGGCCGGCGGGGCAGGCACCTGGGGTTCGTCGGGTTCCGGTGCCTGGTCGGACGGCGGTGCCTGGTCGGACGCAGGCGCCGGGTCGGGTGCCGGGGCTTCGTCGAGGGCGGGGTCGGGGTCGGCCGGCGGGGGCGGCGGAGGCTCCGCCGCCGAGGCCTGATCTGTCGCTGGGGCCGGAGCCGGCTCGGGGTCCAGGACGGAAGTCGGTGCGGCTACGGCTGGGAGCTCAGGATCGGGCAACGGGACCGGACCGGGGCCGACGGCCGCTGGCGCGACCTCGCCGACGCCTGGCGCTGGTGACGTCATGCGGGCAACCTACCAGCGCCTTCGCGCCCGTCCCAGAAAAGTCCCAGCCTGCCGCTGACGGATATTTCTGGTAATGGTCGGCCAACCTTCAACCAATAGTTGAGCCTCAGCCTCGACCTGAGGTTGAAGCTTGGTGCCGACGGTCCCGGCGTCGCGGTTGATGCCTCAGACGCCCTGTTCCCGGTACCACGCGATCTTCTCCCGCAGCCGCTCCTGCTGACGGCGGAGCGTGTCCATCGACTCCTGCACGCGCCGGTCGTGCTCGTCGAGCAGCGCCACCCGCGCGGCCAGGGTGGCCTCGTCGAGCGACAGCTCGGCGTACCGCTTGAGGTCGGCGATCGGCATGCCGGTGTCGCGCAGGCAGTGGACGAGGTCGAGCCAGCCCAGGTCGTCGTCGGTGTAGGTGCGGTGCCCGCTCGACGTGCGCGCGATGGGACGCAGGATGCCCTCCCGCTCGTAGTACCGCAGCGTGTCGATGCTGAAGCCGGAGACCTCGGCGGCCTGCGCGGGCGAGTATGTGGTCATGTTCAGATCTTGCCCTTGACCTGGAGCGCGCTCCAGGGTTTTGGCTCGTGCCATGACCACGTCGCAGACCACCTCGATGACCACGTCGCAGCCCACCACCGCCCACGACACCCAGCCCGCCGAACGTCTCGTGCTCGGCGCCATGATGTTAGGCACGGCGGTCGACGAGGCGACGTCGTTCGCCGTCCTGGACCGGTTCGTCGATGCCGGCGGCCGCTGGATCGACACCGCCGACTGCTACGCCTTCTGGGCGAGCGAGTCCGGCTACGGCGGGCAGAGCGAGGAACTCCTCGGCCGCTGGTTCGCGGCACGCCCCGGCGTCCGCGACCGCATCCTGCTCGCCACGAAGTTCGGGGCCGAGCCGCGCGACGCGGCGAACTGGCCCGCCTCCCGCACCGGCCTGTCCCCGGCGGCGATCCGCGAACAGATCACCGGCAGCCTGCGCCGCCTCGGCACCGACCACGTGGACCTCGCCTGGGGGCACATGGAGGACCGCTCGGTCCCGGTCGAGGAGACGGCTGACGCCTGCGCGGCCCTCGTGTCCGACGGCGTCGCTGCCCGCATCGGCCTCTCCAACCACCCGGCGTGGCGGGTCGAGCGGGCCCGGCAGCACGCCGTCGCCCAGGGGGCCGAGCCGTTCAGCGTGCTCCAGCACGCCTACAGCTACCTCCAGCCCCGCCCCGGGACGCTCACGGGGAACCACCGGTTCGGCTGGCTGAGCGACGAGCTGGCCGACCTGGCCGCCGTCGAGGGCCTGGACGTGTGGGCCTACACGCCGCTGCTGTCCGGGGCGTACGACAACCCGGCGAAGCCGATCCCCGAGATCTTCGACCACCCGGGCAGCACCCAGCGCCTCGCGGTGCTCGACGAGGTAGCGGCCGAGGTCGGGGCAGCACGTGGTCAGGTGGTCCTCGCCTGGCTCGTGGCGCGCGGCATCCGGCCGATGCTGGGCGGCAGCAAGGTGCACCAACTCGACGCGGCACTAGAGGCCGTGACCCTGGAGCTGGAGCCCGCCCTCATCTCGCGGCTGGACGAGGTAGACGTCATCCCGCCCTCCCCCCGTTGAGTGCTGGGTATTTGCCCTGTCGGAACGTTCCGACAGGGCAAATACCCAGCACTCAACGATCAGGGGTGGTCAGGTGAGGTCGATCGTCACGGGCTCGAAGGGGGTGGTTGCGGGGTAGGTGCCGCCCCAGAGCTTTGCGCCCTCTTCGGTCAGTTCTACCTGCTGCCAGGTGAGCCGCATGTCGTCCTCGGAGCGCTCGGGTGCCCCGACTAGCCGGAACGCGTCCGTGCGCACGTCCGCGTCGCGGTCCCGGATGGACATGGTCCAGTCGGGGCCGCCGTCTGCGGGGGCGGTGACCTCGATGTCGGCGACCTCGCCGACGAACGAGCCGAAGTGCCCGATGAAGACCACGGACCCCGTGAACGCGAACAAGCCGGAGTCGGCGGTCGGGTCCGGGCTGCGTTCCGGGTCGAGCGGGAAGTGGAACGAGGCGCCGCTGCCGCCGACGGCGTCGTCCTGCACGATGCGGCCGCCAGGCGCCCCCATGACGTACATCAGCAGGCTTGCCTTGATCTCCCAGTCCAGATGAGCCACGCGAGAACCGTACTCCCACGTGCGGGTTCATGGTTCTCGGCACCGTGAAGCGGTCATCGAGCGGATGACGCTCGTTCACAGGGGCTTCGACGGGACGACGGCGTGGCGCCATACCGCCGACACCGGACGTGGCCAGGCTCGGACGCATGAGAACCACCCCACGCCGCATCACCACAGCCCTGGCCGTGACCGTCGCGGGCGCGCTCGCCCTGGGCGCCGCACCGGCGTCCGCCGCGCCAGAGGGGCATCCCCGCGCCTTCGACCTCCAGGCCCATCGCGGCGGCATCGCGCTCACCGTCGAGAACACGCTCCCGGCCTTCGACAACGCGCTCGCGCTCGGCGTGAGCACGCTCGAGCTCGACGTGCAGATCACGCAGGACGGGTACGCCGTCGTCACGCACGACCGCGACCCGAGCCCCGCCAAGTGCGTCGACACGGAGCCCGCGTTCCCAGGCGATCCCGAGTTCCCCTACGTGCCCGACAAGACATACATCAAGGACCTCACGCTCGCGCAGGTCCGGACGATCGACTGCGGTTCGCTGCGGCAGCCGCAGTTCCCCGGGCAGGAGCTGCACCCCGGCGAGCGCATGCCGCTGCTGTCGGAGGTGCTCCGGCTGGTCAACCGCCACCACGCCCACCAGGTCACGCTCAACATCGAGACCAAGGTCGAGGCCGGCGCCCCTGAGCAGACGGCGCCGCGCGAGCAGTTCATCCAGGTCGTCGCGCGCGAGGTCCGCAGGGCGCACCTCGTGAACCAGGTCACGATCCAGAGCTTCGACTGGGGTTCGCTGATGCGGATGAGCGAGGTCGAGCCCCGGTTCCCGCTGGTCGCGCTGACCAACGGCCAGCAGTTCCTCCAGGTCGGCGCGCCGGGCGCGTCACCGTGGCTCGGTGGCATCGACATCGACGACTTCCAGGGTTCGATCCAGGAGAAGTTCGTCGCGGCCGCAGCCTCGTTCGGGGTCGACGCCGTCTCGCCCGTGCACGGCGACCCGCAGGGCGGCGGCGTGGACGACCCGGGCTACGTCCCCTTCACCACGCCCGAGCTCGTCGACGCCGCCCACGACGCCGGCCTGGACGTCATCCCGTGGACCGTCGACGACCGCGCCACCATCGAGTCCCTGATGGACATCGGCGTCGACGGCATCATCACGGACCGCCCCGACCTGCTGCGCACGATCATGGCGGAACGCCACCTGAAGCTCCCCAAGCGCTACTGACCGGCAGTACCGTCCGGGAGCCCAGTGATCTGGCCCAGAACTCCTGCGATTTCTGGGCCAGATCACTGGGCTGCGGGGGATCGGGGTTCAGCCGGCCGCTTCGCCCGCCCTGCTCTCGCCGCCCGCCTCGCGCGGCGCTGCCCGACGGCGTTCCCGGCGTCCGCGGGCCAGCTCCGTCGCCAGGGCGTCGAGCGGCTGGGCGAACGTGTCCTCGAACCGGGCAAGCCAGGCGCGGGCCGCGGCGGTCCCGGCGTCGTCCACGGCGTACAGGCGGCGCGTGCCCTCTGCGCGCACCTGGACCAGGCCCGCCTCGCGCAGCACCCGCAGGTGTTGCGAGACCGCCGGCTGCGTGATGCGCACGCGGGCCTGCAGGGCGGTGACCAGGGCTCCGGCCGGCTGCTCGCCGGTGACCAGGAGCTCCAGCAGTCGACGCCGCACCGGGTCGCCGAGCGCCTCGAACACGCCCGCCTGCGCCGAGTCCGAGACGCCGTCGCTGTCTGGAGCGCCGCTGTTCTGGTCCCGACCTTCCCGGCCGCCACGGTGCGGCCGGGCGGCCGCCGGCACTCAGGCCTCCGGCTCGGCGGTGGGCGGCACCGTGTAGAAGGCGAGGGTGCGCTCTCCTGCGGCGCGGGACTGGTCCGCGTCCTCCCCAGCGGCGATCGCGGCGTCGGCCCAGTCGGTGCTCGCGAGCCGCACGAACTCCACGCCGACGGGGGAGAGGGTCCACTCCTCGAACTCCTTCGCGTCGTTGTCGGAGCCGGTGGCCAGATGCAGGCCCAGGCCGACGAGGGAGAGGTCCCAGCCGACGCCGACGGCGCCCGGCCCGTACTGCGTCCAGAAGTCGGGGTCCACGGGGGCCTCGTGCACCAGCTCGAGCGTGGTGCCGTCGTCGGCCGGGCTGAGTGAGACCGTCACCCACGAGACCTGGCCGCCGAACTCCCAGGTGATGTCGAAGCTCTCCGGGGCGTCGCACCGCTCGACCTGGCCGCCGGCATTGCCCTCGAGCTGGTAGCGGCCGCCCACCGAGAGCTCGCCGTCGACCGGGAGGAACCACCGGGGCAGGCGCTCGGCAGAGGTCAGCGCGTTCCACAGGTCGTCGCGGTCGGAGGCGTAGGTGCGGCGCGCGACGGCGATCTTGGTCGGGACGCCGTCCCGGCTGCCGTCGCGGACCTCGCGGGTCACGAGACCGGCGGTGGCGACGGGATCGATGGTGGTGGTCATGGTGCTCCTTATATAAGCAGACACTTATGTTGGTTCACGAGACTCCCACGAGTGCAGGCGCTGGCGCAAGTGCAGGGATTTGTGACCGTGTCGATAAAAAGTGTGCCAAGCGGGTTGCCTCACGAGTGTCAGTCAGGCGGAGTAGGTTCCGAACATGGCCCAGATCGCCGTGGTTCCCGCGACTGCCGACCGGTTCGGCGACATCGCCCGCGTCCTCAACCCCACAGGGCGCGAGCAGGCGTGCTGGTGCATGCACTGGCGGGCGCCGACCAAGGAGGACGTCACGACGCGCGGGGCGCGGCTGCGTGAGCTGACCGAACGGGAGCCTGCGCCCGGAATGCTCGCGTACCTCGGGGATCCCGCCGGGGCGAACGCCGGCGCGGGGGAGTCAGGCGCGGAGGTGGCGGGCTGGCTCGGGTTCTCGCGGCGGTCGGACGCCAGATCGCTGCAACGGTCCCGGGTGCTGCCCGTCGGCGAGCCGGAGACGTGGGCCACCACCTGGGCGTTCATGTGCGTCACAGTGCGCGCCGGCTTCCGCCGACAAGGAGTCGCCCGGGCCCTGCTCGACGCCGGGGCCGACTACGCCGCCCGCCACGGGGCGACGGCGCTCGACGCGTTCCCCGTCGAACCCGAACCCGGTCGTCGGGTGCCCGTGGGCGCCGCCTTCGTCGGTACCGTCGGGATGTTCGAGGGTGCCGGGTTCGACCGGCTGGCGCCCACGGGTGCCACGAGCGGCCGGTTGATCCGCTGGCACATGCGGCGGGAGCTCACGGAGGGGCGGGCACTCCCGCCAGGCTGACCGCACGCCTCAGCTGATCGCCGCACACGGATCGTCGCGTGCGCCCGCCGCGCACGCGGCGGGCGCTACTCCTCGACCGGCACGACCACGCACAGCTCGAACGTCTCCCGGCCGCGGCGCAGGAGGTACCGCACGCGCTCCGCCGTCTCCTCCGACGCGTTCTCGTCCTTGTAGCTCCAGCGCACGTCGACCCAGAGCAGGGCGTCGCCGACCTGCTCCACGGCGCGCACCTCCGGGACGGCGGCGACGAGCCCCTGCTCCCGATAGGCGGCCAGCATGCCGCCGAGGGCGTCCCGCGCCGCCTCGGCGTCGGGCACGACGAGGGACCGTCCGGCCTCCACCACCACCGACGGGTAGGCGAGGCTCTCGGTCACGGTCTCCAGGTCGCCCGAGCCGAGCGCCACACCGTAGTCGACGAAGAACTTGACCAGGTCGTCCTGGTCATAGGGAGTGCTGCTCATCCCTCCACGTTAGGCCGACTCCCCGTTGAGTGCTGGGTATTTGCCCCCTCAGCGCCGCCAAGAGGGCAAATACCCAGCACTCAACGTGCCGCGTGGGTGAGGGCCGCCAGCAGGTCTTGCCAGAGGTCTTCTACGTCCTCCAGGCCTGTCGACAGGCGGACCAGGTCGGGGGAGATGCCCGCGTCCTTGCGGGATACCTCGTCCATGATCCGGTGGGTCAGGGAGGCGGGGTGCTGGATCAGGCTGTCGACGCTGCCGAGGCTCACGGCCGGCGTGATCAGCCGGACGGCGGAGACCAGCGCCACCGGGTCCACGGACGTCTCGAACGAGACCATCGCCCCGCCCACGCGCGGGTAGTGCACCCGCGTCACCCGGGGGTGCTCCGCCAGCCGGCGCGCGAGCTCCGCCGCAGTGGCCGACGCCGCGCGCACCCGCACCGGCAGGGTCGCCAGCCCGCGCAGGAGCTCGTAGCCCGCCATCGGGTGCAGCATGCCGCCGGTCATGAACCGGACCTGCCGCAGCGACCGGGCGAACTCCTCGGAGCAGGCGATGACGCCGCCCATCACGTCTCCGTGCCCGCCCAGGTACTTGGTGGCGCTGTGCAGCACCAGGCTCGCGCCGAGCGTCAGCGGCCGCTGCAGCACCGGTGTGGCGAACGTGTTGTCCACCAGGAGCGGCGCCGTTCCGCAGGCGTCGGCCAGCGCGCGCAGGTCCACCTCGGTGAGGGTCGGGTTGGCGGGGCTCTCGACCACCACCAGCCCTGTCCTGTCGGTGATGGCCGACGCCGCCTCGTCCGGCGTCACCCACCGCACGGTGTTGCCGAGCAGGCCGGACTCGAGCAGATGATCGGTGGTGCCGTACATCGGCCGGACGCCGACCACCTCCGGCTTGCCGGCAGCGACCTGGGCCAGCAGGCAGGCCGACAGCGCGGCCATCCCGCTCGCGAACGCGACGGCGGCCTGGGCTCCCTCGAGCTCGGCGAGCGCGTTCTCGAAGCGGCGCACGGTCGGGTTGGCGACGCGGCCGTACACGGGCGGGCCGCCGTCGTCGTGCCCCGCGGCGAACTCGTCGAGGCGCTCGGCCTCGCCGACGACGTCGTGCGACGGGTAGGTGGTGGACAGGTCGATCGGCGGGGCGTGCAGGCCCAGCGCGGCCAGGTCGTCCTTGCCGGCGTGGACGGCGCGCGTGTTCCAGGAGTGGGTGCTCCCTGCGGGCGGGGTCTCCGCGTGCGTGGTCATGTGCGTGGTCATGGAGGACTATCGGCACCCGGGGCCACACATACCGGTCAGGCATGCTAGAAATTCGGCCTATGGGCCAGAACGTGATCCTGGATTCGGTAGATCGTGCGCTGCTGGACGAGCTGCAGAAGGACGGTCGACTCTCGAACAAGACGCTCGCGCAGCGCGTGGGCGTCGCGCCGTCGACGTGCCTGGCCCGCACGCAGCGGCTGCAGAACGCCGGGGTGATCCGCGGCTACCGCGCCGAGATCGACCCGGCCGCCGTCGGGCGCGGGCTGCAGGCCATGCTGATGGTGCGGCTCACCACCCATTCCCGGCCCCTGCTGGGCCCGTTCGTCGAGTGGATCCGGCGGCTCCCGCAGACCCGAGCCGTGCACCACGTCTCCGGGCCTGACGACTTCCTGATCCACGTGGCCTGCGTCGACACCGACGAGCTGCAGCGCGTGGTCCTCGACCTCACGGCGCGCGGCGAGGTGGGCCGCGTCCAGACGGACCTGGTGTTCTCCTCCTGGACCTGCGGCCCGGTCACCCCGGCGGGCTGACGTGTCAGACGTACAGGTCACCGGAGTGACCTGTACGTCTGACACGTGCGGGGTCAGAGGGCCTGGCCCAGCAGGTCGGCGAACAGCGCGTCCGCGTCGACGTCCAGGCCCCGGGCCGTGAACCAGGCGCACACCGTGCGGCAGTCCCGCAGCAGCACGTCGCTCGCGAACGGGTTGGCCACCAGGTCCACGACCTGCGGCAGGTCGATGATGACCAGCCGCTCGCCGTCGGCCAGGATGTTGTACGGCGACAGGTCGCCGTGCGCGAAACCGAGCCTGGCCAGCACGGACATGCCGTGCGTCAGCTGCTCCCAGTACGACTCGAGCAGGTCGTGCGACGGGCGTTCCCGGGTCAGCCGTGGTGCGGCGACCGCCTGGACGCCGCCCATGTCGTCGGTCACCTCGGTGCCCACGAACTCCATGAGCACCTCGGTGCCGTCGATCTGCACCGGATAGGGCACCGGCGCCCCCGCCGACCAGAGGCCGCGCAGGGCGACGAACTCGGCGTCGGCCCACTGGGTGGCCGAGACCGCGCGGCCCCACGCGGACTTCCGGTCCTCCATGGCGCGCTGGTCGCGGGTACGGCGCGTCCGGCGGCCCTCTGTGTACTCGGTGCCGCGGTGGAACTGCCCGTGCTCCAGACTGCGGTACCGCTTGGCGACCAGGAGGCAGCGTTCGGCACCCCCGGACGGAGTGTCCTCGGACGGCGCCCCCGCCGGGACGGCGCGTTCGATCAGGAAGGCGTCCGCCTCCTTGCCGGTCTTGAGGATCCCGAGCTCGGTGTCGAACGCGGCGTCCCGGGTGACCAGCCAGTCGGGCAGGGGTTCCGGCCCGCGCTGTCCCTTGGCGACGGATCGCCAGGTGGACCAACGCTGGCCGGGGCCGGGCTGGCTGGGGTCCGGCGCGGGATCGGCGTGCGCGAGACCGGCGTCGGACGGGTCCGCCCCGAGCATGCTCGGATGCGGGCCCTCCAGCTCCTCGCGACCGACCTGAGCCCGCCGGGCGGTGCGCAGCTCGTCATCGGTCGGCCGGGTGCTGGGCTGGTTGTTGCTCCTGTTCGCGGCGTGGATCAGGAGGGACTTCGGTGCTTCGGGAAAACGGGGCAAGACAGTGCTCCTTGATGCCGGAGCACTACCGGATCAGTCCCGGGTGCTCCTGGTGACAGTGGCGTCTGCTGCCGCGAGGGCAGCCGCGCGAACGACGTCGTCCATGACCGCCTCCTCTGCTGTCCGCACTCCTGGAGTGCACCGTGCGGGAGCTCCTGCTCCCTGTGCTGGCCGGCCAACGAGCGCCGCCTCTGGGCTGCCTCGGTGACCGTGCGCCGAGCATGTCACGCCCGTGCGGCGGGCCGCACCTGATTATTGGAGAGGTCTTCTCAGTTCCAGGGCAGGGCGTTCTCGATCGACTCCCACACCGAGTCGCGCACGTCCTCGGTCGTGTCCTGGACACCCTGCTCGAGGTCGTCCTGGATCTGCTCCCGCTGCTGCTCGAACGAGTCACGCGCGTTCTGCGTGACCTGCTGCGCGTAGCCGACGACGCCCTGCACGGCGATCACGATCACCCACAGCACGACGACGAGCCAGAACGGCCACGTACGACCACCGCGGCGCGTCCGGACCGCCCGGAAGAGGTTCACGACGGCCGAGGTGACGATGCCGAGCAGCGGGATCGACAGCTCCGCCATGCGCGGCAGCCACACGGGGTCCAGGTTCAGCGCCGACACCGTGATGGCGCCGAGCGCCGTGAACAGCGGCAGCCCGGCCGCACTGGGCATCACGTCGAACCCGGGGACGAGGCGTACCAGCTGGTAGAGCGCGAGGGCGAGCAGCACGCGTGGGATCCAGCCGAGCAGGGCGGCCAGCACGCCCAGGCCACCGCCGGAGTCGCGCTTCGCGTCGCGGTCCCGGGCGTCCTGAGCGCCCCGGTCGTCGCGCCGCGACGGGGGCCCGGCCGGCTGGACCGGGGGCTGCGCGGGCGACTGTGGCGGGAGGTTCGGTTGGGTGCGGGCCGGGGCGGCGGGCCGCTGGGCGGGCGCGGGTGCCTGGCGGGTGTCGGACGCCGGAACCGGGCGGAACGCGGGTGCCACCTGCGTGGCCTGCTGGTTGGACACGGGTACGGGCACCGGTACCTGCGCCGTCCGCTGGGGCGGCCGGCCGGACTGCCGCCGGAGCGGGGGCGCCGCCGTCGGGCTGCCGGGGAGCGGCAGGCCGTGGCGCCGCCGGTAGGCGATCCAGCCGTCGAACGTGTCCGGGTATCCCTCGGGTGTGAAGGCCGGCGCCCAGCGCATGGCGGCCCACAGGTAGTCCTTGATCTCGGCGGGCGCCCGCCCACCGGCGCGCTGCGGCCCGACGGCGGACAGGTAGGTGGAGATGACCTCCTCCGCCGCGCCGTCGAACCCGTCACCGTGCACCTGGTGCAGGCGGCCCATGAGCTGCTGGTCGTAGACCAGGTTGGTGACGGGCTCGCCGTGCTGCACCGGGTTGTTCGCGAGCACGCTGGTCGGGGGGACGGCGGCCGACGGGGCCCCGCTCTCGGTGAGCACCTCGGTGACGAGGCCGCGCTCGATCGTGGTGGCGCCCGCCGCGGCGAGCAGTGCGGGGTCGAGCGCCGCGTTGTCGTTGGCGAGCTGGGCCACGGTCCCGATGAGGTTGTGCAGCGGCGGCCGGTCCTCGGGCTGGTGCCGGGTCATGGCCAGGACGAGGGGCAGCAGACGCCGGTCGACCGGTCCGACGTCGGCCGCCGTCAGGTCGCGGCCCACGAAGTTGAGGTCGTTGGGCAGCTGGCCCGTGGCGAGGAAGATCAGCAGCAGGCCCAGGCTGTACACGTCGGAGCGGGCGTGCGGCTTGCGCACGAACAGCTCGGGCGCCATGTAGGAGATGGTGCCGGCGGCGTGCGTCGACGTGCTGGTGCCGTGGCCCTTGGCGATGCCGAGGTCGATGAGCACGTACCGGTCGGGCGCGGCGATGATGTTGGCCGGCTTCACGTCCCGGTGCAGGAAGTGCTCCTCCTGGAGCACCGCGAGCGCGTCGAGGACATCGCCGGCCACGCGCAGCACGTCCCGCGTCGGCATGGGCCCCTCCGCGGACACCCGCTGGGACAGGGTCGGGCCCGGTACGAGCTCCATGGCGAACCACGGGGTGGGCGACTGCAGGTCGGCCGTGACGAGTCGCGGGAACCCGCGTCCGGCCAGTCGCTCCAGCAGCGCGGCCTCGCCGACGAACCGGTCCAGCGCGCCGAACTCGGAGTTGGTGAGCACCTTGAGGGCCACCTCGCCGCCCTGCCCGACGGCGCGGTATACGTGCGCGAACCCGCCGTGGCCGAGCGAGCCGACCAGCTGGAACGGGCCGAGGACCTCACCGGTGGCGGGGATCCGCTGCCCGGTGGCGGGTGCGGCGCCCGGGTATCCCGCTCCGTGCGACCCGTTCGTCGGACCGGCACCCGAGGGCTGCACGACCCGCGTCGCGGCGGTCGGCGGTGGCGCCGTCAGCGGTGGTGCGGGGGGCGACGTCAGTATCCGTGTCGGTGTCGGCGGCGGGACGGCAGCGGTCTGGTCGCCACCTCGAGCCGGCTGACCGGCGGGGTGTGCGGCCGTCGTGCGGGTGGTCTCGTCGGACAAGCAAGGACTCCTCAGCAGCGCACCGGCACAACCGGCTGGACCAGAGAAAATCTATCAGCGTCCCGCCGGACCGCTCAGTAAAGAGCCTGATCCGTGACCTCTCAGCCGTTCCCGCCGGGCAGGGCGTCCTCGAGCTGGTCGGTCGCGTTCTGCTTGGCGTCGTCCATGCCCTGCTCGATCTGCTGCTCGACGGAGTCCTGGGCGTCCTTCTTCGCGTCCTCGACCGTCTCGTCGACGGAGTTCTGGACGTCCTCCTGGATGTTCTTGGTGGCCTCCTGCGCGTAGCCGACGATGCCGCCGACGGCGAAGACCACTATCCAGGCGACGACCGCGAGCCCGTAGGGCCAGATCGCGATCGACGTGCCCAGCGAACGGATCGTGTTGAGCAGGCCGGCGAGCGCGATGCCGAGCGCCGGGATCGTCATGTTGGCGGCCTGGTCGGACCACTCCGGGTTGAGGTTGAGCAGGCCGAGCACACCGTCGCCGATACCGCGGAACAGCGGGAACTGCGAGACGTCCGGCATGACGTCGAACCCAGGGATCAGCCGGACGAGCTGGTAGACACTCAGCGCGAGCAGGATCCGCGGGATCCAGGCCAGGGCGGCGCCCGCCGCGGAACCGCCGGGGGAGTCGTCGCCCCGGTCCCGCTCGCGGCGCGGGATCGGCGGTGTCGGCGGCGTCTGCTGTGGTGCCTGCGGGCTGAAGGCCTGGTCGAAGGACTGTGGCTGGCCGTAACCCGGCTGCTGGCCCGCCTGGCCGTAACCCGGCGGCTGGCCGTACGCCTGCGTCGGCTGGACCGGCGGCTGGCCGTACGCCTGCGTCGGCTGGCCGTAGCCTGCCTGGCCCTGCCCGTAGCCCGGCTCGCCCGGGAAGGTGGCGGCCTGCGGCTGCGTGGGCTGCACGGTCTCGTACGGGCGGTACGGTCGCGCGGGCGGCGGGGTAGCGGCCCGGTAGTCCCGGCCCTGGTCCTGCTGCGGCATGCCCGACGGCGGTATCACCTGGGTCTGGTCGCCGTACTGGTTGCCGTATCCGGAACTTGCCTGCGGAGTGCCCGACGGCGGCATGACCTGGGTCCGGTCGTCGTACCCGGCGTTGCCCTGCGGCGCTCCGGTCGGAGGCATCATCTGGGTCCGGTCGCCCTCGCCCGCTTCGCCCTGGCCCGGCCAGGCCGCCTGTCCGCCACGCCCTGCCCGACCGTCCTGGACCGTGTCCATCCACTGCGTGGCGGCATACGATGACGGGGCACCGGGCTGCGCAACCGGGTGAGCGGGCGGCCGCTGGATCTGCGTGGGGTCGTCCGCCGGAGGAATACGGCGGGTGGGCTCGTCGGACACGCGAAGGCTCCTCGGTTGTGGTCCCGGCTTCGACAGCTGCACTGTGGCACCCGATCGCACTGTGGCACCTGATTGCGCGAGAACTTACCAGGTGGCGTGATTGCCTTGTTGGGGTGGCCAGGCGGACAAACATGTCCGACCCTTGCTTCGGGGGCGATCCACGCTATGCCGCCTGCCCAGGAACTTCGGAGGAAACGTATGAGCTCTGACACCGTGCCCCGCTGGCCCCGGATCGACGCAATAGTCCGGGAAGACGGTTCCGGTGAGGTGACGATCGACGGGACCTTCCACCCCATCACCACGGGCAGTCTGGAAGAGGCGCGCGTGGAGGTGCTCCGTAAGGTCACGGAGAACGCCGCGAAGGTCGGCCGGCCCGTGCGGGCGTCGGCGACAGGGCCCGAGGGGCTGTGGAACCTGATCGTGCACCCGGACGGGACGGTGGTGCCGGAGGAGGACGAACCCGCGCCGCCGTCGGCCCCGACGCCGCAGGCGCCGCCGGCCACGGCGCCTGCCGGTGAGGTACCCGGTGGGACGCCGGCTACGGAGCCCGGGGCGATGCCCGGCCCGACGGCGATGCCCGAGCCGACGGCGATGCCCGGCCCGACGGCGGAGCCCGCGCCGGTGTTCGAGGACGCACAGGCAGCGGATCTGCCGCCGCTGGGTGAGCCGGCTGACGTGACCGGTGGCGCGGACCAGGACTCGTTCGGCACGGCGGTCGAGGCCGACCCGGAGGACACCGTGCGTCGTCTGCCCCGGACCCCCGAGGTGACCGACGCCGCGGCGCCCGGCCCCACGTCGGCCTACGCGCCGAGCGGGGCGCACCCCGAGGCGGCCAGTGAGGCGGCCAGTGAGGTCCCGGTCGCGGACAGGGTGCGGCAGAACGCGACGGACGACACCAGGAGCGGCACGGTCTCCAGCCCGCCGAGCACCGTCCAGGGCAGCATGCCGACCACGATGCCGGGCAGCATGCCGAACACCGCGCCGGGCACCATGCCGGGCGCCATACCGGCCGGCATGCCGGCCCGGCACGTGAGCCCTCCGGCCGGCCCGGTGCACGCGGTGCCGGGCGCGGGGAGCATGGGCGGTGGGCTGTCCGCACCGCCGTCGGACCCGATCCCGGTGACCGATGGGGAGGCCCCGCGTTCGCGGCGCGAGGCCCGCGAGTCGTTCCTCACGCACCAGCAGGACGAGGAGCCCGCGACGCGCGGGTTCCGCGGGATGCTGACCCGGATCGGCATCCGGGTCGGGCCGAGCGAGGCCGAGCGGGCGGAGCGCGCCGACGAGCGCGCCGTCAGCCAGCACTGGCCGGGACCGCGCACCATCTCGATGGTGAACGGCAAGGGCGGGGCGGGCAAGACGCCGTCGACGGTGCTGCTCGCGGCGGTGTTCGCGCAGTTCGGCGGCGCCGGCGTCGTCACGTGGGACAACAACCAGACGCGCGGCACGCTCGGCTGGCGCACGGAGCAGGGCCCGCACGAGTCGACGCTGCTGGACCTGCTGCCGCAGACGGACCGCCTGCTCGGTCCGTCGGCCCAGGCCGCGGACCTCGCGCGGTACGTGCACCACCAGACGCGCGACCGGTTCGACGTGCTGCGGTCCAAGCCGATAGCGATGGCCAACGAGCAGCGCATCGAGCCGCAGGACGTGGACGCCATCCACTCCGTGCTCTCCAAGTACTACCGGATGATCCTCATCGACTCCGGCAACGACGAGTCCGACCCCATGTGGCAGCGGATGATCGACCTGACCGACCAGCTGGTGGTCGCCACGACCACGCGGGACGACCACGCGGAGGCCGGGGCGCTGCTGCTGGAGGCGCTGTCGACCCGCGACGGCCGGTCGGCATACCTGGCGCAGCAGGCGGTCGTCGTCGTGAGCCAGGCCGACCAGAAGGAGCCCGCGAGCGAGCTGGAGAAGGTCGCCGACGGGTACCGGTCGCTGGCCCGTGCGGTGGTCACCGTCCCGTTCGACCCGGCGATGGTCGACGGCCACCTCCGCTTCGGCGCGCTGCGTCCGGAGACGCGCCGGGCCTGGCTCGCGGCGGCCGCCGCCGTAGCGGGCGGCCTCTGACCCACCGAACCGTTGAGTGCTGGACATTTGCGGCTTCCGAGCCCCGAAAGGCGCAAATACCCAGCACTCAACGAGGCCAGGGTCAGGCGGGGAAGAGGGACACCAACTGGTTCCAGACCGACAGGGTGTCGAAGCCCATCTGGTCCAGCATCGCCCAGACGATGCCGACGATCGCGTACAGCGAGATCGGGATGAGCAGGATCCACTCGCGTACCGACCCGGCGTCGCCGATGATCGGGATCGACAGGTTGCCGCCGGTCCGCCACATCCAGTCGAGCTCGATGCCTCGCTTGTTGCGCATCCAGTACGGGGACCGGAACTTCAGCGGCCACAGCAGCGGCACGCCGGCGGTCGTGATCAGGTCGCCGATGATGTGCACGGTGCAGCCGAGCGCCACGCTGAACGGCATCCAGTACCACTCCTCGGGCGCGAAGATCGCGATGAGGACCGCCAGCGTCACCGACATCGTCCACGGGAAGATCTTCGTGTCGCGCGTGATCTTCAGCGCCTTCAGGGCGAACGCGACGAGCAGCACGCACATGATGCCCGGGCCGATCAGGATCGCCCCGAACTCCGCGGTGCCCGTGTCGATGCTCAGGAAGCTCAGCGCCCAGGCGATCGCAGTGAACACGGCGACGCCGAGGATCGAGTGCGTGCCCTTGCGGTGCCCGCCCGACACCGCCTCGATGCCCTTGACGACCACGTTCGACACGGGCTTCAACGAGTTCGCGATGGTGCCGGAGTGATGGTCGGCGTCGGGCAGCAGCGCCGCGCCCGCGCAGACGAGGGCCCCGGTGAACACGCTCGCGTCCGACACGGGATACCAGCCGAAGGCGATCGGCGTCGAGGCGGTCACAGCTATCCAGGCCGCGGCTCCCGACGCGGCGTGGTTGCCTCCCATCATGGTGGTGTGCACTCCAGTTCTCGGGTCTCCCCGAATCGACAGATGATGTGGCAGATGGCCCGCCGGCCCCCGGCCGGGCAGGCCGAAGGCCCTGGTGGCAGGGCCGAGCCAGGGCATTGAAGCAGGTGAGAGCGGTGGAGCGGGGGAGGGCGCGCCGATCCGGCGGTCAGGCGCCCGTCACGTACGCGTAGTGGTGGAAGTGCTGGTCGCGGACGAAACCCTCGGACTCGTACAGGCCCTGCGCCGCGACGTTGTCCCACGCGGTGGCCAGCGAGACCCGGATGGCGCCGGCCTCCTTGGCGCGGCGGCACGTCTCCCGTACCAGCGCCCGCGCCGCGCCCGTCCCGCGCACGTCGGGCGAGACGAACAGGTCGTTCAGGACCCATGACCGGCTCAGGCTCACCGACGACCACGTGGGGTAGCTCTGCGTGAAGCCCACCAGCGTCCCGGCGGCCGGCGCGTCGTCCGCATCCGACCTGTCGCCGTCCGGCTGTGCGACGGCGACCAGGAGCACGCTGTCGCCCGCATCGCGGCGGGCGGTCAGATAGGCGCGCGCTTCGGCGTCGGGCACCTCCTGGTCGTAGAACCTGAGGTACTGACGGAATAGGTCGACCACTGCATCGACGTCGTCGTCGGTCACGGTGCGCACATCAACAGACACCTCGCGATCATGTCAGGCCCCAGGGGGTGGGCGCTATGACCTTCGGCGATACCGCGACGATCGCCGGGGTGATAGACGCGCGAGCCCGCACGAGCGCCCCGCTCCGGAACACGCCGGACCCCGTGACGGTTGACAGAGGCGATGAATACCCAGCCACGCTTGTCCGTCCTTGACCTCGTGCCCGTCCGTTCGGGCCAGACCAGCGCTCAGGCCCTGTCGGCCTCGCTCGAGCTGGTGGCGCTCGCCGACCGCCTCGGTTACGAGCGCTACTGGTTCGCGGAGCACCACAACATGGCCGCCGTCGCGGCGTCGTCGCCGCCGGTCATGATCGCCGCCGCGGCCGCGCGGACCTCCCGCATCCGGGTCGGGTCGGGCGGCGTGATGCTGCCGAACCACGCCCCGCTCGTGGTCGCCGAGCAGTTCGCGGCGCTGGAGGCCATCGCGCCCGGTCGGATCGACCTCGGCATCGGCCGCGCCCCGGGCAGCGACCCGGTGGTCACGTCGTTGCTGCGCGCGACCGGTCCGACGGCGGACGTGGACCGGTTCCCGCAGCACGTCACCGACATCCTGAGCCTGATGGGGCCGGACGGTGCCCGCCTGCGACTCGTCTCCGGCGACATCTACGACGTGCGGGCCACGCCCGCCGCCGGGAGCGTCCCGACCGTGTGGCTGCTGGGCTCCAGCGACTACTCCGCGCGCCTCGCCGCCGAGCTCGGCCTGCCCTACGTGTTCGCCAACCACTTCTCCGGCCAGGGCATGGACCAGATCCTCGCGCTGTACCGGGACGGCTACCGGCCGTCCGAGGAGCATCCGGAGCCGCGCACGTTCATCACGTCCAACGCCGTGGTCGCGCCGACGTCGGACGAGGCGCACGACCGCGCACTGCCGCAGCTGCGGCAGATGGCCCGGCTGCGGTCCGGCCAGAAGCTCGGCCCGCTCGAGACGGTCGAGGACGCGGTGCGCGCGACCGCCGCCGAGCCCGTCGACGGCATGATCGCGCAGTCCATCGAGGCGATGCGCACCCGGTGGCTGATCGGTGACGCCCAGCACGTGGCCGCCGAGGTGCGGGGCCTGGCCGAGCGGCACGGGGTCGAGGAGGTCATGCTCGTCCCGGTCGCCGGGTCGCGGGCCGACGAGCCCCTGGACGCGACGCCCGGCCGTGCGCAGACCCTCGAGCTCCTGGCCGCCGCGCTCGCCTCCTGAGACGCGACTGCCCGAGAAGCGAAGGGTCAGGTGATCGGCACCTCGCAGTTGCCGATCACCTGACCCTTTGCCTACCTCACCGTGCCCGGTCGTCAGTACGGCCAGGTCGCTACAGCTAGGCCGCTCGGGCTGCCCGGTGCCGGATGGCGCGCGCGTACTCCGCCCGCGGGACGTGCGGCGTCACGTAGAGGACCATGCCGGCCTCGGCCGGCGTGCGGTCCGCCTTGAGGGAGTTGCACTCGTAGCAGGCGGCCACCAGGTTCATCCACGTCGAGGGGCCCCCGCGCGACCGCGGCAGGATGTGGTCCACCGTCTCGGGGGCACCGCCGCAGTAGGCGCAGATGCCGTCGCGCCGCTTGACGCCCAGCTTGGTGCACGCGGGCGCCCCGTCCGACTTGTAGAGCCACCGCATCGTGACGTACCGGACCAGCCGCAGCACGCGCGGTAAGGGGAACGGCCCGAAGGAGCGGCCGTCGACCGCCTCCTCCACCACCGCGACCTCGCGCACGAGCATGTGGATGGCGTGCCGGACCGATACCCGGTGCAGCGGCTCGTAGCCGGCATTGAGGACTAGGACGTCGGCCACGGGCCTGCTCCTTCCGGTGAGCTTCTCGTTCTCGTTCTTCTCGTGATCGTCGGTTCGTGCTGTTGTCTCTGGCCGTTCTGTACGACTACCCCCTGGACGATTCCCGCCCCGGGACGAAAAGAGCCGCCCGGGAAAAGGCATCCCGAGGCGGCTCACAGCGCTGGTCCGGCAGAACCGGATCAGCGGCGTATGGCGCCTCGTATGGCCTCACGGCCGTCTCGCAGGTGCGTCGCAGTGGTCGGGTAGGACGAAGCGGTGGTCGCACTGGTCTTGCACAGGCCTGAGGCCTGGAGCGCGATGCTGATGCGGGCCATCGTGGGTTTCGTCCTTCCGTCTCGTTCTGGTCTGACCGTATGAATCTGGCTTGTGCTGGTACCCCGGCAGGTAGCAAAGGCACACGACCTGCCGCCACGGCGCGAGTCCGTGTGTGAAGAAAGGTACAACGAGGACTTGGTAGCGTCTATGGCTTTTCCGGAACTGCAACCCAAGGATGCATCAAGTGCTCGGCGTGGCGCCGCAACACGGCGTGTCGCGGTGGCCGGCCGCTAGCTGTCCCGAGCTACGCGGGCCCACCGTTCAGGGAGCGACGGCGGGCACCGCGGCGGCCGCCGGCTCCGGGGCGCCTGCCCTGGACGAGGCGAGCTCGGCCTGCAGCGTGGCGAGCTGTGCCCGGATGGCGCGCAGCTCGGCCATGACCTCGGCGTCGGACTTCTCCTCGTGCTCGGCCAGGTCGTCGATGCTCTCCATACCGCTCACGACCACGGCGATGAAGAGGTTCAGCACGGCGAACGAGACCACCAGGATGAAGACGACGAAGAAGATCCAGGCGCTCGGCTCCTCCCGCATCACGTCGGCGGCTATCTCCGGCCACGCCTCGCCCGTCATGGTCTGGAAGAGAGTGAACGCGCTGGTCCCGAGGTCACCGAAGTGATCGGGTGCGATGCCCCCGTACAGGTTGGTCGCGATCACCACCGACACGTACATCACCAGGAGCAGCAGCGCGCCCACCGAGCCCATGCCGGGCACGGCCGCGACGAGGCCGTTGACGACCCGCTTCATCGACGGGACCGAGTCGGCAAGCCGCAGCACGCGCAGGATCCGCAGGGCCCGCAGCACGGACATCGGACCCGTCGCCGGGATCAGGGCGATCCCGACGACGAGCAGGTCGAAGACGTTCCAGGGATCACGGAAGAACCGCGTTCCGTGCGCGACCAGGCGCAGCGCGATCTCGGTGACGAAGAACCAGAGCATCACGTCGTCGAGGACCTGCAGCACCTGGTCGGCCCGCCCCGCGCTGATCGAGGTCTCCAGGCCCAGGACGACCGCGTTGGCGATGATCACGCCGAGCACCGCCCGCTGGAACCAGCGGTGCTCGACCAGCCGGCGCAGGTGCTCGCGAACCGTTCCGCCGTCGACCGGCATCCGGACTCCTTTCAGGGGTTTTGTCCGGGATGCAGGGTAACGGCTGCGGGTGGTGCGATCCGTCCTCTACCAGCTGACGGGCTCCCGGATGATCGGGCACGTCATGCAGTGGCCGCCGCCCCGGCCGCGGCCGAGCTCGCCGCCCGCGATCTCGATGACCTCGACGCCCGCCTTGCGCAGCAGGTCGTTGGTGGTGGTGTTGCGGTCGTAGGTGAACACCACGCCCGGCTCGACGGCGACCGAGTTGTTGCCGCTGTCCCACTGCTGGCGTTCCGACTCGTAGACGTCGCCGCCGGTCTCGATGACCCGCAGCTCGCCCAGCCCGGAGGCCTGGCCCACGACGTCGAGGAAGGACGACCCGCCGGCGTCCGTGACGGACACGCCGAGCGGTCCGGAGTCGGGGCGCAGCACGAACGGGTGCACCCGGTCGACGATCCGCGGGTAGACGGTGACGGTGTCGACGTCGACGAACGTCATGACCGTGTCCAGGTGCATGGCCGCGCGCAGCCGCGGCATGCCGGCCACCACTATCTGCTCGGCCGCGCCCTGCTCGAACAGGGACGCCGCGACCTGCGTGATCGCCTGGCGCGAGGTGCGCTCGCTCATGCCCATGAGGACCGTGCCGTTGCCGATCGGCATGATGTCGCCGCCCTCGAAGGTCGCCTCGCCGTGGCTGGTCTCCGGGTCGCCCCACCACACGCGGCTGCCGACGAAGTCGGGGTGGAACGCGTAGACCGCCTTCATGAGCAGGGTCTCGTCACGCCGGGCCTGCCAGTAGAGCGGGTTGAGCGTGAGCCCGCCGTAGATCCAGCAGGTCGTGTCGCGGGTGAAGAGGGTGTTCGGCAGCGGCGGCATGAGGTACTCGCGGGTGTCCGGGCTCATGTCCGCGAGCGCGCGGAAGCCCGGCGGCAGCTCGGGCACGTCGGCGACCGCGAGGCCGCCGATGAGGTACCTGGCCAGCTCGTGCTCCGGCAGCGACTCCAGGTACTCGCGCGTCGCCTCGACCAGGCCGTTGCCCACGATCTCCGGGACGATCTTGCGGTCCAGGAGCCAGTCGCGTGCGCCGGGTACGCGCAGCGTCTCGGCGAGCAGGGCGTGCAGCTCGACGACGTCGACGTCGCGGCTGCGCAGCTCGGCCACGAAGGCGGCGTGGTCCTGCTGGGCGCGTTCCACCCACAGGACGTCGTCGAACAGCAGGCCTGCCGAGTTGGACGGGGTGAGGCGCTGGTGCGCCAGGCCCGGCGCGCAGACCAGTACCTTGCGCAGGCGGCCGACCTCTGAGTGGACGCCGTACGCCGACGAGGGTGAGCCGGCAGGGGGCGGTGTGATGTCGATGGTGTTCATCGGGCGCTAACGGTACTCATCTGGCCGCCGTCGTGCCGAGCAGAGATCCGATCGCGCCGCCGCGCGCGTTGCATATACGCACTGATTAGCCTCATCGGCTGCGAACGAGTATTCCAAGTGTCAAAGTCGGACCATCGCCAGGATCCGCACTTGCCTGAGCCGGTGAATACGACGAGGAGGTGTGACAGATGGCCCGTTCATGGGACGACTTGGTCGTCAGCTACGCGTGCGCTCACCGACCGGGACCTCGACGTCGAGCGTGTTGCCGGGCTGCGCGAGCGGGCAGGTCCACGCCGGGTCGTAGGCGCAGGACGGGTTGTAGGCGAAGTTGAGGTCGAGCACCAGGTCGCCGACGCCGTCGTCGTCCGGCCCGCCGCCCGCGCCGCCGTCGGACCCGCCCGCGTGCCCCAGCCAGGCGCCCTTGATGGTGTCCAGGAGGTAGCGGCCACCGCCGTAGGTGCCGCCGGGCGGCCCGGCGAGAGCGTCCTTGATCGGCACGAACAGGCCGCCGCCGTACGAGGCGAGGCGCCAGACGTCGAGCGAGCCGAGGTCACCAAGGGTCTCGTGCCGGAGCACCACCTTGCCGAGCAGCTCGAACGGCACGACGCCGTCGGTTCCGGTCGGGACGTCGAGGCGGCGCGGGGCGCCGTCGGGCCCGGGATCGGCGGGTATCACCGGGGCGGTCAGGCGCCAGGCCGGGTCGTACGGCGTGACGGACAGGCCGGTGAAGCCGGGCTTGTCCTCGGGCAGGATCGGTGACGCCGGGTGGGTCGCGAAGAGCTCGTCCCGGGCCGCGACCCACCCGGCGTGCGCGGCCGCCGGGTTCACCACGGCACGGGCACGGACATCGGCGTAGAGCGCGAAGACACGCCGCCGCCAGTCCGCGGTCTGGAGGGCTGTGGTGGCCGGGGACGTGGTGGCAGCGTGCGTCATGCCCCCGACACTACCCAGGCACACCGACATTCACCCGGGTGCTCACACCGGCACACGGAGCGTGGCCGTGTAGCCCTGGTCCACCGAGCCCGACGTCTTCGCCATCTGCAGGGCGTACCCGTCGGAGAACACCATGTCGGAGTCGAGGGTCACGTCCTGCAGGTTCGCGACGCTGGACTCGTAGCCCGCCGTCGCGTACACGGCCTCGCTCACGGCCTGGGGGAGGGCGAGCTGCGAGGTGCGCATCCGGTTCGTGGCGCTGGTGGCGTCGTCGAGCGAGGGGTAGACCTCGAAGTGGACGTGCGGCCAGCGGCCCGGGTAGCAGGCGGGGAAGATCGACGTGAAGGTGACCCTGCCGTCGGCGTCGGCCTCCTGGACCCCGCGCAGGTAGTTCTGGTCCGTGATGTCGTACATCGAGTACCTGCCCTCGCGGTCGCAGTGCCACGCGTAGACGGCGGCGCCCGCGACGGGGGTGCCGGCGTCGCCCTCGCCGGAGACGTCGACGACGGTCAGCGAGAAGGTGAGCGGGATGCCCTCCGCGGTGCCGGACGAGTCGCCGAAGCTGGTGGTGATGTCGCTGCGCACCACGCCCGTCGTCGTCAGGATGTTGGGGCCGTTGGTGCCGTCGGCGGGGTAGGGGCCGTTCGTCTCCTCGGGGATCTCTCCCTCGCCGACGTCGGCCTGCGAGGTGTCGTCCGGTGCGCCGCCGCCGGGGCCGCCCGACGGCGGGCCGCCGGTCGACGCGCCGGTGGTCGGGGAGCAGGCGGCGAGCGCCGCCACCAGGCCGCCGGCGGTCAGCAGGCCGATGGCGTGCCGCCGGTTCAGGAGGGTGGGGAGGTCGTGGGAGAGCCCGAGGTCGTGCGGTTCGGGCTCCTCGGGCTCCACGGGGCGGCCGGGAGCGGTGCTGTGGTTGCTCATGGGCCGAACGTAGGCAGGGCCGCTGGGGCGAGCCGGTGGGAACGCTGGGAGGGCGCTGGAGCCCCAGGCACGGCCGGACAGGTCAGCGCGGCGTCAGTCTGCGCGGGCCGGCCCGCGCAGGGTCAGCGCGGCGTCAGCCGGATGACGGGGAGCAAACGGTCGGTGATCTGCTCGTACCTGCGGAAGTTGTCCGCCGCGTCCTTGATCTGCTGCCAGGCCTGCTCGCGCTCTGCCCCGTGCAGCTCCTCGGCGGTCACGGCGACCTTGCGGCCGGCCTGCTCGACGGTCACCTGGTCGGGGTGGGCGGCGAGGTTGAGGTACCAGGCGGGGTTGGCCGGCGCGCCGCCCGCGGACGCGACGACGAGCCAGCTGCCGTCGGGGCCCGGGAACCACGCGAGCGGCGTCTGGCGTTCCTGCCCGCTCTTGCGGCCGACGGTGGTCAGGACCAGGAGATCCATCCCCATGGTCTTTCCCTCGGTGCGCCGGGCGCGCCCCATCAGCAGCCGGTTCATCCAGCGGAACGTGCGGCCGGGCTGCTTGGCGCCGCGGGTACCGGTGGGGTGGGTGAAGCTCATGGTGGGTGCCTTCCCGGCAGACGACTGTCGTGGCCACAGCTGGTTCGCACCACCGACTATAGGGGCGTGGACCAGGCGCGGCGTCCGGCGACGTCTAGGATCTTCGGGTGCTGCGACTCTCCGATGTCACCTACCTCGTCCTCGACCACGACGAGGCGATCACGTTCTTCGTCGACGCCCTGGGATTCGTCGTCCGGGAGGACGAGACGAACGAGTCCGGCCGGCGCCGGGTCGTCGTCGGCCCCGCGGACGGGGGGACCGGGTTCGTGCTCGCCGTGACCGACGACGTGGGCGCGGCGGGCGCCGTCGGGCGGCAGGCCGGCGGGAAGGTCGCGTTCTTCCTGGAGACCGACGACTTCGCCGCGCAGCACGCGCGGATGACGGCGGCCGGCGTGCGGTTCCGCGAGGAGCCGCGCCACGAGGTCTACGGGACGGTGGCGGTATTCGAGGACCTGTACGGCATGCCGTGGGACCTGATCGAGCCGCCTGCGCAGGGCTGACGAGCTCCCTGCACAGCCGGGCGGGTCAGCGGTTGGGCGGTGGGTCAGGCGGTGACCCGCCCGGCCCCGCCGTCGACGGTGACGGTGTCGCCGTCGCGCAGCGTGGTCATGGCACCGGGGACCGCGAGCACCGCGGGGATGCCGTACTCACGGGCCACTATCGCCGCGTGCGAGAGCACGCCGCCGGTCTCGGTGACGACGGCGGCGACGACACCGAACAGGGCGGTCCAGGCCGGCTCGGTGAACCGGCACACGAGGACGTCGCCGGGCAGGACCCGCCCGAAGTCGTCAGGGCTGTGCACCACACGTGCCGGGCCGGAAGCGCGCCCTGGGCTACCCGGCGTCCCCGTGATGCTCGTGGCGGCGGAACTGTCCGACATGTCTTCCTCCCTGGGCGTACCTGCCTGCGTTGACATCGGCCACCAGGAGGATGCACGGTGAAAAATATGACGCACAACCCGGTGCTCGGCCGATCCTCTCAGCCCGAGCTGCTCGTCCTCCACTCGGTCCGGATCCAGGGTATGGCCGACGACGACGCCGTCGCCGTGCGGTTCGGGCTCGACGAGGCGGACACCCGCGAGACCTTGCTCGACGACGAGGCCTACGGCTGGATCAGGAAGGCGGCGTTCGGCGCCACCGCGGGCTGGTCCATGACCGACCGTGGCCGGGCCGAGGACGACCGACGGCTGGCCGAGGAGCTGTCCGACGCGGGTAGCCGGCCCGACGTCGAGAAGGTGCACCAGGCGTTCGGGCCGCTGAACGCGCGCCTGCTGCAGGCGTGCACCGACTGGCAGCTCCGCCCGGAGGGCGGCGACCGGCTCAGCGTGAACACGCACACCGACCCGGACTGGGACGCGGCGGTGCTCGCGGAGCTCGAGGTGCTGGACGACGAGCTGGCCCCGCTGGTGGGCGAGCTGAGCTCGCGGCTCGCGCGGTTCGAGGGGTACGACGAGCGCTTCTCCGCGGCGCTCGCGCACGCCCGGTCCGGGCGTGGCGAGTGGGTGGCCGGGACCGGCATCGATTCGTGCCACGTCGTGTGGATGGAACTGCACGAGGACCTGCTCTCGACCCTGGGGATCCAGCGGGACGCACAGTAGGTTCGTGCCCATGGCGACCAGACATCTCTACCTGGCCAGGCACGGCGCGGCGGACGCGTTCGGCGAGCTCACCGACGTCGGGCACCGGCAGGCCAGCCTGCTGGGTGAGCGGCTCGCCGGGCTGCCGGTCGACGCCGTCTGGCACTCGCCGTTGCCGCGTGCGGCGGCGAGCGCACGGGTGATCGGCGAGCACCTGCCGGGCGTCCCCGTCGCGGAGGCCGCGGAGCTCGTCGACCACGTGCCGTACGTCCCCGCAGCTGCCGACCTGCCGCCGGCCTGGGCCGGGTTCTTCGACGGGTTCGACGACGCCGAGCGCGCCCCGGGGGAGCGGCTCGCCGGGGCGCTGGTCGACCGGTTCGCGAGGCCCGCCGAGACCGAGACGCACGAGGTGCTCGTGACCCACGCGTTCCAGGTGGCCTGGCTGCTGCGGCACGCGCTGGACGCGCCGCCCGCGCGGTGGCTCGGGCTGAACAGCGGCAACACGGCGCTGACGGTCATCGAGTACCGGGAGAGCCTGCCGCCGGCGGTGGTGCTGTTCAACGACATGGGGCACCTGCCGCGGGACCTGCGCTGGACGGGTTTCCCGCCGTCGGCCCTGCCCTGAACGGCAGCCCCGCTCAGCTGATCAGGCCCGCCCAGCGGCGGGACAGGTCCACCAGCGGCACCCGGTTCAGCGCGTCGACCTCCTGCGGCGTGTGCCAGGCGACGTCGTCGGTGGAGCCGTCCACCTCGACGCGCAGCTCGCCGCCGATGACGTGCGCGCGGTACACGATCCGCAAGGCCTGCACGGGGCGTTCCGCCGGGCGCACGCGCTCCGCCGCGGGGATCACGAAGCTGTCGACGCCGAGCAGGCCGTCCAGCTCGACGTGGTAGCCGGTCTCCTCGAGGACCTCCCGGACTGCCGCGTCGGCGGGGTCCTCGCCCGGGTCGAGCCCGCCGCCGGGCATGGTCCAGCCGCTGTGCTCGTACTCGCTCCAGTGCGGCAGGAGCATCCGCCCCAGGTTGTCGGTGATGACGGCATAGGCGGCGACCCGCAGATCGATCCCGGCTGCTGTGCTTGTGAACATCCCCCCATCCTCCCGCCCACCGCCCGTTGAGTGCTGGGTATTTGTCCTTCGAAACCGATTCAGCACGACAAATACCCAGCACTCAGCGGAGAGGAGGGCTCGGTCAGGCGTCCGTGGTGACCGGGCGTTCCCGGGGCCGGAGCACCGCGGTGGTGGGGCGGTCCGGGGCCGCAGCCTCGACGAGCTGGTCGATCGTGTCCTCCAGGGCGCCGAGCACCTCCGGGAGGGCGGCGACGACGTCGGCCGGAGCCACGTCAGGGCGGCTGTACGTCGAGTCGAGCAGGCGTTCGGCGGCGTCCAGGAGCGTCTCCATCCGCTCCGGCGCCGCGAACCCGAGGGTGAGCGAGCCTTTCATCACGGTCTCGAAGCCCGCGACGATCTCGCTGGTAGGGGTGTCCCGGAGCAGACCGTGTGCCTGCATGATCGTGATGACCCTGTGCAGCGGGTCGCCGGGAAACCGCTCAGGATCCGGCGCCGCCCCCGGAACGCCCAGGACGTGCGGTGCGAGGTCCGGGTTCTCCAGGACCGCCAGGATCTCGCGCCGGACCACGCGTCCCACGGTCAGCTGGGTCGCACCAGTGCGCAGGTCGTCGGCGAGGTCGGCCATGAGCTTGGCCAGCTCGAGCTGCAGGACGGCGTCCCGGAGCCGGGCCTTGGTCGGCCAGTACAGGAAGACGGTGCCCTTGCCGACGCCGGCGCGCACGGCGACGGCGTCGACCGTCGTCTGCTCAGCCCCGTCCAGCCGGAACTGTGCTCTGGCCGCGGCCAGGATTCCCTCCGTGCGGTCCTGTACCGGACGCGCCATCGTCACCCCTCCGCTCGCTCGGTCCGGGGCCACCGTCGGCGCCCCTCGGCTCGGTCCGGCTCATCGTAGTCCGCCGTTCTTGACTGGCGAGCACTTACCAGTCAATAATGGAGCCAACATCGTCCGGAGGAGAGATCCACATGAGCAAGCCGCGCGCGCTGGTCGTCGGGATGGGTATCGGGGGGCTGGCCACAGCCCTGCGACTGCATGACGTCGGCTGGGAGACCGTGCTGATCGAGCGGGCAGCAGAGCGCCGAGGGGCTGGATACTTCGTCGGGATGTTCGGCACCGGGCAGGCCGCAGCCGCGCGGCTCGGGGTGCTGGACGCGATCGGGAACCGCACCGATCCGGCGTCGATCACCTACGACGTCGAACGGGACGGCCGCCGGCGTCCGGGCATGGGCTACGGCGACCTGCCGGGCAACCCGCAGCTCATCCTGCGCGGCGACGTCGAGGCGGCCCTGTACGACCAGGTGGTGCCACTCGCCGAGATGCGGTTCGGCACGACGCCGGTGGCCGTGGACGAGAGCGCCGACGGCGTCGACGTCACGCTGCGCACCACCACGGGCGGGCAGACGACCGAGCGGTTCGACCTCGTCGTCGGCGCGGACGGCCTGCGGTCCACGGTGCGCCGTCTGGTGTTCGGCCCCGACGCCGACTACCTCAATCCGTTCAACCACATCATCGGCGCGACGACCCTGAAGGAGCCCGCACCCGGCTTCACGGCGATGGATGGTCTGGTCCTCGCGGAGCCGGGCCGGTCGGCGTGGGTCTTCCCGTTCGCCGACCACCAGCCCGGGATCCTGTTCAACTACCGCACGGACGACGAGGACGCGCAGTTCCGGCGTCCGCCCATCGAGTCGCTGCGCCTCGCCTTCGGGCCCGAGCCCACCGGGCCGGTGCTGGGCAATCTCCTGGACCAGTTCGAGGCGGCCGACGACTTCCTCTTCGACTCCGTGCACCAGGTGGTGATGCCGAGCTGGCACACCGGCCGGGTGGTCCTGCTCGGCGACTCGGCCTGGTGCGTGACGCTCTACTCGGGCATGGGCGCGTCCAGCGCGCTGGCCGGTGCGGACCTGCTGGGCACGGTGCTGCAGCGCAACCCGGGCAACCCCGCCCGGGCGCTGCGGGAGTGGGAGATGCGGCTGCGCCCGTTCATCGCGGACCACCAGAAGAACGGGCGCCGGGACCTCGTGATGTTCGTCCCGCAGACCGATCGGGACAAGGTGAGACGCACGCTCACCCAGACGCTCCTGGGCAACGCCACGACCAAGCGACTGATGCAACGGGCCCTAGCGGGCCAGTTCAAGGAGAAGTCGATAGACGTGGCCGCCTGACCCGCCGTTCGTTGAGTGCTGGGTATTTGTCCTTCGAAACCGATTCGCCAGGACAAATATCCAGCACTCAACGGGGTGGGCCAGCCGGAACGGGGTGGGCCAGCCGGTGGGCGGTCAGTCCGCCGAGCGGATCATCGCGCGGACGCCGACCGCGAGGCCCAGCGCGGCGGTGGCGAGCGCCGCCACCCAGCCCCAGGCGACCGTCGCGGACAGGAGGTCGCCGGCGAAGGCGGCCCGGCCCGAGTCGACGACGTAGCGCAGCGGGTTCAGGGCCGACGCCGCCCGCATCCACGCCGGGCCGTTCTCCAGGGGCAGCAGCATCCCCGACAGCATCATGACCGGGAACAGGAACGTCTGCTGCACCACCCAGAACATCCACTCCTGCTTGCGCACCGCGAGCGCCAGCGCGTACGACAGCGAGCCGACGCCGATGCCGAGCACCGCGAGCTGTACGAGCGTGAGCACCGTCCCGATCGGGTCCGGGCGCAGGCCGAACGGCAGCATGACCAGTACCACGATCGCCGACTGGACGACGATCGGCACCATCTCCTTCAGGGCCCGCCCCACGAGCTGTGCCGGGCGGGACAGCGGTGTGACGAGCATGCGTTCGTGCACGCCTGAGGAGAGGTCGAGCTGCAGGTTGGAGCCGGTCACCGACGTGCCGAACAGCGTGGTCATCGCGAGCACGGCGGGCACGAACCACAGCCAGACGTCGCCGCCGAGCGCCTCGCCGGCCGAGCCGGCCAGGAGCGGGCCGAACAGCCCGAGGAAGACCAGCGGCTGGACGAGGCCGAAGACCAGCGAGAACGGGTCGCGCACCACGGGGTGCAGCTCGCGGACCAGGACGATCCGGGTGTCGCGCAGGAAGCTGCGGCGGGGGAGCGGCCGGGCGGTGCCGGACGCGGCAGGGCCGGATGCGGTAGGCCCGGGGGTCAGGGTCGCGGCGCTCATGCCAGGACCTCCTTCTTGTTGGTGCTGGTCGCGGGGGTGGTCTCGGCGGGCTCGGCCTGCGAGCCGGGCTCGCCCGGCGAATCCGGCGAGCTCTCCCGCAGGCTGCGTCCGGTGAGGTTCAGGAAGACGTCGTCGAGCGTGGGCCGCGTGACGTCCACGCGGCTGACCGGGACGCCTGCGGCGTCCGCCGCGCGGAGCAGCCCCGGTGTGGCGCCGGGTCCGTCGGCGGTGCGGATCTCGACGGTCCGCACCCCGCCCGCCGAGCCGGCACCGGCCCCGACCCGTACCGAACGTGTGCCGGGCGCCCGCTCCGCGATGGCGGCGAGCGCCGTCGCGTGCTCGGCTGCCACGCCGAGGGTGACGAGGTCTCCCGCGAGCTCGGCCTTCAGCGCGTCGGCGGTGGCGTCCGCGATGACCTGCCCGTGGTCGACGACGATGACCCGCTCGGCGAACGTGTCCGCCTCGTCGAGGTAGTGCGTGGTGAGCACGATGGTCATGGGCTCGGCAGCCGCGGTGCGCATGCGGAGGATGTGCTCCCACAGGTTCGCGCGGTTGTGCGGGTCCAGGCCCGTCGACGGCTCGTCGAGGAACAGCAGCGACGGATGGTGGACCAGGCCGACGGCCACGTCGAGGCGGCGCTTCTGCCCGCCCGACAGGCTCTCGATCTTGCGGTCCGCCTGCTCGGTCAGGTCCAGGGCCTCGACCAGCTCGGCGGCGCGGCTCCGGGCCGTGCGCCGGTCCAGGCCGTAGATCTCGCCCTGGGTGACGAGCTCGTCGCGGACGAGCTGGGACGCGCCGCCGGCGCCGCCCTGGCCGACGTAGCCGATGGCGGCACGGACGCGGTCGGGCCGGGTGGCGACGTCGTACCCTGCGACCTGTGCGGTGCCCGACGTCGGCGGGATGAGCGTCGTCAGCATGCGCAGCGTGGTGGTCTTGCCCGCGCCGTTGGGGCCGAGCACGGCCACCAGCTCGCCGGGCTCGACGTCGAGCGAGATGCCGCGCACGGCGTGCACGGTGCGGGTACGGCTCACCACGAAGTCCTTGGTGAGCGCTTGGGTGCGGATCACGATGTCTCCTCTTTGCGATCTGTCGTGCGGTCTGACTTGCGGTCTGGTTCTTCCGGCTGGCTACGTGTCCCACTCTCTCGGTAGTAGCGGTCAGGTTCTGGCCTCTACCCCGTGCGATGCTGAACTCATGCTCGAGACCTCCGGACGCCTCCTCGCCCTCCTGTCGCTCCTCCAGGCCCGACGGGACTGGCCGGGCGCGCTCCTGGCCGACCGGCTGAACGTGAGCCCGCGCACCGTGCGGCGCGACGTCGACCGCCTGCGCGAGCTGGGCTACCCCGTCAACGCCACCAAGGGGCCCGACGGCGGCTACCGCCTGGACGCCGGCGCCGAGCTGCCGCCGCTGCTCTTCGACGACGACCAGGCGGTAGCCGTCGCGATCGCGCTCCGCACCGGCACGATCCCCGGCGCTGAGGAGGGGGCGCTGCGGGCCCTGGCCACCATCCGGCAGGTGATGCCGGCGCGGCTGAGGGCCCGGCTGGACGCGCTGGAGGTGACCACCGTGCGTCGTCGGCGGGCCGGAGCGGCCGGGGCCGCCGAACCGGTGGTCGACCCCGACCTGCTTCTCTTGCTGGGCTCGGCGTGCCAGGCCCGCGAGGTGGTGCGCTTCGACTACGAGGGCGGCACGATGGCCACGATCGGCGAGGGCGCGGGCGCCTTCCGGCCGCCGCGCCGGGTCGAGCCGCACCACCTCGTGACGTCGGACGGGCGCTGGTACCTCGTGGCGTTCGACCTCGACCGCGACGACTGGCGGATGTTCCGGGTGGACCGGATGCGGCTCCGCACCGGGACCGGGCCGCGGTTCACGTTCCGCGAGGTGCCCGGCGGCTCCGTCGCGGACTTCGTCGGCTCCCGGATCAGCGGGTCGCCGTCACCGGTCCACGGCGAGGCGGTGCTCCACGCCCGGGCCAGCGACGTCGCCCCGTGGGTGGGCGGCCAGGGCCTGTGCGAGCCCCTGCCGGACGTCGACGGCATGCCGCGCTGCCGCGTGGGACTGGGTTCGTGGTCCTGGGGCGGCCTGGCCGCACGGTTCGGCGCCTTCGACGTGCCCTTCGAGGTGGAGGGGCCGCCCGAGCTGGTGGCGGCGACCCGCGAGCTGGCCGGCAGGTACCGCGCCGCGCTGCCGGACGACGTCTCCACCCAGTAGGTTGTGCCAGTTCCCGAAACAGACACAGCGGACACAACCGCAGCAGAGATGCCGCAGCAGAGATAACGGAGAGCGTGCGCATGACGAATCTGTCCGACTTCAGCGACGACGAGCTGGGCCAGATCCTGGACGCCCCGGGAGCGGTGCTGAAGGGTGCCACCCTGGCGGACGGCCGGCCCGGAGCGATCCGGTTCATCCGGGAGACCGCGACCGGCGCCAAGGTGTTCCGTGAGGCGCAGCAGCACGAGAACGACTTCATCCAGTCGGTGGCGATCGCGCTGCGGGACAGGATCAAGGACGAGGAGGCGGCCGAGCTGTCCCCGGCCGCCAAGGTGGGCACGCCGGAGGGCGTGGCCGTGCCGGAGGACCCGCGCCCGAACCCCGAGCGCGACACGGCGAAGGCGGTCGAGCTGACCGCGGCCTCGATAGCGGTGCTGCGGGAGCGGGCGGACCAGCAGGACCTCGCCGCGTACGGCGACTGGCTGCTCCGGATCGCGACGGAGGTCGTCAAGGCCACCAAGTCCAAGGAGGGCGGCCTCTTCAGCAAGCGCCTCACGGTCAGCGAGGGCGAGCAGGACTACCTCGACCGGCTGACGGCGGCGCTCGGTCGCTGACGCCCCTGGACCACGGTGCTGACTCGGCGCACGTGGTAGCGCGAGTCAGCACCGTGGTCCGACCAGCTCGCTGACTCGGCGCACCGCGTGCGGTCAGTCAGCACCGGGGTCACGTCGCGCGGTCCCGGGCGTACTCGAGCTCGGGCCGCCCGCGTGCCCCGTAGCGGGGCGCCCGGGACGCGACCCCGGCGTCCGCCAGGAACTCCAGGTACCGGCGTGCGGTGATGCGAGCGAGGTGCAGCTCGTCCGCGACCTCGCTGGCCGACAGCGCGCCGGGCCGCCGGGCCAGCAGGTCGGACACCGCGTCCAGCGTGTCCTGGGACAGGCCCTTCGGCAGCCCCGCCGCGTTGGAGGTCCGCAGCGCCGCGAACGCCGTGTCCACCTCACGCTGGCTGAGCGTCGAGACCGGCGAGCGCATCTGCTCGAAGTACTTGCGGTACGCGCCGAGCTTCTCGGCGAACAGCCCGAACACGAACGGCTTGATCAGGTACTGCACGACGCCGATGGCGACGGCCTCGCGCACCGTCTCGAGCTCGCGCGCCGCCGTCACCGCGATGACGTCCACGACCAGGCCCGCCGCGCGCAGCTGCCGGCACAGGACCAGGCCGTGCAGGTCGGGCAGGTTCATGTCGAGCAGGAGCAGGTGCACCTCCGCGTCCGCGCCCTGGGCGTCGCGCAGCGCGCGCACGGTCTCGCTCGCGGTGTGCACCACGCCGGCCAGCTCGAAGCCCTCGACCCGGCGCACGTACTCGCCGTGCGCCTCCGCCGTACGGTGGTCGTCCTCCACGACCAGTACCCGGATCATGCTCCGCTCACCTGTGCCCCCGTGGTGCCCGTTGCTCGTGCCCGCGGCGCGACGGCGGTCGGCCGGGGGAGCGTGACCGTGAAGACCGCCCCGGCGCTCGTGTCTGTGCCGTGCGAGACCTCGATGTCGCCGCCGAGGCTCTCCACGACCTGGCGCACGAGCGCCAGCCCGTAGCCCCGCCCGCCCGCCGTCGTGTCCTTGGTGCTCCAGCCGTGCTCGAAGATGCGGTCGCGGTCCGCGTCGGCGATGCCGCTCCCGCTGTCGGAGACCTGGAAGACCAGCGAACCGTCGTCGCCGTTGGCGAGGTACACCTCGACCCACGCCTCGACGGCCGGCTCCGTGGCTGGCTCCGTGGCTTCGTCCAGGGCGCGGGCCGCCGCGGCGTCTGTCGCGTTGTCGATCAGGTTGCCCAGGACGGTGACGACGTCGACCGGCTCCAGCCAGTGCGTGCCCGGCGCGAGGTGTGTCTCGAAGTGCATCTCCACCGCTCGTTCGCGCGCCTGCGCCGCCTTGCCCAGCACGAGCGCCGCGATGACGGGCTCCTCGATCGCCTGCACCACGCGGTCCGTGAGCCGTTGACCGAGGTCCCGCTCGCTCGCGACGAAGCGCAGCGCCTCGTCGCTGCGGCCCAGCTCGATGAGGGTGGCGATGGTGTGCAGGCGGTTGCTGAAGTCGTGGGTCTGGGCGCGCAGCGCGTCCGAGATGGTGCGCACCGACGACAGCTCGCCGGTGATCCGCTGCAGCTCCGTGCGGTCGCGCAGGGAGATGACCTCGCCGACGTTCCGGCCCGACGCCGCCGCCGTGTCGCGGCCCACGAGCAGGACCCGGTCACCCACCCGGACCGGCCCCTCGGGCGTGTCGCCGCCGAGCACGTCGCGGACGGCGGGGGACAGGCACGGGTCGGCGACGGCGAACGGGGCCGCGAGGTCGGGCACGCCGAGCAGGCGCAGCGCCTCGTCGTTGGCGAGCACCACCGTGCCGTCCTCGACGAGCAGCATGCCCTCCTCGACCGAGTGCAGCACCGCCTCGTGCGCGGTGAACAGGTGCGCGAGCTCGTCCGGGCCCTTGCTCTCCGTGATCCGGTCCAGGCGTCGCGCGAGCAGCGCCGCGGCGACCGCGCCCGCGCCGAACGCCAGGAGCGTCCCGACCCCGACGATCACCAGGCGCGGGACGATGCTGTCCCACAGCCGGTCGAGCGTTACCCCGGCGGACACCATGCCGACGACCTCGCCGTCGTCCCCCACGACCGGGACGACCGCGCGGACCGACGGGCCGAGCGTGCCGTCGTAGACCTCCGTGAACTTCTCGCCGCGCAGGGCCGGAGCGGTGCTGCCCACGAACGCGCGGCCGATCTGCCACTCGTTGCGGTGCGTGTACCGGGTCCGGTCGGTGTCCATGACGGTGAGGTAGTCGATCTGGGTCGCCTCCATCACCCGTTCGGCGTACGGCTGCAGCACGCCCGACGCCTCGGCCACCGAGCCCGCCCGGTCAGTGGCGGCGTCCGCGTGCGCCCGCGCGACCGTGTCGATCACCAGCGACTCCGTGGCCACCGTGGCGGCGAGGTCCGTGCTCTCCTTCGCCGCGTGCGTCTGCGCGGTGGACCGGGCGTCGAGCACCAGGAGCCCGAAGACGACCATCGCGCCGGCGAACAGCAGCGCCGTGTGCACGGCGAGGAACCACCTCGCGATACTCGCACCCCGTCGCTGCGCCACGGCCCCATTGTCACCCCCCGGCGCCGACGAGCCCGACCACCTGGAGGCCCGACCATCCGGCGGCCCGCCCATCTGGAGAACATTAAGTACGCAATGGCGGGATTCCCCGTCCCGCCCAGCACTCTTGCAGCTGACCACACAGCGTTGTGAGAGGAAAAACCATGGCGGTAACGAAGCCCGCCGGCACCGGGACCACCCCGCGCCGCCGGCTCGACAAGAGTCACTACCTGTACATCGCGGTGATCGTCGCCGTCGTGGCCGGCGTCATCGTGGGCCTCGCGTCCCCCGGCACCGGAGTGGCGCTGAAGCCGCTCGGCACCGGGTTCGTCGACCTGATCAAGATGATGATCTCGCCGGTGATCTTCTGCACCATCGTGCTGGGCATCGGATCCATCGCGAAGGCCGCTACGGTCGGCCGGGTCGGTGGCCTCGCGCTCCTCTACTTCCTCGTCATGTCGACCTTCGCGCTCGTGATCGGCCTGGTCGTCGGCAACCTGCTGCACCCGGGCGAGGGCCTGTCCATCGCCGGCACCAGCTACGAGGCGGAGGGCGAGGCGTCGTCCCTCACCGAGTTCGTGCTCGGCATCATCCCCACCACGCTCGTCTCGCCGCTCACCGGCGAGTCCGTGCTGCAGACCCTGTTCGTGGCGCTGCTCGTCGGGTTCGCCATCCAGCAGCTCGGCGCTCGCGGCAAGCCCGCCCTCGACGCGATCCGGCTGATCCAGGGGATCGTCTTCCGCGTCCTGACGATGATCCTGTGGGTCGCGCCGGTCGGCGCGTTCGGTGCCATCGCCGCCGTCGTCGGCGAGACCGGCTGGGGCGCCGTCGTCCAGCTCGGCACGCTGATGCTCGGGTTCTACGTGACCTGCGTCCTGTTCATCGTGATCGTGCTCGGCACCGTGCTGCGGCTCGTGTCCGGCGTGAACATCTTCCTGCTCATGAAGTACCTGGCGCGCGAGTACCTGCTGATCGTCAGCACGTCCTCGTCCGAGGCGGCCCTGCCGCGCCTGATCTCCAAGATGGAGCACCTCGGCGTGTCCAAGCCGGTCGTCGGCATCACGGTGCCGACCGGCTACTCGTTCAACCTGGACGGCACCGCGATCTACCTGACCATGGCGTCGCTGTTCATCGCCTCCGCCATGGGGACGCCGCTGTCCGTGCCGGAGCAGATCGGCATGCTCGCCTTCATGATCATCGCGTCCAAGGGCGCCGCGGGCGTCACCGGTGCGGGTCTGGCGACCCTCGCCGGCGGCCTGCAGACCTACCGCCCCGACCTGGTCGACGGCGTGGGGATCATCGTCGGCATCGACCGCTTCATGTCCGAGGCGCGTGCCCTGACCAACTTCACCGGCAACGCCGTCGCGACGGTGGTGATCGGTACCTGGACCAAGGAGATCGACCGCGAGCGCGTGACCCAGGTGCTCTCGGGCGACATCCCGTTCGACGAGAGCGCGATGGACGACCCGCACGGCGCCCCAGCCGACGACCACTCCGACAACGACTCCGCCGGCGACAACGCCGACGGGCGAGCGAACGGCTCCCGGGAGAAGGCGGTCGAGCCGGCCACGGTCTGAGACCGCGGACATGACCGACGGCGGTCCGGGCACTCTGGGGGTGCCTGGACCGTCGTCAGCTTCTCGGCCGGACGGCTCCTCGGACGGACGACGGCGGCGGCGAGCAGCAGACTGGTCGCATGCACCGGAACCTGCGACGGCTGGCGCCCCTGCTCGCCTCGGCCGCACTCGTCCTGACCTCCTGCACGCCCGGCAGCGCGGGACCCGCACCGAGCCCGACGCCCCCGGCGTCCGCCGGCCCCGCCGCCTCCGACCCGATGACGCGCGAGAAGGCGACCACGCCACCGGCTCCTGTGCCCGACGTCGCCGCCGAGATCGGCCGCCTCGAGAAGACGTACGACGCGGTAGTGGGGCTCTACGCGCTGGACACCGGCACCGGGGCGGAGGTGACCCACCGCGCGGACGACCGGTTCGCATATGCCTCGACGTTCAAGGCGCTGGCGGCTGCCGCGGTGCTGGAGCGCAGCAGCCCGGACGAGCTCGAGCAGGTCGTCACCTATGACGCCAACGACCTCCAGGAGTACTCGCCGGTGGCCGAGCGGCACGTGGCCGAGGGCATGACGATGCACCAGATCATCGACGCCGCGGTCCAGGAGAGCGACAACACGGCGGGCAACCTGCTGCTCGACGCGCTGGACGGTCCGTCGGGCCTGCAGGCGGCGCTGCGCGCGATCGGCGACGAGACCACGACGCCGTCGCGCTACGAGCCCGAGCTCAACGACGTCGCTCCCGGGGACGAGCGGGACACCAGCACCGCCCGGGCGCTCGCCCAGGACCTGCGCGCCTACGGCCTGGGCGACGTGCTCGACGGTGACGCCAGGGCGACCCTCGTCGACGCGCTGCGTGGCAGCGTCACCGGTTCCGAGACGATCCGGGCCGGTGTGCCGGACGGCTGGGTGGTCGGCAACAAGACCGGCACCTCGGGGCGCGGCGGCCGGAACGACATCGGCCTGCTCTGGCCGCCCGACGGCGAACCGGTGGTGCTGGCGGTCCTGACTCGGACCGAGGACCCCGAGGCGGAGCCCGACGACGCCCTCCTGGCGGAGGTGACGACGGCGGCCGTCGAGGCACTCAACGGACCAGGCAGGGGCGTTTCGGGTCGAACTGCCATCCCTTGACCAGGTACTGCATGGCCAGTGCGTCGTCGCGGGCGCCCAGGCCGTGCTCCAGGTACAGCTCGTGCGCGGCGGCCAGGCGGTCGCGGTCCAGCTGGACGCCGAGGCCCGGCGTCGTCGGCACCGCGATGGCGCCGTCGCGGATCCGGGGCGGCGCCGTCGTCAGGCCCTGCCCGTCCTGCCAGATCCAGTGGGTGTCCAGCGCCGTGATCGTGCCGGGCGCGGCCGCGCCGACGTGCGTGAACATGGCCAGCGAGACGTCGAGGTGGTTGTTGGAGTGCGAACCCCAGGTCAGCCCGAACTCGTGGCAGAGCTGCGCCACGCGGACGGAGCCGGCCATGGTCCAGAAGTGCGGGTCGGCCAGCGGGATGTCGACGGCGCCCGCGCGCACGGCGTGCGCCATCTCGCGCCAGTCCGTGGCGATCATGTTGGTCGCGGTCGGCAGGCCGGTCGCCCGGCGGAACTCCGCCATGACCTCCCGGCCGGAGAACCGGCCCTCCGCACCGCACGGGTCCTCGGCGTAGGCGACGACGCCGCGCATGCGTCTGCCCAGCCGGATCGCCTCGGCCAGCGGCCAGCCGCCGTTCGGGTCGAGGGTGATCCGGGCGTCGGGGAACCGCTCCTTGAGCGCCACGACGGCGTCGACCTCCAGGTCACCGGCCTGCACGCCGCCCTTGAGCTTGAAGTCGGTGAAGCCGTACCGCGCGGCGGCGGCCTCGGCCAGCCGCACGACGTCGTCGGGCGTCAGGGCCTGCTCGCGGCGCAGCCGCCCCCACGCGTCCGACTCGTCGTCCCCGCGCAGGTACGGCAGGTCGGTGGCGCCCGGGTCGCCCACGTAGAAGAGGTAGCCGAGCATCGGCACGCTCTCGCGCTGGACGCCGTCGCCGAGCAGCTCGGCGACGGGCACGCCGAGGTCCTGGCCGTGCAGGTCCAGCAGCGCGGACTCCAGGGCCGTGACGGCGTGCACCGTGGTGCGCAGGTCGAACGTCTGCAGGCCGCGACCGCCCGCGTCGCGTTCGGCGAAGACACCGGAGACGGTGCGCAGCAGACTGCGGTACCGGGCCACCGGCTGCCCGACGACGAGCCGCCCCGCCTCCTCGATGGTCGCCCGGATCTTCTCCCCGCCCGGCACCTCGCCCAGCCCGGTCCGCCCGTCGGAGTCGGTGACGATCGCGATGTTCCGCGTGAAGAACGGGGCGTGTGCGCCGGACAGGTTGAGCAGCATCGAGTCGTGGCCCGCCACGGGCACCACCTCGACACGGGCGATCGTGGGGTGGGCGCTCACCGGGCGGCCTCGCTCGGCTCGTTCGCGCCGAGGACCACGTCGAGCACGCCGTCGACCCGCCGCGTCAGGTGCCACGGGTTGTCCGGCCGGACCGGCTCGGGCAGCAGATACTCCGGCAGGTTCTGATAGGCGACGGGGCGCAGGAACCGCTCGATCGCGAGCGTCCCCACGGACGTGCCGCGGGAGTCCGACGTCGCGGGGAACGGACCGCCGTGCACCATCGCGTGCCCCACCTCGACGCCGGTCGGCCAGCCGTTGGCCAGGATGCGGCCCGCCTTGCGCTCCAGGGCGGGCAGCAGCGCCGTGGCGGTCGCCCGGTCGTCCTCGGTCAGGTGCAGCGTCACGGTGAGCTGCCCCTCCAGCCGCTCGATCGCGGCGAGCAGCTCGTCGACGTCGGCGTACCGGACCACCAGCGAGGCGGCGCCGAAGATCTCGGCCTGCAGCACGGGGTTGCTCAGCAGCGTCGGGACGGCGCTCGCGAACACGGCCGGTGCCGGGGCGTTGTGCGTGCCGCCCGGGGAGCCCGCCCCGACCAGGCGCACGCCGTCCTGTGCGGCCAGGGTGTCCACGCCCTGCTGCCAGGCCTCGGCGATCCCGGCGGTCAGCATCGTCTGGCCGGCGGCGGTCGCGGCGGCGCGCCCCGCGGCCTCGACGAACGCGTCGCCGCGCTCGCCGTCCGGCACGAAGACGAGCCCGGGCGCGGTGCAGAGCTGACCCGACGAACCCGTCACCGACGTGAGGTACGCGGCGGCGAGGGAGTCGACGTCGCCTGCCAGGGCGCCGTCGAGCAGGATCGTCGGGTTGATCGAGCTCATCTCGGCATACACGGGGATGGGCACGGGGCGGGCGGCGGCCGCCGCGACCAGCGCGAGGCCGCCGCCGCGGGAGCCGGTGAAACCGACGGCCTGGATCACGGGGTCCGTCACGAGGGCCTTGCCCACGGCGTTGCCGGGCCCGTAGAGCAGGGAGAACACGCCGGGGTGCAGGCCGCACGTCGCGACGGCGTCGGCCACCGCGCGACCGACCAGCTCCGCCGTGCCGGGGTGCGCGTTGTGCGCCTTGACGACCACGGGGCAGCCCGCCGCCAGCGCGGAGGCGGTGTCGCCGCCCGCGGTGGAGAAGGCGAGCGGGAAGTTGCTCGCGCCGAACACGGCGACGGGGCCGAGCGGCACCTTGCGCTGCCGGATGTCGGCCCGGGGCAGGGGAGTGCGGTCGGGCAGGGCCGGGTCGATCCGCACGCCACGGTGGTCGCCCTGGCGCACGACCTGCGCGAACAGGCGCAGCTGGCCGGTGGTCCGGGCGACCTCCCCGGTCAGGCGGGCCGCCGGGAGGCCGGTCTCGAGCATGGCGCGCGCGACGACGTCGGACCCCAGGGCGTCGATGTTGTCCGCGATCTGCTCCAGGAACCGGGCGTGCGGTTGCGGGGCGAGCGTGGAGAAGGAGGCGAAGGCTTCCTGCGCGGCGGCGGTCGCCCGGGCGACCTGGGCGTCGTCGAGCAGCGAGTAGGCGGGCTCGAGGGCCTGCGCCGTCGCGGGGTCCTGGCCGGCGCAGGTGCCCGCTGCGCCCGCGAGGGGCGCGCCGGCGACTATCGAGTGTCCGGTGAGCTCGGTCGTGGTCATCGTCTTTCTCCCGTGCTGTTTCAGCGGACGCCGGCGGCGTCGATCAGGGTGCCCAGGTCCTTCAGGTCCCGGTCGGTCAGGTCCTGCAGGGGCGGGCGGACACTTCCCATGTCCCGGCCGACCGCCTTCAGGCCACCCTTGACTATGGATACCCCGTACCCCTTGGCGCGGTCGCGGACGTCGAGATAGGGCAGCACGAACCGGCGCAGCTTCTCGGTCACTGCCGCGCGGTCCTGGGCGCGCACGTCCCGGTAGAAGGCCAGGGCGAACTCGGGCACGAAGTTGTACATGGCCGACGAGTAGGTGCTCATGCCGAGCTGGAGCAGCGGCAGCGCGAAGGTCTCCGCGGTGGGCAGCCCTCCGAGGTAGAAGAGCCGGTCACCGTTGGTGGCGTAGACGCGGGTGAGCTGCTCGATGTCGCCGATGGCGTCCTTGAACCCGATGAAGTTGGGGTGCCGCTCGGCCAGCCGGGCGACGGTCTGCGCGGAGTAGACGGCGTTGCCGCGGTTGTAGACGATGACGCCGAGACCGGTCGAGGCGCACACCGCGGAGGCGTGCTCCAGGAGCCCGTCCTGGTCGCACTCGGTCAGGTACGGGGGCAGCAGCAGGATCCCCTCCGCACCGGCGGTCTCGGCGGCCCGCGAGTTCGCGATCGCCTGGGCGGTGTTGCCGCCGGCGCTGCCGAGCACGGGGGTGCGTCCGGCCGCGGTCTCGACGGCGAGCCGCACGACGTGGGCCGACTCCTCGGGGGTCAGGCTGAAGCCCTCACCCGTGCCGCCGGCGGCGAACAGGCCGCCGATCTCGAAGCTCGACTGCCAGTCGATGTGCTCGCGGTACCGCTCGTCGTCGATCTCCCCGTCCCCGGCGAACGGGGTGACGGGGAACGAGAGCAGCCCGTCCTTGAGGGCGGCGGCGAGCTCCTGGGGTGCGTACGTGGCCAAGGGGGGGCCCTCCTGTGACAGACGTCGGCGATGTCGTTGCTGGGCGCCAACCTAAGAACCCGAACGATGCCTGTCCAAGCCCGAAAGTGCATCAACTCATACCCCAACAACATCGCTCGCCCACCCCCCGCTCCGTTGAGTGCTGGCTTTTCGCCCCTCAGGAGGCGCTGGCAGGGCGAAGATCCAGCACTCGACGAGGGGGTCAGTCGTTTGGGTGGAGGAAGGTCAGGAAGCTGTGGAGGGCCGGGTTCTTCGAGGTCCGGTTCCAGATGGCGTGGAGCTCGACCACGCCGTGCGGGACGTCGCCCAGCTCGGCGAACGTGACCCCCGGCAGGCCCAGGAGCCGGGCCGACTCGGGGACGAACGCGACGCCGCGGCCCGCTGCGACCAGCGAGCACATGGTCAGGATCTGGCTGACGACGTGCACGACGTTGGCGTGCTCGACGTCGATGTAGCGCACCACCATGTCGTAGAAGTACCGGGCCTTGGTGGGGTGGTGCCCGATCAGCGCCTGGTCACGCAGGTCGCCGACGACGACGGGCCGGTCCAGCCGGGCGAACGGGTGCTCGTGCGGCACGGCCAGGACGAGGTCCTCCGAGAGGAGCAGGCGCGAGTCGAAGCTCTCCTGGTCGAACGGCGGCCGGCCGAGGGCGAGGTCCAGCTCGCCGCGCCGGATCGCCTCGATCTGCTCGATCGTGACCAGCTCCTGGAGGTCGAGGTCCACGTCGGGCATGAACTCGGCGATCTCCTGCACGAGCGTGCCCAGCAGGCTGAACCCGGACGCGGCGGTGAACCCGAGGCGCAGCACGCCCGCCCGGCCCGCGGCGATCTTCCGGGCGAGCGCGGGGGCGGCGTCGGCGGCGGTGAGGAGGCGGCGGGCCTCCTCCAGGAAGACGGCGCCCGCCGTCGTCAGCTCGACGTGCCGGTTGTCCCGCTCCAGGAGCGGCACGCCCACCGCGCGTTCGAGCTTCTGGATCTGGCGGCTCAGCGGGGGCTGGGTCATGTTCAGCCGCCCCGCGGCGCGGCCGAAGTGAAGTTCCTCCGCGACGGCCTGGAAGCAGCGGAGCTGATCGAGGGTGTACACGATGGCCTTTCCGAGGCTCGATGCATTCCGAGAATCAAGCAATGCAGTAAGAGGCTTAGACAGGCATCGTAAGGGCTTCCTATGCTCAACGACCTACCGGGATATGCCCTTTCGATCTGATCCCCGTACCGATCTCAACCCGTATCCATCTCAATGAGGAGAGCTGCGATGACAACCCCAGCACACAGGACCCCGCGCACCCGCAGGGCCTTCCTCGGAGCCGGCGCGGCGTTCGCCGCCCTGACCCTCGCCGCATGCGGCGGAAACGTGGCCGGAGGCTCCGACGCCGACGGCGCCGACTTCCCGACCGGACCCGTGACCATCACCGTGGGCCAGGACGCCGGCGGTTCCACCGACCTGATCGCCCGCGCCGTGGCCGAGGGCATGGCCGAGGACCTCGGCGTGTCCGTGCCCGTGGTCAACCGGGCCGGGGCCAACGGCGCGCTCGCGACCGAGGAGGTCGCCGCCAAGCCCGCCGACGGCCACGAGCTTGTCCTGCTCAACGCCTCCCTCATCACGATCACGCCGCTGGCGGTGTCCGAGGACGAGGCGGTGGACCTGAGCAACCTCGACGTGCTCAAGGGCCTCTCGCAGGACGACTACGTGCTGCTCGCCAGCGCCGAGTCCGGCTTCGAGACCTTCGACGACCTCAAGAACGCCTCCGGTGACGTTACCTACGGCACCACCGGCGTGGGCACCGGCTCGCAGCTCGCGCAGGCGGTCCTGTTCGCGCAGGCCGACGTCGAGGGCACCGCGGTCCCGTTCGACTCCGGCTCGCCCGCGCTGACTGCCGTCGTCGGCGACCAGGTACAGGTGGCCACCGTGCAGCTCGGCGAGGCCAAGCCGCAGATCGACGCCGGGAACGTGGTGCCGCTGCTGGCCTTCTCGGCCGAGCGCAACCAGTTCCTCCCGGACGTGCCGACCGCCGTCGAGGAGGGGTACGACGTGCCCGTCTCGCAGTATCGCGCCGTCGCCGCCCCGAAGGGCCTGCCCGAGGACGTCAAGGCCCGGCTCGTGGAGTCGATAGACGCCGCCATCGGGTCCGGCACGTACCAGGACCTCAACGAGAACAACCTGCTCACGCCGCACGAGATCTCCGGTGAAGAGGTCACCGCGGAGTGGACGGAGCTCGCCGAGAAGTACCAGGCGCTCACCGACGAGTACGACATCAGCCTCGCGGAAGGCTGACCCGTCGTGGAGAGCCCAGCCGTACGGACCGCCGAGCCGGTCGAGCCCTTCGAGCCCGTGGACGACGTCGCACCGCCCGCCGCCGGCCCGGTCGCCAACCTGGCCGCGTGCCTGGTGACCGCCGGCGTCGGTGTGGCGGGTGCGGTGGCGGCGGTCTCTCTGGGTCTCGGGACGCCGTCGCGGCCCGGGGCCGGGCTCTGGCCGCTCGCGGTCAGCGTCGCGGTCGTCGTGCTGTCCCTCGTCCAGATCGCTGTCGGACGGCGGGGCGGGGACGGCGAGAAGTTCTCCCGGTACTCGTGGCTCTCGCTGGCCGGCCTCGCGACGCTCCTGGGGCTCGTGGCCCTGCTGCCGGTGATCGGCTTCGAGATTCCCGCGCTGCTGCTGAGCCTCGTCTGGATGAAGCTCCTCGGCGGGGAGTCCTGGCGCTCCGCCGTCCTGTACTCGGTGCTCGTCGTCGGCGTGCTCTACGCGGTGTTCGTCGGGGCGCTCGGCACGAACGTCCCGCACCTCCTCTGATCTGACTGCCCACAAAGGGATATCGCACGTGGAATCGCTGCAGAACGTCCTGGCCGGCTTCGCCGTCGTGCTGGAACCGACGAATCTCCTGTACTGCCTCATCGGGGTGGTCATCGGCATGCTCATCGGGGTGCTGCCGGGCCTCGGGCCGGCGGCCACCATCGCCATCCTGCTCCCGCTGACCTACGGCGTGGAGCCGGTCACCGCGATCATCATGCTCGCCGGGATCTTCTACGGTGCCCAGTACGGCGGCACGATCACCTCGGTGCTGCTGCGGCTGCCGGGCGAGGCCAGCTCCGTGGTCACCGTCCTGGACGGGCATGCGATGGCCCGGCAGGGTCGGGCGGGCACGGCGCTCGGCGTCGCCGCCATCGGCTCGTTCGTGGGTGGCACGGTCGCGATCATCGGGCTGACGTTCCTCGCGCCGGTCGTGGCGGGCTTCGCGCTCGACTTCGGGCCGCCCGAGTACACGGCGCTCGCGCTGCTGGGCATCCTGCTGGTCTCGACCATCGCGTCCGGTGCGAAGCTCAAGGCGCTCATCGCCGCGGCGATCGGGCTGCTGCTCGCCACCATCGGCCGCGACGCCTTCACCGGCGCCGAACGGTTCACGTTCGACAGCCTCAGCCTGGCCGACGGCATCGACTTCGTGCCCGTCGCCATGGGCCTGTTCGGCCTCGGCGAGATCCTCTACAACCTGGAGGAGCGGCACCGCGCCGTGCACGCGCCCGGCAAGATCGCGAACGTCTGGCCGTCGCGGAAGGATCTGCGGGAGTCGTCGGGGGCCGTGACCCGCGGGTCCGTGCTCGGCTTCTTCCTCGGCATCCTGCCCGGCGGCGGCGCGACCATCGCCTCCATGGCGGCCTACGCCGCCGAGAAGAAGCGCGCCAAGGACCCCAGCCGGTTCGGCAAGGGCGCCATCGAGGGCGTCGCCGGCCCGGAGACGGCGAACAACGCCGCCGCCACCAGCTCCTTCATCCCGCTGCTCACCCTCGGCATCCCCGCCAACGCAACGATGGCGCTCATGTTCGGCGCGCTGCTGATCCAGGGCATCACGCCGGGCCCGCAGCTCGTGACCGAGCACCCCGAGCTGTTCTGGGGCGTCGTCAACTCGATGTACATCGGCAACGTGCTGCTCCTGATCATGTCCATCCCGCTGGTGGGCGTCTTCGTCCGGATCCTGCGGGTGCGGTCGGCGATCCTCGCGCCGGTCACCGCGCTGATCACGATGATCGGCGCGTACACGATCAACAACTCCGTGTTCGACGTGCTCCTGGTCGTCGTCTTCGGAGCCATCGGCTACCTGATGAAGAAGTTCGGCTTCGAGCCAGGGCCGCTCGTGCTCGCGTTTGTGCTCGGTTCCTTGCTGGAGTCGAGCCTGCGGCGCTCGCTGCTCATGTTTGACGGGTCGGCCGCCGGCTTCTTCACCCGGCCCATCTCCGCGACGTTGCTGGTCGTGTTCGTGGTGGTCGCCGTGCTGCCCCTGGTCCGGTCCGTCCGCAACCGGCGGGCGGCGCAGAACCCCGCGCAGGACCGATCCGCGCAGGACCGATCAGCCCAGAACCGAGAGGAAGAGTCAGTATGACCATCGTCGTCGGCTACGTGCCCACGCCCGCGGGGGAGGCCGCCGTACGAGCGGCGATCACCGAGGCCCGGCTCCGGGACGAGGACCTGCTCGTCGTGAACTCGGCGCGCGAGGGGTCGGTGGTGGAGACCACCGTCGCCACGACGGAGGACCTCTCCCGGGTGCTCACCCTGGCGGACGACGCCGGGGTGCGGGCCGAGGTCGTGCGCGGCACACACCGTGACGACTTCACCGACGAGATCCTCGACCTGGCCGAGAAGCACGACGCGTCGCTGATCGTGATCGGCCTGCGCCGCCGCAGCACGGTGGGGAAGTTCATCATGGGCTCGGTCGCGCAGCGCATCCTCCTCCAGGCGGACCACCCGGTCCTGGCGGTCAAGCCCCCGCGCTAGCTGGGCCGTGGGCTATCGGTCGTCGTTGTTCCGGACTCGTCCAGGAGGCGGCGGCGCGAGCCTGCCAGGTGGACCCGCATCGCGGCCGCGGCGGCCAGCGGGTCCTGCGACTCCAGCGCCGCGAGCACTGCCCGGTGCTCCTGCACGACGGCGGTGAAGCGGCCGCCGTCGTGCCGGTCGAGGCGGCCGCGCGGCATGGCGATCATCTGCGGGCCGAGCCGGTCCAGGGCCTCCAGCAGGAACCTGTTCCCCGCGGCCTCGGCCACGAGCCGGTGGAAGGCGAAGTCGTGCTGCATCGCGGTCGCCGGGTGGCCGTCCGACGACGCGAGGGAGTCGAGGCGGTCGGCCAGCGCCGCGAGCTGGGCCGGCGTACGCCGGGTCGCGGCCAGCGCGGCGGCCTCGGCCTCCAGCGCCAGGCGGTACTCGACCAGGGCGAGCCGGTCGGCCAGCGAGCGGGCGAGCGGCGGGGCGCCGTCGGCGTCGTCGGCCGGGGGAGTGAGCGCGTAGCTGCCGCTGCCGCGCCGGGTATGGACCAGGCCCTCCAGGTTGAGGCGCGCGATCGCCTCGCGGACGACGGTGCGGCTCACCCCGTGCTCGGTCGCCAGCCGCGGCTCGCTGGGCAGCTTCTCGCCCGGGGCGATGTCGCCGTTGACGATGCGGGTCCGCAGCGACTCCACCAGGGTGCCGCTCAGGGTCTGGGCCATGTGCTCATGCTTCCATCTGTTTCGGGTCAGGCCGGGCCGAACAGGGCCGTGTCCGTCGTCCACGCGCGGGCCTGCTCGCTGAACGTGACGCCCAGCCCGGGGCGGTCCGGGACGAGCATGCGGCCGTCCTTCGTCTCCAGGCGCTCGTTGAACAGCGGGTCCAGCCAGTCGAAGTGTTCGACCCACGGCTCACGCGGGTAGGTGGCGGCCAGGTGGAGGTGGATCTCCATGGCGAAGTGCGGCGCGAGGTCCAGCCCGGCCTGGTCCGCGAGCGTGAGCAGGCGCAGGAACTGCGTGATCCCGCCGACGCGCGGGGCGTCCGGCTGGATGATGTCGCACGCCCGCGTCGCGATGAGGCGCTCGTGCTCCGCCACCGAGGCCAGCATCTCGCCCGTGGCGATCGGGGTGTCCAGGGCGGCGGCGAGCGCGGCGTGGCCCTCGGCGTCGTACGCGTCCAGCGGCTCCTCGATCCAGTCGAGGTCGAACTGCTCCAGCCGGCGGCCCATGCGCAGGGCGGTGGTGCGGTCCCACTGCTGGTTGGCGTCGACCATGAGGGGCACGTCCGGGCCGATGTGCTCGCGGACGGCGGCGACGCGCGCCAGGTCCGTGGCGCCGTCGGGCAGGCCGACCTTGATCTTGATGCCGCCGATGCCCTCGGCGATCGACCGGCTCGCGCGCTCCTTGACCTCCTCGATGCTCGCGTTGAGGAAGCCGCCGGAGGTGTTGTAGGTGCGCACCGAGTCGCGGTGCGCGCCGAGCAGCTTGGCCAGCGGCAGGTCCGCGCGCTTGGCCTTGAGGTCGTACAGCGCGATGTCGATCGCGGCGAGCGCCTGGGTGGCGACGCCCGACCGGCCTACGGAAGCCCCCGCCCACAGGAGCTTCGTGTACAGCTTGGCCACGTCGTTCGGGTCCTCGCCGACGGCGGTCTGCGCCACCTCCTTCGCGTGCGCGTACTGCGCGGGTCCCCCCGCGCGCTTGGAGTAGGAGAAGCCGAGGCCCTCGAAACCCTGCTCCGTGGTGATCTCCGCGAGCAGGAAGACGACCTCGGTCATCGGCTTCTGGCGGCCCGTGAAGACCTTGGCGTCGGAGATGGCGGTGGCCAGCGGCAGCGTGAGGGTCGAGAGCTGCACGGTCCGGATGGCGTCGGGCTGGTACGTCATGGCGCTCCTTTGCGGCGGGTGTCCAGGCGATCATACAAGTAGCGAACCTGTATGACGAATATGGGTGGCACCCTGAGCCCATGACCACGCATCTCGTCGTCGGCGCCGGACCCGTCGGCGCCGCTCTCGCGCGCCGGCTGTCCCAGGCCGGCCGCACCGTCCGGGTGGTGACCCGCTCCGGCGGCGGCCCCGAACTTCCCCGCGTCCAGCGGATCGCCCTCGACGCCACGGACGCCACGGCGCTCGCCGACGCCGCCCGCGGGGTCGGCGTCGTCTACAACTGCGCGAACCCCGGGGCGTACCCGGCATGGGAGCGCGGCTGGCCGCCCCTGGCGGCGTCGGTGCTGCGCGCGGCAGAGAGCTCGGGCGCGGTCCTCGTCAGCCTCGGGAACCTCTACGGCTACGGGCCGGTCGACGGGCCGATGACCCGCAACCGGCCGCTCGCGCCGTCGAGCGCCCTCGGTGAGGTCCGGGCGCGGGTCTGGCAGGAGGCGCTCGCCGCGCACCGGGCCGGACGCGTGCGTGTCACGGAGGCGCGTGCCTCCGACTACATCGGGCCGACCGTCCCTGAGTCGCACGGGCTGCTGCCGACCTACGCGGCCGCGACGCTCGCGGGCAGGACGGCGTCCGTCCTGGCCGATCCTGACCAGCCGCACACGTGGACCGCCGTCGACGACGTGGTCTCTACCCTCATCACGCTCGGCGCCGACGACCGGGCCTGGGGTTCGCCGTGGCTGGTGCCGTCCAACGCGCCCGCGACCGTCCGTGAGGTGCTGCGCGAGCTCGGGGCGCGGGCCGGGACCGGTGAGCCGCGACTGCGGCGCGTGCCGCGCATCGCGGTGCGGGCCGGAGGTCTCGCGGTGCCGCTGGTGCGCGAGGCGCTGGGTGTGCTCTACCAGTTCGACCAGCCCTTCGTCGCGGACGCTGCCGAGACCACCAGCGTGCTCGGCGTCCGCCCGACGCCGTGGTCGGCAGTCCTGGACGCGACGGCTGCGGCTTGGCGCGCGCGGGCGGTCGCGTAGCGCGCCTGTTAGCATCGCTGCATGGCGATGATAGAGGTGGATGGCGATGCAGTCGCGGACGGGCCTGCCGCGATGGCGGTGGCGGCCTGCCTGTTCCACGGGTTCTCGGACCCGTCCCGGCTTGCGATCCTGCGGCACCTCGCCCTCGGTGAGCACCGCGTGGTCGACCTGACCCGGCACCTGGACCTCGCCCAGTCGACGGTCTCCAAGCACCTGGCGTGCCTGCGGGACTGCGGACTCGTCGAGTCCCGGCCGGAGGGCCGGGCCTCCGTGTTCTCGCTGACCCACCCGGAGGCGACGCTCGCGGTGCTCGAGTCCGCGGAGCGGCTGCTCGCACTGACCGGCGACGCCGTCGCGCTGTGCCCGGTCTACGGTGTCGACGGTTCGGCCGCGCACGCGTCCGCGCCGGAAGGGGTCGCGTCATGAGCACCCGGCCGGGCGCGGAGACGCAGGCGCAGACGACGGAGCGGCTGACGCGACGGGGCTTGCGGCTGGCCAAGTTCACCGTCGCCTACAACGTCGTCGAGGGCGTGGTCGCGATCGCCGCCGGCATCGCGGCGGGGCTCGTCTCGGTGATCGGGTTCGGCATCGACTCCGGCATCGAGTCGATCTCGGCGGTGCTGGTGGGCCTTCGGCTCTCCGCCCGCCTGCGGCACGGCGAGGCCGACGAACGCAAGGAGCTCATCACGCTCCGCCTCGTCGCGATCACGTTCTTCCTGCTCGCGGGCTACGTCACCGTCGAGGGTGTGCGCAGTCTCGTGGTCGGTGCGACCCCGGAGAGCTCACCGGTCGCGATCGGGCTCCTGGTCGCGTCGCTCGTGGTCATGCCGCTACTGGCCGAGGCCAAGCGCCGCGTCGGGGTGGCCCTGGCCGACCCGCTGATCCTGGCCGACGCCGCCGAGACACGGATCTGCGTGCTGCTCTCCGTGTCGACGCTCGTCGGTCTCGTGGTGTTCGCGCTGACCGGTGCCGGCTGGGTGGACGCCGTCGCCGGGTTCGTCATCGCGGCATTCGCGATCCACGAGGGCCGCGAGGCGTGGGAGGGCGAGCTGGCGCACGACCATGGTCATGACGAGCACGGCCATGATGAGCACGAGCACGATGGCGACCAGCGAAAGGCTGCAGTCGATGGGTGACCACCAGCACCACCACGGCGCCCATGGCGCCGCCGGTGACGAGAGCAACCGGCGGCGCCTGGCGGTCGCGTTCGGGATCACGGCGGCCGTGTTCGTGGCGCAGGCGGTAGGCGCCGTGCTCACGGGCAGCCTCGCGCTCCTTGTCGACACCGCGCACATGCTGACCGACGTCGCAGGCCTGGCCATCGCGCTGTTCGCGGCGTCGCTCGCGCTGCGGCCGCCGTCGCCGCGCCGGACGTGGGGGTTCCGGCGGGCCGAGATCCTGGCCGCGCTGGCCCAGGCCGCCGTGCTGCTCGCCGTCGGCGTCTACGCCCTGGTCGAGGGGGTGAGCCGCCTGGCGGGTCCGGCCGAAGCACCCGGCCCGGGCCTGCTGGTGTTCGGCATTGTGGGCCTGGTCGGGAACGTCGTGGCGCTGCTGGTGCTGGCGGGCGGCCGGTCGGCGTCGCTCAACCTGCGTGCCGCCTTCCTGGAGGTCGCGAACGACGCGCTCGGGTCGGTCGCGGTGATCGTGGCGGCCGTCGTGATCGCGACCACCGGATGGCAGCGCGCCGATGCCGTCGCGGGGCTCGTCATCGCGCTGCTGATCCTGCCCCGCGCGGCGAAGCTCCTGACCGACTCGGCGAACGTGCTGCTGGAGTCGACGCCGGCCGGGATCGACCTGGACCAGGTGCGGGCCCGTCTGCTGGAGGTGGACAACGTGGAGTCGGTGCACGACCTGCACGCCTCCCTCGTCGCCACCGGCCTGCCGACCATCAGCGCGCACGTGGTGGTGCGGGACGCCTGCTTCCGCGACGGGCAGGCACCCCCGGTCCTCGACGCCCTGCAGCGCTGCGTCGCCACCGAGTTCGACGTGTCCGTCGAGCACTCGACCTTCCAGCTCGAGCCCGCCGAGCACGCACGTCACGAGTCGTCGACCCACGCATGACGGCGCCCGGTGGTCGCTGGTCGGCGACGTGCCGGTCAGACCGCCGGGAGGCAGACGCGCTCGACCAGGTAGCGCCAGCCGGCCTCGAAGCGGTCGGTGAGCCCTGACCGGTCCGGCTCAGGGCCGTCGAAGAGCCGGAGGAGGAGCGGGCCCTCCAGCGCGGACGTGAGCTGCCCGGCGAGCAGGTCGACGTCGGCGCCGGGCAGGTCGAGCTCGCGGAGCAGGACCCGGATGTGGATCTGGGACAGCGGCGGGCGGCGGCCGTTCGTCGGTCGGCCCTCGATCGCGGACCGGGCGATCTCGTGGTTCTCCGTGAGGAAGCGGATGCGGGCAGTTCCGTAGGCGACGAGGCGGTCGACCGGCGGAGCGCCCGGACCGAGCGGTGGGGCCCCGGAGAGGATCTCCTGCTGCAGGGCGCGCTCGTTGTCGTCCAGCAGTGCCTGGAAGATTCCCGCCCGGGTGCCGAACCGCCGGAACACGGTGCCCTTGCCGAGCCCTGAGCGTTCGGCGAGCCGGTCCATCGTGAGGCAGTCAGGACCGTCGGCGGCGATGAGCTCGCGGGCGGTGGTGAGCAGCAGCTGACGGTTCCGGGCGGCGTCGGCCCGTTCAGGGTGCGGTGTGCCCCAGGTCAGCGGTGTACTCATCCGTGGATGCTATCGGGAATCGCGTAAGCGGGGTAAAGTCCGGTTAGTCGACCGAAGTGGCCGACCAATACTGCGGAGGACAACATGGCAGACATGAACAGTGGCGTCATCGAGGCGTTCCGGGCCAACGCGGGCGTCGTGGGTGACGACGTCATGGGCGGGCACTTCACCGGCAAGCGACTCGTGCTGCTGCACCACGTGGGGCGGGTCAGCGGCAAGGACTACGTGACGCCGCTCGTGGCCGCGGCCGACGGGGACGCCTACGTCATCACCGGTTCGCTCGGCGGCGCGCCCAAGGACCCGGCCTGGGTCGCGAACATCGAGGACGGCCCCGGCGAGGCGACCATCGAGATCGGGGACAAGACCATCCGCGTGACCACCACCGTGGTCCGGCCGGGGCAGCCCGACTGGGAGCGGCTCTACGGCATCTGGGCCGAGTACTGGCCGGACGCCAAGGAGTACGAGAAGAACACCGACCGCAAGTTCCCGGTGATCCGGCTCGAACCGAAGGCCTGAGCTCCGGTTCGAGCCGACCGGGTCAGCCGACCGAGCGGACGAACCCCCGTATGCGCGCCGCCATCTCGGCAGGTACCTCGGCCACCGAGAAGTGACCGCCCTCCTCGAGGCGGTCGAACTCGCGAAGATCGAGATAGTGGCGGCGCGCGAGCACCTCGGGGTAGCCGGCCTCGTGGCGCTGGATGAACACCGCCGCGGGCACGTTCGTGGGCGGGATCGGATCCGGCTGGTCGGCCCCCTCGTAGTAGGGGCGGAACGATGACGCGATCGTCTGGGTAGCCCAGTAGATGGTCGCCTCCGTGAGGAGGCGGTCCCGCGAGATGCGGCGCTCCACCGCGCGGGGGTCGCCCGGCGGCGTGTCGCTCCACTCGACCAGCTTCTCGGCGAGCCACGCCAGCAGGCCGGCGGGGGAGTCGTTGAGCGCGGCCGCGAGGGTGTCGGGCCGGGTGGCCTGCACGTGGCCGTAGGCGCCGTCGGTCTGGTGCTTCGCGGCGATGTCGTCGAAGAACTCCTTGACCTCGGGGTCGCCGAGGGCGGCGCGCTCGTCGCTGGTGGGGAAGTGCGCGTGGGTGGCGACGATCCCCGCCACGTGCTCGGGGTAGCGGGCGGCGATGAGGTCGCTGACGTTCGCCGTGACGTCCTCGCCGTACGTGAAGTACCGCTCGTAGCCGAGCACGTCCGTCATCAGCGTGTGCATCGTCGCGGCCAGCCGTTTCTCCGATATCGGCCCCGCGACGTACGGCGAGGAGAACCCGAATCCGGGCAGGCTCGCGACCACCACGTGGAAGTCGGGCAGCAGGTCGGCGAAGTCGAGCTGCAGCGCGAACGTGTGCGGCCAGCCGTGCTGCACCAGGAGCGCCGGCGCGTCGGGCCGGTCCGAGCGCAGGTGGACGAAGTGCAGGTCGACGTCGTCGAGCTCCGCGATGAACTGCGGATGCTCGTTGAGCCAGGCCTCCCGGGCGCGCCAGTCCCAGCTGATCCAGTGGTCGACCAGCTCGCGCAGGTACGCCGCGGTCATGCCCGACGCCGGACGCCGGGGCGAGTCGTCCGGGATCCGACTGCGCGCCAGTCGCTCGCGCAGATCGGTGAGGACCTGGTCGGGGACGTGGACCGTGAAGGGCTGTGGCTCGCTCATGGGAAGGACGCTATGCCGAGCCACTGACATCGACACTCGCCGTCGGATGTGGGCCGCGGGCTCCGCGCTCTGAGGTCCGGATGGCGGCGAGGGCGCCGTTGCTCAGACGGAACGGGCTGCCCTGGAGCTCAACTGGCGGCGGCTCGGCGAGCTGACCGGCTGGGCATGTGGGCGACCCGGGTTACGCGGTTGGCAGAAGGTCGGGCGAGTGTGGGTGGTCGGCCATAGGGTCGAACAAACGTCCGTAGGAATGGCGCCCACGGCTAGCCTTGGCTTCGGATACCTGCCTGATCTCAGATACCTGGTGAGGAGTGTGCTGGCATGCGTGAAATTCTGTCCAGCGGCGTCATGCGCGACGGCGTCATGCCCGGCGGCGCGCCGGTCGATGAGGCGATCCCGTTCGGGGACTGGGACGCATTCGCCGGACCGGACCGGTTGCCGGAGATGCCTGGGTGGCTGGACTCGATGCCGGACTGGCCGCCGGATACGTTGCCGGTGGCGTTGTGGCCGGTGGAGGCGCTGCGGGCGGCGCTGAGTGATATGCCGGGCGCAGAGCTGGCGCGGGTGGTCGCGGAGGCGGTCGGCGTAGGCGTCGGTGCGAGCGCGGTCCCGGACGAGGACCCTCTGGAGGATCTTCCGGACGGCGCGCTGGGTGACCTGGTCGCCGCATGCGGGCGCCTGCAGTCCTGGGCTGCGGGGGTGCAAGCGAGGGTTGTGGCCGAACGCGCCGCCCGGGAGACCAACCCGCTCGCGCACAGCTCGCTGGTCGGGCAGGTCACCAGCGAGCTCGTGGTGACCGAGTCGGAAGGTACCGAGGTCGTCGTGCGTGCCGAGTCCGGTGCCCAGCACCCGAGGGTGATCGCAGCCCTGGCCGCTGGGCGGATCGACGTGCGCAAGGCACACACCCTGCTGCGCTCCGCGTCCCAGCTGACCGTGGCCGAGCGATCGGAAGCGATCGAGCGGTATCTGCCGCAGGCCCCGCACCGGACCTGGCGGTGGCTGCAGGCTCGGATGCTCGCGTTCGCCAAGGCCCGCCACGGCGCGGCGGCCACCGCGCGAGCCGAGGCACAGCGCCGCAGCGTGCAGCTGGACCGTGCCGAGAACGACATGGGCTGGGTGTCGGCCTACCTGCCGGCGGCCGACGCGGCTGCGGTATGGGGTGTGGTGGACGACATGGCCCACCAGCTGCGCCGCACCAGCGGCGAGGACCGCAACCTGGCACAGCTCCGCGCGGACTCGTTGACGGGGATCGTCACGGGCCGACTTCTACCCGTCGACCGCTTCACCGACACGGGCACACAGGGTGACACGGACACCGGCACGACTGGCACGACTGGCACCACCGAGACCACCGGAACCACGGCGAAGGACGGGCCCGCCGAGAGCGATGCGGCGTCGACCGATGGGGATGAGCGCGCGGAGGTTCCGGTCTGCTCGTGTGGTGGCCGGGCCCCCGTCCAGCAGGTAATAGTCCGGCCGGTGCGGATCATTCCGACCCGCCCGGTGGTACGGGTGACGGTCCCCGCCAGCGTGCTCCTGGGTCTGGACGACGCACCCGGCGACCTGAACGGATTCGGACCCATCCCGGCTGAAACGGCCCGGCTCATCGCGCAGGACGCGACTTGGCAGCGCCTGGTGACCGACCCGGTCACCGGGGTGCTGGTCGACTACTCCACCACCGCCTACCAACCGGGCCGGGTCCTGCGCGCAGCGGTCGAGGCCAGGGATGACACCTGCACCTTCCCTGGCTGCGACCTCCCGGCCGAACTATGCGACCTCGACCACATCGAACCCTTCGACCATCATCGGGACGATGGCCGAGGCCCCGGCCACGGCCATCAGCGTGAGAACCACATCGTCACCGCTGGTGCGGCCGGGCGGGGGCAGACGAGCGCATGGAACCTGCACGCTCTGTGCCGTCGGCATCACCTGCTCAAGACCCACGCGGGCTGGGGCGTCGTGCGCGACCCCGCGACCGGGATCACGACCTGGACCACTCCCACCGGCCGCACCCAGCACCGACCACCGACCGTGCTGGACACTCACGTCGACATCGACCAGGTCGACCCGGACACCAGTCACGACCTGAGTCTGCGAGCCCTGACCGGCCGACGCCTGCCACGGCGGTACGCCACTACCGAGCCGGGTGCCGTACCGGCCGGACCCAACGGACCCAACGGACCCGCCGAGCCGACCGGCTTGTTCGGCCCCGGAGAACCACCTTTCTGATGCGGTGCGTGTGCAGCGGGTTGTCGTGCGCGCGGTCAGCCGGCGGGCGGGAGCTCGAGGGTCTGCACCGGCTCCTCGTTGCCCGCCCGGTCGGTGGCGGTGAACTCGATGACCTGAGGCGCGTCGCCCAAGGCCCGCGTGAACGGTTCGCGGAAGGTCGCCCAGAACGTGTCCGGCCCCTTCCACCGGATGCTGTCCACGCCGGAGACGTCGTCCGTGGCGGCGAGGCTGATCTCGACGCCGTGCAGGCCAAGGCGGCGGGTCGTCGCGGTGGTCACCGGCGGCGTGGTGTCGACGCTTACCTCGCTGACGACGTGCCGTTCCCGTCCCTCGGAGTCGACGGCGCGCGCCGTGACGGTGTGGACGCCGTCGCCGAGCCGTAGCGGTTCGGCTCCCGCTGGTCGCCACGGCCCGTCGCCGACCCGGACCTCGACGGTCGGCTCGCCGACGTCGGCGCGCGCCGCAACGGTGAGCTCAGCCGGCCGGTGGTACCAGCCGGTGACGCTCGGCGCCGTGGCCGGCACCACCTCGACACGGGGCGCTGAGCCGGCGAAGGCGGCCGTGGGCGCCTCAGCGAGGAGAGCGGCTTCTTCACGCGCGGCCTCCGCCTCGTTCGCGATCCCGCCGACGTCTCCCATGTCCCGTCCGACGCCGGAGCGTGCGGCAGCCCGCAGGACGTCGCGCGCCTCGGCGGCGCTCAGCAGCCCCAGACCGACGAACTCGTGAGCGGTGCGCAGTACAGCCCGGAGGAACTCGGGCCGGGAGGCGAAGCCGCCGTCCGACCACAGGACGTCGAGGAACGTGTCGCCGTCCCGGCGGGCCACGTTGGGCACGCCGGAGTCGGCCGGCTCCGCGCCGGCGTCCAACCCCGCGCCCGCGCCCGCGAAGGCGATCCGGGCATCGGCCCGCCGCAGATACATGTGGTACCGCGCGTCCGATCCGGACCACGCGGGCTCCAGGACGAGGTCGCCCAGCCGCCACGTCCCGTCGTCGGCCCTCGTCAGGGGGGCGTCAAGCGTCCCGTCGAGGCGTCGCCAGGTCGCCGCGGCGACCGGGAGCCAGGTGGTGGCGGCGCTGCGGGCCAGCAAGACGGTCGGCCCGAGCTCAAGGGTCACCAGGGACGCGTCGTCGGGCGCCGGCACCTCGCGCAGGGCCAGCGGCATGCTGATCTCGACCACCGTGCCCGGCACCCAGTCCCGCCGCAGGGAGACGTACTGTCCGGGAACGGCGTCCACGGCCACGGGCGAACCGTCGACGGTCACCGCGAACCCACCCGCGGCCCAGCCCGGAACCCGCAGCCGAAGGTCGAGGTCGCCGGAGGCGTCGACCAGCAGACGGCTGCCGCCCTCCAGCGGGTACGCGGTCTCCTGGACCACCCGCACGTCCTGCTCGGCCCAGTCCAGGGCCGAGGCCACGTAGAGGTTGAACCAGAGGATGCGCTCACCGCCCCGCACGGACCGGAAGTAGACGGAGTCCTGGTACTTGACGTGGTTCTCGAGCCCGGTGCCGCCGCAGCACGTGCCGACGTTGTCGTACTCGCGCAGCGCCCCCGGGTTGACCGGGAACATGTACGTGACCTCGGGTGAGTCGTCCGAGTCGACGTCGTGCCGTGAGCCGAGGACCTGGTTGGTGACCGCCCGCTCGTGGTACTCGGCGTAGCGCGCGTCGCCGGTGCGCTCGAACAGGGCGCGGGCGAGCTTGAGCATGTTGTAGGCCACGCACGTCTCGGCGTTCCGGTTGCCGATGTCGCGCGCGACGGCGCCCGCCGGACCCCACAGCTCGTTCTCGCCGGAACCCCCGTGTGCGTACGTGCGCCCCGGGACGAGCATGTCCCAGATGTTGACCACGGCGTCCAGGTAGCGCGCCTCGCCCGTCAGGTCGTGCAGCGCGAGGTAGCCGAGCAGGGTCGCGGCGTGCTGGTTGGCGTGCATGCCGTCCAGCACGTCCCGGCCGGCGGCAGCGGCGTCGAGCAGCGAGTCCAGGTCGAAGAGCCGGGCCGTCTCGGCGAACCGCTTGTCGCCGGTCAGGACCGCGAGGTCGCACAGCACCTCGTTCATGCCGCCGGCCTCGCCCGCGATGTACAGGGACCACATGTCCCTGCGCTGGTCCGCCGACAGGACGGACAGCCGGCCGTGCACCCAGCGCCCCATCTCGGCGGCGATCTCCAGCGCCGTCCGCGACCCCGCGTGCCGGTGCGCGTCGAGCAGGCCCGCCATGATCTTGTGGCACGTGTAGTACGGCGCCCAGATCTCGCCGTACGGGGCGAGGCCCTCCAGCCGGGAGAACTGCCACTCGCCGTACGCCGCGAGGAACCCCGGATGGCTGTAGCGGCCCGACGCCGCGAGCGCATCCCGGACCTCACGCAGGCCCTCCACCATGTCGTCGACCTTGGCCTTCAGCTCGGCCCGCGGGGCAGCGTCGTTCGTACCGGCGTAGGCCAGGGCGAGCATGGACAGGAAGTGCCCCGCGTAGTGTCCGCGCAGCAGGTTCGCCGTGGGCGCCGCCTCGCGCCCGGGGTACTCGTCGGGCCCCCAGGCCTGCTCGTCGGGGTGGCCGAAGCCCTCCCACCCGCCCGGCGGCAGCGCGCCCCGGGTGTCCAGGCCGGCGTTCGCGCGGAAGACGGCGAGCAGCCGGTCGACGGGGTAGGCGTGCGCCAGGTGCAGCAGCTGGTCCCGGGCGCGCGTGAAGATGCTTTCCCGCAGCGAGACGGCGTCCAGCGGGAACGGTTCGGCGATCGGCTCAGGCATCGCCCATCCGCTCCTGGGTCCAGCGTTCGATGCCCGCGGCGTCGATCGGCAGCGCGTCGGAGAGCACCTCCGCGCCGTCGGCGGTGACCAGCAGGTCGTCCTCCAGGCGGACGCCGATCCCGCGCAGCTCGGGCGGCACCGTCTCGTCGTGCGCGTGGAAGTACAGCCCGGGCTCGACTGTCATGACCACGCCCGGCTCCAGGGGCGCCGCCTGGTACGTGGGGTAGTCGGAGTGGGCGCAGTCGTGCACGTCCAGGCCCAGGTGGTGGCCTATGCCGCAGACCAGCCAGCGGCGGTGCTGCTGCCCGCCGGGGGACAGGGCCTCGTCGACCGAGACGTCCAGCAGCCCCCAGTCGTGCAGGCCTTGGGCGATGACCTCCATGGAGGCGAAGTGGAAGTCGAGGTACTCGACGCCCGGCCGGATCTGCGCCATGCCCGCGCGGTGCGCCTTCTCGACCAGGTCGTGCACGTCCCGCTGCAGCGCGCTGAAGCTGCCCGACGGCGGGATGGTCCGCGTCACGTCGGCCGTGTACAGGGAGTTCGCCTCGACGCCCATGTCGAGCAGCAGCGGCATGTCGGGCAGCACGGGGCCGTCGCAGCGCACCCAGTGCAGGGTCGGCGCGTGGGGGCCGGAGCCGACGATCGTCGTGTACCCGGGCCCGTTGCCGTAGGTGCGCGCGTGCCTGTCGAACGTGCCCTGCAGCCAGCGTTCGCCCAGCCCGCCGATCGCGCGCGGCAGCTCCGCGACGACCGCCTCGAACCCGGTGACCGTGTGGTCGACCGCCTCGCGCAGCTGTGCGATCTCCCAGTCGTCCTTGATCATCCGCAGGTCCGACAGCGCTCGGGCGAGATCCTCGGACGGCTTCAGACCGTACCTGCGCACCAGCTCCTCGTCGACGGACGGCGACGCGAGCGCCCCGTCCAGGGTGTCCAGCACCGCGTCGAGCGCGGAGAGCGGTTCGACGGCGATGCCGAACGCCTCCGCCCAGTCGCTCAGGTCCGGGGACGGCCCGACCCAGAGCTCGCCGTACGCCGCGTTCCCGAAGAACGCGCTCTCGCCCGGCTTGGCCGGCGGCGGCAGGTAGAGCGTCGCGTCGTGGCTCCCGCCGCTCGCCCGCAGCACGAGCACGCCGTCCTCGGCCTGCGCGCCGGTGAGCCAGACGAAGTCGCTGTCCGCGCGGAACCCGTACTGCACGTCGCCGTTGCGCAGGCTCGCGCGCCCCGCGCCGACCACGACGTCGCTCGCGCCGATCCGCTCCGACAGGCGGCGGCGGTGCTCGGCAGCGGCGGCGGGCGCCCCGGGCGTCATCGGCACGACGACGGCCGGGGCGCCCCACCCGTGCGCCATGTGGGCGTTGAACGCCTCGCTCTCGACCAGCCGGGGGGCACGCGTTCCCGCATAGGGCGGACGTCCTGGGTTGGTGCTCGTGCTCATCGAATCTCCTTGTGGACGCGGGCAATGTGGTGACGGTGTGATGGTCTGCCATGTCGGACCAGCGAGCTGACTCGGCGTCCCGGAGTCGTCGAGTCAGCGCCCTGGTCCGACCAAGCCACTGACTCGCCGTACTGCGGACGCCGAGTCAGTGGCGCGGTCCCGGTGCCGGCGCTCATGCCGTCGCCCCAGTCGACCGGGCGGCGTTCGTCCGCCGCTGCCGCTCCCACTCGGGCCGGATGCGCGGGACGGCGTCGAGCAGCCTGCGGGTGTACTCGTGGCTCGGGGCGCCGAAGACGGCGTCCCGGTCGCCCTCCTCGACGATCTGTCCCTGCGTCATCACCGCGACCCGGGTCGCGATCTGCCGCACCACCGCGAGGTCGTGCGCGATGAACAGGTACGTCAGCCCCTCCTCGCGCTGCAGGTCCCGCAGCAGGTTGATGACCTGCGCCTGGACCGACACGTCGAGCGCCGAGACCGCCTCGTCGCACACCACCACACGCGGGCCGACCGCGAGCGCGCGGGCGATCCCGATGCGCTGCGCCTGCCCGCCCGAGAACTGCGCCGGATACTTCTGCGAGTGGTCCGGGTCCAGCCCGACCCGCTCCATGAGGGAGCGCGTGAACGCCCGGGCGTCGCCCGGGACCGGACGTCCCTGGTAGACCAGGGGAGCGGTGATGATCCGCTCGACGGTGTGCCGCGGGTTGAGCGAGGAGTACGGGTCCTGGAAGACGACCTGCACCTCGTTGCGGAAGCGGTTCAGCGCCGACCGCCTGAGCGTCGTGACGTCCTCGCCGTCGAGCTGCACGGTGCCCGAGGTGACGTCCAGCAGGCGGGCGGCGAGCCGCGCCGTCGTCGACTTGCCCGAGCCGGACTCGCCGACCAGGGCGAGGGTCTCGCCCGCGCGGAGCTCGAAGCTCACGTCATCGACGGCCCGGAACCGTTCCGGGGGACGCAGCAGGCCGCCGGTGCCCAGCACCGGGAACTCCTTGACCAGGTTCGTGGCTCTCAGGAGCGGCTCGCTCATGCGGCACCTCCGTTCTTCGGGACGACGTTCTCGGGGACGACGGCGGGCGCCACCGCACGCAGCTCGCCGATCTCGTCGTCGATGCGCGGCACGGCGTCGAGCAGCGCCTGGGTATAGGGGTGCTGCGGGCTGGTGAAGATCTGTTCGACGGCGCCCTGCTCGACGCACACGCCATCCTTCATGACGACGATGTGGTCGGTGATCTCGCTGACCACCGCCAGGTCGTGCGTGATCAGCACCAGGCCGGTGCCGGTCTCGCGGCGGATCTCCTGCAGCAGGTCCAGGATCTGGGCCTGCACGGTGACGTCGAGCGCCGTGGTCGGCTCGTCCGCGATCAGCAGCTCGGGCTCGGTGCTCAGCGCCATCGCGATCATGACGCGCTGGCGCATCCCGCCCGAGAACTGGTGCGGGTAGTGGTTCACCCGCACCGCAGCGTCCCGGATGTGCACCCGTTCCAGGGCCGCGATCGCGACCTTGCGCGCCTCCCGGCGGGTCACGCCGGGACGGTGGGCGCGGTAGGCCTCCTCGATCTGCAGCCCGACCGTGTAGTACGGGTTCAGCGAGGACAGCGGGTCCTGGAACACCATGGCGATGCGGTCGCCGCGCACCCGGCGCAGCTCGGCCTCGGACATGCCGACCAGCTCCCGCCCGCGCAGCCGCACGCTGCCCGTGCGCCGCGCCGCCCGGGGCTGCAGGCCCATGATCGCGAGGCTGGTCATGGACTTGCCCGAGCCGGACTCGCCGACGATGCCCAGCGCGCCGCCGGGCTCGAGGTCGAGGTCCAGCGAGCGGACGGCGTCGAGCGGGCCGCGCGGCGTCGTGAAGGTGACCGTGAGGTCGCGCACCTGCAGCAGCGCCTCGGTGTCGTTCTTGGGGCTGGACTCGGTCGTCATGCGTTCACCCGCACTCTCGGGTCGATGGCGCTGTACACGACGTCGACCACTATGTTTCCGACGACGACGAGGAACCCGGCCAGCAGCGTGACGCCCATGATCACCGGCTGGTCGTTGCGGGCGATGGAGTCGGCGGCCATCTTGCCGACGCCGTTGATCCCGAAGACCGTCTCGGTGATGAGCGCCCCGCCCAGCAGGCCGGCGAAGTCCATGCCGAAGATGGTCACCACCGGAGTCAGGGCCGGCCGCAGGGCGTGCCGCCGCCAGATCAGCGACTGCGGCAGGCCCTTGGCGTAGGCGGTGCGCACGTAGTTCTCGCGCAGCACGTCCAGCACGTTGGCGCGGGTGAGCCGCGTGTAGGCGGCCGCGTACCCGACCGCGAGGACTATCCACGGCATCACGAAGTTGAGGAACCACTGCACGGGATCGTCCGCGAAGGCGACCGCCTGGGGGAACGGCAGCCACTGGAGCTGGACCACCAGCACGTACTGCAGCACCAGGGCGAGCACGTAGTTGGGGATCGACATGCTCGTCAGGGTCAGCCCGGTGGTGAACCGGTCGAGGAACGTGCCCTCCTTCACCGCGCTGAGCAGGCCGCCGATCACTCCCGCGAGCAGCCACAGCACCGCGGCGCCGATGGCGATCGTCGCGGAGACGGGCAGCCGCTGCACGATCATGTCCCAGACCGCCTGGCTGGACTGGAACGAGTAGCCGAGGCACGGCGCCGCGCAGTCGACGGCGCTCGCGCCCGCACCGTAGGTGCGGCCCGCGAAGATGCCGGCGACGAACAGGAAGAACTGGGTACTGAACGGCTGGTCCAGCCCGAGGTTGCCGCGGATCTGGTCGATCACCTCGGGCGTGCAGTTCTTGCCGCAGATCTGCACCGCCGGGTCCGGCGAGAGCGCGAAGAAGACCAGATAGGTGAACAGGCACACCAGCAGCAGGACCACGAGTCCCGACGCGATGCGCGTGACGAGGAACCGGAGCATCAGCGACCCTCCTGGGCGTCGACGACGGCGCGCAGCCGGTCACCGAGCACGGTGAACGAGAGCACGAGCAGGAACAGGCACACGCCCGGCACCACGAAGTACGCGGGGTCGACGGCGTACCACTTCACGGAGGCGGCGATCATCTGCCCCCAGCTCGGGGCGGGTGGCACGACGCCGACGCCGAGGAACGACAGGCCCGCCTCGGTGCCGATGTAGCCGGGCACGGCCAGCGTCGACATCACGATGATCGTCGAGCGGAGGTTCGGCAGGATCTCGCGGAACACGATGCGTGTCCCGCTGGCCCCCGCCGCCCGGGCCGCCTCGACGAACTCCCGCTGCGCGAGCGACATGGTCTGCCCGCGCACGATGCGTGCCAGGTAGGGCCACCCGAAGACCGAGATCACGACAACGAGCAGCCCCGACCGGTTGCCGGCCGGCAGGGCGGAGAGCACGGCGATCATGAAGATGAGCGCCGGGAACGCCATGAGGAAGTCCATGACCCGCGAGATCACCAGGTCGACGCGCCCGCCGAAGTAGCCCGCCACGAGCCCGAGCGACACACCCAGCACGGTGGTCAGCGCGGTCGCCGACAGCGCGATGCTCATCGAGACCCGCGCGCCGTAGACGATGCGCGCGAAGATGTCGCGCCCGCTGCCCGGCTCGACGCCGAGCCAGTGCTCGGGGCCCATGCCGCCCCACGCGCCGATCGGCATGCCACCGAGGTTGGGGTCGATGGCGCTCTGGTCGAACTCGTACGGCGTCCAGCCGCTGATCGAGGTGAGCACGGGCGCGAAGATGGCGACGAGGGTGACCAGGGCTATGTAGCCGAGGCCGAGCATCGCGCCGACGTCGCGCCGCAGGGTCTGCCAGGTCCCGCCGGCACCGCCGCTCCGTGCGACGGTGCCGGCGGGACCTGCCGTGAGGTCCGTCTGGGACGGCATCATCGGGTCAGCCCTTCTCGGGGTCCTTGAGACCGACGCCGACGTAGTCGATGCCGCCGGTCGCGGCGTTCGCCGAGGAGAACAGGCCGGTCACGTTCTCGCCCGGCAGCATGACGCCCTTGGCGACCATGAGCGGGACGACCGGGGCCAGCTCGAGGATCTGCTCGTCGAGGTCACCCCACTGCTCGTTCGCGGCGTCGATGTCCGTCATCGCCTTGATCTCGTCGATCCGCTCGTTGACGGCCGGGTCGTCGATCTGGGCGATGTTGCCGTTGCCCTTGTCGTAGATGTTGCGGCCGTCGAACAGCGGCGGGATGAACGTCGCGGCCGACGACGCCCAGTCGGGACACCAGCCGGTGATCGCGGCGTCGTGCTGCTGCGACGGGGTGCCGATGGTCTCGTAGTAGGTGGAGGTGTCGATCAGGTTGAGCTCCACGGTGATGCCCACCCGCTCCAGCGACTGCTGGACCGCCTCGGCCTGGGCCTGCATGGACTCCTGCGCGCGGATGTCGAGGGTCATGGTGAACCCGTCGGACAGCCCCGCATCGTCCAGCAGCCTCTTGGCGGCCTCGACGTCGCCGGTGCCGTCCTCGGACGGGTACAGGTCGAAGTCCTTGTGGCCGGCGACCGACGGCGGCAGGATCGTCGTGGACGGGTCACCGAGCTGCGTGCCGCCGCTCGCGTTCACGATGGTGGTGCGGTCGATCGTGTAGCTGATCGCCTGCCGGACGCGGACGTCGTCCATGTGCTTCTTGGTGGTGTTCAGCCCCATGTACGTGGTGCAGATGCCGGGGAACTCCAGGACGCGTTCCTCGAGCTGGGGCGTCTGCAGGCGCGGGAGCGTGGCGGGCTGGATGTTGCCGGCGATCGCGTTGACGTCGGCGCCCTGCCCGGCGATGAGCCGCTCGTCGATGGTGGCCGGGTCCAGGCCAATGGTGAACTCCCAGGCGTCCGGCTTGGCGGCGCGCACCTCGTCGGTGGCCGGGTCCCAGTTCTCGTTGCGCTCCAGCTTGATGGTGCTGCCCGGCACGTACTCGGCCAGCTTGTACGGTCCCGAGGCGATGATCTCGTGGATGAACTCGTCGCCCGCGCCGCTGTCCACGGGGAACGGCGTCGCGTTCACCTGGGAGAGCACGGCGTCGAACTCGGGGAACGGCTCCTTGAGGTGGAACACGATCGTCTTGGCGTCCGGCGTCTCGATGGTCGGCAGGTCGCCGGTCTCGTACGGGCCCTCGTAGTCCTCCGGGGCGTCGATGACCTGCTTGAGGTACGGCGAGCCGATGCCGATCTGCGGGTCCCAGGCGCGGGAGATGCCGAACTTGACCTCGGCCGACGTGATGGGGTCGCCGTTGTCGAACGTGACCCCGTCCTTGAGCGTGTACGTCCAGGTCAGGCCGTCGTCGGACGCCTCGCCGAGGCTCTCGGCGAGGTCCGGGACGATCTCGTTGGGGTCCTCGGCCGAGCCAGGTGCCGACGTCGTGAGCTGCCGGTAGACCAGCCGGTAGAAGTTGTTCACCCCGCCGTCCCAGCCGCGGGCCGGGTCGAGGTACGAGAAGTCGGCGTTCTGCAGGACGTGCACGGTGCCGCCCACAGCGGGCTCCGCGGTGAAGCCGCCACCCCCGGAGGAGTCGTCCGGCGCGCCGCCGCCGCAGGAGGCGAGGGCGAGGGCGGTGGCGGCAGCGAGGACGGCTGTCGTTGTCCGATGGAGCTTCACGATGTGGCCTCTCGGTTGAAGACGCCGGAGCGTCGAGGGGTCGTACGGGTAGGGGCGTGCGGGCAGTAGCCCTCGGCGGGTCGGTCCGGTCAGGTGTGCCGGAGCCAGACCCGCATCGCCCCGGGTTCGCGGTTGGCCCAGAGGTGGTAGGGCACCAGCGGTACCTGCGTCGTCGTCGACGAGGTAGGTGGGTCGGTCCGGTTCGCGGCCGGGTACGGGTCGTCCGACGGCGCGGGCCGCCGGCTCACGTGCGCGGTCAGGGCATGCCGCAGCACGGGGCCCGGGAAGGGCGGCGAAGCTTCTTCGACGGCATGCACCACGAGCTCGTCGACCGGCACGGGGGAGTCTGCCTGCTCCAGGCAGTGCACCACCGGCCCGCGCACGGCGGCGACGGCGCCGCGGGTCGCGTCGACGGCGGGGTGCGAGACGACGAGCACCGGAGACATCGGCAGGTCGAGCACCATCTCCTGGCCGGGCCGCCACACGCGGGTCAGGTGGAGCCACCCGGCCGGCGCTTCGCCGTCGGCCTCGCTGTAGACCGGTTCGCCGTCGACCGTGACCCGCGGCGCCGTCGCCCAGCCCGGGACGCGGAGGGCCAGTGTCGACGGCTCGTCGCGGGCGGCGAGCACGCGGACCGTGACGCGACCGTCCCAGGGATAGTCGGTGACGACGTCGACGCAGAGGGCGGCGGAACGCACGCGGCACGCGGTGAGCAGCGCGATCGTCAGGCAGTCCGGCGTCTCGAGCGCCACGTGGTCCTGGAGCGCGCTGACCCAGCGCGCCGCGTTCGGCGGGCAGCAGGCACAGCCGAACCACCGGCGGCGCAGCGGCTCCGCGGGGCCGGTCGGCCGGCCGTCGGTGTGGTCGGGACGGCGCTGCAGCGGGTTGTCGTAGAAGAAGCGGGTGCCGTCCAGCGAGACGCCCGCGGCGAACCCGTTGTAGAGGACCCGCTCCACGTGGTCCAGGACCGCGGCGCTCCCGGTGGCCAGGAACAGCCGCCAGCCCCACTGCATGGTGCCGACGGCGGCGCAGGTCTCGGCGTAGGCGCGTTCTGAGGGCAGCTCGTACCGGTCGCCGAACGCCTCGTCCGAGTGCCGTGACCCGATCCCGCCCGTGACGTAGGACTTGGTGCGGACCATGTCGTCCCACAGGCGCAGCAGATGGTCGATCCGGGCCGTGTCACCGCGCTCGATGGCGACGTCGGTGGCGCCCGCCGCCAGGTAGACCATGCGCACGGCGTGCCCGGTCACCGTGTCCAGGTCGCGCAGCGGCGCGTGGTCCGCGTAGTACGCGGGCCCGAACGGCGCCCTCCCGAAGAGGCCGGAGCCGCGGCGCTCGACGAACAGCTCGGCCTGGCGCAGGTAGGGCTCGTGGCCCGTCTCGCGGTACAGCTCGACGAGCGCCGTCTCGATCTGCGGGTGGCCGCAGTACTCCGCGCGGCCGTCCTCGCCGAACCGGTCCACCACGAGGTCCGCGAACCGGCGGGCGACCGCGAGCAGCCGGTCGTCGTCCAGTCCGCGCGTGGCGGCGAGCGCGCCCTGGATCAGGTGGCCGAGGTTGTACAGCTCGTGCCCGCCCGCCAGGTCCGTCCACGGCGGGACCGTCGCGCCGGGGCCCTGGTGGAACGTCGACAGGTAGCCGTCGTCGGCCTGGACGCGCTCGATGAGGGACACCGCCTCGTCGTAGAAGGCGCGCACTGCTGCGTCCTCGGGTACCGCGTCTCCGGGTGCCGCTCCGCGGGCCAGCTCGTACACGGCCGCCTCCAGCGTCTTGTAGACGTCGGTGTCCATGAACGGGTAGCCGCCGCGGAACGGCTCGCCGGTCTGCTCGGCGACACGGCGGAAGTTGTCCAGGACGCCGGAGGCGCGTACCTGCTCGACGACGTGGGGCAGCGTCGCGGCGGTGTTGCGCTGCTGCCACCGGCCCAGCAGGCCGTCGGTGAGCGCTACCCGGGCCGCGCGCTGCTGCGCCTCTGTCCTCGTGTGGCTCGGCATCGTCCCCGCCCTCGGTCCATCGATCAGCGATATGTGATGCGTGATATTCTACTGATCGACGGTGGCGGTGTCGATGGGGTGAATGTAAACGACACGTTTCGGTGTCTCCCGGCCGGTCTTGGCCCCTGTAGCCCGGCTGGTCCGCCCACCCTCAGGTACCCTCAGGCGCCATTGACGACGGGCTTCGCATCCCGTGTAATATACTACTAGCGTTGCCTGACCACCCAGGAGTGCAGCATGAGCGCCACAACACCTACCCCGTCGGTCCGCCGTCTACCACCGGTCGCGAGCCTGCGCGAGCAGGTTCACCGCGCCCTCGTGGCGGCGATCGTCGCTGGTGAGCTCGAACCCGGTGAGCTCGTCTCCGTGCCGACGCTCGCCGCGCGGTTCGACGTGTCGGCGACCCCGGTGCGCGAGGCGGTGCTGGACCTGGAGCGGCGCGGTTTCCTGGAGGCGGTACGTAACAAGGGGTTCCGTGTCACCCGCGTGAGCGACCAGACCCTGCGGCACGTCGCCGCCGTCCGGCTGGTGATCGAGCCGGTCTGGATGGAACGGCTGGCCAAGTCGTTCCCCGTCGGGCAGCTCGCGGAGTTCCGCGCGCTGGCCGACGAGATCGTCGAGGGCGCGCGCACCGGCGACCTGGTCGCGTACCTGCAGGCGGACCAGACGTTCCACCTGCGGCTCATGGGCCTGCTGGGCAACCCGGTGGCCAGTGAGATCGTCGCCGACCTGCGCGACAGGGCGCGACTGCTCGGGCTGTCGACGATGGTCGCGAGCGGCACGCTGGCCAGCTCGGCCCAGGAGCACCACGAGCTGCTCGACCTGCTCGCCGCCGGTGACGGCCCGGGCGCCAAGGCGCTCATGGAGCGGCACATCGGGCACTCGCTCGGCACGTGGGCGGGCAAGCCGGAGGACTGACGCCGTCGGTGCTTGTCGAGACCGCTGAGCTGGTCGAGGCCACTGAGATGAACTGACCGGGCGATCGAGGGGGTGGATGTGGCAGCGGACGTCGTGATCGTCGGCGCCGGGATAGTCGGCGCGGCCTGCGCGCGAGCCCTCGCCCGCGCAGGCGCCCGGGTGACCGTGCTCGACCGCGGGGCGGCCGCGGCCGCGACCAGCGCCCACGGCGAGGGCAACCTGCTGGTCTCCGACAAGGGTCCCGGCCCGGAGCTGGAGCTCGCCAAGGTGTCGCTGCGCCGGTGGGTCACGCTCGCGGACGAGCTGGCGGACGAGCTCGGGCCCCGGTTCCCGTCCGTCGAGCACGAGGCCAAGGGCGGGCTGGTCGTCGTCACGTCCGACGACGGTCTGGCCGGGCTGCGCCGGTTCGCCGAGGCGCAGCGGGCGTCCGGCGTCGACGCGGCCGAGGTGACCGCCGAGGAGGCGCGCGGGCTCGAACCCGACCTGGCGCCCGGCGTCGTGGGCGCCGTCCACTACCCGCAGGACGCCCAGGTGCAGCCGGTCGCGGCCGCCGAGGCGCTGCTCGCGTCCGCGCGTCGGGCCGGGGCGGAGGTCCGCACCGGCGTCGAGGTGACCGGCCCGCTCCTCGGGGCCGACGGCGCTCTCGCCGGCGTCGTCACGTCACACGGGGAGGTGGCCGCGGGCGCCGTCGTCGTGGCAGCTGGTCCCTGGTCGGCGGAGGTCGCCGAACGGCTCGGCTCCTGGCTCCCCGTACGGCCCCGCCGCGGGATGGTGCTCGTGACCACCCCCATGCCCCAGCGGATCCGGCACAAGGTCTACGACGGTGACTACTTCGCCGCGACGCAGTCGGCGGGCGCTGAGCTGCAGACCTCCGCCGTCATCGAGTCCACGCGCGGCGGGACGGTGCTGATCGGGTCGAGCCGCGAGCAGGTCGGGTTCGACGAGCACTTCCGGGCAGAGGTGCCCGCCGCGATGGCGCGGCGCGCGGTGGCGGTGTTCCCGTTCCTGGCGCGCACCCAGGTCATGCGGTCCTACCTGGGCTTTCGGCCGTACATGCCGGACCACCTGCCGGTGATCGGCCCGGACCCCGTCCGCGCCGGGCTGTGGTTCGCCACGGGCCACGAGGGTGCCGGCGTCGGGCTGGCCCCGGCGACCGGCGACCTGCTCGCCGCGCAGCTGCTCGGGTTCGAGCCTTCCGTGGACGCCGGCCCGTACGCCGCCGACCGGCGGACGCTCCTGGAGACCCGGCCCTTGGAGTTCCGACCATGACCTCGTACCGCGTCCCCGCCGAGCGCGATCCCGCCCGGCCCGGTGCCGACCGGCCGCTGACCGTCGTCGTGGACGGCGAGCCCGTCACCGGGACGGCCGGTCAGACGATAGCCGGCGTGCTGCTGGGTGCCGGACGGCGCGAGTGGCGCACCACCACGACGGGCGGGGCGCCACGCGGCGTGTTCTGCGGGATCGGCGTGTGCTTCGACTGCCTCGTCGAGGTCAACGGCCTGCGCGACGTGCGCGCCTGTCTGCGGCGTGCGCAGGACGGCGACGTCGTGACCCGGCAGGGCGGCCTGGGGGAGGAGGCCCGATGAGCGCCGCGACGAGACACGTGGTCGTCGTCGGTGCGGGCCCGGCCGGGCTCGCCGCCGCGCGGGCCGCCGCGCGCGCGGGTGCGCGGGTCACGCTGCTGGACGCCGCCGACGGGCTCGGCGGCCAGTACTGGCGTCACCTGCCGGCGGAGCGTCCGGCTGGCCGCGAGGGCCTGCTGCACCACAGGTGGGCGACCTTCGGTGAGCTCGACGCCGCGCTGCGGGCGCACCCGGACGTGACGGTGCTGCCCTCGGCCCAGGTCTGGTCGCTCGAACGGCTCGACGCCGGCCTCCGGCTCAACGTGCTGATCGGGGAGCCCGACGGGGCCGGGCGCGAGGCGCTGGTGCTCGAACCGGACGCCCTGGTGCTCGCCACGGGTGCCCACGACCGCACCCTGCCGTTCCCCGGCTGGCAACTGCCCGGCGTCTACTCCGCGGGTGCGGCGCAGGCGCTGGCGAAGGGGGAACGGGTGGCGGTCGGACGGCAGGTCGTCGTCGCCGGGGCCGGGCCGTTCCTGTTGCCCGTCGCGTCATCCCTGCTGCAGACCGGCGCCGACGTCGTCGGCGTGCACGAGGCGAGCCGGCTCGGATCCCTGGCCCGCGGCTGGCTGAACCGGCCGTGGGAGCTGGCCGGGGCCGCGGGCAAGGCCGGCGAGCTGGCCGGATACGTCCGCGACCTGGTGCGCCACCGCGTGCCGTGGCGGCCCGGCGAGGCGGTGGTGGCCGCGCACGGCGACGGCCGGGTCGAGGCGGTGACCGTGGCGCGGCTCGACGCGCGCTGGGCACCCGTCGCCGGGACCGAGCGGCGCGTAGTGGCTGACGCGGTGTGCGTCAGCCACGGCTTCACGCCGCGCCTGGAGCTCGCGATCGCCGCCGGGTGCGACCTCACGCCGAGCCGGTTCGTGGTGGTCGACGACACCCAGGCCACCTCGGTCCCCGGGGTGTGGGCCGCCGGCGAGGTCACCGGCATCGGTGGCGCCGACGCGGCCCTGGCCGAGGGCGCCGTGGCCGGGACCGCGGCGGCCGGTGGTGACACCGGCACCGGAGCGGCTCGCGCGGCCGGCCGGGCACGCACCCGGGCGCGCGGCTTCGCGGCGCGCATCGAGGCGGCGCACGGGATCCGGGGTGGGTGGACCGGCTGGCTGCGCGACGACACCGTCGTCTGCCGCTGCGAGGAGACCACCTATGGACGCGTGCGCGAGGTCGTCGAGCTGACCGGATCGCACGAGCCGCGCTCCGTGAAGCTCACCAGCCGCGCCGGGCTCGGCCCGTGCCAGGCGCGCATGTGCGGCCGGACGCTCCAGGAGCTCCTGGCCGGTCCGGAGGCCGCGGACGCCGGAGGTGCCGCGGCGCCGACCATGGACCGCCGCCCGTTCGTCGTCCCCGTCCGGCTCGGTGACCTGGCCGCCCTGCCCACAACTTCCCGACCACAAGCGTCACCCACTGCCTCACCAACAGCATGAGCATCCCAACCCGGAGGAGACCGGACATGAACCAGCGCTTTGACCTCGGCGGCGTGATCGTCGCCACCACCCTCGCCTTCAAGCCGGACGCCTCCGCGCCGGCCGGGCTCGCCGTCGACTACGAGCGGTTCGCCGCGCACTGCGAGTTCCTGATCGACAACGGCTGCCGCGGCGTCGGGCCGAACGGTTCGCTCGGCGAGTACTCGTCCCTCACGGACGACGAGCGCCGCAAGGTCGTGCAGACCGCCGTCGCGACGGTCGGTGATCGCGGGCTGGTCGTGGCCGGTGTGCACGGCGTCGGCTCGCACCAGGCCAAGCACTGGGCAGAGCTCGCGAAGGAGGACGGCGCGGACGGCGTCCTGCTGCTGCCGCCCACCATCTACCGCGCGAACCGGTCCGAGGTGATCGCCCACTATGCCGCCGTCAACGAGGTCGGCCTCCCGATCATGGTCTACAACAACCCGTTCGACACGAAGGTGGACCTGACGCCCGACCTCCTCGCGGAGCTCGCCCAGCTGGAGAACGTGGTCGCCGTCAAGGAGTTCTCGGGCGACGTGCGGCGCGTGCTGGAGATCAAGGAGCTGGCCCCCGACCTCGACGTGATCGCCGGCGCCGACGACCTGCTCTTCGAGTCGCTCGTGGCAGGGGCCACGGGCTGGTTCGCCGGCTACCCGAACGCGTTCCCGCGCGAGGCGGTCGAGATCTACACGCTGGTCACCGAGGGCAGGATCGCCGAGGCGCGCGAGCTGTACACGCACCTCGTGCCGGCGTTCCGCTGGGACTCCCGCACCGAGTTCGTGCAGGCGATCAAGCTCTCGATCGACATCACCGGCCAGAGCTACGGTGGCCCCACCCGCCCGCCGCGCGGCCCACTGACGCCCGAGCACGAAACCCAGGTCCGCAAGGACACGGAGCAGGCCCTCACCTACATCGCCTCCCGCTGAGTGCTGGATATTCGCCCGCTCGAAAGGATTCGACGGGGCAAATACCCAGCACTCAACGGACCAAGGAGAGAGCATGCGTAGCAGTCGGACCATTAGCGCCGTCGATTCACATACCGAGGGGATGTCTACGCGGGTCGTGACCGGGGGTGTCGGGGTCATACCTGGGGACACCATGAACGACCGGCGGCTGTACTTCATGGAGCACATGGACGACCTGCGGCTGTTCCTCATGAACGAGCCGCGGGGGCACGCCGCGATGAGCGGCGCCATCCTCCAGCCGCCGACGCGGCCCGACTGCGACTGGGGCGTCGTCTACATCGAGGTGTCCGGCTGCCTGCCCATGTGCGGGCACGGCACCATCGGCGTGGCGACGGTCCTGGTCGAGACGGGCATGGTCGACGTCGTCGAGCCGGTCACCGAGATCCGGCTCGACACGCCCGCCGGGCTCGTCGTCGCCAAGGTGGCCGTCAGCGACGGCCACGCCGACGCCGTGACCATCGAGAACGTGCCCAGCTTCGTCACCGCGCTCGACCAGGTGATCGAGGTGCCCGGCTACGGCACCGTCCCGTACTCGATGGCGTTCGGCGGCAACTTCTACGCGCTCGTCGACCTCGACGATCTCGGGCTGCCCTTCGACCGTGCGCGCCAGCAGGACCTGCTCACCGCGGGGCTGGCGATCATGGACGCGATCAACGAGACCGCCATGCCGAAGCATCCCTCGCTCGACGGCGTGGAGGGCTGCCACCACGTCGAGCTGATCGCCCCCGGTTCGGATGCCCGGCACTCCCGGCACGCCATGGTGATCTACCCGGGCTGGTTCGACCGGTCGCCGTGCGGCACCGGGACGTCGGCCCGCATGGCCGAGCTCTGGGCCCGCGGCGAGCTCGGGCTGCACACCGACTTCGTCAACGAGTCGTTCATCGGCAGCCGGTTCGTCGGCCGCCTGGTCGCGGAGACCGACGTCGCCGGGGTTCCCGCCGTCGTACCGACCATCACCGGGCGGGCCTGGGTGACCGGAACCGCCAACTACGTGCTCGATCCCAGCGACCCGTTCCCGACCGGCTTCGTCTTCTGACTCTGCCCGCCCGACCTGCCCGCCCGACCTGCCCGCCCGACCTGCCCGCCCGACCTGCCCGCCGAACCCCGCCACCCGCTGAGGAGCCGACCCATGACCGCCACCGCGGCACCCGACCTCGACCGTACCGTCGACGACGTCGCCCGCCGGGCCGCCGACGCCTTCGACGAGCTCTCCCGCACGGCGCCCGGCGTCCGTGCCGAGGGCCTGCGCGCCGCGGCCGCCGCGCTCGCCGACCACGCGGACGAGCTGGTCGCCATCGCCCAGGAGGAGACCGGCCTCGCCGAGGCCCGTCTGCGCGGCGAGCTCAAGCGGACCCAGGTGCAGCTGCGCCTGTTCGCGCACGTCGTCGCCGACGGCGCCTACCTCGACGTACGCCTCGACGAGGCAGACCCCGAGTTTGTCCTCGGGCCCCGACCCGACCTGCGCCGCAGCCTCTGGCCCGTCGGCCCCGTGCTCAACTTCGCGGCGAGCAACTTCCCGTTCGCGTTCTCCGTCGCCGGCGGAGACACGGCGGCGGCGCTCGCGGCGGGCTGCCCCGTGATCGTCAAGGTGCATCCCGGCCATCCGCAGCTGTCGCAGCGCGTCGCGGAGCTGGCCTCGGTCGCGTTGGCCGCGGCCGGGCTGCCGGAGGCCACGCTGCAGCTGGTCGCCTCGCAGGACGCCGGGATCGCGCTGGTCGAGCACCCGGCGGTGCGCGCCGCCGCGTTCACCGGGTCGCAGCGCGTGGGGCAGCTGCTGGCAGCCCGGGCCGCCGCGCGGCCCGACCCGATCCCGTTCTACGGCGAGCTGGGCAGCGTCAACCCGGTGCTCGTCTCGCCGGAGGCGCTCCGCGAGCGGGCGGGTGACCTGCTCGCGGGGTACGTGGCGAGCGTGTCCGGTTCGGCGGGCCAGCTCTGCACCAAGCCCGGCTTCCTCCTCGTCCCCGAGGGCGCCGGGTACGACGACGTGGTGGTCACCGCCGCGGCGCAGGTGCCGGAGCACCGGCTGCTCAACCCGTCCATCGCTGACGGGTACGAGCGGCGGGTCGCAGAGGTGCTGGGGGTCGAGGGCGTGCGGGTGGTACACGCCGGCGGGTTCCGGCGCGACGCGGACGGACAGGCCTGGGTGACGCCCACGTTCGTCGCCGTCCCGCTCGACCTGCTTCGGAGCGCCGGGACGGCGCTCCTCGACGAGGTGTTCGGGCCGTTCTCCGTGATCGTGGAGTACCCGGCGGGTGCTCGCTCGACCGGTGAGCTGACGGCGGAGCTGGGCGCGGCGGTCGCCGAGCTGTTCCCCGGCAACCTCACGCTCACCCTGCACCTGGGATCAGGGGAGACGGAGGGGGAGTGGGCAAGCCTCGTGACGCGGCTGGCGCGGCACGCCGGCCGGATCCTGCTCGGTGGCTGGCCGACGGGCGTCGCCGTCACACCGGCCATGCAGCACGGTGGGCCGTGGCCGGCCACGACGACTGACGGGACGTCCGTCGGTACCGCGGCGATCGGCAGGTTCCTGCGCGGGGTCGCCTTCCAGGACGCCCCGCAGGAGCTGCTGCCGCCGCCGCTGCGCGACGACAACCCGTGGGACGTGCCCCGGACCGTCGCCGCGCGTGGCGAGTCGTCGGGCTGGTGACCGGCCCAGCCGATCAGCCCGATCAGCCCGATCAGCAGCCCCGCCTTACAGCCCCGTCATGCGGAGCATCGCCTCGGTGTAACGCTCGCCGCTGACCTGGATCTTCTCGGCACCGACCGCGATCTCGGCCAGGTCAGCGGCGGTGAGCTCGATGTCCGCGGCGCCGATGTTCTCCTCGAGACGGCTCGTCCGGCGGGTCCCGGGGATCGGGACGATCCACGGCTTCTGGGCGAGCAGCCAGGCGAGCGCCACCTGCGCCGTCGTGCAGCCCTTGCGGGCCGCGACGGCGCCGAGCAGCTCGACGAACGCCTGGTTGGCGTCGCGGTTCTCTGCCTTGAAGCGCGGAAGACCGGTGCGCATGTCGTCCTCGGCGAGCTGGGTGGCGGAGGTCAGCGCGCCCGTGAGGAACCCCCTGCCGAGCGGGCTGAACGGGACGAACCCGATCCCGAGCTCCTCGAGCGTCGGCAGGATCTCGGGCTCGGGATCCCGGGTCCACAGCGAGTACTCGCTCTGCAGCGCCGTGACGGGCTGGACCGCGTGTGCGCGACGGATGGTGTCGGCCCCCGCCTCCGACAGCCCGAACCGGCGCACCTTGCCGGCCTGGATCAGCTCGGCGACAGTGCCCGCGACGTCCTCGATCGGCACCTGTGGGTCGACGCGGTGCTGGTAGAAGAGGTCGATCACGTCCGTGCCGAGGCGGCGCAGCGCGGCGTCGGCCACCTCCCGGATGTGCTCGGGGCGGCTGTCCGTTCCGACGCTCCGGCCGTCCTCGTCGAGCTCGAAGCCGAACTTCGTGGCGATGACCACCTGGTCGCGCACCGGGGCGAGTGCCTCGCCGACCAGCTCCTCGTTGACGAACGGGCCGTACACCTCGGCCGTGTCGAAGAGGGTGATCCCGCGGTCGACCGCGCCGCGCAGGACCGTGATCATCTCCTCGCGGGTGCCCGGGTTGGGACCGTAACCCTGGCTCATGCCCATGCAGCCCAGCCCGATGGCCGAGACCTCGAGGCTGCTCGTGCCGGATCCCAGTGTTCGCGTCTGCATCACATGGCTCCTCGATCGTGATGAAGGGTTGCACCGAGCCTATGTCGCCTGGTCGGCAGTTGGCATCGAGATCGGTCCAGCGCTGGACCGATCTCGATGCCAACTGCCGACGTCATGCGAGAGTGCCGACTTCGACGCGAGGCGTCCTGCTTGGCTGTGCGCCAGGCGTCGTCAGCCCGCGCCACTCCCGCGGAACGGGCGGAAGAAGTCGCGCAGCTCCTGCGCATAGAGCTCGGGCTCCTCGAAGGGCGCGAAGTGCCCGCCCCGCTCGGGTTCCGTCACGCGGACCGTGTTGGCCGTGCGCTCGAGCCAGGCCCGCGGCGGGCGGACGACGTCGCCGCGGAACACCGAGAACCCGGACGGCACCTCGACCCGGCGGGTGAGCTGCCCGGCGGGGATGGCCGAGTTCGCGTTGTACATCCGCATGGACGACCCGATGGTGCCCGTGAGCCAGTAGATGGTGATGTTGGTGAGGATCTCGTCCCGGGTGTAGCCGCGCTCGACGCCGCCGTCGCTCCACGACTGCAGCTTCTCGACGATCCAGGCGGCCAGCCCGGCAGGGGAGTCGTTCAGCGCCGCGGCGACGGTCTGAGGCTTGGTGCGGTGGATCGCGCCGTAGGCGCCCTCGGTCGCGCTCCAGGTCGCGGCCTCGGCGAACCAGGCCCGCTCCGCGGCGGTGAGGGTTGCCGGGTCGCCGGCGAAGACGGGCAGGCCCCCGTCCGTGCGGTGCACCGCGGCGACGCGGTCGGGGTGGTCGAGAGCGAGGTATCGGCTCACGTGGCTGCCCAGGTCCCCGCCCGCGGCGCCGAACCGCTCGTAGCCGAGGGTCCGCATGAGCTCGGCCCACAGCCCGGCGACGGCGACGGAGCTCAGCGGCGGCCCGGTGGGCCGGTCCGAGTATCCGAAGCCGGGCATGTCGGGGACGACGACGTCGAACGCGTCGGCCGGGTCGGCGCCGTGCGAGCCAGGGTCGGTCAGGAGCGGGACGACCTTGGAGTACCGCCAGAACGAGTCCGGCCAGCCGTGGCAGAGGACCAGGGGCAGCACCGGGCCGGCCGGGGCCGCAGCGCGGGCGTGGACGAAGTGGATCCCGTGTCCGCCCACTCGGACGCGGAACCGGGGGAGCCGAGCGAGCGCGGCCTCCTGTGCCGGCCAGTCGAACCCGTCCGCCCAGTACGCGACCAGCTCGCGGAGATGGTCGAGGTCGGTGCCGAGGGACCACCCGACGTCCTCGGGGGCGTCGGGCCAGCGGGTCGCCCGCAGCCGCGCACGGAGGTCTTCGATGGCCTCGGGAGCCGTCCGCGAGACGAACGGCTCGGGGGCAGCAGGGGTGTCCGGCACGGATCTCACCCTACGTGGGCCGTCATTGTGAGGCGACGGCGATCAGGGCCCAGAGGCAGCCCCTACGAAAGCAGACACTTGTTCAATAATTAACATCTGTCTATGATCGGCGGCATGGAGCTCGACCTGGCGCAGTCGGCGCCCGTCAAGGACCGCCGCGTGCGGAGATCGCGTGCGGCGCTCACCCGGGCCGCCGTCGCCCTCGTCACGGAGCGGGGCACCGCCTCCGTGCCGCTCTCCGACATCGCGGCCGCCGCCGACGTGAGCCGGCAGATCGTCTACCAGCACTTCGGCGACCGGGACGCGCTGCTGCTGGAGGCCGCGCTGGACCTGGTCCGGACGGAGCTGATGCCCGGGCTTGCCGACGCCGACCCAGACGCCGATCCAGACGCCGACCCGGAGATCGACACAAGCACCGCCCCGGCGACCGCCCGGGATCAGGTGCTCGTCATGACGCGGCACTTCGCACAGCACCGCGTCTTCTACCGCGCGATGCTGAACAGCTCCAGCGCCTCAGCGCTCAACGAGGCGTTCGGCGGGCTGTTCGGCGCGGTGAACCGGCGTGCGTTGCAGGAGCAGTTCGCCGGCATGTTCGACCCCCAGCAGATCGAGGACCTCACGGTGTTCGTGACCGGGGGCAGCGCGAGCATCGTCTACGCGTGGGTCACGGCGGGCGACGAGCCGCTCGACCCGGAGGACCTTGCCGACCGGATGATCGGCCTGGCCGACATCTTCACCGCGGCACTGGGCCAGATCACCGCTACCGACACCAAGGAGTCCGGCCGATGAGCCTCATGAGTCATGTGCTGCAGCGCCAGCAGAAGCTTCCCGAGCCCCGGACGCGGCGGCTCCGGGCTGACCGGAACCTGCGCGTCCCGATGCGGGACGGCGTCGACCTGCTGGCCGACCGCTGGGCACCGCGCGACGGTGGCGACGGCCTGCCCACCGCGCTGATCCGCAGCCCGTACGGGCGCTCCGGGCTGTTCGCCGCGATGGTGGCCCGGCCGCTGGCCGAGCGCGGCTACCAGGTGCTGATCCAGAGCGCCCGGGGCACCTTCGGTTCCGGCGGTGTCATGGACCCGCTGCGCCAGGAGCGCGAGGACGGCCTGGACACGCTGGACTGGGTGATCAAGGAACCTTGGTTCGGTGAGGCGCTGGTGCTCTTCGGGGCGAGCTACATGGGCTTGGTGCAGTGGGCGGTCGCAGACAGCCTGCCGCCGCAGGTCAAGGCAATGATCCCTGTGGTCACCGAGTCGGCCCTGACCAGGGAGTTCCTGCGCGCGGACGGCCGGTCGCTGGAGGTGCCGCTCGAGTGGGGCGCCATGGTCGCCACCCAGGAGCGGCCGTTGGCGCTGCTGCGCATGAACGCCCAGACCAAGAGGTCCGCCCGTGCGCTGCGCACCCTGCCGCTGAGCGAGTTCGACGTCGCGGCGGTGGGCAGCCGGTCCCAGTACCTCCAGGACGCCCTGGCGCACGACGCCGCCGACCCGCACTGGGACCGTCTCGACCACACCCACCGGGTCGCCGGCACGAGCGTCCCGGTCAGCTCGGTCGCCGGCTGGTACGACATCTTCCTGCCGGGGCAGCTGCGGGACTTCAGGATCCTGCAGGACGCCGGCCGGACCGCCCGCCTCACCGTGGGGCCCTGGACGCACACGGAGCCGGTGGCAGCGACGTCCGAGGCGCTCGACTTCGGCCTGGCGTACGCCCGCGGCGAGGAGCCGGCGGAGCGCGCGCCGGTGCGGCTCTTCGTGATGGGGGAGGGAGAGTGGCGCGACTTCGAGAGCTGGCCGCCCGCGGGCTACGAGCCGCAGCGGTTCCACCTCCAGGCCGACGGCGGGCTCGCCGCGGACCTGCCCGTGGAGTCCGCCCCTGACGAGTACCGGTACGACCCCGCGGACCCGACCCCGGCTGCCGGAGGCATCAGCATCAGCAGCGGCGGCCGCGTCGAGAACAGCGCCCTGGAGTCCCGGCCGGACGTCCTGACGTACACGACCGAGGTGCTCGAGGAGGACGTCGAGGTCGTCGGCGAGGTGAGCGCGGAGGTCTGGTTCCGGTCGAGCCTTGCCCACGCCGACGTGTTCGTGCGGCTCTGCGACGTCGACCCCGAGGGCCGGTCGTTCAACGTGTGCGACGGCCTGGTGAGCCTGACCGGCGCGGACGCTCTGTCGCCGGCCGCCGTGACCCTGTGGCCGACGGCGCACCGGTTCAGGCGCGGTCACCGCATCCGGGTGCAGGTCTCCAGCGGCGCCTTCCCGCGCTTCGCCCGCAACACCGGGACCGGCGAACCACTCGCGTCCGCCACGACGCTCCTGGCCGCGGACCAGACCGTCCATCACGACCCGGAGCACCCCTCGGCGGTGATCCTGCCGGTCCGGTCGGCGCAGGGCGGCTAGCTCGCCAGCCGGCGGGCCGCCTCCAGCAGGGCGCCGGTGCCCTGGACGAGCGCGCGCAGGTCGTCGACGGAGAGCAGGGCGAGGAGGTCCGGCGGCAGGTCGTCGTCGTGCGCGACGAGGCGACGGATCGCCTCGGCCCCCTTCTCGGTGCTGGTCACGCGGCGGACCCGGCCGTCGACGGGGTCCTGCGTGCGCACGGTCATGCCGGCGGCCGTCAGCCGGTCCAGGATCCCGGAGACCGTGGCGGCCGAGACGCCGAGCGCCTCGGCGAGCCGCTGCGGCGTCGACTCGCGGTCGACCTGGACCAGGGCCAGCGCCCGCAGCTGCTGCACGGTCAGGTCCGTCTCCAGCAGCGGCCGCAGCCGCGTGGCGAAGAACTCCTCGCCGAGGAGGCGGTGCAGGTGGGCGAGCTCGGCGACGAGCTGGTCGCGGGTCTGGTCGGTCACGGGGTGACTGTAGTTGCGTGGCGGGAACCCCGGCCGGATCCTTTGCGTTAGGCAAAATACTGCGCCGGAGGGGAAGTGGGCCCGGCGTATCCCCAGATCTGGAGGCAGTGTGTTCCGTCTTGCCCGTATGTCGCTCGCGAACCGCGCGCTCGTCGCGCTCGCGACGATCGCCGTCTTCCTCGTCGGCATCTACAGCATGGGGCAGCTCCGGCAGGAACTCATCCCGTCGTTGAACGTGCCGATGGTGGCGGTCACCGCCGCCGACCCGGGTACGTCGCCCGAGATCGTCGCCGACCGGGTCACCGACCCGATCGAGACGGCGGTCCGGACCATCGACGGCGTCACGGGCGTGACCTCCACGGTCTCCACGGGCGTCTCCATGACGACGGTCGAGCTGGAGTACGGGACCGACGTCGACACGATCGAGCAGGAGATCACCTCCGCGGTGGACGGCCTCCGGGACCTGCCGGAGGACGTCGAGCCCCAGGTCATCGCCGGCTCCCTCGACGACCTGCCCGTGGTGCAGCTCGCGGTCTCCGGCGACGGCACCGAGCAGGAGCTCTCCGACGCCATCGAGTCCGTCCTGGTGCCGGAGCTGACGGGGATCGCGGAGGTCCGCGACGTCACCGTGACCGGGACCACCGAGCGCCAGGTGGTGATCGAGGCGGACGACGAGAAGCTCGCCGCGGCCGGGCTCAGCGCCACGCAGCTCTCGTCGCTGCTGCAGGAGAACGGCACGGTCGTGCCGGTGGGCGAGGTGACCGAGGACGGCGAGACGAGCAGCGTCCAGGTGGGCACCTCCGTCGAGTCGGTCGAAGAGCTCGAGAAGCTGCCGCTCGTGCCCGCCGCGGGTGCCCCGGGCACCCCGGGCGGCGTCGCCGGCGCACCCCAGGCCCCGGGCGCCGCGCCGGAAGCCGAGCCCGCCCCCGCCGTCGTGCACCTGGGTGACGTCGCGGAGGTGCGCGTGCAGGACGTGCCGCCCACCTCCTTCTCCCGCCTGGACGGTGAACCGTCGCTGGCCATCGCCCTGACCAAGACGCCGGACGGCAACACGGTGGACGTGTCGCACGCGGTGCACGACGTGCTGGCCGACGCGCAGGAAGAGCTCGACGCGGAGGGCGTGAGCACCACCGTCACGTTCGACCAGGCGCCGTTCATCGAGGAGTCGATCGAGGGCCTGACGACGGAGGGCGGGCTCGGCCTGCTCTTCGCGGTGCTCGTGATCCTCGTGTTCCTGGCGTCGATCCGGGCCACGCTGGTCTCGGCGATCTCGATCCCGCTGTCGCTCGCGGTGACGTTCGCGGCCATGAACCTGACCGGCTACACGCTGAACATCCTCACGCTCGCGGCGATGACCATCTCGATCGGGCGGATCGTTGACGACTCGATCGTCGTGATCGAGAACATCAAACGGCACCTGTCGTACGGCGAGGACCGGGTGGACGCCATCGTCACCGCCGTCCGCGAGGTGGGCGCCGCCATCACCGCCTCGACGGTGTGCACGGTGGCGGTCTTCGCCCCGATCGCGCTGGTCGGCGGCATGGCCGGCGAGCTGTTCCAGCCGTTCGCGGTCACCGTGGCGATCGCGATGGGCGCGTCCCTGGTCGTCGCGCTCGTGGTCGTGCCGGTGCTGGCCTACTGGTTCATCAAGGTCCCGGCCTCGGCCGACGGCGGCGTCGCCATGCGCGAGGCGGCCGAGCTCAAGGAGCGGCGCGGCGCCTGGCAGCGCGCGTACGTGCCGTCCCTGTCCGCCGCGCTGCGTCACCCGGCCGTCACGCTGGGGGTCGCGGTGGTGCTGCTGGCCGGCACCGTGGCGCTGGTGCCGCGCATGGAGACCAACTTCATCGGCAACGCGGGCGAGGACACGCTCACGGTCACCCAGGAGTTCGAGCCGGGTACCGCCCTGGCGGCCCAGGACGAGGCCGCCAAGGAGGTCGAGGACGTCCTCGCCGACATCGACGGCGTCGAGACCGTGCAGACCACCGTCGGATCCGGGGACGGGATGGCCGCCGCGTTCGGCCAGGGCGGCGGCGCCGGCAGTGCGTCGTTCGCGCTCGCGCTCCAGGACGACGTCGACGGCGAGGCCGTGCAGGACGACGTGAGCGAGGCGCTCGACAAGGCGGACCTGACGGGTGAGGTCACCGTGGGCGCCGGGGACTCCGGGTTCGCCGGCAGCACCGTGGACCTGGTCGTCACAGCCGCCGACGCCGACGGGCTGGCCGACGCCGCGAGCACCGTCGAGGACGCCGTGACGGGCCTGGACGGCGTGGCGGACGTGACGAACAACCTGGCCGCCGAGCAGGCCGGCATCCAGGTGACCGTCGACCGGGACGCCGCGGCGGAGGTCGGGCTCACCGAGGCCACGGTCTCCGGGCTGCTGGCCGGTGCGATGAACGAGTCGAGCATCGGGACGGTCGACCTGCGCGGGTCGTCGCTCGACGTCGTGGTGGCCGGCGACCCGCCGGAGACGGCGGCCGAGATCGAGGACATCGAGGTGCCGACGGCGGCGGGCGTGCTCCCGCTGAGCGACCTCGTGACCGTCGAGGAGGTGTCCGCCCCGGCGTCGATCACCCGGGTCGACGGCGAGCGCAGCGCCACCGTGGCCGTGACCCCCTCCGGGGACGACCTGGGCGCGCTGTCCCGGACGCTGACCGCGGAGATCGAGGACCTCGACCTGCCGGACGGCGCCGAGGTGAGCGTGGGCGGCCTCGCGGCCGACCAGGCCGACGCGTTCGCGGACCTCGGCCTGGCGCTGATCGCGGCGATCCTCATCGTGTACCTGGTGATGGTCGCGACCTTCCGGAGCATCGGGCAGCCACTGATCCTGCTGGTCTCCGTGCCGTTCGCGGCGACCGGTGCGCTGGGCGCGCTGCTGCTGACCGGCACGCCGCTGGACGTCGCGGCCCTGATCGGTGTGCTGATGCTGGTGGGCATCGTGGTGTCGAACGCCATCGTGCTGATCGACCTGATCAACCAGTACCGGGCGGACGGGCGGCCGCTCGACGAGGCGGTCAGGGAGGGGGCGCGGCAGCGGCTGCGGCCCATCGTGATGACCGCGGCCGCGACGATCCTTGCCCTGACCCCGATGGCGTTCGGCCTGACGGGCGGCGGGGCGTTCATCTCGCAGCCGCTGGCGCTCGTGGTGATCGGCGGCCTCGTGTCCTCGACCCTGCTCACGCTGTACGTGGTGCCGGTGATCTACACGCTGTTCGAGCGGCGCACCGAGAAACTGGCGGCGGGCACCGCGCGGTAGGCGCGGTGCCCGCCAGGGCGGCGAGCGAGCCGAACGGGTGTCAGCCGATGTTCCAGGTGCGCCCCGTGTAGAGGTCGTCAGGGGTCTTCACGCCCACTTGTGTGCCGTTGTAGCTCTGGCCCATGAAACAGCTCACCCGCTGCGAGCCGCTGTCGCCGCTGATGGTGTACTTGGTGCTGCCCGCCCACGTGGTGGCGTGCCCAGGGTGGATGTCGTGCCAGTGACGCGGGCCGCCGTTGTTCGACGTGTCGCCCGCCCAGCAGGCGACCTGGTGGTTGCCGCTGCCCATGTTCCGCCAGTTGATCATCCAGTACTCGCACCGTTCGTTCGCGCAGCCGGCGGACACGCCCGACGACGTCACCCACAGCTCCGGGTCGGGCCTCGCGTCCGTCCGTCCGGTCGCGCTGGACCAGGCGCTCCAGCCCGCGGCGTTGTGGGCGCGGGCCTGCAGCGTGAAGCTCTGGTCGTAGTCGTTCCCCGCGTTGACGTTGAACGGCCATGACCTGCGTGTGCCGGAGCCGCTGGAGCTGCCGGAGAGCCGGTACTCGATGCTGTCGACGGTCCGGCCACCGTTGCTGCCCGGACCGGTCACGGTGAAGTACCCGCTCCTGGCGTCGGACCGGTGGTAGGTGATCCCCGGGCTGCCGGGCACGGTGTACGGCGTCACGGCGTTCGACGGCGCCGACCAGTCCGAGCACGTGTGCTGGTTGCAGGCCTTCACACGGAAGGTGTACGACCGTCCGTTGCTCAGGCCCCTGTACGTGGTCGACGTCGTGTTGCCGACGTCCCGCGCGTCCAGGCCACTGGCCTGCACCTCGTAGCTCGGCCCGGAGCCGCGGAACTGGGGGATGTCGCTCCATCGCACGTCGGCCTGGCCGCTCGTCGTGGACCCGAGCGACGCGGTCGGCGCGCTCGGGGTGTCCGGTACGCCGTGCGGGATCACCTCGTTCGAGAACGGGCTCGCCAGGCCGGGGCCCGCCTTGTTGGTCGCCCGGACGCGGAACTTGTACGCGGAACCGGTCGAGAGGCCCTCCACCGTCTCCGTCGTCCTGGTGGTGTCGATGGACTTCACCAGCTCGCCGTTCGTGTACACGCCCAGCGAGTACTTGTCGATGGAGTCGCCGTTGTTCGCGGGCGCGTTCCACGTCACGGTGATCTGGCCACCCTCGAACGCGTCCACCCGGGCCGCCTCCGGCGCGCGCGGTGCCTCCGGGGGAGCTGCCGGGATCTCCTCCGCGGACGGCTCGGACCAGTCGGACGGGTCGGGGGCGTCGTTCTCGGCCTGCACCCGCACCGTGTACGCGGTGCCGTTCTCCAGGCCCGTCCAGACGGTCGTGCTGTTCTGGAGGCACTCCTTCTGGGTCACCCCGTTGTTGGGCGGCGGGCTGATCTCCAGGTTCACGCAGGTGATCGCGGACCGGTCGGTGTAGGCCCGGTTCTTCCAGGTCACGGTGAGCTCGCTGTCGCCGAACTCGAGCGTCGGCGGTGTGGGCTTGTCGGGCTTCTCGTCAGGTCGCGCCTCGCGCGACGGCGGCGACGGTTCCGACTCGTTCACCTCGTTGGTCGCCGTGACCGTGAAGGTGTACTTCACGTTGTTCCTCAGCCCGTCGAACGTGCAGGTGGTCGTGGCGCACCTGTGCTCCTGACCGGTGTTCGTCCGCAGGGTGTAGTCCGTGATGTCGGCGCCGTTGTTGTTCGGCTGCTCCCAGCTCAGCACCACGGTCTCGGAGCGGACCTCCTCGATCCGGGGCGCCCGCGGGGCGTCCGGCTTGCCGAGCACGGTGAGCTTGGCGATGCCGTCGACCTCCCGGTCCGGGTCCTTGGTGCCGTCCTGTACCCGGTAGCGCACCATCATGGTGCCGGTGAAGTCCGCCGCGGGCGTCACCACGAGCTGGTCACCGCTGTACGACGGGACGCCGTCACCGCTGTCGACGGTCGGCGCGCCGACCAGCCTCAGCGGCTCGCCCGGGAACGGGTTGACGTCGTTCGCGAGCACCGGGATGGTGGCCGCCTTGCCCTGGTGCGCGTCCAGCACCAGGTCCTGGGCCGTCTGCACCAGCGGGCGCGTCGAGGGCACCACCTGGACGACCAGCTTGGCCGAGACGGCCGGGTTCTGCCCGTCGGACACCGTCATGGGCAGCTCACGCCGGGTGCCCTTCGGCACCGACATCTCGACCTGACCGGTCACGGTGGCGCCCGACATCGACGCCGCGATCCCGTCCTTGCCCACCACCTCGAACGTCAGGGGATCCTTGTCCGGGTCCTTGACGTACCGCGACAGGTCGACCGAGGCCTCCTCGCCGGCAGCCACCTGGAGCACGGGGGTGTCGATGATCTTCGGCGGCAGGTTCTTGCCCGGCGTCACATCGATCGGCAGGGTCAGCACCGCGGTCAGGCCGTCCGGGTCGTCGAGCTCCGGGCTGTCGGTGACCTCGAAGCTGACCGACGCGGGACCCGCGTAGTCGTCGGCGGACGTGTAGACGACGGTGTTCTCGTCGGTCACGCTGACGTCCCCCTCGACCGCCTTGACGGTGCGCTGGGTGGTGATGCGCGGCTCGTGGTCCTCCCGCACCACCACGTAGTCCGCGAGGTCGATCGTGAGGGGTTCGCCGCTCGTGGCCTTCAGCGGGTCCAGGCCGGGCCTGACGTGCGGCCGCGACTCGTTGCCCGGCACCCGGACGAAGGCCTTGGCCGTCAGGCCGTCCATGTCGGTCACCGTGTAGGTGATGACGCGGGCTCGCTCCGTGAGCTGCACCTTGACCGCGTCCGAGCCGGTGACCGTCACACCCTCCAGGCCCTCCTCCACGGCGACCTCGAGGTCAGCCGCGACACCGTCGGGGTCGACGTCGTTCTCCAGGACGTTCACCGTGACGGCGGCGGCGCCCTTGACGTCGTCGGCCGTCACCACGTCGTCGTGCGCGACGGGGCGCAGCAGCGGGGCGTCCTTGTCCACCTTCACGGTGATGGCGCCCGTGGCGCGGGCCTTGAAGCTGTCCTGGATGCCGTAGAAGAAGGAGTAGACGTTCTGCTCTTCGGGCGCCGTGACGACGACGTCGTCGTCGACCGCCTTGGGCGTCATGTCCTCGGTGCCCTCGAAGCTCTTGGCCGTGAGGCCGATCTGGTTGCCGTCCGGGTCGGAGTCGTTGTCCAGGGCGGCGATCGCCACCGTCCGACCCGGCCGGACCGTCGTCTCGTCGTCGGCGGCGTGCGGGTTCTGGTTGCTCGGGGAGGGGGCCGCGACACCCACCCGGACGGTACCCTCGGCAACCGCCCCGCGGGTGTCCAGCACCTGGTAGGAGAAGCCGTCGAGACCCGTCGACTCCGGGCCGGCGTGGTAGTCGACGAAGCCGTCCACGATCGTGGCGGTGCCCTTGGACGGCGCCCCGGAGATCGAGCTCAGGGTCACGTGGTCACCGTCGGGGTCGGTGCCGTCCAGCGGCAGCGGGATCCGGACGATGCCGTCGCTCAGCACCCGCGCCTCGACGTCCGGCAGCTGGGGTGCGCCGTTCTCCGGCGCGTCCACCACGTTGATGGTGATCTGTGCCGAGTCCTGCTGGCCGTTCGCGTCCTCCACCTCGTAGACCGCGAAGAAGGTCCCGGCCTCCTTGCCGGCCCGGTAGCGCACGGTGTCCTCGGACACGAACGCCTCGCCGTCCGACGGCGACTCCTGCAGCTCGTCCGTGACCGTCATCGTGAGGCCGTCCGGGTGGGAGTCGTTCTTCAGCACCGGGATCGTCACCACGTCTCCGACGCGGACCCGGGCGGTGTCGGGACCGGCCTCGGGCGGCCGCAGCTGGTCCGACGCCGGGATGGGCACCACGCGCAGCTGACCCTCGACGGTCCCTGACCCGTTGGCCACCGTGTACCCGATGATCACCGGGTCGTCGAGACGCTTGACCTCGGAGACCTTGAGGATGTGGTGGTTCAGCACCGAGACGCTCACGGGGGAGCCGGACGGTTCCGTCACGTCCCGCACCACGAGCACGCCGCCGGCGGGGTCGGTGTCGTTGGCCAGGACGTCCACCAGGGCCGAGCCGCCGGTGGGCAGCAGCACCTGGTCGGAGACGGCGACGGGCGCCCGGGCCTCGTCGGGCGGGTCGGTGATGTCCACACGGACCAGGCCGAGGCTCGGGTTGGGGCCGTCGGACACCTGGTACGTGACGTCGTACGAGCCCGGCTCGTCGCTCTCGAACTTGAACGTACCCGCCGTCTGGTTCGCGGTGACCGTGACGTCCTTCGGCCCGTCCACCCGCGTCAGGCGCAGCGTGTCGTCGTTGGGGTCGCGATCGTTCCGCAGCGGGTGCACCGTCACCGGGTCGCCCGTGAGGACGGTCACGTGGTCCTGCACCGCCAGCGGCGGCACGTTGCTCGCCACCACGTTGACGATGAGCTTGCCCTCCACGGGCATGCCCTCCGAGTCCGACACGGTGACCTCGACGATCTTGTGGCCCGTCGTGGTGCCGCCGTCGCGGAACTCCACCGTCCCGTCGGGACGGAACCGGACCTCGTCGAGCTTGTTCACCGTGCTCGCGTTCGACAGGAACAGGTCGTCGCCGTCGGGGTCCTTGAAGTACGGCAGGATCTTGATCCGCCCCATGCCTTCCTGGCCCACCTGCAGCACGGGCTCGCCCGACTGCGTCGGCGGGTTGTTCTCCTCCGGCGGCACCACCCTGACCGTCACCGACTCGGTGGCGGTGCCGTTCTCGCGGCCGTCGTCGACCTCGTACTCGAAGGTCGTGGTCCCCTTGGCGTCCACCGGCACGTTCGCCTGCAGTGCTGCGCCGTCCAGCACGCGGTCGACGCTGATGTCGCCGTCCGGCTCGGACGCGACCTTCGCCGTCATGACGTCGCCGTCCGGGTCCATGTCGTTGCCCAGCACGTTCAGCACGGTGGTGCGGCCCGGCCGCACGCCGAACGTGTCGGGCTTGGGCTTGGGCGGACGGTTCGCCTGGTCGCGCGGGGTCACGGCCGTGTCGACCTGCTTCGGGGTGACCTCCTCCGACTCGGTCTTCTTGCCCTCACCGTCGTCGGGCGTCTCCAGGTCCCAGTCGTCGACCTTCTCGAAGTCGTCCGCGGCCATCCACAGGGCGCCGCCCGCGATGTCGTTCAGCACTATGACCTTGCGGTTGACCCGGTAGGCCAGGGTCGAGGAGCTCTCCAGACCCTCCAGCACCTCGTTCAGGTCGTGGTCCTGGCCCGGGCAGTTGCGCAGGACCTGGCCCGAGCCGGACCAGGCGCCGTAGGTGCAGCCGCCGAGCTGTACCGGCGCGGCGGGCTCGCCGGACGCCGCGCCCTCGGCGGTCAGGGTGGTCAGGACGGAGCCGCCCAGCGGCTGGGAGACCAGGCCCTTGGTGGTCGCCACGACCACGTCGTCGGCCTCGCCGGAAGGCTGCTGCAGCGCGCCCTGCGCGCCGCCCTCCACCTCGACGGTGTCGCCGCCCGGCAGCACCAGGTTCCCCGTCGACTCGTCCAGGACCACCGGCTCGTCGCCCACCGCGGTGACCTGGATCTCGGCGTCCGGCTGCACCGGCAGGTCGGACTCCTCGGGCTTCTGCGCGACGCCCTGCGTGTTCGTCGGGATCGTGTACAGCTTGCGGTCGGACGGCACCGCGAGGAACACGGTGCCCTCGGTGCTCACCGTGAGCTCACCGTTGATGCCGGCCTTCCGCGGCTTGAGCTCGTCCTCGTCGAACGCGACCGCGCTGTCGAACGGCAGGACCCAGATCCGGCCCGTCTCGCCGTCGTACACCGCGGTGGTGGCACCACCGGCGGCGGCCTGCGCGCCCGGGGGGAACTTCATCGTGCCCCGCAGCACGAGCTGCGCCGGGTCGACGGGGCTCGCGGAGGAGTTGCCCACGGCGTTCAGGAGGACGCGCTGCGCATCCTGCTCGACGTCGAAGTCGGTGGAGTCGGTCAGCAGGGTCCCGTCCAGGGCCCTCGCGTCGTAGTTGAACCGCCCGAGCTTGCCGTCGGCCGTATTGGTCACCCAGACGCCGGAGTCGTTCAGCTCGACGTCGGCCGTCGCCTCACCCTCGTAGAGGAGCGCGAAGCCGACCAGGCCCGCCGCGAAGAGGGTCACCGCCCCGACCGAGACGGCGGAACGGCGATTCTCGTACACGCGCGAGACCAGGCTCATGCGTCCTCCACTTGGTCATTCCCACCCCGGAACGCCCGCCCGATCACGACGTTGGCGGGGCGGGAGGAGTCTATCGAGGCGGCCGGGGCCCTGTCGCCGAATTCCGGGACGGCGTTGTGCCTGGTGCGGGCCCAGTTCTCGGCCAGTTCGGGCCGGTCGCGGCAGTACGACGCCGCGCGCTGCTCGACCCACTCCTTTGCCTGGGCCGCCTTGACCGGAATACACCCGGGGGGTATATGGTTGCCCGCATACGGTTACCCCCTAGGGGTAGCATCGTCCAGCGGAACGTCGAGCGGAAGGAAACGACAGTGGCGACCAGCGAGAACGTGACCGGGTACGAGGCGGAGCGCGCCTCATGAACGCCCCCCAGCGGCTCGGCGCCTTCGGAGCAGGTCTGGCGGCGCTCTTCGTCGCCGCCTTCGTCGTCGCGGGGGCCGTGGTCCCGCTGGGCACCGTCGCGGCCTGGTCCGGGGCGGCGCAGGACGAGAAGCACGAGGAGCCGGCGATGGACATGAGCGGGACGGCCGGGGCGACGACGTCGGTCCACGGGCTCGCCCTCGAGCAGGACGGCCTGCTCCTGAGCCCGGTGAACGCGCCGGACGAGGTTGACGACACGGGCACGCTCTCGTTCTCGATCACCACCGCGGCCGGCGCAGCGGTCACCGACTTCGAGACCGCGCACGACAAGAAGCTGCACCTCATCGTGGTGCGCGCGGACGGGTCGCAGTTCCGGCACGTCCACCCCGCGATGTCGGAGGACGGCCTCTGGTCCATCCCGTGGACCTGGGACGAGGCGGGCACGTACCGCGTGTTCACCGACTTCGTCCCCGGGACCACCGGCGAGAACCTGACGCTCAGCCGCACGATCGACGTCGCGGGGACCCTCTCGCCCGAACCCGCCACCAAGGTCGCCGCGAGCGACACCCTCGACGGGTACACCGCCACGCTCACCGGAGACCTGAGCGCGAACGGCAGCTCCATGCTCACCGCGACCGTCACGAAGGACGGCGAGCCGGTCACCACGCTGGAGCCGTACCTCGGCGCCTACGGGCACCTGGTCGCGCTGCGCGACGGCGACCTGGCCTACCTGCACGTGCACCCCGAGGGCGACGAGCCGGCGCCCGGATCGACGTCGGGCCCCGACATCGAGTTCATGACCGAGGCGCCCACCCCTGGTCGGTACCTGCTGTACCTCGACTTCAAGGTCGACGGGGAGGTGCGCACGGCGGAGTTCGTCCTCGACACGGGGGAGGCGGCGGCCGCTGACGAACCCGCCGACAAGCCTGCCGATGAACCCGCCGAGGAGCCCGCCGACGGGCACGGCGAGTCCGGCCACGGTCACTGAAAGGAGCACCATGTCTGACACGGAAACGACTGTCGACCTCGACATCGGCGGCATGACCTGCGCGTCCTGCGCCATGCGCATCGAGAAGAAGCTCAACCGCCTCGACGGGGTGAGCGCCACCGTCAACTACGCGACCGAGAAGGCCAAGGTCACGGCCCCCGCCGGGTACGACCTCGGCGCCATCGTCGCCGAGGTCGAGAAGACGGGCTACACGGCGACCCTCCCGGCGCCGAAGGAGGCCCCGGAGCCCGGCGGCGACGCCGTCGGCGCGCGCGACCTGGAGCTGCTGTCGCTGCGGAACCGGCTCGTCGCCTCCGTGGTGCTCGCCGTCCCCGTGATCGTGCTCGCCATGGTCCCGGCCTGGCAGTTCACCTACTGGCAGTGGGCGTCGCTGGCGCTCGCGGCCCCGGTGATCCTGTGGGGGGCGTGGCCGTTCCACAGGGCCGCGTGGACCAACCTGCGGCACGGCGCGGCGACCATGGACACGCTCGTCTCGCTCGGTGTCCTGTCCGCCTTCCTCTGGTCCCTGTACGCGCTGTTCCTCGGCAGGGCGGGGGAGCCGGGGATGACGCACGGCTTCGAGCTGACCGTCGCGCCGTCCGACGGCGCGGCCAACATCTACCTCGAGGTCGCCGCGGGCGTCACGATGTTCGTGCTCGCCGGGCGCTACTTCGAGAAGCGGTCCAAGCGGCAGGCCGGCGCCGCGCTGCGGGCGCTGCTCGAGCTGGGCGCGAAGGAGGTCGCCGTGCTGCGCGGCGGCACCGAGACACGCATCCCGGTCGGGGACCTGGGCGTGGGCGACGAGTTCGTCGTCCGGCCGGGGGAGAAGATCGCCACCGACGGCGTGGTGGTCGCCGGATCCTCCGCTGTCGACGCCTCGATGCTGACCGGCGAGTCCGTGCCCGTCGAGGTGGGGGTCGGCGACACGGTCGCCGGGGCCACCGTGAACGCGGGCGGCCGGCTCGTGGTCCGCGCCACGCAGGTGGGCGCAGGCACGCAGCTCGCGCGCATCGCCCGGCTCGTCGAGGACGCGCAGTCCGGCAAGGCCGAGGTCCAGCGGCTCGCCGACCGGGTCTCCGGGATCTTCGTCCCGGTGGTCATCGCGATCGCCGTCGCGACCCTCGGGGTCTGGCTGGGCGGCGGGTTCCCCGCCACCGCCGCGCTGACCGCCGCCGTCGCGGTGCTGATCATCGCCTGCCCCTGCGCGCTCGGTCTCGCGACGCCTACCGCGCTGCTCGTCGGCACGGGGCGCGGGGCGCAGCTCGGCATCCTGATCAAGGGTCCGGAGGTGCTGGAGTCGACGCGCAAGGTGGACACCGTGGTGCTCGACAAGACGGGCACCGTGACGACGGGCCGGATGACGCTGCTCGACGTCGTCCCGGCCGACGGCACCAGCCGCGCCGAGCTGCTCCGCCTGGCCGGTGCCCTGGAGGACGCCTCCGAGCACCCGGTCGCGCAGGCGGTCGCGAAGGGCGCGACCCAGGAGATCGGCGACCTGCCCACCCCGGAGTCGTTCGAGAGCGTCCAGGGGCTTGGCGTGCAGGGCGTCGTCGACGGGCACGCCGTGGTCGTCGGCCGTGAGGCCCTGCTCGCCGACTGGTCGCTGTACCTGCCGTCGGACCTGGCCGAGGCCAAGTCTCAAGCTCAGGTCGAGGGTAAGACGGTCGTCGCGGTCGGCTGGGACGGTCAGGCCCGTGGCATCCTCGTGGTCGCCGACCAGGTCAAGCCGACCAGCGCGGCCGCCGTCGCGCAGCTCGTCGCGCTGGGCCTCACGCCGGTGCTCCTCACCGGCGACAACCGTGCGGTGGCCGAGCAGGTGGCGGCCGAAGTGGGCATCACGGAGGTCATCGCCGAGGTGCTGCCGCAGGACAAGGCAGACGTCGTGGCCCGGCTGCAGGCCGAGGGCAAGGTGGTCGCGATGGTCGGTGACGGTGTGAACGACGCCCCCGCCCTCGCGCAGGCCGACCTGGGCCTCGCGATGGGCACCGGCACCGACGCGGCGATCGAGGCGGCGGACATCACGCTCGTGCGCGGCGACCTCACCTCGGCGGCCGACGCCATCCGGCTCTCCCGCCGGACCCTCGGCACGATCAAGGTGAACCTGTTCTGGGCCTTCGGGTACAACGTCGCGGCGATCCCGCTGGCCGCCCTCGGGCTGCTCAACCCCATGCTCGCCGGCGCGGCGATGGCGTTCTCCAGCGTCTTCGTCGTCGGCAACAGCCTCCGCCTGCGCTCGTTCCACCCATCACCGACGAAAGGACCCCGCACATGGGACACGACCACTCGCACGACGACCGTGCGCACGATGACCAGGCGCAGGCCGAAGGTAGCCACTGCGGAGGCCACGGAGGCGCGGCCTCGATGAGCCACCACGGCGGCAACCTGCTCGGCCCGTCGGCCGAGGAGCTCGCGGAGTGCCCGGTGATGCGCGGCAGCACGGTCGTCAAGGCCGACGCCGAGGCGAAGGGCCTGTTCCGCGACCACGAGGGCCAGCGGTACTGGTTCTGCTGCGCGGCGTGCGAGGCCCCGTTCGACGCGGACCCCGCCAAGTACGTGACGGCCGCCTGACCGAAGGGCGGCCTCGGTTCCGCGGCGCATCCCGTGCAGTGCGCCGCGGAACCGTCATTTCGCCCGCCCCACCAGGGTGCTTGACCAGATGGAGATGAGATCATGGGAACCATGACGGAATCAGGATCCCCTGCCGACCCCGGCCCGGCCGGAGAGGCTGAGGCGCCCACCGCCCACGGCTACATCACCGACAAGGAAAGGTACCTCGCGCGGCTCAAGCGCATCGAGGGCCAGGCGCGCGGGATCCACCGGATGGTCGACGAGGAGCAGTACTGCATCGACATCCTGACCCAGGTGTCCGCCCTGACCAAGGCGCTGGAGAGCGTCGCGCTCGGCCTGCTCGACGACCACCTCAAGCACTGCGTGGTGGACGCCGCCCGGATGGGCGGGCCCGAGGCCGATGCGAAGGTCAAGGAAGCCTCCGACGCGATAGCGCGGCTCGTCCGCTCGTAGCGCCCTGGTGCAGGTGGCCCGCGTCACAGGCTGTTCCGGCCGTCCGAACCCTTGACGGGGGTACCCCCTAGGGGTATATCTGGTTCTATGAACGAGTCACACCAGCACCCCACCGAGCCGCACGTCGCGTCGGGTGCGGCCGCGCACGAGATGCATGACGAGCACGCCGGCCACGCCGGCCACGCGGGTCACGCCGGCCACAGCGGCCACGGCGACCACGTAGGCCAGTTCCGCCGACTGTTCTGGATCATGCTCGTCCTGGCCGTGCCCGTGGTCGTGTTCTCGGACATGTTCGCGATGATCCTCGGCTACACGCTGCCCGACACGATGCTCGTGAACGCGATATCCCCGCTGCTCGGCACCGTCATGTACGCGTGGGGCGGGTGGCCGTTCCTCACGGGGGCGGTCGGTGAGCTCCGCTCCCGGAAGCCGGGCATGATGCTGCTGATCGGGCTCGCGATCACCGTCGCGTTCGTCGCCTCCCTCGGCGCGAGCCTCGGCCTGCTCGACCACCAGCTCGACTTCTGGTGGGAGCTCGCGCTCCTGATCGTCATCATGCTGCTCGGTCACTGGATCGAGATGCGCTCGCTCGCGCAGACGACGTCCGCCCTGGACTCCCTGGCCGCGCTGCTGCCCGACGAGGCGGAGCGCGTCGACGGCGACCAGATCGTCAAGGTCTCGCCGGCCGAGCTCGCGGTGGGCGACGTCGTGGTGGTCCGGCCGGGTGGCAGCGTCCCCGCCGACGGCCGCGTCGTCGACGGGCGCGCCGAGATGGACGAGTCCATGGTGACGGGGGAGTCGCGCACCGTCCCGCGGGGCCCGGGCGAGCCCGTGACCGCCGGGACCGTCGCCACGGACTCCGGCCTGCGCGTCGAGGTCACCGCCACCGGCGACGACACCGCGCTCGCCGGCATCCAGCGGCTCGTCACCGAGGCGCAGAGCTCGTCGTCGCGCGCACAGCGCCTGGCCGACGTCGCCGCGGGCTGGCTGTTCTGGTTCGCGCTGGCCGCCGCCGCGATCACCGCGATCGTCTGGTCGCTCGCCGGGATGCCCGACGGCGCCGTCGTCCGCACCGTCACCGTCCTCGTGATCGCGTGCCCCCACGCGCTCGGCCTCGCCATCCCGCTCGTCGTCTCCATCGCGACCGAACGGGCCGCGCGCGGCGGCGTGCTCGTCAAGGACCGCCTCGCGCTGGAGAGCATGCGCACCGTCGACACCGTGCTGTTCGACAAGACCGGCACCCTCACCAAGGGCGAGCCGACGGTCGCCGACGTCCAGCCGGCCGGCGACATCGACGGCGACACCCTGTTGGCACTCGCGGCCGCCGCCGAGTCGGACAGCGAGCACCCGCTGGCCAGGGCCATCGTGCGCGCGGCACAGGAGCGTGGGCTCGCCGTCCCGCGGGCATCAGGGTTCGCTTCCTCGCCCGCCGTGGGCGTGACCGCGACGGTCGACGGCCACGAGATCCGGGTCGGCGGTCCGCGGCTGCTCGAGGAGAGCGGCCAGGACGAGCTTCCGGTCGCGGACGCCTGGCGTGGTGACGGTGCGATCATCCTGCACGTCGTGCGCGATGGCACCGTCATCGGCGGCGTCAAGCTCGCGGACGAGGTGCGCCCCGAGTCCGCGGACGCTGTCCGCCGGCTGCACGACCTGGGGGTCCAGGTCGTCATGATCACCGGCGACGCCGAGGCGGTCGCGCGGTCCGTGGCCGAGGAGATCGGCGTCGACCGGTACTTCGCCGGCGTGCGGCCCGAGGACAAGTCGGCCAAGGTCCAGCAGCTGCAGGGCGAGGGTCGCAAGGTCGCGATGGTGGGCGACGGCGTCAACGACGCCCCGGCGCTGGCGCAGGCCGACGTCGGCATCGCCATCGGGGCGGGCACCGACGTGGCCATCGCGTCCGCGGGCGTCATCCTCGCGAGCGACGACCCCCGTTCGGTCCTGTCGGTGATCGAGCTCTCCCGGGCCAGCTACCGCAAGATGAAGCAGAACCTCTGGTGGGCAGCCGGGTACAACCTGATCTCGGTGCCGCTCGCCGCCGGTGTCCTGGCGCCGGTCGGGTTCGTGCTGCCGATGTCGGTGGGAGCTGTGCTGATGTCGCTCTCGACAGTAGTGGTCGCGCTCAACGCCCAGCTCCTGCGCCGCCTGGACCTCCGCCCGGGCAAGTAGGCCGATATCTGGAGCGATATTGCCCATATTCCCTATAAGGGTATTGACCCGGTCTGGGGTGTTCCCTAACCTGGCGGGCGGCGCACCGGGCGCCCGTCGGAGTCAAGGGAGACCTCGTGAAGCTGTTTGCTGCGCCCCGTCCTGCTCTTCTCCTGGTGTCAGCGGTGTCGGCGGTCGCGCTGGTGGCGAGCGGGCTGGTGCTCGGTGGCTCGGCGAGCGCCGCCCCGGCCCGCGACACCGCCGACCCGTCGAGCTGGCGGGTGAACGGCCCGCGCGGCTCGGCCCTGGACGGCGTCGTGCGGCTCGACGACGCCGGTGAGGTGGCGCTGGACGTCGTCGCCGACGGCGACACGGTGCTCTCGGCGACGCGCCTGGGGCTGCGCGGCAGCGACGGGGACCTCACCACCGGCCTGACGTTCGTCGAGCGGCGCGACCGCAGGGTCTCCGACTCGTACACCATGGCCACCGGCAAGAGCGTGCGGCGGTCCTACGTCCACACGGAGTCGGTGCTCACGTTCGCGGACGCCGCGGGCACCCGCCTCGGGATCGCCGTGCGGGTCTCCCGTGACGGCGTCGCCTACCGTTACCTGCTCGACGGCGCGGGCGAGCACCGGGTGGACGACGAGTCGGGTGCCTGGGAACCGGCGTCGGACGGGCCGGCCTGGATGCAGCGCTCGTACGCCGTCAACTATGAGGCCGAGTGGACCACCACGACGGCCGCGGCCGGGAACGGCGGCGGCAGCGTCGGCTTCCCGGTGCTGTTCCAGCAGGGTGACCGGTACGCGCTGGTCACCGAGGCGGACCTGCACGGCGACTACTCGGGCGCGCACCTGTCGCACACGGCGGGGTCGCTGCGCTACGACGTCGACCTGTTCGAGGGGCGGCCCGTCACCTCGACGGGTGCCCTGTCGACGCCGTGGCGGGTGGCGATCGTCGGTGACCTGCCCGCCGTTGTCGGCTCGAACCTGGTCGACGACCTCGCCACGCCCAGCGCCCTGGACCCGGACACCGAGTGGATCAAGCCCGGCCGGTCGAGCTGGAGCTGGCTCACCGACTGGGACAGCCCGCGCGACGAGGCCCGGCAGCGGGACTTCATCGACCTGGCCGCGCGGAACGGCTGGGAGTACGTGCTGCTCGACGAGGGCTGGAACGCGAGCTGGGTGCCGCGCACCGTACGCTACGCCCACACGCACGGCGTCGACGTCATCGCCTGGTTCCACAGCCGTGACCTGCGCACCCAGGAGCAGCGCGACGAGTGGCTGCCGCGCCTGAAGTCGTGGGGGATCAGCGGCATCAAGGTCGACTTCATGGACTCCGACTCGCAGGAGATCCACCGCTGGTACGACGACGTCGCCCGCGACACCGCCCGGTACGAGCTGATGATCAACTTCCACGGGTCCGCCCTGCCCACGGGCATGCAGCGCACGTGGCCGCACATCATGAGCTACGAGTCCGTGCGCGGCATGGAGAACGGGATCAGCCCGGAGCGCAGCCTGATCGTGCCGTTCACGCGCAACGTCGTGGGGTCGATGGACTTCACGCCGGTGGTCTTCTCCCGCGACAACGACAAGACGTCCAAGGCGCAGCAGGTCGCGATGAGCGTCGCGTACGAGTCCGGCTGGCAGCACATCTCGGACAAGCCCGAGGGGTACGCGGCCGAGCCGAACGCCATGCCGTTCCTGCAGAACCTCCCCACGACGTGGGACGAGGTGCGGCTCCTGAGCGGCACGCCCGGCCGGGACGCCGTGCTGGCGCGCAGGTCGGGGGACCGCTGGTTCGTGGGCGGGATGCGCGCCGGCTCCGGTGACCCGCTGGCACTCCCGCTGGAGGGTCTGACCCGCGGCAAGCGGGTGCTGGTCGACCTGCTGACCGACGACGGCGCGAACGGCTCGGCCACGGTGCACACCACCGTCCGGGCCGGGGCGGGGGAGACCCTCGCGGTCCCGACGGCGAACAACGGCGGCTTCGTGGCGGTCGTGTGCGAGGCGACCCGGAACCGTGCGTCCTGCCTGGAGCCGGTCGTGGACCGGCCGGACGCCACGCTCGCCGTGGAGCCGACCGAGGCCGACGTCGAGCCGGGCGCCACCGTCGAGGTCCGGGCCACGTTCACCGTGGCCGACCGGGACGTCACGAGCGTGCGGCTGACGCCGGACCTGCCCGCGGGCTGGACCGCGGACCAGGGCACCCAGACCGTCGCGCGCCTCGCCGCGGGCCGGAGCGCCGAGGTGACCTGGCAGGTCCAGGTGCCCGCCGACGGGGCCACCGGCACGTTCGAGGTGCCGATCGACGTCGGCTACCGAGCGGCCGCGGGCCACGGCGGCCGGGACCGGTACGTCGCGGCGAGCCAGGCCACCCTCTGGGTCACGCCGCCCGCGCTGACGGGCACCCGCCACGTCTCCGACCTCGACTGGCTGGAGGAGTCCAACGGCTACGGCCCGATCGAGCGCGACCGGTCCAACGGCGAGGCCGCGGGTGACGATGGGCGGCCGATCACCATCGCGGGCGTCACCTACGCCAAGGGCGTGGGCATGCACGCCACCGGCTCGCTGACCACCTGGCTCGGCGGCACGTGCACGGCGTTCCGTGCGGTGGTCGGCATCGACGACGAGGTCCTGGACAAGCCGGGCGACACCGGCGTCGGCTCGGTGCGGTTCCGCGTCTACGGCGACGGCGTCCTGCTGACCGAGACGCCGGTGCTGTCCAACGACGACGGCGGCATCCCGCTCGACGTCGACGTCACCGGCGTGCGCCGCCTGCGCCTGGTGGCCGACGAGGGCGCCGACGGCAAGAACTTCGACCACGCCGACTGGGCGGACGCCCGGGTGACGTGCGGGGAGGGCTGACCCGCCGGACCGCATGCCCGCTCATCGGCCCACGTTGCATAGGCTGCGCCTCATGACGACACATCGCTCGGAGACGGGGGCGGCGCCGTGGGTGGCCTGATGGGACTGCTGGACGACATTGCCGCGCTGGCGAAGCTGGCGGCGGCCTCGATCGACGACGTCGGGGCCGCCGCCGGCCGCGCGACGGCCAAGGCGGCGGGCGTCGTCGTGGACGACACCGCCGTGACACCGCAGTACCTGCGCAGCGTCGCGGCGCAGCGCGAGCTGCCGATCGTGTGGAAGATCGCCAAGGGCTCGATCCGCAACAAGCTGATCTTCATCCTCCCGGCCGCGCTGCTGCTGAGCCAGTTCCTGCCGTGGCTCCTGCCGATCATCCTCATGATCGGCGGCACCTACCTGGCCTACGAGGGCGCCGAGAAGATCTGGCACAAGGTCTCCGGCCACCACGACGCCGAGCTGCCGGCCACGGAGGTCAGCCCCGAGGCCGAGAAGAAGATGATCGCGGGCGCCGTCCGCACCGACCTCATCCTGTCGGCCGAGATCATGGTGATCGCGCTCGCCGAGGTGGCCGACGAGGCCTTCTGGTCCAGGCTCCTGATCCTCGTGGTCGTGGCGTTCGTCATCACGATCATCGTGTACGGCATCGTCGCGGCGATCGTGAAGATGGACGACGTCGGCCTGCGGATGGCCCAGTACGACTCCGGGTTCGCCAAGAGGTTCGGCCGTGGGCTCGTCCTGGCGATGCCCCGGGTGCTCGCCGTGATCTCCGTGGTCGGCACCGTCGCGATGCTCTGGGTCGGCGGGCACATCCTGCTCGTCAACCTCGGCGCGGACGGCACCGGCTGGATCCCGGCACCGTACGAATGGGTGCACCACCTCGAGGTGGCGATCCACGACGGCACCGGCGCGCTCGGCGGCACCCTCGGGTGGCTCTTCAACACGCTGTGCTCGGCGATCGTCGGCCTGATCGTCGGCGCCGCCGTGGTGGCGGTGCTCCACCTCCTGCCCTCACGGAAGAAGAAGGAGGAGGAGCCGGTCAGCCACTGACCGGTGCGCCGGCCGGGCCGACCGGCCCGGCCGGCGTCCGCACGGAGCCGAACGCCACGCGCCGGCGCAGCGTGAAGCCCAGGTTCTCGTAGAGAGCTGTCGCGTGCGTGTTGCTCGCCGCGGCGTGCAGCATGGCGCGCGCGCCGCGCTCGTGGATGTGGTGGACGACGTCCAGCACGAGACGCGTGGCCAGGCCCTGCCCGCGGTACCGCTCGTCGGTCGCGACCGCGCTGATCTCGGTCCAGCCGGCGGGCCGCAGGCGCTCGCCGGCCATGGCCGCGAGGCGTCCGTCGCGCCGGATCCCGACGTACCGGCCCAGCTGGTACGTCCGGGGCAGGAACGGGCCGGGCTGGGCGCGCTCCACGAGGTCGAGCATCTCGGGGACGTCGGCGGCCCCCAGGAGCACCGCCTCGTCGTCGGGGCGGCCGTGCAGGCGTTCGGTCTCGACCAGCTGCACGCCCTGGAAGGGCTCGCCGCGTACCCAGCCGGGCGGCAGCGCCACCGACTCGGGTGGCCCGGGGAACTCGGCGTCGTACCCGACCAGCTCGATCACCGCGTCCCACACGCCGGGGTCGTCCCAGGTCCGGACGGCGGCGAAGGGCGAGACGTCGGCGGGGTACCGGCGGGCGAGGTCGTTGCCCTCCGCCAGGTGTGCGTGCGCGCCGGTGAGGGCGGACCACGCGGGGTTGTCGAGCACCGCGTAGTCGGGTGCCGCGTGATCGGGTGCTGCGTCGAGGGTTCCGGACCTGAGGTTCACGTAGTTCTCCAACGGGCATCCGGCCGGTCGCATTCCGGCCGGGCCGCCCGCCGTCCGCGCTCAGCGCAGCGCGGCGACGACCGCGCCCAGGTCAGTCCAGGCAGAACTCGTTGCCCTCGACGTCCTGCATGTTCTGGCAGGACTCGTTCTCCCCGTCGGCCAGCAACAGGACCCCGCGCGTCGCGCCGATCGCCTCCAAGCGCGCCGCGTGGGACTCCAGGACGGCCAGGCGTTCCTCGCCCACGAAGCCCCTGCCGACCTTGACGTCGAGGTGCACGCGGTTCTTGACGACCTTGCCCTCGGGCACACGCTGGAAGAACAGCCGTGGGCCGGCGCCGGTGGGGTCGCTCGCGGCGAACCATGAGTCCCGCTCCGGCTCGGGCAGCGAGAGGCTGTACTCCTCCCACGTGGCGAACCCGTCCTCCGTCACGTCCGGGGGGACGTATCCCAGGGCTTCGCACCAGAACCGGCCCACGCGCTCGGGACTGGCACAGTCGAAGGTGATCTGGATGGGCTGCACGGTCGTCATGGGCACACCCTAGGACGGCGGCGGGCCGCCGATCACACTGATTCCTTGGTGATACTCCAGCCGCCGTCGACCGGCAGCTCGACGCCCGTGACGTACGAGGCGCGGTCGGAGCAGAGATACGCGATGGCATCGGCCACCTCAAACGCCTCGCCCAGGCGTCCGAGGGCGGTCGCGCCCGCCGCGCTCGCCCGGTCCGCCGCGCTCGCGCCGTCCCAGTGCGGCGTGAGCACCGGGCCGGGCAGCACGCTGTTGACGCGCACCGCGGGGGCGTACTCGGCGGCGAGCTGCCTGGCGAGCCCGGTCATCCCCGCCTTCGCCGAGGCGTAGGCGGCCCGGCCCGGCAGCCCGAAGCGCGCGTGCACCGACGAGACCATGACCACCGCGCCGCGCCCCGACGCCGTCAGGTCGGGCAGCAGCGCACGGGTGCCGAGGTAGGCGCCGGTGAGCGAGACCCGGAGCTGGTGCTCCCAGCTGTCCAGCGGCGTGTCCTCGAGGGACGCGACAGTGGTGGCGTACGCGTTGTGCACCAGGATCTGCGGCCGGCCCAGCTCGGCCCGGCACGTGAGGGCGGCCGTGGTCCAGGCGGCCTCGACGGCGACGTCCATGACCGCCGCGGCGGCGCGGTGGCCGGCGGCGCGCAGCTCGTCGCGGAGGTCGAGCACCGTGGGGGAGACGTCGACGAGGAAGACGTCGGCACCGTCCTGGGCCAGCCGTCGAGCGGTGGCGGCACCGATGCCTCGGGCGGCGCCGGTGACGACGGCGGTGCGACCGTCCAGGGGGAGATCACGCGTCATCACAGGTGCCTTTCGTCGATGGGTGGTCCTTCGGCAGGCTACCCGCGACGGAGCAGGGTGGTGCTGGACGGCGAGTGCTCCCGACTATATCGTTGGCATACCAACGAATGGCGACGAGGCCAGGAGGAGCACCCATGCAGCAGATGGACGGCACGGCCGACACCCCGGAGCTCGAACAGCTCTACGCGGACTTCGAGACGAACCACCTGGCCCCGCTGTGGACCCAGCGCGACGACCTGATGCCCTTCACTCCCTCGCCGAAGGCGGTGCCGCACGTGTGGGAGTGGTCCACGCTGTTCGGCATCGCGGAGCGGTCGGGCGAGCTCGTGCCCGTCGGGCGCGGCGGGGAGCGGCGAGCGATCGGCTTGGCCAACCCCGGGCTCCCCGGCACGGCGTACGCGACGCCCACCCTGTGGTGCGCGATCCAGTACCTCGGCGGGTTCGAGACCGCGCCCGAGCACCGGCACAGCCAGAACGCCTTCCGGTTCGTCGTCGAGGGCGAGGGCGTCTGGACCGTCGTCAACGGTGATCCCGTGGCGATGCGGCGCGGCGACCTGCTGCTCACCCCCGGCTGGAACTTCCACGGCCACCACAACGACACCGATCGGCCCATGGCGTGGATCGACGGCCTCGACGTGCCGTTCGCGCACTACGCCGACGTCGGCTTCTTCGAGTTCGGCTCCGAGCGCGTCACCGACGAGGCGTCCCCGGACGTCTCCCGCTCCGAGCGGCTCTGGGCGCACCCCGGCCTGCGCCCCCTCAGCGCGCTCGAGGACACCACGAGCTCGCCCCTCGCCGCCTACCGCTGGGAGCACACCGACCGGGCGCTGACCGAACAGCTCGCCCTGGAGGACGCCGGCCACCCGGCGACCGTCGGCCAGGGTCACGCCGCCGTCCGGTACACGAACCCGACCACCGGCGGCGACGTCATGCCGACGCTGCGCTGCGAGTTCCACCGGCTCCGCGCCGGCGCGTCCACGCCGGTCACGCACGAGGTCGGGTCCTCGGTGTGGCAGGTGTTCGAGGGTGAGGGCACCGTGGTGCTCGGCGAGACGGAGCACCGGCTCCACACCGGCGACCTGTTCGCCGTGCCGAGCTGGGTGCCGTGGTCGCTGCACGCCGACAGCCAGTTCGACCTGTTCCGGTTCAACGACGGCCCGATCGTCGACCGGCTGCACTTCACGCGCACCTACGTGCCCGGCCAGCGCAACGAGGACCTCGCATGAGGCTCGGGACGCTCCGGCTCGGCACAAGCGCAAGCACGAGCACAGGCACGGGCACCGTCGCCGTCCGGGTCGACGAGGGGGTGGCGGTCGAGATCGGGGGCCACGCCGACGTCGGGCATCTGCTCCAGGACCCGTCGTGGGCCACGATCGCCCGCTCCGCCGACGGCCCGGAGCATGAGCTGGCGGGACTCGACCCGCAGGCGTGGGCGCCTCCGGTGCTCCGGCCGGCCAAGATCGTCTGCGTCGGGCTCAACTACCGCAACCACATCCGCGAGATGGGTCGCGAGCTGCCGGAGTACCCGACGCTCTTCGCCAAGTATCCCGAGGCGCTGATCGGCCCGTACGACCCGATAGTCCTGCCGGCGCACGCCGCGGACGCCGTCGACTGGGAGGGCGAGATCGCCGTCGTCGTCGGGCGGACGGCGCGGCGGCTCACCGTCGCGGAGGCCGAGGACGCGATAGCCGGCTACGCCGTGCTCAACGACGTGACGATGCGCGACTTCCAGTACCGCAGTCCGCAGTGGCTGCAGGGCAAGACCTTCGAGGCGACGACGCCGTTCGGCCCCTGGCTGACGACGCCCGACAGCGTCGACCAGGCGGGGGAGCTGCTCACGGAGGTCGACGGCGAGGTCGTGCAGCGCACGGCGATCGACGACATGGTGTTCGGCCCGGCCGCGCTCGTGGCCTACATCTCGCAGATCGTCACGCTGCACCCGGGCGACGTCATCGCGACCGGGACGCCGGGCGGCGTCGGCCACGCTCGCAAGCCGGCGCGCTACCTCGCGCCCGGGCAGGAGCTGGTCACGTCCGTCACCGGGCTCGGCACGCTGCGCAACGCCGTCGTCAAGGAGGGCTGAACATGCCCGCCCGCACCGACCGGACCACCGACCCGGACCTGCTCGCCGGCCTGCTGCTCGCCCGCCGCGGACAGGCGTACTTCTCGCGCAAGCTCAACGAGCTCCGGAACGACCGCCTCGAGGCACCGTCCCTCGTGGCGGGCTGGACGCGGCGGCACGTCGTCGCGCACGTCGGGCTGAACGCGCGGGCGCTGACCCGGCTCACCGAGTGGGCGGCGACCGGCGTCGAGACGCCGATGTACGCCTCGCCCGAAGAGCGCGACCAGGAGATCGAGTTCGCCGCGACGCTGCCCGCCCGGGCGCTGCGGAACCTGTGCGCGCATGCCGCCGTGCACCTCTCCGTTGAATGGCGTGACTTGCCTGAGGAGGCCTGGCGTGCCCCGGTGCGCACGGCGCTCGGGCGGGTCGTGCCGGCGTCCGAGACCGTGTGGATGCGGACCCGGGAGGTCTGGGTGCACGCCGTCGACCTCGACAACGGCGGCTCGTTCGACGACTTCCCGCCGGAGCTGCTCGACGCGCTGCTCGCCGACGTGGTCGGCGGGTGGCGGCGTCGGCTGGGGCCGGACGGCTTGCCGTCGCTTGTTCTGGAGCCCGTCGACCGCGAGCGCGCGGTGCCGGTCGCCGAGCCCGGGACGACGGCTGACGGGTCGACAGCGGACGGGACGTCGTCGTCCGGGACGGTGGCGCTGGGAACGGTGGCGCTCCGCGGGACCGCCGCGGACCTGACCCGGTGGGCGACGGGACGCGGGGGTGCGGGCGTCGTCGCCCCGAACGGCGGTGCGGTGCCCGCGCCGCCGCGCTGGCTGTGATGATCGGGCCATGACTCAACCAAGCGGCGTGGCCGCCGCCCAGGCGAGCGAGGCGGACGGCGTCGGCGCGCGGCAGTCCCTGAACCTGCCCGAGCACGTGGGCTTCCTCATCCGGCGCGCCCAGCAGGTGCACCTGGCGGTGTGGGCCGAGGAGGCGGGGCAGGGCCTGAGCAACGTCCAGTTCGGCGTGCTCAACGTGCTGCACCGGACGGGCGGCGCCAGCCAGCGTGAGCTGTGCGACGCGCTGGACCTCGACCGCTCGACCGTCGCGGGCCTCGTCTCGCGGCTCGAGGCCCGGGGCCTGGTCGAGCGCGCGCGGGCGGCGTCGGACCGCCGCCGCAACCTCGTTGGTCTCACCGAGGCGGGCGCCGCCGAGCTGCGCCGGCTCGTCCCGCACGCGGCCGAGGTGGACGCCTCGCTCACCGCCGGGCTCAGCGAGGAGGAGCAGGCCACGCTGCGCCGACTCCTCACCCGGATCCTCGACACGCACGGCCACCACGCGAGCGACCCCACCCCTCGTTGAGCTGTCAGACGTCGCCCGACGTGTCAGACACACAGGTCACCCGGGTGACCTGTGTGTCTGACACGTCCGGAGGCGTCTGACAACTCAACGAGGGCTGGCCGGCAGGCCGGTCCGGTCGCCGCGTTTCGCGCGCTGGATCTGCTCGTGCACGTGCGTGCGCAGCTCCGTGAATCGCGGCAGGGCGCGGGTCGAGATCTGGTCGCGCTCGGCGGGCAGGTCGACCGCCAGGTCCTCCTGCACCACCGTCGGAGAGCTCGACAGCACCAGCACCCGCTCGCCCAGGTACACCGACTCGTCGATGTCGTGCGTGACGAAGAGGACGGTGACCCCGAGGTCCTGCCACACGCGCCGGACCAGGTCCTCCAGGTCGGCGCGGGTCTGGGCGTCGACGGCCGCGAACGGCTCGTCCATGACGAGCACCTCGGGCTGGTAGGCGATGGCCCGGGCGATCGCGACCCGCTGCTGCATGCCGCCGGAGAGCTGCCACGGATACGTCGACAGCGCGTGCCCCAGGCCCACCTCCTCGAGCGCGGCCCGGACGACGTCGTCCCGCTCGCCGCGCGGCATCCCGCGGGACTTGAGCGGCAGGGCGACGTTGTCCCGCACGCTGAGCCACGGGTACAGGCTGCGCCCGTACTCCTGGAAGACGACGGCCATCTTCTTGGGCGGTGCGAGCACGGTCTCGCCGCCGAGGGCCACCGATCCGGTCGTCGGAGCGAGCAGTCCCGACAGGCACTTGAGCAGCGTCGTCTTGCCGCAGCCCGACGGGCCGACTATGCAGACCAGCTCGCCCGCCCGGACGTCGAAGCTGATGGAGCGGATCGCCTCGACCCCGTCGGAACCCGCCGAACCCGAGTAGGTCTTGCCGAGGTCCCGCACCGAGAGCAGGGTGGTGCTCGGCGCCTCCGTCGGCTTCTCGTGCGTGCTGATGTCAGCCACGTGCCACCTCTCTCATCCCGTGGTACCAGTGCAGGACCCGCCGTTCGGCGATCCCGTAGAGCCCCGCCACGGCGACGCCGACGAGCCCGAGCAGCACGATGCCGCTCCACATCTGGGCGATCATGAAGCTGCGCTGGAAGTAGACGATCCGGTAGCCGAGCCCCGAGGACGAGGCGAACATCTCCGAGATCACCATGAGGATCAGCCCGATCGACAGGCACAGGCGGATGCCGGCCATGATCTGCGGGCTCGCGGCGGGCAGCACCACGTAGCGCAGCGACAGCGCACCGCGCAGCCGGTAGGAGCGGGACGTCTCGGTGAGCACCGGGTCGACCCCGCGCACCCCCTCGACGGTGTTGAGCAGCACGGGCCACACGCAGCCCGAGACGATGACGGCGATCCGCATCGTGTCGCCGATGCCGAGCATCAGCATGAGCACCGGCACCAGGACGACGGGCGGCACCGCGCGGAAGAACTCGAGCAGCGGTTCGAGCAGGTCCCGCAGCCAGCGGGTGGTGCCGATCGCGGTTCCGGCGACCACCCCGATCACTATCGACAGCAGCACGCCGATCGCGAACCGGCCGAGGCTCGGCAGCACGTCGGCTGTGAACGCGGGGCCGAACCAGGTGTCGACGAACGCCTGAGCGATGGTCGCCGGCGGCGGGAAGTAGATAGAGGCCGACCGGTCCGTGACCAGGACCCAGGCCAGCAGGGCGAGCGCGGGCAGTCCGGCCGCGTAGCCGATGGCGCGCAGCGTACGCATCACAAGGCCTCCTCCCTGCGCACCGAGGGGTGCCAGTGCAGCAGCCGCCGTTCGAGCAGCCGGCTCGCGAGATTGACGAGGATCCCGAGCCCGCCCGTGACCAGCACGAGCGCGTACAGGCCGGGTGCGTCGGGGGCGGACCGGTAGAGCTCGATCTGCCGCCCGAGGCCCGGGTTGCCGATCACCAGCTCGGCCGTGATGGTCAGGACCAGGGCCACCGAGGCGGCGAGCCGGAACCCGGTGATGACGTAGGGCAGCGCCGTCGGCAGCACGAGATGGCGCAGCTGGTCGAGCCGCCCGAGGCCGTAGCTGCGAGCGGTGTCCCGGGCGACCGGGTCGACGTCGGCCACGCCGTGCAGCACCTGGACGAACACCTGCCAGAACGGCGCGTACACGACCACCATGAGCGCGGCCTCCCGGGACAGCCCCGCGACGAGCACCGCGAGCGGGATGATCGCGACCGACGGGATCGGCCGCAGGAACTCCACGCTGCTGTGCGTGGCCCGGTCGAGGAACGGCACGAGCCCGACGACGGTCCCGAGCATGATCGCGGCGACGACGGCGATCCCCAGTCCCGCCGACCACGTGATGACGGTGTCAGCGAGGGTGGTCCAGAAGTCCGGCGTCGTGAGTTCGTGGCCGAGGCGCACCAGCGTCGTCGAGGCGGTCGGCAGGTACGTCCGGCTGACCACGCCGGAGAGCGCGGCGGCCTCCCACGCGGCCAGGAACCCGAGGATGCCCAGCAGGCCGAGCACTCGGGTCCTCGTCGGGCTCGTACGGATCACTCGGTTCACTCGACGATGATCGCGTCGACGTCGGGTGCGGTCTGGAAGTAGTCGTACTCGACGCCGAGGTCGGCCAGCGCCTGGATGGCGTCGGTGTTGACGGTGGTGGTGAAGTGCGGCAGCGGCAGGTTCGCCGCGGCCTCCTCGGGCAGCTCGAGGTTGTCGACGAGCGTCTGGCGGACGGCGTCGTCGTTCTCCTCCGCCCAGGTGAACGCGTCGTCGAACGCCGCCCGCACGTCGGCGACCAGCTCGGGGTCCTGCTCGACCGTCTCGGTGGTCGCCTGGACCACGAGGGTCGGCAGGCCGGGGACGACCGCCTGGTAGGGGTAGACGACGGTGGTGCCGCCCGCGCCGACGATCATGGAGACGAACGGCTCCGGGACCCATGCGGCGTCGATGTTCCCGGCCTCGAGCTGGGCCGCGGCGTCGGGGAAGGCCACCTCGACGAACTCGATGGCTGCGGGGTCGCCGCCGTCCGCCTCGACGGCGGCGCGGATCGTGAGGTCGCCCGCCGCGCCGAGGGAGTTGACCGCCACCTTCGCGCCGGCGAGGTCGGCCGGGCGAGTGATGCCGGTGTCCGCACCGGCGACCACCGCGTTGATGTCGTCCCCCTCGGGGTAGCTCTCGGCGTACCCGGAGATGATCACGGCGGGGAGCCCCTGCTCGGCCGCCCGCAGGGCTCCGAACGGCTGCCCGATCGTCAGGTCGACGTCCCCGTTGACCAGGGCGGGCATCGCCTGCGCGCCGCCCTGGATCGGCTGGACTGTCACGTCCAGGCCGCGGTCGGCGAACACGCCGGCCTCGACGGCGGCCCACAGCGGCGCCGTCTCGCTGATGCTCAGCGCCCCGATCGTCACGGCCCGGTTCCCGTCCTCCCCGGTCTCGGGCGGGTCCTGCGCATCGGCCGTGCAGGCGGCCAGGCCGAGGGCCAGCAGAGCGGCACCGGCGGCCAGGACGCCCGGGCGTCGTCGGCTCATGGTTTCCTCAATTCGTCGTTGAATCGTGAGGGTGTGCGAAATGCATGACACTTGCGTGTACAGCGTGCAGCCTCCATGTCATGCATGTCAACGGCCCTGGTCGTCGCGCTCGCTCTGAGACCGTTCTGGAATACTCCGATCCATGTCCCGCCGTCCCGAACAGCTGCTTCTCGCGTTCCTCGGGGAGTTCGTGCTCGACGCCGACGTCGAGCACGTCCCCTCTGCCGTGCTCATCGGGCTGCTCGCCGAGCTCGGCACCGGCGACGCCGCGACCCGCGCCACGCTCGCCCGGATGAGCCGCCGCGGCCTGCTCGAGAAGGTCCGCGCGGGCCGGGAGGTGGCGTACGGCCTCGCTCCGGCCGGTGAGTCCGTGCTCCGCGAGGCGCGCGGCCGCGTGCTCGCCGACGAGCCCTTCGCGCCCGTCGGCACCGGCTGGACCCTCGTGACGTTCTCCGTACCGGAGAGCCAGCGGGACGCGCGCCACCGGGTACGGGCGGCCCTGACCTGGGCGGGCTTCGGCCTGCTGCGCGACGGGTTGTGGATCGCACCCGGCGAGGTCGACGTCGCGACCGCACTCCGGCCGCTCGACGGCGACCTCACCGACGTCGAGCTGTCCGCGTTCCGCGCGTACGAGATCGAGGGGTTCTCGGCGGCGCGGGCCGTTCGCTCGGCCTGGGGGCTGGACGAGATCCGTGCGCACCACCTCCAGTTCCTCGCGACGTGGGCTGACGTCGAGGCCGATGTCGGCGGCTCGGCCCACCCGCTGCGGGACATGACCGCGCTGGGCGCGGACTGGCTCGCACTGCTGCGCGCCGACCCTCGCCTCCCCGCCGAGCACCTCACTGCCGACTGGCCGTCCGGGCGGTCCGCGGCCACGTTCCGTCGGCTCCGCGAGGAGCTCGTCGGCGCGGCGCGGGCGGACCTCGCCGGGCTGCTGGGTCGCTCGAAGGCGCCGTCGGCCGGCTGATCTCGGTCGGTCGACATTCGACGTTCTCATGACGGGCGTCACGAAAGTGCTTGACGTCATGCGGCGCGGTGGGGCACGATCGAAGCCTCGCCGACGTCCGGCTGCCTGAGACCCGTCTGGGACCCAGGAGCCGGCCGCGGCCCGCCCACGAGGATGTGAGCAGTGGACCAGCCGACCCCTCAGCCGATACAGGACAACGATCTGAGCCGAGCGAACTACGCGACCATCTGGGAGTCCGTGGCTCGCGCCGTACCCGAGCGGCCCGCCGTCGTCGCCGACGGCCGCACGATGAGCTACCGCGACCTGGACGACGCCGCGGCCCGCGTCGCCGGCACGTTCCGCGCCGAGGGGCTCGGCGCCGGGTCGCGTGTCGCGATCTTCATGTACAACCGCGTCGAGTACCTGGTGACCGTGTACGCGGCGTACAAGATCGGCGCGATCCCGGTCAACATCAACTTCCGCTACCAGGGCCGCGAGCTCGCCGACCTGCTGCGCGCCGCGCACCCCGAGGCGCTCGTCCACCCGACCAGCCTCGGGCAGCACGTGCGCGACGCCGCCGCGCACGTCGCGCTGCCGGGCCTCGTCCTCACGGTGCCGGACGAAGCAGTGACCGACGACGACAGCCCCACGGCGCCCGGCCGGCCGTTCGCCACCGCGCTGGCCGCCGAGCCGCTCGACCCGCAGCCGCTGTCCCCGGACCACCAGATCTTCATGTTCACGGGCGGCACGACGGGCACCCCGAAGGCCGTCGTCTGGACGCACGGGAACCTGTTCGACAGCCAGCTCTTCTCGATCTACGGCTCGCTGCCCGTGGCCGTCCCGAAAGACCTCGACGAGGTCACGCGCATCGCCGCGCGCACGGACCTCCCGCCGACCGTGACCCTGCCGCTGACCCCGCTCATGCACGCCCTCGCGCTGTTCAACGTGATGAACGCGCTGGTCCTCGGCGGGTGCGTGATCTTCCTGCCGTCCGCGAACCAGGGTCCGCCGGCCGCCGCCCGGACCGTCCACGAGCGCCGGGTGACGCGGCTGATCGTGGCGGGCAACGCCGTCGTCGGCCCGCTCGTCGACGTGCTCGACTCGCCCGCGGGCGCCGGGCTCGACGTGTCCAGCCTGACCACGGTGCTCAGCTCGGGCATGGCCTGGTCCGACGAGCTCAAGCTGCGCCTCCTCGCCCACGCGCCCCGGGCGACGCTCGTCGACATCTTCGGCTCGAGCGAGGGCGGCCCCTTCGCCTACGGGGTGGTCCGCGGGCCGCAGGACATCCCGTGCCATCCGCGGCTGGCCCAGGGCACCGTCGTGTTCGACGCCGAGCTGCGCGAGGTCCAGGACGTCCCCGGCGCCACCGGTGTGCTGGCCTACCGCGGGCAGATGCCGCTCGGCTACGACGGCGACCCGGAGCGGACCGCCGAGGCATACCCGGTCATCGACGGCGTCCGGTACGTGATGCCGGGGGACCACGTGCGGGTCCTCGGCGACGGCCTGGTGGAGCTGCTCGGCCGCGGCTCGGCGGTCGTCAACACGGGCGGCGAGAAGGTCTTCACCGGTGAGGTCGAGGCGGTCCTGACGGCGATCCCCGGCGTGACCGACGCCGTCGTCTTCGGCTCGCCCGACCCCCGCTGGGGCGAGGTCGTGACCGCCTACGTGGTCACCGCGCCCGGCTCGTCGCTCACCGCGGAGCAGGTCCAGGAGGAGGTCGGACGGCGGCTCGCCGGCTACAAGAAGCCGCGCAAGGTCTTCTTCGTCGACGCCCTGGAGCGCAGCCCGAGCGGAAAGCTCAACATGCGCGCCCTGCGCGCCCAGGTCCCTGAACTAGAGGCAGTCCCCGAGCTGGAGGCAGGTCAGCACACATGAGGTTCCGCGACGCGCACATCCCCTTCGGCCTGAGCTGGACCTCGCCGTTCGCCAAGTGGCAGGGCCCCCTGGCGGAGGTGAACAGCCTCGACCTGGCGGTCGACGTCACCGGCCGGGCGCTTGCGGCCCGCGGGCTGCCGCCCGAGGAGATCACCGAGTGGACGCTCGGCTGCACCGTGCCCCAGCAGTACGGGTTCTACGGCGTGACCCTCGTGTCCCGGCGGCTGGGCGCCGGCCGGTACGGCGGGCCGTGGCTCTCGCGGGCCTGCGCGACCTCCGCCGTCGTCGTCGAGCACCTGGCCACCCAGGTCGAGCTCGGCGCGCACGCCACGACCATCGGCGTCATCACCGACCGGACCAGCAACGGCCCGCTCATGCTGTACTCCAGCCAGCGCAGCGCGGGTGGCGCGCCGCTGGCCGAGCACTGGGTGCTCGACCCGATGAAGCTCGACCCGACCACCGGCCAGAGCATGAACGACACCGCGGAGAACACCGCCGTCGACGGCGGCTACACACGCGAACAGGTCGACGAGGTCGCGCTGCTGCGCCACGAGCAGTACGTGAGCTCGCTCGCCGACGACCGCGCGATCCAGCGCGAGTACATGGTGTCCGTGCGCCTCCCGACCAAGAGGGGCGAGACCTGGGTCGAGGAGGACCACGGCGTCTTCCCGACCACCGCCGAGGGCCTGGCCAAGCTGTCACCCGTCAAGCCCGGGGGAGTGGTCACCCACGGCGCGCAGACCCACCCCGCCGACGGCTGCGCCGGCGTCGTCGTCGCGTCCGCCGACCGGGCCCGGGAGATCGGGCAGGACGGCGTCACCGCGCAGATCCTCGCGACCGGGTTCGGCCGCGCCGAGCCCGCGTACATGCCCAAGGCCCCCGTCGAGGCCGCCCGCACAGCACTGACGGACGCCGGGATCGAGATGTCCGACGTCGACGTCGTCACCACGCACAACCCGTTCGCGGTGAACGACCTGTGGCTGGCCGAGCAGACGGGCTACCCGCTGGAGCGGATGAACCCCTACGGGTCCTCGCTCGTCTACGGACACCCGCAGGGTCCGACCGGGGCCCGGGCGATCACCGAGCTCATCCATGCCCTGCACGCCCGGGGCGGCGGCACCGGCCTGTTCACGGGCTGCGCGGCGGGCGACTCCGCCGGGGCCGTCGTGGTCCGGGTCGACGGATAGCCCACCCCGCCTCCTGCCTACCTACCTCAACCACCGACCCGATTGCGAGCGACCCGATGACCCCGGTACCCACACCGCCCACGACAGAGACCGAGACCGTGACAGCCCCCACGAGAGTGGCCCTGGCCGACCTGCCCCAGCACGTCGGGACCGTGTTCGGCCCGTCGTCGTGGCGCACCATCACCCAGGAGGAGGTGGGCGACTTCGCCGACCTCACCTCCGACCACAACCCCATCCACGTCGACCCCGAGGCCGCCGCGCGGTCGCCCTTCGGCGGGACCATCGCGCACGGCTACTTCACGCTGAGCCTCCTCGTCCCGCTCATGGCCGAGATCTTCGAGGTCACGGGCGTGGCGACCGGCATCAACTACGGGCTGGACCGCCTGCGCTTCCCGGCTCCGGTGCCGGTCGGCGCGCGGGTCCGGGTGCTGTCCACGTTGCACGAGGTCACCGAGGTGCCCGGGGGGTACCAGACGGTCTTCGAGAACATCGTCGAGGTGGAGGGCCAGGCCAAGCCCGGCGTCGTCGCCGTGATGGTCCTGAGGTTCCTGGGATGAGCGGGCACATCGACCTGACCGGGAAGGTCGCGATCGTCACCGGCAGCGGGCAGGGCCTCGGGCTGGCCTACGCGAAGGCGCTCGCGGCGGCGGGCGCGAAGGTCGTGGTGAACGACGTCGACGGTGCCGCCGCCGAGCGCGCCGTCGCGGCGATCACCGAGGCGGGCGGCGCGGCGGTGGCGGTCGTCGCACCGGTAGGCCCGACGAGCACGGCCGACCTGCTGGTGCAGACGGCGGTCGAGGAGTTCGGGCGGCTCGACGTGCTGGTGGCCAATGCCGGGGTGCTCCGGGACCGGGTGCTGTGGAAGATGGCGGACGCCGACTTCGACGACGTCGTCGGAACGCACCTGCGGGGCACGTTCACCACAGTGCGTGCGGCCGCGATCCGCCTGCGGGAGCAGGGCGAGGGCGGCCGGATCGTCGTGATCGGGTCCCCGGCGGGGCAGCACGGGAACTTCGGGCAGACGAGCTACGCGGCCGCCAAGGCCGGCGTCGTCGTGATGGCCCGCACGTGGTCGCTGGAGCTGGCGCGCGCGCAGGTGACGGTGAACGTGGTGGTCCCGACGGCGATCACCGCGATGACCGCGACCATTCCCGTGTACCAGGAGGTCGCCGCGGCGTACGAGCGCGGCGAGACCCTGCCGCACGTCGTCCGCCGGGAGCACGCGCTCGGCGGCCCGGAGGACGTGGCGCCGCTGATCGTGTGGCTCGCCTCGGACAGCAGCGCGGGGGTCACCGGGCAGGCGATCGGCGTCGGCGGCGACAAGCTCTCGCTGTACTCGTACTCCGAGGAGCTCGCCGTCACCTACCGGGAGGGCGGCTGGTCGGCCGAGGCGATCGCCGAGGCCTGGCCGTCGACCTTCGCCCCGGCGAGGCAGACGAGCGGCATCACGCTGCCGCCGCTGGACGCTGATGCCGCGGCGGATGTTCCGGCACGGTGAGCAGGCACAGTGAGCAGGTCCGGGTCGAGTTCGCCGACACGGACGCGGGCGGTCTGATCCATCACACCGCGGCCCTGCGGTGGGCCGAGCGGGCGGAGCACCAGCTGCTCCGCTCGCTCGGACGCTCCGAGCGCAATGGGTCCGAGCTCATCGGGCCAGAGCTCACCCGGTTCCCGCGGCGCCGGCTGGAGGTGGACTTCCTCGGCCCCCTCCGGTTCGGCGACGAGGTGGTCGTCGAGATCGCGGCCACGGCGGTCGGCCGGACGTCGGTCACCTACCGCTGGCAGGTGCTGCGCGACGGCGTGAGCTGCGTCGAGGGCACGACGACGTGCGTCCACGTGGACGACGCCGGCCTGCCGTCCCCCGTGCCGGCGGCGCTGCGGGCGGCGCTCGTCACCTGACCGCCGGGTCGGCCGTGGCCGGCAGCACGGGCGGCGTCGAGCGCTGGGCCACGTGGTCGGCGAGCTCGGGCGCGTGGCGGCCGATGATCTCGCGCACCCGCGCCGAGGCGGGTACGCCGAGGCGGTCGTAGGTGTCGAGGAAGAGCTCGCGGGCCCGCGGCCGCGGCCAGCCCGCCGGCAGGAGCGACGTCGGCAGCTCGGGGTCGAGGCCAGGGAACGCGCGCCAGGCGTCCATGAGCTCGGTGCGCCGCACGAGGGCGTCGACCGGGTCGATCGCCCCCTGGCCGAGCGCGGCGTGGGTCGGCTCCCACTCGTCGACGAACGCCTGGTACATCGCGGCGAGGCCGTCGAGGTCCCAGGCGTTCTGCGGGGGCACGGTCGAGGGCAGGTCGGGTGCGGTCGCCACGAACGCCGTGGCTGCCGTGACGCCGAGCTCGACCAGCTCGGCGAGCGCCTCCGCGTGGTGCTCGTGGGGCGAGACCCAGAGGGCGTCGTAGAGCGGCGCGAAGCCCAGCCAGCGCAGGCGCGTGCGCAACGCCTCGCGGACGGAGCGGTTGGCCTCGGGCACGGAGAACGCGACGACGCTCCAGCGGCCGTCCCAGGCGTGGCCGTCGTCGTCGCCGAAGCCGAAGATCCGGGTGGCGCCGTCGCTCAGGACGTCCTGGGCGCGCGGGGTGAGCCCGTGGAAGGTGTTGCGCCCGGCGCGGGCGGTCTCGAGCAGGCCGTGCTTGACCATGCGGCTCAGCGCGGCCCGGGCGGCGACGTCGCTGACCCCGAAGTCGGCGAGCAGCTCGACGAGCGCGGCCGACGGCAGCGGCTCGCCGCGTCCCCACCAGTAGTCGCCCAGCAGGGTCAGCAGCAGGCTCGGCGGTGAGCCCTGGCGGGTGCGCGGCAGCCGGGGGTGCTCGGTCTCGGCTCTGGCGCTCGCCTTGGTCGCCTTCGTCATAGGTCGCCTTCCCACGTTCAGAACTCGGGCCAGAACCCGATGCTTGACATACCGTACCCCGACCGCCGATGGTTGTGTCACATTACCGAAGGAGCACCTGACGATGAGGTTAGCCAGCACCGTCGACGCCCGCCTGCACGCCGTCGTGGAGGACCGTCTCGTCGACCTGACCGACGCCCTGGGAATCAGCGGGCCCGGCGCGGGCGGTCCGCTGCTCGCGTTCCTCGAGCGTGGGGGCACCCTCGCCGAGCTCGCCGCCCTGCCGCTGGACGCCCTGCCCACCCGCCCGCTGGACGGGGCCCGGCTCGCCGCGCCGATCGCCCGCCCCGGCAAGGTCGTCGGCGCACCGGTCAACTATCTGGACCACAAGGCCGAGATGGGGGAGCAGAAGACCATCGCGGAGTACGGCGTGTTCCTCAAGGCGAGCTCCTCGGTGATCGGTCCCGACGACGCGATCCGGCTGCCGTACACCGACGTGCGGACCGACCAGGAGGGCGAGCTCGCCGTCGTCATCGGGCGGACGGCGTGCCGCGTGGCCGCCGCCGACGCCCTGGATCACGTGCTCGGGTACGCCCCGACCCTGGACATCACCGTGCGCTCCACCGAGGACCGCTCGACCCGGAAGTCGTTCGACACGTTCACGCCGTTCGGCCCCTGGATCACCACCGCCGACGAGGTCGGCGACCCCGGCGAGCTGGAGCTGCGCTGCTGGGTCGGCGGGGAGCTGCGCCAGCGGGTGGCGACCAAGGAGCTCATCTTCGACGTCGCCGAGCTGGTCGCGTACACCAGCCACGTCATGACCCTGTACCCCGGGGACGTCATCGCGACGGGCACCCCCGCGGGTGTCGGGCCGATCTCCGCGGGCCAGCGTGTGGTGGTCGAGATCGACCGGCTCGGGCGCCTCGACGTCCCCGTGACCGACGACGGCGCCATCCCCTACGGCAGCCGGCCGGGTGCGCGATGAGTGCCGGGACGAACGCCCTGAGGAACGGTCTCGACCCTCTGCTCCGGCCCCGCAGCATCGCCGTGGTGGGCGCCTCGGCCAGCCCGGACAAGGCCGGGCACGCGATGATGCAGGCGCTCGACGGCTTCGCCGGCGACCTCTTCCCGGTCAACCCCCGCGGCGGCACCATCCTCGGCCGCACTGCGGCGACCGGCCTGGGCGAGCTCCCCGGTCCGGTGGACCTCGCCGTCCTCGTGATCCCGCCCCAGGCCGTCCCCCGTGCGATCGAGGAGGCCGCGGCGGCCGGTGTGCGCGCCGCCGTCGTGTGCGCGGGCGGCTTCGCCGAGAGCGGCCCCGACGGCCGCAAGGTCCAGGAGCAGACCGTCGAGGCCGCCCGGCGCGGCGGCGTCCGGCTGCTCGGCCCCAACACGTCCGGCTTCATGAACCCGGTCGACGGCGTGTTCGCGAACTTCATGCCCGCGGCCGCCGCGCTGCGGCCCGGCACGGTAGGGGTCGTCGCCCAGTCCGGCGGCATCAACCTCGCTCTCGCCTTCCTCCTGGAGCGCGCGGGCATCGGCCTGCGCCTCGGCGTGGGGCTGGGCAACGCGCCCGACGTCGGCTTCGCCGAGATGCTGGACTTCTTCGCGGACGACGACACGACCACCGCCGTCGGCCTGCACGTCGAGGGCATCGCCGACGGCGGCGCCCTCGTCGCGGCCCTGCGCCGGGTCACGGCCCGAAAGCCCGTGGTCGCCTTCAAGGTCGGGCGCTCCGACGTCGGCGACTTCGCCAGGTCCCACACCGGAGCGCTCACCGGCTCCTACGCGCTGACCCGCGCCGCGCTCGCGCAGGCCGGGGCGGTCGTCGTCGACGGCCTCGACGAGATGGTCGCCGCCGTCACGGCGCTGCGGTCCGTGCGGCTGCCCGCCGCGCCCCGGTCCGCGACCGGCGTCGCCGTGCTCACCGGCCAGGCCGGGCCCGGCCTCGTCGTCGCCGACGCGCTCGGCGCCCGGGGCGTGCGCCTCCCCGAGCTGACCCCCGCGACCCTCGACCGGCTCGGCGACCTCCTGCCCCCGCTGACCTACCAGCGCAACCCGGTGGACACCGGGCGGCCCTCGGACACGTTCCCCGACGTGCTGCGCCTCGTCGCCGCCGAACCCGGCATCGACGCCGTCGGCGTCTACGCGCTCGACGAGCCCGGCGTCCTGGACCCGGTGACCGCCGTCGAGGGCGCCGCCGGGCGGGTGCTGTACGCGACCGGCGGGCCGACGTCCGCGATCGAGCGGCACCGGGCCCGGCTGGCGGAGATCGGCGTCCCGCTGTACTCCGGCCCCGGTGACCTCGCGATCGGGCTCGCCGCCCTGGTCAGCGACGCCGCCGCCCGCGCGGTGCCCGACGCCCCGCCCGTCGCCGCCGTGCGGACCCTCGGGCGCGACCTGGACGAGGACGAGGCCAAGACGCTCTTCGAGGCCCAGGGCCTGCGCACCATGCGCCGTCGCGCGGCCGCGAACCGGGCCGCCGCCCACGCGGCCCTGGACGCGCTCGGCGGTCCGGAGAGCCCCGTGGTCGTCAAGGTCCTCGACGCGACGGTGCTGCACAAGTCCGACGTCGGCGGCGTGCACGTCGGGATCCGCAGCCACGCGGAGCTGGACGCGGCCCTCGACGCCATTGACGCGATCGGCACGACCGGACGCCCGCCAGGGCAGCGCTACCTCGTCGAGGAGCAGGCGCCGTCCGGCACCGAGCTCATCCTCGGCGGCGTCCGCGACGCCGTCTTCGGGCCGGTCGTCCTGCTCGGCCTCGGCGGCGTGACCGTCGAGCTGGGTGGGCCCGGAGCTGAGCCGGTGCTGCGTCTCGCCCCCCTGTCCGCCGAACGCGCCGCCGAGATGGTCGACGCACTGCCGCCCGCGGTCCTCGACGGCTTCCGCGGGGCGCCCCCGGTCGACCGCGGGGCGCTCGCAGCGGCCCTGCTCGCCGTGAGCGACGTGCTCACGGCGCACCACGACATCACCGAGATCGATCTCAACCCGGTACGGGTCACCTCCCGTGGACCGGTCGTCCTGGACGCCGTCGTCGTCCGGACCCCAAAGGAGGAGAACCATGACCAGCACGCCTGAGACCGAAGGGGTCCGCGAGCGCGAGACCCTCGTCGTCGGCGCCGGCCCGGTCGGCCTGACCGCGGCCCTGGCGCTACGGTCCTTCGGCCGGCCGGTGACCGTCCTGGAGGCGGGGCCGGAGGGCCGGGAGCGGCCGGGCAGCCGGGCGATCTTCACGCACAGCCAGACGCTGCAGATCCTCGACCGGCTCAGCCCAGGGCTCGGCGCCGAGCTGTACGAGCACGGCGTCTACTGGAACACCCAGCGCACGTTCTACGAGGGGAAGGAGGTCTACGCCAAGACCTACCCCGACCCCGCGCCGGGCACGTACCCGCACTTCACGAGCCTGCCGCAGGTCGAGACCGAGCGGTACCTCCACGAGCGGGCGGTCGCCGCCGGCGTCGAGTTCGTGTGGGAGCAGGAGGTCTCCGACGTGGTCGCCACCGACGACGGCGTACGGGTCACCACCGAGGGCGGCGACCGCTGGCAGGCGCGGTACGTGATCGCCGCGGACGGCTCTCGCTCCGCCGTGCGCAAGCAGATCGGCGCCCGGATGGAGGGCGGGCGCGACGACGGCTGGTACATCGTCGTGGACGTCGGCGAGATCGATCAGCCGGCGCTGCCCCAGGAGCGGCACTTCCACTACGCCCACCCCGCGGTCCAGGGCCGCAACGTCCTGGTCGTCCCGTACGCGGGCGGCTACCGCGTCGACCTGCAGCTCGTCGACGGCGACGACGCGGACAAGTTCGCCTCGCCCGACGGCGTCCGGGCCTGGCTCGACGCGGTGCTCCCGTCCGGGTACGCGGAGCGCACCTCGTGGGTCTCGACCTACCAGTTCCTCCAGCTCGTCGCGCACGACTTCGCCGACCCGGCCCGCAGGGTGCTGCTGGTGGGGGAGGCCGCGCACCTGTTCGCGCCGTTCGGCGCGCGGGGCCTCAACTCGGGAGTGCCCGACGCCGAGGCGGCCGCCTCCGCCGTCGTCCTCGCGCTCGCAGCGGGCACCCGGGAGTCCGCGCGGACGGCGGTCGAGTCGTTCGCCCTGGCCCGCCGGTCCGCGGCACTGTTCAACCGCGACGCCGCGGGGGAGGCGCTGGCGCACCTGCGCCCCACGACCGAGAAGGCCCAGGAGGTCCGGGCCGCCGCCGAGGTCGCCCCGCAGAACGAGGCGGCGTCCAACTGGCTCGAGAAGGCGCCCTACGGCCCCCGTGGCGTGCACACCGCGCAGACCGTCTACCGGTACTGACGACACACACTGGGAGAGGTGGCAAAGATGTCCGTACTCAGCAACGTGCACGTGGCGTCCGCGGTCGCGCTCGGCATGCAGCGGCTCTCCGCGGTCGGCCTCAAGCTGGCCGCGCGCGGCAAGCCGACGCCGTTCCCCGAGTGCCGCGCGGAGGTCGACGAGATCGACGTCCCGACGTCGATCGGTCCCGCGCGGGCGTACGTCTACCGGCCTGCCGGCCCGTCCGTCGCCACATCCGCCGACGAGGCCGCGAACCCGCCCGTGCACGTGAACTTCCACGGCGGTGGATACGTCATGCGGGACGTCGAGCTCGACGACCCCCTGTGCCGCTACCTCGCCGCCGAGGCGGGGGTGGTCGTGATCAACGTCGACTACGCCGTCGCGCCGCAGCACAGGTTCCCCGCGCCGCCCCACCAGGCCTACGAGGTCGTGCGGTGGGTCGCGGAGCACGCGGACACCCACGGCTGGGACGCGAGCCGGCTCACGGTCGGCGGACAGAGCGCGGGCGGTGCGCTCGCGGCGGCCGTGGCGCGCCAGGCCCTGGAGCAGGGCGGCCCGCGCATCGCGCTCCAGGTGCTCCACTACCCGCCGCTCGACCTGGTCACGCATGCCCGCGACAAGGTGGCGGCCGGCACGAACCCGCTGATCAAGCCCTGGATGGGCGACGTCTTCGACAACGCCTACATCCCCGACCCCGCGATGCGCGCGGACCGCCTCGCCTCCCCGGCGGGCACCGCCGACACCGCCGACCTGACCGGTATCGCGCCCGCCGTGGTTCTGACCTGCGAGCTGGACCGGCTCCGCGGGGACGGCGTGGCCTACGCGCGACGGTTGCGCGCGGCGGGCGCCCTGCTCGCCCACGTCGACCTCCCCGGCGTCGACCACGGCTACGACATGAACGACCTCGACACCGCCCGGCGCACCTACGCACTCATCGCCGAGCGGCTCCGCGAAACATTCTCGATGACGAGAGGGCAGTCATGACCATCACCGACAACCCGACCGCTGTCACGGGCAGCGTCCAGTTCCCGCCCGGCCGGCTCTTCATCCGCGGAGAGTGGCGCGAGGCGGCCGACGGTGAGCGCCGCGACGTCATCAGCCCGGCCACGGGCGCGGTGATCTCCTCGGTGGCCTGGGCCTCGACGGCCGACGTCGACGCCGCCGTCGCCGCCGCACGGGAGTCGTTCGACTCCGGCGTCTGGTCGCGGCTGAGCGGCCGCGAGCGGTCGCGCGTCCTGCTGAAGGCCGTCGAGATCCTGCGCGAGCGGCGCGAGGAGTTCGCGCAGCTGGAGAGCCACGACGTCGGCAAGCCGATCACGTTCGCGCGGATCGTCGACGTCGAGCACGCGATCCTGCAGTTCGAGTACGCCGCGAGCCTCGGCCAGCACCTGGACGGCTCGGTCCGGGAGATCCCCGCCAACGCCCACGCGTACGTCCGCAAGGAGCCGATCGGCGTCGTCGCCGCGATCACGCCCTTCAACTTCCCGCTGATCCTGTCCTCGACCAAGATCGCCCCGGCGCTCGTCGCCGGGAACTCGGTGGTGCACAAGCCGGCCGGCGACACGCCGTTGAGCGCCCTGTTCATGGCCCAGGTGCTCAAGGACGCCGGCGTCCCGGACGGCGTCCTCAACGTCGTCACGGGCTCGGGCGCGAGCCTGGGCGACCACCTCGTCGGCCACCCCCAGGTCGACAAGGTCGCGTTCACCGGGTCGACGGAGGTGGGCGCGCACGCCGCGGCGCTCGCCGCGCGCACCCTCAAGCCGTTCACCGCGGAGCTCGGCGGCAACGCGGCCAACATCCTGTTCGCCGACGCCGACCTCGACAAGGCGATCGGCACCGTGATCGGCGCCTTCGTCTTCAACGCCGGCCAGTTCTGCATGGCCGGGCCGCGCCTGCTCGTCGAGCGGCCGATCTACGACACCGTGCTCGGCATCCTGGGCCAGGCGGTGCCCGGCGTGCCCTTCGGTGACATCACGGACGACGCCACCGTCGTCGGGCCGCTCGCCAGCCAGAAGCAGCTCGACAAGGTAGCGGCCATGGTCGAGTCCGCGCGCAAGGACGGCGCGCAGGTGGTGTGCGGCGGCGAGCAGGCGGATCTGGGCGGGGACCTGGGCGGTGGGTTCTACTACCGGCCCACGGTCCTGGCGGGCCTGTCGTCGGACGCCGAGTGCGTGGCCGAGGAGGTGTTCGGGCCGGTGCTGACCGTCCAGCCCTTCGACACCGAGGAGGAGGCGATCGCGATGGCCAACGGCACGGCGTACGGCCTGGCGTCCGGTATCCAGAGCTCGGACATCGCGCGCATCCACCGCGTCGCCAAGCGGCTCGACGCCGGGATCTGCTGGGTCAACGGCTGGGCCGTGCTCGACCCGGCTGTGCCGTTCGGCGGGGTCAAGGCGTCCGGCTGGGGGCGGGAGTACGGCCCGGAGGCGCTGGCGTCGTACCAGCGCACCAAGTCCGTCGTGATCGACCTCGGCGAGGACCAGTCATGAGCACGGGCACGAGCACCACGACCAGGGCCGCCGTCCTGTCCGCGCCCCGGACCTCGTTCACCGTGCGGGACGTCGAGCTCGCCGACCTGCGCGAGCGGGAGGTCCTGGTGCGGATGGTCGCCACCGGCGTCTGCCACACCGACCTCGGCGTGTGGGCGGGCGGCATCCCGTTCCCGCTTCCGGGAGTCGTCGGTCACGAGGGCGCGGGAGTCGTGGAGCAGGTGGGCTCGGCGGTCACCGCGATCGCTGTCGGGGACAAGGTGGTGCTGAGCTACGCGTCCTGCGGGGACTGCCCGGCGTGCCTGGACGGCCACCCGGCCTACTGCGCCACGTGGCTGCCCCGGAACCTGTTCGCCGGGGCTCGCGAGGACGGGACGGCGACCCTCTCGCTCGACGGCACGCCGATCGGCGGGCACTTCTTCGCCCAGTCGTCGTTCGCCCAGCACGCGATCGCCGAGGAGCGCAACGTCGTCGTCGTGCGCGCCGACGCCGACCTGGCAAGCCTCGCCCCGCTCGGGTGCGGGGTGATGACGGGCTTCGGATCGGTGTGGAACGCGCTGGACGTGCGGGCGGGCGCGCGGGTCGCGGTGTTCGGCGCCGGTGCCGTCGGCCTGTCGGGCGTGGTGGCCGCCGCGCTGCGCGAGCCCGACCTGCTCGTCGCCGTCGACGTCGTGCCGGAGCGGCTGGAGCTCGCCCTGGGGCTCGGTGCCACGCACGCGATCAACGGCCGGGAGGAGGACGCCGTCGCCCGGATCGCGGAGCTCACCGGCGGCGCGGGCCTGACCCACGCCTTCGACACCACGGGGGTGCCCGCAGTGGCCCGGTCCGCGATCGAGGCGCTCGGCGCTCGGGGGCACCTGGTGACCTGTGGCGCCCCGCCGCCCGGCACGGACATCCCCGTGGACTTCCAGGGCATCCTCCCCGGGAAGTCGGTCAGCGGGGTGACGATGGGCGACGCCGACCCGAAGGTGCTCGTCCCGCAGCTCGTCGACCTCGTCGCCGCCGGTCGGCTCCCGCTCGGCCGCCTCGTCAAGCAGTACAAGCTGTCCGAGCTCGACGAGGCGTTCGCCGACATGCACCACGGCACCACCGTGAAGCCGGTCATCGTGCACTGATCTCTTTATTGCACCTATTGCAATACTTTGACGTAGGTGTAATGGCCTCCTACGCTGCACGGCAGGTCGGGCGACACCGGTCGCCGCAGCACGGAGGCAGAATCATGACCAGCGCACTCTTCCCGCACGACGCCCTGTACGACCCGGACGTCCTCGCGGGCCTGGTCGCCGCGGTGGCCGAGCGGCTCGGCAGCCGGGTGGCCGACGCCGTCGGCCGCTGCATGTCGGACACGCTCGCACGGACGATCACCTCGCACCCGGACGGCACGGCCTTCGTGATCACCGGCGACATCCCGGCGATGTGGCTGCGGGACTCCACGACGCAGCTCGCGCCGTTCCTGCACCTCGCGGACGCCGACCCCCGGCTGGCCGACACGATCGCTGCGGTCTCGCGGCGGCAGCAGGACTCGATCCTGCACGACCCCTACGCCAACGCGTTCAACGACGGCCCGACCGGGGCCGGGCACCGGGACCGCACCGGAGAGCGAGGCACCGGCCAGTCACCGTGGGTGTGGGAGCGCAAGTACGAGATCGACTCCCTCGCCTACCCGGTCCAGCTCGCCTATGACCTGTGGCGCATCACCGGCCGCACCGACCACCTCGCGCGGTTCGGCGAGGTGGCGCGCACCGTCGTCGACCTGTGGCGCACCGAGCAGTGGCACGAAGAGGCGTCCCCGTACACGTTCGAGCGGGCCGACTGCCCGCCGTCCGACACCCTGGTGCGCGACGGACGCGGCCCCGAGGCCGCGTTCACGGGGATGACGTGGGCGGGCTTCCGGCCGAGCGACGACGCGTGCCGGTACGGCTACAACGTGCCCGGCAACGCCTTCGCCGTCGTGGCGCTCGGCTACCTCGGCACGCTCGCGTCCGAGGTGCTGCACGACGTCGCCCTGGCCGAAGACGCCGCCGCGCTGCGGGCGGACATCGAGCGCGGCATCCGCGTGCACGGCGTCGTCCCCGGGCCGGCGGGCGAGCCGGTGTACGCGTACGAGGTCGACGGGCGCGGGGGAGCGCTCCTGGCTGACGACGGCAACTCGCCGAGCCTGCTGTCCCTGCCGCTGCTGGGCTGGTGCGCCGCCGACGACCCGCTCTACACCGCGACCCGCGCGATGATCCTCAGCGACGCGAACCCGTACTACTACAGCGGTTCGGCGGCGTCCGGGATCGGCAGCCCGCACACGCCGGAGGGGCACGTCTGGCCCATCGCACTCGCGATCCAGGGGCTCACCACCACCGACCCGGACGAGCGCCGGGAGCTGCTGGACCTGATCCTGGCGACCGACGCGGGGACGGGCGCGGTCCACGAGTCCTTCCACGTGGACGACCCCGCCACCTACACGCGCGAGTGGTTCTCCTGGGCGAACGCGATGTTCTGCGAGCTCGCGCTGGAGACCGCCGGCCTGCGCACGTACCGGCGGATTCATTGGTCATACTGATTGGCCACGTCCGATCCGCGAAGGGGCATCAGTGAGCCAGCCGCTCTACCTCGAGGTGTACGAGAAGCTCCGCGACGCCATCCACGCCGGCACCTATGGTGTCGGTGACCGGATGCCCGCAGAGGCGGAGCTGACCAAGCAGCTGGGGGTCAGCGCCATCACGCTCAAGCGGGCGATGGACCTGCTGCGCGCCGACGGTTACATCACCCGCCGGCCCCGGCTGGGCACCGTCGTCGTCAGCGACACCGCCACGACCGCCGTCAGCACCGGTGGCGGACCCACCCCGCTCATCGGGTGCGTGCTGACCGACTTCGACGACACGTTCGGCACACGAGTGCTGGCCGGACTGCTCGACGCGTCGAGCACCGTCGCGAACCTCGTGGTCAAGCGCAGCCTCGGCAACCGCGAGGCGGAGGACGACACGGTCCGGGCACTGGTGGCCGACGGCATCCAGGGACTGATCCTCGAGCCGAGCTCGTCGCAGTACGTGGCCCCGGCAGTGCTGGAGCTGATCACCCAGTCGTTCCCGGTCGCCATCCTGGACCGCGTGTTCGACGGCGTCCCGGTGTCGTCGGTCTGCTCCGACAACGTCTCGGCGGGCCGCCAGGCCGCCGACGTCCTCTTCGCCGCGGGATACGACCACGTCGGGCTGGTGTCGGCGTCGAGCACCGTCTCGACGGTGCAGGACCGGCTCGACGGCGTCGTCGCCGCGCACGCGACCCGGCATATCCCGTTCGACCCGGCGCACCAGTTCCGCAAGGTCCGTTCTACGGTCCCCGGGAGCGGCGTCGCGCCCGACGACGACATCGCCGAGCTGGAGAAGTTCCTCGCCACCAACCCCGGCCTGACGGGCGTGGTCGCCACCGAGTACAACATCGCCGTCCTGCTGCGGGAGGCAGCGCAGCGGGCCGGCCGGACCGTCCCCGGTGACCTCGGCATCGTCTGCTTCGACCACCCCGACGCGTTCTACGACAAGGCGCGCTACCGGTTCACCCACATCCGGCAGGACGAGTCGCGCATGGGGCACGAGGCGGTGGACCTCGTGCTCGCCCAGTTCCGCGAGGCAGGACAGGTCACCAAGGTCACGCTGCCCACCGAGCTGGTGCCCGGGAGCTCGACGCGCTGAGACCGCTGCTCGCTCAGAACGGGGGTTCATCGGGTTGAGCTCGGCCCGTCGCGTGGGTAGAGGCGGTCGAGCCGCCTGAGCCGTCCGAGCTGGCCGGGCGGGGTAGGTGTCGGCCGGTCAGGGCGCGCAGGGTGAGGTCGTGGCTGGTGTCGGGGTCGATCTCGTCGATCTCGATGTGGGTGTCCAGCACGGTCGGTGGCCGGGTGTGGGTGCGTCCGGTCGGTGTGGTCCAGGTGGTGATCCCGGTCCGGGGGTCGCGGACGACGCCCCAGCCGGCGTGGGTCTTGAGCAGGTGGTGCTTGCGGCACAGGGGTTGCAGGTTCTGTGCGCGGGTCTGCCCGGGAGCACCACCTGTGTTGTTGCTGTCGCGGACGGGGTCGTCGTTCTTGTGGTGGTCGAAGGGTTGGATGTGGTCGAGGTCGCATCCGGTGGCGGCGGTGTCGCACCATCCGAAGGTGCAGGTCTCGTCTCTGGCTTCGACGGCTGCGCGGAGGACTTTGCCGGGTTGGTAGGTAGTGGTGGAGTAGTCGGTCAGGATTCCGGTGACGGGGTCGGTGAGCAGGCGTTGCCAGGTCGCGTCCTGCGCGATGATGCGTGCGGTCTCGGCGGGGATGGGGCCGAACCCGGCCAGGTGTCCAGGTGCGTCGTCCAGGCCGAGCAGGGCGCTGGCGGGGATGGTGACGCGGACGATCGGGCGGGTGGGTGTGATCCGCACCGGCCGCACGATCTCCTGCACGATCTGCTGCACGACGGGCGCCCTGCCGCCGCAGGTGCATACCGAACCGTCCGTGGCGTCAGGCGCCCCGGCACCGCCGGAACCCTCCGTGCTGGTCTGCGCGCTTGTGTCGCTCACGGTGATCACCGCGACGTCCGGGCTGGTGCCTGTGCTGGTGTCGGTCTCGGTGGGGGTGAGGCGGTCGGCGGGTAGGAGGCGGCCGGTGACGATGCCGGTCAGGGAGTCGGCGCGTAGCTGGCTCAGGGTGCGGTCCTCGCCGGTGGTGTGGCGGAGCTGGTGGGCCATGTCGTCCACGACGCCCCAGACTGCTGCGGCGTCGGTCGCGGGCAGGTAGGCGGACAGCCAGCCCATGTCGTTCTCCGCCCGGTCCACGTGCACGCTACGGCGGGCCGTCTCCGTGTTCGTGGTCTCGGCGGCGCCGTGCCGGTTCTTGGCGAAGGCGAGCATCCGGGCCTGTAGCCATCTCCACGTCCGTCGTGGTGCCTGGGGCAGGAACCGGTTGATGGCTTCGGTGCGTTCGGCCACGGTCAGCTGGGCGGCGGAGCGCAGCAGGGTGTGTGCCTTGCGTGCGTCGATCCGCCCGGCCAGGAGGGCTTGGATGACGGTGGGGTGCTGGGTGCCGGACTCGGCCCGGACCACGACCTCGCTCGCCTCGGGCTCGGTGACCACGAGTTCGTTGGTGACCTGTCCGACCAGCGAGTTGTGTGCCAGCGGGTGACTCTCGCGCGTGGAACGCTCGGCCAGGACACGGGCTTGTATGCCTGCGGACCAGGACTGCAGCCGGCCGGACGCGATCATCAGGTCGCCCAGGGCGTCGTCCGACAGGTCGGCCAGCGGGCCCGTACCCAGCGCGCCGCCGGGCACGCCCGGGTCCGCGTGTGCTTCGGGGTGGGGGTCGAGGTTGCCGGCCAGGTCGATCGCCTCGGCCACCACCCGCGCCAGCCTTGGGCCCGGCGCACCCCGCAGTGCCTGCCGCAGGACCTCCTCCGGCCACAGGAACACGGGAATCGTGTCGGGAGGCCAGTCCGGCCCAGGATCCGGCATCTCGTCCGGCCCCGACCCCACACCCGCATCGAGCTCCCAGGCAGGGAATGCGTCCTCGACGGGCGTCACATGACCGAAGGGCGCTTTGGCGGGTACCGAGCCGTCGCCGACGGCGCCGGAGACGCCGTTCCGGGACATGCCGTTCAGCAGCGTGCCGCTCGCGCCGTCGTCGCACTGTTGTTCACCCATGCCGGCACACCCCCTTTCACTGTGGACCTCTTGAACTATCGGAACATAAGTCTATGGATCAGCCCCGTGACTGCGGACATGTGTTCGATTCTACGCTCAGCCTCTGACACTCGCCCCGGCCGCCTGCCATGCCCGCCGTGGGTGATATCGGACCGATAGGTGCATTGCACCGTTTGCTAATGTAGTTTTTGGGGAAAATCCGGGACGCAACGTCGCGCCCGGGGGAGGAGCCCACCTGATGCTGCGTCGGATCCGACTTGTCCTGATCGCTCTCGCCGTGGTCGTCGGCCTCCAGCCGGTCGCCGTCGTCCAGGCGAGCTCGCCCCCTGAGGCTCCGGTGGCCGCCGGCTCGGCCGAGGTCGCCCGTGCCCGGGTCGCCACCGAGGTGCTGCTGGACTCCTACGACGAGCAGAAGGCGTGGTTTCCCTCGAGCTGGTGGAACTCCGCGGTCGCCCTGCAGACCATCGGCGACTACATGGAGCGCACCGGGGACCGGAGCTATCTGGACGAGCTGGACCACAGCTTCGAGACCAACAAGGGACCGTTCCCGGCCGGCGAGCGCTCCACCGACGAGATCTACGGCAACTTCACGAGCCGCGCCATCGACGACGCCGGCTGGTGGGCCCTGAACTGGGTGACCGCCTACGACCTGACCGGTGACCAGAAGTACCTCGACATGGCGGGCACCATCGCCGACTTCATGCACGGGTTCTGGGACCCGAGCACGTGCGGCGGCGGGATCTGGTGGAACGAGGAGCGCACGTACAAGAACGCCGTCACCAACGGCCAGTGGATCCGGCTGACCGCCGAGCTGCACAACCGCATCCCCGGTGACACCGCCTGGCTGAGGCGGTCCCAGGAGGCCTGGGACTGGTACGTCGCCAGCGGCCTGATCAACTCCGAGGGACTGGTCAACGACGGGCTGACCGACGCCTGCGCCAACAACCGCGACACGGTGTGGAGCTACAACCAGGGCCTCGGCATCGGCGCAGCGCTGGAGCTGTACCGGGCGACGGGTGACGCCGAGCTGCTCGCCTCCGCGCGGCGGCTGGCCGACGCGGCGCTCGGGTCCGACGCGCTGACGACGGACGGGGTGCTCACCGAGTCCTGTGATCCGCTCGGCCGCACCTGCGACGACAACCAGAAGCAGTTCAAGGGCATCTTCATGCGCTACTTCACGGAGCTGGCCGATACCACCGGCGACGCGCGCTACGCGGAGTTCGTGGACCAGCAGGCGGAGACGATCTGGGCGAACGACCGCGACTCCGCCGAGCGGCTCGGCCTGCGCTGGTCGGGTGCGGGCACCACGGCTTCGCCGAACGTCTTCGACTGGCGCACCCAGGCCAGTGCGCTCAGCGCCCTGATCGCTGACGCTCCGCAGGACGCGCCGAGCCGGTCGCTGTCCGCGACGATGTCGCCGACGCAGCTGGTGGTGATGCCGAGCCCCGGTGCCACGTCGTCGGCGCGGACCGAGGTGGAGGTGGCCGCGACGTCGGAGAGGCGCCGGTCCGTGCGGGCCGACGTGCGGGTGGGCGGTCCGGACGGCTGGACGGTGGACCCGGCCCGGAGCCGGGTCCGGCTTCTCCCGCCGGGCGGCGGCACGCCCGCGCGGGCGAGCATCCCGCTGGACGTCACGGTGCCCGCGAACACCGCGGACGGCAGCTACCCGCTGACCGTGACGGTCACCGCGAAGCCCGGGCTCAGCTACACCACCCGGGTCACGATCCAGGTGGCGAGCACCATCGACTTCGACGCCGGGTCGACGCAGGAGCTCGCCTGGCTGTGGGACGCGGGCGGCTCCGGGCTGAGCCACGTCGGGAGCCGGTTCGCCGACGGCACCAGCCACTTCGTCTACCGGTTCCCGTTCCCCGCCGAGGCCACGTCGGCCGAGGCGACCCTGACCATCGACAACCAGTACGTCGTCCAGGTCGGGCCCGACGGCGAGAGCTGGACCACGGTGCTGACCGAGGACGAGCCGATCAGGGACAGCTCCAACAAGGCCGACCACACCCTCGACCTGACGCCTCACCTCGGCTCGGACAAGGCCGTGTACATCAGGGTGACCGACGCCTTCCCCGAGGATGGCTGGGGCGGCGGGGTCTACCACGTCGCGGCGCAGTTCGGTACGTCCTGACTGCCTGACGCCGGCCCGTCAGGCCGCCTGGTGGGCCGGTGGTCCGGTGGGCAGCGGCTTGTTGTCCTCGTCTCTCGGGTCTCTCGGGTCGCTGCTCGGGTCGGGCTCGACGGGCCGCACGCAGCCGAGGGCCTGCACCAGCATGTCCTGTGTGATGCCGCCGCGGAGGTCGTCGCCGTCCTGCAGCGCGGTCATGACCTGGTCCGCGGCGATGCGTACCGGGATGCGAGCCCTGTCGGCGGCGTCCAGCAGGATCTGGGCGGCCTGGTCCTCGTCGACCCGACTGGCGACGACGACCACGGTCTTCGCCCGTTCGATCATCGCCTCGCCCAGGAGCGCCGGAGACACGGGCGTGTCCACCTGACCGGGGCGGTCGCTCTCGGGACCGTGGCCACCGGCAACGTGTTTGGTGGAGGTGTCTTGATACTGATTGACGGATGTCATGTGTCATCTCCCAGATCCCCCTGCGGACCTGGAGCCGTTTCATGACCCCGGACTTGCAGTATAGAGCACTTCGGACGATTCGGACAGGCCCTCATTGCTCGCGGATATTGGGCAGTATGGGGGTATGACCGAATCGGATGTCAAAACAGCCGTCGCCGAGGTAGAGGCGCAGGAGGCTGAGCTCGTCCTGACCACGTTCACCCACGAGGAGGCCTGGCGCCTGGGCTCCCGGCTCGTCGAGCTGGCGACCGAGCGCGACCTGCCCGTCGTCGTCGACATCCGCAAGGGCACGCAGCAGGTGTTCCACGCGGCGCGGCCGGGCACGACGCCCGACAACGACTCCTGGATCAAGCGCAAGGTGCGGGTCGTCTACCGGTTCGGGGCGTCGTCGTACCTGATGGGGCTGCGGGCCAGGGCGAAGGGGACCGACTTCAACGCCGACCAGGGCCTGCTGTTCCAGGAGTACGCCGCGCACGGCGGAGCCTTCCCGGTGCGTATCGCGGGTGTGGGCATCGTCGGTGTCGTCACCGTGTCCGGTCTGGCGCAGCAGGACGACCACGCCCTCGTCGTCGAGGCGCTGCGGGAGCTCGCGGCGTCCCAGGTGTGACGTCGGCCGCCGACCCGGGGTGGCGTGCCACCCCGGGTCACCCCGAGACGGACCATCGCTGGTTGTCGCCGGCATGGCAGTCGTAGACGATGACGGGCGTCGCGTTCTCCGTGCCCGCCCCTGAGACGTCCAGGCAGAGACCCGTCGCGACGTTGCGCACGGTGCCGTCGGCCTGCGGCGCCCACTGCTGGTTGGCTCCGCCGTGGCAGGTCCAGACGGCGACGGCGGCACCGGGCGCCCCGCCGCTCTGGTCGTCCACGCACATCGATCCGAGAGCGCGCAGCTCCCCGGAGCCGGACACCGTCCACTGCTGGGCCGCGCTGCCGTTGCAGTCGTAGATCTGCAGGGCGGCTCCGTCGACGGCGGTACCCCCGGGCACGTCGAGACACCGGCCGGACGCGGCGCCCTGCACCGCGACGACCGTCGGCTCCGGGGGAGGCGCGCTCGGGGTGGCGGACGGGTCCGGGCCGGCGGAGGCCTCGGACGGGCTCGGGCCCGGCGCGGACGCCGTCGTGCCCTGGGCAGGGCTCTGCGTGGGCGCGCTCCGCGGGTCGGACACGTCGCGGGTCAGGACCCACACCGTGCCGATCACCGCCGCGAGCCCCAGCAGGACGGCGAGCACCCACACGAGCAGTGCCACCGGCATGCGCCGACGCGACGTGACCTGGTCGTACACCCTGACGTTTCCCTTCGTGCCCGACGGCGTTCCCGCCCGCCGGCGTGAGCATCGACGAGCCGCACCCTACTGGGTCGCCGATGCCGCCTGATCCGGCGCGGCATTCTCAGCGACTGCGGATTCGGCGACCGGGGGCTCGGGGGTTTCCTATAGAACTGTGGATGAAGAGGCTGTTTGGCAATGATGGTGTCGGATCATGTTCGTATGGACTTCGAAGAGACGACCACATCTGAGACGACCGCATCCGCACTGAGGCACGCGTCCGAGCTGTACGCGAGGCTGCTGGAGTACGCGACCAGCCCGCCGTTCGGCGAGCGCACTGCCGCCAACTTCCGCCGCGTTGCTGCGATGACCGGGCATCATGACGGCGGCACCCTGTGCGGGCATCATGGCGCGGGTCGCGCACGGGCCCTCGCGACGGCACAGATCGTCTTCGACGCCCCACCGCTGGGGATGCGCCTGATCGACCGCTACGCCGACTGGTCCGCGGAAGCGACCGGCCGGGACCGGGGACTGCTCGACGCATGGCGTGCCGGCGGTGTCCACGCCGTCTTCGAGATCACGCGCCGCGCCGGCAGCGGGGTGCGGGCACGCTGCCTCGGCGACGACCTGGAGTACACGCTGCACGTCGACCCCAAGGCTCCGCTGCCCCGTGCGGACCTGCGGACCGGGCGGTTCCTGGCCGGGCACGCACTCCCGGTCGGTGAGCTCTGGATGCTGGTGGGTGCCGTCGACCTGTACGCGCCGGGGGAGCGGAAGGCGATGCTCGGCCTGATGGCCGAGCTGGTCCGGGACGCACCGGCGCTGCCGTTCCGCAACCCCGCGATCCTCGAGCAGGCACGGGTGGCCCTCGCGGCGGAGCACCAGGAGTTCCTGCGCCTGTTCGGTGGGCAGGGCGTGGCCAGGGCCGGCTCCCGGCTCGTCGAGGACCTCGACCGGCTGTGGGAGACGTCGGGCATCTGGGAGACCTGGTGGTCGAGCCTGCCGCTGGAGCGCGACCTCTGCGACCTCCGCGAGGCGCTGGACCAGGAGAAGCCAGACGGCGGGACGTGGTACCCCGTGCACCACCCGGTCCACGGGCTACGTGTGCTCGGGCCCGGCTACGGGATGCTCGCGGACCTGCACGGCTCGACGTCGCCGATCAGCCCGGCGACCGCGGACCACGTGTCCGAGGTCCTGGACGCGAGGCGCGTCCCCGACTTCGCACTCCGGGACCTCGCGGAACGGCACCCCGTCCGCGCGGGCGAGATCTACCGTGCCGCCCTCGGCCGGCCTGGGTTCACGTGGGCGCAGGAGGGCGCCGCCTGGCTCAGGGATCGTGCCGGCGACGTGCCCGCGCACCCGGCGCTGGTGTGGATGCCGGAAGGTGCGATGCCCGCCGGGTCCGGGAAGCCTGACCGCGCGATCGCGGTGCCGCACCCCTTGGCGGTCACGTTCCCTCCGGTTCCGACGCCGTCCGGAATGACGGGCGACGCGCACTGAGATCAGCGCCCACCCTCCACCACGACCTCGCGCACCCACGCCCCGTCCGCAGGGCCCTCGGGACGGAAGCCCACGCTCCGCAGGTACGCGAGCTCCCCGGGCCCGGCACGCGGCACCATGACACGCCGGAAACCCTTCGCCGCGAAGATCCCGCTGCGCCGGTACACGAACTCGCCGGGCGTGAAGTCACGGAACCGCTTGGTCACCCAGTCGAGGTCGACGACGCCTGTGCCGTCCCCGGCGTCGCGCACCTCCACGACCCCGACGGTCTCGTCACCGCGCTGCACCAGGAACGCCGAACGCTCTTCACCAGGCCCGGGCAGCGCCACGAACCCCGGTGCGACGCTCGCGATGTCCGCGGCGTGGGTGCGGAGCACGTGCAGCAGGTACGCGTCGTCGGGCGCCACCTCGATCACCTCGTACACCGCGGCGTCGTGGCGCTCCCGGTTCAGGCGCCACAACCAGTAGATGTTGATGAGGCTGATCGCGGCGTTCATGGCGGCGAACGGCCAGATGCCCACTATCGCGTTGTAGGCGGTCGCGACGAGCGAGCCGATGAGGTTGAGCCAGCGGAAGCGGAGCACGCGCGCCTGCGTGAGAGAGAGCACGACGAGGATGGAGCCGGTCCACCCGGCGATCTCGAGCCAGGGAAACATGCCCTGACCCTAGGCGCTCTTACCAGGACCAGCCGCGCGAGCTGAGCTCCAGCTCCTCTCGCAGGCGCTCGCCCGCCGCGGTGCGCTCGTCCGCGCGCAGCGGTGCCGTCTCGGTGGGCAGCCCCGCGAGCTGGCACGCCTCGCGCAGCAGCGCGTCGTAGGCGCCCTGGACGGCGAACCAGTGGTGGGCCCGCGCGTAGACGTCGGGGTCCTCCTCGACGCGGCGCAGCTCGGCCGCGAGCTCCCCGAGCCGGATCTGCAGGCGCAGCGTCACCAGCGGGTCGGGCTCGCGCGCCGGACGTGGGAGGAAGTTCCAGGTCATGGTGTGCCACCGCTACGTCGTCGTAGGACTGGGGGACACGACCAGCGTAGGTCCGCCGGGCGGCTATGGCCATGGGATTGCCGCCGGAGCGTCAGTCGGAGGCGTGCAGCGCCGCCAGGATCCCCTCCCCGTAGCGCTCCAGCTTCGCCTGGCCGACGCCGCTGATCCCGCTCAGCGCATCCAGGTCCGCCGGGCGCTCGGCGACCACCGCGCGCAGCGTCGCGTCGTGGAACACGACGTAGGCCGGCACCCCCTGCTCCTTGGCAGCCGCGGCACGCCAGGCCCGCAGGCGCTCGAAGACCGGCTGGTCGACGTCCGACAGCGGGGCTGCCTCCGGGCGTGCGCCGCCGGAACGCACGGGCTTGCGTGCGGTACGCGCCGTCGGGGCCGGGTCACGCCGCATCCGCACCTCGCGCTTCCGGCCCAGTACCTCCGAGCTCGCCTCCGTGAGCACGAGCGTGCCGTGGTTCGAGTCCACCTCCAGCAGCCCCTGGGCCAGGAGCTGGCGCGCCACGGACCGCCACTCGCCGTCGGACAGGTCCTCGCCGACACCGAACACGGTGAGGCTGTCGTGCCCCCACTGCGTGATCTTCGGCGTGGACTTTCCCCGCAGGATGTCGACCACGTGCCCCACACCGAAACGCTGGTTGCGCTCGCGGTCCAGGCGGAACACCGCGGACAGCAGCATCTGCGCCGGGACCGTCCCGTCCCAGGCCTCGGGCGGGTTCTGGCACGTGTCGCAGGCGCCGCAGCTGCCCGGATGGCTCTGGCCGAAGTAGCGCAGCAACTGGGCGCGGCGGCACTCGACGGTCTCGCACAGCGCGAGCATCGCGTCGAGGTGCGCCGAGAGCTTGCGCCGGTGCGCGAGGTCGCCGTCGGACTCGGCGATCATCTTGCGCTGCTGCACGACGTCGGCCAGCCCGTACGCGAGCCACGCCGTGGACGGCAGGCCGTCGCGTCCGGCACGCCCGGTCTCCTGGTAGTACCCCTCGACCGACTTGGGGAGGTCGAGGTGGGCGACGAACCGGACGTCGGGCTTGTCGATGCCCATGCCGAACGCGATGGTCGCGACCATGATGACGCCGTCCTCGCGCAGGAACGTCGACTGGTTGGCCGACCGTACGTGCGCGGGGAGGCCCGCGTGGTAGGGCAGGGCACGGATGCCCTGGTCGGTCAGCTGCTGAGCCGTCTTCTCCACCGAGGCGCGCGACAGGCAGTAGACGATCCCGGCGTCGCCGGGGTGCTCGGTGCGCAGCAGGTCCAGCAGCTGCTTGCCCGGGTTGTCCTTCGGTGCGACGCGGTAGGTGATGTTGGGGCGGTCGAAGCTCGCGACGAAGTGCCTGGCCTTGGTCAGCCCGAGGCGGGTGGCGATCTCCTCGCGGGTCTGGTGGGTGGCCGTCGCGGTCAGCGCGATGCGCGGGACGCCCGGCCAGCGTTCGGCCAGCTCGCTCAGGCGCAGGTAGTCGGGCCGGAAGTCGTGGCCCCACTGGGACACGCAGTGCGCCTCGTCGATCGCGAACAGGGCGATGGTGCCCTGGTCGAGCAGCCGCGCCGTGGACTCGACGCCGAGCCGTTCCGGGGCCAGGTACAGCAGATCGAGCTCGCCCGAGCGGTAGGCCTGCTCCACCGCGCGACGCTGGCCCGGGTCCTGCGTGGAGTTGAGGAAGCCGGCCCGGACGCCGAGCGCGTCCAGTGCGTCCACCTGGTCCTGCATGAGCGCGATCAGCGGCGAGATCACCACGCCGGTGCCGCGCCGGACGAGCGCCGGGATCTGGTAGCACAGCGACTTGCCGCCGCCCGTCGGCATGAGCACGAGGGCATCTCCGCCGTCGGCGACGGTGTCGATGATGTCCTGCTGCTCGCCACGGAAGGCGTCGTACCCGAAGACGTCACGCAGCACGTCGAGCGCGGTGGCGGTCGGGGTGGGGGCGACGTCCGGAAGGGTCATGGCCGCCAGTGTGCCAGGGACCGCTGACACCGGCCGAACGGCCGGCGGGTCGAGCGGCCGAGCCGGGCGGGCATGTCAGACCCTGCCCATAAACTCCCGGTATGTACACATTCGACGAGGAAACGGCGTCCGCGGTGCGTGAGGCTCTCGCGCCGCTCAAGGTGGCGCAGGTCTCCGACCCCGCAGTGGACCACGTGCTGCGTGGCACCGGGCCGGGCGTCCTGGAGCTGCTGCGCGAACGGCCGCGCGGTACGAGGATGATCGCCGAGCCGGGCGGGTACCACCCGGCCGAGCTGACGGACGCCGTCGTCGAGCTGCATCCCGGGTGGACCCGGCGGGATGCCGAGGCCGCGCGGCTCGCCATCTACAAGGGAGCGCCCGTCGGCCTGCTCGCCCGGTTCGGGCAGGTGCTGCACGCGGCCTCGGGCCGGGCCGCGGGGGACGGCGAGCCGTCATGGCTGGCCACGCTGACCCACGACGTCGGGCGAGCGAGCACCGCCACGGACGCGGCCGACGCGGCCGACGTCCGGCTGCGGTGGAACCCGGACCTCGTCGAGGAGATCGCGAGGGCCGGCGACGCGCCCGGCCGGTCAGCAGTGCACTCCACCCTGTCGGCACTGCTGTACGTGGACCACCACCACTGGGCACGCAGCCGGCACCACATGCTGGAGGGTGACGCGGGTGTCGCGTACCTCGCCCGGCACACCGACATGCTCGCGGAGGTCGCCACCGGGTCGGAGTTCCACGTCCGGACCTATGTGGCAGCCCGGTGCGCGCACACTCCGGGAGCGCACGCGGATCTGGTCGCCCGGCTGGCCGTCGACGCGGACGCCGGCGTCCGCGCCCAGGCACTGGCCACGCTGTCCCGGCTCGACGGGCCCAGGCAGGTCGACGCGCTGAGAAGGCACCTACGGACCGCGCCGCCGGACCGGCTGCCGGACGTCCTCGCCCGCCTGGGCGACCTCGACGACGGCGTCGTGGCGATCGAGGAGGCCCTGGCCGTCGACGGCGGCGACGCCGTCGCCGGGCCGCTGGACCCGGACCGCGAGCGGCTCCTGCGCCGGGCCGCCTTCCGCGTGCGGGTGCTGCGCTCGGCGGAGGCGGCCGTCCCCGTGCCTCCCGTCGCGGCGCCGCAGGACGCGGCGCTCGCGGAGGAGCTGCAGGCCCTGCACGGCCTGCGGCCAGGGAGCGGGAAGGACGAGGACCGTGCCTGGCGAATTGCCGAGAGCAGGCTCGCCCTGCTGCCCGACGTGCGCGCCCTGCGGGACGCACGGCGCGCCGCCGGAGCGGACGACGCGGACCGCTGGACCGCCGAGCTGCTCATCACCCGCTTGGACGACTGGGGGCGGAAGATCGGTGCCACCCTCACGCCCGAGGACGCCGAGCGCTGGTGGCCGCTGTTCGCCGAACGGCTCGACCTCGCGGACGAGTACCTCGACGGCGGCGACGGGAAACGGCACCCGGACCACTACGCCGTCGACACGAGGACGATGATCCTGACGATCCTCGAACGGTTCCCCGCAACCCCCGAGGCGCTGGTCCCGCGTCTTGCCTCGTTCGCCCTGGGCGGGGACCGCCATCGTCTGCCCGCCCGGCGGATGCTCGGTGAGCACCCGGGCGCCCGGGCCACCGCGCGGGCTGCTCTGTCTGAGCTGTCCGACGGCGACGCGAGCACGCGCTCGTCCGCAGCGGAGTGGCTCGCGGAGCTCGGCGAGCTGGGAGCGGTCGCGCCGGAGCCCGGCTGGGAGTTCGGGGAGGGGGTGCTGCCCGCGTCCGTCCGGACCCTGCCGGCGTCGACGCTGTGGTGGCTGGACCGGTTCCAGGAACAGGCGCTCGACCGTGGCGTCCCGGCGGACGACGTCGACCGGTGGCTCGGGCTCGCACGCCCGGCACTGCGCACGGCGCCCGACGGCGGTGGCCCCGTCGTCGGCCGGCTCGGTGGCCCGCTGCTGCTACCGCCGGACGTGCCCACCCCTGCCGCGGTCTTCGAGCCCGACTACCGCGCCGAGTACCAGCTCATCGTGACGCTCGACCTGGCGGCGATCCCGCCGGACGCCACCGACCTGCCGCTGCCGCCCGACGGTCAGGTGCTCCTGTTCGCGAACGTCGAGCTGGAGGACGAGCTCCTCGCGGGCGGCGCCGTGCACGTCCCCGCGGGGACGCCGGTCGAGGAGCGGGTTGTCGCTCTCGACCACGAGACCTACGGCTACGACTCTCCCGAGGACCTGGACGAGTCCCTGCGGCGCAGGCCTGACCTCCGCCTGGTCCCCGGCGTGTCCCTGCCGTCCTGCCCGCTCGACGCCGAGACCCGCGCCGCGCACCCCCACGCGGAGACGCTGCAGGCCGTCTGGTCCGAGCAGTCCGACGAGGGCGGCGAGTGGCAGCTCGGTGGTCACGCCTACGACTTCGACGGCATGGGCGACCCGGCCCGTGGGGACTGGGTGGTGCTCGCACAGTGGGTCGGTGTGCCGATGGGGATCCTGTACTGGACCATCGACCGCCGGGATCTCGAGATGCGGCGCTTCGACCGGGTCGTCGTGCGGATGTACGCGAATCCCTGACGGGCTCGGCGCCACGATCCTGCATGCCGACCTCGACGCGTTCTACGCGTCGGTCGAGCAGCTGCTGGATCCCGCCCTGCGCGGTCGGCCGGTCGCCGTCGGCGGCGGGCCGCGCGGGGGAGTGGTCCTCGCGGCCTCGTACGAGGCCAAGGCGCACGGGGTGCAGGGTGGGATGCCCGGCTGGCGGGCGGCCCGGCTCTGTCCTGACCTCGTGTTCGTGGGCGGTCACTTCGGCGAGTACCAGCGGCTGGGGGACGCCGTGATGGCCGTCCTGGCGGACGTCACGCCCACGGTCGAGCGGATCTCGATCGACGAGGCCTTCCTCGACGTCGCGGGTGCGACGCACCTGTTCGGCCCGCCCGCCGCGATCGGCGCGCGGATCCGCACGCGCGTCCGGACCGAGGTGGGGCTCTCCATCTCGGTCGGCGCCGCGCGGACCAAGCACCTCGCGAAGATCGCCTCCCAGGTGGCCAAGCCGGACGGCCTGGTCGTCGTCGACCCCGGCGCCGAGCGGGCCTTCCTCGACCCTCTGCCGGTGGGCCTGATCTGGGGCGTGGGCCCCGTGAACGAGCGGCGCCTCGCGGACCTGGGCATCCGGACGATCGGTGAGCTGGCACGGACCCCGTCGTCGGCGGTGGAGCACATCCTCGGGCAAGCCGTCGGGCACAAGCTGAGCGCGATGGCGCACGACGAGGACCCTCGCCGGGTCGTCACCAGCCGCCGCGCACGCTCCGTGGGGGCGCAGTCCGCCCTGAGCCGGCGCCGCCCCGAGCCCGACGACGTCCGGGCGGTCGTGGCGCACCTGTCCGACCGGGTGTCGCGGCGGCTGCGTGCCAAGGGGCGCGCGGGCCGCACCGTGACGGTCGCGGTGCGGTTCGCGGGTATGCACCGGGCGACGCGGTCCCTCACGCTGCCCGTGCCGGTCGCGGCCGCGCAGGGCGCGGCACGGCGCGCCGTCGACGAGTCGATGGACGCGATCCGCACGCGGTTCGGTGGTGACGCCGTCGGCTACCTGCCCGTCGTGCTGCGCCGTGGCGGTGCCGTGCCCGACGAGTTCCGGGAGCTGGCCGAGCGCGACCCGTGACCGAGCGGTCGACCCTGACGTATGACGTCAGACCCTTGACGTGTGACGTTGTTAGCGCTCACAATTGGGTCAAGCCAGACTTACCAGGCAGAGTCGCTCTCATCAGAACGTGGATAGTTCCGCCTGCTCCGTCGAAGGATGTTAGCGCTCACTTCTTCGCGCGGGCAGGCGTCTTGGTGTGCCCTCTCGGGTGAACCGTTCGGCCTTGATCAAGGAGGATCATGTCTGCCCTTTCTCGCTCATGCCGACTTCTGGTTCTCGATCGATGACGCCGCCGTCGCGCACGTCCTGGATCGAGTTCTCCATCAGCCGCAGGCGGCTGCTCATCGGCGGAGCCGGCCACCGGTTCGCGACTGCCGCAGCAACTCCATCCGAACGAGGGGATCGAACAGTGAAACTCACACTTCAGCGGACGTCGAAACGCGTCCTCGCCGTGGCGTTGAGCCTCCTGTGCACGGCGGCTCTTGTTCCGCCCGCGGCTCAGGCGGACAACCCGATCGTGCAACACGTCTACACGGCCGACCCGTCACCGCTGGTCCACGACGGCCGGGTCTACCTGTACACCGGGCACGACGAGGACGGCTCCACGTCCTTCGTGATGAAGGACTGGCGGGTGTCGTCCTCGTCGGACATGGTGAACTGGACCGATCACGGCTCGCCGATGAGCCTGGAGACCTTCAGCTGGGCCAGCTCGGACGCCTGGGCGGGGCAAGCCGTCGAGCGCGACGGCAAGTTCTACTGGTACGTGCCGGTGCGCATGTCCAACGGATCGGGAGCCATCGGGGTCGGGGTGTCGGACAGCCCCACCGGACCGTTCCGTGACGCGATCGGTGGTCCGCTGATCCAGAACTCCGAGATCGACCCCACCGTCTTCATCGACGACGACGGCCAGGCCTACCTCTACTACGGCAACCCGAATCTCTGGTACGTGCGGCTCAACGCCGACATGATCTCGTACTCCGGCAGCCCGACGCAGATACCGCTGACCACCGCGGGGTTCGGCACCCGCACCGGCAACCCGGACCGTCCCACGCTGTACGAAGAAGGACCCTGGGTCTACAAACGGGGCGGTCTGTACTACAACGTGTATGCGGCCAACTGCTGCCAGGAGTTCATCGCATACTCCACGGCACCCAGTCCGACCGGGCCGTGGACCTACCGTGGAACGGTCATGCCCGCCCAGGGCGGCAGCTTCACCAACCACCCAGGGATCGTGGACTTCAAGGGCGGCTCGTACTTCTTCTACCACAACGGCGCTCTGCCGGGCGGTGGCGGCTTCACGCGGTCGGTCGCGGTGGAGAAGTTCAGCTACGACGCCGACGGCACCATTCCGGCCATGAACATGACGACTGAGGGGGCGCCGCAAGTCGGCACGCTCGATCCCTATGTCCGCCAGGAGGCCGAGACCATCGCGTGGGGCAGCGGCATCGAGACCGAACCCTCCAGCGAGGGTGGGATGAACGTCGGCTGGATCGAGGACGGCGACTACATCAAGGTCAAGGGCGTAGCCTTCGGTTCCGGCGCGAGCTCGTTCACCACCAGGGTGGCCTCAGATACCAGCGGCGGCCGGGTCGAGCTGCACCTGGACAGTCCTACCGGGCCGACGGTCGGGACCTGCACCGTGCCGGGCACCGGAGGCTGGCAGGCGTGGAGCACTGTCTCGTGTCCCGTCACCGGTGCTACCGGGACCCACGATCTCTACCTGCGCTTCGCCGGTGACAGCGGGTTCCTGTTCAACATGAACTGGTGGCAGTTCGCCGCCGGCCAGGCCGCCTTCTCGTCCACCGCCGTCGCCCAGCACAGCGGGCACTGCCTGGACGACCCCGACCGGAGCACCGCCGACGGCACCCAGTACCGGCAGCACACCTGCGGCGCCGGTGCGGAACAGCGGTTCGACTTCCGCCCGGTGTCAGGGGTGGCGGACGCCTACTCCCTGGTGAACCAGCACAGCGGCAAGTGCCTCGACGTCGGTGGCGCCTCCACCGCCGACGGCGCGGCGGTCCAGCAGTGGACCTGCCACGGCGGCACGAACCAGCGGTTCACGCTGCGGCAGGTCGCCGACGACGACTACCAGCTCGTCGCGGTGCACAGCGGCAAGTGCGTGGACGTCAGCGGGATCTCCACCGCCGTCGGAGCACAGGTTCACCAGTGGACCTGTGACTCCGCCAGTGCCCTGGACACCAAGAGGAACCAGGTCTGGCGCCTGGCCGGCAAGAACTGAACCAGTACAGGGTCGGGCCCGGGCCGAAGCCCGGCGCCTGATCCTGTCCGAGGCTGGGCGGCGTCAGCCGGGGCCGAGCTCGCGCAGGGCGGGCAGCGCCTTCTCGAGCATGGTTGTCGTCGCCGTCAGGCTGATCCGGAAGTAGCCCGGGCTGTTGAACACGGTGCCCGGCAGCACGAACACACCGCGTTCGGCGAGTGCGGCGACGAAGGCGGTCGCGTCGCCGCCCGGCGCCGCGCCCCACAGGTAGAACGCGCCCTCAGGGACGGTGAGTGCGTACCCGGCAGCGCCGAGCGCACGCACCATGAGGTCGCGGCGCCGTTCGAGCTCCGCCACGTCGATCGAGACGGTCTCCAGGGCGGGCGCCGCGTACTGCATGACGGCGTCCGGGAAGCCCCAGCCCATCCCCATCTGGAGCGGCAGCATCGCGGCGCGCAGCTCGGCGCGCTCCGCACGGGGTATCAGGGGTGAGAGCGCGAGGTAGCCCAGGCGCTGGCCGGGAGCGAGCAGCACCTTGCCGTAGCTGTAGTCGATCAGGGTCCACGGGTAGCAGGCGGCGGGGCTCGTGAAGTTGATGCCGTCGAAGCGGAGCCGCCGGTACGGCTCGTCGGAGAGCAGCCAGATCCGCCGGCCGCCTCGTACCGACGCCGACTCGAGCGCCTCCGCGAGCTCGGCCAGCCGGTCTCTGGTGTAGATGCGGCCGGTGGGGTTCGCCGGCGAGTTGACGACGACGATGCGCGTGCGGGGTGTGATCGCCCGGGCGACGGCGTCGACGTCCAGGTCGAAGGTGTCCGGGTCGAGCGGCGCCTTGACGGCGACCAGGTCCGCGGCGCCGAGCATCGGGGCGTAGAACCAGCCCGGCTGCGGGACCACCACCTCGTCGCCCACGTCGGCGACGAGCCGGAACGCGACCGATATGGCACCGAAGGCGCCCTGGGTCAGGGCGATGTCGTCCGGCTCGAAGGGCAGCCCGAGCTCGTCCCGCAGACCGGCGGCGACCGCCTCCTGTGCCGGCGCCTGGCTGCTCTTGTAGGCGAACCAGTCCTCGGCGCGCGGCTCGAGGTTCGCCCGCAGCGCGTCGACGAACGCGGGCAGCGGCATCTCGTGCGGGTCGCCGAACGTCAGGTCCACGACCCCGGGCCGGCCGTCCACGGCACGCAGCGAGAGGAAGAACGACGTGACGGGTTCGATCGCGTCGCGTGCCGCGAGGGCTCGCTTCGACAGCTCCATGCCGCAGTTCCTCTCGCGAGATACCGGCCGCCCCCGACGCTCCTCATGATGCCCCCGAACCGGTGGGTGCCGCTAGGAGCAGGTGCCTGGTGCGGGGCCTCGCGGAGGATGGCGTCGACCTGTCAGAGAAGTAGAAGAATCGTTTAACTCTCTGTCTGGCCATTGCACTCAGGGTGAGTGCCTGCCAGTATCGCCCTGATGTTAGCGCTCACAAGGTCTCCCGAATCGAAGCTGATGCGGCCTCGCGCCCGGCACTGACTCCTCGGATCCGTGTCCAGCGCTCCTGCGCAAGTGCTCGTCCATCGATGAGAGGAAGTCAATGATGCCTTCCCCACCGCTTCGGGATCCTCAACTACGCCACCACCTCCCTCGGCGGCGAGGTCACCGTGCGGCGGTCCGACCTGACCGCCCCGTAGAGCACCACTCACCGCCCACCTCACCCCGCACGAAGGAGTGCTCGTGAAGAACCTGTCTCGTCGCCGCCGGCTCTCGTTGCTCGCCGCGACCGCACTGACCACGTCCATGCTCGCCGTCGTACCGGTGGCTGGTGCCGCTGCTCCGTCCACGACCGCTGCCACCACCACCGCCACCACCACCACCACCACCGCGGCCGCTGCTGCGCCCGACCCGACCGTCGAGGAGCCGGCGCCGCTGCCTCCGCTGGGCTGGAACAGCTGGAACACCTTCTACTGCAACATCAACGAGCAGATGGTGCGTGAGACGGCGGACGCCATGGTGAGCTCGGGCATGGCCGCTGCCGGGTACCAGTACGTCGTCGTCGACGACTGCTGGATGCAGGACACCCGGGACGGGGCAGGCAACCTGCGCGCCCGGACGGACCGCTTCCCGTCGGGGATGAAGGCGCTGGGTGACTACATCCACGCCCGTGGGCTGAAGTTCGGGATCTACCACGCGCCGCGGGAGAAGACCTGCAACCAGTACTTCGCGAACCTCCCGGGGACGTCGTCGAACGGGTTCGAGACCCAGGACGCGAACCTGTTCGCCTCGTGGGGCGTCGACTACGTCAAGCACGACTGGTGCGACCCGCGCGGCACCGTGACGGAGCAGGCCGCGCTGTTCAAGAAGTTCGGTGACGCGCTGAAGGCCACCGGCCGCCCCATCGTCTACTCGATCAACCCGAACAGCGCCCACTCGAACACCGCCCCGACCTACCCCGGCTGGGGCGAGTTCTCGGACATGTGGCGCACCTCCGAGGACCTGGACGACGCCTGGTCGACGGGCTGCTCGCCGTCGGCCGACTGCTTCGTCGGGATCACGGAAGCCCTCGACATCATCGAGCCGATGCGCGAGTGGACCCGGCCCGGACGGTACAACGACCCCGACATGCTCATGGTCGGCGTGCGGAACACGCTGACGCCCACGGAGAACCGCGCGCACCAGAGCATGTGGGCGATGCTCAGCGCCCCGCTGATCGCCGGCAACGACCTGAGGAACATGAGCGCCGACGTGCGTGCGGTCCTCACCAACCGCGACGTCCTCGCGATCGACCAGGACCCGCTGGTGCGACAGGCGGACCGGGTGCGGGACGACGGTGACGCCGAGGTCTGGGCCAAGCCGCTCGCCGACGGCTCCGTGGCGGTCGCTCTGCTCAACCGCGGCTCCGGCAGCCGGCAGATCTCGACCACGCTCGGCCAGGTCGGGCTCGGCTCCGGCACGCACTCGCACCGCGAGCTGTGGACCGGCGCCACGGGCGCGACCACCGGACAGCTCACCGCACAGGTCGCCGCGCACGGCGTCGCGCTGTTCAAGGTAAACCCTGGCGGCACGTCCGAGCCGCCGACCGGCACGCTGGTCAGCTCCGCATCGGGCCGCTGCCTCGACGTTCCGGGCAGCGCCACGGCCAACGGCACCGGCCTGGCGATCTGGGACTGCCACTCAGGAGCGAACCAGACGTGGACGGCGACGGACGGCACGCTGCGGTCGCTGGGCAAGTGCCTCGACGCCCCGCTCGACGCCACGGCGGGCACCCGGGTGCAGCTCTGGGACTGCAACGGCGGCAACAACCAGCAGTGGACGTTCCAGGCCGACGGCACGATCCGCAGTGTGCGGTCCGGCCTGTGCCTGGACGTCGACCGCAACCTCACCGCCAACAGCACCGCGGTGCTGCTCTGGACGTGCACGGGCGCGGCGAACCAGCTCTGGACGCGCCGGTAGCCCGGTAGCACTTCCGCCGGACAACACAGAAGGCCCCCGACGTGGAGGTCGGGGGCCTTCTGAGTCGCTGTCTCAACGAGTGTCCGGAGGGGGACTTGAACCCCCACGCCCGATAAAGGGCACTAGCACCTCAAGCTAGCGCGTCTGCCATTCCGCCACCCGGACAGGTGGACCGTTCCCGGCGTTTCCGCCTTCTCGGTGCGTGGAAAAACATAGCACGCAGGTCGGGTCGGTTCCGAATCGAAAAGCGTGTGACCTGGGTCGCGTGCGATCCACCGTACGTGCGAGCACCCACGACCGGCTGGCACACTCGCAAGACGTGACTACCCCGCACTGGCCCCTGACCACCGAACGGCTCGAGCTGCGTCCGGTCACCCCCGCGGACGCCGACGCGTTCTACGCGTGGCGCTCGCTGCCGGAGGTGGCGCGCTACATGTTCCAGCCCCCGTGGACGCCCGAGCTCGCCGCGCGCAAGCTCGTCGACTGGTCGGGCGCCCCGTTCACCATGCCGGGTGACGTGCTGGTGATGGCGGTGACCCACCGCGCGAGCAGGGACGTCATCGGCGAGGTGCTCCTGAAGTGGGCACCCGGTACCGGGCAGGTGGAGGTGGGCTACGGGTTCCGCCCGGACGTGGCGGGACACGGTTATGCCACCGAGTCCGTCCGCGCGGCGCTCGGCCTCGCGTTCGAGGACTACGGGTTCCACCGGGTCTTCGCGCGCATCGACGAGGAGAACACGCCGTCGACAAGGGTGTGCGAGCGCCTCGGCATGCGGCTGGAGGCCCGCCTGGTGGAGAGCGACATCCGGCCCGACGACGGCGTGTGGGCCACCGAGCTGAACTACGCGATGCTCGCGCACGAGCACCCGTAGCCGTGCCAGTTGTCGGGAGCTGCGACCTGCCGCTAACGTCCGCCTGGACAATTCGCCCAAAAACAATAGTGGGAGCATGGCGATGACGGTTGACGCGCCGACGGTAGCGCCGACGACAGCGGCGGAGTCGCCGACCACCCCCCAGTCTCTGCCAGGACAGTCTCTGCCAGGGCAGCCTCTGGCCGGGCGCTCTCCGGCGGGGGCAGGGTTCGGGGCACCCTGGATCCGCTCCACCGGCGACCTGGCGTGGAAGCTGATCGGCATCGGGCTCGCGGTGGCCCTGATCTTCTACGTGGTGAGCCTGGTCCAGCTCGTGTTCGTCGCGCTGTTCCTCGCCCTGGTCTTCACCTCGGTGCTGCTCCCGCTCGGGGACCTGTACGACCGCGTGATGCCCCGCGGGCTGGCGATGGCCGCGTCCCTGCTGACCGCGGTGCTCGCCGTCGGCGGGCTCGTGACCTACGTGGTGTCCTCCGTGGTGAGCCGGTGGGAGGAGCTGGCCGCGGAGTTCGGCACAGGCCTCACGGACCTCGCGGTGCTGGTCACCGACATCCCGCTCGTCGCGAGCCTCGGTACACCCACCGACTGGCTGAAGGACGGCGGCGCCTGGCTCCAGGAGAACGCCGGCTCGTACGCGGGCACCGCCGCCGAGAGCGCCGGGATCATCGGCGAGGGTGCGACCGCCGTCGTGCTCGCCATCTTCTGCACGGTGTTCTTCCTGACCCAGGGCAGCCGCATGTGGCGCTGGGTGCTGTCCCTGGTCCCCGCCGACCGGCACGACCGCTGGGAGAGCGCCGCGGTCGCGGGCTGGACCTCGTTCTCCGGGTTCACGCGCGGCATGTTCTTCGTCGCCCTGGCCGACGGCGCGCTCGCCGGCGTCTTCCTGACAGTCGTGGGCGTGCCGCTCGCGCTCCCGCTGTCCGTGGTGGTGTTCCTCGGGGCGTTCGTGCCCATGATCGGCCCGGTCGCCGCCATCGTCGTCGCCGCGCTCGTCGCCCTGGCCGCCAAGGGCCCCGTGCTGGCGCTCGTGGTGCTCATCGGCATGGTGGTCGTGGCACAGATCGACGCCAACGTCCTTCAGCCGCTGATCACCGGCAAGCAGGTCTCGCTGCACCCCGTGGTGATGGCGCTCGTGGTCGCCGGGGGCTCGGTGCTCGGCGGCCTGCTCGGCGCCGTCGTCGCGGTGCCGCTCACCGCGGTGACCTGGGCAGTGATCAGCACGCTGCGCAAGACTCCGGTACTGGTCGCAGGGTCGGGCACAGAGTCGGGCGCGGCGTCAGGCACCGCGTCCCACCATGAGGCAGACTGAATCGGTGCCTGACCCTGCACCACCCCCGAAGACCGTGCCGCACGACCCGGCGCCGGCCGAGGGCGCACCACCACCCTGGTTGCGCACCTCCGCCGGCTGGTCGTGGCGCCTCATCCTGCTCGTCGCCGCCATCGCCCTTGTCTTCTGGGCTGTCACGCAGGTCCTGATCGTCTTCGTCGCCGTGTTCCTGGCACTCGTCATCACCGCGGTGCTCAACCCGCTGACCGACCTCTACGACCGGGTGATGCCCCGCCCCCTGGCCACGGCCGCCGCCATCCTCTCCGGCGTGCTGGTCATCGGCGGCCTCCTCACCTACGTCATCGTGTCCGTCGCCGGCCAGTGGGAACGACTCGCAGGCGAGTTCAACACCGGCATCGACCAGATAGTCGACCTGATCGAGAACAACTCGTTCCCGGTCGAGGTCCAGGTCGACACGCGCGACCAGTGGATCGACGACGCCGCCAACTGGATCCAGGAGAACGCCCAGACCCTCGTGGGCACGGCCGCCGAGAGCGCCGGCTCTATCGTCGAGGGCGTCGCCGTCCTCGTGCTGGCGATCTTCTGCACCGTCTTCTTCCTCGCGTCCGGCGCCACGATGTGGCGCTGGTTCATGACCCAGGTGCCCGCCCGCACCCGGAGCAGATGGCACGCCGTCGCAGGCGCCGGCTGGTACACGTTCTCCGGCTACACCCGCGGCATCGTGCTCGTCGCGATCACCAACGGCATCCTGGCCGGCATCTTCCTGTCCGTCCTCGGCGTGCCGCTGGCCGCACCCCTGGCCGTCCTGGTGTTCATCGGTACCTTCATCCCGCTCATCGGCGCGCCGCTGGCCATGATCATCGCGGCGGTCGTGGCGCTCGCGGCCGACGGCCTCCTGATCGCCCTCATCGTCACGCTCGGCATCGCGGGCATCGGCCAGCTCGAGGGGCACGTGCTGCAGCCGCTCATCATGGGCAAGCAGGTCTCGCTGCACCCGGTGGTCGTCGCGCTGGGCGTGACCTGCGGGACGGTGGTGGGTGGCATCCTCGGCGCGATCATCGCCGTCCCGCTCATCGCCGTCGCCTGGTCCGTGTACAGCACGCTCCGCAAGGATCCCGACGACGGCGCGCCTGACGAGCGGGCCGACGACGAGGCCGGCCCGCCCGGCGACGTCGACCCGCCCCACGAGTCGCCGGCGACGTAGACCCGCACCGGCTGTGCCGGGCATGGCCGGGCATGTCGGTGAGCGTCCGTAGGCTGGGGGCATGGTCGATCTCTTCGATGCCGCGACTACCGACACGGCCGGCACCCCGGCTGCTCGGTCGTCGTCACCCCTCGCCGTGCGCATGCGCCCGGCCACCGTCGACGAGATCGCCGGGCAGCAGCACCTGCTCGAGCCCGGGTCCCCGCTGCGCCGGCTGATCGAACCCGGGGCGGGCGGCCGTGCGGCGCCGTCGTCGGTGATCCTGTGGGGCCCGCCCGGAACCGGCAAGACCACGCTCGCCTACCTCGTCGCCACCGTGTCCGGGCGCCGCTTCGTCGAGCTGAGCGCCGTCACCGCAGGCGTCAAGGACGTGCGCCAGGTGGTGGAGGACGCCCGTCGCCGCCTCGCCACGGGCGGCGACGAGACCGTGCTCTTCGTCGACGAGGTGCACCGCTTCTCCAAGTCCCAGCAGGACGCCCTGCTGCCCAGCGTCGAGAACCGGTGGGTCACGCTCGTCGCCGCGACCACCGAGAACCCCAGCTTCTCCGTGAACTCGCCCCTGCTGTCCCGCTCGCTGCTGCTCACGCTCCGTCCCCTGGAGACCGAGCACATCCGCGAGCTGATCCTGCGCGCGGTCACCGACGAACGCGGCCTCGGCGGGGCGGTGGAGCTCGACGACGAGGCGACCGAGCACCTCCTACGGCTCTCCGGCGGCGACGCCCGCAAGGCGCTCACCATCCTGGAGGCCGCGGCGGGAGCCGTGCTGTCGGACGACGTCTCGACGGGCGGCGACGAGGATGCCGTGCCCCGCATCGGCCTGCCCGACGTCGAGCGCGCCGTCGACGTCGCCGCCGTCCGCTACGACCGCGACGGCGACCAGCACTACGACGTCATCTCCGCCTTCATCAAGTCCATCCGCGGGTCCGACGTCGACGCCGCCCTGCACTACCTCGCCCGCATGGTCGCCGCAGGGGAGGACCCCCGCTTCATCGCCCGGCGCCTGGTCATCTCCGCGGCCGAGGACGTCGGCATGGCCGACCCCTCCGCCCTGCAGACCGCCGTCGCCGCCGCACAGGCGGTCCAGCTCATCGGGATGCCCGAGGGGCAGCTCGTGCTGGCCGAGGCCGTCGTGCACCTGGCCACCGCACCGAAGTCGAACGCCGCCTACGTGGGCATCAACGCGGCGCTCGCGGACGTACGTGCCGGGCGGATCGGCACCGTACCGCCGCACCTGCGCGACGCGCACTACTCGGGCGCGAAGCAGATGGGGCACGGCGACGGCTACCGCTACGCGCACGACTGGCCGCACGGCGTCGCGCCGCAGCAGTACCTGCCCGACGTCCTGGCCGGCTCGCGCTACTACGACCCGAGCGACCGCGGTTACGAGCGGCAGGTCTCGGAGCGGCTGGAGCGCATCAGGGGGATCCTGGGCAGCGAGGGGAAGTGACGGGCACGAGTGACCCGCCCCACGGCAGGCCGATCGCCTGACGTGCGCTAAGATGTTCAGGTTGCCCATGGCGACCCCCTGGGACCTCGGCCCCGCGAACGGGATGGTCGGATCACTGATCCACCCACCCGTTCCATCGGCTGGTCCCGCACCCGGTGTGGTTCCCCCTCGCGGGAGAGCTGTGCGCGGGTGTGACCTTCATTCACTACAGGACAGGAATTCACAGTGACTTCTGTGACCCGTGCGCGCCGTCAGGTGCGCCTGAGCCGCAAGCTGGGCCTCGCGCTCACGCCCAAGGCCGTCAAGCACTTCGAGAAGCGTCCCTACCCGCCTGGTGAGCACGGCCGTGCCCGTCGCCGCACCGAGTCGGACTACGCGGTGCGTCTCCGCGAGAAGCAGCGTCTGCGTGCGCAGTACATGCTCCGCGAGAAGCAGCTGCTCAAGGTGTACGAGAACGCCCGCAAGCAGGCCGGCCTGACCGGTGAGGTCATGGTCGAGGACCTCGAGACCCGCCTCGACGCCGTCGTGCTGCGTGCCGGCTTCGGCCGCACGATCCTGCAGGCGCGTCAGCACGTGACGCACCGCCACATCCTCGTGGACGGCAAGATCGTGGACCGCCCCTCGTTCCGCGTGAAGCCGGGCCAGACCATCCAGGTCAAGCCGAAGAGCCAGGCCACCGTGCCGTTCCAGGTCGCCGCCGCCGGTGCGCACCGCGACGTGCTGCCGGCCCTGCCGGGCTACCTGGACGTGCAGCTCGAGAAGCTGTCGGCCACGATGACCCGCAAGCCGAAGCGTGCCGAGGTCCCCGTGACCTGCGACGTGCAGATGGTCGTCGAGTTCTACGCTCGCTGACCCGGCCTGCTCGGTAGTACAGGACGCCCCGTCCGCGCCTCGGCGCAGGCGGGGCGTCCTGCTGTCGTTTGGCGGGGCGCGGGCGGCGGCGTCCGGGATAGGGTGACAAACGGTTCCGGCCGACAGCTCTGACAGAGCTTCAGGGCCGGGCACCAGCTGACCACCAGCGGACCTTCAGGTAGGAGTTTGCGCATGACCTTCGGCGACCTCGGAGACGTGGCGGGACTGATCGCGGCCATCGCGTTCGTGCTCCTCGTGGGCTTTCTCGCCGTTCCCCTGTGGAAGCTGGGCAAGCTCCTCGACGAGGCGCGCTCCAGCGTCCGTGACGTCACCGAGCACTCGGTGCCGATCCTCGACGAGGCAGCGGCCACCGTCGCGTCCGCGAACACCCAGCTCGTCAAGGTCGACACGATCACCACGTCGGCGGCGTCGGTCAGCGAGAACGTTTCGGCGCTGACCGGGCTGTACGCGGCGACGCTCGGCAAGCCGCTCGTCAAGGTCGCCGCGTTCTCCTACGGCGTGCGCCAGGCCTTCGGCCAGGCCAAGGGCCGGTCCGGCAAGCACACCGAGGCCGGAGCATGATCCGCCGCCTGTTCTGGGTGGGCGTCGGGGTGGCCGTCACGGTCGTCGTCATCCGCAAGGGCCGCCAGGTCGTCGCGCGCTACACGCCCGAAGCGGTGAGCGAGCGCGCCGCGGCCGCCGTGGACGAGGCGGGCGTCCGGCTGAACCGGATGGCGCACACCTTCCGGTCGGACTTCGCCACGGCGCGCGCCGAGCGCGAGGCCGAGCTCATGGCTTCCCTCCGGGGCGAGCTGCCGGGCCACCAGCGCTAGCCCGCTCCCAGCCGTACAGCGTTGCCAGTCGTACAGCGTCGTCAGCCGTACGCCATCATTCAGTTTCCGTCCGTGGCACTACCAGCGGCAGAATAGAGTCGCGTCCGGATCCGGACGCGACTCGCGCGTCCCACCCGCGATTCACCGCACTTCCGCACGACCACATCTCCGCACGACCGAGAAGAAGGATCACTGACCTCATGCGCACCGCCGAGATCCGCAAGCGTTGGCTCGACTACTTCGAAGCTCAGGGTCACGCGGTGGTGCCGTCTGCGTCGTTGATCTCGCCGGACCCGTCGACGCTGTTCACGATCGCGGGCATGGTGCCGTTCATCCCGTACATGACGGCGCAGCAGACGCCGCCGTGGAAGCGCGCCACGAGCGTGCAGAAGTGCGTGCGCACCCTTGACATCGAGGACGTCGGCAAGACGACGCGCCACGGCACGTTCTTCCAGATGAACGGCAACTTCTCGTTCGGCGACTACTTCAAGGCCGACGCCATCCGCATGGCCTGGGACTTCCTGACCGGCTCGCTGGACGACGGCAAGCTGGGCATCGACCCCGACAAGCTGTGGGTCACCGTCTACTACGAGGACGACGAGGCCCGCCAGCTCTGGAAGGACATCGTCGGCCTGCCCGACGAGCGCATCCAGGGGCTCGGCAAGAAGGACAACTACTGGTCCACCGGCCAGCCCGGCCCGGCCGGCCCGTGCTCGGAGATCTTCTACGACCGCGGCGCCGCCTACGGCCCCGACGGCGGCCCGCTGATCGACGAGGGCGGTGACCGCTTCGTCGAGATCTGGAACCTCGTGTTCATGCAGTACGAGATCGACGAGGTGCGGTCCAAGGAGGAGTTCCGCATCCTCGGGGAGCTCGCCAACAAGAACATCGACACCGGCATGGGTCTCGAGCGTGTTGCCTTCCTGCTGCAGGGCAAGGACAACATGTACGAGATCGACGAGGTGTTCCCCGTCATCGAGGCAGCCGAGAAGCTCAGCGGCAAGGTCTACGGCGAGAACCGGGACGACGACGTGCGCATGCGCGTCGTGGCCGACCACGTCCGCTCGGCCCTGATGATCATCGGCGACGGCGTGCGCCCCTCCAACGAGGGCCGCGGCTACGTGCTGCGCCGTCTGCTGCGCCGCTCCGTGCGCGCCATGCGCCTGCTCGGCGTCGACGGCCTCGCGCTGCCGTCGCTGCTGCCCGTCTCCAAGGACGCGATGGCCGCGTCCTACCCGGAGCTCGCAGAGAACTTCGACCAGATCTCCGCCGTGGCCTACGCCGAGGAGGAGGCCTTCCGGCGCACGCTGGCCTCGGGCACCACGATCCTGGACACGGCCGTCGCGAACCTGAAGAAGAGCTCGGGCGGCGAGGGCGGCGTGCTGCCGGGCGAGGCCGCCTTCCAGCTGCACGACACCTACGGCTTCCCGATCGACCTCACGCTCGAGATGGCCGCAGAGCAGGGCGTCCAGGTCGACGAGCAGGCCTTCCGCTCCCTCATGCAGGAGCAGCGCACCCGCGCCCGTGCCGACGCGCTGGCCAAGCGCACGGGCGGGGCCGACGTCGCCGCGTACGAGGCCCTGGAGAAGGAGCTGTCGGCTCCCGTCGAGTTCCTCGGCTACACGCAGACGGACGCCTCCGTACGCGTGACGGGCCTGCTGTCCGGCGGTGTGCCCGCCCCGGCCGTCACCGCGCCGGCCGAGGTCGAGGTCATCCTGGACCGCACCCCGTTCTACGCCGAGGCCGGTGGCCAGCTCGCCGACCACGGCACCATCGTGCTCGACGCCGGTGCCACCATCGAGGTCGACGACGTGCAGCGCCCCATCAAGGGCCTGAGCGTGCACCGCGGCCGCCTCGTCGAGGGCACCGTGGCGCTGGGCGACCCCGGCACCGCCCAGATCGACACGGAGCGCCGCAAGGCCATCAGCCGTGCCCACTCGGCCACGCACATGATCCACAAGGCGCTGCACGAGCTCGTCGGCCAGGACCGCACGCAGGCCGGGTCGGAGAACGCCCCGAGCCGCATCCGGTTCGACTTCCGCTCGCCGTCGGCCGTGCCGGCCTCGGCGCTGTCGGAGATCGAGGAGCGCGTCAACGTGCGGCTCGCCGACAACCTCGAGGTGACCGACCAGCTCATGCCGATCGCCCAGGCCCGCGAGGCCGGCGCCATGGCGCTGTTCGGCGAGAAGTACGGCGACGTCGTACGCGTGGTCTCCATCGGTGACGACTGGTCGCGCGAGCTGTGCGCCGGTACGCACGTCAAGCAGACGGGCCAGCTGGGCCGCGTGACGCTGCTGGGCGAGTCGTCCATCGGCTCGGGCGTACGCCGCGTCGACGCCCTCGTGGGCGACGGCGCGTACGGGTTCCAGGCCAAGGAGCACGCCCTGGTGGGCCAGCTCACCGGGCTGCTCAACACGCGCGCCGAGGAGCTTCCCGACCGAGTGAGCTCGCTCGTGTCCCGCCTCAAGGAGGCCGAGAAGGAGCTCGCCGGGCTGCGGCAGGGCCAGCTCCTGGCCACGGCCGGCAAGCTCGCCGCCGAGGCGCCTCGCGTCGGCGAGGTCCGCGTCATCGCGCACGACGCCGGCGAGGCCCAGGCCGACGACCTCCGCGCCCTCGTGCTCGACGTGCGTGGACGCCTCGGCGAGGCCGAGCCCGTCGTGGCCGCCGCCGGCGGCGTCTCGGGCGGCCGGCCGGTCGTGGTGGTCGTGACCAACGCCGCCGCCCGCGCGGCCGGCTACAAGGCCGGCGACCTGGTCCGCACCGCGGCCCAGACGCTCGGCGGCGGTGGCGGCGGCAAGCCGGACATGGCCCAGGGCGGCGGCACCGACCCGGCCAAGCTGGGCGAGGCGCTGGCGGGTATCGCCGAGAGCGTCCGCCTGGCCGCCGTCGGCGCCTGACGCCTGTGCCTGTCGAGCCTGTCGAGACCTCCGAGCCCGGCCTCCCTCGGGGGGCCCGGCTCGGGGTCGACGTCGGTATGGCGCGGATCGGGCTCGCCGCGAGCGACCCCGACGGCCTCGTCGCCACCCCGGTGGAGACGGTGCCGCGGGTGCTGACGCCCGGGGGCAAGGGCGGCAGCGGCGGCAAGGGCGGTGGCGGCAAGAGTGCCCGTGGCACCACCGCCGACGTCGCCCGGATCGTCGCCGAGGCGGAGGAACGTTTCGCCGCCGTCGTCTACGTGGGGCTGCCCAGGCACCTGTCCGGCAAGGAGGGCGCCGCGACGGCCGACGCGCGGGCCTTCGCGGCCCGCCTGGTCGTCGCGCTCGCCGCTGCCGGTCAGGCCGCGGAGGTCCGTCTCGTGGACGAGCGGATGACCACTGTGTCGGCGCACCAGGCCCTGACCGCGGCGGGTCGAAAAACCAAACGGCACAGGTCTGTGATCGATCAGGCCGCTGCCGTTATCATTCTGCAATCTGCACTCGACGCGGAGCGGGCGAAGGGGGAGCGCGCCGGCGAGCTCGTCGAGGCGCGGACCATGTCAGACACGCATGAATGACCACGCACGAATGACCACGCACATATGACCTAGTCGCCCCCCAACGAAGGACAGTGAGTCTCCGGTGACGGATCTCTTCACGGCGCCCCCGCGTAACCAGGAAGACCCCGCGTTCCCTGAACCCAGATCGAGCAGAAGGGCACAGCGCCGCCGACGGCGGAACCGGCACGGCCGTTCCCTCGTCGTGCTCCTGGTCGCCCTCGTCCTGGTCGGCGGGGCCGGCTACGCCGTCTGGTCGAACCTCGAGTCCCTGACCGGCCTGTCGAACCCGCTCGCGTCCAAGGACTTCCCCGGACCCGGCGGCGACCAGATCGACGTCGAGATCCCCGAGGGCGCCACCGGCACCGCCATGGGCGAGGCGCTCTACGACGCCGGTGTCGTGGCGAGCGTCGCCGCGTTCACCGCCGCGTTCGAGGCGAACCCGGACTCCGTGATGATCCGCCCGGGCACCCACACCATGCTCGAGGAGATGCCCGCTAGCGACGCGGTGGCGCTGCTCGTCAAGAACGACACGGTCGACCTGCAGCTCACGATCCCGGAGGGCTACACGGCCGACCAGATCGTCGAGCGCGCCGTGCAGGTCAGCGGCCTGCCCGCCGAGGACTTCCGGGCAGCGCTGGAGGACCCGGCGGAGATCGGGCTGCCCGACCAGGCCGACGGCAAGGTCGAGGGCTGGCTGTACCCGGACACCTACACGCTGGATCCGGACGAGACGGCCGCGGGGCTGCTCACGCAGATGGTCGAGCGCACCAAGGGGCTGCTGGAGGAGAAGGGCGTCTCCTCCAAGCAGTGGCAGGTGGTGCTGACCAAGGCGTCCCTCGTCGAGCGCGAGGGTCTGCACAGCGACGACAAGCCGAAGATCGCGCGCGCCATCGAGAACCGGCTGGACGACGACATGCGGCTCGAGATCGACGCAGCGCTCGCGTACGGTGCGAAGAAGCCGGGCACCGAGCTGACGAAGGCCGACCGCGACAACACGGAGAACCCGTACAACACCTATCGGCACTCGGGCCTGCCGCCCGGTCCGATCGCCAGCCCTGGCGAGGTGTCCGTCGACGCTGTCCTGAACCCGACGCCCGGGGACTGGAAGTTCTGGGTGACGGTCAACCTCGACACCGGCGAGACGAAGTTCGCCGATGACTTCGAGGAGCACCAGCGGTACGTGCAGGAGCTGCGTGAGTGGCAGGCCGCGAACGGGTGAATTCCCAGGTCGCTGCGGTTCCTGACGGTTCGGCGCGGTGACTTCGGGAGTTGGCCGCGAACGTGCTGATCGGGGTAGCGTTCGCGGCACCCGGGCTGTGATGCGATCGTGACATCCGATCGTGATGTCGCGCGCCCGGGCGTGACCAGGCATGGATCGACCACGATCCAGGCAGCGCAGAGGATGGAGCGAGCGTGACCGAGGCCCTTCCCGGAGTGAGTTATCAGGGGCCCCCGCGGCACGCCAGCGGCTCTCGCGGCCGACGAGGAGATCGGGACATGCCCGGCGGCAGGCGCGACAGCGGCATTGGGAGCGACCGGCGCGGCGGCAGGCGGGACAGGCGGCAGAAGCGGTCCAGGCGACCGCTGGTCGTCGCCGTGCTCGCCGTCCTGCTGGTCGTCGGCGCCCTGGGCGCGTGGACGGTGGTCAACGACGGCTACCTCTTCGGCATCCGTACCCCGCTGGCCGCCCCGGACTACGAGGGCACGGGCGGCGAGGCGATAGTGGTCGAGGTGCCCCAGGGCAACGGCTACACGATCGGCGCGGAGCTCGTGGAGCAGGACGTGGTCGCCAGCGCCGAGGCGTTCGTGCGTGCGTTCAACGCGAACCCGGACGCCTCGTCGATCCAGCCCGGCACCCGTGAGATGAAGCTGCGGATGAGCGCGGCGTCGGCCGTGGCGCTGCTGGCGCAGAACAACGTGGACCGCGCCGGCCTGACCGTCGTCGAGGGCAGCACGGTCGCGCAGATCGAGCAGACGATGATCGAGACGGGCTGGCCCGAGGCGGACGTCAAGGCGGCCCTGGCGGACCCGGCGGCACTGGGCCTGCCCGCGGAGGCAGGCGGGCACCTGGAGGGCTGGCTGGCGGCCAACACCTACGAGGTCAAGCCGGACAGCACGAGCGCGGCGGACGTGCTGGGGCAGATGGTCGCCCTCACCGTGCAGGAGCTGACCGAGCTGAACGTGCCGGCCGACCAGCGCAACGATCTGGTCATCAAGGCGTCGCTGGTCGAGCGGGAAGCGCCGGACGACTACCGGGGCGAGGTCGCCCGGGTGATCGAGAACCGGCTCGCCGCCGGCGAGGCGCTGGGTCTGGACGCGATCGACTCCTACGGCCGCAAGAAGCCGTCGCACGAGATCACGAAGGCGGAGTTCCAGGACAAGTCGTTCCCGTACGCCTCGCGCGTGGTCAAGGGACTGCCGCCGACCGCCATCGGTGCGCCGAGCAAGGCGTCGATCGAAGCAGTCCTGAAAGCGCCCGAGGGGCCGTGGCGGTGGTACGTGACGGTGAACCTGGACACGCAGGAGACGAAGTTCACCGACAACTACGACGAGTTCCTGGCCTTCAAGGACGAGTACCAGGCCTGGGCAGCGGAGAACGGGTACTGAGCCATGAGCACCACGATGACCCGCCGGGCCGCCGTGCTCGGGCACCCCGTCGCGCACTCCCTGTCCCCGGTGCTGCACGGCGCGGCCTACCGGGCCCTGGGGCTGGACGGCTGGCAGTACGGCGTGCACGACGTCACGGAGGACGCCCTGGAGGGCTTCCTGCGTGACGTCGACGCCGGCTGGGCGGGTCTGAGCCTGACCATGCCGCTCAAGCAGGTGGTGATCCCGCTCCTGGACCACGTGGACCCGCTCGCCGAGGCGGTGGGTGCCGTCAACACCGTGCTGGTCTCCGGGGGTGGCCTCTCCGCGGGGCGTGCCGGCAGTGGCGCCGTGACCACCACCGGCACGAACACCGACGTGCACGGCATCGTCGCGGCGCTGCGCGAGGGCCTCGGCGCCCGCGGCGTCGCCGACGCGGTGATCCTCGGCGGTGGCGCGACGGCGGCGTCGGCCCTCGCGGCGGTGGCGGAGCTCGGCTGCGTCTCGCCGCGGGTCTTCGTGCGCTCCCTGGACCGGATCGGCCCGCTGCGCGCGGCCGTCGCGCGGATGGGCGTGAGCCCGTCGTTCGCGGTGTTCGACGAGCGGGCGACGACGTCGGCCCTCGCGGTCGCGGACGCCGTCGTCTCGACGACGCCGAAGTACGCCGCCGACCAGTGGGCGCCGCTGCTGACGGGGCTGCTGACCGGCGCGGGGGAGAAGCCCCGCGGCGTGCTCCTCGACGTCGTCTACGACCCCCGCCCCACTGCCCTGCAGTCCGCCTGGACCGCGCTGGGCGCCGACGCCGTGGGCGGCGAGCGCATGCTCCTGCATCAGGCCGCCGAGCAGGTGCGCCTGATGACCGGCCGCCCCGCGCCGCTCGCCGCGATGGACGACGCGCTCCGGACGGCGCTGGGCTGACGGCCTGTGGACAGCGGGCGCCGGGTGCGTCACGCGCGTGAAACAATCGCGCCATGCTGCGTTGGTTGACATCGGGTGAGTCGCACGGTCCTGCCCTCGTGGGCGTGATGGAGGGTCTGCCCGCTGGGGTGGAGCTCACGACGGGGGACATCCAGGGTGCGCTCGCGCGCCGCCGCCTCGGTTACGGCCGGGGCGCGCGCATGAAGTTCGAGCAGGACGAGGTGCGGGTGCTCGGCGGGCTGCGCCACGGGATCACGCAGGGCGGTCCGCTCGCCATCGAGATCGCCAACACCGAGTGGCCCAAGTGGACCGACGTCATGTCGGCCGACCCGGTGCCGCCGGAGGCACTCATGGTCGACGCCGGCACCGGTGACGAGCGCGAGGTGGCCCGCAACCGGCCGCTGACGCGCCCGCGTCCCGGCCACGCCGACCTGATCGGCATGCGCAAGTACGGCTTCGAGGACGCCCGGCCGGTCCTGGAGCGTGCGTCGGCCCGCGAGACGGCGGCCCGCGTGGCGCTCGGCGTCGCGGCCGCGAAGTTCCTGGAGCAGGCTCTCGGCATCCGCCTGGTCTCGCACGTGGTCGCCATCGGCGGTGCCGCGGTGCCCGACGACTCCGCGCTCCCGACCCCCGACGACCTCGCCGCGCTCGACGCCGACCCGGTGCGCTGCCTCGACGCCTCCTCCTCGAAGCTCATGGTCGAGGAGATCGACCTGGCCAAGAAGGACGGCGACACGCTCGGCGGCGTCGTCGAGGTGCTCGCCTACGGCGTGCCGTCCGGGCTGGGCACCTACGTGCAGGGCGACCGCCGCCTCGACGCGCGCCTCGCCGCCGCACTCATGGGGATCCAGGCGATCAAGGGTGTCGAGGTCGGCGACGGCTTCCGCACCGCGCGCCGCCGTGGCACCGCGGCCCACGACGAGATCGTGCGCGAGGCCGCGGCCGGCCCGGACGGCGCGGGCGCGCCCGGGCGGATCCGTCGTACGACCAACCGCGCGGGCGGCATCGAGGGCGGTATGTCGAACGGTGAGGTCGTGCGCGTCCGTGCGGCGATGAAGCCCATCTCGACGGTGCCGCGCGCGCTGCCGACCGTGGACACCGCCACCGGCGAGCCCGTCACGGCGCACCACCAGCGGTCGGATGTCTGCGCGGTGCCGCCCGCCGCCGTCGTCGCCGAGGCGATGGTCGCGCTCACCCTTGCCGAGGCCGCGGTCGAGAAGTTCGGCGGCGACTCGGTGGCCGAGGTACGCCGCAACATGGAGTCCTACCTCGCGGCCATCCCGGAGCTGCTGCAGTGAGCGGCCCTGCCAAGATCGGCCCCGTCGCCGTGATGATCGGCCCGCCCGGCTCCGGCAAGTCCAAGGTCGGCCGCATCCTCGCGGCGGGCCTCGGCGTCACGGTCCGGGACACCGACGCGGACATCGAGGCGGGCGCGGGCAAGCCCGTCAGCGAGATCTTCGTGGACGACGGCGAGCCCCGCTTCCGCGAGCTGGAGCGCGCGGCGGTGCTCACCGCCCTCGCGGAGCACGACGGCGTCCTGTCCCTCGGCGGTGGCGCGGTCATGAACCCCGCCACCCAGGAGGCGCTCGAGAAGTACACGGCCGACGGCGGGCAGGTCGTCTTCCTCGACGTGCCGCTGGCGATCGCCGCGCAGCGGGTGGGCATGAACCAGGCCCGGCCGCTGCTGCTGGGCAACCCGCGCGCGCAGTGGCAGAAGCTGATGACCGAGCGGCGCCCCACGTACGAGCGGCTCGCGACCCTGACCGTCGTCTCGAGCGAGCGGCCCGGCGAGCAGGTGGCCGCCGAGATCGTCGAGGCGCTGGGCCTGGAGGCCACGGCGGGCGAGCTGATGGATCCCAAGAAGAACGAGGAGAGCACCACGTGAGCACCATGAGTGCCTCGAGCGAGACCGCCCCTACGCGGGTCACCGTGCAGGGAGACACCCCCTACGACGTCGTCATCGGCCGCCACCTGCTCGGTGAGCTGCCCGCGCTGGTCGGCCCGGCCCGCAAGGTGATGGTGGTCCACCCGGCCGCGCTGTCCGCGACCGCCGACGCGATCGCGGAGGACCTGAAGGCCGGCGGGTACGAGGCGTTCGTGGCAGAGGTGCCCGACGCCGAGGAGGCCAAGACGCCCCAGGTCGCGGCGTTCCTGTGGGGGCTGCTGGGCCAGCTGGACTTCACGCGGTCGGACGCGATCATCGGGGTGGGGGGCGGAGCCACCACCGACCTCGCGGGCTTCGTGGCCGCCACCTGGCTGCGCGGGATCCGGGTGGTGCACGTGCCGACCACGCTGCTCGCGATGGTCGACGCCGCGGTGGGCGGCAAGACGGGCATCAACACGTCGGAGGGCAAGAACCTCGTCGGTGCGTTCCACCCGCCTGCGGGCGTGCTGTGCGACCTGGCGGCCCTCGGCTCGCTCGACAAGTGGGACCTGGTCGCGGGCCTGGCCGAGGTCGTCAAGACCGGCTTCATCGCCGACCCGGTCATCCTGGAGCTGGTCGAGGCGCACGTCGACGAGCTGCGGAACTGGGCGGGCACCGAGGCCACCGACGACACCTGGGCGGTCGTCGCCGAGCTCGTCGAGCGTTCGGTCCGGGTCAAGGCGCAGGTCGTCGGCGAGGACCTCAAGGAGGCGGGCCTGCGGGAGATCCTGAACTACGGGCACACCCTGGGTCACGCGATCGAGCTGGCCGAGCGGTACCAGTGGCGCCACGGCGCCGCGGTGAGCGTCGGCATGGTCTTCGCCGCCGAGCTCGCCCGCATGGCGGGCAAGCTCCCCGACGACGTCGCCGACCGCCACCGCGCCATCCTGTCCTCGCTCGGGCTCCCCGTGCACTACCGGGGCGACCGCTGGGACCAGCTGCTGGCTGCCATGCGGCGGGACAAGAAGACCCGCGGCGACCTGCTGCGGTTCGTGGTGCTGGACGACGTCGCCAAGCCGGTCCGCCTGGAGGGCCCCGACCCGACCCTGCTGGCCGCCGCCTACGCGGAGGTCTCGAAGGAGCCGCCGACCCAGGGTCCGGGAACGCCGGTCACGCTGACGCTGGGCTGAGTGCGCCTGCACCGGGCCGACTGAGCCGGGTCGCGCGTCGGGCTGCACGCTGGTGGCAACGTGACCTGGCACCTGCCACCGGGGTGTTGGTTGACCGGGCGACCAGGATCGAGGGGGAGGTGCCGCGGGTGATCTTGCTGCGATCACTGCGCGGTGCGAGGTGAACGGGCCTACCGTCCGACGCACAGGGGCAACCCGCGTGCGGCTCCGGTCGCACGCCGACCGGAAGGCGCCATCGTGCGTAAGGTCTACAACTTGCCGCCAGGCTGGCCCGCTCCTACCTCGGAGTGGACGCCGGACCTGCGGTGGGAACCCAATCCCGAGTGGTCGAAGCCTGATGGCTGGCAGCTCTGGGTCGACGTACCCGACACGGCGCTGATCGGCGAGGGCGCTGTCGTCGTGGACGTACCGGACGAGGAAGTGCACAAGCCACCCCGGCGCAAGCCGCTGCTGGTCCTCGGCGGGGTGGCGGCGACAGTGGTCGTCTTCCTCTTCGGCGTCGCCGCGGGCGGAGGATCGGGTGCGGCCGCCGCGGCGGAGGCTGAGGCGTCCGCCGCGGCGGCGGAACGCGCGGAAGTGCAGACCGAGACGGAGGCGCTCGCCGGGGCGCAGGAGCTGCTCGCCGCGGACGAGGCGCAGCTTGCTACCGACCAGAAGGGCCTCACGACACAGACGGCCGACATGAAGCAGAAGGCGGAAAAGCTCAGGTCACGGGAGGTCGCGGTGAAGTCCGCCGAGACGGACCTGGAGGCGAGAGAGTCCGACGTCGCGAACCGTGAGGCGGCCGTCGAGTCCGCGGAAGCCGCGGGCACCGCGGAGGAGGAACCCGCGGTCGAGGAGCCCGAGGACACGGGCGGCGCGGTGTACTACGACAACTGCGACGCCGCCCGAGCGGCCGGCGCCGCTCCGGTGCGCTCCGGGGACCCCGGGTACGGCTCGCACCTGGACCGGGACGGGGACGGCGTCGGCTGCGAGTGAGAAGCCGGTTCCTGACGGCGGGCCGCGCTGCGCCTACTCCCAGAGACCTCGCTCGATCAGGAGGTCCTTGAGCAGGTCCGCGCGGTCCGTCACCAGGCCGTCGACGCCCAGGTCGATCAGCTGCTCCATCTCGTCGCGGTCGTTGATGGTCCACACGTGCACCTTCTTGCCGAGCGCGTGCGCCGCCTCGAGCGATGCGGCGTCGACCACCGTGACGGACTTCTCGCGCACGGGGACCTGCAGCGCGTCGACGTCGCGCAGGGAGCGGCGGGCCAGCGGGCGGGCGTGCAGGCGCACTCCGGTGAGGAAGCCTCTGATCTCGTTGCGTCCTGCGGACGTGGCCACCGGGCGGGACAGCTTGGCGAGCGTGGCCCGGCGCCGGGCGGCGTCGAAGGAGGTGACGCACACGCGGTCCCAGGACGACGTCTTCTCGACGGCGCGGGCCACGGGGCCCACCCCGGAGGCGTGCTTGACGTCGATGTTCACGCGCAGCTCCGGCCAGCCGCCCAGGATGTCCTCGAGCAGCGGCACGGGTTCGACTCCGCCGATTCGGGCCTCGCTGACGTCGGACCACGGCAGCTCGGCGACGAGGCCGGTGCCGTCGGTGGTGCGGTCGAGGGACTCGTCGTGCAGCGCGACCGCTACGCCGTCGGCGGTGCCGTGCGCGTCCGTCTCCACGTACCGGAAGCCGAGGTCGACGGCGGCGCCGAACGCGGCCAGCGAGTTCTCCAGGCCCTCGGTACCGACCGAGGCGTGTGCGAACCCGCGATGGGCGAGGGCTTGGAACGGCCCCTCGAAATAGGTCACTGGCTGTCCTTCGTGTCTCGGTACTGAGCGGTCTGACGGGTGGTCTGGCGGGTGGTCCTGCGGGTCGGTCGTGCCGGCCTCAGGTCGCGTCCCGGGCACCGACGACGGCGCCCACCCGGCTGTTCGTCCATTTCAACATGCCGTCGAGGTATGCCTCGCGCGGCCCGCTGGCCGACAGCGTCAGATCGTGCACCGCGCCGGGTACGACGAGCTCCGTGACGTCATGCCCCAGGGACGGGGCGAGCGCGGCCATCTGCTCGACGTCGAGCACCGTGTCCTGCGCGTCGAGGAGCGGGTTGTCGAGCGCGTCCGGGCCGGAGGAGTCGGACCGCGCCAGCAGCACCGGGCACGCGATCTCCAGTCCCTGGGCGACGCGTGCCTGCCCGCGCCGGACCGCGACGAACCACCCGACCCGGCTGGGCAGGCCGTCGGGCCGCTTCAGCGTCGTGTCGAACTCCCAGCGCCCGCCGTTGGCGGCCAGCAGGTGCTCCGCGTACCGCGAGGGACTGTCCTTCAGGACCGCGGTGGCGGCGAGGCGGCCGACGGTGTCCAGCAGCCGCGTGCCGACACCGCGGTGGAACTCGGACGCCCAGAGGTCGAGGAACGGGGAGTCGAGCACGAGGACGTCGGGCCCGGCGTCGGCGCCCACGGCGTTGCGGTGCGCGTGCGCCCACAGCGCTCCCGTGAGCCCGCCGGTGGAGTGGGCGTGCAGCACGAGCGGCAGCCCGGGCTCCAGTGCGCGGACGGCCCGGGCGGCCGTCGAGATGTCCGTGGCCTGCTCGCGCAGGTCCATCACGAAGTGCGGGATCTGGTCGGGCTGCAGGGACCGCCCGGCAGCGCGCAGGTCGAGCGCGTAGAACGCGTAGCCCGCCGCCGCGAACGCGCGGGCCAGGTGCTCCTGGAAGAAGTAGTCGTTGTAGCCGTGCACATGGACGACGGCCGCGTGGGGCGCGGGAGCGTCGTCCGGGTGCGGGTACCGCACCAGCGTGGCCGGCCCGAGCGGGGCCTCCTGGAACGGTTCGCCGAGCAGGTGGTCGGTGTGCCAGTCGAGGCCGACGGGCGCCGCCCCCGGGTCCTGGGCGCCTGCCGGGTAGCCGTCTGCCCGGTCCGCAAGGTACTGCTCTTCCAATGGTGCCTCCACGTCGTCGCGCGCTGCTCTCGGTGCCCTCGTCGTGCTCAGTGTCGTCAGTGCCGGGGGTGCGGCCCGGGGACCGTGGTCACCGGCGCGGCGGTCGATCCCCGGATCACCAGCTGTGTGGACAGCTGGACGTGGTGGGAGTCGGCCGGTTCCCCGCGCGACTGCTGGAGCAGGGTGCGCAGCGCGACCCGGCCCATGTCGCTGATGGGCTGCCGCACCGTGGTGAGCGGAGGTGCGGTGGACACGGCCATGGAGGTGTCGTCGAAACCGACGACCGACAGGTCCTGGGGCACGCGCAGGCCGCGCTGGCGCGCCGCCTCGAGCACCCCGAGCGCCGAGGCGTCGCAGCCCGCGAAGATGGCCGTGGGCGGCTGCGGCTCGGTGAGGAACCTGCTGGCCATCTCGAGGCCCGCGGGGACGCTGAACTCGCGCTCCAGGATCAGCTCCGGGTCGATCGCCGCGCCGGCGGAGCCCATGGCGCTGAGATAGCCCTGCAGGCGCTCGCGCGAGGCTATCGAGCCCGGAGGCCCGCCGGCGAACGCGATACGGCGATGCCCCAGGTCCAAGAGGTGCTGGGTCGCCTGCAGGCCCCCGGTGAAGTTCGTGGCCCCCACCGAGACCACCTCGTCGTCGAGGGGGTTGAGCGGGTCGATCAGGACGACGCTGAGTCCGAGGGCGCCCATCAGGTCCCGCTGGTCGGCGGTGAGCTCGGAGGTCACGACTATCACGCCCGTACGTCCGTGCGCCGCCAGCCGGCGGATCCAGGGCGCGGAGAGCGGTCCGTCCTCCCCGAGGTCCGGATCGGCCATGTCGACGAGCACCTCGACCCGCTGCGCGTGCGCCGCGGCGACGATCCCTTCCAGTACGTGCATCGAGTAGAGGTTCACGAGCGTGTTGAAGACGACGTTCACCTTCTGCAGGCGGTCGCGCTCGCGCGGCCCGGTGGTCGGCACGTAGCCGAGCTCGTCGATAGCCCGCTCCACCCGCCGGCGGGTCTGCGAGGAGATGTTCGGCCGGCGGTTGAGCACCTTGGAGGCGGTCGCCTTGGAGACCCCGGCCGCCCGGGCGACCTGCTCCAGCGTGGGGCGCGATGCCTGCATCCTCATCAGTGCGACCTCCCTCGGACTGCTCGCCTCGACCCGTTCGGGACGACAGGTCCCAGCCTATGCCAAGGAAATAGTTTCGCAGTATTGGTGCGCGTAGAGCGCCCGTAGTCCCTTGACAGCCCTCGAATGCCCTCCCTACCGTCGAAGGCCATTAGGAAACGCCATGAAACTATTTCTGAACGGTCGACACCGTCGTCGGCAGGAGAGGACTCGGACAATGAGGCTCGGGATCGGACGACGCGCGGGTGCGGTGGTGGCCGCGGTGACCGTGGCGGCTGTGCTGGCGGCCTGCGGGGGCGGCAGACAGCCCGGACAGGCTCCCGCGGGCGGCGCGAACGCGTGGGCTCTGACCGGTGAGAGCGGCGACGTGCTCGGTGCGCAGTTCGACGCGTGGAACGAGGCCCACCCGGAGGAGGAGTTCGCCGTCGAGTACTTCGCGAACGACGCCTACAAGGAGAAGATCCGCACCGCCGTCGGCGCGGGGAACGCGCCGACGCTCATCTACTCGTGGGCGGGCGGCACGCTCGAGGACTACGTGGCGAACGGGAAGGTCGTCGACCTTGGCGACAGCACGGCGCGGCTGGAGGAGGAGCTGATCCCCTCGGTCGCCGACAACGGCAAGGTCGACGGCACGGCATACGCCGTGCCGACCACGCACAGCCAGCCGGTCGTCCTCTACTACAACCAGGAAGTGCTGGACGCGGCGGGGGTCGAGGTCCCGGCGACCTACGAGGAGCTGCTCGCCGCGGTGGGCACGCTCAAGGACGAGGACGTGATCCCGATCGCGCTGGCGGGCCAGAGCGTGTGGCCCGAGCTGATGTGGATCCAGTACCTGACCGACCGGACCGGCGGTCCGGAGGTCTTCCAGGCGGTGCTCGACGGCGAGGAGGGCGCATGGTCGGACCCGGCGATCGTCGAGGCCACGACCAAGATCCGTGAGCTGGTCGACGCGGGCGCCTTCGGTGACACCTTCGGGTCCGTCAACGCCGACCAGAACGGTGACACCGCGCTCGTGCAGACCGGGAAGGCGGCGTTCCTCCTGCAGGGCAGCTGGGTCTACCCGGACTTCGTCGCGGGCAACCCCGAGCTCGTGGAGTCCGGCGGACTCGGCTATGCGGCGTTCCCGGTCGTCGAGGGCGGCGCCGGTGACCCGGCCAACATCGTCGGCAACCCGTCGAACTTCTGGTCGGTCTCCGCGGACGCCTCCGAGGAGGCACAGGCCACGGCGAAGCAGTTCATCTCGACCGAGGTGCTGAACGACGCCGCCGTCGACGACCTTCTCGCCATCGGCACCGTGCCGCCGATCACCGGGATCGAGGACAAGATCGCCGAGCAGGACGACGCCGACTACCTGTCGTTCGTCTACGGCCTGGTCAGCGATGCCCCGCACTTCCAGCTCTCCTGGGACCAGGCGCTACCGCCCGCCCGGTCCCAGGCGTTGCTGGACAACCTGAGCCAGCTGTTCCTCGGGCAGATCGACCCGCAGCAGTTCTCCGACGCGATGGACGCGACGCCGTGACCGTGGCGGCCCCCTCCTTGAGCCCTGCCCGTTCCCACCCGGCTCGCCGGCCGGGAACGGGCAGGACCCAGGGGCCGCCGGTATGGATGGCCGCCCCGGCGCTCGCGCTGTTCGGGGTCTTCGCCGTGGTGCCGCTCCTGGGTGTGCTCGTGCTGTCCTTCATGAGCTGGGACGGCCTGGGGGACCCGGTATGGACCGGTGTCGACAACTGGGGGCGGACCCTGTCGGACCCGGTGACGCTGAACGCGATGCGGCTGACCGCCGTCGTCACGGTCGCCTCATGGCTGTTCCAGGCGCCGGTGTCCCTGCTGCTGGGTGTCTTCATGGCGGGCAGGCAGCGCTATCGAGCCGTGCTGTCGGTGCTGTACTTCCTGCCCCTGCTCTTCTCGGCGGCGGCCGCGGCAATCGCCTACCGTGCGCTGCTGGACCCGAACTTCGGTCTCGGCTCGGCGCTGGGCATACCGCTGCTGGCCCAGGACTGGATCGGGAACCCCGACCTTGCGCTCTGGGTGGTGCTGTTCGTCATCGGCTGGTGCTTCGTCCCGTTCCACTCCTTGCTCTACCAGGGCGGCGTGCGGCAGATCCCCGCGTCGCTCTACGAGGCCGCGCTGCTGGACGGCGCCGGCCGGGTGCAGCAGTTCTTCCACATCACCCTGCCGCAGCTGAAGTACACGATCATCACGTCCTCGACGCTCATGATCGTCGGCTCCCTGACCTATTTCGACCTGATCTTCGTGCTGACCGGAGGCGGGCCCGGGAACGCGACCCGCATCCTTCCGCTGGACATGTACCTGGCGGGCTTCCGCAGCTACGACATGGGCCGGGCGAGCGTCATCGCGGTGATCCTCGTCGTCGTCGGGCTGGGTGTTTCGCTGGCGCTGAACCGGTTCTCGGGCGCGAGCCGCATGGAGTCCCAGATGGAGGGCGTCTGATGTCCGCACGCGCTGCCCGGGCGGTGCGCACGGCGCGCACCGCGCCCAACGTCGTCGGTGGCCTGGCCGGCTGGATCTGGCTGCTCGTCATCATCGTGCCGATCTACTACATCATCGTCACGAGCCTGCGGCCCGAGGCCGACTACTACTCCGAGAACTCGCTGTCGTGGCCGTCCCGCCCCACGCTGGACGCCTACGGCGAGGTGATCGCGAACGACTTCCTGCTCTACTTCGGCAACTCCGTGTTCGTCACCGTCGTCTCCGTCGTGGTGATCCTCGCGGTCTCGCTGATGGCGTCCTACGTCGTCGTGCGCTCCAGGCGCCGCTCCGCCGCGCGGATGTTCCAGATCTTCCTGCTGGGCATCGCGATCCCGATCCAGGCCACGATCGTGCCCGTCTACTACCTGATCATCCAGCTCGGCCTGTACGACACGCTGTGGGCGCTGATCCTGCCCTCCATAGCGTTCGCGATACCGCTGTCCGTGCTGATCCTGACCAACTTCCTCCGGGACGTGCCGGTCGAGCTGTTCGAGTCGATGCGGGTCGACGGCGCGGGCGAGTGGCGCACCCTGTGGAGCCTCGCGCTGCCGCTGACCCGCCCGGCCGTCGTCACGGTGGCGGTCTACAACGCGCTGCAGGTCTGGAACGGCTTCCTCTTCCCGCTCGTGCTCACCCAGAGCGCCGAGACCCGGGTGCTGCCGCTGTCCCTGTGGGCGTTCCAGGGAGAGTTCTCCGTGAACGTGCCCGCGGTGCTCGCCGCGGTGGTGCTGTCCGTACTGCCGATCCTGGCCGCCTACGTGATCGGGCGGCGTCAGCTCGTGTCGGGCCTCACGGCGGGGTTCGGCAAGTAGTCCGTCGGGTGGTTCAGCCGGGGCATCGCCGTGTGGGCGGGAGGCGTCAGGCAGCGCGTGACAGGATGTCCGGCATGCGCGATATCGGCCGGGCGGTGCAGTCGTCGATCTACCGCAACGGGGTGTTCGGCCACCGGCCGGTCGTCCCCACCGACCCGGACGCGCTCGCCGAGAGCGCCCGACGCCGGATGACCCGTACCGGCTGGTCCTACGTCGCCGGGGGAGCCGGCGCGCAGCGTACCGTCGACGCGAACCGGGAGGCGTTCGGCAGGTACCGGATCGTGCCCCGCCAGATGGTCGACGTCGGCGAGCGGTCGCTGGCCACCACCCTCCTCGGGCGCGACCTGCCCGCGCCCGTGCTGTTCGCGCCCGTGGGGGCGCTCGAGCTCGCCGTGCGGCACCAGCTCGTCCGAGGAGGCAGGCGGGCCGCACCCCGCAACGCCGAGCCCGCGCTCGCCCGGGCCGCCCGCGACCTCGGCCTGCCCGTCGTCATCTCCACGCAGGCGTCGACGCCCATGGAGGACACCGCCGCGGTGCTCGGCAGCAGCCCGCGCTGGTTCCAGCTCTACTGGTCGTCCGACGACGCACTGGTCGAGTCCTTCGTCAGCCGCGCCGAGGCCAGCGGCTGCGCAGCGATCGTCGTCACGCTCGACACCCACGTGCTCGGCTGGCGCACACGCGACCTCGACCTCGGCTACCTCCCGTTCGCCCGCGCCGAGGGCATCGCCCAGTACCTGAGCGACCCCGTGTTCCAGGAGCTGGTCGAGGCCCGCGTCCGCGCTGCGGGCTCTGCGGGCTCGGGCTCTGCGGGCTCGGACACGGCAGCCTCGGGGCCGACGTCGCCCCGGCCCACCGTCGCCGCCGTCCGCTCCCTGCTGTCCATGGCCCGCCACCACCCCGGACCCACCTGGCGCAACCTCACCCAGCCCTACGCCCGCGCCGCCGTCGAGACCTTCCTCGACGTGTTCTCCCGCTCCACCCTGACCTGGGCCGACCTCGCCTGGCTCCGCGAACGCACCTCGCTCCCGATCCTCGTCAAGGGTATCCAGCACCCCGACGACGCCCGCGCCGCCCTCGACCACGGCGCGAACGGCATCATCGTGTCCAACCACGGCGGCCGGCAGATCGACAACGCGCTCGCCTCGCTCGACGCCCTGGCGCCGGTGGTCGACGCGGTACGCGCCCACGCGGGGACGGGTACGGGCACGGATACCGGCACGGCGGGGGTCCCCGTCCTGTTCGACTCCGGCATCCGCACCGGCGCCGACGTCTTCACCGCACTCGCCCTCGGCGCGGACGCCGTCCTCCTGGGCAGGCCCTGGGTCTACGGCCTCGCCCTCGCGGGCGCCGACGGCGTCCGCGCCGTCACCGAGCACGTCCTGGCCGAGCTCGACCTCACCATGGCGCTCGCGGGTGTGTCGGCCACGGGACAGATCGGGCGGCACAACCTGGCACTCTGACGTGCGCTGTGACGTGCGCTGTGACCTGCGGCTCCGGCCCGGGCGTCGGTATCAGATCGTGACCGCCTTCAGCACCCGCCGTTCACCGGATCCGGGCAGACTGCCGCCATGACCGACGCCACCCGCGGACCCGAGACACCGGATCCCACCACTGCCGCCCCGCTACCCCCGAGAACGGGCCTGGAGCTGCAGGAGGGTGTGCGGGTCCCGCGCCGTCAGGTGTTCTCGTGGGCACTGTGGGACTGGGGCACGCAGCCGTTCAACACGGTGATCCTGACGTTCGTGTTCACGGCGCTGTACCTGACCACGGAGTCCTTCCTGGACCCGGCCGTCGCGGCCCTCGGCGAGAACGACCCCGCCTACGAGCGCGGCCTCGCCGGGCTCACCAGCGGCGTCGGCCTGTGGAACACGCTCGCCGGCCTGCTCATCCTGGTGCTCGCCCCCGTGCTCGGACAGCGCGCCGACGCGACCGGCCGCCGCAAGGTGTGGCTGGCCGGCGGTACGGCCGGCATGGTCCTGTGCATGCTCGCGCTGTGGTTCGTCGAGGCAGACCCGGTGTACTTCGTGCTCGGCGCCGCTCTGATCGGACTGGGCAGCGTGCTCAACGAGATCGCCGGCGTGAACTACAACGCCATGATGGTCTCCGTCGCCACGCCCCGGACCGTCGGCAAGGTGTCCGGTCTCGGCTGGGGTCTCGGCTACGTCGGCGGCATCCTCGTGCTCCTGTTCGTCGTCATCGCGGACTGGGCCGCCTGGTGGGGCATGCCCACCGACAACGGTCTCGCCTTCCGCGTGATCGCCGTGGGCTGCGCCCTCTGGACCATCGCCTTCGCCTGGCCGATCCTGGCCTTCGTGCCGGAGCTGCCGCCCACCAAAGGCCACGCCAAGGTCGGCTTCTTCGCCAGCTACGTGGTCCTGTTCCGCGACGTGCAGGGCCTGTGGCGCACGTCGCGCCGCACGTTCTGGTTCCTGCTGGCCAGCGCCGTGTTCCGGGACGGCCTGAGCGGTGTCTTCGCCTTCGGCGCGATCATCGGCAAGGTGGCGTTCGGTTTCAGCACCAGCGAGGTGATCATCTTCGGCATCGCCGCCAATCTGGTGGCCGGCATCAGCACCGTCGTCATCGGCCGTGCCGACGACCGCTTCGGTCCCCGTTCGGTCATCCTCAGCACGCTCAGCATCATCGTGGTGGCCGGGCTCGCTGTCGTGTTCCTGCGCGATCTCGGCCCGATCGTGTACTGGGTCGGCGGCCTGATCCTGTCGGCCTGCGTCGGGCCCGCGCAGGCCGCGTCGCGGTCCTACCTCGCCCGGGTCACGCCGGCGGGCAAGGAGTCGGAGATCTTCGGCCTCTACGCGACGACCGGCCGCGCCGCGTCCTGGATGTCGAGCGCCCTGTGGACCATCACCATCGCTGTGACCGGCGCGACCATCTGGGGCACCCTCGGGATCGTCGCCGTCGTCCTCGTCGGCCTGGTGCTCATGTGGTTCGTGCAGGACGCACCAGTGGCAGGGAGCCGGTCCGAAGCGCTGCCCGGGACGCACACCGGCGCGTGACGGCGACGGTGCGTGCGCGGGTCACGCGCACGCACCTGGGAGACCTGCCCGGGAGACCTAGCGAGCGCCCCCGCGCTGGCGGTCGTTCCGCAGCCACTCCCGGAGCCGCTCCAGGTCCGCCTGCGGCCCCAGGTGCCGCAGCTTCTCCGGGTTGACCACGCCCCGGATACCCGCGAGCTGTCCGTCGACCACCTCGAACGACCAGGTACCGATCAGACCACCGCCGATGACGTCGTCCGCCACGATGAGCAGACCGGGCTCCCCACCCACCAGAGCACGCTCGAAGTGGACAGGCGCCCCACGGCGCATGAAGCCCGCCAGCAGACGCGCCACCGCGTCCCGCCCCGAGACCGGCCGGATGATCGACAGGCCCGGCGGCACCTTCCCGCCGCCGTCACCGGTGACCATGACGTCCTCGGCGAGCAGCTCCAGGAACGGGTCCACCGCACCCTCCTCGCACGCGGCCAGGAACCGCGTGACGAGCTCCTCCGCACGCACCCGGTCGGAGCGACCGGGTGCTGAGCGACCGGGTGCCGAACGGGCGGCGTCGTCCCGCTCCCGCGCGATCCGCCGTCGGGCACGCGACGCCAGCTGACGCGCAGACACCTCGCTCGTGCCGATGACGCCCGCCGCCTCGGCGTGGGAGTAGCCCAGCACGTCGTGCAGCAGGAAGGCCGCGCGCTCCGTAGGGGTGAGCCTCTCCAGCAGTACGAGGAACGCGGTCGAGAGGTCGTCGGCCAGCTCGGCGTGCGCCGCGGCGTCCGGCGGCGCGGACGCCATGGCGACCGGGAGGTTCGTCTGCACAGGACCGACCAGAGGCTCCGGCAGCCACTCGCCCACATATGACTCACGCCGCACCCGGGCCGAACGCAGCACGTCGATGGCGATCCGCGTCGTCACCGTGGTCACGAACGCGTCCGGGTTACGCACCCCTTCGGTCTGCGACAGACGCAGCAACGCCTCCTGGACCACGTCCTCCGCCTCGGCCACGCTGCCGAGCATCCGGTACGCCACGCTGAACGCCAGGGGGCGCAGCCGGTCCAGGGCGGCGCCGTCGAGCCGCGTACCGGGTGGTTCTGTGGCCTCCTGCGCGTGGCCGTCCTGTGTGTGGCTGTCCTGTGTGTGGCCGCCCTGGGAGGTCTCCGGGTCCGTCATGAGCACATGCTCTCGCGTCATACCCCTACGACGAGGGACAGGCATCAAACGTGACAGCGGCTGGACATACTCTGCGCCCGTGAGAACAACCGCGCTCCTCTTCGGCGGCGTCGGCTACCTGCTCTGGCAGGCAGGGGCATCGGCGATCGGGACGGCGCTCGCGGTCGTACGGGTGCTGCACCGTGCTGGTGCTGACCGCCGGCACGCCGAGCATCCTGGAGACGGGCGGGACGGGGCTCTGACCGGCGCGGTATGAGGTCACTGCGGCAGGGCCGAGCGTCAGCGTGAATGCATCGCGTCTATCTCGTCACGGCGGAACAGGATCAGCCGGTCCAGGACATCGTCGGGCAAGGGGCGGTCGGACGTGAACCGGATGGTCCCCTTCGACGTCGAGAAGCCGGCCAGGTCAGTTTCGAGCGCCTCGATCGCGGGAGGGCTGAACGGGTACAGGCCGATGTGCTTCGCCGTGGCCCGGGCCGACACGAGTGGGCTTCCTCGATAGCGCAGCGCTGCCATGCCGTAGCTCATGCCTTCCTCGGCGTCGGGCACGAGCTCCAGCGCCCTTGCTCGCACGCGCCCGACGGCGTCGCGGACTGAGCCGTCGAGGCTGGCGATGTAGTCGGTGAACTCGTCCATGAGCACAGCCTCGCCGGAAGGACGGCGGGGCGCGAGGCGGTGCCCGGTAGGGCGGTCGAGGTCCACGGTGGTCTTCAAAGGGTTATCCACAGATTCGAGATCCATCATGCAGACCGCACGAGTGTTCGACATAATAGATGCACTGAGAGAGTGAGCACTAGATACCAGCGATTCAGATGGGCGGAGGTGGGCATGATGGAGCACACGACAAACAGCGGTCCGGCCAGTGGCCCGCCTCCTGCTGCGGTCTCGATCGAGGAAACCCTGGCCCGGATCGAGAACGAGATCGACCACCTCACCACCCTGACTACCCCGGAGACCCTGACCGGGTGGGACGCCCCGGCGGTCGGCCGCCTGGTCGAAGCCCACACCCGCATCCGTCGGCTCACCGGCCGTCTGGACGGTGTCCGGTACACCCTGCTGCCCCGGATCGAGGACGAGGGCTCCTGGCGCTCGGGTGGCATGACGCGCACGTTCACGACCTGGCTGCGCCTGCGTGAAGGGATCTCCGCGCGCACGGCCGGTAAGGACATGACGATCGCGCGGCGTCTCGCGACGGCGCTCCCCGTGACCCGGGAACGACTGGTCGCCGGCACCCTGGGTGTCGACCACGCCCGCGTGATGACCGAGGTCGCACCCACCAGTGAGACGCGCACCGACGCACTGTCATGGTTGATCGATACCCGTACCGGGCACACCACCACCCCGGAACAGTTCGTGCAGAGCGTCCCGGTCGACTTCCCCGACCCCGCCGACGACCCCGACGGGGCACGGACCCGGGAGCTGGTCACCCAGGTCCTGCAGGACGCGGTCACCGAGGGGACCCTGGTCACGGGTGAGGGCATAGTGCTGCGTGAGGCGGGTGTGTTGAACGCGGACCAGTTCCGCACGGTCGCGCGCCGGTTCGCGACCGTGACCGACCCGGACACCGACGACCTCGATGACGACAAGGCCGCCCACGGTGAGTTCTTCGACCTGGCCAAGACGTTCGGCGGGTACCACGTGGCCGGATTCCTGACCGACGAGCATGGTCTGCAGCTGGCCACCGCGATCAACGCGGTCCTGGGCGCCCCGTCCGCGGACGACGCCCGGACCACGACGCAGCGCCGCGCACAAGGCCTCGCCGACGTCGCCCGGGTGGTGCTGGACACGAACCAGGCCTCCCCAGGGGCCGCGATCGCCCCGCACCTGAACGTGACGGTGTCCTGGAACGAGTTCGTCACCCAGGTCACCCGCACCCGCGACGGCCTATGCCTCTCGTGCGGACAGACCCGACCCGGGCGCGGCCACCGCCCGGGCGCGGGTCCGAACGTCCCGAGCACCAGCACCAGCACCAGCACCAGCACCGGTAGCGGTAGCCCGACCGGCAGCCCCACCAGTAGTCCGGGTGGAGACCAGGGTGGCTGGAGTACCGCGGGAGCAACAGTGTCCGGGTTCTTGTCCTCCGGTGGTCCGGTGTTCACCGAGACCGGCAGCCGTGCCCCACGCGCCCTGGTGCGCCGCCTCGCGTGCCACAGCGCGGTCACCCGGATCGTGTTCGGACCCGACGGCGCCGTCCTGGACGTCGGACGCGCGCAACGCACCGTGACAGGACAGATGCGACGCGCCGTCGGGCCTTCGCCCCGAGAAGTGGACACGTCTTCGTGTGGTCAGGCGGCCAGCCGTAGCGTAGCCGGGTCGGTCTCGTGTTCGTAGTCGATAGGGCTCTGGTTCCCGAGGCGGGAATGCGGGCGGCGCAGGTTGTAACGCGTGATCCAGCGGAAGACCGCGAGGCGGCAGGCGCGGGCGCCGTCGAACGCGGGTGCGCCGGCCAGGGTCTCGCGTTTCAGCGTGGCGTTGAACGACTCTGCCAGGGCGTTGTCGGCGCTGGTGCCGACCGCGCCCATGGACTGAGTCACCTGCAGCCGGCCGCATAGCTGCGCGTAGTCCTTCGATCCGTACTGGGCTCCGTGGTCGCTGTGGAAGATCGCGCCGGCCAGAGAGCCGCGCTCGGCTACGGCGGCCTGGAGGGCGTCGGTGACCAGCTCGGTGCGCATGTGATCAGCCAGCGACCAGCCCACCAGACGGCGCGAGTACAGGTCGATCACCGTCGCCAGATACAAGAACTGCCCGCCACCGACCGGCAGGTAGGTGATGTCGCCGACATACCTGCGGTTGGGTGCCTGCGCGGTGAAGTCCCGCTTGATCAGGTCGCCCACCCTCTGCCCCGATGGGTCCGGGACTGTGGTGCGTACTCGTCGTCGTAGCCGGATCCCCGCGATGCCGTGCTCGCGCATCACACGAGCGACCCGTTTGTGGTTCACCGGCGGCCCGACCGGGTCGGCCTTACGCAGCTCGGTCGTCACCCGCGGCGAGCCAAGAGCCGGATCCTCCTTCAGCAGAGCCCGGATCCGCGCCGCCAGCCCGGCATCAGCAGCAGCCCGGGCGGCACGACCAGCGGCGCCGTCGCGCCACTTGTAGTAGCTCGACCGGTTGATCTCAAGGACCTGGCACAGCCGCTTCACCGAGTAGGTGGGATGGTGCTCGGCGACGAACTGGAAGCGGCTCACCAGGTCGTCTCTCCCGCGAAATACTTCGCGGCCTTACGCAGGATCTCCCGCTCGGTGGCGAGCTTGCGCTTGTCGGCCTCCAGGCGGGCGTTGGCCGCCTCGAGCTCGGCGACCCGTGCCTCCAGCTGCCCGACCCTGCCACCGGAACGCACCGCGGGCTCGCCGGGCGTCGTGCCCGCTGCCGGACCGGCCGTCACGGCGGCCTGCCCGCGCTGCTCGGCAGCGCGGCGCACCCATAACCGCAACGTCTCTCGCGAGACGCCCAAGTCCCGGGCGATGCCCTTGATCGTCGCCCCGGGCGTGGACTCGTACAAGGCCACAGCATCGGCCTTGAACTCCTCCGGATAGTTCTTCATAGCCATGCGGATCAAACTCGCTTCCTCTGGATCCACGATCCAGTATCAGCGTGTCCACCAAACGGGGTGAGGGCCCGTCATCGCGAGGGACCAGCACTGCGTCTGGCCAGGGTGTGACCAACCACCCTCACGCTGCGAGGTCCACCACGCGATCACCCACTGGGCCGATGGCGGAGACACGTCGGTGACCAACAGTGCGTTGTTGTGCTGGTACCACCACCAACTCGTGGACTCCAAGAACATCACCATGCACTGGACCGGGAAGCCCCCGGCCGACAACACAGCAAACACCCTGCTGGAGACCGGATGGGCCTTCACCGACGCCTACGGACACCGCATCCGCCTACCCGAACCCATCGAAGCCCCACCCCCACCCGTCGAAGCTGCCTGACTGACCAGCCGGCCGGGTAAGGCGCGACCGCGGCAACCCGTCCGGCCCGGCTGGTGGCCCGCCGCAGCCGCCTGACCTGTCAGGCCCAGCGGACCAGCAGGCCTGGCGCATCCGGCTGACCCACCAAGAGCATCTCCCCGAGAGGTGATACCCGCTCACTGCCCCGGACCCGGACCCGTCGGCTATTGAGGCAGCCTGACCTCCAGCTAGCCAGGCCGCCTCGCTCCGCTCATTGCCTGATGAGTCGTGTGCGGCCCGCCAGGAGCACGGTCATCATCGAGAGCAGGCCGGTGAGCCCGAGCACCGCTGCGTAGGCGGGCAGCCCCACGACGTCGTGCAGGGTCCACAGGAGCGCCCCGGTCGCGGTGGACGCGATCGCGGCGGCGACGGCGTCGGCCACCTGGAGCGCCGACGAGGCCGAGCCCTGCTCGTGCGGCGCCGCCAGCTCGAGCGTCAGGACCGACAGCGTGGGGTAGACCAGGCCCATACCGCTGCCGGACAGCACCCAGAACGCCATCCCGATCCCGGCCGGCACGGCGGGGAGCACGAGGACGGCCGCGCCGATCATCCCGAGGGCGAGCAGGCCTCCGCCCAGCCGCACGTAGCCGGCATGGCTGAGGTGCAACAGGTCGCGGCCACGCACCCAGGACGCCCCGGACCAGCCGAGCGCTCCCACCGTCAGGATGAGGCCGGCACCACCAGGGCTCAGGTGCCGCTCGTGCACCAGGAGCAGGGGCAGCAGCACCTCCGCACCGACGAACGCCGCCGACACCAGGGCCCGCACCGACACCACGGCCGGCAACCCGCGTCCGGCCCGCAGCACGGCCAGGGCGAGGCGCAGCGCGTGCAGCGGGGGACCAACTGGTTGACCGGCGGCCGCATCGCGCCGGTCGCCGTTCGCGCTGGTCTCCTCCAGGGTCGTGCCGACCGGGGCCAGGTTCTTGAAGGCTGTGCTGTCTGAGCCTGCGCCGTTCGAGGTTGTGGCGCCGTTCGAGACCGTGCCGTCCGAGACCGTGCCGTCCGCGGGGTCCGCCCGGTCGCCGCGGGCCGCCGTGAGGCCGGGGCGCATCAGGAGCGCCGCCGGCACCGTGAGCGCTGCGGCGCCCAGGAACACCCAGCGCCAGCCCACGTGGTCCACGACGAGCCCGGCGAGGCCTGGCCCGACGATCGCTGGCACGACCCACGCCGCGGCGAACGCCGAGAACACGGCGGGGTGCCGTTCGGCGGCGAACACGCGCGCGACCAGGACGTACAGTGCGACGCCGAACAAGCCGTTGCCGACGCCCTGCACCGCGCGCCCCGCGACGAGGGCGCCGATGTCGGTGGCCGTCCCTGCGACGACGAGCCCGACCACGAAGAGCGCCACGCCGGTCCACATGGCGGGCGTCGGGCCGCTGCGGTCGCACCAGCGCCCGGCCGCGAGCATCCCGACCACGCTGGTCGCGAAGGTCACCGCGAACGCGAGCGTGTAGTACCGCAGCCCGTCGAGCTCGACGGCGACCGTCGGCATCGCCGTGGACACGGCGAGGGCCTCGAACGCCCCGAGCGAGCAGAGCGCGACCATCCCGGCGAGGACGAGGCGCTGCGCCGCCCGGCTCAGCGCCCCCGACGCAGGAGCCGGCTGCGTGGCCGACGGCATGGCTGGGTCACCGCCCGGCGGAGTCGCCGGGGGAGCGTCCGACGGCGACGGAGGAACGGTCGCGGTCACACCAGCACCACCTTGCCGGTGGTGCGACGCTCCTCGAGCTCGCGGTGAGCCCGGGCGGCTTCGGCGAACGGCACGCGGTGCGTCGCGATCCGCCACCGGCCGGACGCGGCACGCGCCAGCGCACGCTCCTGGTAGGGGCGCTGGTCGGGCATCGGGGGAGCGTCGGGTCCGAGGGCGTAGCGCACCTCGATCCGGGAATCGACCTGGTCGGCCTCTGTCCAGGAGGTGTACCGGTTGGGCTCGCCGGACGCCCAGCCGTAGGCCACGAGCCGGGCGCGAGCGGAGGTGGTGGCCACCCCGCCGTCGTCGAGCAACGCGGTGGCGGCGGTACCGAGGTCCCCGCCGACGCCGTCGAGCACGACCGTCGCAGGGGAGTCGCCGAGCGCGTCCCGCGCGATGTCCGTCCAGCCCGGGACGGAGTAGTCGACGAGAGCGAGCCGTGCACCGGCGTCCGCTCCCGCCAGCAGGTCCTCCAGGACCTTCAGCCGAGGCCTGCTGCTCGCCAGGGCGACGACGCGCGCACCGGCACCGAGCGCCTCCTGCACGAATAGTGTGCCAAGCCCGCCTGCGGCACCGGTGACGACGACGACGTCGGCGGCGGTCACAGCCGCGATGTCGAGGGTGTAGACGGCCATCCGGCCCGTGCCGATCATGGCTGTCGCGTCGGCAGGGTCCAGGGGAGTGCCGTCCGGACCGTCGGGGATCAGGTGCAGCTTGTCGGTTCCGACGACGACGCGCCGGGCGTACCCGCCGCCGTCGGGCACGCGGCCGAGGTGTGCCACGACGCGCCGTCCGGTCCACGAGGGATCGACACCGGGGCCGACGCCGGAGACGGTGCCCGCGATCTCCCGGCCCGGGACCGTCGGGAGGCTGGGCAGGGGGAGCGGAGGACCCTCCTCGCCGCGGCGGATGCTCGTGTCGACCAGGTGCACTCCGTGCGCCACCGCGTCGACGAGCACCTCACCGGGGCCGGGCGCGGGGTCCGGGATCTGTTCGAGCGTGAGCACCTCGGGCGGACCGAAGGAGTGGTGTCTGATGGCGTCCATGCGGTCATCCTCTAACCTGAACCAAAGTTGAGGTCAATCGCGTCCCGTGCGAGCGGCTCCACGGCGGCCGTCGGCGTCGCCCGAGCGTCGTCGCGGGAGTCCTGGAGAGCCTGAGGAGGCCACCTGTGGAAGCACCCAGCCCCGCCGTCCCGTGGGACCGTGACGAGCTCACGGTCGGTGATCTCGCCGCGCGGAGCGGCGTGTCCGTGTCAGCGTTGCACTTCTACGAGCGCAAAGGGCTGATCGCGAGCCGGCGCACGTCGGGCAACCAGCGCCGGTACCGGCGCGAGACGCTGCGGCGTGTGGCGTTCATCAGGGTGTCGCAGCGCGTGGGGATACCGCTCGCGGACATCGGTGCCGCGCTCGGCACGCTCCCCGGTGACCGCACGCCGACCGCGAAGGACTGGCGGCGCATCTCGCAGGCCTGGCACGACGATCTCGACGCGCGGATCGAGCAGCTCTCCCGGCTCCGTGACCATCTCACCGACTGCATCGGCTGCGGCTGCCTCTCGCTGCGGCGCTGCACGCTGACCAACCCGCACGACGAGCTCGCCGAGGCCGGCCCCGGGCCGCGGACGCTCCTGGTGGAGGGGCTGGAGCCGGACGGGTCGTGACGGCGGGGCTGATGGAGGTCGACTTTGCGGGCGGTCCCGGCGTCGGTTCTGGTAGAAAGCCGCACTGGTGCCGCGCCGACCGAGGGAGAGCTGTGGGTACGTACTACGAGTGGGTCGCCGACCTGGACGTGAGCGAGCGCGACGCGCCCGAGGTCGGACGGCGGGTGGTGGAGGCGCTGGTCGCCCGCGGGGTGATCCTTCCGGAGCTGTCCCCGGACGCGGCGCTCGGGGGCGACGGCCATCCTGCGGGACCTGCGTGGGCCGACACCGTGGAGGCGTCGGCGTCGGGAGATTCGCCGTGGGGCGTCCAGGTCCAGGTCGGCCGCGTGGTGCAGGACGGCGGGCAGTTCGACGTCGGCTCGGTGACGTGCCCGCGCTGCTCGGCCACGAGAGAGTTCTTCGGGCCGCCGGAGGAGTTCGGTCCGACCTGCTCGGACGAGGAGGGCCTGGGGCGGTTCTACGACGCGGCGGCGGCCTGGAGCGAGGGGGACGGCGGGAGCGATGCGGACCTGGAGTGCCGGGCGTGCGGCGTCGCCACGCCGGTCGTCGAGTGGCGGGCCGACGGCGCGGCGCTCACCTGCCTGGCCTTCATCTTCTGGGGCTGGGACGAGCTTCGTCCCGAGGTGCTGCGCTGGGTCGCCGACGCGACGGGCGGGCACCGGATCACGAGCGGGAGCGGCAAGATCTGACGGCGCTGTACCGCCGTGCCCGTTAGGCTCGCGGCCATGGCTTCTGCGCTGCCCCGTGTCCTGGTGCTCAACGGTCCCAACCTCGGCCGTCTCGGCGTCCGCGAGCCCGAGATCTATGGCCATGCGTCCATGGCAGACCTCGAGGTCGCCGCCGCGAAGTGGGGCGAGGAGCTGGGGCTGGAGGTCGAGGTGCGGCAGACCGACGGCGAGTCGGAGATCGTCGGCTGGCTCCACGAGGCGGTCGACGCCGGCGCCCACGTGGTGCTCAACCCGGCCGCGTTCACGCACTACTCGTACGCGCTGCGCGACGCCGCTGCCCAGGTCACCACCGCGGACCTGCTGCTCATCGAGGTGCACCTCTCCAACCCGGCCACGCGGGAGTCGTTCCGGCACTACTCCGTGGTGGCCGGGATCGCGACGGGCACCATCGCGGGGTTCGGGTTCGACTCCTACCGGCTGGCGCTGTCGGCGATCGCGATGCGCCTCGGATGAAGCGCATGGCTTCAGTCGGTGAGAGTTGAGCTGCTGGCTTAACCAAGCACCAGCCTCGCAAGCCCGAGACCTGCGAGTGCGAGAAGCCAGCTGGCGAAGCTGCCGATGAGGAAGTACTCGGTGACAGGGTTCGGGCCCTGATGCGCCGGGACGGTGGGCGAGACGCCGGCGCCCTTGGCCGGTTCGCCGCTCATGGACGACTGGATGATGATGGGCGAAGCCGCTGCTCGCGTGCTCGACTCGCTGGCGGCCAGCTCAGGGAAGCGGAGCAGGCCCTTGGCCCCGACCACGACGGCTGCGGCGGTCAGATTGCCCGCAAGGCCCAGTCCGACGATGAAGAGCCGCTCCATCGGGCCGAGCACGCGCCCGCTCCGTAGCCGGTCGGTCCCTGCCTTGGTGGGAACCTTGACCGCGTCGAGAATGAGTCGCACGAGCACGTTCGCGGTCGTGACCTGCGCGAGTGCGATCCCGGTCACGAATACCACCTGTGAGGGCGAGAACGCGGACAGCGGACCCGGGGCCCAGGCCGGCCATGCTGCGGAGCTGCTGTCCCCGAAGAGGAGCGCAACGATGATGCCCGCGCCGAGCGCCAGGAACGCCGCGCTCCGCGCTGCCGTCTCGCCGACGGTGCGAGTGATCACGTCGAGCAGCACCCAGACAGCGAGGAGCAGCGCGAGCGGTACACCGACGCTGAGCCCCGTGGCTGGGGTGACTCCACCGGCTGCGAAAAGTGCGATCAGGGTGACCAGGCCGGCGACGAGCGCGGTGTAGCGGCGGGCGGGGGAGATGCCGTGCGGGTGAGTGTCACGGAACGCGTCCGCCACCCCCAGCGCTGCCAGGAACGCTCCGAGGACTGCCATCCGTGATCACGCCTTTCCGAAGGTGAGCTGTGCGTCGTGCGCGGCCCGCACGCCCCTGGCGAACGCCTGGCTGACTGCTGACTGCGAGATCTTCTCAGCCGTGGCGATCTCGCGCTGCAATCGTCCCTGAAAGGACAAAAGGAGCATTCGCTGCTGGCGATCGCTGAGTCTAGCGACGAGGGCGTCGCGAGCAAGCAGGAATGCGTTCACGAGTGCGGGGGACGGATTCTCCTCGGAGGGGCCCACGTACCAGGTGCCATGACGGCCCTTGAGAGTGCCGATCGCCTCGCGTGCCGTCCACCACCCCGGGCCGTCCTGAAGGAGGGGGTGGCGGCTGCTGTCGTGGACGGTGACGTCACCCTTGCCAAGGCCGAAACGCATCTCGATATCGGGTGACAGCTCGAGGTTGATCAAGAGTGCTGCGAGCGTCGCATCGCCCACCGTGGTGAACCCGCCCTGCACCTCGTCGCCGAGCGTGGGCTCAAGGGGTTGCGCGGTGTCGATCGTCTCGTTGACGCGGTTCAGGGCTGCGCCGATTGCCTGCTGCGCAGCTGCCCGGTCGGTGATCTTGCGGGAGCCGACGATGTCTCCGATGAGGGTGAACACCAGTTCAGCATATACCTCAACTTCTAGGAAAGTAAGTTGTGCGCTTCTGCGTTTGATCGATCTTGAGTCTGGATGGTAACGAGACCGTCGTTGGTATTCGGCTCGGTCATAGCGGGCCCGGGGCTTCTCCCCTAAAATCCCTAATCTGGTTCAGACTGGTTGAGAACGGACTCAAACGTGGTGGCCCGCAGGGCCGTACGGTCACGCGAGGTCAGGCGAGCAGCGTTGCGACCTGCTTCGGTAGTGCTTGGTGGTATCGGCGGCGACGCTTGGGGATGCCTTGGCATATTCAGAGAACCACGCTCGACACCGACTGATGCTCGGCGTCGACCTGCAAGGCTCATCCGATCCGGCCCGCGAGGAGAGCCTGTCCTCGGAACTGGTCGGTAACCTGCAAAGTCTGGTCCGTCAGGCCTTGAAGAGCCAGGGCATCGGGTCGGACGCGTACTCCTGGCAGAACCGTGGCGACGGCGGTCGCTTCGACTTCCATGACGTCTCGCCGGTACGCGTGATCGAGGCCGTGACGGAGCAGGTGCCGTCGGCGTTGCGTCGACACAACAGGCGAGTAGCGCAGGCTCTGCGGATGGCACTGCGGTTCGTTGTTCATGAGGGCTACGTCGTACCGCACGAGGCCGATCGCGATCACAACGGCCGCGCCGTGCAAGACCTCTCTGGAATCCTGGACTCGCCCGAGCTTCGCGAAGCTCTGCGCCGGCGCGGCGACTGGGTGCTGGCAGTGACGGAGCCGATATGGAACGGGGTGGTCCTTCCCCGGCACGGGGATCTCGACCCCGGAGCGTTCGAGGCAAGCAGCGTGCGAGTGAAGTCACGCGGCGTGCTGCCGGTCTGGATCACTCCCCGGGGTACTGGCGCTGCCCGGCCTGACCCGGCTGCGGCGAGCCGGCCTACGAGCCACGACGCACCGTCCGGCGGCGTGCACGGGTCCGCTGAACCACCTCGCGTCAGTTTTGGTGCGCCCGTGACGTTCGACGGAATCACCTCGATCGGGGGCACCCAGTACATCGGTGGGCAGAGCGACAGGACACGCGACAGGCAGAGCCCGTGACGGCCGACGAGAAGCCCGCCGGCGGGACGCCGCAGAACGACGCCGACAGACCTCGTCGGAGGGCAGGCGGTGACGAGCCCGCCGACCAGGACGGCCGCGTTGACCAGAACGACCGTGAGGCCGAGCCGGACGGCGACCCGGAGGCCGACCCGAGCCTGAACCTCGCCGACCTTGATCGCGACCTGACGCGCTTCCTGGGGCCCGACTCCATCAGGTTCGACGCGCCGGTTGACGTCCATGGCGTCACGGCGATCGGCGGTAGCCAGCACATTCACCTGGGTGGTGAGCAGCGCAGACGGACGCTGTCCACGCCGATCGCCGTCGAGTACCTCGCCGAGATGCGGCATCTCGACGCCGACCATCCTTCCGCGGGCGCCGCGCGCGCCGCGCTGCAGACCAACAGGGTGTGCATCCTGCAGGGACCACGCGGAAGCGGGCGAGGCTTCATCGCGAGGACGGCGGCGGCAGATCTTGTCGGCGAGGGTGGCGACTGCCGCCTCATCGAACCGGGTACGGATCCCCGTGACCTCGCGGCGGAGGACTTCGAGGCAGGCTGCAGCTATGTTCTGGAGTCTCCCGAGATCGCCCGGGACCGGTCGCTCGCCGAGTACGTCCTGGCACGGCTCGCCGGCCTGCTCACGCGCCGCAAAGCCGCCCTCGTGCTGGTGGTCGATGACGACGTCCTGGCCACGGACGAGGTGATGACCTGGGTCGTTCGGATCACCGACTCGCTCTCCCGGGCCGCTGTCCTGCGCAGCCATCTGCGCCACCACTCGGCGCGCGAGGGCCGCACCGAGGCCCTGGAGCTGCTCGATGATCCCCTGATCACCACGTGGCTGGACGAGGACGCTCCGTCGCTCGTGGAGGTGGCGAGGATCGGGGCGCGGCTCGCCAAGGGGGACGCGCCCGCGGAATGTGTCGAGGGCGCCGGTGCGCGGCAGCGGGAAACGGTAAGAGAGATCCTCGGCTCCCCGGAGAAGCCCCGCGAGCTGGCCATCGCGATCGCGTTCTTCGGCGGGCTCCCGTACTCGACCGTGTACCGGATGGAGACGGGACTGGCGGAGCTGGTCCACGCCGTGACAGGGGACGACAGCCCGAGGCGAGGCAGGTTCCTCCGGGAGCGGCGCTCGCGCCTCGACGCGATCGGCGCGGAGATCACCCAACGAACCGTGACCACCGAATACGGGGCCAGCCCCGCGGAACTGGTGGAGTTCCGGCGTCCACAGATGTTCGATGCGGTGATAGAGCAGACCTGGCGCGACTTCGGCGGGTCCGAGATCCTCCTGACCTGGCTGGGCGGCTTGGCCGTGCACCGAGACGTGGCCGTCCGGCTGCGGGCGGCGACCTCGGTCGGCCGGCTCTCCTGGCTGGGATTCGGGGACGTGGCCGAGAACCTGCTGCAGTCCTGGTCCTACTCGACCAGCTCGCGCAGGCGCCTCGCTGCCGCGATGGCACTGAGCGTCGCCATGCAGAACGAGGCCGTCGCCGGCCACGCACTCGGGCTCGTGGAGTCCTGGACGGTTTCGGGAAGCCGCCAGCAGAGGACCACCGCCGCTTTGTCGTGGGGCCTCGCTGTCAGTCCGCTCTGGCCGTACCCGGCCCTCGACGGGCTGGGCCGGCTGTTGTCGGACCGCGACGGCGGCGTGGTCGCTCGGGCGGTGCGCGACGGCCTGTCCAACGTGTTCGAGGGGCATCCAGAGCTGGTCGTCCGAACCCTGGACCAGTGGTGGTCGACGGCGGACGTGTCCTATCGGCGGGAGATTATCGCCGCGTTCCTGCAGAGCTGCCCGCTCCCCGGAGTCGGGCGACGAGCTTCCGCGCTGCCCGCGGTACTGGAGATGCTCGAGACCGGTCTGACCCGTCCGTCCCCCCGGCCGGCTTATGGGTCCGGCGGCGGGTCGGCGCGAGATGCGGTGCTCCGCCTGTGGCGCGCGGCGCTCAGGGCGCCGGAGAGCCAGCCGGTCGCACTTCCCCTTCTGCTGGGCTGGGTTCGACAGGCCGACCGCGAGACGGCGTATCGAGATCCGGTGCTGGAGCTGATTGTTCACGTCGCGGTGGACGAGCGAGACCGGTTGCGGTTGCGGCACGCGCTGAAAGGACTCCTGGGCAAGCCGAGCGACCCGTCCCCGACCGCCTCGTCCCCGACCGCCCAGGCCGCGCTCGAACGGCTCGATGAACGGGCGTCGACCCGCGCGCGGCCAGGAGCGTTGCCATGAGCACTGCCCGCACTGCCAGGAGCACTGCCAGGAATGGAGCGAGCTGATGGGTACAGAGCGGGTTGTTGTCGTCCGGGGACCCTTCGAGCCGAAACGTCCGAGGCACGTCGTCGAGGACGCGAGGCCGGGAAGCCACGAGCAGGTCGTCTTCCATCGCGGAGGGATCTCAAGCGTGCTGCAACCGGGGGAGCTACCCACCTCTGGGATGAGCTGGTTCTCGCGGCAAGGACACGGGACCTACCGGATCGTCGACATGAGCAGCCATCCGCTGCTTATCGAGGCGCCGCTGGCCAGCTCGGACAAGGGTCTCGCCTTCGCGTGCGAGGTCAGTGCGAAGTGGCGTGTCAACGACCCGCTCGGTGCGGTGGAACATGCCCAGACCGATGTCCGGCAGCTCGTGGAGCGAGCCGTGCTCCAGACACTACGCAGGACGAGCCGGCGGTATCAGATGGAGGATGCGCCAGAGCTGGAGCAGGCGTTCCTGCAATCGGATCTCGGGGCGCTCGCGTCCGCGGACCTGGAGTTCGTCGAGGTTCGATCCGTCGACGTCAAGGTCGACTTCGACCCGGCGTGGGAAGGCGAGCACCGGACGCGGAAGCTCAAGGAGCAGGTTCACCGGACCGCCAAGGCTGACCGCGAGGCCGCCGGCGACGTGCTCAACGACGAGGACGGGGTGACCAGAGAGGCGATCGCGCGGGATCCCTCGTACGCGACCAAGCTCGCGGACGATCTCCGCAAGCGGCGGGACGAGGACCGCGTCTGGGGCCATGACCGGGAGAGCGCACTCCTGCAGGCGCGGTTCGCACTGCTGAAAGCGAAGGTGCAGTCGCCAGACACCGAGGAATGGGAGGTCGCGCCGCTCCTGGAGGCCATGGACGCGTTGTTGATCGAAGCCGGGAGCCGTACCCGTGAATCGGAGCCGCAGGCGATAGCGAGTCCAAGCACTCACGCGATCACCGACGAAGATCGGGACGGAGATGCGGATGGAGACCCCGGTGGAGCTCACGCGAGCCCGGGTGGCGACGCACCTGACCGGCAGGACTGATGCGTGGAACCGATCGGTGTGTTGAGTGCGGTAGTCGCGTTCTGGGTCGGCCTCTTCCCCTGGCTCCCTTACCCGGTCCGCGTTCCGGTGTCAGCGGTCGCCGCGGTGATCGCCGTGCGTCTCTCCCTGCGCTGGCTCGTTCCGCTCGTCGGCCGGGTGCTGGGCGGCGTGGGACCAGTTCTGACGGACGTCATCTGCAGCGTTCTCCTGTACGTGGACCTGCTGTGGTCGAGCCTGCTCGTCCGGATCCGCCGACCGTTCCCGGTGATTCTGCGCCGGTACGGCGCGCTCGTCGAGGACGCCGTGGACCTGCTCGGCCGGGCACTGGGACTGCTGTCCGGTGCGCTGGCGCGCGCCGCCAAGGCCGGCGTGGGCCTGGCCGTCGCGGTCGTCGCCGTGGTGATCCTCCTGATCAACGTGCCGGGGGTCGCTGACGGCGGCTCCGGGGGAGAAAACGACGTCCCGATGACGAGCTGGTGGAACCAGGTCGGCGCCTGGGTCGAAGGATCGTCCGATGTCCAGAAGCCCTCTGACGGCAAGAGATCCGGGGAGAGTGAGGAATGAGCTGGTGGGGATCCGCCCGTATGCACCGGGCCTCCCGTGGTCTGTTCGGCGTGTTCAGGCCGCGCGACCCGGCAGAGCAGCCCGATCGCCGGAGCGAGAACGCGGCTGACGCGCAGTTCGTCCAGTCGATGCTCCACCTGACGATCACCAACGCCGACATCAAGACGAGTGTTCTCGTGGGAGCCATCGCCCTGACCTTCGGGGTAGGCACTCCGGCGCTCCCGTTCTCGCTCGCGCTGGAGTCCGGCGCCCGGCCGGCCGTGGTCGGCGCCGTGATCGGCATCGCCGCGATGGTGCTGTGCGGTATCGCGGGACTCCATCTGGTCCTCTCTCTCCGGCCACGCATGAAGCAGAGCGGGTTCTCCCGGTACTCCTTGCCGGACATCACGAACGCCTCGGTCGAGGAACTGGTCGCGACCAGACCGGAGGACGACCGGCATGAAGCCTGGCTCCAGGCCAAGAACCTGGCCGACATCTCCGCGCAGAAGCATGCGCATATCCGACGTGCGCTCATGTACTACCCGGTCTCGGTGGTCCTGATGGTCGTCGCCGCAGGGATCGGCATCGTCGTGCGCGGCGGTGGGGGATAGGCCGACGTTCGTGTCGCCGTCCGCTAGACTTGACCGCTGCTGCTTGACACCTGCTTGATCACCCAGCTCGATCACCCCAGCCGCCGGCCCCCTGTCGGCGCGCCCCGGGTGCAAACCTTCACCGACACAGGAAGACGAACGTGGCTACCTCCAACGACATCAAGAACGGCACCGTGCTCCGTATCGACGGCAACCTCTGGTCCGTCATCGAGTTCCAGCATGTCAAGCCGGGCAAGGGTGGAGCGTTCGTCCGAACGAAGATGAAGAACGTGCTGTCCGGCAAGGTCGTCGACAAGACGTTCAACGCGGGCATCAAGGTCGAGACGGCCAACGTCGACCGTCGCGACTTCCAGTACCTGTACATGGACGGCGAGGACTTCGTCTTCATGGACAACGACACGTACGACCAGGTGAACGTGCCTGCGGCGACGGTCGGCGACGCCAAGGACTACATGCTCGAGGGCATGAGCGTCATGCTCGCCTCGAACGACGGCACGCCGCTGTACATCGAGCTGCCGACGTCGGTGGTCCTCGAGATCACCTACACCGAGCCGGGCCTGCAGGGCGACCGGTCCACCGGTGGCACCAAGCCGGCGACGCTCGAGACGGGCGCCGAGATCCAGGTCCCGCTGTTCCTCGAGCAGGGCGTCAAGGTGAAGGTCGACACGCGCACCGGTGACTACCTCGGTCGCGTCACGGAGTGACCCGCGGCTGACGGGCAACCGGCGCACAACAGCCCACCAGCGGGTTTCGTAGCAGAGCTCCAGTAGCGAACTTCAGTAGCAGAAAGAGACCATGGGCGCACGCACCAAGGCGCGCAAGCGCGCCGCCGACATCCTCTTCGAGGCGGAGCAGCGGGGCATCGACCCGCTGAAGCTCCTCGCCGACCGCGTGGCGGTGCCGCACACCGAGGCGGCAGTGCCGCAGTACACGGTTGACATCGTCGAGGGTGTGCTCGCGCACCGCGACCGCATCGACGAGGTGCTCGAGACGTACTCGCAGGGCTGGACGCTCCAGCGCATGCCGGCCGTCGACCGCGCACTGCTGCGGATCGGCTCCTGGGAGGTCCTGTTCAACGACGAGGTGCCCGACGCCGTCGCGGTCGACGAGGCGGTCGACCTCGCCGGTGACCTGTCGACGGACGACTCGCCGGCCTTCGTCAACGGCCTCCTCGGCCGGGTCAAGGACCTGAAGCCGACCCTGCTGGCGTGAGTGCCCGCGCAGGCCTGCAGTACGCGTGAGCAGCACCGGTCCCGGCGCTGAACGGTTCGACGAGCGACGTCTGCTCGTCGCCCTGTTCGGCGCCGGGACCGCTGTGTTCGCGCAGCTCTACGCGCCGCAGTCCGTCCTGCCCGACGCGGCCCGCGAGCTGGCGACGTCCGCCTCCGCGACAGCGCTGCTCGTCTCCGCCGCCACCCTCGGCCTGGCCGTCGGCGTGCTGCCCTGGGCCTGGGTGGCCGACCGCGTCGGCCGGGTGCGGGCGATGACCTTCGCGATGCTCGGCGCGACGGCGGTCGGGCTCGCGGTCCCGTTCGCGCCGACGTTCGGCCTGATGGTCGCCGGGCGGGCGGTGGAGGGGCTGCTCGTCGCGGGGGTGCCCGCCGTCGCCATGGCGTACCTGACGGAGATGCTCATCGACGCGGGTGCGGCCTCCGCTGTGCCACGTGCCGCGGGAACGTACGTGGCGGGCACCTCGATGGGCGGGCTCCTGGGCCGGCTCGTGGCGGGCGGCGTCGCCGAGCACCTCGGCCGGCGCGGGAGCCTGGCGGCCGCGGTGCTGCAGGACTGAAAGTACGCCGAGTCCCGTTCCTGGTGAAGGCCCCGCCAGCAGTGACACAAGAAGTGACACAAGAAGTGACACAAGAAGCGCCGCCCGCGCGGTCGCCCGTCGCCACGTTCGCCGCCCTCGCTGGTCGGCTGCCCGTCACGTGGCAGGCGATCACCAAGCATCTCGCGCTCCTCGAAGCGGCCGGGCTGGTCGAGTCGCAGAAGGTGGGCCGCGAGCGCCGGTACCGTGCCCTGGGTGCCGAGCTGACGGCGCTGGGCCGGCGGCTGGTCCGCATCGGGGGCGCCTGGGAGGCGCGGCTGGTCCGGATCGCGAGCATCGCTGAGGACCTGGAGCGGGGCTGAGGTCGGCACGTTGCTGGGTCCGGTCCGCGGGGTCGGCACTTCGCATCGAGATCGGTCCAGCGCTGGACCGATCTCGATGCAGACTGCCGACCTCGGTGCAGGCATCCAGCGGGCTGCCGACCTCAGCGCTGCAGGACACCCAGCAGACCGCCGCCCGCCACGCCCTCCGGATGTGAGCAACGCCGCTCCGGCGGGCGGCGGCCCCGGCTCTCGGCGCAGGGGCGGCGGGTTAGGGTGGTGGCTGTCAGACTCCCTTTAATCCCGTCCCGTGAGGCGGAGAAGGAGGTCGCCAGATGAATCCTGGCAGCCGCATGCCCGAATCCAGCGCCATCCCCAGCAGCCCTCAGAGCACAGAGCCCAGCACGGACCCCGGTACCGCCGCACGGACGGTGCTCGGCGAGGCCGACATCGCTCGTGCCCTGACTCGCATCGCCCACGAGATCGTGGAGCGGAACAAGGGCGCCGCCGACCTCCTCCTGCTCGGCATCCCGACGCGCGGCGTGCAGCTCGCGCACCGGCTCGCCGAGCGCCTGGCGCAGATCGAGCCCTCGTTCAACGGCGAGTACGGCACCCTCGACGTCACCATGTACCGCGACGACCTGCGCCGTCAGCCCACGCGCGCCGTCGGGCAGACGGTCCTGCCGGGCAGCCTGGACGGCACCATCGACGACAAGGTGGTCGTGCTGGTCGACGACGTCCTCTTCTCCGGCCGCACCATCCGTGCCGCGCTCGACGCCCTGAACGACCTGGGCCGCCCCCGCGTGGTGCAGCTCGCGGCCCTGGTCGACCGCGGCCACCGCGAGCTCCCGATCCGCGCCGACTACGTGGGCAAGAACCTGCCCACGTCGCGCAGCGAGCGGGTGCGGGTCCGGCTGTCGGACGTCGACGGGGGAGCCGACTCCGTCGTCATCAGCGGGGTCGAGAAGGGGGCCGGGTCGTGAAGCACCTCCTGACCACCCAGGGCATGTCCAAGGACGACGCGATCCTGCTGCTGGACACGTCCGCGCAGATGGCCGCCACGCAGTCGCGCGAGAACAAGAAGCTGCCGACGCTGCGCGGGCGCACCGTCGTGAACCTGTTCTACGAGGACTCCACGCGCACCCGGATCTCGTTCGAGACGGCGGCCAAGCGCCTCTCGGCCGACGTCATCAACTTCTCCGCCAAGGGGTCGAGCGTGTCCAAGGGGGAGTCCCTCAAGGACACTGCCCTGACCCTGCACGCCATGGGGGCCGACGCCGTGGTGGTGCGCCACTCGGCGTCGGGTGCCGCGCACCAGCTGGCCCACGCGGGCTGGCTCGACGCGGGCGTGCTCAACGCGGGCGACGGCATGCACCAGCACCCGACGCAGGCGCTGCTGGACGCGTTCACGATCCGCCGGCACCTGGTGGGCAACGTCGGCGAGGACGGTCGCGGCACGGACACATCCGTGGGAGCGGACCTGGCCGGGCTGCGCATCGCGATCGTCGGTGACGTGCTGCACTCCCGCGTGGCCCGCTCGAACGTGTACCTGCTGCACACCCTCGGCGCCGAGGTGACGCTGGTGGCGCCGCCCACGCTGGTCCCGGTGGGCGTGGAGACGTGGCCCTGCCGCGTCTCGTACCACCTGGACGAGACGCTCGAGCAGTGGCAGCCCGATGCGGTCATGATGCTGCGGGTGCAGCGCGAGCGGATGTCGGGCGGCTCGGGTTCGTTCTTCCCGAGCCCCATGGAGTACAGCCGCAAGTTCGGGTTCGACGCCCGCCGCCTCGCGGTGCTGCCCGACCATTCGATAGTGATGCACCCCGGTCCGATGAACCGCGGCCTGGAGATCTCCGCGGCCGCCGCCGACCACCCCCGCTCCGTGATCGTGGAGCAGGTGGCTAACGGTGTCGCCGTCCGGATGGCTGCCCTGTACCTGCTGCTGGCCGGAACTGACGAGTCCGGCACCGACGAGAGGAACACTCTGTGAGCGCCCCTTCAACCACGACCTACGTGCTGCGCGGGGTGCTCCCCTACGGCGCGGACGCGGTCGATGTCGTCCTGGCGGACGGAGTGATCGCCGCGATCGGGGCCCCCGGCACGGTAGTGGTGCCCGAGGGAGCCCATGAGGTCCGGGCGGAGGGGCACGTGCTCCTGCCCGGGCTCGTCGACCTGCACACCCACCTGCGCGAGCCTGGCCGGGAGGACGCCGAGACGGTGTTCTCCGGCACCCGGGCCGCCGCGGCGGGCGGGTTCACCGCGGTGCACGCCATGGCCAACACGACGCCGACGCAGGACACCGCGGGCGTCGTCGAGCAGGTGTACCGGCTGGGCCAGGAGGCCGGCTGGGTCGACGTGCACCCCGTCGGCGCGGTGACCGTGGGCCTGGACGGACGGACGCTCGCCGAGCTGGGCGCCATGGCCGACTCCGCGGCCCGTGTCCGGGTCTTCTCGGACGACGGCAAGTGCGTGCACGACCCGGTCCTGATGCGCCGGGCGCTGGAGTACGTCAAGGCGTTCGACGGCGTCGTGGCCCAGCACGCGCAGGAGCCGCGCCTGACCGAGGGCGCGCAGATGAACGAGGGCATCGTGTCCGCCCAGATCGGCCTGACGGGCTGGCCGGCCGTGGCCGAGGAGTCGATCATCGCGCGCGACGTGCTGCTGGCCGAGCACGTGGGCTCGCGGCTGCACGTGTGCCACCTGTCGACGGCCGGGTCGGTGGAGATCATCCGGTGGGCCAAGGGCCGGGGCATCGACGTCACCGCCGAGGTGACGCCGCACCACCTGGTGCTGACCGACGAGCTCGCCCGCGACTACGACCCCGTGTTCAAGGTCAACCCGCCGCTGCGTACCGCCAAGGACGTCGAGGCGGTCCGCGCGGGCCTGGCCGACGGCACCATCGACATCGTCGCCACCGACCACGCGCCGCACCCGGTCGAGGACAAGGACTGCGAGTGGGCGTCGGCCGCGTTCGGCATGACCGGCCTGGAGACGGCCCTGTCCGTCGTGCAGCAGACCATGGTCGACACGGGCCGTATGACCTGGGCCGACGTCGCCCGCGTGCTCTCGGAGAACCCGGCCCGGATCGGCCGGATCGAGCAGGGCCAGGGCCGGCCGGTCGCCGTCGGCGAGCCCGCCAACCTGACCCTCGTCGACCCGTCCGCGACCCGGGCGATCGACGGCCGCACCCAGGTCACCGCCAGCGACAACACGCCGTTCACGGGCATGGAGCTGCCGGGCCGCGTGGTCGCGACGTTCCTGCGCGGCCGTGCGACGGTGCTCGACGGCACAGTCGTTGACCGAGCCGTCGAGAGCAAGCCCTTCGAAGGAGCCACCCGATGAAAATCCTGGCCGTCGTCCTGCTGGTCCTCCTGGCGATCTTCCTGGTGCTGTACGTGACGCTCATCGGCCGACGCCGGCTCGCGCAGCGCACCACCGCCCTCGTGCCGGTGCCACCGCCGGTGCCGGGCACGGACCAGACGGGCACGGACCAGACGGGCACCGTACGGTTCGGCCCGCTGGAGGCGGTCTACGTCTCCACCACGCTGCACGGCGACTGGCTCGCCCGCGTCGGCGCGCACGGGCTCGGCGACCGGTCCAACGCGCTGGTCTCCGTGCACGACGGCGGCGTCCTGGTCGAGCGTGAGGGCGCCGACGACCTCTGGGTGCCCGTGCATACCATCCGCAGCACGAACCTCGCCCCGGGCATGGCCGGCAAGTACGTGGGCGCCGACGGGCTCGTCGTCCTGACGTGGGCGGTCCCGGAGGCCGACGGCGTCGCCGCCGCCCTCGTGGACACCGGCCTGCGCACCCGGCGCGCCGAGGACCGCGGCGCGCTCGTCGACGCCGTCCGGCACCTGCTGGCCGCTCAGCAGCCCCAGCAGTACGTCCAGCAGGACCCTCTGCAGTACCCGTACCCGCAAGACCCGCACCAGCAAGACCCGCACCAGCAGGAGGCCCGGTGACCATCCCGATGACACCCGCAGCACAGACCGCCGCGGAGTCCGCAGCGCTCGTCCTCGAGGACGGCACGACCTACCGGGGCCGTGCGTACGGCGCCACCGGCACCACGTTCGGCGAGATCGTCTTCTCCACCGGCATGACCGGATACCAGGAGACGCTGACGGACCCGTCCTACCACCGGCAGATCGTCGTCATGACGGCCCCGCACATCGGGAACACCGGCGTGAACGACGAGGACCCCGAGTCCGGCCAGATCTGGGTCTCCGGCTACGTGGTCCGCGACCCCGCGCGCCGCGTGTCGAGCTGGCGGGCGCAGCACTCGCTCGGCGAGGAGCTCGCCGAGCAGGGCGTCGTCGGCATCTCCGACGTCGACACCCGTGCGCTGACCCGACGGCTGCGCGAGGAGGGCGTGATGCGCGCCGGCATCTTCTCGGGCGAGAACCTGGTCCGCGACGGCTACCCGCGCTCCGTCGAGGAGCTCGTGGCCCAGGTGCAGGCCTCCCCGCAGATGGCGGGCGCCGACCTGGCCCGCGAGGTCTCCACGAAGGAGGCCTACACGGTCGAGCCGCAGGGTGAGTGGCTGGAGAACAACCCGGGCAAGGCCCCCGTCGCCACGGTGGTCGCCGTCGACCTCGGCATCAAGACCATGACGCCGGTCCGCCTCGCCGAGCGCGGCGTCCGCGTCGTCGTCGTGCCGCAGGCCTCCACCATCGCGGACATCGAGGGCGCGTTCGCCGCGCTGCCCGACGACGCCCCGCGCGGCGTCTTCTTCTCCAACGGCCCCGGGGACCCGGGCGCCGCCGGCCACGAGGTCGAGCTGCTGCGCGAGGTCCTGGACCGCGGGATCCCGTTCTTCGGCATCTGCTTCGGCAACCAGCTCCTGGGCAGGGCCCTCGGCTACGGCACCTACAAGCTCGGCTACGGGCACCGCGGCATCAACCAGCCGGTGCTCGACCGCACCACCGCCAAGGTGGAGGTCACCGCGCACAACCACGGCTTCGCGGTCGACGCCCCGCTCGACGAGTCCGGCTCGACGGCGCCGCACGACGGCGGCCGCTACGGCCGCGTCGTCGTCTCCCACGTCGGGCTCAACGACCAGGTCGTCGAAGGCCTGACCTGCCTCGACCTGCCCGCCTTCTCGGTGCAGTACCACCCCGAGGCGGCCGCGGGCCCGCACGACGCCGCCTACCTGTTCGACCGGTTCGTCGGCCTGCTGACGAACCCGGCGGCCTGGCCGCCCGCGATCAAGTCCCAGCCAGCAGCTCAGATCAACACCGAGGAGAACCACTGATGCCTCGCCGTTCCGACATCTCCTCGGTCCTCGTCATCGGGTCCGGCCCGATCGTCATCGGCCAGGCCTGCGAGTTCGACTACTCCGGCACCCAGGCGTGCCGCGTCCTGCGCGAGGAGGGCCTGCGGGTCATCCTCGTGAACTCGAACCCGGCGACGATCATGACCGACCCCGAGTTCGCGGACGCCACGTACGTGGAGCCCATCACCACCGAGGTCCTCACCACGATCATCGCCAAGGAGCGTCCCGACGCCCTGCTGCCCACCCTCGGTGGCCAGACGGCGCTGAACGCCGCCATCGCGCTGGACGAGGCAGGGGTGCTCGAGAAGTACGGCGTCGAGCTGATCGGCGCCAACATCCCCGCCATCCAGAAGGGCGAGGACCGCCAGCAGTTCAAGGACGTCGTCGCCAAGTGCGGCGGCGAGTCCGCGCGCTCCGAGATCGTGCACTCCATCGACGAGGCCCTCAAGGCAGCGGAGATCCTCGGCTACCCGATGGTCGTGCGCCCCTCGTTCACCATGGGCGGCCTCGGTTCCGGCCTGGCCTACGACGAGGCGGACCTGCACCGCATCGTCGGGCAGGGCCTGCACTACTCGCCCACCACGGAGGTGCTCCTGGAGGAGTCCATCCTGGGGTGGAAGGAGTACGAGCTGGAGCTCATGCGCGACCGCAACGACAACGTCGTGGTCGTCTGCTCCATCGAGAACGTCGACCCCGTGGGCGTGCACACCGGCGACTCCGTCACCGTGGCCCCCGCGATGACGCTGACGGACCGCGAGTACCAGAAGCTGCGCGACATCGGCATCGCCGTGATCCGCGAGGTCGGCGTCGACACCGGCGGCTGCAACATCCAGTTCGCCATCGACCCGGCCAACGGGCGGATCATCGTCATCGAGATGAACCCGCGCGTCTCCCGCTCCTCGGCCCTGGCCTCCAAGGCGACCGGCTTCCCGATCGCGAAGATCGCGGCCAAGCTCGCCGTCGGCTACACGCTGGACGAGATCCCGAACGACATCACCAAGGTGACCCCCGCGAGCTTCGAGCCCACGCTCGACTACGTCGTGGTCAAGGTCCCGCGGTTCGCGTTCGAGAAGTTCCCCGCCGCCGACGACACGCTGACCACCACCATGAAGTCCGTGGGCGAGGCCATGGCGCTCGGCCGTAACTTCACCGAGGCGCTCGGCAAGGCCCTGCGGTCCATCGACAAGGGCGGCGTCCAGTTCCACTGGGACGGCGCCGCCCCGTCGGGCGAGGACCTGGCGACGCTGCTCAAGGAGATCGAGCGGCCCACGGAGGGTCGCATGGTCGCCGTCCAGCAGGCGCTGCGGGCGGTCGCCACCGGTGAGACGACGCTCGAGCAGGTCTTCGACGCCACCAAGATCGACCCATGGTTCCTCGACCAGATCCAGCTCGTCAACGAGGTCGCGGCCGAGGTCGCGGCGTCGCCCACCGTCACCCAGGACGTGCTGCGGCACGCCAAGCGGCACGGGCTGTCCGACGCCCAGGTCGCGCGGCTGCGCGGCATGGGCTCCTCGGGCGAGGTGACGGTCCGCGAGATCCGGCACGCGCTCGGCGTCCGCCCGGTCTACAAGACCGTGGACACCTGCGCCGCCGAGTTCGCGGCCAGGACGCCGTACCACTACTCGAGCTACGACTCCGAGACCGAGGTCGCGCCCCGCGAGCGCGAGGCGGTGATCATCCTCGGCTCCGGGCCCAACCGCATCGGGCAGGGCATCGAGTTCGACTACTCGTGCGTGCACGCCACCCTGGCGCTCAAGGACAAGTACGAGACCGTCATGGTCAACTGCAACCCGGAGACCGTCTCGACGGACTACGACACGGCCGACCGCCTGTACTTCGAGCCGCTGACCTTCGAGGACGTCCTCGAGGTCTACCAGGCCGAGCTCGCGGCCGGACCGGTCAAGGGCATCATCGTGCAGCTCGGCGGGCAGACGCCGCTGGGCCTCGCGCGGCGCCTGGCCGAGGCCGGCCTGCCGATCCTCGGCACCAGCCCCGAGGCGATCGACGCCGCGGAGGACCGCGGCCTCTTCGGGCAGGTCCTGCTCGACGCCGGTCTGCCGGCCCCGGCCTTCGGCACCGCTCGGTCGCTCCCGCAGGCCCGCGAGATCGCCGACCGCATCGGCTACCCCGTGCTCGTGCGCCCGTCGTACGTGCTGGGCGGCCGCGGCATGGAGATCGTCTACAGCGAGGACCAGCTCACCGGGTACGTGGAGCGCGCGCTGGAGGCGGCCGCCGTCTCCCACGCCGACTCCGGCGCGCACGGCACACTCGCCGCGCCGCTGCTGATCGACCGCTTCCTCGACGACGCGATGGAGATCGACGTCGACGCCCTGTTCGACGGCGAGGAGATGTTCCTCGGCGGCGTCATGGAGCACATCGAGGAGGCGGGCATCCACTCGGGTGACTCGGCCTGCGTGCTGCCCCCGGTGTCGCTGAGCGAGACCGAGATCGCGCGCATCCGCCGCTCCACCGAGGCCATCGCCCGGGGCGTCGGGGTCCGCGGCCTGCTGAACGTCCAGTACGCGCTCGTGAGCGACGTCCTGTACGTCCTGGAGGCCAACCCCCGCGCGTCGCGGACCGTGCCGTTCGTCTCCAAGGCGACGGGCACGCCGCTCGCCAAGGCGGCCGCGCGGGTCATGGTCGGGGACTCGATCGCCGACCTGCGCGCGGAGGGCCTGCTCCCGGAGCACGACGGCGCCACGCTGGACCTGGGCGCCCCGCTCGCGGTCAAGGAGGCGGTGCTGCCGTTCAAGCGGTTCCGCACCCGCGAGGGCCTGGTCGTCGACTCGGTGCTCGGCCCGGAGATGCGCTCGACGGGCGAGGTCATGGGCTTCGACAAGGACTTCCCGCACGCGTTCGCGAAGTCGCAGGCGGCGGCGTTCGGCGGGCTGCCGACGTCGGGCACGGTGTTCGTCTCCGTGGCCGACAGCGACAAGCGGCACGTGGTCTTCCCCGTGAAGCGCCTGGTGGAGCTCGGCTTCAAGGTCCTGGCGACCGAGGGCACCGCCACGGTGCTGCGCCGCAACGGCATCGAGGCGACGGTGGTGCGCAAGCACACCGAGGGCCGCGGGCCGGACGGCGAGCTCACGGTCGTGGGGCTTATCACCGAGGGGCAGATCGACCTCGTGGTGAACTCGCCCTCCGGTCAGGGTGCGCGCGCGGACGGCTACGAGATCCGGGCGGCCACGACGGCGGCGGACAAGCCCATAGCGACCACTGTCGACCAGCTCGCGGCCGCGGTACAGGGTATCGAGGCGGTGCTCGCGGGTCCGTTCGAGGTGGCGAGCCTCCAGGAGCACCAGGCCGCGACGGTGGCCCGCCTGGCGGCGGCCGAGGCAGCGGTGGGCGGATGACCGGCGTCGAGCCCTTCGGTGCCCGGCTCGCCGCCGCGATGGACGAGCACGGTCCGCTGTGCGTCGGCATCGACCCGCACGCGTCGCTCCTCGCGGCCTGGGGCCTGCGGGACGACGTCGACGGGCTGCGCGAGTTCTCGCTGCGGGTGGTGGACGCGCTCGGCGGCAGGGTCGCGGCGTTCAAGCCACAGGCGGCCTTCTTCGAACGGCACGGCTCGCGTGGTCTGGCGGTGCTGGAGGAGGTCATCGCGGCGGCTCGCGCGGCGGGGTCAGGGGGCTCCGGCAGCGCCGGGACGCTGACGATCGTGGATGCCAAGCGCGGCGACATCGGCTCGACGATGGGCGCCTACGCGGAGGCGTTCCTCGCGGACGGCTCGCCCCTGGCGGGGGACGCACTCACGGTGTCGCCGTACCTCGGGTTCGGCTCGCTCGCGCCGGCCGTCGAGCTCGCCGCGGCCACCGGTCGCGGGCTGTTCGTGCTGTGCCTCACCTCCAACAAGGAGGGTTTCGAGGTGCAGCACGCCCGCACCGGGATCTCAGGGCAGTCGGGCCCGGCTGGAGTCCCGGGCGGCACGGTGGCAGCCCTCATGGCCGCGCGTGCGGCGGTGCTCAACGCGGGTGCGGAGCCCATGGGTTCCGTGGGCCTCGTGGTGGGCGCGACGATCGGTGACGCCGTCGCTGCCACGGGGACCGACCTCGTCGCCGTCAACGGACCTCTCCTGGCCCCCGGTGTGGGTGCGCAGGGGGCGGGGGAGCGGGAGCTCGCGACGACGTTCGGGGACGCCCGGCGGAACGTGCTGGCGTCGTCGTCCAGGGGGGTGCTCGCGGCCGGACCGGACCCGGACGCACTGGTGGGAGCGGCACGAACGGCCGCGCAGGAGGCGAAGACCGCACTCCGGAGCTGAAAATCGTCCGCAGGACAAAGCGCCCTCGATCGCTATGGATCGAGGGCGCTTTGTCATGGAATGCACCAAATGCGTAAAAGACCATGTGCATGAGTTTTCACGAAGTGGCGTTCTGCGATTGCCGACCGGTGGGGCGGTGGCTACTTTCGATGCAGCAGTTCACACCAGACCGGTCGCGGACCAGGTCACGGACTTGGGCATCCGGCCCGAGCGAGGACCGGACGTCCTAGCCCAGGAGGCCGGTCGAGACACGAGTAGGTGACTTGCGTGGCACTACCTCCCCTCACCCCCGAGCAGCGTGCGGCAGCACTCGAGAAGGCCGCCGAGGCGCGTCGCGCTCGGGCAGTGATCAAGAACAAGCTCAAGTACTCGCAGGGCTCCCTCAAGGAGGTCATCGAGCAGGGTCAGAAGGACGACGTCGTCGGCAAGCTCAAGGTCGTCTCGTTGCTCGAGTCACTGCCCGGGGTCGGTAAGGTTAAGGCCAGGGCGATCATGGAAGAGATCGGGATCGCCGAGACCCGCCGCGTCCGAGGCCTCGGACCGCACCAGTCGGCGGCGCTCATCGAGAGGTTTGGCTGAGATCAGTACGACACAACCCGCACGGCTGACCGTGCTCGCAGGACCCACCGCGGTGGGCAAGGGCACGGTCTCCGCCGATGTGCGGGACCGCTATCCCCAGGTCTGGCTCTCCGTGTCGGCGACCACCAGGTTGCCGCGCCCGGGCGAGGTGGACGGAGTGCACTACCTGTTCGTGTCACCGGAGGAGTTCGACCGTATGGTCGCCGCCGGCGAGATGCTGGAGTGGGCAGTGGTGCACGGTCACAACCGTTACGGGACGCCACGGCGGCCGGTGGAGCAGAAGCTCGCCGCCGGGGTGCCCGTCCTCCTGGAGATCGACCTCCAGGGTGCACGCCAGGTGCGTGACGCGGTGACGGCCTCGGGTCTTGAAGCCCGATTCGTCTTCCTCGCCCCGCCGAGCTTCGACGAGCTGGTCCGCCGGCTCGTCGGGCGCGGTACCGAGGACTCCGAGGAGCGCGAGCGCCGACTCGCCACCGCGCGGGTCGAGCTCGCCGCGGAGGCGGAGTTCGACGTCACGATCGTGAACGACGACGTCCACCGCGCCACGGACGCGCTCGTCGCTGTGATGGGTGTGGGTTCCACCACACCTGTCGCCGGCTAACTGGCCTGCCCGGATCAGACCAGGGCAGACCACAGCAGGCCGGAGCAGACCGGATCCGGTCTGCTCTGCCGCGTCCGAGTGATCGAGCAGGTAGACTCGTGCCTCGGACTTTCCCCCCCGTACCTCAGACTTCTGGAGCTTCACCATGGCCGGAACCGTCGCCGCCCCCGAGGGCATCACCGACCCGCCGATCGACGAGCTGCTCGAGCGCATCGACTCGAAGTACGGCCTCGTGCTGTACGCCTCCATGCGCGCACGCCAGATCAACGCCTACTACTCGCAGCTCAACGAGGGCCTGCTGGAGAACGTGGGTCCGCTCGTCGAGACCCGCAACCAGGAGAAGCCGCTCTCCATCGCGATGCGCGAGATCACCCAGGGCCTCCTCACGATCGAAGAGGTCGACCCGGCGGAGGTCCAGGCGCAGGCCGACGCCGCCGCGGCAGCCAAGGCCGAGCAGCCGCTGCCCGACTTCCCGGCCTGACCGGACTCGTCGTCATGAGGATCCTCCTCGGCGTGACCGGGGGGATCGCCGCGTACAAGGCGGTCCTCCTGCTGCGCCTGCTGCGCGAGCAGGGGCATGCCGTGCGGGTGATCCCCACCAGTGCCGCCCTCGAGTTCGTGGGCGCGCCGACCTTCGAGGCGCTGTCGGGCGAGCCTGTCAGCACCGAGGTGTTCGACGACGTGCCCGGCGTGCAGCACGTGGCGCTGGGCAAGGGCGCCGACCTCGTGATCGTCGCCCCGGCGACCGCCGACTTCATGGCGCGTGCGGTCGCCGGCCTCGCCGACGACCTGCTGACCACCACGCTGCTGGCGGCCCGCTGCCCGGTGGTGTTCGCCCCGGCGATGCACACCGAGATGTGGGACCACCCCGCGACACGGTCGAACGTGGCGACGCTGCGCGAGCGCGGCGTGCACGTGATCGAGCCGGCGTCGGGCCGGCTCACCGGCACCGACACGGGCCCCGGCCGCCTGCCTGAGCCCGAGGACATCGCGCGCGAGGCCCTGGCGCTGGTCGAGACCCCCGAGACCCAGGACCTGACCGGCCGCCGCGTGGTCGTCTCCGCGGGCGGCACGCGCGAGCCGATCGACCCCGTCCGGTTCATCGGCAACCGGTCCAGCGGCCGGCAGGGTGTCGCGCTCGCGCAGGCGGCTGCCGCGCGCGGCGCGGAGGTGACGCTGGTCGCGGCGAACCTCGCCCAGGACGTGACCGACCAGGTCGAATCCGTGCGGGGTGCGGCGGGCCGGCTCGCCTGCTCCGTCGTACGGGTCGAGTCGACCGCCGAGCTGCGCTCCGCCGTTCGGGTCGCCGGTGCCGCGGCCGACGTCGTGGTGATGGCCGCCGCCGTCGCCGACTTCCGGCCCGCCGTCACGCCGGACGCCAAGATCAAGAAGGTGCCGGGCCAGGGCCCCGCGCCGATCGAGCTCCTCGAGAACCCGGACATCCTGGCCGAGCTCGCGCACGAGCGCCTGCGTCCCGGCCAGGTGGTGGTGGGCTTCGCCGCCGAGACCGGGGACGCGTCCGGCAGCGTGCTCGACCACGGCCGCACCAAGGCACGGCGCAAGGGCGCCGACCTGATAGCGGTCAACGCCGTCGGCTCCGGGCGTGGGTTCGGCACCGACAGCAACGAGGTCACGTTGCTCGACGGCACCGGCGAGGTCGTCGGTGCGGCGTCGGGGACGAAGCGTGAGGTCGCGGACGCCGTCTGGGACGCCGTCGTCAAGCTGTTGCCGTGATCCCCGTCTCACCTTTCAGGATCGACTGCTCGCTGTGCGAGACAGTAGGCTGGGCCTCATGAGCGAGCTGCGTCTGTTCACGTCCGAGTCCGTGACCGAGGGTCATCCGGACAAGGTGTGCGATCAGATCAGTGATGCGATCCTCGACGCGCTCCTGGAGCAGGACCCGGCGTCGCGCGTGGCGGTGGAGACCATGGTCACCACCGGCCTGGTGCACGTCGCCGGTGAGGTCACGACCGAGGCCTACGTCGAGATCCCGCAGATCGTGCGGGACGTCGTGCGCGGGATCGGCTACACGTCGTCCACCATCGGGTTCGACGCCGACTCGTGCGGCGTCTCCGTGTCGATCGGCCAGCAGTCGCCGGACATCGCGCAGGGCGTCGACAAGGCCCTCGAGATGCGGGACGACACGAGCGACCTCGACCCCCTGGACGCCCAGGGCGCGGGGGACCAGGGGCTCATGTTCGGCTACGCGTCCGACGAGACCCCGTCGCTGATGCCCGTGGCCGGCTGGCTGGCGCACCGCCTCTCGGAGCGGCTGGCCGCGGTGCGCAAGTCCGGCGAGGTGCTGGGCCTGCGCCCGGACGGCAAGACGCAGGTCACCGTCGGGTACGACGGCGACCGCCCCGTCGCGATCGACACGGTGGTGCTCTCGACGCAGCACGACGCCGACGTCCTGCAGGAGAAGCTGCACGTCGAGGTGGCCGAGCACGTGATCGCTCCCGTGCTGGAGTCCGCGGGGCTCGAGTGGTCGGGCGCCAAGAAGTTCGTGAACCCGACCGGCAAGTTCGTCATCGGCGGGCCGCAGGGCGACGCCGGACTGACGGGCCGCAAGATCATCGTCGACACCTACGGCGGCATGGCGCGGCACGGCGGCGGTGCGTTCTCGGGCAAGGACCCCTCCAAGGTGGACCGGTCCGCCGCGTACGCCATGCGCTGGGTGGCCAAGAACGTGGTCGCGGCAGGGCTGGCGCGGCGCTGCGAGGCGCAGGTCGCCTACGCGATCGGCAAGGCGCACCCCGTGGGTCTCTACGTCGAGACGTTCGGCACCGAGACGGTGCCCGTGGAGCGGATCACCGCCGCCATCCGCGAGGTGTTCGACCTGCGCCCTGCCGCCATCGTGCGCGACCTCGACCTGCTGCGGCCCATCTACCGCGCGACGTCGACGTACGGGCACTTCGGGCGGGACCTGCCCGACTTCACGTGGGAGCGCACGAACCGCGTCGAGGACCTGCTCAGCCTGTTCTGAGCGTGTCCTGAGCCTGTTCTGACGGCGGTCCGCTCCGGCGGCGGGCTGATCCGACGGCCGCCCGGCGCGAGCAGGCCCGGCTCCGGATGTCGGTGGCGCGTGGTGGGATAGGCACGTGAACGGGGACACGGAGCAGGACACGCTGCCGGACGGAGCGCTGCTCGGGCTGGACGAGGTGGGCGCCGTGCCCGCGGGTGGCCGTGGGCGGAGCAGGTCCCGGAACCCGCTCGACAACGCCGAGACCAACGGCGTCCCGATCACTCAGACGTTCCCGGTGGCGCACGTCGTGCTCGACCTGCAGCCCGCGCACCTCGACCAGGCGTACGACTACCTCGTCCCGGTCACCATGGCCGACGACGCCCGGCCCGGCGTCCGCGTCAAGGCCCGCTTCGGGCGGCAGGACGTCGCGGGGTACGTGGTGGCCCGCCAGGAGACCTCCGACCACGACGGCCGCCTCGTGCCGCTGCGCAAGGTCGTGTCCGGCGAGCAGGTCCTGACGCCGCAGGTGCTCGACCTGTGCCGGGCGGTCGCGAACCGATACGCGGGCACGCTGGCCGACGTGCTGCGCCTCGCCCTGCCGCCGCGGCACGCACGCGTCGAGAAGGAGCCGGTGCCGGCCGCCGATCCGCTGGTCGAGCCTGACCCTTCGCCGGTCGAGCCTGCCGAGAGCCCCGACTCCGCGGGCACCCCGCCGTCGTCCACCGCCTGGGCCCCGTACCGCGGGGGAGAGGCGTACCTGCGCCGGATCATGGCGGGCGAGGCACCACGCGCCGTGTGGTCGGCGCTGCCGGGCGTGGGGATCGATACGGATACCCGTACCGATACCCGAACCGGCAGCGCGAGCACGCCGCACTGGGCCGCCGCGGTCGCACGGGCCGTCCTGGCGTGCGTCGCGGGCGGCCGCGGGGTGCTCGTGGTCGTGCCGGACGCCCGCGACGCGGCGCGCGTGACCGCCGCGCTGGAGCTCGCCGGCCTCGGGACGGACGACGTCGTGCGGCTCCTCGCCGACGACGGCCCGGCCCCTCGCTACCGCGCGTTCCTGCGCGCCCTGCGGGGCGCCGCGCGCGTGGTGGTCGGTACCCGGGCCGCGATGTTCGCGCCGGTCATGGACCTCGGGCTGGTCGTCCTGTGGGGCGACGGCGAGGAGACCCTCGCGGAGCCGCACTCCCCGTACCCGCACGCCCGCGACGTGCTGGCGCTGCGTGCGGAGCGGGAGAGCGCGGCGTTCCTGCTGGGCTCGCCGGGCCGTACGGTGCAGGCACAGGCGCTGCTGGCGTCGGGCTGGGCCCGTGAGCTGGCGGCGCCCCGGGACGTCGTCCGCTCCCGCGCGCCGCGCGTCCGGGCCCTGACCTCGGTCGAGCTGGCGCGGGACGGCGCCGCCGCAGCGGCCAGGCTGCCGTCCGTGGCCTGGAAGGCGGCCCGCGACGCTCTGGAGCGGGGCCCCGTGCTGGTGCAGGTGCCACGATCGGGCTACCTGCCGGTCGTGGCGTGCTCCCGGTGCCGGGTGGCGGCCCGTTGCGGCCACTGCCACGGCCCGCTGGGTCTCCCGCACGCCGACGGCGCCCCGCAGTGCTCGTGGTGCGGCCGGCTCGCGGGCGGATGGCACTGCGACGAGTGCGGCTGGACCGGACTGCGGTCGGTGCGTGTCGGCTCCGCACGCACGGCAGAAGAGCTCGGGCGCGCGTTCACCGGCGTGCCGGTGCGGCTGTCGTCGGCCACGGCACCGGGCGGTGTGCTCGACGCCGTTCCCGGCACGCCCGCGCTCGTCGTCGCGACGCCCGGCGCGGAGCCGGTCGCCGAGTCCGGGTACGCGACGGCCCTCCTCCTCGACGCGGCGGTGATGACGGGCGGCACCGGCCTCGCCTCGGGCACGGAGGCCCTGCACCGCTGGCTGGCCGCCGCGTCCCTGGTCCGGCCCGGGCCTCAGGGGCAGGTGCTGCTCGTCGGCGACGGCGCACCAGGCCCTACGCAGGGCCTGGTGCGCTGGGACCCCGCCGGCTTCGCGGAGCGCGAGCTCGACGAGCGGGCCGAGCTGCACCTCCCGCCCGCCGTGCGCGTCGCGGCGGTGACCGGCGACCGGACGGCTGTCGAGGCCGTCGTCGCGCGGGTCGGGCTGCGCGAGGACCCAGGGACGGGCTCGGGCGTGCTGGGGCCGGTCGAGCTCGACCCGGACGCCGTCGGGCGCGGGCCGGGCGGCCGAGGCACGGGGGCGCCGTCGTCCGGCCGGGGCGGTCCAGCCGGGGTGCAGGCGCTGGACCTGCCCGTACGGACCGTGCTGCGCGTACCGCTCGCCCAGGGCGACGAGCTCGCCCGTAGGCTCAAGGCGAGCCTCGCCGTCCGGTCCGCACGCCGTGAGGGCGGGACGGTCCGTGTCCAGCTCGATCCGAAGGAGATCCTGTGAGCTCTGCCGATACCAACCCCGTGACCGGCCCTGCGACAGACCCGACCGAACCGACCGGCCCGGCGATCGACACCGTGGTGTACGACTTCGGGAACGTGCTGATCGGCTGGGACCCGTTCGGCCCGTACGAGGGCCGGCCCAAGGCCGAGATCGAGGCGTTCTTCGAGGCCGTGGACTTCAGCTCGATCAACCACGCCGCCGACGCCGGGACGCCGTACGCCGTCTTGCTGGAGCGCGTGGAGCGCACACGCCCCGACCTGGTCGCCGACCTGCGCCGGTACGTGGAGCACCATGAGCTGTCGCTGACCGGACCGATCGAGGGGTCGGCGGAGCTCGTGGCGGAGCTCAAGGGCCTAGGGCTGAGGCTGTACGGGCTGACGAACTGGCAGGCCGAGACGTTCTACAGCGCCGAGCCCGCCGCGCCGGCGATCGGCCTCATGGAGGACGTCATAGTGTCCGGCCGCGAGGGCATGGCCAAGCCCGACCGGCGCATCTTCGAGCTGGTCGTGGAGCGGTTCGGCGTCGACCCGGCCCGCGCCGTGTTCATCGACGACAAGGACGTGAACGTGGACGCCGCGCGCGGCGTCGGGTTCCACGGTGTCGTGTTCACGAACACGGAGGCCCTGCGCAAGGACCTGCGCGCGCTGGGGCTCCCGGTGGCGGAGTAGCAGCCCGAGAACGAACTGCCGGAAGACGCTGCGCCCGAGAACACAGCGCCGGGCCGCCGAACCTAGAATGACCCGGTGCGTCTTCTCTTCGCAGGAACCCCCGAACCCGCCGTCGCCTCGCTGGAGGCACTGATCGCCTCCCGTCACGAGGTCGTCGCCGTCCTGACCCGCGCCGACGCGCCGTCCGGCCGCGGCCGCAAGCTCACGCCGAGCCCCGTGCGGGCCCGCGCCGAGGAGGCCGGGATCCCCGTCATCACGGACGTCCCGCGCGGCGACGAGTTCATCGAGCGGCTGCGGGCCCTCGAGGTCGACGCCGCCCCCGTCGTCGCGTACGGCCACATCCTGCGGCCGGCGGTCCTGGCAGTGCCCCGCCTCGGCTGGATCAACCTGCACTTCTCGGTACTGCCCGCCTGGCGCGGTGCCGCTCCGGTCCAGCGCGCGGTGATCGCGGGCGACGAGGTGACGGGCGCCACGACGTTCCTCCTCGACGAGGGCATGGACACCGGCCCCGTGCTCGGCACGGCCACCGAGACCATCCGCCCCACCGACACGTCGGGCGACCTGCTCGGCCGGCTCGCGGTCTCCGGCGCGGAACTGCTCGTGGCCACCCTCGACGCGCTGGAGGACGGCGCCCTCCAGCCCCAGCCGCAGCCGGCCGACGGCGTGTCCGTGGCCCCCAAGCTCACCACCGACGACGCCCGCGTGGCCTGGACCGACCCTGCGCTCGCGATCGACCGCCTGGTGCGGGGCTGCACGCCCGCCCCCGGCGCGTGGACCGTGCTGCCGGACGGCAGCCGCCTGGGCCTCGGGCCGGTCGGACCGCGCCCGGAGGTCACCGACCTGCGGGCGGGCGAGGTGCGTGCGCTGAAGCACGAGGTGCTGGTCGGCACGGCCACGCACGCCGTCGCGCTCGGCGAGGTGCGGCCCGTCGGGAAGAAGGCGATGCCCGCGCCCGACTGGGCGCGGGGCGGCGGACGCCCCCTCGTGGAGGCAGGCCTCGTGCTGGGCGGCGCGGCCGTCTGAGACTGCGGGTGACGCTGAGACGGCTGGGCCCGGAGGGGGCGTCCCCTCCGGGCCCAGCGGTGTCCGCTCCGGTGCGGACGGTGTCGGCTCAGCTCAAGGGCGCCTCAGCTCAAGGGCGGCTCGACCCAAGCCCGTGCTCAGTTGTGGAACTCAGTTGTAGAACTCCTTGACGCCGGTGCAGCGCGTCGCCGTCGAACCGTTCATCTCGCAGAGCTGTCCGGCGAGGCGGGTGTCCTCCACCCAGATCATGGCCTTGTCACACTTGACCCCGTCCGCGGCGACGTTGTCCCGGCAGTACACGTGTGTGCCGCCCTTGTTCCCGACACGCCAGACGTCGAGCCGCACGTTGCGGTCGTTGCCGTAGGTGTCCCAGGCCTGGACCCGGTTGGCGGAGTCGTCCGCGAACGCCTTCGCGACCACGGTGCCCGAGGCGTTCTTCAGGGTCCAGGACATGTCGTTGGCGGACGCGCTCGGCATTGCCCCCAGCACGAGCCCGATCGACGCCGCTGCGACCAGGGCACCGCGGGCCAGCTTCTTCCCGAACATGTTTCCTCCAGTGGTTCTCGTCCGATTGGTGCGCTTCTGTCACCGCGCGGACGAAAGGTTAAGAGCCGTCGAGGGCGATCGGCTCGACGGAGGGATGGGGAGTTCTCCCCATGGTGCTCCAGCCGGATCCGTGCAGAACCGGCTGACCAGGCGCGTCAACGTAGGATCGGGGAGTGCCGAACACCTCATCTCACCCGCCCCAGGACGATCCGCGTCGCGACGATCCGCGCCGGAACTCTCGAGGCCGGGAACGCAGCGCGGCGCGGTTCCGGGCCGGCGACCGTCCCCGCACGTCGCAGGCGCCGTCGGAGCGTCGCAAGCGCACCGACCCGGCCCGGATGGTCGCGTTCGACGTGCTGCGTGAGGTGGACGAGTCCGACGCGTACGCGAACCTCGTGCTGCCCCCGCTGCTGCGCGAGCGGCAGATCCGCGGACGGGACGCGGGCTTCGCGACCGAGCTCACCTACGGCACGCTGCGCCTGCGCGGCCGGTACGACACGATCCTGGCGACCTTGGTGGACCGTCCGCTGCCGGGGCTGGACCCGGCGCTGCTCGACGTCCTGCGGCTCGGTGCACACCAGGTTCTCGGCATGCGGGTGCCCGTGCACGCCGCCGTCTCCGAGACGGTGGGGCTCGCGCGCAACCGCGTGGGCGCCGGGCCCGCGCAGATGGTGAACGCGGTGCTGCGCCGTGTCTCGGAGCGTTCGCTCGACGAGTGGCTCTCGGTGCTCACGAAGGAGGCGCCGGACGTGTTGGCCGGCCTCGCGGCGACCGAGTCGCACCCGATATGGATCGCCCGGGCTATGCGCGAGGCGCTGGCCGGCAACGGCCGCGACGTGGACGAGATCGGTGCGCTGCTGGCCGCCGACAACGTGCCGCCGCGCGTCACGCTGGTGGCGCGGCCGGGTCTGGTGGACGTCTCGGACGAGGCCGCCTGGGGCGACGCCGAGCTGGTGGGCGGGCGCTGGGCATCGACCGCGCTGCGCCTGGAGGGCTCGGACCCCGCTGGAATCCCGGCGATCCGGGAAGGGCTCGCCGGCGTTCAGGACGAGGGTTCGCAGCTCGTGACGCTCGCCCTCGCGGACGCGCCCCTGGAGGGCCGTGACGGGCGCTGGCTCGACCTGTGCGCCGGCCCGGGTGGCAAGGCGGCCCTGCTGGCGGCGCTGGCCGCGCAGCGCGGCGCGACGCTGGTCGCCAACGAGGTGGCACCGCACCGTGCCCGCCTCGTCGCGAACGCCCTCGCTGCCATGCCCGAGGGCGCGGTCGAGGAGGTGCGCACCGGTGACGGGCGTGAGGTGGGTGCCGACGAGCCCGGCGCCTACGACCGGGTGCTCGTCGACGCTCCCTGTACCGGGCTGGGCGCGCTCCGCCGTCGGCCCGAGAGCCGGTGGCGGCGGACGCCGTCGGACCTCGCAGCGCTCACCGGCCTGCAGCGCGAGCTGCTCGCCTCGGCGCTGGACGCCGTCCGGCCCGGGGGAGTGGTGGCGTACGTGACGTGCTCGCCGCACCTCGCCGAGACGCAGCTCGTGGTCTCCGACGTGCTGAAGAAGCGCGACGACGTCGAGCGGCTCGACACGGCCGCCGCCGTGCGGTCCGTGGTCAGCACCAGTGGCACAGGCGAGGAGATTCCCCTGTCGGACCGCGACGACGTCCAGCTGTGGCCGCACGTGCACGGGACGGACGCGATGCACCTGACGCTGCTCCGCAAGGTCGCTTGACCTGTCGGCCTGCCTGTCCTGTCGTCATCCGGCCGGTGGACCGGCCGCGTGGTCTGTCGCGTGGTCTGTCGCCGGCCGCCGGGCGCGCTGGACGAGCGCGACGGCCGCGGCGAGGACAGCCACCGACGCCGTCGCGGTGAGCGCGACGGACAGGCCGACGACGAACCGCGTCTCGGCCTGCCAACCACTGTCTCCCAGGGCCTGCGCGTTGCCCGGCTGACCCGGCTCGTAGACCAGCTCTACGACGTCGCCCTCGAAATAGACGTCGTCCCACGGGCTGATCGAGGAGGTCGCCTCGGTGCCGTCCGGCAGTTGGAAACGCACGTCGAGCCAGCAGCCGCCGGCGCTCCAGTCGCTCCTCTCGACGACCCCCCGTGCGCGGGCACCGGTGTCCTGGAGGGCTCGCGCGTCGTTGACGGACTCTGCCGCGAACAGCCCGAACAGCACCGCGCTCGCCACGGGCGCGAGGATCAGGAAGAACACGATCTGCGGCGTCTCGAGGCGGGCAAGCACCTGCGGGCGGCGCCTGGCGGGACGAATTTCGAGCGGTGGTTGTTCGCTGAGGAGATGTTCGTTCCCAGGACGCCCGTCGCGCAGACGGGTCCAGGCGCGTCGAAGGAGCTCGCCGATCGCGAGAGGCACGAGGAGCAGCAGTGCGAGAGCGAACAGGTCGAACAGCGCGACAAGAATGGTGTCGAAGTTGACCAGTGGTTCGTCGACGGCTATGGCGACCCCTGGGTCACGAGGGTCGTAGACCACGTCGATCGTCTCGCCCACATCGACGCCGCGTGGCCACCTGTCGAGGGTGGTCTCGAAGCGCGGTGGCTCGATGGGCCGGGCCGTGAGCGAGTCGGGGCCGCGCCCCACGTCGAGGCGCAGCACCGAGGCTTCGACGCGCACGCCGTGACTCTCCAGAACTGCCCGCTCCTGGAAGTAGCCGAACGTCAGATAGGCGGGAAATGCTGCGAAGGCGAGAAGCCCACAGATCATCGCCAGGAGCGCACCAGCGGTCGCGGATCGGAGGGCTGCCCGCGTCCTTGCCGACTGCGCGGCCATGCGGGCTCGCGCCGTTGCCCAGCGCGAGTCTCGCGACTCTTCTTCCCCCGCGGCGATCTGGCGCTCCATCGCGCGGCGCGCCTCCTTCTGCCGCCGCGTCACTCCGGCCGCCCGCGGCGTCGGCGGCGGAGCGACCCCAGAGCGGCCGGGACCGAGAGCGGCACGAGCACGAGCGCGACGGCCCCGATGACGACAAGAACCCGCACGTCCGAGGTCCAGCCGTACCGGATCCCGTCGACGACGACCAAGACGCCGAGTGCCGCGTTCAGGGGCGGAGCGATCAGCATGATGAGCACGAGACGAGTGTCCAGGCTGTCGAACCAGTCGCCCGTGTCCGTGCGGGCCTGGGCCGTGAACCGGGCGGCGGCTCGCGCACAGCGGGTGAGCAGCGGGCCGTCGTCGTCCGTGGTGAGGAGGTGCCGAAGGCGCCGGATGACCTCGCCGCCTGCTACGACCACCCCGGGCAGGCAGACCACCACCACCAGATCGACCAACAGCGCGGCAGGGAGTCGCCAGTCGAACGGTGCGCCGGCACGGACCTGCGAGATCGTCGTCCAGAAGAATCCGGTCGCCAGGGTTGCCATACCTCCCACGAGGGCGACGAGCTGCGGCGTCGACCGCGCCCTGATCTCGTCCACGCGGAACGTCGCGCGCAGCGACCGGAGGCGTCGGTGCCGACTGCTCAGCACGTCGCCCCCTTGCTCCCGCTCTTCGGTCACGCCGGGAGACTAGCGGTGCGTCCCGCCGACGGGTCGGGGATCCGGCACGCCCGGTGGGTGAACTTCTACACGCCCGTCGGCGGCCACACCCCGATGATCACTGCCATGACCAGGATCGTCACCAGCTCGTGGGCCAGGTTCAGGGTGGTGAGCGCCGGGGGACGGCCCTCGAAGGCGTCGTGCGTGATCATGCGCGCGGCGGTGAACCCGATCCAGAGCAGGACGGCGGTCACGACGGACGCCGTCAGGAACGCGCCCTCGTAGAACTCCCACGAGATGTAGACGGCGCCGGCCAGCACCCACGCCGTCAGGAAGCTGACGACGACCGTGACGACGATGGGCCAGATGCCGGCCGCCTCGGCGGCCTTGGGGTCCACCTTCGCCAGCCGCATCCAGCGGGTGCCGAACACCTTCGGCGTGTACCAGAGCGAGCCCACGACCAGCGTGGACAGCGTGGCCACGATCACTGCCCAGTAGTTCACTTCGGGGATCATCGTCGCTCCCGGACTGTGGGGACTGCGTGGTTGGGTATGCGGTTCGGTGGTGCGGAGAATCGCGCTCTACGCTGGCATCATGGCAGCCCTCATCGCCCCGAGCATCCTGTCCGCCGACTTCGCGAACCTGGAGCGCGACCTCGGCCGGATCGCCGACGCCGACTACGCGCACGTCGACGTCATGGACAACCACTTCGTGCCGAACCTGACGCTGGGGCTGCCGATCTTCGAGCGGCTCGCGAAGGTGTCGCCGATCCCGCTCGACGCGCACCTCATGATCGAGAACCCTGACCGGTGGGCGCCCGCGTTCGCGGAGGCGGGGGCGGCGTCGGTCACCTTCCACGCGGAGGCCGCGCAGGCGCCGGTACGCCTGGCGAGGGAGCTGCGGAGGCTCGGGTCGCGGGCGGGTGTCGCCCTGCGCCCGGCGACGCCGGTGGAGCCCTACCTCGACCTCCTCGCCGAGATCGACATGATCCTCGTGATGACCGTCGAGCCGGGGTTCGGCGGGCAGTCCTTCATCGAGGGGACCCTGCCGAAGATCCGCCGCGCGCGGGAGGCTGTGAGCGAGTCCGGTCTGGACGTGTGGATCCAGGTCGACGGGGGAGTGTCGCGAGAGACGATCGAGCGTGCGGCCGAGGCCGGGGCGAACGTCTTCGTGGCGGGTTCGGCGGTGTACGGGGCCGAGGACATCCCGGCCGAGATCGCGACGCTGCGCGAGCTGGCGAGCAAGCACGCGCACTGACCTTGCGCCTCAGCGGGACCGGATCGCTCTACACAGCGATTGTGCCCACAATTCACGGGAGTTTTGGGCCCAATCGCTACGTAGGAATAAATAGTGTGCCAAGCGCGCCGCGCGACCGCGCCCGGCAAGCAGTACGTCGCACCAACAGCCCAGGATCGGGGAGCCCGGCTCGTACTTTTGCCTGATCCGGCGGTGTCCTGGCCCTCGTAGCATGAGCGCGTGTCCGCCATCCGCTCGGTCTGGGACGAACCGCGGCCCGCCGACCCGCCCGTGCGCGTGTGGCGGGACTGGGTGCTCGTCGCCGTTGTCGTGGCCGGGGCCGTGATCGAGGCGGTCACGCGGACGGACGTCCAGGGACGGTGGCTGGAGCTCGCCACCGTCGTCGTGCTCGCGCCGACGCTGCTGTGCCGCCGGACGCACCCGCTGACGACGGTCGCCGTCGCGTTCGTGGCGTCGACGGCGCCGGCCCTCGTGCTCGGCCGGGACCTGGCCTTCGCCTCGAACATCTTCATGCTGGTCCTGGCGTACGCGCTGTTCCGATGGGGGAGCGGGCGGGCGATCGTGCTCGGCGTGGCCGTGGTGCTCGCGAAGATGGGGACGAACGTGGCGCTCGGCTTCCTCACGCTCGCCGACGTGGGCATCGGCTGCCTGATCCTCGGCTCGACGTTCGCGCTCGGCCTGGCGCTCCGGTACCGGTCCGGCGCGCGTCGGCGCGAACGCGAGCAGGTGGTGCTGCTCGAACGGGAGCGACTGGCCCGGGACCTGCACGACGTCGTCGGGCACCACATCTCGGCGGTCGCGGTGCGGGCACAGGCCGGGCTCGCCGTGTCGCAGACCGATCCCGGAGCGGCTGCCGAGTCCTTGCGGGTGATCGAGGAGCAGGCCTCCCGTGCGCTGGCCGAGATGCGCACGCTGGTCCGCGTCCTGCGGTCGGACGAGCTCCGCCCTGGCGAGGACGGCGGCGACGGTGCGGACGAGCTCGCTCCCGGGCCCACGCTGGCCGACGTCGAACGCCTCGCCGACCCCACCGTGCCGCACGTCGGGGTCGACCTGGAGGGCGACCCCGCCCGGGTCTCGGCGGCCGTGGGCGGTGCGGTGCACCGCATCGCCCAGGAGTCGGTCACGAACGCGCGCCGTCACGCCCGGGGCGCCACCCGGATCGCGGTCCGCGTCACCGTCGGTGAGACGTCCGTCCGGCTCCGGGTGTCCGACGACGGCGGTGCGCCGGTCTCCCCGACCCGCGCCGGGTACGGGCTGGCCGGGATGCGTGAGCGTGCGGCACTGCTGGGCGGCACGCTCGACGCCGGGCCTGACGCGGCCGGCTGGACCGTCGAGGCGAACCTCCCGCTCACGGGCGCCGTATGAGTGCCGGAGACATCCGCGTCCTCGTGGCCGACGACCAGGAGATCGTCCGTACGGGCCTCACCATGATCCTGAACGCCCAGGAGGGCATCGAGGTCGTCGGTGAGGCCGCCGACGGCCGGGCCGCCGTGGAGCTCGCGCAGCGGCTGCGCCCCGACGTCGCCCTGCTCGACATCCGGATGCCGGACGTCGACGGTATCGAGGCGACCAGGCTGCTCGCGGGCCCCGGTGTCGCGGACCCGCTCGCCGTCGTCGTGATCACCACGTTCGACCTGGACCAGTACGTGTACGCCGCCCTGCGCGCAGGGGCTCGCGGATTCCTGCTCAAGGACGCCGGGCCGGAGCTCCTGGCCCAGGCGATCCGGGCCGCCGCGTCCGGTGACGCCCTGATCGCCCCGAGCGTCACGACGCGCCTCCTGCGCGCCTTCGCCGACGCCGGTCCGCGCGCCGTCCCCGCCCAGCCGCTGGACCCGCTCACGGCGCGCGAGGAGGAGGTGCTGCTGGCGGTGGCCGGTGGCCGGACGAACACCGAGATAGCGCGCGAGCTGTTCGTCACGCTGAGCACCGTGAAGTCCCACGTCGCGAACCTGATGACCAAGCTGGGGGCGCGCAACCGCGTGGAGGTGGCGCTCTGGGCGTACGACACGGGGCGGCTCCGCCCCGCGCGCCCCACGCCCCGACCCTGACTCGTACTTTCGGCCAGGCCGAGACCGGTCCCCGGGCCCATGACCCGCAGGGGCACGGCCGAGCAGGCTCGCACCATGACCACATCCCAGGTGACGACCAAGCTCACCAGCCGCCGCCCGTGGCTCGTCCCCGCGGGCCTCCTCCTGCTCGCGCTCGTCCCCGCGCTCGGCGGTGCCGCGCGCGTCTCCGAGCTGGCCTCCGACCCCGTGCTCACCGCCGACAACGCGCGGTTCGTGACCCAGCCCGTCCCGGTGCTGGTGCACATCGTCTGCGTGACCGTCTACAGCATGCTGGGCGGGTTCCAGTTCGTCCCGAGCCTGCGACGACGCAGCTGGCACCGGCTGGCGGGCCGCGTCCTGTTCCCCGCCGGGCTCGGTGTCGCGCTGACCGGGCTCTGGATGACCGCGTTCTACGACCTGCCCACCAAGGACACCGTGGTCGTCAACGGGGTCCGCTACGTGGTCGGCGTCGTGATGGTGGTGTCGTTGGTCCTGGGCGTGCGCGCGGCGCTGCGGCGCGACTTCGTGGCGCACCCGGCATGGATGATGCGGGCCTACGCGCTGGCCATGGGCGCGGGTACGCAGGCGCTGCTGATCGGTCCGTACATCGTGGTCGCGGGGATGCCGGGGCCGGTCGTCAACACGGTGCTCATGACGGCTGCGTGGGTCATCAACGCGGCGGTGGCCGAGTGGGTGATCCGTCGACGGCGGATCGCGGCCCGGATGTGACGCAAGCCATGCCGACTGCCGCGAGGTTTGTGGCATGCTGGCAGACAGCAGTACGCACACACGTGCTCCGGGGTCGGTGTAATTCCGAGCCGGCGGTTATAGTCCGCGACCCGCGTTCTCCGCAAGGAGGACCGGTTGATCTGGTGAAACTCCAGGACCGACGGTGAAAGTCCGGATGGGAGGAAGCACGTGCGGCGTCGCCGTCCCCTGGGGCGTGCGTCGTCGTGACGTCGTGCGCGCGGGCAGGGCCGGTCGGCCTCGCCCGCGCCCCCGTCGTCCACCCCGGAGCACCGAAGCTCGGGGAGGACAGCATGACCCAATCACCGCAGGGCCGCGCCGCGGACTATGCGGCCACGACGCTCGGAACGACGACACTCCGGACCGCCATGCGCCGCGCTCTCGCGCTGGCCGCGCAGGGTCCCGCGTACGGCCCGAACCCGCGCGTCGGCTGCGTGCTCCTCGACCAGGGCGGTCAGCCGGTCGCCGAGGGCTTCCACCGCGGCGCGGGCACACCGCACGCGGAGGCGGCGGCGCTGGCCGCCGCTCGTTCGCGTGGCGTCGACCCGCGGGGCACGACAGCGGTCGTGACGCTCGAGCCCTGCGCCCACCACGGCCGTACCGGCCCCTGCGCCGACGCACTGATCGACGCCGGCGTGGCCGCGGTGCACGTGGCGGTCGCCGACCCGAACCCGGTGGCGACGGGTGGCGCGGCCAGGCTGCGCGCCGCAGGGATCGAGGTGACGACCGGCATCCTCGCCGACGAGGGCGAGGAGCTGCTGCGGCAGTGGCTGCACGCCGTCCGGACCGGACGCCCCTACGTCACCCTCAAGCTCGCGACCAGCCTCGACGGACGGGTCGCCGCCGCGGACGGGACGAGCCGCTGGATCACCGGCCCGCAGGCACGCGCCCACGCCCACACGATCCGCGCGCAGGTCGACGCGATAGTCGTCGGCACGGGGACCGCACTGATCGACGACCCGTCGCTCACCGCACGGACGATCGACGGCGGCCTCTTCGAGCACCAGCCGCTCCGGGTGGTCGTCGGCCGCCGCGCGGTGCCCGACGACGCTCGCCTGCGTGGTCCGGGCGGTGCCCTGCTGCACGTGCCCGAGCACGACCTCGACGCCGTCCTGCGCGAGCTCGCGGAGCGCGAGGTGCGGCACCTGCTCGTGGAGGGCGGCCCCACCCTGGCCACCGCGCTGCTCGCCGCCGACGCGGTGGACGAGCTCCACGCGTACGTGGCGCCCGTCCTGCTCGGCGCGGGCGCGACCGCCGTCGGGGACCTGGGCGTCACCACGATCGGCGACGCCGCACGCTTCACCACCCACGACGTGACCCGGCTCGGCGACGACGTGCTCCTGGTAGCGCGCCGCAGCCAGCCAGTCCAGCCAGGTCGGCTCAGCCGGCACACCAAGGAGGAGATCTGATGTTCACCGGAATCATCGAGGAGCTCGGCTCCGTCGTAGCGCTCGACCGCCCCGACGGTGACGAGGGCGCGGACGCCGTCGTCACCGTCGCGGGCCCGCTCGCCGCGTCCGACGCCCAGGCCGGTGACTCGATCGCCGTCGACGGGGTGTGCCTCACCGTCGTCTCCGTGGCGGACGGCGCGTTCGTCGCGGAGATCATGCCCGAGTCGCTGCGCCGCAGCTCGCTCGGGGGCCTCGTGCCGGGTTCCGTGGTGAACCTGGAGCGCGCACTGCCCGCGAACGGCAGGTTGGGCGGCCACGTGGTCCAGGGACACGTCGACGGCATCGCCACGCTGGTGCGCCGCACGCCCGGCCCGCGCTGGGACGACCTGGAGTTCTCCGCACCCGCGGCACTCACCCGGTACGTCGCGGAGAAGGGCTCCATCGCGCTGGCGGGGGTCTCGCTGACCGTCACGTGGGTGTCGGACGGCGGCTTCGGGGTGTCGCTCATCCCGACCACGCTCGCCGCGACGACGCTCGGCAGGCTGGTCCCGGGCGACGTCGTGAACGTCGAGGTGGACGTGCTCGCGAAGTACGTCGAGCGGCTCCTTGGGGCGGGGGTGGCGGTGCCGGGCGGGACGACCGCGGCGGATACGTCGGCGGATACGTCGGCGGATACGTCGGCGGATACGGCAGCCGGCGTCGGCGACCTGACCGGGGCCGCACGATGAGCGCGGGCGGGACGGTGCACGTCATGCACCAGGGCGCCGTGAACGGGCCGGACACGAGCCTCGTGGAGCGGGCCCTCGCCGAGCTCGCCGCCGGCCGGCCCGTCCTCGTGGCGGACGACGCCGGGCGGGAGAACGAGGTCGACGTGGTGTTCGCGGCGAGCGTCGCGACCGCCGAGTGGGTGGGCTGGACCGTGCGGCACTCGTCGGGCTACCTGTGCGCGCCGATGCCCGCGCACCGTGCGGACGCGCTGGAGCTTCCGCTGATGGTGGAGCAGAGCGAGGACCCCCGGAGGACGGCGTACACGGTGTCCGTCGACGCCGCGGTGGGTGTCACGACCGGCATCTCCGCTGCGGACCGGGCGCGGACACTGCGCGTGCTGGGTGACCCGTCCGCCGGCCCGCGAGACCTGATCCGGCCGGGGCACGTGCTGCCCCTGCGGGCGCGGGCCGGCGGCGTGCTGGAGCGCGCGGGGCACACCGAGGCCGCCGTTGACCTCGTACGACTGGCGGGCGGTCCGGCAGGCGACCTGGGCGAGGTGGGCGCCATCGCCGAGCTCGTCCGGGACGACGGCGCCGTGATGCGCCTGGACGAGGCCCAGGCGCTGGCCGAGGAGAAGGGGCTCGTGGTGCTGACCGTCGCGGACCTGGTGGCGTGGCGCCGGGTGCACGACCCCGCCCCGCAGCCCGACGCCGCGGCGGCCGATGGTGCCGATGGTGCCGAAGACACGGTCGTCCGGGTGCTCCGGGCGGGGGAGGCGTCGCTGCCGACACGGCACGGGAACTTCCGGGTGATGGCGTACCGGGACCTGCGTTCGGGTGCGGAGCACCTGGCGCTGACGCCCGTCGCCCTGTCCGGCCCGCTGTCCGGCCCGCGGCGCGCGGGCTCCCTGGTGCGGGTGCACTCCGAGTGCCTGACGGGTGATGCGCTGGGCTCCCTGCGGTGCGACTGCGGTCCGCAGCTGGAGGCGTCGCTGGCGGCGGTCGCCGCGGAGGGTGGCGCCGTCGTGTACCTGCGGGGCCACGAGGGCCGGGGCATCGGCCTGGCGGCGAAGATCCAGGCGTACGCGCTGCAGGACGGCGGCCGGGACACCGTCGAGGCGAACGTCGACCTCGGGCTGCCGGTGGACGCGCGGGAGTACGGCGCGGCGTCGGCCATCCTGGCGGACCTCGGGCTCGACGGCGTGACGCTGCTGACGAACAACCCGGAGAAGGTCGCGGGCCTGCGCGCGGCGGGCACCGACGTCGTCGGGCGCCGGGGGCTCGTGGTGGGACGCGGCGTGCACAACCACCGGTACCTGGAGACGAAGCGTGTGGTCATGGGCCACCGCATCGAAGAGCTGGACCTTGATCTCGAGCTCGAACCGAGCCTCGAACGAAGCCTTGGACGAAGCATGAACGAGGACGAAGGAGCATGCGCATGAGTGGCGCTGGAGCACCGAAGGTGACAGTGGACGGTAGCGGCCTGCGGGTCGTCGTGATCGCGGCGAGCTGGCACGAGCAGGTGATGGACGGGCTCCTGGCGGGTGCCCGGAGGGCGCTGCGGGAGTCGGGCGCCGACTGGACGGAGGTCCGCGTGCCCGGCTCGTTCGAGCTGCCGGTCGCGGCGGCGCGGGCGGCAGCCGGGGGTGCGGACGCCGTGGTGGCGCTCGGCGTCGTGATCCGGGGCGGCACACCGCACTTCGAGTACGTGTGCTCCGCCGCGACGACCGGACTGACGGACGTGAGCGTGCGCACCGGGGTCCCTGTGGGGTTCGGTCTGCTGACCTGCGACGACGAGGCGCAGGCACTGGACCGGGCAGGGCTGGAGGGTTCGCACGAGGACAAGGGAGCGGAGGCGGCGGAAGCTGCCATAGCGACCTCGGTGGTTTTGCGTGACCTCTCTTCGGTCGCATCGTGAAGATGGAGGCGACTCATTACTGGAGCGTGGCTCCCATATCTGGGTGGTGAGGTGCGCAGCAGAACCGTGAGCGTGGACGCAACGATCAACCGGGCCCATCAGGACGGTACGAACACAACGCGCCCGGAGCCAGGACACAGGGAGCGAAAGCGAACACAAGAATCCCGGTGACGGCTTCGTCTCCAGCTCTCGGGGCCGAGACCGCGAACCGGCGGGTCTCGGGATCGTTCGCTCGTGGCGGGCTGAGCACCAAGATTCATCACGCGGTGTACGGGCGTAGGCGGCCGCTGGTCGCGGTGGTCACTGGCGGGCAGCGTAACGACGGTGCGATGTTGGTCGAGGTCCTGGCCGACATCCGCGCACCGGGCCAGGACGACCGTGTACCCGCCCCGAGGCTGTGCTCGCGGACCGGGCCTATGCCACCAGCCCTGGTCCGTAAGCACCCGCGCGGCTGGGGCATCAAGACCGTGATCCCGAGAAGAACGACAGCCGCTGCCCGCAAGCGCAAGGGCTCGGCCGGCGGGTGACCAACGGATCTGGACGTCGAGCTCTATAGTCAGCGCGACATCGTGAAACGCTCCTTCGCTCTGATCAAGCAAAGGTGCGGCCTGGCCACCCGCCACAACAAGCTCGCCCTCACCTACCGCGCCGCGACCATCCTGTCCGCCTGCCTCATCTGGTCACGCCACACAGGAAACACGACCTAGCTAATGCGGCGGCGCAGAACTTCCCAGAACTTCTTCAGGATCGTCTTGACAAGGTTGGCATCGACGCGCGGGCCGGTGGCCGAATCCTCGGCGGGTTCGCTGCGCGTCACCTCGACCTTCGGGACAGCCCGCCGATCCTTCAGGTAACCCAACACCTGCGGGACGATCATGTGCGCAAGGATGAAGACCACCGCCACGACCGCCTGCGGCCACGAGTCAATCTCGACCTCGATGCCATCCATCACTCCGCCACCTTGCCCATCGAGCAGCCAAACTCGCCGTAGCAATCGGCTGGCTCCGTGCCGTACCAACCGACCCAGCCAAGCATCACGTTGTACTGTGCGTTCACGGGCTTCTCCTCACTTGGGGCTCGTGCCGTCGCCCGGATCCCTTCAAGTTCCCGGGCGACGGCTTTTGCGGCCCTTTCATTAGGGCTACAAATACAGAGAATACGCTGGCAAATGTATCGACCGCCGAAGTATTGAACGGTTCCGCAGGGTTTCTCATAGTCTCTTGAAGTAAGCCCACGGGGATGCGCGGTTACCTGCAGGATCCTGAAGTAAGCAACAGAGATATGCAGTCACACACGACGCACCGCCTCTTCTTGCGGCCTACCGGGTATGTTCTGCTCAACTCACCAGTCTCACAAGCCAACGACGGTGACGGCGTTCTTTCAATCCCGGTCGGCAGGATCGTGAGGCTGTGGTGGTAAGTACCGAGTCAGTGGCCGGCGGTCGCACACAACCCGCGCAACGAAGGCGTTGGCGCTGCCTTCGATGAATCTGGCGTCGTTCGAGGGCTTCGCGGGCGTCGGCGGGAACGCACCCTCGTATCCGACGATTCAGCTCGACTCCTAGGCCAGGCGTATGGCGGCCGAGGCGAGGCGGCAGTGCACGAGCACGCTGGATGGCTCGCGTGAAGCACCGAGACTGGACGAACCAGCGCAAACTGTGCGAATGTTCACGAGATACCCTTGATCAGCCGTGCCAGCGATGCACGTTCCACTCGGACCTCTAGAGCTAAAGTACTCACTAGCTGGCACCCCTCTGCCGCAGTCCTCGGGACGGCCTGACCACGGTTCACGCCGAAAGGCAATCCGTCGACTACGCACCTGCCTGAGCAAGCCGATGCATCTCGACTGTAGGAGAGCCACGGAGATGAAGTCACTCGGACGTGTGGATGCAACAAAACGACTCCTACTCGAAGAACTCCGAGTAACGGAACAAATGTTGGCGAGCGCCGCCACCAAGGAATCCCGCCGTTACTGCGACGCGCAGATCACAACACTTCCCGACCTCGGGCTGCCCTACAATGTACGCCGCATGCACGGCGGGTTCTTTACCGGTGCATGCTACCAATGGGAATCCGATGTCCCACTCGTCCCAATCGATGCCACCGTCAATGTCTGCGGCGTGAGCATCTTCCGTACTGACATCGACATATCGAGTGCCGAACATTTCAGGGAGCGAATCGACCACGCCAAGAACGCCCTGGCGGAAACCACGCCCTTCGTCTGGAACTTCACGTCGGGGCATCACTTCATCATTCTTGCTGAGTCAGACGGCGCCGGTACTTTGCCTGCAGGTCGTTATATAGTTCTTCATGCTTCGACTGCGGAGTTCAAGGCCCAGTTCAATGGGCTGTACCCTGGACCAACCAACTGGTATTCCGACGCAGTCAAGACCCTGGACGGCGAGAACGGCCGATACCTGCGTTACCTGGCGGGCCGTCCTGCGGAAGAGTTCTATCGCACGGCCTCAATGCTCGAGAGCTACCAGCGAGAGCGTCAAAGGATTTGTGCTGCATTGGTGGTGGGCAACAGACACCTCCAAGAAGAGATTCTGTCTCTCCCCCACTACGGCATGCCCGACCAAGCATCTGTCGCAATTGGATGTCAATGGGTGTCACCGGCTTCTGCGGACTACGTTCTACTAACTCGACCGCGAGGGCCGATCTTTCTCCTCAGAGCGCGTGAAGGCGGCTCCAACACACTCAACACGATGAACGGCGAGCGGCTGCTCGCCCCACACGGTCTCGGAGTCCGCGCCGAACACGAACTCACGCTTGGACGGACGGCGGAGACTCTGGTCGTCTCAGGTCAGCAATTCCCGCTCGAATCAAGTCTCGTCGATGCACCCATCGCCACGATACGAGAGTTCGACCGAGAGGAGACCATGAGAGAAGTTACAGCGGCATGCCCCAGCGACATTGAAGCAGAACTCGTTCAAATCCACGCCTATTTCCGCACTGGAACACTCTAACGACGGCACTAGAAAAGATTCGGCAGCATGTCGAAATACACAGGCCAACGTTCTACCGCCTAAAAACACAACTCAACGACAAAAGTTGGGCGGAGGCTCGATGAGGAAAGAACTGCTAGGACGCGATCCTGGTGCTCGCGGAGTAGCGAGGCTCGGATTCGCGTATTACTCCCTAAAATCACAGATCATATTTGCCATATTGCGCAAGGTTGTTCCGGCGCACGTAGAATGCGGAGGACCAGTTTGGCACATCCTACAGAACTGGCTCGCCAAGAGGTCCTCCGTCGGCGTGGACCTGGCAATGCGCAACTGGTTCTACATGGCGACACTGAAAGATCGATCCAAGGCCAAACTTTGCGTGCTCCCAGACGTAACAATCCACTACCCGACCAACGTGCAGATCGGATACAACGTATTCGTCAACCGAGGCGTTCAGATCGACGCACCATCGTCAATTTGTATCGGCGACGGTACCCTTATCGGGCCGCACGTAGTAATTAATAGCGGGAACCACAGATTCGATGCGCCAGACCTTTGGATCCGTAACCAAGGGCACGATTTGCGGCCCATAATAATTGGGTCGGACGTCTGGATTGGAGCCAACGTAACCATTCTTGCTGGCGCAATAGTCGGCGACGGTTGCGTGATCGGTGCGGGCGCCGTCGTGTCCGGCAAAATCCCAGCCAATTCAGTCGCAACCGGAATCCCCGCGCGTGCTGTACGGCGTCGCGGGCGGAGGCCTACAGCCGAGAACACCGAGGAGAGCAATACCGCACATATGGACCATGACTAGTACTACAGCCGTAGATCGGGCCGGTGGGCTGCGGTGATGCTGCCTTCGCGTCGTCGGTAGTGAGCGCGGCGGGCACGGTGCTGGTGTCGTCGTCGCCACCGGGACCAGGCCAGGACCCGCTTGACGGTCTTGGAGGCCGTCGCGGTGAGAGCGGCGAATAGTCGTCTGGCCTCGCCCAGGGTGATCGGGACGAGCCCGACGCTGTCGTGGTCGGGCTCGGTGTCGTTCATCGTCATGGCGAGCATGGTGAGGAAGGCGTGGGCGAGCATTGCCAGGGTGGTCCACCGGTGCCAGGAGTTCCAGCGGCGGACCTGGTGCTCGTCCAGGCCGGCGTGGGTCTTGGCGGCCTGGACGTTCTCCTCGACGGTCCACCGGCGGGCCGCCACGTGCACCAGGTCGCCGATCGCGACTGGGCGTGGTATCCAGCAGCGGTACCAGGCCAGCTCTCCGGTCTGGTCGTTGCGGCGCACGAGCAGGGCGTGGTGACCGGACCCAAGGTCTGATCCGTCGGCCTCTGGTTGCAGCTCGAGGACTACCCAGGAGTACCAGCGCCGCCCTTTGGACCCGTCGCCGCACGACATCCGCGCCCACGCATCGTCCGGAACCAGGCTGGTGGCCTTGTCTGCGCGCAGCGGTCCGGCGCCGGTCGGAACGACCCCGGTTGCAGCCGATCGCCGGCACATAGCCCAATCCGAGCCGCCGGCAGGTAGCGCGTAGGTGCGGGTCGGCGCCGTAGACCTCGTCCCCGGCGACCCACCGCGCCGGCGTCCCGGCGGCCAGCGCGTCGGTGATCATGTCCGCGGCCAGGTGTGGCTTGGTCGCGAACGTTGCGTCGTGCGGGACTCCGGCCTCGGTGCGGCGGTCCGGGTCGCTCGCCCAGGACTGGCAGGTAGAGACGCCGGTCGATGAACGTGTGCCCGCGCTGTGCGGCGTAGGTCAGGAACACCGCGACCTGCGCCTTCTCGACCCTGCCCGCGGTGCCGGTGTACTGCCGCTGTACCCCGACCGACCTGGTGCCCTTCTTCAGATCGCCGGTCTCGTCGACCACGAGCACCGCACCCGGGTCGGCCAGGCGCCCAAGCGCGTAGGCACGCACGTCGTCACGCGCCCCGTCGGCATCCCAGACCGCCCGCCCGAGCAGGTGCTGGAACCGGTGCGGGGTCTCGTGGCCGGCGTGCTCGGCGATCGTCCAGCAGCTCTTCCGCTCCAGCGGGGCGACCAGCCCCGCGAGCAGATCCCGGCCGGCACCACGGGCGTCTCGGCGCGCGAACCGGCCGGTGACCTGCCCGAACGCGGTCTCGAACGCGGCCTGCCACGCTTGAGGGTCTACGCTATTGGCCGCGGCCACCGCCACGGACTTCTTGTTCCACACAAGCAACGAAGCATCCCGGCGGTGGCCGCCCCATGTCCAGGCATCACCGCAGGTCAGCGACCCGATCTACGGCAGTAGTACTAGCAGCCAACAAGCTCAATTGATACCTTACGCGGCGCCGACGTCGGCCAGATGCCCAGAGTGCTCACTCCAATCTGGCAGATCGGGATTGGTGACACATCCTCGGTGACAGGCGAATCACCTGCGCATGAGGCGTTGCCTCGGCATAAATCGCGACAGCGTCGACGAGTCCACACACCGACAATGCGGCTCGAATCCAGCCATTGTGCGTGACCACCATCGGAACACTTCCGGGCTCCAGCCTTTGAATCTCATCAAGGAAGGAGCCGATTCGATCACACATCTCGTCCAGGGACTCGCCACGGATGGGCGTGTGCCTTGCGTCGATCCAGCCAAACTCGGAAACTGCTTGAGGATCGGACTCTCTCACCTCCGCCTTGGTGCGTCCCTCCCAGACTCCCAAGTTGCGTTCCAGTAAGCGATCATCAAGCCGAATCGGCAACGCAGTGGTAAGCAACTCGGCCGTTTGACGCGCGCGCAGAAGAGGGGAGCTATAGAGGTGGGTCACGTGCCAAGCCTCTGCCTTGTCCGCCAACAGGTCTCGGGCAGCGCGAAGCCCCTCGTCACTCGCCGGGAGATCGCGCTGACCCATAAACGTACCGGACGAGTTACTTTGCGTTCGGGCATGCCTGACCAAGAGAATCTCAGGGATCAACTCTGTCACCCAATCCCTCCAGCATCCTCCGAAGCGCAGAGCATGCTTCAGAGAGAATTTTCGCTGCCCGGTCGATGGCGCGAGTCTGCATTGCGAACCCGTGCATCTGATCGTCCGCATTGACGTACGAGACGGTCACGCCAGCCTTCGCCATCGCGTCAGCTAGAGCCGCGCCCTCGTCACGGAGGGGGTCAAACTCAGCGGTATAAATAATGGTCGGCGGAAGTGCGACCTGGTCTCCCTGGAGAGGAAATAGGTAGGGGTCGCTCCGATCCCAGGCCTCGGGCAGGTATGCGGACCACGCCCACTCCATAAAGGCTCGGTTGAGAGAATATCCAACGCCACGTTGTACATAGGATGCAGTCTCAGGCTCGAGGTAGTCGGTCACGGGGTACAGCAGGAACTGTGCCGCAATTGCCGGCCCACCAAAGTCACGGGTCTGCTTCGCGAGGGAAACTGCAATTGTCCCGCCTGAACTATCGCCCCCGACCGCAATTTGGTTGTTCACACCAAGACTCGCTCGGTGGTTTGCGGCCCAAGCGAGAGCTTGACGTGCATCCTCGATCGCTGCGGGGTACTTGTTCTCCGGGCTGCGGCGGTAGTCGACCGAGAGGACCGCAACCCGTGCTTCCTTGGCGATGATGCTGCATAGGCGATCGTGAGTGTCAAGGTCATTCACAATCCATCCACCCCCGTGAAAGAAGAGCAGAAGCGGGAGTTGCCCACCAGGTTCAGGGTGGTATAGCCGCGCCCGAATATCCTCTGCCTCCGTGGGAACGACAAAGTCCTCCAAGCGCGGGATGCTCTCCGGTTCGCCCTGGATGAAAGCCGCTCGCATTCGGGCGCGCGACTCTTCGGTGGGCAGCTGATAGACCGGCGGCAGTCCACTCGCGGCCGCGGCGTCGATGATGGCTTGTGCTTGCTGGTTTAGTTCCGTCACTACTAATCACTCCATTTCCAATAGTTGGAAGTCTGCTTCTGCCGGACCTCACGAGACAGCAAAGTCCGCCCTACTCGGGAGATTGCTGAATCCACTCAGCCGTTTCCTCCGCTCTATCGCTCAGTCCGAGACTCTCAAAGCGCGCGGAGGCGCTCTGCGCTTGATCCGTCGCCTCCATCGTCCGGTCCATTGCCCGCAATGCGCGCGCCATTAGCCACTCGACTTCGGCAAGGTAGTATTGATCTCGCAACTCCTCGCAGTTCTGACGAACTCCAACCAGTTCCTGGAACACTGTTGCCGGCGCGCGCGAAGAGGTCTCAGCAAGATCCAGGTCAGCAAGCTGAAGTTGGATCACCACATTTGCCCTGCGGAACCCGTGGGCCTGCGCGTGCTCAGCGGCCTTCTTGAGTTCCTTACGCGCAGCGCTCGCCCGTCCGTCGTGGCGCTGAACGATACATCGCGCGAACCAACGCAGATTTGCACTGTAGTCAGCCGGGCCGAGCGTCTCGGGGGAGCGGAGATTTTCAAGCCAGAGCTGTTCCGAAGCGTCGCATTCGGATCGTGCATGGTGGTAGAGGGCCCGAGCGTGGCGAAGTTCCGCTAGCGCGCGCGGGCTCAGTTCGGTCGCCGCAGATGTGACCAGTTCCTGCAGCCTTGGTAGGCGTCGCTCAACCTCTGCCACGTTGTGCTGTTTGGCAGCGATGTTGATGTGGTAAACAAGTGCGTCGAATTCCTCGACGGCATCAGCCAGGCGCCGGGCGGCCTCTGCTCGCATGAGATTCACATTGGGCGTAGCAGACCAAAGTCCGCGAACGTAGTAGTAGTATCGAACCTCTCGGCAGAGCTCGATAACAATTTCATCCAAACCGCGCCTATCGGCCTCGATGATCGCGTATTCGACTGCACTCCGCACACCGGGTGCGTCGAGGGCCCGTAACCGAGACACGTCGTCCGGACAGAAACCAACAGTATTGGCGATCCGTAGTGCTTCACCCATCCATCTGCCGACCAGGTCTTCGTCCGCCCCTTGCTCGACCGCTGCCCGTGCGCGCCGCGCCGCCAAGCCGTCGAGACTGTATGACAGCGAGAACGCACGAAGCTGCGGGCTCGCGAACCTCGCATCCTGCAGTTCAGTCATGGCCCTCTCGAAGCGGGCTTCTGGCATGCCCGTGACTGCAATTACTGATGTGTGTTCAGCACCGTCCGGGAATAGCGACAGGGCCCTGAGAAGCAACTGTCCATCGTCCGACAGTGCGCTCCACGATTCGCGGAGCAGATCTAAGTCAGGATCGGCTGAATTTCGGATGTCCTTCAGAATCACCTCCACCGGTCTCCTCCTGAGCAAACCCACGGCGCGCTCTAGGAGTTTGAAGTTGCCGTCAGCAGCTTCCCATAATGTCATCAACTCCGGACTTCCCGCGGTGATACCGGAAAGTGCACGTTGCCGGAGTAACCGCTCGAAAAAGGCTGGCGCAACCGAGTCGTCAGGTCGCTCTACATCGACCTCCACCATGAAGTGTCCCATTCCGCGTGGGGCGATTGTCGACGTCAACATGACCTTGCTCGGGCTCGGAACCAACCGAATCCAGTGCCCAACGTCGGGATCTGTGATCGTCTCGAAATTGTTCAATACGAGAAGCGTTGGAACCTGCGCAAGTAGCGCGAGCGTCCGCTCTGAGCCGACGTCCACGTCCCCACGGGCAAGAGTCGGGTCGTTCAACGTCACCGAGATTGCCTCGAACAGCGAGTCGAGCGTCGTCGTCCCGGGGATCTCTTCGTCAGACACCCAAACGACGGCGCGGAAGAGTTGCCCTTTGCCGACCTGTTCTAGTGCGACCCGGTGGGCCAAGGTGGTCTTCCCTCGCCCGCTCACCCCTACGAGACATACCACCGGCTGAGTGCTTTCTAGGCACTCGATCAGTTGCGACCGTAGGGGTGGGCGATCAATAAAGTCTCCGTACCAGGGTGCGGGAATGTTCGACAGCGCCATCACCCCGGCTGGGCCAGGCAAGGTAGGCAAGACGGCGACATTGGCTCCTGTCAGGCCGCCCAAGGGTCCACTGACGCCCTCCCGTCCAGGCGACTCGGTGCCCGTGCGATTTGCCTTCGTCGCGTTAATTGCAGCGCGCACAGAGTCGGCGCGGAACGGGATCTGCTTGTTCACCGCCTTCTTCTTCAACCGAGGATCACGCGCCCGAGTCGTAATCCAAGCAGTCACGGAGGCGGGAATGCGGGCGCCGAAGGCCAGCTCGTCAAGCTTGTACACAGTCTCTTGATCGAAGAAGTTCCGCGCTTTGGGGCCTTCTTTGAAGCGCGGGTCAGTCTTCTGTTCTGTGATCCAGTCGATGTCATACGACTGGAACAGGCCCATGCGCAGGAACCAGTAGGCGTGCTGATGACCTGGACAGTCGCCGTAGTCGAGCGTGCGCTCGCGCCCCCCGTCGGTCCACACGTGGTACGACTGTGCTCCGACCCTTAGCTCCACCTCCTCCATCGAGCCCTGCCCCGCCTCGGGGGCGTAAGCGCCGATCGCCCACGACACAAGTTCACGAAAGGAGGTGAGGGCGCGGACCTCCTCTGGCGGCACGAACTCCATGCCATAGAGCATGCCAGTCGGGAGGCTGCTCGTGCGCGTGTCGCCAGCACGCAACGCCCACTAACCCAGCCGCTAACCCTCGCTCACTCACAGCAGATGTTCTGGGCAGATGTTCTTGGACGTGGGGGGCCACCGACTGCAGGACTCGTCGCTTGTGTGGAACAAGGCGCAGCGTTGGTGGTCTGAAGCTACTCCGGGGCTTGATGCCCTCGGAGAGGAGCCGAGGACGGCGTACCCAGAGGCGGCTCCTGAGCTCAGCCAGACGGTGCGCTCGTTGGCACGCTATCCGCCAGGTGCAGTACCTACGACCTGGAAGTTCTGCGCCGCCGCATTAGCTAGGTCGTGTTTCCTGTGTGGCGTGACCAGATGAGGCAGGCGGACAGGATGGTCGCGGCGCGGTAGGTGAGGGCGAGCTTGTTGTGGCGGGTGGCCAGGCCGCACCTTTGCTTGATCAGAGCGAAGGAGCGTTTCACGATGTCGCGCTGACTATAGAGCTCGACGTCCAGATCCGTTGGTCACCCGCCGGCCGAGCCCTTGCGCTTGCGGGCAGCGGCTGTCGTTCTTCTCGGGATCACGGTCTTGATGCCCCAGCCGCGCGGGTGCTTACGGACCAGGGCTGGTGGCATAGGCCCGGTCCGCGAGCACAGCCTCGGGGCGGGTACACGGTCGTCCTGGCCCGGTGCGCGGATGTCGGCCAGGACCTCGACCAACATCGCAAGGTGCTGCTACGTGATCCGACTCTCACCCTAGCGCCCTAGCCGCATGTTAATAGTGTGCCAAGCGGACTAGAAGCACCCAACCTCCAGAAAAAAGTTCACCAACAGCCAAAAGGACAGGCGGACAGGCCACACTGACCAGGTACGACACCTTCATGGCCCTGGCGGGCGGCTTCGGCAGCACTGACGGTGGCGGCGCTCTCGGGTTGGCTCACCGATTGCGCCGCCGTCGGCACCACGACGCCGGCAACGAGCGGCGAGGCGTGTGTCGACTGGGTGATCTTCGAGTCGCCTGACGAAGCGGCCGCCGACGCGGGCGCCGTGCTGCGGGGGAGCGTCGTCGAACGGGAGGGCGCCGCGCCGCCCTTCAGCGTTGAGGCGCACCGCTGGCTGTTCGACGTCGAGGAGGTGCTCGAACGGCCGGAGCCGCCCGGCGGTGTGGAGCCATCGCCGGAGGTGGAGGTCGCGCCGGGGGAGCGGGTGGCCGTCGTGTCGACGCCGGAGACGTGCCGCGAAGGCGGCCTGTACCCCGGGGGTGACCCGCTGGACCCTGCGACGGGCCTGGCGGCCGCGGACGGTTCGGTGATCGTGCTGCTGTCCGAGGGTGACGGTCAGGGCGGCGGGGGAGAGCTCCACCTGATCACGCCGGTCCAGGGAGTGCTCACGCCCGACGAGGACGGCTCGCGGCTGGCCGGGTGAGTGGCTGGTGCCATAGCCGGAACACGGCCAGAACGTGGGACGGCGGAGGGTGGTGCCCCCGTCGCCCGACTAGGCTGAGCCCGTGAAGACCTTCGAGACCCTGTTCGCCGAGCTGACCGAGAAGGCCGAGACCCGTCCAGCGGGATCCGGCACCGTGGCCCAGCTGGACGCCGGCGTCCATGCGATCGGCAAGAAGGTGGTGGAGGAGGCCGCCGAGGTGTGGATGGCGGCCGAGTACCAGTCGGACAGCGAGACCGCTGAGGAGATCTCCCAGCTCCTGTACCACCTGCAGGTCCTGATGGTTGCCAAGGGACTGACCCTCGAGGACGTGTACACGCATCTGTAGCGAGACCTCGTGTCTCGCGCCCAGATCCGTCGTACACCCAGAGAGGAACCAACCACATGCTGCGCATCGCCGTCCCCAACAAGGGTGCCCTGTCCGGCCCCGCTTCCGAGATGCTGCGCGAGGCGGGCTATCGCCAGCGCCGCGACACCCGTGAGCTCGTGCTCGCCGACCCCGAGAACGACGTCGAGTTCTTCTTCCTGCGCCCGCGCGACGTCGCGGTCTACGTGGGCACCGGAACGGTCGACGTCGGCATCACCGGCCGTGACCTGATGCTCGACTCGGGCGCGGACGCCGTCGAGCACCTGGGCCTCGGGTTCGCCCGGTCCACGTTCCGTTACGCGGCCCCCGCGGGCCCGGGCGAGGCCGACCCCGTGACCTCCGTCAGCCAGATCGCCGGGCGGCGCGTGGCGTCGTCGTACACCACGCTCGTGGCCCAGCACCTGGCGAAGCAGGGCGTCGAGCCCGCCGCGATCGTGCACCTGGACGGCGCCGTGGAGTCGAGCGTGCGGCTCGGCGTCGCCGACGTCATCGCCGACGTGGTCGAGACCGGCACGACGCTGCGGGCCGCGGGCCTCGAGGTGTTCGGCGAACCGATCCTGCGCTCCGAGGCAGTGCTCATCCGGCAGTCCGACGCCGAGCCGCCCGCAGGCCTCGGCATCCTGACCCGCCGCCTGGAGGGCGTGATCACCGCCCGTGAGTACGTGCTCATGGACTACGTGGTCCCCGCGTCGCGGCTGGAGGAGGCGGTGGCGATCACCCCGGGCAAGGAGTCCCCGACCGTCTCGGCGCAGCACCACAGCGATGCCTGCGCCGTGCGCGTCATGGTCCCGCGCCGGGAGACCAACCGGATCATGGACGCCCTGTACGACGTCGGGGCGCGTGCCGTCATCGTGACGTCGATCCACGCCTCGCGGCTGTAGACCTCATGGGTGCGGGGGCGGACACAGGTCAGGGAGCAGGGGGCAGCGCCCCTCGCGGTGACCGCTTCCGCACCTTCCGGGGTCGCTTCGGCACGCCGTCGGCGTACGGTCTGGCGATCCTGGCCGGGGGCGGCTGCACGTTCGTCGCGCTGGCGTCGAGCACCGCGGACACCGTCAACCGCGTGGCGATGATCGTCTTCGGGCTGGTGGGCGCCGTGATCGCGTGGCGGTTCGGCGCCGTGCGTGCCGTCCCGGACCCGGGCGGCCTCACCGTGGTCAACTACGCCACGAGCCGCCGGCTCGACTGGGCCGAGATAGTGACCGTGCGGTTCGGGCCGAACGACCCGTGGGTGCACCTCGACCTGGCCGACGGCGACGTGCTCGCCGTGATGGGCATCCAGCGGGCGGACGGCGAGCACGGCATGGCCGAGGCGCGCCGCCTGGTGGCGCTCATCGCGGAGCTGGGCGAGGCCGCGGAGCCCGACCGCCCGTAGCGGGTCACCCGGCCGGACGACAAAGAACGGCGGTCGTGCTTACCGAGATCAGGTCTCGGTAGGCACGACCGCCGTCGTCATACGACTGCGTTCACCGCGTCAGCGGCTGGTGCGCGCGTCCCAGTGCGGGGTGGTGCGGGCACGGGGGCCACGCTCGCCGTCGGGACGGCGGTGGTCGCCACCGCTCCGGGGCGCGCGGTCACGGTCGCCGCCGGTGCGCGCGGGGCCGCGGTCGAGCGTGATGCGGAGCGGCTTGCCGGCAACGCGAGCCCGGCCCAGACGGTCCAGCGCCTCGGTGTCCAGCGGGGCGATGATGTCCACCAGCGAGAAGCTGCCGAAGATGTCGATCTTGCCGACGTCGGCGCCGGTGATGCCACCCTCGCCCGTCAGCGCGCCGACGATCCCGCCCGGCTGCACGCCGTGCGTGTGCCCGACGGCGATGCGGTAGCGCGTGCCCCGGGCCGGACGGCGGATGCCGCGGTCACCCTCGGACCGGCCGCGCGGAGCGCCACGGTCACCGGACCGGTCGTGCCGGTCACCGTCGCGCGTGGTGCGCCTGGCGGCCGCCGACCTGGCCTCGGCCTGCTCGCGCTCGTACTCCTCCTGCTCGGCGCGGGCACGGGGGCCGTCGTCGCCGACCGCGAGCGCCGCCATGGCGGCTGCGATCTCGATGGGGTCGGTGCCGGTCTCGTCCGCGTAGGTGCGGATGAGGTCGGTGTACATCTCGAGGCGTCCGGCTTCGCGGCGGGCCGCGACCTTGCCGATTGCGCGCTTGACCTGGTGGGCCGAGACGTCGCGGGGGGAGGGGATGGCGACCTCTTCGAGCGAGGCGCGGATGGTGCGCTCGATGCTGCGGAGCTTGCCGCGCTCGTGGGGGGTGACGAAGGTGAGTGCTTCGCCGGTGCGTCCGGCGCGGCCGGTGCGGCCGATGCGGTGGACGTAGGCCTCGGGCTCGCCGGGGACGTCGAAGTTGACGACGAGGCCGATGCGGTCGACGTCGAGGCCGCGGGCTGCGACGTCGGTGGCGACGAGGACGTCGAGGGCGCCGGAGCGGAGTCGCTCGACGATCTTCTCGCGTTCCTTCTGGGCGACGTCACCGGAGATGGTGGCGGCGGAGATGCCCTTCTCGATGAGGGCGGAGCCGACGTCTTCTGCTGCGCCGCGGGTGCGGGTGAAGACGATGGCGGCGTCGGCGTCGGAGGTGGCGAGGACGCGGGCGAGGGAGCCGACCTTGTGGCGGAAGGGCACGACGGCGTAGGTCTGGCGCACCGCGGTGACGGTGGAGGCCTGCCGGGTGACGGCGATCTGCACGGGGTCGGTCATGTGGTGGTCGGCGACCTTGCGGATGGCCGGCGGCATGGTCGCGGAGAAGAGGGCGACCTGGCGCTTGGTGGGTGCCTGGCCGAAGATCTCTTCGACGTCCTCGGCGAAGCCCATGCGGAGCATCTCGTCGGCCTCGTCGAGGACGAGGAAGCGGATGTCGTCGAGCTTGAGGGCGCCGCGGTCGAGGTGGTCCTTGATGCGGCCGGGGGTGCCGACGACGACGTGGACGCCGTCGCGCAGGGCGCGCTGCTGGGGGATGTAGGGGGCGCCGCCGTAGACGGGCAGGACGCGGACGTCGTCGAGCTCGGTCGCGAAGGACTCGATGGCGTCGGCGACCTGCATGGCGAGCTCGCGGGTGGGGGCCAGGACGAGGGCCTGGACCTTGCGGAGCTTGGGGTCGATGGCGGCGAGCAGCGGGAGGCCGAACGCGGCGGTCTTGCCGGTGCCGGTCTGGGCGACGCCGGTGATGTCGCGGCCGGAGAGGAGCTCGGGGATGGCGCGTGCCTGGATGGCGGACGGCGTGACGAAGCCGAGCTTGTCGACGGCTGCCATGAGCTGCGCGGGGAGGCCGAGGCTCGCGAAGGTCGGGCCGGTGGGCTCGGGTTCCGGGGCGGGGGCCGTGGTCTCCGGGGTGGTGTCCTCGGAGGTCGTGTCCTTGGTGGTGACTGCCTCGGGGGCCGTCTGGTCGCCGGTGTCGGCGGTGGCCTGCGCATTGTCCTGCTGGATGTCCTGCTCAGCAGGCGCGATCAGGTCATGGGTGTCGATAGACATGCAGTGATGCACCGTTCGTCGTCGCGGGCGGAGTCAGGGCCGAGGTGAGGGCCCTCGCGTCGCTCGCTCCCGAAACACCTTCCCCGCAGCCGAGGCTGCGGGCCTGTCTCGCACGTTTTGTGCACACACGGGAAGACGACGAACTCCAAGGGGATGTGGCACCACCCTATCGGGTGCTGGGGCCTTCGGCACAGAGCGGGGGAGCGTGACGTGCAGCACGCGGGTGATGTTGTGCGTGGTGAGGGGCGTTGTCGGACGGTCGGACGGCGCGCCGGTGCGGATACGCAACGCTTACGCAGCGCTCTCCCCGTAGTATTGCGACCGAGACGAAACCGGCGTGAGCGAGGGCGGTGAGCGTGTCCACTGGGGCGGAGATGAGCTCCCGGGTCCTGACCGTGCCCAACATGATCAGCCTGGTGCGGCTGGCGCTCGTGCCGGTCTTCGCGGTGCTGATCGTCGTGGGCGAGGACGGCTGGGCGCTGTTGGTGCTCGCTGTCTCGGGTGCCTCGGACTGGCTCGACGGTGTGCTTGCCCGTCGCCTGAACCAGGTCACCCGGCTCGGGCAGATGCTTGACCCGTTCGCAGACCGGCTCTTCATCTTCGTGACGCTGATCGGTCTGGCGTGGCGTGAGGTGGTTCCCCTGTGGCTGGTGCTGGCGATCGTGGCGCGGGACGTGCTGCTCGCGCTGACGGTGCCGGTCCTGGCCCGCCTGGGCTACGGGACGCTCGAGGTGACGCTGGTCGGCAAGGTCGCGACGTTCGCCCTGCTCTACGCGTTCCCGCTGCTGCTCCTGGCCGCGGTACCCGGCTGGCTGGGCACCGCGGCGCACGTGGTCGGCTGGGCCTTCACCTGGTGGGGAGTCGGCCTGTACTGGCTGGCGGGGCTGCAGTACGTGGCGCAGGTGCGGCGCCTGGCGGCCGCGGGATGACCGCTCCGCGCACCACAGCTCCGAGCACCGCTGTCGCCCGCCGGGCAGGGCGGCGTCCCGACGAGTCGATGACGCTGCTGCGCGAGGTCACGGAGCGACCCCTGGACCCGGGCTACGCGCTGATGGCACAACGGCGCGCGGAGGCGGGGGAGACGACGTCGCGTCGTGGGACGGCGAGCACGCTGGGCCTGCTCCTGGTCGCCGTGCTGCTCGGTGCCGCGACCACCGTCGCCGTCCTCGACCTGCGAGCGCCGCAGCCGTTGGCCACGAAGGGTCGTACGGTGCTCATCGAGCAGATCCAGGAGCGCAGCGCCGAGGTGGAGTCGCTGTCGCGGCGTTCCGCGGAGCTCAGCTCGGAGGTGGACGGGCTGCAGGGTGCCGCGTTGTTGCCGTCGGCGCTGGTGGAGATCAACGAGCTGGACCGGTGGGTGAACGGTGCGGTGCCGGTGCGGGGTCCTGGTGTGGTGGTGAGGCTGACGGACGGCGCGGGTGGTGGGCTGGTGGATCCGGGTGACGCGCCCGCGGAGTCCCGGGTGCGGGACGCGGACGTGCAGTTCGTCGTCAACGAGCTGTGGGCGGCCGGCGCGGAGGCGATCGCGGTGAACGATCAGCGGCTGACGTCGTTGTCGGCGATCCGGAACGCGGGTGACGCGATCCTGGTGGATCTGCAGCCGTTGAACGGTCCCGTGTACACGGTCGAGGCGGTGGGTGACCCGGAGGACATGCAGGTCGAGTTCGCGCGTTCGGCGGGTCTGGGGTTTCTGCAGCTGCTGAGCGCGGAGTACGGCATCGAGCACGAGGTGACGGCGAGCGAGGGGATGTACCTGCCGGGTGCGGGTGCCCCGACGTTGCGGTACGCGCAGACAGCGCAGTCAATGCAGTCAATGCAGGACCGATCAGTGGAGGACAACGGATGATCGCGATCGTCGGGCTCGTGATCGGGGTGGTCGCCGGTCTCGTGCTGCAGCCGACCGTCCCGCTGATGCTGCAGCCGTACCTGCCGATCGCGGTGGTCGCAGCCCTGGACGCCCTGTTCGGGGGTCTGCGGGCGATGCTCGACGGGCTGTTCGACGACAAGGTCTTCCTGGTCTCGTTCCTGTCGAACGTGGTGGTGGCGGCGTTCATCGTGTTCCTCGGCGACCAGCTCGGCGTGGGTGGGCAGCTGTCGACGGCGGTGGTGGTGGTGCTGGGTATCCGGATCTTCTCGAACGCCGCCTCCATCCGCCGGCACATCTTCAAGGCGTGAGCATGGGCGACGAGCGCGACAGGACCGAGCCCGACCCGTCGGTGTCGGGCTGGAAGCGTCTGATGCGGCTGCTGCGACCCCGTGGCACGCGTTCCGAGGTGCTCACCGGCCTGCTGTGCCTGGCGCTGGGCTTCGCGCTGGCCGTCCAGGTGGGGCAGTCGACGGGGGACCAGCTCAGCAGCCTGCGCCAGGACGAGCTCGTGCGGCTCCTGGACGAGGTGACGCAGCGCGCCGACCAGCTCGACGCGCAGGTCGCGGACCTGGAGGGCATCCGGGACGACCTGCGCTCGGAGGACGGACGCGACCAGGCGGCCCGTGACCTCGCGCGGCAGCGCGCCGAGCAGGAGGGGATCCTCTCGGGCCGGCTTCCCGCCCACGGTCCGGGCGTGCAGGTCCACGTCGCCGACGGCGACCGGCCGCTGGAGGCGCAGGTCCTGTTCAACCTTCTCGAGGAGCTGCGCAACGCCGGTGCGGAGGCGATCGAGGTCAACGGGGTACGGCTGGTCACCACCAGCTACTTCGTCGACTCCGGTGGCGGGGTCGTGCTCGACGGCGCCGCCGTCGCGTCCCCGTACGAGTGGACCGCGATCGGCAACGCCGAGACGATCGACCGCGCCCTCGAGATTCCCGGCGGCGCCCTGCCCCGGATCCGGGAGGCGGGCGGCGAGGCGACCACCACGGTCTCCGCCCAGGTCAGCGTCGAAGCCGTGCGCATACCCGGCGAGCCCGAGCACGCCGAGCCGACCCAGGAGAAGTGACTGGGGAAGTGACTCGCGCCACGTTTGCGCCGGTTCCTGGCGCAGATCACCGGAACATCGGGCCGAGCTGTGAAAACTGGCATGCGGAACGGCCGTGACCTGGGTAGTTTTATCCGGGTTGGTTCCCTTCTATGGTTCCCGCCCCGATCCCGATCGAGGTAGGTTGAGTGGAACCCGGACGCGGTCCCGACCGTTGTCCGAACGTAGCGCCCCGCCTTGTGACCAACGCAGTATCCCCACCGCACCCGAGGAGACCTGATGACGGACCCCAGCGCCCATCCGGTCGGGCCCGATACCACGGCCAACCTGGGTCGGATCGCGTTCCCGACCTCAGACGAGCAGGCGCCCCGCACGGCGCTCAGCCCCGAGGAGGCCGCCGCCGTCGCCGCCCTGCCGCGGCACTCCGCGCTGCTGATCGTGCAGCGCGGTCCCGGATTCGGCGCCCGCTTCCTCCTGGACACCGGCCGCAGCGTCGCCGGCCGCAGCGAGCAGGCCGACATCTTCCTCGACGACGTCACGGTCTCCCGCAAGCACGCCGAGTTCGTCCGCGAGGGCGACTCGTTCGTCGTGCGCGACATCGGCTCCCTGAACGGCACCTACGTCAACCGCGGTCGCATCGACGCCGCCACGCTGGTCACCGGCGACGAGGTGCAGATCGGCAAGTTCCGCCTCACCTTCCACGCCAGCCCGCAGTCGCCGGCGCAGTGGGGCGCGGGGACGCCCGCCCCGTGACAGCCGGAGCCGCGCGCGACCATCGTGGGGTCCACGGCGGCACCGAACCGCGTCATGACCGTGCCCACGAGCGCGGCCGTGACCACGAGCAGGACGCCGAGCAGGGCCCGCAGCACGGTGCCGCGCAGGACGACCTCGACGCGCCCTGGCCCCGCGGGATCTCCCGCCAGGCCACCATGCGCATCAGCGACGTCCTGCGCGCCCTCGGCCAGGAGTTCCCGTCCGTATCGCACTCCAAGCTCCGCTTCCTCGAGGAACAGGGCCTGATCGAGCCGGTGCGCACGCCGTCGGGCTACCGCCAGTACAGCCAGGCCGACGTCGAACGCCTGCGCTTCGTCCTCACCGAGCAGCGCGACAGCTACATGCCGCTGAAGGTGATCAAGGAACGCCTCGCCGCGATGGACGCCGACCCCGACTCGGCCGAGCACCCCGCGCCCCGACTCGCCGGCACGGGCTCACCCGCCCGGCGCCGCTGGAGCGCGCAGGCCGTGGCCGACGCAGCCGGCGTCACCGAGGAGTTCGTGCAGAACCTCGCCCAGGCAGGGCTCCTGCCCGCGTCGGGCGGCACGTTCGGCTCGGGCGCCGTCGAGGTGGCCCGTATCGCAGGGGCACTGGCCGAGTTCGGCATCGAACCACGCCACCTGCGTTCCTACCGCACCGCCGCCGACCGGCAGGTAACGCTCGTGGACCAGGTCGTCGCACCCCTGCGCAGCCAGCACGCCAGCGCGGCCCGCGGTCGCGCCGCGAGCATGGCCAGCGACATGGGCGAACTGTTCACCCGCTTGCACGCCGCATGGGTCCGACAGGGTATCGACGACCTCGGCTGAGCCGTGACCGCCACAATTATTCACCCACCATTGCCTCCGGGCGACCGGTCCGTGACCAGAAATTTGTCCCGAGCGCGCGACGAGTGACGGTCAATGGCCGTACGGTGAAAGCGTGAGGCCGGACGACGTGCCGATGGTCCCCGTGGAGATCCTCGGCGTTCGACAGCAGCAGCGCGATCAGGAGATCGTCGTGCTGCTGCTCGACAGCGCCGCTGACCTGGCCATCCCCATCGTCATCGGAGCACGCGAGGCCAGCGCCATCGCGATGGCACAGGCCGGGCTCGCCACACCCCGCCCCATGACGCACGACCTGCTGCGCGACGTGCTCGGCGCAGTGGGCGTCGCGCTCGAACGAGTGGACATCGTCGCCCTGGAAGGCGGGATCTATTTCGCCGAGCTCGTCCTGAGCAACGGCGTCCACCTCGACTCCCGGGCCTCCGACGCGATAGCGCTGGCCGTCCGCACCGGCAGCCCCGTCCTGTGCTCCGCCGAGATCGTCGCACTGGCCGGCGTGGAGATCGTCGACGTCGACCAGCAGGCCGAGGTCGAACGGTTCCGCGACTTCCTGGACCACGTCACGCCCGAAGACTTCCTGGGGCCGCCAGGAGGTGGAGCCCAAGGCGGCAGTGGCCGAACCGGGTGAAACGGGATCAATCTGGTGGGTGAAAACCCACCAACTCGCGACACGCCGAACCTTTCACGGCGCGCATCTTTGAAATCACCTTCGACGCGCCTTAGCGTGGCCATGACACCCCAGGAGGCACAGTGAACACCAGCGGTGAGAGAGCCACACGCGCTACGGTCCCGCACGGCGCGCAGGGCCTCCTCTTCGGTGAGGACCTGACGGAGCAGGACGCCACGACGGGCTACCGCGGAACCACGGCATGCCACATCGCCGGCATCACGTACCGGCAGCTCGACTACTGGGCCCGTACCGGCCTCGTCGAGCCGAGCATCAAGCCGGCCACCGGCTCCGGCACGCACCGGCTGTACAGCTTCCGCGACATCCTCGTGCTCAAGGTTGTCAAGCGACTCCTCGACACAGGCGTCTCCCTGCAGCAGATCCGCACCGCCGTCACCGCACTGCGCGAACGCGGCGTGGACGACCTGGCGCAGATCACGCTGATGTCCGACGGCGCGAGCGTGTACGAGTGCACCTCGCCCGACGAGGTGGTCGATCTCGTCGCCGGCGGTCAGGGCGTGTTCGGCATCGCGGTCGGACGGGTGTGGCGCGAGATCGAGGGCACCCTGGCCCAGATGCCGACCGAGACCCTCGACCAGGGCGAGACAGGCGAGGTCGCCACGGTCGAGGGTGACGAGCTCGCGCAACGCCGAGCAGCCAGGTCCGCCGTCTGACAACCGCCTCCACACCGAACGACATATCGAACGACTCAGCCGTCTGGCACGGGGCGCCACGCACCCCGACCAGGCGGTCTGCCGTATCCAGGGGTCGGGCGTAGCCTGCGAGCATGCAGCTCATCTTCCACGGGCACGCGTGCGTCTCCCTCGCTCTGCCGGACGGCGGCGACACCCTCGTGATCGACCCCGGCGCCTACAGCGACACCGCCACCGCGCTCACGGGCGCCGCTGCAGTGCTCATCACTCACGACCACTTCGACCATATGGACCTGGAAGCGGTGCTCAAACACCTCGAGTGCTCCACCGACACCCACGTGTGGGGCCCAGCCTCCGCGCTCGAGGACCTGACCTCCGGCGGCGCGCCCACGGAACGCCTGCACGAGGTCGCACCGGGCGACGTCCTGGAGATCGTCGGCACCCAGGTCACTGTCGGCGGGGGAGCCCATGCCGAGATCCACCCCGAGGTCCCGCAGCTCGCTATGAACGTGACCTACCTTGTCGAAGTCGACGGAGGCCGCATTTACCACCCAGGCGATTCGTACGAGGCACCGGCTACGGTGCCCGATGGCGGGCTCGACGTGCTGCTGGTCCCGGTGTCGGGGCCCTGGACGAAGCTGGCCGAGGCCATGGACTTCGCGCGCTCCGTCCCCGCCGGCGCCGTCGTGCCGATCCACGACGCCCTGCTGTCCGAGATCGGGCACACGCTCACCGGTCGGTGGCTGGACACCGCGCGGCTGGGCGGGAAGTACACGTACTCGCGACTCCAGGTCGGGGAGTCCACGGCCGTGTGACGCGGCCCGGCTCGTCCGGAGCTCGAGGGCGCCTCGGACGAGGCCCCATGTCTGGCTTGTGGGGTTTGCGGCATGTGGCGTCGGTGGGTGACGCTGTGCGCGTGGCAGACGAAGAGATCGAACAGGCAACGAACCTCGCCGTCACGCTCGGGTGGGTGGCCCTTGCGGTGACGGTGGCGTTCTTCGCGGTGATGCTGGCATCGAAGCTGGTGCGTTTCGCCGCTCGCCGTCACGACACCGTCCGGGAGATCGCGCTGCGGTTGCGCAAGCCCGCCCACGCCACGTTCATGGTGCTGGGCATGTGGATCGCCGTGTGGTTGACCGCGAACCGCGGCGACCAATGGCTGCCCGTGCTGCGGCACGTCGTGCTCGTCTCCGTGATCCTGAGCTCGGCGTGGATGGTCGCGACCATCGCGCTCGTGATCGAGGACCGGGCTCTGCACCGTGTGGGCAACCGCATGTCGGGACGGCACGCACGCCGCTTGCGGACCCAGATCATGGTGGTGCGGCGGCTGACCATCGGTCTGGTGTCCGTGGTGGCCTGCGCTGCCGTGCTGTTCACCTTCCCCGAGGCGCGCGCCGCGAGCGCGAGCCTCCTGGCGTCCGCGGGTGTGCTGTCCGTGGTCGCGGCGCTGGCTGCGCAGTCGGATCTGGGGAACGTGTTCGCCGGGCTGCAGATCGCGTTCAGCGAAGCGGTGCGGGTCGGTGACGTCGTGGTCGTCGAGGGCGAGTGGGGCACCGTCGAGGACATCACCCTCGCGTACGTGGTGGTGGGCATCTGGGACGAGCGCAAGCTGATCCTGCCGTGCACCTACTTCACCTCGACACCGTACGAGAACTGGACGCGGAAGTCGTCGGAGGTGCTGGGCACGGTGGAGATCGACGTCGACTTCCGGGTGCCGCTGGATGCCATGCGCGCGGAGCTGCGCCGTATCGTGACGGGGTCCTCGTTGTGGGACGGGCGGGTGGTGAGCTTGCAGGTGACTTCCGCCGTGTCCGGTGTCGTGCGCGCTCGGGCCCTGGTCAGTGGCGCTGACAGCTCAGCGCTGTGGGACCTGAGGTGCCTGGTGCGCGAAGGTCTGGTGACCTGGCTGCAACGTGAGGCCCCGGACGCCCTGCCGCGGACCCGGTGGGAGAACGGCACCGGCGGCACCGGGGGTGTCGTGGTGCCAGGACCTGCGGACGCACTCGTGTAGGCCCTGGCGCTCTGCGGCGGAGAGTCCGCGGCGGGAGTCTTGCAGCAGGGTTCTACAGCAGGGGGCGCAGCGGGATCAGGAGGTACTCGCCGATCTTGGCGAGCGCGCCACGTTCTTCCCACTGGGCGAGGGTGAGCTCCTGCGCGTTGGACAGGTCCATGGCGAAGATGTCCTCCATGCGGCCGGCGAGGCCTGGGTCGACGACCTCGAGGTTGATCTCGTAGTTGCCGGTGAGGCTGAGCCGGTCGATGTTGGCGGTGCCGATGGTGGTCCAGCGGCGGTCGATGGTCGCGGTCTTGGCGTGCACCATGGCGCCCTGGTACAGGAAGATCCGTACCCCGCCGCGCAGCAGGGAGGCGTACTGGCCGCGGGCGAGCCAGTCGGCCACCACGTGGTTGGAGCGGTGCGGCACGAGGACGCGGACGTCGACGCCCCGTGCGGCGGCGGCCAGCAGCCCGGCGTGGATGTCGTGGTCCGGGATGAAGTACGCCTGGGTGATGTAGACGTGGCTGATGGCCCGGTCGATGGCGTCGAGGTAGATCCCGCGGATGGGGAACACGAGCTCGGACGGCGCGTTGCGCGCGGCCTTGAGGTGGGGCAGCCAGGTCCCGGATCCGGCGTCGGCCAGGATGGGGTGGCGCTGCTTGCGGTGCCGGTTCCAGAAGTCGACGAACGCGTTGCGCAGCTCCCACGCGGACGGCCCCTCGAGACGGACATGGGTGTCGCGCCAGTGCGTGGCGTACAGGGAGCCGATGTTGTACCCGCCGACGAACCCGGTCTCGTCGTCGACCACGAGGATCTTGCGGTGGTCGCGGCCCGAGGTGCGGATGTTGAGGTACGCCATCCCTGGGCGCAGCACGGGGAAGCGCAGCACGTGCACGGCGGGCGGGAAGCGGAAGAACGAGTACGGGACGACGAGGTTGGCGAAGCCGTCGACGATGACGTACACCTCGACGCCGCGCGCGGACGCGTCGATCAGGGCCTGCTTGAACCGCTGGCCCATCTCGTCGTTCTTCCAGATGTACGACTCGAGCATCACGGTCTTGCGGGCGCCGGCGATGGCCTCGAGCATCGCCTCGAACAGGTCGGCGCCATAGGTGTAGACCGTGGTGGCGGTCTCGTCGATGTGCTCGGTGAGCGGCTTCTCCGTGGGGAACCTCGACGTGAGCGGGTGCAGCCGCTGCCGGATCTTGTCCGTGATGGTGAGCGCTACCGCCGCCCCTACCGGTACCGCCGCGGCGACGATCGCGGCCCGGGTCGCCAGCGTGCGCGCACGCTGCATGAAGTCGGTCGGGATGTCGAGCGTGAGCTTGGGAAGGTTGCGGGGGAGGTTGCCAGGGACCTTGCGAGACGCCACGGACTCAAGGTACCCGGTCTCAGACGCAGGATCGCGGAATTACGGCCGCTTGGCGTCGTCACGCCGGTCAGCACATGCCGGTGAGACGTCGGCCGCGTACTGACGCCGTCGTTTATTGGAGCGAATTTCGCTCCGCATGTCCCTATGCTCACGTCGACGACAGCGTGCCCTCCGTGGTGGCGATACAGCTCTTCGGTCACGAGGCCTCGACCGGACCCGTCTGTCGTGAACGACGGTGGCCCGACGGAGGGACTTTCCATGGCAGGACCAGGCCCCGCGCGCCGGGTACGGCAGCGGATACGGAGCGTGCGGCGGTGGGCTCTGGGCGCCGTCCTCGTCGTGGTGCTCGTCGTCGGCATCCTCGCGGGCGACCGGTACTCCTCGGCGCCGGTCGGACCCCGGACGTGTACCGCCGAGGTGCGGCCCGTCAGCTCCGGGGCCACGGGCACCATCCCGACCGTACCGGCGCGACCGGACGCCGTCGCGGGCCTGAGAGGCCTGGAACAGGTCGGCGGTGTCGTGAACGACGCCAGCTGCCTGAACGAGGTGCCCGTGCACGGTGTCGTGCGTCCCGGCGGCGAGGAGGACGTCGTCCGGGCGGTCGCGTACGCGCGGGAGAACGACCTGGCGGTATCCGTGTCGGGGACGCGGCACGCGATGGGCGGGCAGGCGTCCTATCCCGGCGGTCTCGTGCTCGACATGCGAGGGCTCGACACCGTGACCGTGGATGCGGAAGCGGGCACGGTGCGGGTGGGAGCCGGCGCCACCTGGCGGAGCGTCCTGGAGACCCTGCACGCAGAGGGCCGGGCCGTGGCCGCGATGCCGAGCATCGACATCCTCAGCGTGGGCGGGACGGTCTCGGTGAACGCGCACGGGGTCGACTTCCGGCGGGGATCGATCGCCGGGACGGTACGGTCCCTGCGGCTCGTGTCCGCCGACGGCACGGTGCGCGACGTCGACCGGGCGAGCGACCCTGCCCTGTTCAGTGCGGTGATCGGTGGCTACGGGCTGTTCGGAGTGATCACCGAGGTCGAGCTGGAGACCGAGCGGGACACCGTGTACCGGCTGGAGCAGCGCGTGATCCCGAGCGGGGACCTCGCCCGGACCTACCTCGACGAGGTCGCGCCCGACGAGGACGCGCGCCTGATGTACGCCCACCTGTCCACGGCGCCGTCGTCCTTCCTCTCCGAGGCCATCCTCTATACGTACAGCGACGCCGGAACCCCCGGAAGCGTCGCCGAGCCGATCCCGATGCTGAAGGACACCCAGAACTCCCGTGTGGGACGGTTCGCACTGAACCTCGCCAGGCACGGCGGCTTCTTCCAGGAGGCACGCTGGGTCGCGCAGAAGCACGTACTACCGAGCTTCCAGCCCTGCGCCACCTCGCGCAACGCGGCGCTGCGCGACGCCGAGGCCTGCATGGTCGCCCGGACCCAGGCCACGTACAACGGGCTAGGGCTGCTCAACCACAAGCTGCCGGACCGTACCGATGTCCTGCACGAGTACTTCGTGGAACCGGACCGGCTCGGCGAGTTCCTCGAAGCCGCGGCACCCGTGCTGCGTGACCACGACGCCGAGCTGCTCAGTGCGTCCGTCCGGGTGGTGCACCGTGACGAGGCGCTCCTGTCCTACGCGCAGGGCACCCGGCTGTCGGTGGTCCTGTACCTCAGTCAGGACCTGTCCGACGCCGGGAACGCCGACATGGCAGGGCTGACACGACGGCTGGTACGCCTCGCCCTGGAGTGCGACGGCACGTTCTACCTGCCGTACCAGCCGCACTACACGCGCGAGCAGGTGGCGCAGGCATACCCGACCCTCGACGAGTTCTTCGCGCTGAAACGACAGCACGACCCCGAGGAGCGGTTTCGCAACGCGTTCTACGCGCGGTTCTCCTGACCGCGGTGAAGCCCGAGCGGGGCACGACGTCGCGTGATCAGTCGAAGGCCCCCGCCAAGGGGTGGGACCGGATGGCGGCGGCGAGCTCGCCCTCGATGCGGTCGAGGTAGACGCCGGTGGTGGCGATCGAGGCGTGCCCGAGCAGCTCCGCGACGACCTTGACGTCCCAACCGTCGGCCACCAGCAGCGTCGCCGTGGTGTGCCGCAGGGCGTGCGGGGTGGCCTCACGCTGGTAGGGCGCGGGCATGCGGCGCACCGCACGGGAGAGCAGTGCCCGGATCGCCTGGGTGTCGATACGGCGCCCACGCCAGGACAGCAGGAGGGCACGCTGCGCGTCAGTGTCCTGCGGGCGTCTGGCGGCCAGGGTGGGACGTAGGTGGGTGAGGTAGTCGTCCAGGGCGCAAGCCAGGGGCGGGGACAGCGTCACCGTGCGGGTGTTGCCACCCTTGCCACGGATACGCCAGGTGGTGCGCTCGGGCTCGCGTGCGACGTCGTCGACGTCGGTACGGGCCAGCTCCGAGACACGCGGGCCCAGGACCAGGAGCAGCGCGACCACCAGCCGGTCGCGCAGCGCGAGGTCCTGGTCGGTGCGGGCAGGGGTCTCGGCCGGGCCGGTGGTCAGCAGGCTGCGCGCCGCACCCGCCGACAGCGCCGTACGGGCGGTGCGCAGGGTGCCACGTACCTTGGCCGGCGGCGCGGCCCACTGCATGGGGTCGGCCTGTACCCAGCACTCCCGGGCCGCGTACGCGAAGAACCGCGTGACGGACTGCCGGAACCGGTTGACCGTGGCCGTGCTGCGCCCGGGCCCGGGTTTGCGGTCCGGGTCGGTGTAGCGGGCGTCGGGCGCCGACTGGTAACGCACCAGGACGCTGTCGACGTCGGAACCGCTGACGTCGTCCAGGATGCGATCCCGCCCCGTGAGGCGGCCGAACTCGGTGACGTCGCGCGTGTAGCTGCGCGCCGTGGCGGGCGACAGGACACCACGGATCGTCTCGACCTCGACCGCCGCGAGGTAGCGGCGGGTGGCTTCGGCGACGGTGATGCGCTCGAGGCGCGGGGGAGCGACCATGACCGCCACCCTAGGCGGGACCACTGACACTCCCGATATGCCGGAATGTGCCGCTGACCTGCGACGCGACCCGCACCTCTCGACAGGTCGTGCGGAGGTCGTCCGGCACGGCCGTGCCAACGCTCAGGCGAGCCTGCCGCGAGCGCCGGCACGGAGCCGACACCTGCGTGGTCGGCGGGCACCGTCAGCGGGGCTTCGGGATGAGGGCGCGCAGCAGAGTCGTCAGGCCGGCCGCGGCTGCGTCTGACCCGGGAGGGGTGTCGGGGAAGGCGAGCCGGTGCACCACCAGGCCGTCCAGGTGTGCCATGAGCAGTGTGGTGTGTGCGTCCGGGTCGCTGGAGCCGGCCGCCGTCAGCCACTCCCGGCCGATGGCGGCCACCCGTTGCGCACCGCGTCCCATCTCGGTCTGTAGCGCCTCGTCACGTGCCGCCTCCATGAACAGCGAGTACCGCGCGACCGTCAGGGTGCGCAGGGGGCCTGTGAGGGTCTCGACCATGCTTCCGAGCGTCGTGGCCAGTGTGTCCGGGGTGGTGGGGGCCGCCGCGCCTGCCAGGCGGCTCCAGCCCTCGGCCTCGACGTCGATCATGCGCACCACCATGGCCCGTAGCAGGGCCTCCCGGGTGCGGAACAGGTTGGACGCCGAACCGGTGGGCAGCCCGGCGGCGGCATCGACGGCGCGGTGGGTGAGGGCACGTATGCCTTCCGTCCCGACCACATGGATCGCGGCGTCGAGCAGGGTCTCGGTACGGGTGGGCACCCCCACACACTACGAATGTAGTCAACCGCACTACATCTGTAGTACCGTCGCCGGCATGCCCCACGCCACCATCATCGGAGCCGGCATCGCGGGCACCGCCACCGCGATCGGCCTCACCCACGTCGGCTGGCACGTCACCCTCCACGAACGCGCCACCCACCCCGAGACCAGCGGAGCGGCCCTCGGCATCTGGCCGACGGCGCTCGCGGCCCTGGACGAGCTCGGCGTGGGGGAGGCGCTGCGCGCGGTGGCCACACCTCAGGCGGCAGGCAGCATCCGGCGGCCCGACGGCGCGGTGCTGGCCGCCCTCAGCGCCGAACGCGTCACGCGCCGCCCTGGTGACCCGGTGCACCTGATCGCACGCCGTGACCTTACCGAGGTGCTCGCCGCGGCCCTGCCCGCCGGTGCCGTCCGGTACGGCTCGAGGGTCGAACCGGCGGGAGAGGGGCTCGACAGCCTGGCCGGCCTGGAGAACGAGGCGGGCGAGCCGCGGGCCGACGTCGTCGTCGTGGCGGACGGCGTCTTCAGCACCTACCGCACCGCGCTCCTCGGGGCGCGGTACCGCGCCCGCTACACGGGGCAGAGCGGCCTGCGTGGGCGGGTGGCGGTCACCACGCGCGAGGTGACGGAGACCTGGGGGCCAGGCCGCCGCTTCGGCGTCACGCCCTATCTCGATGGCACCACCAACTGGTACGCGTCGCTCGACGCGCCACCCGGACAGCGTGCCGCCGGGGGAGAGGTGGTGCTGCTGCGCGAGCTGTTCGCCGGCTGGCACGACCCGATCGGGCAGATCCTCGAGGTGATCACCGAGGACGACGTCATGCGCCACGACGTGTACGACGTCCACCCGCACCTGCCCAGCTACGTCGTGACCGGGGGAGCCCGCAACGCCGTCCTGGTCGGCGACGCCGCGCACGGCATGACGCCGGACCTCGGCCGCGGCGCGTGCGAGGCGTTGGTCGACGCCGTCACGCTGGCCCGCTGCCTCGCGTCCGACCGTGTCGCCGAGGGGCTCGTCCGCTATGACAGCCTGCGCCGCCGTCCGACCCAGCGCCTCCAGACGCTCGCCCGGAACGTGGGCCGGATCGCGCACGCGCGGCGTCTGGCAGGGGCACGCGACCTCCTGCTGCGTGCGGCACGCTGACCGGTCCGCCCTGGACCGGGTGGCTGGGATGCGGCTGGGAGGCGAGTGGTCGTGATTCAATCCGCCTGTGCGTGCCATCGTGTTCGACCAGTTCCAGGGCCCCGTCGACGTCCGTGAGGTGGCCGACCCGAGCGCCCCTGACGGAGGTGTGGTCGTGCGCGTGCACGCGACCGGGCTGTGCCTGAGCGACTGGCACGCCTGGGCCGGGCACGACACCGACATCACCACCCTGCCGCACGTCCCCGGCCACGAGCTCGCCGGCACCGTCGCCGCGGTCGGCGCGGGTATCACGAAGTGGCAGGTGGGGGATCGTGTGACCGTCCCGTTCGTCAGCGGTTGCGGCACCTGTGAGTGGTGCCGCAGCGGGCAGGCGCAGGTCTGCCCGGACCAGACCCAGCCCGGCTTCACGCACTGGGGCTCGTACGCCGAGCTGGTGGTGCTGTACGCGGCCGACGCCAACCTGGTCGCCGTCCCCGACGGCGTCTCCTACGAGACCGCGGCGAGCCTCGGCTGCCGCTTTGCCACCGCCTACCGGGCGGTGGCCGGACGTGCGTGCGTCCAGGCAGGGGAGTGGGTGGTGGTGGTCGGAGCGGGCGGCGTCGGCCTCAGCGCGATCATGATCGCCGTCGCCCGCGGTGCCCGCGTCGTGGCGGTCGACCGGTCGGAAGGCGCGCTGGAGGCGGCCCGCCGCGCCGGCGCCGAACGCACCGTGCTGGCCGACGGCCGCGACGTACCCGCCGTCGTGCGGCAGCTGACCGACGGCGGCGCGCACGTCGCAGTGGACGCCGTGGGGAGCGAGCAGACGTGCGCCGACGCGATCGGGAGCCTGCGCCGCCGCGGGCGCCACGTGCAGGTGGGCCTGTTCGCGCCGGTCGACGGCGGTCCGCGCGTGCCCATGGGCCGCGTGATCGCCTGGGAGCTCGACGTGCTCGGCAGCCACGGCATGGCGGCGGCCGACTATCCCGAGATGCTCGAGCTCGTGGCGTCCGGGGCGCTGCGCCCGCAGGACCTGCTGGACCGGATCATCGGGCTGGCCGAGGCGGCAGCGCTCGTGCCGACCATGGACACGGAGCCGCGCGCCGGGATGGTCGTGCTCGACCCGCGGCGGGCCTGATCCTCCTCGTGGGCGTGGGCGTGGGCGTGGGCGTGGGCGTGGGCGTGGGCGTGGGCGTGGGCGTCGGCGTCGGTCAGGTCGCCCAGCGCAGCACCGCGTCCAGCGGGGCGGGCACCCGGTCCAGCGGCAGCGCCTCCGCCAGGCGCCGGCCGTAGCGTTCCTTGCGCCCGCCCTTGGACCCGATGAAGCGGTGCAGCTGCTGGGTGGTCGTGCGTTCGCGCTGAGCGGGCTGCCCCTGCAGCCGTTCGAAGCTGCGCAGCTCGCCCTCGTCGTCGATCAGGGCCAGGAACCCGTCGATGCCGATCGCCCGGATGAGCTCGTCCTCAAGATCGCGGTCGCAGCGGAAGAAACCGAGGTCGGTCAGGGGAGTGGTCGCCGCGAACGGGCGCAGGCCCACCCGGTCGAGCCCCTTGATGACGAAGCGTTCCTCGGCGGCGTCGTACAGCCCGCCCAGACGAACCCCCTGGCCGCCGAACGCCACCAGGTGGTGGCCGATGTTCGTGATGCCGCCCATCGCGAGGACCTGCACCCCGAGGTCGTCGAGGGGGAGACCCAGCCGTGCGGCCAGCGTCTCGACCGCCGCGCGGTCACTCTCGCCCTCCACGAGCAGCACCGTGCTCGTGGAAGCGGCGAGGACTCCTGCGAGGTTCATGGTTCCCGGATGGTATGCCCCGTCCACAGGGGCAGGCCGCAGGATTTTCGGGCTGCTACCGTGTTGACCTTGCTTCGTAGTGGAAGACCGTTGTGTTGCGCTATACACAATGCTATAGATGTCTTGCTGGTCGAGGTCGGCGGGGAGCGGGGCGGCGTGCGCAGCGGTAGTCCCGCGACGTCGCGGTAGTCGAGCCGCTTGGACTGCGTGAGCGGCGGCCAGGGCGCATCGCTGATCCCTGAGATCGGTCCATCACGCGGCGCTGATCGTGACTTCGGTCGGTTGCACTGAGATCGGCCCATCAGAGCGCATTCGTCAACCGACCGAGGTCAGAGGATCCTGCCGAGGGGCGATCGTGCAGGACGGCGCCCATCGTGGCCCATCGTGCGCCAGACCGTGCAACGGGTGCGGCATGACCGGTGGACGGCGGGGCAGTAGCTCTCCGGGCCGCTTCTCCGCCGTAATGACATAATGTGCATTATCGGTTTCAACCTGATCTGGCTGCACAGGCCGATCCACGACGCGAAACTGGTGCGCTGACGTGCCAGACTGCGGCCGTGGCCCAGCACACGTCGTCGCCATACGAACCAGCGTCAGCGCCAGGATCTCCAGCAGGATCGTCACCAGGGACCGAGCTGCCACCAGGGCCGTCGACGCCGACGTCCTCGATGCCGCCAGCGTCACCGTCGTCAGCCTCCGCAGCTCCACCAGCTCCACCAGCCTCGCCAGGACCGCCAGGACCGGCCGAGCTCGTCGAGCGCCTCACCGCCTGGGCGCGTGAGACCCCGTGGGTCGAGTGGCTCGAGCTCGCCGGCTCTCTGGGACGAGGCGCCGGAGACGAGTACTCGGACATCGACGCCGGTGTCGGCCTGCTGGACGGCGGCGTCCTGGGCGCCGTCCAGCAGGCGGTGACCGAGTTCGCCCCTGCGGCCGCGGTGCTGCGCCAGCCGTTCGGGCCGGAGACGACGCACCTGGTCTGCATCTACCAGGACGGACGGCAGCTCTCGCTCGTCGTGATGCCGTCGGCAACGCGTACCGGTCTCGCACCCGAAGCCCTCGCCCTGGTGGACAAATTGGACAGGCTTTCCACCTCGCTGGACCGAGCCATGTGGGACCCCGATGCTGACGGACGGCGCCAATGGGCCTTTCTCGCCTGCATCGCCGCAGGTGACGCGCTCAAGCACGCCCGCAGGGGCACCTGCTGGAGAGCCCTGCGCAGCCTGACCGAGGCTCGGGACCTGTACCTCCAGCTGGTCGCCGCACAGGAACGGGTGGTCTTTCCGCAGTTCGGGGCTGTCAGCCTGGAGAACGCCGGCCGGCCCGTACCCGAGAGGCTCGCCGCTACTCTCGTCGACTCCCCCGACCCGGATGCGATAGCCGACGCCGTCCAGGCGCTCCTGTCGCTCCTCGCACCGTTCGTCGCGGAGCACGGGCTCGAGGAGCTCTGTCGTGCCCTTCGCCTCGACCTCCGCCAGGGCGAACCGGACTCACCGCGATGACGTCTGAACGCGCCGTCCCGGAGCTCGCCCGACCGCGTCCTGGGTCTACTCCCCCGTTGCTGGTGTAGAGCACCTGGCGCCGACGTCCTCCCACTCCCCCACCCACATCCCGTACCCCGTAGCGCTCATCACGCCGGAGCTGCTGAGCCAGCTCTACTGGGACTCGGTCCGGTCCGGGGCGATCGGCCACTCCTCGAAGGCGGTGCAACGGCCGTCGTCGTCGAGCTCGATGATCCAGAGGTCGAGCCAGCGGTCACCGGACCCGCCGTACTCGACGCTCACGCGGACGACCGCCGTCGGACCTTCTACGGCCACCACCTCGGCGGACATGGTGAACGACTCGTCCGGCCCGTCACGATGGGACTCCCAGAACTCCGCGAGCGCCGGCAGTCCGACGATGGGTGCTGCCCAGGGTGAGGTCTTGTAGGTGGCGTCGGTGGTGAAGAGGTCGGTGAGGGCGTCGGTGCCTGGTGTGCGCCAGAGGCGTTCGTAGGTGCGGATCCAGGTCTGGACTGTGGTGTGCTGGCTCATGTCTCGAGATTAGTCAGCCGGCTTGGGGCGTGGGTCGGTCGACCTGTGCGGCGAGGTCTTGTGGTGCCTGGATGCAGTAGGAGTCGGTGAGGAGCTCGGCGAGCTCGTCCCAGTCGGTGTGCTGGTCGAGGATCAGGCCGACGACGTTGGTGCCCCAGCTGGCCTTGAAGTACTGGGGGCCGAGGTGTGGGAAGGCCTCTACCTCGTCGGGTTCGGCGCGGAAGGTGATGCGGACGAGGCCGTCCTCTCCCCCGAAGACGTGACCGATGGTGGCGTCTCGGACCTTCCAGGCGATGCCGGTCCAGGCGTCGTGCTCTGCGCACTCCGGGAGGGGTTCCAGGATGGCGGCGAGGCGCTGGACGGTGTCGGTCGGGACGGGGGCTCGTTCGCTCACGGCAGGAGTCTTGCACCAGCCACTGACATGGTCGCCGGCAGGGTGGTCAGACGAGGCCGAGCTCTCGTGCGCGTACGCCGGCCTGGAAGCGGGACTCGGCGCCGAGGGCGTCCATGAGCTCGGCGACGCGGCGGCGGTAGGTGCGTACGCCGAGGCCGAGGGTTCGGGCGGCGGCCTCGTCCTTGGCTCCCTGGCTCAGCAGGTCGAGGACCTGGGGTGCGAGCTGGCGGATCTCGGCGATCTGGGTGTCGTAGACGTCGAGCTCGGTGGCTGAGTGCCAGGCGGCGTCGAACAGGGAGGTGACTCCCTGTACTGCCTCGCGCTGGGTGATGACGGTGTAGCTGCGCCTCCCTGCGGTGAGGTCGCCGGCGAGGATCACCAGGCGGCGGTCGAGGATGATCGTCTCGTTGATCTCCTGGGTGGTGACGCGGACGTGTGCGCCGTGGCTGTCGCGGTCGCGGGCGAGGTGTCGTGCGGCGGCGTGGTCGAGCAGCATCGCGGAGCGGTACATCTTGCGCAGGCGGGCTCCGGCCGGCCGGCGTTCGCGGACCAGGCCGGTGAACTCGGCGGAGGTCTGTGCGGTGGCCCAGGTGGCGAGGTCGTTGGCCGCGCAGGCGACGTCGGTCGCGGTGGTGAACAGGTGCCTGGTCCGCTCGAAGAGCTCCTGCTCGCCGTGGACGATGGTGACGGCTTCCCCGGTCTGCATGGGTTCGATTATGGGTTCGATGGTGCCGGCCGCGCTCCCCCGCGCCGGGGTCGGCAGCTTGTTGCCATCGTGCCGGCTCCGGGTCGGGGCGGCGTGATGCTGGCTGCATGACGACAGACGTGAACACGACAGCAGCGAGCGCCCCGACGATCCCGACCGGCCCGGCCATCCCGGCCATCCCGGACGCTGCGGCGGCCGGTACCTGGCGGCTCGGCGACCGCACGGTCAACCGGGTTGGGCTCGGTGCGATGCGGTTGGTGGGGATGCCCGGGGACGAGGCGCCGCGTGGCCGGGACGGTTCCATGGCGGTCCTGCGCCGGGCCGTCGAGCTCGGGGTGAACCACATCGACACGGCGGCGTTCTACTTCATGCCGCTGCGTTCGGCCAACGAGCTGATCAGTACTGCACTGCAGCCCTATGGGGATGCCCTGACGATCACCACCAAGGTGGGTCCGTCCCGGGCCCGGGACGGCGGGTTCGAGCACATGGCGCGTCCCGACGAGCTGCGTGCCCAGGTGGAGGAGAACATCCGCCAGCTCGGTCGCGACCACCTCGACGTCGTGAACCTGCGCTGGGGTACGCGAATGGCTGGTGAGGGGCGTGAGCCCGAGTCGGTCGCGGAGCACTTCGGGGCGCTCGCGGACCTGCGTGACGCGGGTCTGGTCCGGCATCTCGGTATCTCGAACGTGCTGCCGGAGCAGGTGACCGAGGCGATGTCCGTCGCGCCGGTGGTGTGCGTGCAGAACCAGTACGGCCTGACCAGCCGGGAGGACGACGCGGTGCTCGACCTGTGCGGTCAGCACGGTATCGCGTTCGTGCCGTTCTTCGCGGTCGGGGCGGCGGTGCCGGGTGCGGCCCTGCACGGAGGTCCTGACGAGACCGGTCAGGCGGAGGTGGCGGCCGTCGCCGCGGCGCACGGTGCGACGCCGGCGCAGGTCCGCCTGGCGTGGACCCTGCACCGGGGCCCGCACGTCCTCGCGATCCCGGGTACCGGGAACGTGGCGCACCTCGAGGAGAACGTCGCGGCGGGTGCCCTGCGGCTGACGGACGACGAGCTGGCGCTGCTCGACGGCGTCGGCCGGGACAGTGCAGGCCGTGACGGCGCCGGCACGGGAACCACGGAGGCACCCGCGTCCCGGTAGCCTGACCGCCGTGAGAATCGCGGTCACCGGCGCGACCGGCACACTCGGGAGCCAGGTCGTCGACCTCCTGGCCAGCACAGGACACAGGGCAGAAGGACACGGCGCCGACGGCGGCCCCGAGCACGGCCCGCACGAGGTGCTGGCACTCGCCCGACGGCCCGACGCCGTCCTGGCCGCGCTGAGCCCCGCAGCGCGCGCCTCCGGCGTCGTCTTAGCGGTGTATGCCGACTACGACGACGCCGGGTCGCTCCGGGCGGCCCTGCGCGGGGTCGACGTCCTGGTGTTCGTGTCCAGCGACGGCGAGGCCGCGCGGATGCTGGTCCAGCACGAGAACGTGGTGCGGGCCGCGAGCGCCTGCGGGGTGGGGCACGTGGTGTACCTGAGCGGTGTGGACGCGGATGTGGCGTCGCCGTTCTGCTACGCGTTCACGAACGGGCGTACGGAGGCGCTGCTGGCGGAGAGCGGGTGCGGTGTCACGTTCGCGCGGGCGTCGTTGTTCACGCAGTTCTTCGCGGGGTTCCTGCGTCCGGCGCTCGTCTCGGGTGAGCTGCGTGTGCCTGCGGGGAGCGGGCGGGTCGCCCTGGTGTCGCGGGCCGACGTCGGGCGGTGCCTGGCGGCGCTCGCCCTGCTGCCGCCGAGTGGGCGGTACCGCGACCTGACGGGACCGGAGTCGTTCACGTTCGAGGCGCTCGCGGGTGTGCTCACCGGGATCGCGGGGATCCCGGTGAGCTACACCGACGTTCCGGCGCGGGTTCACGTGGAGGAGTTGGCCAGGTCCGGGGAGGACCCCTGGTGGACGTATGCGTACTCGACCATGTTCGCGTCGGTCCGGGCGGGCCGCTGGGGCACCGTGTCGGGCGAGGTGCTCAGGCTCACGGGGCGGGCGCCGTCGTCCGTCGCGGATGTCCTGAGGCCTGCTGCCTGACTTCTCCTGCCCGTGCTGCTGTTACCGGTACTGCGCGACGATCGGGCAGTCCATGGGGTTGGCCTCGCCGAGCCCCACGCGGTTGAGGTAGGCGGTGATGATGCCGTAGGACTCGAACAGCCCGGTCTCGGTGTAGGGGATGTCGCGCTCGGCGCAGAACGCCTGCACGATCGGCCGGACCTGCTTCAGGTTGACGCTGGCCATCCGCGGGAAGATGTGGTGCTCGATCTGGTAGTTCAGGCCGCCCATGGCGATGTCCGTGAACCAGCCGCCGCGGATGTTGCGGGAGGTGAGCACCTGGCGGCGCAGGAAGTCGATCTTGAGGTCCTTGGGCAGCAGCGGCATGCCCTTGTGGTTCGGCGCGAAGGTCGCGCCCATGTACAGGCCGAACGTCGCGAGCTGAACGGCCATGAACGCGGCGCCGAGCGCGGGCCCGAGCGTGAGGAACATGAGCGTCGGGAACCCGATGAGCCGGACGCCGACGAGCACGCCCTCGGTGGCGCGGTGCTTGATCGCCGGCGTGGTGGCGAGGCTCTGGATGGCGGTGAGGTGCAGCGACGGGCCGAAGAGCGTCAGCAGCGGGAAGAACAGCCAGCCCTGGCGGCGGGTGAACCAGCGCATGAAGCCGGTGCGCCCGGCCTCCTCGCCCGGCACGAACACGAGCGTGCCGGTGGCGATGTCGCCGTCCTTGCCGATCACGTTGGGGTTGCCGTGGTGCTTGTTGTGCTTGCGGGCCCACCAGCCGTGGCTGAGGCCGACGACGAGGTTGGCGATGATCCGCCCGGCCCACTCGTTGTGCCGTCCGGAGCGGAAGATCTGCAGGTGCCCGGCGTCGTGGCCGAGGAACGCCCACTGGGTGAACACGATGCCGAACAGGACGGCCACCGCGAGCTGCCACCACGTGTCGCCCAGCGTCAGCAGCAGCGTGAACGCGAGCGCCAGGCCTGCCGCGAGGAAGGCGGCGCGGGCCGCGTACCAGCCGACGCGACGGCCCATCAGGCCGGCGGCAGTGGCGCGCTCGGCGAGATCGAAGTAGTCGTTCGTCTGCTGGTTGCGCGCGGTGCGTGCTGGGCGGGTCCGCTGGGCCGAGCGAGGCGGCGCTTCGGTCGTGGTCGTCATAGGTGTCAACCTAGGAACCGGGTTGCCGGTCGCGCGTCCCCCGCGGGAGCCAACCTCACCCCCTACGTGAGTAGTGGGTGTCACCGACGTGACCGGCCCTATGCGAGCAGCGGGTGCTCGTCCTCGCCTACGGGAAGGGTCGCGGAGAGCTCGAAGCCGCCGTCAGGGGTGGGGCCGGAGGCGACCGTGCCGCCGAGGGCGGCCGCGCGTTCGCGGATGCCCGCCAGGCCGAGCTGGGCGCCCGGCGTGGGTTCCTCGCTGCGCGCGGGGGCCGTGTTGGTGATGCGGACGCGCAGGTCGTGCCCGTCGTCGGTGACCGTGACGGTGATCGCCGAGCCCGGAGCGTGCCGCAGGGCGTTGCTCAAGGCCTCCTGGACGACGCGGAAGCCGGTGAGCCCTACCGCGTCGGGGACCACTGCTTCCGTGCCCTCGTAGGCGATCTCCGCGCCGGAGGCGCGGGTGGATCTGACGAGCTCGGCGATGTCGGACAGACCTGGCATGGGGGCGGTGGGTGCGGTGTCGTGGCCGCGCAGGATGCCGAGCAGTCCGCGCATCTCGCTCAGGGCGCGCCGGGAGGAGGCGGCGATCTCCTCGAACTCCTGCTGGATCGTCTCGTCGAGGCCGGGCTGCCGGTAGCGCGCGGTCGAGGCCTGGACCGTGATGACGGACATGCTGTGCGCGACGACGTCGTGCAGCTCGCGCGCGATCCTGTTGCGTTCCTCGAGCTCCCGGCGCCGGCCTGCCTCGGCGGCGCTCTGCCGTTCGGCCTGCTCCATGCGGACGACGCTGAGGATCCACAGGCGCACGAGCACGCCGACCAGGGCGATGGCGCCGCTGAGGGAGACCAGCACCACACCGTTGGCGCCGGCGGACGCGGTGGCGTCTCCGACGATCAGCGCGGGCGCGAGGACCGTCAGCATGGCTCCCGCGAGCCACAGGGACGCCGCCCAGTACCAGGAGTGGCGCAGGGCGAGCACGAACACCGTCAGGCAGTGCGTGAGCAGCACGGTGACCGGCCACGGCCAGGGCCACTCGGGGGCCGCGCCGGCAGTCACGATCATCAGGCCGAGCGCGGCCGGGATGGACGCGCCGAGCCCGGCCCAGGCCCAGCGCACCGCCATGATCGCAGCGGCGCAGTGCACGATGGTCAGGGCCATCGCGGCCACCGGGTGGGTGTCGTACCCGGTAGCCGTCACCGGCCAGCCGACGGCGACGAGCGCCACCGCGGCGACGGAGACCACTGTCCACATCCAGACGACCTCGCGCCGGGCGATCGAGAACGTGCTGAGGTCCAGGCGGGTCAGCGAGCGCAGCCGCCAGTAGCGGGCGCCACGACTGGCTGCGGCGACGGCGCTCGGTACCTGTGCACGAGCATGTGGGTGGTCCATTCTCTGCAGGCTATGCGCCCCACGTGTGCGGCGCGTCACCCGCGAGAGGGACCCGGCGTCATACTTTCGGGTTTCCTCTCGGGCGTCGGCTACTTTGGTTCTATGCCCCCAGCCCCCGAAGATGCCGACAGTGCGATCCGGGTGCTGATCGTCGACGACCAGTCGATGATCCGGGCCGGGTTCGCCGCCCTCCTGAACGCGCACGAGGGGATCACCGTCGTCGGCACGGCCGAGGACGGTGACGGGATCTTCGACGTCGTGCGGCGCACCCAGCCCGACGTCGTGCTGATGGACATCCGCATGCCGAAGGTCAACGGGCTGGACGCGACCCGCACGATCATGGCCATGCCCGGCACACCGCCGAAGGTCATCATGCTGACCACCTTCGACGCCGACGACTACGTGTTCTCGGCCCTGCGCGCGGGGGCGAGCGGGTTCCTGCTGAAGGACTCCCCGCCCGAGGAGCTCACCCAGGCCGTCCGTGTGGTCGCCGCGGGCGAGGCGCTCCTGTCACCGAAGATCACGCGGGCCCTCATCGCCGACTACGCGGCCCGCCCGGAGCGGCCCGCCTCGGCGGACGCCAGACTGTCCGCGCTGACCGACCGCGAGCTCGACGTCATGAAGCTGGTCGCCGCCGGCCAGTCCAACGCCGAGATAGCCACCGAGCTGTACCTGGCCGAGCAGACGGTCAAGACCCACGTCTCACGCATCCTGAACAAGCTCGAGCTGCGCGACCGGACCCAGATGGTGGTCTGCGCGTACGAGTCGGGCCTGGTGCGCGCGGGCCACTGACCCCCAGGAGCCTGTCCCGTCAGCGCGCGGGCTGCTCCCCCACGTACTGCGCGAGGTGCTCGCCCGTGAGCGTCGGCCGGCCCGAGGTCGCCTGGGCCACCAGGTCGGCCGGGGTGCCCTCGAAGACGATGCGGCCGCCGTCGTGCCCGGCGCCCGGACCGAGGTCGATGATCCAGTCGGCGTGCGCCATGACCGCCTGGTGGTGCTCGATCACGATGACCGACTTGCCCGACTCGACGAGGCGGTCCAGGAGGGCGAGCAGGTTCTCGACGTCCGCCAGGTGCAGACCCGTGGTCGGCTCGTCGAGCACGTAGACGCCACCCTCACGGGCCATCTCGACGGCCAGCTTGAGCCGCTGCCGCTCTCCCCCGGACAGCGTCGTCAGCGGCTGGCCGATACCCAGGTAGCCGAGACCGACGTCGGACAGCCGCTCCAGGATCTTGTGCGCGGCCGGGACCGGCGCGGGGCCGTCCTTCGCGAAGAACGCGGTGGCCTCGGCGACCGGCATCGCGAGCACCTCGCTGATGTCCTTGCCGTTCTCACCACCGTTCTGGCCACCACCGAGCGTGTACACCAGCGCCGACGCGTCGAACCTCTTGCCACCGCAGTCCTCGCACGTGGTGGCGACGGTGTCCATGAACCCGAGCTCCGTGTAGATCACGCCGGCGCCCTTGCAGGTGGGGCACGCACCCTCCGAGTTCGCACTGAACAGCGCGGGCTTGACGCCGTTGGCCTTGGCGAACGCCTTGCGGATCGGGTCCAGCAGACCCGTGTACGTCGCGGGGTTGGACCGCCGCGAACCCCTGATCGCGCCCTGGTCGACCGTCACGACCCCTACGTCGGCCGGCAACGACCCGTGGATCAGCGAGCTCTTCCCGGACCCCGCGACACCCGTGACGACGGTCAGCACCCCGAGCGGCACGTCGACGTCGACGTCGCGCAGGTTGTGGGCGCTCGCCCCGCGGATCTCCAGCTTCCCCGAGGCCGGGCGCACGGAGTCCTTGAGCCGTGAGCGGTACCCGAGGTGGCGGCCGGTGAGGGTGTCGCTCCTGCGCAGCTCCTCGACGGTTCCCTGGAACTGGATCGTCCCGCCCGCGGAACCGGCGCCCGGTCCCAGGTCGACCACGTGGTCGGCGATCGCTATCGCCTCGGGCTTGTGCTCGACGACGAGCACCGTGTTGCCCTTGTCCCGCAGCTCGGCCAGCAGCCGGTTCATCCGCTGGATGTCGTGCGGGTGCAGCCCGATCGTCGGCTCGTCGAACACGTACGTGACGTCGGTCAGCGCCGAGCCGAGGTGCCGGATCAGCTTGGTGCGCTGCGCCTCACCCCCGGACAGGGTTCCTGAGGGACGGTCGAGCGAGAGGTAGCCCAGGCCGATCTCGGTGAACTTGTCGAGCTGGAGCTGCAGACCCGTCAGGAGCGGGCCGGTGGACGCACCCTCGTCGGTGGTGGCGAGCTTGCGCACCCAGGCGGCGAGGTCGCTGATCTGCATGGCGCACGCGTCGGCGATGCTGATGCCGTCGATCCTGGACGACCGTGCCGCCTCCGCGAGCCGGGTGCCGTCGCACTCCGGGCAGGTCACGAACGTCACCGCCTGCTCCACCCACGCCCGGATGTGCGGCTGGAGCGAGTCGACGTCCTTGCTCAGCACCGCCTTGCGGACCTTCGGGATGAGACCCTCATAGGTGAGGTTGATGCCCTTGGCCTTGATCTTGGTGGGCTCCTTGTGCAGGAAGTCCGCGAGCTCCGTCTCGGTGTAGTCGCGGATCGCCTTGTCCGGGTCGACGAAGCCCGACTCGATGTACGTGGCGACCATCCAGCCCTCGGCGTTGTAGCCGGGAATCTTGATCGCGCCCTCGTTCAGCGACTGCGAGTCGTCGAAGAACTTCGTCAGATCCAGGTCGGAGACCTGACCGCGGCCCTCGCACCGCGGGCACATGCCACCGTGGTAGACCTGCTCCCGCACGATCGTCTTCTCGCCGGTGGCCGACGTCATCACCCCGCTCGCCTTGCGCGCCGGGACGTTGAACGAGAACGCGATGGGCGGCCCCACCTGCGGCTGACCCAGCCGGCTGAACAGGATGCGCAGCAGCGCGTTGGTGTCCGTGACGGTGCCGAGCGTGGAGCGCGGGTTGGACCCCAGGCGCTCCTGGTCGACGACGATCGCCGTGGTCAGCCCGTCGAGCTGGTCCACCTCCGGCCGGTCCAGGGACGGCATGAAACCCTGCACGAACGCGCTGTACGTCTCGTTGATCATGCGCTGCGACTCCGCGGCGACGGTCGCGAACACCAGCGAGCTCTTGCCCGACCCGGAGACGCCCGTGAACACGGTCAGACGCCGCTTCGGGATGTCCAGGCTGATGTCCTTGAGGTTGTTCTCCCGAGCGCCCTTGACGCGGATCAGGTCGTGGCTGTCGGCCGGGTGGGTGTCCATGGCAGCAGACTAGGCGGGGTGCCGCGAGCGCCGCTTCTCGATATCTGATCGGTATTCCGCGCCCCTACAGTTGCGCTGTGAATGATGCGAGCAATGCCGCGAGCAAGGTGCCGTTCGTGCTGGTCGATGTCTTCGCGGGGCGGCCCCTGGCGGGGAACCCGGTGTCCGTGGTCCCGGACGCGGACGGCCTTCCCGTGGGGACGATGCGGGCGATCGCGCGGGAGTTCAACCAGTCGGAGACGACGTTCGTGCTCGGTGCCTCGGACGGGCGGGCGGACGTCCGGTTCCGTTCGTTCACGCCGACCGGTGAGGAGGTCGGCGGGGCGGGGCACAACATAGTGGGTGCGTGGATCTGGCTCGCGAGCGCGGGCCGGCTGCCGGTCGGGCAGGAGTCGTTCGTGCAGGAGATCGGCGACGACCTGCTCCGGGTGCGGGTCGCGCGGGCCGGCGGCGCGGCAGTACCTGGAGCGGCAGTACCTGGAGCAGCGGGGCCCGGGTCGGCGGGCGGCGTCGAGGTCACGATGACCCAGCTGGCGCCGGTCGCGGGCGGCGTGCTTCCCGCGGGCGCACGGGGCGGGCTGGCGGGCGCGCTCGGGATCCGGGCGGCCGACCTGGCAGAGAGCTCGCCGCGCGTGATCTCGACCGGTGCCGGTCACCTGCTCACGGAGGTGCGGTCGCGGGACGTGGTGGACCGGGTCTCGCCCGACTCTCGGCGGCTGGCCGACGCGCTGCGGGCGGTCGGCGCGGAGGGCTGCTACGTGTACACGCTCGAGGCGGGTACGCAGGAGGAGCGGGTGGCGCCGTACGCGCGGTTCTTCAACCCGATCATGGGTATCCCGGAGGATCCGGCGACCGGTACGGCGGCCGGGCCGCTGGCGGCGCGCCTGGTCGAGGAGGGCGTCCTTGCCCCGGGTGCGGCCGTGGAGATCGAGCAGGGCACGGCCCTGGGCCGGCGGAGCCTGATCCGGGTGCGCGCGCTGCCGGACGGCGTGGAGCTGACCGGCAGCGGCGTCGTCTCGGCGGAAGGCGTGCTGCACCTGTGGGCGGACCAGGTCTGACCCAGGGTCAGAGCTGCTTGATGCGGACGGTGTTGCCCGCCGGGTCGCGGAAGGCGCAGTCCCGGAAGCCGTAGGGCTGGTCGATGGGCTCCTGCATGACCTCGGCGCCGCTGGCCGCCACCCGTTCGAAGGTGCTGTCGAGGTCGCTGGCGCCCAGGATGACGGCGGCGTAGGTGCCCTTGGCCATCATCTCGGCCACGGTGCGGCGTTCGGTGTCCGTGACGCCGGGGTCGGCGGCGGGCGGGGTCAGGACGATGGACGGGCCGGACCCGCCGCCGGGGCCCACGGTGATCCACCGCATGGTGCCCTGGCCGACGTCCAGGAGGACCTCGAAGCCGAGAGCGTCACGGTAGAAGGCGAGCGAGGCCTCCGGATCGGTGTGCGGGAGGAACGTCTGGTGGATGCTGATGCCGGTGTCTGTGCTCATGGCAGTCACGCTAGAGCCGGTCAGGGGGTGCGCGCTTCTCGATTCCTGACCGGGTTCTTGGCCGCGTTCCGCACGGGTCTGGTGACCTGCTTCGCGATGCACGCCGGGAGGCCTGCCGTGTCGACCGACTCGGCCGCCAGCAGCGGATCGTTGCGGTAGACGCTCGGCGGAACACCGACGAGCTCGGTGAAGCGGGTGCTGAACGTCCCCAGCGAGGAGCAGCCGACGGCGAAGCAGACCTCGGTGACGCTGAGATCCCCACGGCGCAGCAGCATCATGGCGCGCTCGATGCGGCGCGTCATGAGGTAGCTGTACGGGGACTCGCCGTAAGCGGCCTTGAACTGCCGCGACAGGTGGCCGGCCGACATGTGGACCCCGGCCGCGAGCGCCTCGACGTCCAGGGGCTGGGTGTACTCGCGGTCCATGCGGTCGCGCACCCGGCGCAGCAGCGTGAGGTCGCGCAGGCGCTGGGCGGCGCGCTGGGCATCGGTGGCGTTGCCGGCGGGGGTGTTGCTGGTCACGTGTGCGATGTTGCCACGGCACGGCGGTTCGCGGTGGCGACGGGCTCGGTCCCCCTGTCGAGCCTCTGGTCAGTCCTCGCTGATGAAGTCGTCGGTGAGGATCAGCTCGGAGCCGTCGTGCCCGTGCACCACCAGGTGGCCGGTCTCGAACGTCACCTCTATCTCCTCGGCGGTGTGGTGCTCGAGGTCGGTGAACGGGCTGGCGACATAGCTGATGCGCGGGCCGAGCTCGGGGTCCTTGCGTGCGACCCACAGGACACCGCCGGGCGACCCGTCGTCACGCAGCTGGACGCACAGCGGCCCCGCTGGCTGCCCCGGGTCCGGGTCGCACACCTCGTGCACGAGCCGTGGCTGGAGGTGGTCGGCCACCACCGACCAGGTACCCACGCCGGCCAAGGCGATCACCGCACCGGACAGGACACCCAGGAGGAAGCGTTTCACACCGCCGACCCTAGCGGGTCGGGGAGCTCGCCCGGACGTCGCGATATGCGCTCCCACCAGCCAGGACTCATCGCCGGAACTGGGAACAAACGTGCTGGTTTCGTCCGTTACCAGTCAGTGGAATGAGTACGGAACGAGCATCTGTCCGACGACCTCACTCGCTCCGGTCCGTGTGCCATGTCCAGCACCTCCTCAGGGTGTTCCCGGTGTTTCCGGATCGGCTCGCGCGATGCTGCTCACCCGGCCCCCTACGAGTGGAGGACCATGTGACGACACCCGCTGTACCGCCCCGCCTGCGCCCCGTACCCGGCCCTGACGAGACCCCCGGCCCGCTGATGATCGTCGTGGGAGGCGTACCAGGGGCCGGCAAGAGCACCTTGCTCGCGAGGGTCGCCGACGACGTGCCCCGCACCGTCGTGCTCGACCCCGACCGCTACCGGCGCGCGATCGCCCGGCGCCTGCCGTCCTTCGTCCCGTACCCCGCCTACCGGTGGGCGGTGCACACGCTGCACGCCGTCGAGACGGTGGCCCGCCTGGCGCGCGGCCCCCGCTCCGCCGCCCCGCTCCTCGTGCACGACACGGCCACCCGCGCCCGGCGTCGGGAGACCCTCGGCCTCCTGGCGCGGCTGCGCGGCTGGGACCCCGTCCTGGTGGCGGTGGACGTCTCCCTGGCCGAGGCGCTCGACGGCCAGCTCGACCGCGGCCGGGTGGTACAGCCCGAGGAGTTCGTGCGGCACTGGGAACGGTGGACGGCGCAGCGCTCGGCGCTCGCGGCGTTGGACGGCGGTCCGCGCGGCCCGTGGTCCGGCGTGTACCTGATGGCGCGCTGCGACGCGTACCGGCGAGTTCGCGAGATGGCCAGGGCGCGCTCGCTGGTGCTGGCGGCCGCGGTGCCTGCCACAGCCGGCACCGCCGACCGGCCGTGCGCCGCGTAGCCCGCTGAGCGACCGTTGCCCCGGCCCTCACCGCCAGCCGAGGTCCGGGGCGACTTGCCGCAGGATGTTCTCGATGCCGTGCACGTTGTAGTCGACGCCGAGCTGGTTGGACACGGTCAGCAGCACGCCGGGCGCGCTGGAACACGAGTCGCCGAGCTGCGCGAGGAGTACCGCGTTACGCGCCGGCCCGGTAAGCGCGCACGTCAGTGGTTCGGGCCATACTTCCGGATATGGCGGGATGGCGACCGGCGTGGACGCACTCGCCGGAGACCGGCGGTCGGCACCGAGCCTGACACTCATGGCGCACGAGCTGACGCTGGAGTTTGACCAGGCCACGCTCACCGACGACCCGCGCGCTCGCACCTACGCCGAGGCACTCGCCACCTTCGCGAGCTAACGGGCCTTCGCTGCCGCGTGCTCCGTCTCGTGCGTCGATCCTCGGCGGACGATCGCCACGTTCGCCGGATCGAAGCCGCGCACGGCAGCCTTCGTCACGACGATGGCGTCAAGTACGGTCGCCAGCGCTTCCGCTGCCCCGTGGACGTCGTCAGGGTCCGTGAGCGCCTCCCAGAGTGTGCGGCCGGTCGGCACGTTCCGTACCTGCCCGGCGTCTGCCTGTAGCGCTGCCAGCGCCGAGCGAGCGGCGTCGACGTCTTCATACGCGGCGAGCGCGTCCTCGCGCGTCCTGGCGGCCCGCTGGCGCGCCTCTGCCGCCTCGACGACGCCCTCGGCGGCCCGGAGCGCTGCCGGGTTGGTGCCGTGCGTCTCGACTCGGAGGAGCTGCACACGCGTGGCCCACGGCTCGAGCTCCGCGAGAACGTGCGCCTCGAGGCGCTCGTAGTTGATGTTGGCTGGCGCCGGACAGTCCCCGCCGTTGGTCTTGACGGAGCATCGCGCGTAGAGGTAGCCCTGGTCGCGCTTCACCCATAGGGGCGACGAGCACCCGGCGCACTCCATGACGAGCGAGAGACGCCACGTTGTGGAGCGCGGTCGGCGGCCGTCACGCGGACCCGTCCGCCGCGACGCGAAGATCTCGCGCACGGCGTGCCACAGGTCGGCGTCGAGGGCAGGCTCGTAGACCTGGCGGCCGTCCCGAATACCGACGATCGCGTCGCCGGTGAGCGTCGAGCGGATCGTTGACGTGTTGAACGTCTTGCCGACGCGGGGCCGGAAGAGCGACGCGTTCGCCTGCGCCGTCGCGGCGTGCAAGCTCCCGCCGTCGCGGATGAACTCGGCGAGCTTGGTCCAGAACGCGGCCTCGTCGGGCTTCGGCGTGAGGATCACGCCCGCGCTGTTCGGGTCCTCGGCGATCTGGTAGCCGTACGGCACCCGCCCGCCAGCGAAGCGCCCCTTCGCGTCGAGGACCGCCCGGGCGTCGCGGACGCGGTCGGCAATCACGGCGGCCTCGAGTTCGGCGAACGATGCCAGCACCTGGGCCACGAACCGGCCCATCGGTGTAGCGAGATCGAGACCCTCCTTTACCGTGGCGAGCGTCGCGCCGAGCGCTTCGAGGTCCTCGGCGATCGTGAGGAAGTCCTTCGTCGAGCGGGCGAGGCGGTCGATCTTGAGCGACAGCACGCGGGTAGCGCCGTGCCGAGTGACATGTTCCCGCACTTCGCGCAGGCCGGGCCGATCGAGGCGCTTGCCCTTCACGCTGGCAGAGACGTCGAGATCGCGCACGACTGCGACGACGTCCCAGCCCTGCGATCGCGCGTAGGCGCGACATGCGTCCTCTTGGCTCTCGGGCGAGACGGTCGGGTCAGCGGTGCCACGGTGCACGCTGAGGCGTATGTAGATGACCGCGCGCGGGGCGCCTGCTGGAGTGTCCATCCGGCGAGCGTACGCGCCACTCCGCTTTACCGGCTACGCGCTCTCGTAATGCATGGCGATGGCGCGAACCGTGGTCTCGATGCGGTGGTCCATCCCGTGACTGCGGGACCGTTCCCGAACCGTTATCGATACCCGGGCATCGTTTACGCCTCCCCGGACGTCTCTATCAGTGTGAGCAACAGTGTGAACACCAACTATCAGTACCGCACCGACGACCGTCGCACCCAGCCGGACCCCGTCCGCTGGTGGATCCCCCTCGTCGCCTCCACGGGCGCCCTGCTCGTGCTCGTTCTCGGCACCGCCGCGATGGTCAGTGGCCTCGTGAACGCCACCATCAGCAACATCGGCTGAGCTGCCCGCTCGCCAGGCATGATCTTGGCAGACAGGATCTCGGCAGGCATGGAACGGCCCGGACGTCAGCGACGTCCGGGCCGTTCCATGCTCAGGCCATGCTCAGGCCATGCTCAGGCCATGCTCAGGCCTGCTTGCGCACCGCGTCCGCCACGGCCTCGGCCACCTGGTGGTCGAAGACACCCGGGACGATGTACGCGCTGTTCAGCTCGTCCGGTCCGACGACCTCGGCGATCGCCACCGCGGACACCCGGAGCATCTCCGTCGTGATGTCCTTGGCGCCCGTGTCCAGCAGGCCACGGAACAGTCCGGGGAACGCGAGCACGTTGTTGATCTGGTTCGGGTAGTCGCTGCGCCCGGTCGCCACCACCGCCGCCGTCTCGGACGCCTCCAGCGGGTCGACCTCCGGTGTCGGGTTCGCCAGGGCGAACACCACCGCGCGCTCGGCCATCTGCGCGATGTCCGCGCCCGACAGGATCCCGGCCGCCGAGACGCCGATGAACACGTCGGCGCCCTTCAGCCCCTCCTGGAGCGTGCCGGCGAACCCGTCGACGTTCGTGTTCTCCACGATCCAGCGCCGGTGCGGGTCCTGCGTCACGACCCCCTGGTGCAGGGCGCCGTCCCGCCCGAACGCGACGATGTGCCGTGCGCCCTGCGCCTTGAGCAGCCGGACGATGGCGTTGCCCGCCGCCCCGACGCCCGACACGACGATCCGCACGTCCTGAAGCTTCTTGTCGACCACCTTGAGCGCGTTGATCATGGCCGCGAGCACCACGATCGCCGTCCCGTGCTGGTCGTCGTGGAAGACGGGGATGTCGAGCTCCTCGCGCAGCCGCGCCTCGATCTCGAAGCAGCGCGGCGCCGCGATGTCCTCCAGGTTCACGCCCCCGTAGACGGGCGCCATCGCCTTGACGATCCGCACGATCTCGTCGGTGTCGGTCGTGTCCAGGCACACCGGCCACGCGTCCACCCCGCCGAACTCCTTGAACAGGGCCGCCTTGCCCTCTATGACCGGCAGGGCGGCAGCCGGGCCGATGTCGCCCAGGCCCAGCACGGCCGTGCCGTCGGTGACCACGGCAACCGTGTTGCGCTTGATCGTCAGCCGACGGGCGTCCTCAGGGTTCTCCGCGATGGCCAGGCACACCCGCGCCACACCCGGCGTGTACGCCCGCGACAGGTCCCGGCGCGTCTTGAGCGGCACCTTGTTCGTGACCTCGATCTTGCCGCCCAGGTGCATCAGGAACGTCGAGTCGCTCGACTTGAGCACCTCCGCCCCGTCGATGGCGTTCACGGCCGCCACGACCCGCTCGCCGTGCTCCGCGTCGATCGTGTCGCACGTGACGTCCACGACCAGCCCGTGCGACGTCGAGTGCGCGATGTCCACGCCCATGACCGCGCCCCCGGCGTCGGCTACCGCCGCTACCACCGAGCTCGTGGCACGCTGCGACGCTGCCACCTCCACGCGCAGGGTGATCGTGTAGCTCGGGCTGGGCAACGACATCGTGGTTCTCCTCGGTGATCCGGTGCTACCGGGCGCGACACTGCGCACGAGGAGATTCCTACCGCCACAGGGTGACGTGCGCCACACGGGCCCGCCATGCGGACGATCCGGCCCGCTCCCGACGGAAGATGGCGCCGTGCAGATCGCCATCGACTCCCCCGCCCGCGACGACGTCAGACGGCTCCTCGACGAGCACCTCACCGACATGTTCGCCACCTCCCCCGCCGAGAGCGTGCACGCCCTCGACCGCTCGGCGCTGCTCGCCCCGACGATCACCTTCTGGACCGCACGCGACGACGACGACGACGCCACCCTGCTCGGCTGCGGCGCCCTCAGCCGGCTCGACGTCCCCGGACTCGGCGATACCGGCCCCAGCGATACCGGCCCGCACGGCGAGATCAAGTCCATGCGCACCGCCGCGCACGCCCGAGGCCGCGGCGTCGCCTCAGCACTGCTCGACGAGATACTGGCCGAGGCGCGCCGACGCCGGTACACCCGCGTCAGCCTGGAGACCGGGACGCAGGACTACTTCGCCCCCGCACGCAGGCTGTACGCCCGGCACGGATTCACCGAGTGCGGCCCGTTCGGCAGCTACACCCTCGACCCGCACAGCGTGTTCATGACCCTCGACCTGAGCGAGCCCGACCTGAGCGAGCCCCGGTAGCGCCCGCCCCGGACGACCCGGACCCGGACCACGGCTCCCCGGTCCGCAGACGCCCCCGCAAGGCGGCGATCCGCCCCTCGTCCAGCCCCGCGTACCGCAGGTAGGCCACCGGATCCAGCTCCGCCAACCAGCTCAGCAGCGCCGCACGGCGCTCGCGGACACGCACGTCCAGCTGCTGCGCGGTCCAGGTCCTCCCCGGGTTCTGGACCCAGGCGCCCTGCTCCTCGTCGTAGGCGACGCCGCCACCGCAATGGGTGGTGCCGCGGAACGCCTGCACGTAGTCCTCGGCGATCGCCTCGTGCTCCACGCCCGTCAGGGACAGCAGCATCGCGGAGATCATCCCGGTCCGGTCGCGGCCGGCCGCGCAGTGCACCAGCGCCGGACCCGCCGCGTCCGCGAGCGCCCGGAAGGCGGTGCCGATCAGGTGCGGGTACATCGCGATGTTGGGCGCGTAGGAGCGCGGGTGGTCGAGCCATGGCCCGCAGGTCTCCAGGAAGTGGGGGTCGCCGGGGTCCTCGGTGGGGGTGTTGCGGGTGAGGAGCCCGCCCGGCCGTGCGGCGTCGGGCATGCGGTCGCGGGCCTGCTTGATCTCGGCGGGGTTGCGCAGGTCGACGACGGTGGTCAGGCCCGCTTCGAGCGCTTCGGCCCAGCCCGTGGGGGTGATCGGTTCGGGTGCGCCGGAGCGCCAGACGCGTCCGGGAGCGGTGGTGCCGCCGTCGTCGAGCGGAAGGCCGCCCAGGTCGTGGAGGTTGACGGCGCCGTCCCAGGCCATGGGGTTCACCGGATTGCTCATGGGCGGCATCGTGGTTCGGGTCCAGGGGCTGGTCAACGGGGAGAACTGCCCCTGGACACCGAGGTAGCCGTCAGGCGGCCAGGTCGACCACGACGAGCGCGTAGTTGTCGGGCGCACCGGCTTGCTCGACGGCGTCGGCGATCGCCTGCCCGACGTCGTCCGGGTCGCCGTGCGCCACCATGAGGGTCGCGAGGTGGTCGGGTTCGAGGACGGCGTGGACCCCGTCGCCGGTGAGGACCAGGCGGTCGCCCGGGCGGACTGCGGTCGTGGCGAGGTCGGGGCCGCTGCTGGTGCCGGCGTGACCCCTGGTCCCGGCCGGGACGATCGCGCGGTTGAGGAGGCTGCGGTCCTCGTGCGAGCGGGCCTCGTCCTCGGTGAGCCGGCCCTCCTCGATCAGTGCGGCGACCACCGTGTGGTCCCGGGTGAGCTGCTCTGCCCGGCCGTCGCGTACGAGCCACAGGCGGGAGTCGCCGACGTGGGCGCTGAGGAGGGTCGAGCCCACGAGCAGCGCGGCGGTGAGGGTGGTGCCGAAGTGGTCCGGGTCGGTCAGCGCCGAGGCCTCGGCGGTGAGGGTGCGCTCGGCTTCGGCGGCAGCGGCGAGGAGGGCCGCGGACGGGTCTCCGTCGGACTCGGCCCAGGGCGTGTCCAGGGCGGTGAACGCGCTGACGGCCAGCCCGGCCGGGACGGCGCTCTGGTGGGGTCCGAAGCCGTCGGCGACGACGAACAGGGACTGCCCGGCGTGGAGCGCGTCCTGCTGGGCCGGGCGGGTCCCCTGCCCGAGCCGTGCGGCGCTGCGGGCGGTGAGTGTCGGTCCTGTGGTGGCCATGGTGGTCTCCTTCGTGCGCAGGTCATCGACGAGGGAGGCGACGACGGAGCGCCGGGAGGCGGTGTCGGCCTCGGCCTGTCTCCAGAAGGCGGTGATCTCCGCGGCAGCAGCGCCGGGCGGCAGGGCGGCGACCGCCCTGATCCGCGCGAGCGGCATCCCGATCAGGCGCAGCCTCGCGACCAGGCGGGCCTGGTCGAGCTGCTCGGGCGTGTACCAGCGGTACCCGTTGAACGGGTCCACCCTGGTGGGGGCGAGCAGGCCGAGGTCGTCGTACAGCCGCAACGCTTTCGGCGTCAGGCCGGACATCCGGGCGAACTCGCCGATGCTCAGCTGCTCCACTCTCACCATCCTCGTCCCCGGCGAGGGTCGCCGGTGTCCAGGAGGTTGACGCTTCCCCCAGGGTGAAGGTCAAGGGGACGGCGCGCCGGTCGTCGTCACCGCCTCCGGGGCACCGGGACGCGGTCCAGGTCGGCCGCGACGGTGAGCTCGCCGTCGAACACCGTACGTGCCTCCTTCTCGAACTCCTCCGGGTCGGTGTACCGCTGCGAGAAGTGGGTGAGCACCAGGCTGCGCACACCGCACTGCGCCGCGACGGTCGCCGCCTGCAGGGCCGTCAGGTGCCCGTGGTCGCGTGCGAGGTCCCGGTCGCGGTCCAGGAACGTCGACTCGATGACGAGGAGGTCGACGCCGTCGGCGAGGCTCCACACCGCGTCGCAGAGCCGGGTGTCCATCACGAACGCGAACGACTGCCCCGGTCGCGGGTCGCTGACGTCCTCGACCCGGACGGTCCCCCGCGGGGTGTCCAGCGCACCTTCCTGGGCCAGCCGCCCGACGTCGGGCCCGCTGATCCCCGCGGCGGCGAGCCGGTCGGGGTCCATCCGGCGGCCGTCCACCTCGTCGAGCCGGTACCCGTAGGCCTCCAGGGAGTGGTCGAGGCGGGCCGCCCGCAGGACCGTGGGGCCGTGCACCTCTCCCGGCACGCGCGGCACGACGCCGTCGTGGGCCAGGCCCTGCTGCGCGAGGTGCTCCTGGTGGTAGTACGCGGTGGAGTCGCACAGCGCCTCGATCCAGCGCCTGCCGGACGCCGGGAACGTGACGGGCACGGTGTGCGGCACGCCGTCGAGGCTGATGCGCTGCACGACGCCGGCCAGGCCGAGGCTGTGGTCGCCGTGCAGGTGGGTGATCGCTATCCGGGTCAGGGCGGTCGCGGAGATGCCCGCGTGCAGCATCTGGCGCTGGGTGCCCTCGCCGGGATCGAACAGGATCACCTCGTCGTCCCAGAACAGCGCGTAGCCGTTGTGGTTGCGGGTCCTGGTGGGCACCTGGCTCGCCGTGCCGAGCGCGACGAGCTCGCGGCTGGCGAGCCGGTGGTTAGCGGGGCGCTGGAACACGTTCGCATTGTGTCCCGAAGACACCGGAACCGGCACGAGAAAACTGCATGACAGAGGTACTGGCAGGCATTTTCAAAAGATCACCCGCATCCGGGAAGCAGATTCACCGGGTCACAGCCATACTTCGCCTGAGCCAGTACGAGGACGGCCCAGCCGAATCCGAGCAGCATGGCTCCGCCAACAAGGATGTTGAGGACCGGATAGTTCCCGTCCTGCAGGACGGGAGCCAGCGCCAGGGCGGCCCCCGCGAGGAGGCAACCGAGTGTCACAATGGTGATTGGGCTGGTCAGAGCGTCGGAACCGGTCGGCGCGGACCACCCGAACCGGCCCCCGAAGAGGGTCAGAGCGACGTACGGAAGAGCGAAACCGAGCGCGGCGATCGCGCGCCAGTCCATGATCGAGAGCTTCGACAACACCATGACCTCCCCTTTTGACCCACCCCGGACGGTGGCCAAACACCCACTACAAGTGTTAATAATCAGGGGGTGGTCCGCTATCTTTGGTAGTGATTTTCACAGAATCCGACATATTCGTACGATCTCCACTTTCAGGACTCCCGCGCTGATGGCACCCTGTGGCGCGTCGTAGCGCCACGGGCGGTACGGCTGTCGAGAAAGGACTCGCATGGCGAGGGACGAACGCGTAGGCAAGCCCGCCTACGCAGCGGTGTCGACACGGATCACCGGTATCCGGGTGGCTCGGGCGCGCTTGCGGGAGATCGCCGTCGTGCGGGTCGACGAACGGGGCGCGGTCGTCGACGAGTGGTCGGCGGTCCTGCATCCGGACGGCGCGTGGATCGCGCTCGCCGACGTCGCCGCCACCCTGCGCGAACGCCTCTCGCAGATGGCGATCATCACCCACAACGGCCGGCTCGGCATCGAGGTTCTGCGGGCCGAGCTGTCGCACCTGGGATGGCAGCTGCCCGCCTTCGCGCAGCTGACGACCGTCGACGCCAGCTATCACTACCTGCCGGGCCTGGTGCACCGGCGGCTCTCCGACTGCTGCACCGCCGCAGGGGTCCCGTTCGACGGTGGCGGCGTCCCGCCCAACACGAGTCCCGTGAACGAGGCCCGCGCCACCGCGGGGCTGCTGAGCCGGTTCCTGCAGAGCGGGAACGGGAAGTCCGACCTGCCGGAGCTGCTGCAGGTCACGCTGCGAGCCTGGGTGTACCCCTGGCCGGCTGGTCCCAGCCGGGCGGCCGAGCCGCCCCGTCCGTGGCCGGGCCGCCGGGGCCCCGGCATCCTCACCACCCTGGCGGGACAGCCGCTGGCCGACGCGATCTCCGCCGTCGCCGACGTGCACACCCACGGTTACCTGGCGCTCGTCGCGGAGCTGCTCCAGGACGGGCGCCTCACGCCGGAGACGTCCGCCGGGCTCGCCGACGCGGAGCCGCTCTACCGGCTCACGCCCGAGGCCTCCGCCGACATCCGCAGAAAGTTCTTCGACGCACTGGTGCGCCAGGCGATCGCCGCCGACCGGTACCACCTGGAGGCACGACAGGAGCTGTGGCGGGTCGCGGACACGATCGGCTGCCCACGGGACGCGGTGATCGAGCCGATCGTCGAGGCCACCCCCGTCGAGTTCCCCAAGCTGGACGACGACACCGGAGCCAAGAAGCCCACCGACGGCCGCAGCGTGGCCACCCCGGCCCAGATGCGGGCCTGGGCCATCGCCAACGGGTTCGACGTCGAGGGCTACATCCGGCTGCCCTGGTCGATAGTGCGGGCCTTCGAGGAGGCGCACGCCGAGCCGGTGGACCGGACCGCGCGCCCGACGTCGTCGCACGACGGGCCGGCGAACGAGCAGCCGGTGAACGAACGGCCCACGCTCGACCAGTCGATGCTCGACCGGGTAGCGCGCGAGCGGCCGATCCTGCGATCGGGCTCGCTGCCGAACCCGCACCCGGCTCCCCGGCTGGGCCGGGAGCAGGGCCTCGACGGCGAGGTACCCCAGCTCGAGTTCGACCGGCTGGAGACCCCGCCCATCGGCAACCCGGTCGTCTGACCCGGTCGTCGGACGCAGGGCCCGCCCGCTCAGGCGTCCGGGAACCCCTTCGGGTTCTTGGACTGCCAGCGCCAGGTGTCCGCGCACATGTCGTCGATCGTCCTGGTCGCGCGCCAGCCGAGCTCGGTGTTGGCGCGGGTCGGGTCGGCCCAGAACGCGGGCAGGTCACCGGCCCGGCGCGGGCCGATCTCGTAGGGCAGCTCACGGCCGACGGCCCGCTCGAACGCCTTGAGCAGCTCCAGGACCGACGTCCCCGTACCGGTCCCGAGGTTGAACGCGCGCGCCGGCTCCTTCATGTCGTCCAGGTGCTCCAGGGCCGCCACGTGCCCGGCCGCGAGGTCGGTGACGTGCAGGTAGTCGCGCTCGGCGGTGCCGTCCGCCGTCGGGTAGTCGTTCCCGAAGACCGTCAGCTTGTCCCGGCGCCCCACGGCGACCTGCGCGATGAACGGCATCAGGTTGTTCGGGATGCCCTGCGGGTCCTCGCCGATGTCGCCGCTCTCGTGCGCGCCGACCGGGTTGAAGTACCGCAGGAGCGCGACCTTCCAGCCCTCGGAGATCTGCGCGATGTCCGTCAGGACCCGCTCGATCATCACCTTGGTCTGCCCGTACGGGGACGAGGACGACAGGTGCTCGTAGTCCTCCCGGTACGGCACCGGCGCCTTCTCGCCGTACACCGTGGCCGACGACGAGAACACCAGCTTCCGCACGCCGTACTTCGTCATCGCCGACGCCAGGGCGAACGTGGAGTCCAGGTTGTTGCGGTAGTACTCCAGCGGCTTCGTCACCGACTCCCCCACCGCCTTGTACCCGGCGAAGTGGACGACGGCGTCGATCCGCTCGTGCGCGAAGAGCGCCTCCGTCTTGTCGACGTCGGTCAGGTTGAACGCGTGGACCGGGATCGCACGGCCCGCGAGCGCCTCCAGGCGGCCCTGCACGGTGGGCTTGGAGTTGGAGAAGTCGTCGACGACCACGACGTCATGACCGGCGGCTACCAGGGCGAGGACGGTGTGTGAGCCGATGTAGCCGGCTCCACCGGAGACGAGAACGCGCATGGTCCCAAACTACCGGCTGCCAGAGCCTTCCCGGTTCGGGCGGACGCGGGTAGCCTCCGGCCCGTGACGGTGCTCGAGGCGATGCTCCTGTTCGCGCTGGTCGCGATCCCGCTGACGATCATGCCCGGTCTGGACAGCGCGCTCGTGCTGCGCACGGCCGTCGTGAGCGGCCGCAAGCATGCCTATGCGACGGCGCTCGGCATCAACGCGGGCGTCCTGGTCTGGGGAGTGGCCGCCGCGGTGGGTGCGACGGCGGTGCTCGCCGCCTCCGCGACCGCGTACCGCGCCCTCACCCTGGCGGGCGCCGCCTACCTCCTGTGGCTCGGCGGGCAGATGCTGTGGTCCAGCTTCCGTCCTGGCCGCTACGACACGCTGCCCGACGCCGCTCTGACCCGTGGTGCCCCGGTCGAGGCCGACCTCGCCAGGGAGCGCTCGGCCTGGCGCTCGTTCGCCCTCGGTGCGACGACCAACCTCCTGAACCCGAAGGTCGGCGTCTTCTACCTCGCCACCATCCCCCAGTTCCTGCCCGACGACGTACCGCACCTGCTCATGGGTCTGCTGCTGGCCGTGGAGCACGACGTCCTCGGGTTCGCCTGGCTGGCCCTTCTCATCAGCGCTGCCGGCCTGGCCCGGCGCTGGCTCTCCGGGCGTGTCATCGCCCGGGTCACGGACCGGATCACCGGCACGGTGCTGCTCGCCTTCGGCGGACGCATCGGATGGAACGCCCTGACCGGCCAGGCCCGCGTCGTTCCCTGACCTGCGCCGTCATGCCCGATATCCTCGCCGTGTGGCCTACACCGAGCAGCGCACCGACTCCGAGGGTCGCACCGGCCACGTCGGCCGCTACCGCGTCGACGGGCGCCTGCGCAGCACCCGCCGCTTCACCGCCAAGCGCGAGGCGCTCGCGGAGGCGAGGCGGCAGGAGGAGGCGGGCAAGCACGCCGAGTGGGTGGACCCCGCCGCCGGCCGGGTCACGGTCGCCGAGTGGTTCGCGATCTGGCAGGAGTCCCGGGTGGACCGTGCGCCGCGGACCATCGAGGCCGAGCGCGAGCGCTTCCGGTCCCTGGTCGCTCCCGTGTTCGGTGACCGGCCGCTGCGGCAGGTCACGCACGAGGACGTCGCCCGCTGGGCCGCGACGATGACGTCGCCCACCACCGGTGAGACCGCCTCGCCGGCCCGGCGCCGGGACGCGGCCCGCCTGCTGGTTGCGCTGCTCGACGCCGCCGTCGACGCGCGGCGCCTGCGCAACAACCCGGCGCGGACGCCGTCGGGCAAGGTGCCAGCTCTGCCGCGCGCGCCGAAGACCAAGCCGCACCGCTACCTCTCGCACGAGCAGCTGCGCCGCGTGGCGGACGCCGCCAGGACGCCGCAGGCCCGCACCCTCGTGCTGCTGACGGCGCTGACCGGTCTGCGCTGGGGCGAGGTCAGCGCGCTCACGGTGGCCGACGTCGACCCGTTGCGCCGTCGCGTACGCGTCAGCAAGGCGTACACCCGCCTCGACGACGGCACCCTGCTGCTCGGCGACACCAAGACCCATGCCCGCCGCGAGGTCCCGCTGCCAGCGATCCTCGTCGCCGACGTCGCGGCGCAGGCCGCGGGCCGGACGCCCGCCGACCTGCTGTTCACCGGGACCCGGGGAGGTCCCCTGCGCCGGGAGAGCTTCGACCGGTCGGCGTTCCGGCCCGCCGTCCTCGCGGCCGGCCGTGCGGTCCGCACGCTGCGCGAGGCCCTGGGCCTGCGTGCCTCCGGCCTGTACGACGACGGTGTGGTCGCCGCGGTCCGCCGGCTCCAGTCCGACGCGGGGCTCGACCCCACCGGCGTCTGCGACCCGGCGACCTGGTCCCTGGTGGCCGACGCCGACCGGACGCGCCGGGACGGGACCCGCGGCGAGAAGGTGAGCCGCACCAGGCTGCTCACCGCGCTGTCGGGTACGACGCTGGGGCCGGGCGCCGAGGACTTCGACACGCTCACCCTGCACGACCTGCGCCACACCGCCGCCTCCCTCGCCATCTCGGGCGGGGCGACGGTCAAGGCGGTGCAGCGCATGCTCGGGCACGAGTCGCCGGTCCTGACCCTGTCCACCTACGCGGGCCTGTTCGAGGACGACCTCGACGCGCTGGGCGACACGATGAGCGCGGCGTTCCAGGCGACGTCGTTCGAGCCCGCTGGCGCATCCGCGTCCCCGGACGCACCCGCCAACGTCACCGCGATCGGCTCCGCGCGGGCCTGGGCGGCGGGCTGACCCGCCCCGCCCCGCCCCGCCCCGAAGAGTGCTTGCCGCACAAGTTCTCGCGAATCCGGGATGCTGATGTCGAGAACGTGCGACCGGCTCCGTCCCAGGGGCGAGGGCGCGCACCGCGTCCACGACCGACGGGCCCGGCGACGGGCCCTCGACCAGGGAGAACACCATGGCGAAGTACCTGCTGCTCAAGCACTACCGGCACAGCGGCCCCGCACCCGTCCCCGGCACCGAGGTCATGATGGACCAGTGGACGCCCGAGGAGATCACCGCGCACATCGACTACATGAGCCGGTTCGCCGAGAAGCTGACGGAGCGCGGTGAGTTCGTCAGCGAGGGCGCGCTCCTGCCGGAGGGCACGTTCGTCCGGTACGACGGCGAGGGCCGGCCCCCGGTGACCGACGGGCCGTTCGCGGAGACCAAGGACCTGATCGCGGGCTTCATGATCATCGACGTCGAGTCCCAGGAGCGGGCCTACGAGGCCGCCGCCGAGCTCTCCGCCGCGCCCGGCCAGGGTGGTCGCCCGATCCACGAGTGGCTCGAGGTGCGGCCGTTCTTCGCCGAGCTGCAGGCGACTGCGGAATAGGTCAGGACCGCAGAATGCACGAGGACCGGGTGAACGAGCTGATGCGGACGCTGGCGCCGCAGGTCCTGGGCGTCCTCGTCCGTCGCGGAGCGGATTTCGCGACGGCCGAGGACGCCGTGCAGGAGGCCCTGATCGAGGCGGTGCGCCACTGGCCCGACAGCCTCCCGGACGAGCCGAAGGCCTGGCTCCTGCGCGTCGCCGGCCGCAAGCTGATCGACGCCCAGCGCGCCGAGGCGGCCCGACGGCGACGGGAGGAACGCGTGCACGACGAGCCCGCACCCGGCCCCACCGAGCAGTCGGACGACACGCTGCTCCTGCTGAGCCGGTGCTGCCATCCGGCGCTCAGCCCGGCGTCGGCCATCGCGCTGACGCTGCGCGCCGTCGGCGGACTCACCACCGCGCAGATCGCCCGAGCCTTCCTCGTGCCCGAGGCGACCATGGCGCAGCGAATCTCCCGGGCCAAGCGCACGATCACCGGCGAACGGTTCGACACCCCGGGTGACGTCCGGGCAGTGCTGCACGTGCTGTACCTGATGTTCAACGAGGGCTTCACGGGCGAGATCTCGCTCGCCGACGAGGCGATCCGGCTGACCCGCCAGCTCGCCACGACCGTCTCCCGGGACGCCGTCGACAGCGCGGACCCTGAGATCTCCGGCCTTCTCGCCCTGATGCTCCTGCACCACGCCAGGCGGGCCGCCCGGTACAACACCTCGGGTGAGCTCGTCCCCCTGGACCAGCAGGACCGGTCGTCGTGGGACACGGCGATGATCACCGAGGGCGTCACCGTCCTGCAGGGGGCCCTGGCCGGCGACCGGCTCGGGCCCTACCAGGCGCAGGCCGCGATCGCGGCGCTGCACGACGACGCGCCCACCGCCGAGGAGACCGACTGGCCGCAGATCCTCGAGTGGTACGACGAGCTGACCCGGCTCGCGGACAGCCCGGTCGTCGCCCTGAACCGGGCGGTCGCCGTCGGTCAGGTCGACGGCCCGCGTGCGGGACTGGCCGTCCTGGCCGACGGCGACCCGAAGCTCGCACGCTGGGACGCGGTGGCGGCCCACCTGTACGAGCGCGCGGACGACGCCGCCCAGGCGATCCGGCACTACACGATCGCCGCCGACCGGGCGACCAGCCTGTTCGAGCGGACCCACCTCATGAAGCAGGCGGCGCGGCTGCGGGTGTCGTCGCCGGACGCACCGGGGTCGTGAGCACCACAGCGAGCGCACGTGGTGGCCGGTCCGGATGCGGCCGAACCCTGCTCCGGTTCGGCGTTGACGACCTACCTCGGTCTCGTCAGGTGCGCTGGAGGTACGCCTCCAGCGCGGCGGCGCCGGTCAGCATCGCCCGACCGCGCGCGGTCAGCCGGGCGTTCCAGCCGTGCAGCGTGGCTTCGAGGGGCTCGAGCCCGCCGGCGGAGCGCACCTGGGCGATCAGCGGGGCGATCTGCTCCAGGAGGTAGCCGCCGCGGCGGAGCTGGTGGGTCAGCCTGGCATCTCGCACGGCTGCCTCGTCGTAGACGCGGTAGCCGGTCTGCGGGTCGCGGCGCGGGCGCACCAGGCCTGCGCGCTCCCAGGTGCGCAGCGTCGCGGGCCGGATCCGGAGCTGTGCGGCGAGCGGGCCGATGAACGTCTCGCGCGGCCCGGTGCGGGGTGCGGGCGTGGTGCCGGTCTCCGCGCCCGTCTCTGTGCCCGTCTTCGTGCCGGCGGGATCGAGGTCGCGCAAGGCGCTCTCGACTGCCCGGAGCGTCCGGCGGTCGTCCAGGAGCTGGACGTGGCTCTCGTCGACGAGACGGAGCGCGTAGGCGGTGTCGCCGTCGTTCACCGCTCGCATGATCGTCGCCGCAGTCCGGTGGCCGTGGCCCGGAACCAGGGCGAGGAAGGCGCGCAGCGCACGCGCGTGCAGCGGGGTGTAGGTGCGGTATCCGCTCGGCGTGCGGACGGCGGCCGGGAGTATGCCCGCATCCTCGTAGTTCCTGATCGCCTGGGTGGACAGGCCGTGCTCACGTGCCAGGTCGATCGGCCTGAGCCGAACATCGCTTTGAAGCTTTGGGCCCATCCGCACTCCAGATTCGAGGGCAAGTCTCAACCGAGGCGTCAACGATACCTTTGAAGGAATGGCGACCGACCTCAAAGAGACCATCCGTCCCGTCGACTCCGCAGCCGTCATGGGGCTGCTCCCGGCCCGCCCGCGCATCCTCGCGCTGGGTGAACCCACCCACGGCGAGGGCGCCCTGCACGCCGTGCGCAACGAGCTCTTCCGGCAGCTCGTCGAGCAGGAGGGTTATCGGACCATCGCCCTGGAGAGCGACTGCCTGATGGGCCTGCTCGTGGACGACTACGTCACCGGTCTCGACGACGCCTCTGCTGAGGACGAGCTCGACGACGTGATGACACACGGCTTCAGTCACGAGTGGGGTGCGTTCCCCGGCAACCGCGAGCTGGTGCGCTGGATGCGGTCCTTCAACGCGGGCCGGCCGGCGTCCGACCAGGTCCGGTTCGCGGGCGTCGACGGCCCGCTGGAGATCACGGGCGCCGCGAGCCCACGACAGACCCTGACCACGCTGCACGGATTCCTGGCGGAGCGGCTGGGCACGGGCCTGCTCCCCTGCTCCGGCGACGCCCTCGACAGCCTGATCGGCCCGGACGACCGGTGGACCGAACCCGCCGCCATGATCGACCCGTCCCGTTCCGTGGGGCAGTCGGCCCAGGCGCGGGAGCTGCGGCTCATCGCTGACGACCTCGTGGCGCTGCTCGTGGCGCACGCACCCGGGCTGATCGCCGCGTCCACACCGGACGAGTGGGAACGGGCCCGCCTGTACGGGCGTACCGCGACGGGCCTGCTGCGCTACCACTTCTGGATGGCGGACACCTCCCCGGGCCGCATGACCTGGCTGCTCGGTGTGCGGGACGCGATGATCGCCGCCAACCTGCTCGCACTGGCCGAACGTGGACCGGTGCTGGTGAGCGCCCACAACAGCCACCTGCAGCGAAACCAGAGCACCATGCGCATGTGGGACCACCCGAGGCTGGAGTGGTGGGGCGCCGGGGCGCTCGTCGACGCGGAGCTCGGTGCGGGATACGCCTTCCTGGCCACGGCCGTCGGCACCATCCGGCACCAGGGTGTGGACGCTCCGCCGTCGGGCAGCGTGGAAGGCCTGCTGTACGCACTGCCCGGGGATCACTACCTGGTCGACGCCGGCCGGCTGGCGGCCTCGCTCGGAGAGCACCTGCCGGACGCCCGCGTGTCCCCCTGGTTCGGGTACGCCCCGCTCGACCCGGCGCAGCTCGCGGCCGCCGACGGCATCGTGTTCGTCAGGGACGCGGAAGAGCGCTGAGCGCTCGCCGTCCAACGCGGCCTCGGCAGATCCTGCGGAGCTCGGTGCGCCGGTGGCGACGGAGCGCTCGTTCCACAGCGCGGAGTCACGGCATCCGGTGCTCACTATGTGCTCTTGACGCCGCTTCTTGAGCTCTCAGAACGGGCGCTGATCGTTGATATTTAGCCGTTCTCGGGTCCAGTACGCACCCGCTTCAGGAAAGCGGGTGCGTACTTTGTGGGTCGAGAAGTAGTAGTAGTATTGCGCCACTACTCGTACTACTACGAGTGCGAAACTGTGGGCCGGAATGACTGACGGATCGGGGAACAACGTGCGGGACAAAGAACGCGTCTTCCAGGCTGCCGAGGCGCTGACGGCGGAGGGTGCTGCCGTCACGGTGACGAACGTGCGAGAGCGCGCGGGCTGCTCCAACGCCGCGGCGACGAAGTACCTGCGGGAGTGGCGAGACAGCAAGGCCGCGGAGAGCGAAGCGCGGCAGACCCTCCCCGAGCTGCCGGCGGCGGTTGCCGCGCTGGTGGACCGTGGCGTCGACGCGCTGTGGGGCGCCGCGGTCGAGGTGGCCCGGTCCGAGCACGAGGCCGCGGCCGCCGCACAGGACGAGGCGCTGACCGCCGTCGTCGGCGAGGCGGACGCCCTGGCCGCGCGCGTGGACGAGGCGGACGCGGAGCTCGCGCAGTTCCGTGCGGTCCTGGAGTCGGCGCGCGAGCAGGCACGGTCCGCCGAGGAGGATCGCGCAGCGGTGGAGAAGGAGCGGGCGGACGCCGTGGCGACGTCGGCCCGCCTGGAGGGCGACCTGGCCGCACTGCGAGAGGCGCTCGACACCGCACGGGACGAGCTCACACAGGAGCGAGCCGCCACGACCGCGGCCGAGCGCGCACGGTCCGACGCCGAGGCGGCCCGTGCGCAGGCGGAGGGCGCCGCCGTCGGGCTGCGGGAATCGCTGGCCGATGTACGTGGGGCACTCGAGATCGCGCGGACCGAAGCCGCTCAGGCACACCGGGACCAGGCGACGGCCGAGACGGCCCGCGCCCTGGCAGAGGCGTCGGTCGCCCGGCTGGAGGGCGATCTGTCCGCGTCGCGTGACGCTCTGGCGTCGGCACAAGAACAGGCGGCGGAGGCGGAGCAGGCCCGTGTGGCGGCGATCGCAGCGCGGGCTCAGGCAGAGGGGATGGCGGCCGGGCTGCGGGAGGCGCTGGAGGCGGCGACGTCCGCGGCGATCTCGTCGCCTGTTCCTGCCGAGAGGGCGGGCAGCTGATCGGTAGGTAGTGACGTCCGCGCCCCTGCCCAGCGGCGGGCACGAGTGTCAGTGGGTGGTGCTGTGATGGCCTGATGAACCTTCGCGGATTTGCCACCATCAACTACTGGGCCGACGACGTCACCGCGGCCGCGGCCTGGTACACCGAGCTGCTCGGGGTGGAGCCGTACTTCCAGCGCCCCGGCCCGGACGGGGCGCTCGCCTACGCCGAGTTCCGGATCGGCGACAGCGAGGCAGAGCTCGGCCTCGTCAGCCGGGCCTTCGCGCCGCCCGGCCTGCCCTCCGCGCCGGGCGGCGCACTCATGTACTGGCACGTCGACGACCTGGAGGGCACGATGGCGCACCTGCTTGAGCTGGGCGCCACCGAGTTCCAGCCGATCACCTCGCGCGGCGACATCGGCTTCGTCACCGCGTCCGTGGTGGACCCGTTCGGGAACATCCTCGGGGTCATGTACAACCCGCACTACGTGGAGCAGCACCCGGTCTCCTGACGGCTCACGCCATCTCAACGCAGCTGAAAAAGTTATCCACGGATTTCAAACAGCGCGCGCCATGCGTACACACGTTCGATAGGGTTGAAGGGTGAGGTACCCGCACCGGGAACCGCAAGAGACTCAGGAAGGAGGCGGAGCACCATGGCATTCACGTCCCCGCCTCCGTCCGGTCAGGAGCCCGAGGCCCGCGCCTTCGAAGAGACACTGACCGACCTGGAGTCCCTGGCCGACGAGCTCGTCGAGTCAGCCGGTCCCGACGCGGTGGCCGGTGTCGGCGGGCACGCGACGACAGGCGGAGTCGCGGTCTCCCGTCTCGCGTCCGCCGCACCCCGCCTCCGCGCACTCGGTACGCGGCTCGACACCCTCCGGCTCACCTGGCTACCCGTCATCGAGGCGGAGCTTCCGTGGCAGACAACCGGCGCACGAAACTTCTCGGCCTGGCTGGCACGGACGGAGAACGTCAGCACGACCACCGCGAAGCGTGAGACCCGGACCGGCCGAGCGCTCCGCGACCACCTACCCTCCACCCGCACAACGGCGCTCGCGGGCGGCATCGGCGCCGACCACGTCCGCGCACTGGTGGACGTGGCTCCGACCAGCGACGCCCGCAGGGCCGCGCTCGCCGCGCCGATCGAGCCGGATGATCTGCCGCCCACCGTGGAGCCAGTCGTGGTGCCGAGCGTGCCGGCCGGTGACGTTCCCGATGCGCCCACCGGCGACGAAGCGACCACCGAACCGGCGGACCAGGATTCGGTGGGGTCGGACTCCGCCGGGCCGGGCGTTGACGGATCGGGCGAGGACGGATCGACCGAGGACGGCGTCCCCGCTCCCCCGCCGATCACCGGCGAGGAATATCTGACCGGCCTGGCGGGCGCGTGTGACCCGTCGCGGTTCCGTCGGGTGCTGAAGCGGTTCGGGCAGGTCGTCGATCCGGACGCGGACGACCGTGGGTACCGGCAAGCGACCGAGCGGGAGCACCTGGAGGTCTCCCCGACCTTCGGTGGCTGGCACGTCAACGGGTTCCTGACGGACGAGCACGGGCAGCTGCTCGCGACGGTGCTCGGCTCGATGATGGGCGCTCCGACACCGGGCGACGACCGCACGCCGACGCAACGTCGCGCGCAGGCACTTGCCGACGTCGCCCGGGACGTGCTGGACAACGGGCGCGTCGGCACGGGTGCCGCGGTGCGGCCGCACGTCCACGTCACGGTCTCGCTGACAGAGCTGATCCGGCACACGGACCGAGCCGCCGCACGCACGGGCACCGGCGGGCTCCGTCCCGGAGACCTGACGTCCTTGACGGCCCAGCCCGCGACGTTCATGGGTGCGTCGGCGACGGGCAGCGTCGTCCCGCGCGACCTCCTGCGCCGGCTGACGTGTGACGCGGAGATCACGCGGGTCGTGTTCGGCGCGGACGGGACCGCTATCGACGTCGGTCGTGCACAACGCACGGTGACGGGCCAGATGCGCAAGGCGGTGATCGCGCGGGACCAGCATTGTGTCTACCCCGGGTGCGATCAGCCCCCGAGCCGGTGCGAGGTGCACCACGCGCTACGGCACTGGGCCGACGGCGGGGAGACCTCCGTCGCGAACTCGGCGCTGTTGTGCTGGCATCACCACACGCTGGTGGACACCACCGGGATCACGATGGCCTGGGAAGCAGGCGCGAACCCGGATCAGCCCGGCCGATGGACGTTCACCAACCGCCACGGTCATCGAATAGAGCTGCGCGGTGCGTGGCCCAGGGCCGCATGAGCCAGATCGGCCGCCCAGAGTGCGCCGTCCGGGCTGACGCTGATGCCGCGCGGCTCGGACACGTCCCGCTGTCCGAGGCACAACAGATCGCGGCGGCGCTCGCGGAACACGCCGGAGCACGGCTTACGCTCAAGACGTGACCAGCGAGGAGCGCCGTCTGCGGCTGTCGATCGACGACCAGATCGAGGACCGGTACCTCGAGGTGCCGTTCGACATCCCGGCGGGGCGCGCCGTCGAGGCACTGGAGGTCACCCTCGCCTACGACCGGGATGCCGCGGTGATCGACCTGGGCTGCCGCGATCCGGAACGCTGGCGCGGGTGGTCGGGCGGCGCCCGGTCCCGCTTCGTGATCACGCCGGGTGCCGCGACCCCCGGGTACGAGCCCGGTGAGCTGGTTCCCGGCCGGTGGGCGGTGGTCCTCGGTCTGCACGGGCTGCCGGCCGAACCCGTCGACGTCACCGTCACGATCGCCACGGGGGTCGACGCCGGCGCGGTCGAGGACGAGCCGCCCGCCCCGCCCCCGCCGTCGGGCGGCAGCGCAGGATCCCGGGCAGCGACCGGCCGCACCCGCCTCGGTCGGGACCTGCCGGCGCCGGACGGCCTGACCTGGTTCGCGGGCGACCTGCACGCGCACACCACGCACTCGGACGGGACGCTGAGCATCGCCCAGCTCACGGCGGCCGCAGCGGCCCGGGGCCTGGACTTCCTCGCGGTGACCGACCACAACACCGTCTCCCACCACGCGCACCTGCCGGGCGTGGGCGCCGCGTACGACGTCTGCCTCCTGTCGGGCCAGGAGGTGACCACGCATGCGGGCCATGCGAACGCGTTCGGCGACATCGGCTGGGTGGACTTCCGGCGTCCGGCGGCGCGGTGGCTGTCCGACGTCGAGGGGCGCGGCGGCCTGCTGTCCGTGAACCACCCCGTGCAGGACGACTGCGGGTGGCTCCATCCCGTGCGGACCGGATTTCTCGAGCTGTGGCACATCTCGTGGTTCCTCGACCTGACGGCAACGGGCCCCTGGGCCTACCTGCGGGCGGCGGGCGGAGCACCCGGCGCCGCAGGGGAGCTCGACAGGCCCGTCCTGCTGGGCGGCAGCGACTTCCACACGCCCGACCAGGGTTTCCCGCCCGGCACGCCCACCACGTGGGTAGCCGCCGAGGACCGCACGCCGGGTGCGATCCTGGACGCCGTCCGGCACGGGCGGACCGCCATCAGCCGCTTCCCCGGGCCGGGCGAGCCCGTTCTGGTGCGGGTGGGCGACGATCTGGTGGCCGTCGACGCGGACGGCACGGTGCTGGTGGACGCGTCCGGCCGGCGTCGTCGGGTGCGCGGCGACCGGGTGGTCCTCCCTGCGCCGTCCGAGCCCGGGCCCTACCGGCTGGAGGCGCCCGACCGCACGCTGCTGGCGATCAGCGCGTGACCGGCTCCGGCCCTGACAGAGAACCCGTCTCCTCAGGTCCGGCCTCCGCCGAGCCTGTCTCCTCCGGGGCCCCGGGCAGCCTGATGAACCGCGACACCGTCGTACCGATCACGAGCAGCGCGAACGGGTACAGGGACAGGTAGACGCGGAACGCCTGCCCCGGGTCGGGCCCGGGGTCCGTGCCGGAGCGGTAGCCGAACCACAGCGCCAGCGAGGCCAGCGCTCCAGCGGTCACCAGGCCGTTGAGCCGCCCCAGCACCCCGAACGACGCCAGGAAGAGGCCGCTACGGTGCGTGCCGTGGCGGGCGGCGTCGGCGTCGAGCACGCGGGCGATGACCAGGTCGTTCGTCGCGAGCACACCCGAGTAGCCGACGGCGACCGCGAGCCCGGCCAGGATTCCCGTGAGCAGGTCGTTCGCGAAGTACATCGGGATGAACCCGACGGCCGCCACCGGCAGCGCGAGCCGCCAGGTCCACGCGGCGCCCTTGCGCCGGACCACGGCGGCCCACACGCTCAGCATCCCGATCGCCACCACGATCACGACCAGCTGCAGGATGCTCGCGTCCAGGGCCGAGCCCTGCAGCGTGTGGTGCACGTACAGCTGCAGGCCGCCGAGGACCAGCGCCATCGCGGAGCCGTAGCAGGCGTTCACGATCCCGACCGTCCAGAAGTGCGACGTCGACAGGATCTGCCGGACCGACCGGAAGAACAGCGGCTTCGGCTCCGCGTCGAGCGCGGGGTCCTCCCGCACACCGAACGCCGTCCACAGGATCACGGCTGCCGCCACCACGGCGAAGATCAGCGCCAGGCGCCCGTAACCGACCGTCGAGCCCTCGGTGCCCAGCACGTTCCGCGCCAGGACGGGCGTCAGCGCCAGCGCGATCACCAGCGCGATGAGCTGGGCGCCCTGCCGGACGGCGTTCGCCGTCGCCCGCCGCCGCTCGTGCGTGAACAGCTCGGGCAGCAGCGCGCCGTAGCTCGCGTTGATCAGGGAGTCGGCCATCTCGGTGGTGATCGCGAACACCGCGAACCACACCGCGAGCCCCACCGCGGAGTCGGCCACCGGCCCCGGCACGGAGAACAGGGCGACGGTCGTGACCGCCAGCACCAGCGCACCGGTCACCAGGTACGGCCGACGCCGCCCCCACCGCGACCGCGTCCGGTCCGACAGGTACCCGAACAGCGGGTTGTCCAGCGCGTCGAGCACCCCGTAGACCGCGTACACGGCCGCGTAGACGACGGCGTCCAGGCCCAGCAGCTCCACGTACACGTAGAGCATCGAGCCCTTGACGAGGTTGATCGGCAGCGAGGTGCCGAACATGCCGATGCCGTAGCGCATCGGCGACGTCCCCACATGCTCGGTGGCCACGTCGGCGAGCCTACTCACCAGCGCGCGACCAGGTCGATGCCCTGCCGCTCGACCTCCCGGATGAAAACCGGGTCGCCCAGCAGCCGCAGCTCCCACGTCCGCTTGCGCCACCACCCCGCCGACAGCTCCCGCAGGCGCGGCGTGTCCGGAGCCGGATGCAGGAAGATCTCGCTGGTGCCCTCGGGCAGCCGTTCCAGCAGGCGCAGGTAGTGGTCACGCAGCCTCTTGTAGTCGCGGGCCTCCGCGTCGCCGCCCCGGAGCGTGGCGATGGCCCGCGGCAGGCGCACCCCCGCGGCGTCGGCCGCCGCCACGGCGCTCGCATGCCGTTCCCGCACGACGGCGGTGGCCAGCAGGGGGTCGCCGTCCCCGTACAGCTCCAGACCGCGAGGCAGGCGGAAGGCCAGGCCGCGCCGCGCGCACACCCCGATCGCCTCGGCGAGGTAGGAGCGGCCCAGCAGCCCGTAGAGCGTCCCCTGATGGGAGTCGAGGCGGTCGGGCGGGGGCGAGCCGACGGCGGACGTGGCCCGGGCCAGCGCGTCGATCTGATCGGTGACCCGGTCGGCGACGTCGTCGAAGCCGCCCGCGGGCGCGGGCGCCGGAAGCACGACGTGCACACCGGGTGCGACGTCGGGAGCCGCACGGGCGAACGCGTCCACGGCACGTGCCGCACCCGGGTTCTCGGGGTCCTCGGGCGGACTGCCCTCGACGTGTGCCGTGATCACGCCGACCGCGGTCAGCGGTGAGCCGGCCAGCAGGGCGGCGATCTCGCGGTCGGCGTCGGGGTCGGTGCCTGCGTCGTCCGCGGTGAGCACGAGGCTGCGCGTCATGTGCCCAGTCTGGCTCAGCCGGGCTGGGCAGGCTCAGTGGTCGCCGATCACGCTCGTGCCGAGAGAGTCCGCGGCCTCGCCGAGCTCCACCTCGAGGGCCCACGGCGTGGTCACGTGCGGGATGGCCGCGGGGACGCTGGGCAGCATCGTCGTGTGCAGGGTCAGGCTCGTACCCAGTGAGTCGGAGCGCCAGACGCCGGGGCCGACGATCTCGAACTCACCCGCCCCGGTGCGGTGCAGCACGACCACGTACTCGTGACCGTCCCGCAGGATGGCGGCCATCCCGGCCCCGGGCGGCGCATCCGTCGACCCGACCTGGGTGACGGCGAGGTGCGCGTTCTTCGCGACCACGCCCAGCAGCACCTTGCGCAGCTTCAGCTCGGTGCGGGTGTACGGCACCTTGTCGACGACGTCGACCGCCGAGTCGCCCGCCTGCACGACGGCCACGACGTCGGCGTCCGAGACCAGCTGCTCGACCGTCTCGTAGTCCTCGGGTGCGGTGAAACCCACGGCCGCCTGGTCACTCATGCAGCCGCTGAGGAGACCGATCGTGCTGATCGCGCCGATCACGCCGAGGGCTGCCCCCGCCCGCCGTCGCATCACTGGTGCTGCCCTCCCCGTCCTGGCCTCAGGTGCCTCGTTCGGCGCCTCTCGTTGAAGAGAGGGACGGGACGCGGCGCATGGTGCACTCGGTTCACGAGCCCGTGCCGCGTGCTCGTTCGTGCAACGAATGTTCCTCCGCTGTACGAACACGGGACAAGGGCTCACGGGGGCGAACAACGGCTGTCGAGCCACGGAGATTGCCGCGATGCGAAAAAGCGGCCGCACGCCGACGACCGGCCCGATGCGGTGGGCGGAACCTCGTCAGGCGGCGTGCGCCCTGCCGATCGCGCGGACGAGGCCCGACGTCGAGATCGAGCCCTTGCGGTAGCGCTCCACGGCGGCGACGAGCGCCTCGCTGACGTCACGCGGCACGTGCGACGACCGGGTGACGGGGTACCAGATCTCGCGCTCGAAGACGGCGGTCCGCCGGGCGGGCCCGCGGAAGAGACGCCCGGCGAGGGCCGGCGGCGCGGGGACCGGGCCCGCGGCCGGAAGCGTTGGAGGCCCGGGCGGGGCGGGTACCGGTGCCGGGGGCGCCGGGACGGGCGCGGCCTGTGGCGCGTCCGCCACGGGGTGGTCCGCGAGGCGCGACGCACGGTAGCGGGCACCGGGGTTCCAGCGCAGCGTGGGTACGGCCGGCTTGGCGGGCTTCACGCCGCTGGTCTCCCGGCGGGGTGCGGGAGCGTCGGACAGCGCGGCGGTGTCCGTGTCCATGTCCCTGTCCGTGGTGAAACCAGCGGTCGAGCCGGCAGCCGCCTGCTCCGCGTGGGCCTTGCGCAGCGCCGCCACTATCCGGGCGACGCGTCCGGTGTCGGCCGCGAGGTAGGGGGCGTGCGGTCCCTGAGGGGCGTTGGCGCTCGAACCGTCCGAGACCTGATTCTCCGTACCGTCCACCATGACAGCTCCCTCACCCATCGTCCCGGCCACGACCAGCGGCGACCGCTGTCCCATATGTTCCCCGCCCGGCCCGGGGCATGCAAGCCCCGGGCGAGACTCTCCGACCGGGGCTTCTGCCTGGTCACCGCGCGGACGGTGCCTGCGCGGACGGTGCCTAGTTGCTGTCTCGTTCGCCGCCGAGCATGTCCAGGAAGCTCGGGGTGCTCGCGAACGGGTCGGCGGGCTTCGCGTGCTCGCCCCGGGCGAACACGAGGGCGGCGAGGGACCGGCCGGCCCGTTCGATGCGCTGCGGCAGGGAGCTGCCCCCGTCGTCGTGCCCGGTGCCCGCGGCCTGCGCCCAGTCGTCCGTGGCCGCGAAGACCGACGTCGTCACGACGTCGGCCCGCAGGTAGGTGAACAGGGGCCGCAGCGAGTACTCGAGTGCGAGCGAGTGGCGTGGGGTGCCGCCCGTCGCGCCGAGCAGCACGGGCATGCCCGTGAGCGCTTCCTTGTCGAGGATGTCGACGAACGACTTGAAGAGCCCCGAGTAGGTGGTGGTGAACAGCGGGGTGACGGCGATGACGGCGTCGGCCCGCGTGATCGTCTCGATGGCGCGGGCGAGGTCGCCCGTGGGGAAGCCGGTGAGCATCGCGTCCACGATCGCGTGGCCGTGGTCGCGCAGCTCGACGACCTCGACGGTCACGTCCTGGCCGAGGGCCTCGAGCTCGCGCACCGTGGCGTCGGCGAGGCGGTCCGCCAGCAGTCGCGTGGACGACGGCTGTCCCAGCCCGGCGTGCACGACGGCGACGGTGCGGCGGGCCGCCCCCGCAGTCCTGAAGTCGGTCATGAGAGGACTTCCTCTGCTTCCTCGGCCAGCTTGCCGGTGTACTCGTCCCCGCCGTCGCCGACGTGGGTGGCCCCCGCCGCGTTCTTCGCGCGCGCCGCGGCGACCCGCTCGGTGTGCGTGGGCGGGTTCGCCGGCACGCCCTCCGGGCGCTTCGCGTCGGCGATCTTGCGCAGCTCGGGCACGACGTCGGCGGCCAGCAGGTCGATCTGCTCCAGGACCGTCTTGAGCGGCAGACCCGCGTGGTCGACGAGGAACAGCTGACGCTGGTAGTAGCCGACGTCGTCGATGAACGAGCCGTACCGGTCGATGACCTGCTGCGGCGACCCGACGGTCAGCGGGGTGTCCCGCGTGAAGTCCTCCATGGAGGGGCCGTGGCCGTAGACGGGGGCGTTGTCGAAGTAGGGCCGGAACTCGTCCCAGGCCGCCTGGCTGTTCTTGCGCAGGAACGCCTGCCCGCCGAGGCCCACGATCGCCTGGTCGGCGCGGCCGTGGCCGTAGTGCTCGAACCGCTGGCGGTAGAACTGGACCATCTGCTTGGTGTGGCTCATGGGCCAGAAGATGTTGTTGTGCAGGAACCCGTCGCCGTAGTAGGCGGCCTGCTCGGCGATCTCGGGGCTGCGGATCGAGCCGTGCCACACGAAGGGCGGCACGCCGTCCAGCGGCCGCGGCGTGGCGGTGAAGCCCTGCAACGGGGTGCGGAACTTGCCCTCCCAGTCCACGACGTCCTCGGTCCACAGCCGCCGCACGAGCGCGTAGTTCTCGATCGCGAGCGGGATGCCCTGGCGGATGTCCTGCCCGAACCACGGGTACACGGGGCCGGTGTTGCCGCGCCCCATCATGAGGTCCATGCGGCCGTCGGAGATGACCTGGAGCATCGCGTACTCCTCGGCGATGCGCACCGGGTCGTTGGTCGTGATCAGCGTCGTCGCGGTGGACAGGGTGATGTTCTTGGTGACGCCGGCCAGGTAGCCGAGCATCGTCGTCGGGCTGGAGGCCACGAACGGCGGGTTGTGGTGCTCACCCGTGGCGAAGACGTCCAGGCCCGCCTCGTCGGCGTGCTTGGCGATGGTGAGCATCGCCTTGACGCGTTCGGTGTCGTCCGGGGTGTGCCCCGTGGTCGGGTCCGTCGTCACGTCGCTGACACTGAAGATCCCGAACTGCATGATGCCTGTGCTCCCAAGGTTGTGTGCTGCTGCTCTTCCAGATGTTCATGCAGATGCATGCACGTCGGCCTCAACCTGCTGCTAGTGTCGATTGTTCCCACCGAGCCCGCTCCCACCGGCCGGGACGCACGTGAGATCGGGCACATCAGCGCCCAGTTTGCCCGGAGTGCGCTTGCGCGCGCACATCCGACGCGTAGCCTGATCAGACGGCTGGAAAGTGGACGGCCGAAGAGTTTGAGCAATCACGGCTGGAACATCACAGAGGGTCCCCGCGTTGGCACTACGGACCTTTTTCCGCCACCAATCCCGACAACCCTCTGGAGGACATCGTGCCCGACCGGTCCCTGCGCGGTATGAGCATCGGTAGTAAGAGCATGGAGTCCGACGAGGGCGTGGACTTCGCCCCTCGGTTCCAGGCCTACTACGACTGCCCCAATGGCCACACCATCATCCTGCCCTTCGCCACTGACGCGGACGTACCCCCGATCTGGGAGTGCCGCTGCGGCGAGGAAGCACTCCTGCGCGACGCCGAGAAGCCGGAGCCCAAGGCGACGAAGCCCCAGCGCACCCACTGGGACATGCTCCTGGAGCGCCGCACGGTGAAGGAGCTCGAAGACCTGCTCGACGAGCGCCTCGAGCTGCTGCGCGCCGGCAAGCTCCGCCGCTCCGCCTGAGAGCAGCACTTGAAAGCAGTACCTGAAAGCAGCTGAACGACCGTCGGGTCCGGACCACATGGTCCGGACCCGACGGTCGTTCTACGTCTACCGGTTCTGTCTACCGGTTCCGTCTACCGGTGCCGACGTCCACCGACCAGCCCCGCCACGACCAGAGCCACCGCGAGAGCACCGACCACCCAGCCCGGCCAGTACCCCGCAGCGACCGCAGGCGTGATCGAGGACCGCAACGGCAGGTGCGTCACGAACTCGTCAGCCGTGAACAACCCCGTACGCCGCACCACCGTGCCGTCCGGCGTGATCACCCCCGACACACCCACCGTCGAGATCTGCACCGCCGCCCGACCCGTCGTGATCGCCTGCATCCGCGACATCGCCAGCTGCTGCGTCGACTCCGCCGTGAACCCGAACGACGCATTGTTCGTCGGGACCACCAGCACCTGCGCACCCTCCAGGACCGCGTCCCGCACGATCTCGTCGTACGCCACCTCGAAACAGATGACCGTGCCCATCCGGTACCCGCCCTGCCCCAACCGGCTCGGCACCTCCACGACCGGCGGGTTCACCCCCGCGATCATGTCCGTCGTCACCCGGTCCACCTGATCCGACAGCAGCCGCAGGAACGGCCGCATCGGGATGTACTCACCGAACGGCGCCGGATGCTGCTTCGCGTACCGCCCGATCACCCCGTTGCCCGCCTGCCACAGCAACGACACGTTGTACCGGCCCCCCGACTCCGGGAACTCCTGCGCCCCCACCAGGATCGGCGCCCCCACCGCCGTCGCCGCCGCGTCCAGCCCCCGCGCGACGTCCGGCGCCGTCTGCGGGTCCAGATCACTGCCGTTCTCCGGCCACAGCACCACGTCCAGCTCACCCGCGAAGTCCTCCGCCAGCGTGTACGTACCCTCCAGATGGTTGTTCAGCACCTCCGCCCGGTTCGCGAAAGCACCAAGACCCGGCTCCCCCACGTTCCCCTGGACCGCACCCGCCCACAGCGTCCCGTCCTCCGCCAGGTCGCTCCCCGCGTCATACACCTCGGCCCCGTCCGGCGTCTCGACGGCGCCGGCGCTCGCGGACGTCGCCAGTGGCAGCGCGAGCGGCGCGACGACGACCGCGACACCCAGCGCGAGGGCTCCGGCGGCGCGGCGTACCTCGCGTCCGGGGGTGCTCGCCGGTGCGGTAGCTGGCGTGGTAGCTGGCGTGGTGATTGGCGTGGCACGGAGCCGGACCGCGCGGACCAGGCCGGCCACGGCCAGGGCGAGCAGCACACCGGCGAACGCGACCAGCAGGCTCACGGCGACGGTGCCGCCCAGCCAGGCGGCGCGTCCGGTGGGGGTGCCTGCCATCGCCCACGCGAGGCGGCCCCAGGGGAACCCGCCGAACGGGACCTCGGCGCGCCACTGCTCCACCGCCACGTAGAGCACGGCGAACGCCGCGGCGAGCCGCCAGCCGCGGCGGCGCAGGAATCTCGCGCGGCGCACCCAGGTCCAGAGCGCGCCGAACAGCGCGAGGAACAGGGCTTCGACCGTCGACATGGCGATCCAGGGCGCGGTCTCGGTCGACTCGTGCGCCCACCACAGGTGGGGCAGGAAGAAGGCCAGGCCGAACAGGAGACCGATCAGGAAGTTCCACCGGGCGCTGTCCCTGCCGAGCGACCAGTACAGGGTGGCGACGGCGACGAAGGCGGCGGGCCACGCTCCGGCGTCGGGGAACGCGGACCAGAGCAGGAGGCCACCGGCACCGGCGAGAAAGAGGGACAGCAGCCGTGACGGCTCGGGCAGACGCACGCCCGCAGCCTACCGTCGGCCCACAACGAGGCCGATCATCAGAACGTGTCGTGGAGGATGACGCCGTCGCGCATCGTGTGCAGGCACTCCGGCGTGACGGCGTCCGGGGCGAGGTCGGGCAGCAGGGGCGTGCCCGCGCGGGCCTCCTCGCTCCAGGAGCTGAGGCGGCCGGGTGCGGCCTGCACGCCGAGGCGTTCGGCCCGCCAGACGGCGAGGTGCGCGGGCGCGCCGACCCGCAGCTGCCCGGCGCCGGTGTGGTCGAGGCCGGCGAGGCGCCAGCCGCCGCGGGTGTGGGCGCGGAACGCGGCGCCGGCGGAGATGCGCTGGTCGGGGTCCTCGTGGCTGGTCGCGGCGCGCACGCCCTGCCAGGGGTCCACGGGGGTGACCGGGGTGTCGGACCCGAACGCGAGCGGCACCCCGGCCTGGGCGAGGTCGGCGAACGGCATGAGTGATCCGGCCCGCAGAGGGCCGAGGCGCGTGGCGTAGACGCCCTTGCTGCCGCCGAAGGAGGAGTCGAACGCCGGCTGCACCGACAGGCCGACGCCCTGCGTGAGCAGTACGGCGAGCGTCGTCGCGTCCACGAACAGGCCGTGCTCGATGCGGTGGTGCGCGGCGCGTACCGCGCTGTCGCCGGTGAGCTGGGCGGCGATCTGGAGCCCGAGGACCATGGTGTCCATCGCGCGGTCCCCGATGACGTGGAACGCGCCCTGCACACCCGCGCCCGGTCCCCGGGCGTTCTGGACGGCGGCCAGGTGGTGGGCGATCTGCTCGGCGGACAGGTACAGGTTGCCGGTCCAGGGGCTGCCGTCGGCGTGGGTCAGCGCGCCGGAGAAGGACGCGGAGGACGGGTCGAGCGGCAGGTCGGAGTAGGGGCTGCGCAGGGCGGCGGTGCGGGACCCGATGGAGCCGTCGACGTTGAGGTCCCCGCCGATCCCGGTGAGGAACGGCAGCTCGGCCAGCAGTGCGCGGGCGTCGTCGGTGGTGCGGCAGAGCTCGCCGCGGTAAGCGGCCAGGTGCGGCAGGGCGGGGGCGTCCGGATCCGCGACGGACTCCTCGCTGATCGAGCCCGTCGTCATGGTGTACAGCTCGGCGAGGCCGGCCCGGGTGTCGAGGTGCGCACCGCTCATCTCGTGCACGGACACGATGCCGCGGGCCGCCCATGCGGCGAGGGTCTCGCGGTAGAGGCGGGTGCGGCGCTCGGGAGAGAGCGTGTGGGCCACGGCGCGCACCGTGTGGTGCAGGTCGGCGGTGACGAGGCCGGTGTCGACGGGGGCGTCGGACCAGCCGGAGCCGGACATTCCCATGCCCGTCCAGGCGGGGTCGCGTTCGATGCCGGCGCGGGCGGCCATGGCGCTGGAGACCACGGCCGAGTGCACGTCGACGCGTGCCGCGTAGACGGGACGGCCGCCGCAGGCGTCGTCGAGCTCCTGCCGGGTGAACGTGCGCTCCTCGGGCCAGGTCTGCTCGTCCCAGCCGAAGGCGAGCAGCACCTGGTCACCGGACGGGTCGGTGGCGGCCAGCCGCCGGGCACCGGTGTGCAGGGCGGCCAGCGCGTCGGCGAGGGAGTGCACTCCCCCGGCGGGCGTGAGGTCCACGGCGTCGCTCGCCAGGCCGGTCTCCAGGACGTGGGCGTGCGCGTCGACGAACCCGGGGGTCACCAGCGCGCCGTCCAGGTCGATCACGCGGTCCGCGCGGGCGGCGAGGCCCGCGGCGGTGTCGTTCGCACCGAGCCAGGCCACCACACCGTCGTCGACCAGGATCGCCTCGGCGAAGGGGTCCGCCGACGAGTGGATGACGCCGTTGCGGTACAGGATGGATCGGGCGGGCTGGCTCACGGTGGAAATCGTATGCGATCAGCCCGCCCGGCGCGGCTGGTCAGAGGCTCGAGTACGCCACCACCCCGCGCAGCACCGCGTCCTGTGCCTTGCGCGCCGTGGTGCGCAGCTTGTCCGACGGCGCCGCGCCCCCGAGCTGGTCGAGCACGTCGATGACCTGCTTGCACCAGCGCACGAAGTCGCCGGCGGCCAGGTCGGACCCGCGCAGCACGCTGTCCAGCGTCTTGCCGGACGCCCACCGGTACATCGCGCCGACCAGTCCCAGGTCGAGCGGGCCGGTGGCGTCGATGCCGTGCGCCTCCTCGAGGTCGTCGACCTCGGACCAGACCCGCTGGGTCTCGTCCAGCACGGCGGCCAGGCGCCCGGTGGGGCCGCCGGGGATGTACGGGTCGGGGGCGTCGTCGCGTCGTGACTGGTACACGACCGTGGAGACGACGGCGGCCAGGCCTGCCGGGTCGAGGCCGTCCCATGCCCCGCGGCGCAGGCACTCGGCCAGGAGCAGGTCGTTCTCCGCGTAGAGGCGGCGCAGCCATCGGCCGTCGTCGGTGACCCGGATCCTGCCGGACTCCTGCAGGCCGGTGCCCGTGTCGGTGCGGGCGTCGGTGCGCTGCAGGTAGCCGAGGGTGAGGAGCACGTCGAGGGTGCGGTCGAAGGTGCGGGCGATGGACCCGGTGCGGCCCTCGACGCGGCGCACGAGCTGGTCGTGCTCCCGCTTGAGCTTGTTCCAGCGTTCCGCCCAGCGCGCGTGGTCATCGCGTTCGGGGCAGGCGTGGCACGGGTGCGCCTTGAGGGCCTTGCGCAGCCGGGCGAGCTCGGCGTCGGTCGCGGCGTCGGACCGCCGTCCGACCCGGCCCCCGCGTGCGGCGGCGCCGGGTGGTGTGCTGGTGGAGTGGGCGGAGGGGACGTCGTCGGCGAGGGCGCCCAGTGCGTTACGCATGGAGGAGACGAGGTCGCGGCGGGCGTCGGGCTTGCGGGGGTTGAACGCCTTGGGGATCTTGACGGTCGTGACGGTCTCCAGGCCGGCGGGGGCGTCGGCGAGGGTCAGCTTCTTGACCTGTCGTTCCTGGGTGAGCACCGTGGGGCGTGGTCCGTCGAACCCGCCGGGTTCGCCGGGGTCGAGCACGAGGACGTACCCGCGCCGCCGTCCGGTCGGGACCTCGACGACGTCGCCGCGGCGCAGCGCCTCCAGGGAGGCCACGATCTGTGCGCGTTCGGCGCCGGACGCGGCGCGCGACAGCTCCTTCTCGCGGTCCTTGATGGCGCGACGCAGGTCCATGTACGCGCCGAAGTCGCCTTCGGTGCAGGACATGGCCTTGGCGTACCCGTCGAGGGCCTCGGCGTGCGCCTGGGCCTGCTTGGCGAGGCCGACGACGCCGCGGTCGGCCTGGAACTGCGCGAAGGAGGTCTCCAGGACCTCGCGGGCGCGGTCGCGGCCGACCTGGGCGACGAGGTTGACGGCCATGTTGTACGTGGGCCGGAAGCTGGACTTGAGCGGGTAGAGGCGCTTGGACGCGAGGCCGGCCAGCGCCACGGGGTCCAGCGCGGGGTGGTCGACGACGACGGCGTGGCCCTCGACATCGATGCCGCGGCGGCCGGCGCGCCCGGTGAGCTGGGTGAACTCGCCCGGGGTGACGGGGACGTGGCTGGTGCCGTCCCACTTGACGAGCTTGTCCAGGACGACGGACCGGGCGGGCATGTTGATGCCGAGCGCGAGGGTCTCGGTGGCGAACACGACCTTGACGAGGCCGCGCGAGAAGAGGTCCTCGACGGTCTCCTTGAACACGGGGAGCATGCCGGCGTGGTGGGCGGCGACGCCGCGGGCCAGGGCCTGTGACCAGGCCCAGTAGCCGAGGACGTCGAGGTCCTCCGGCGGGATGGCGGCGGTGCGCTCCTCCACGACGGACCGGATGGTCGCCTCCTCCTGCGGGGAGGTCAGCCGCAGCCCGGCCTTGAGGCACTGGTCGACGGCGGCCTCGCAGCCCGCGCGCGAGAACACGAAGTAGATGGCGGGCAGCAGGGCGTCGGCGTTGAGCGCGTCGATGACGATGAACCGCGGCGGGGTGCGTCGGTTCGGGCCGATGCCCCCTGAGCTGTCGTCGCCGCGGCGTGCGTCACCGCCGCGGTACCCGCGGCCGCGCCCGGCGCCCCGGCCGCGTCGTCCGCCGGGGCCGGAGCGGTAGTCGCCGGGGCGGTTGCCGCCGCGCCCGGACCGGAACGCGGCGGACAGGTCGGGGTTGATGGGCGGGTTGGTGCCGGGGTCGGTCGGGTCGACGTGCCCGTCGTACAGGTCCAGGAGGCGCGGCTTGCCGCGCGGCTCCTGGGAGGACATGAGGACGTGCTGCCACAGGGGTACGGGCCGGCGTTCGGAGACGACGACGGCGGTGTCGCCGCGGACCATCTCGAGCCAGTCGCCGAACTCCTCGGCGTTGGACACGGTCGCGCTGAGGGAGACGAGCTGCACGTCGTCGGAGAGGTGGATGATCACCTCTTCCCAGACGGGGCCGCGGAAGCGGTCGGCGAGGTAGTGCACCTCGTCCATGACCACGTACGCCAGGCCGTCCAGGGTCGGGGAGCCCGCGTAGAGCATGTTGCGGAGCACCTCGGTGGTCATGACCACCACCGGTGCGTCGCCGTTGATCGTGGTGTCGCCGGTGAGCAGGCCGACGTTGTCGATGCCGTGGCGGCGCACGAGGTCGGCGTACTTCTGGTTGGACAGGGCCTTGATGGGCGTGGTGTAGAACGCCTTGCGGCCGGACGCCAGCGCGAGGTGGACGGCGAACTCGCCGACGACGGTCTTGCCGGCTCCGGTGGGTGCTGCCACGAGGACGGCGCGGCCTTGTTCGAGGGCCTCGCAGGCCTGCACCTGGAAGTCGTCGAGCTCGAAGCCGATGACCTCCCGGAAGCGGGTCAGCTCGGGGTGCTCGGCCGCTGAACGGCTCTGGGTCCGAAAGGCCGTGTACCGCTCGGCGGGGCTCAGCTCGCTCATGGGCACAGCCTACGGTCACTCACCGACAGCCCCGGGCGCGACAGGCGCACCGGGGCTGTCGGGTCAGAGCTCGGCGGCCGCGAGCCGCTTCTCGACGCGCTTGTCGTGCAGCTGCGCGACGCCGACGGCGGCGAAGTAGAGCACGCAGATCGGCAGTGCGACGAGGATCATCGTCATGGCGTCCGGGGTCGGCGTGATGATCGCCGCGAACGTGAAGGCGACGAGGATCGCCCACCGCCAGCCGGCCAGCATCGCCTTGGCGGTCAGGATGCCCGCGAAGTTCAGGCCCACCAGCAGCACCGGGGACAGGAACGCGAGCCCGAACGCGATGAGCAGCCGCATCACGAGGGACAGGTACTCCTGGGCGTTGGTGAACGCGGTCGCGTCGTCCGGCAGGAACCCGGACAGGATCTCGATCGCGTGCGGGAACACGAGCCACGCCATGTACGCGCCACCGAGGAACAGCGGGAACGCCGCACCGACGAACCCGTACGCGTACTTCTTCTCGTTCTTGTTCAGGCCCGGGGTGATGAACGCCCACACCTGGTAGAGCCACCAGGGGCAGGTGAGGAACACGGCGAGGAACAGGGACGACTTGATCTTCAGGTCCAGTGCTGCCATCGGACCGGCGAAGTTCAGGGTCATCTCGTTGCCCCGCATCTCCTCCGCCACCACGAGGGGTCGCTGGAGCAGGACCAGCAACGGGTCGTAGAGCAGCCATCCGGCGACGGCGCCGACCACGAGGCCGACTGCTATCAGGACGAATCTCTTGCGCAGCTCGAGCAGGTGCGCGAGCAGAGGCATGCGGCCGTCGGACGGCCGCCTCGTACGTGCCACCGGTTCAGGCCTTGGGGATGTCGCGGTCCCTGTTGGAGATCAAGCCCGGTACCTCGTCGGTGCTCGAGCTCGCGCCCGGTCCCGCCGTCGAGCTGGGGCTGGAGGTGGTGGTCCCGCCCGGGGCCTCAGCAACGTTGCTGTTCGCGTTCCCGGAGCCGTCCTCGCGCAGGTCCTTGACCTCCTTCTTGAAGATCTTCATCGACTGGCCGACGCTCTTGGCCAGACCCGGCAGGCGGGAGGACCCGAAGAGCAGAAGGACGACGACGAGCAGGACGATCCAGTGCCACGGCTGCATTGCGCCCATGGTGACTCCTTACGGTGCGGTACCGATACGCGGTGTGATGCGGATATGACCGATCCTACGCGGACCAGGGGGGCACAAAGGTAGCCCTGCGGTGGACGGAAGATGGCACGGCCCGCGGGTGCCCGTGCCGACGGGCACCCGCGGGCACGGGCAGGCACCGGTCCGGACCAGGCTCAGGCGAGCGTCAGGAACAGCTTCTCGAGCTCGTCGGGCTGGGCGAGGTTCTCGGCGTCGGGGTCGGCGAGGCACTCCTTCAGCGCTGTCGAGATCACCAGGAAGCCGGCCCGGTCAAGGGCCTTCGAGACTGCCGCGAGCTGCTGGACGACGTCGCGGCAGTCCTCGCCGTTCTCCACCGCGGTGACGACGGCGGCGAGCTGACCGTGCGCGCGCCGCAGCCGGTTCACGATCTTGCGCTGAGCGTCCGCGTCGTGGAGCACTCCCGTGCGCGTCGTATCCGTCATGGAACTCCCTCTCGTGGTTCGACTTGACACCGAGGATACCCCCCTGGGTATCCTCCCCACATACCCCGGGGGGTATCTACGACAGGCTAGCGCCGGACACGACAGACATTCAGACCTGAAGGAGTACGACATGTGTCGAGCAGTGACCTGCAACGTGTGCAAGAAGACGACCTGGGCCGGCTGCGGACAGCACGTCCAGATCGTGAAGCAGTCCGTGCCCGCATCCCAGTGGTGCAACGGCAAGCACACGCCGGCGCAGATCGAGGCGTCGAAGACGGCCGGCGAGGGCTTCTTCGCCAGGCTCTTCGGCCGTTGAGCAGGTCGTGCGACGCGAAGCGACCGCGACGAACGGCTGACGGACACCTGATCTGAAGGAGGAGCGACCATGCTGCTGGAACGTATCTACGACGAGGACCTCGCCCAGGCGAGCTACCTGATCGGCTGCCAGGCGACCGGTGAGGCGATGGTGGTCGACCCCCGGCGTGACCTGGCCGTGTACCTGAGGAGTGCCGAGCAGAACGGGATGCGGATCACGGCAGTGGCCGAGACCCACATCCACGCCGACTACCTCTCCGGTACCCGCGAGCTCGCCGCGCGGACCGGCGCGACGATGTACGTCTCGGACGAGGGCGGGCCGGACTGGACCTACGGCACCGCGTTCGACGGCGCGGTGCGGATGAAGGACCGTCACGACATCAGGCTCGGCAACATCACCGTCCAGGCCGTGCACACCCCGGGCCACACGCCCGAGCACCTGTCGTTCCTCGTCACGGACGGGGCGCAGGCAGATTCGCCAGGGTTCATGCTGACCGGCGACTTCGTCTTCGTCGGCGACGTGGGCCGCCCTGACCTGCTGGACGAGGCGGCCGGTGGTGTCGACACCCGCTTCGCGGGTGCGAAGGCTCTGTTCGCGAGCCTGCGAGACCGGTTCCTGACGTTGCCCGACTACGTGCAGGTGCTGCCCGCCCACGGTTCCGGCAGCGCGTGCGGCAAGGCGCTCGGCTCCGTCCCGGCCTCCACCGTCGGCTACGAGCGTGCGTTCTCGTGGTGGAGCGGCTACGTCGAGAACAACGACGAACAGGGTTTCGTGGACGAGCTCCTCGCCGGCCAGCCGGACGCGCACGCCTACTTCGCTCGCATGAAGGTGCAGAACAAGACGGGCCCGGCTGTGCTCGGCGAGCTGCCTGCCCTGGTGGAGTACACGGCAGAGCAGCTGAACGCGGGGCTCGCGAACGACGAGCTGATCGTCGTCGACACGCGACACAACAGCGACGTGCACAAGGGCACCGTGTCGGGCGCGCTCAATATCCCGGGTCCGGCGAAGGCCGCAAGCTACGGCGCGTGGGTGTACGACCCAGAGACCGAGAGCCGTCCGCTGGTGCTGCTGACCAGCGATGCCGCTCAGGCGGAGGTCTTGCGCGACCACCTCGTGCGCGTCGGCATCGACACGGTCACCGGCTACACGACGTCGTGCGACGGACTCGAGCTGGTGACGCCCACGCTGCTGGCTCCGCAGGACCTCGGCTCGTTCGAGCACGCGCTGCTCCTGGACGTGCGCAACAAGACCGAGTACGCGCAAGGCCACCTGCCGGGCGCGGAGCAGCTGAGCGGCGGCCGGGTGCTCTGGTCGCTGGACCAGCTTCCCGAGGACGGCACGATCGTGACCTACTGCCAGAGCGGCGTGCGCAACAGCGTCGTCGCGAGCGCACTGCGCCGGCACGGATACGACGTGGCCGAGCTCGACGGCTCCTACCAGGGCTGGGCGGCACTACCGGGGAACGTTCCAGTGGTGTCGGTGGCGTGAACGACGGCACCGGCCCGCCCTCCCCCTGCTACCCGAGAGACAGATCATGGACCTAGTCCTCATCGGCACGCTCCTCCTGGCGGTCCTTGTCGGTATCTCGCTCGGGTTGCTGGGCGGGGGCGGGTCCATCCTCACCGTGCCGATCCTCACGTACGTCGTCGGCATGGACCCGCAGGAGGCGATCGCGGCATCCCTGTTCATCGTCGGCACCACCAGCGCGGTCAGCACGCTCTCGCACGCCCGAGCGCACCGGGTGCGCTGGCGGACCGGCCTCGTCTTCGGTGCCGCCGGCATGGCGGGCGCCTTCGTGGGAGGCCTGCTCGGCGGGTTCGTGCCCGGCACGGTGCTCCTGCTCCTGTTCGCCGCGATGATGATCGCCACGGCGACCGCGGTGATCCGTGGGCGCTCGCGGCGGACCGCAGCCGTGGACGACGCCGCGCGGCCGCTGCCGGTCGCGCGCCTTGTCCTGGACGGGTTCCTGGTCGGTATCGCGACGGGTCTCGTGGGCGCCGGCGGCGGGTTCCTCGTCGTGCCTGCGCTGACGTTGCTCGGCGGTCTGCCCGTCGCGGTCGCGATCGGCACGTCGCTGCTGGTGATCACCATGAAGTCGTTCGCCGGCCTGGCGGGCTACCTCCTCACCGTGCAGCTGCAGTGGCCGACCGTCCTCGCGTTCACCGCGGCAGCCGTGGCCGGTTCGTTCATCGGCACCGCGCTGGCGGGGAAGATCCCCGAGAAGCGGTTGCGTACCGGCTTCGGCGTCTTCGTACTGGTCATGGGGGTGGTCGTGCTGGTGCAGGAGCTGCCGGCGGCCATCTCGCTCGTCACCCCGGGTGCGTGCCCTGGGATCAGTCGTTGAAGTGCTTCCACTTCTGCCACGTCACCAGGTGCCGCGCCCGGCGCGCGTCCTTGCGCCCTGCGCGGGCGGTGCGCTGCGCGTTGACGCGCTGGTAGTGGATCGTCACGTCGTCGAACAGGCTGGGGCCGGCGTGCCGCGTGGTCGCGGCCTCGCGTGCCCGGTCGGACAGCTCCTGCAACCGGTCGCTCGACTCGCCGATGCGGCGCGACGCCCGTCCCAGCTCTTCCATCAGACCCTTTGCCGACCGCCAGAGAGAGCGGGCGAGAAAGAACGCTCCGACGAGGCTGCCTACGATCAGCAGGGTCCATACCCAGAACCACATGGTCGCCAAGCGTAGTGCGAATTTGCGGATGTGGCTGCGTCTCGGGTCGGCGGACCTGTCGCTGCCCTGGTTCGGGCCTAGTTCTCGTAGAGGGCGAGTGCCTCTGCGGCGGTCCCCGCGACGTCGTCGGCCAGGGAGCTGGGTGAGACGGACCGCACGTACGGGGCGAGCTGGATCAGGGTGCTGCGCAGCCAGCCCGGGTTGGTGACGCGCAGGGTGACCTCGAAGTCGCCGTCGGGCAGGTTGCGTACCGACTCGACGGGGACCTCCTCGGCGAACCACCGGGCCCGGGGTGCGAACCGGATGGTCGCCAGCGGTGAGGACCCGCCGGCGAACAGGGCCGCGAAGTCGATCTCGGCCGCCCGCTCCCCCACACCCGGGTGGTCCTGCACGGGAAGGTCGGACTCGGTGGCCTCCAGGATCCGGTCGACCCGGAAGGTGCGGGGCGCGGCGGCGCGGTAGCACCAGGCGGCGAGGTAGGCGAACTCGTCCTGCGTGTGCAGCCGGACGGGGTCGACCTCGCGTTCGCTGACGACGTCGGAGGAGGTCACGTACCGGATCCGGAGGCGGTGGCGGGCGGTCAGCGCGGACGTGATCGCGGACACGACCTGCCGGTCCCCGCCGGGAGCGAGGCGGACGTCGACGGCGTTCGCCGCCTCACCGGTCGCATCGGTGAGCTTGCGCAGCGCCGACTCCACGACGGCGGACCGGGCGGGGTCGGCCTGCACCGCGCCCGTGGCCTTCATGGCGCGCAGCGCGGCGACCAGCGCGACGGCCTCCCGAGTACCGAGCCGCAGCGGCCTGGTCATGCCCCGCGCCTCGGTCAGGTGCACGACGCCGCGGTCGATGGACGCGGCGTCGAAGTCGATGAGGTCGTCGGGCCAGTACCCGGGCGTGCCGGAGACCCAGAGGGCGTCGACGTCCTTCTGGATCTGTGCGGGCGTGGTCCCGAACCGCCTGGCCAGGTCAGCCACCGAAACCGGTCCGGCGCCGTCGAGGTAGGCGACGATGCCCAGCAGGCGCAGCAGCCTGTCGTCCGCGCGCTCAGCCACGGGACACCCCCTGTGTTCCCGTGCCGGCAACAGAACCCGTGCCCAGTGCCGCCGCCGCGGTGAGCCGGCGCAGCGTCTCGTTCCGTACCGGTTCGGGTTCGAGCACCACCAGCGCCGCCCCGTACCCGGCGGCCTCGGACGCCATCCCGGACAGGGACCGGTAGGGCACCTCGAGGATGTCCCACCCGGCGTGATCGCCGGCCCGTTCGCCCGCTGAGGCACCGGCATCTGCCCCGACAGGTCGGGGCAGGCGCTCGCTGTAGGCCTCGCGCTCTCCCTCGGGTACTGGTTTGGCGCGGGCACGCAGCGCCCCGGCGCGTTCGGGGCGGACGGCGACCACCGCCGCCCGGACCTCACCGTGCTGCGCCTTGCCGAGCATGACGTCGGTCTCGAAGTCGGGGATCTCGTAGGCGACGGCAGGACCGGTGATGCGCACGCGGGACTCGATGCGGGACATGCGGAACACGCGGGGGGCCAGCCGGTCGCGGTCGAAGCACATGAGGTACCAGCCGCCGTCGCGCGCCGCTATGCGCCAGGGTTCGACGTGCCTGGTCAGCACCGCGCCGTTGTACGCGGCCCGGTAGCTGAACGTGACCACGCGGCGGGCCTCTATCGCCTCCATGAGGGGCCCGTAGGCGTCACCCACGGCGCGCACGGACGGCGCGAGACCGGCCAGGGCATCCACGGAGGGGTCCCCGGCGCCGGCGGCACGCAGCTTGACCATCGCCCGGTTGATGTCCGTCCGCAGGGTCTTGTCCTGCCAGAACTGGGCGGCCAGGGACAGCACGCCGAGCTCGGCCGGAGTGAGGTCGACCGGCGGCAGCGCGTAGGCGTCCTGGTCGATCCGGTACCCGAGCTCGTCGGTGTGCCCACCGGTCCCGACCGTCACGACAGGGATGCCGAGCGCCCGCAGCATGTCCTTGTCCCGCTCGAACATCCGCTCGAACGCCTCGTCGCTGGGCGCGTCGGCGTACCCGGCCACCGCGGTGCGGACCTGCTGCTTGGTCATCGCCGCGTTCGTGTTCACGAGCGCGATGACAAGGTTCAGGAGCCGCTCGGCGGGGTTCAGACCGGGCGGCTGGCCGCCCGGCTGAGCGGACAGCTGGGTGGACGGCGGGACGGGTGACGGCGCGCTCTGCGCGCTGGGAGGCGGATCGATGGACATCAGGACAACGGTAGCGTTCGGTAGCCTCCACCCTGTGATGACGTGGCGGATCGGGACCGTGATTTCCACAGGCAGGTCGTGGCGGGGCGCACGCGAGCTCGAGGTGACGCTCGACCGCCCCCTGCCGGGGCGCGACGCCGCCGAGGCGGTGACAGGGCAGGTGACAGGACCGGTGACGGTGCGCGCCCTCGCCTACACCGACCTGGTGGGCGACCCCGGGCCAGGCGACGCACTGCTCCTGAACGTCTCCGCGCTCGCCCGCGGACTGGGCACCGGCGGGTACGCGCTCGTCGTCGGTCCGGCCTCGGCAGGCACCCCCCTGCCACCCGACCCGACCCCGGGCCCGGGACACCTCGTCAAGGCCCGGTACACACCCCTGCAGACCATGGTGCTCGGCGTCGACGAGCAGGAGTCGCCCCACCACGCGACCCTGGCCGACGCCGACAACCTCGACGGCATGCCCGTGGTCGTCGCGGACCTGCACTCCGCGCTGCCCGCCGTCGTCGCCGGACTACGGCACGCCCACGCGGCCGCCGGATCCCCGGACGAGCTGCGGATCGCCTACGTCATGACCGACGGCGGTGCCCTGCCCGCCGCGTTCTCCCGCACCGTAGCCGCCCTGCGCGACGCCGACTGGCTCACCACCTGCGTCACCGTCGGCCAGGCCTTCGGCGGCGACCTGGAAGCAGTGACCGTGCACACCGGCCTGCTCGCCGCCCGGCACGTCGCCGAGTGCGACGTCGCCGTCGTCACCCAGGGGCCCGGCAACCTCGGAACCGGCACCCGCTGGGGCTACTCCGGCGTCGCCGCCGGGGAAGCCGTCAACGCCGCCGCCACCCTCCACGGCCGCCCCGTCGCCTCCCTGCGCGTGTCCGGCGCCGACCCCCGCGACCGCCACCTCGGCATCTCCCACCACTCCCTGACCGCATACACCAGGGTCGCCCTCGCCCCCGCCGACATCCCCGTCCCCGCACCGGACACCGCGCTGGAGCACCTGCCCGCCTGGGGCGCACCCCTCACCCACCGCATCCGCGAACAGGCAAAGACCCTCGCCGCACCCGGCAGCACCCGCCACACCCTCGTCGACGTCCCCACCGACACCACCCTCCTCGACACCCTGCGCACCGCACCGGGCGGACTACGCACCATGGGCCGCAACCTCGACGCCGACCCCGCATCCTTCGTCACAGCCGCCGCCGCCGGCATCCACGCCCACCACCTCACGACATGAAACCCATCACCCGCCTGACCATCACCTTCCTCCTGGTCACCCTCGTGGTACTCGGCGCAGCCACCGCCGCCCCCTGGCACCTCAACCCGCCCCACCTGCCCACCCCGGAGCTCTCCATGCCCCAACAGCAACCACCACCGAGCCCCGAAGCCAGCCCCAGCCCACAACCCCAACCCCTCGACGAACCCACCCGCGACGACCGCTGGGTCGTCCTCGTCACCGCAATCCTCCTCAGCCTCCTCCTCGCAGCCCTGCTGACCTTCGCCGCCCGCAAGCTCCTCACCATCCTCCGCGGCCAGATCGACACCACACCCGACAACCTCACCGGCGGCACCGGCACCACAACCCCCGACGACACCGTCGACCTCCCCGAGCTCCAGGACGCCGTCACCCGCGCCCTCGCCCACCTCGACGGACACGCCCGCCCCCGCGACGCCGTCGTCGCCGCCTGGGTAGCCCTCGAAGAAGCCGCAGCCCGCGCAGGCACCCACCGCGACCCCGCCCAGACCCCCACCGAGTTCACCGGCACCGTCCTCGCCAACACCCCCGCACCACCAACCGCCGTCGCCCGCCTGCGCACCCTCTACCAACGCGCCCGCTTCACCGACCGGCCCATCGACCGAACCGCCGTCACCCAGGCCCGAACGGCGCTCGCGGACATCGCACGCAGCCTCGACGTCTACGACCCCACCGGCCCCACCGACGACCTCGCCGGCGACAGCGAACAAGGCCGCGCGTGACGTCCTGGAACTGGCGACGCGTCACCACCGTCACCCTCGTCGCAGGCCTCGCCGCCACCGGACTCGTCTACTGGAACGTCGTCGACCCCTGGCACGCCGCCGCAGCAGCAGCCGTAACCGCCGCGATCAGCATCCTGTGGTCCGCCACCGACGCCACCACCCCCGACCCCGAATGGCCCGACCTCCCCATCGAGGCCCGCGCCGGCGGACGCCACGACGTCTCCGACCTCGGCTGGTCCGTGTTCGGCCGCGACGGCCACGTCACCGACCGGGTGGTCCGCCGCATCCGCGCGCTCGCCGCCGACCGGCTCCGCGCACACGGCGTCGACCCCACCGACCCCGCAGCCGAACCCGACGCCGAACGACTCCTCGGCGCTCGCGTCCTGCACCAGCTCAAGTCCCGACAGCCTCCGACGGCGCGCACCGTACAGACCTGGCTCGACGCGATAGACCGCCTCGGCGCCGCACCCACCACCGAGGAGAACCATGCCTGACCGCACCAACCCTGAGACCGGCCCAGCACCACTGCCCGTCGCCGACGTCGCGGCGCTGGGCGAACAGGTCCTCACCGAGGTGGGCACCGCCGTCGTCGGCATGCGTGACGCGCTCCAGGTGGCCCTCGCCACCATCCTCGCCGGCGGGCACGTGCTCTTCGAGGACGTGCCAGGCCTCGGCAAGACCCTCGCGGCCCGCTCCCTGGCCGCCGCCCTCGGTCTCGACTTCGCGCGCCTCCAGTGCACCCCCGACCTGCTGCCCGCGGACATCACCGGCTCCTCGGTCTTCGACCCGGCGACCCGCACCTTCGAGTTCCGCCCCGGACCGGTCTTCACCGGCCTCTTCCTCGCCGACGAGATCAACCGGACCGCGCCCAAGACCCAGTCCGCGCTCTTGGAGGCCATGGCCGAACGGCAGGTCTCCATCGAGGGCACCAGCCGCCCCCTGCCCAACCCCTTCCACGTGCTGGCCACCTCCAACCCCGTCGAGTACGAGGGCACCTACCCCCTCCCGGAGGCTCAGCTCGACCGCTTCATGGTCCGCCTCGGCGTCGGCTACCCCGACCGGGCCCAGGAGGCCGAGGTCGTCACCCGTCGCCTCGCCCGCCGACAGGAAGCCACCTCCGTCCGCCGCGTCGTCGACGCCGCCACCGTGCGCGCCATGCAGGCCGGGACCGAGCTGGTCCCCGTCGACCCCGACGTCGTCCGCTATTGCGTCGACCTCACCGCCGCGACCCGTGGACACCAGGCCCTGGAGGTCGGTGCCTCCCCGCGCGGCTCGCAGAACCTCGTCCTCCTCGCCCGCGCGGTCGCCGTCCTCGACGGACGCGACTACGTGCTGCCCGAGGACGTCAAGCGCGTGGCGATCCCCGTCCTCGCCCACCGCATCACCCTCACGCCCACCGCGTGGGCGTCGGCCACCCGGCCCGAGACCGTCGTCGCGGACCTCCTGCACACCGTCCCCACGCCTGCCACGGTCCCCACCCGATGACCGTCGGCGGCATCATCGTCGCCGGCGGACGGACCTCGTACAGCAGACCCGCTGACGGCTCCCACGGCTGGCGCCCCACCTCCGCGCACACCGCCGCCGTCACGGTCGGGATCCTCCTGCTCGCCACGAGCGTCCTCGCCGGCCGCGCCGACATCGCGCTCATCGGCATACCCGGCCTCCTCGCCGCTACCTGGGCCCACTCCAGCCGTCCCACCACACCCCTGCGTGCGGACCTCCACGAACCGGCGGGCCCCACCACCCCGGGCGAGCTCACCGCGACCCTCCAGCTCGCCGCCGGTCCTGGCGAGGGAGCCGACGTCGTCCACCTCCGCATCACCGCGCCCGGGCACCGCACCACCCACCTGACACTGGCGGCCCGCCCGCAGGATCACGCCCAGGAACAAGCCCAGGCCCAGGGTCGCGACGTACCGCTCCGCCTCTCGTCCGTCCGCACCGGCCCCCAGCAGACCTTCACCGTCGACCTGCGCGGGTCCCGGCACGGCACCTGGGAGGAGGAGCCGACCCTGGTCCGCGCCGCGACCCGGCTGGTCCTGCCCGGCGCGGCGCCGCTCGGCCGCCTGCCCCTGCCGCGACGGCTGCGCGGCCTCACCGGACCGCACTCGGCACGCCGCCTCGGCGACGGCACCGAGCTCCGCGACATCCACCCCTTCACGCCGGGGGACCGGCTGCGCCGGATCGACTGGCGCACCACCGCCCGCCGCTCCCCCGAGCTCGACACCCTCTACGTCCGCCGCACCTACTCCACGGCCGAGGCGACGGCGGTCCTCGTCGTCGACTCCCGCGACGAGGTAGGACCCGACGTCCGCACCTGGCGCGGCTACGGCATCATCCGGGTCGACGAGCCGACGTCGCTCGACCTCGCCCGCCACGCCGCGGCCTCGGTCGCCACAGCCCTGGTCGAAGCGGGCGACCGCGTGGGCCTCGAGGACCTCGCCCGACGACGACGCCCCCTCCCGCCCTCAGCCGGACGACGCCACCTCCGCCGCCTCGTGCACGGACTCGCCCTGGCCCACCCGAAGGACCCCGCTTCGGCACACCGCGTACGGCCGCCGCAGCTCCCGGCGGACGCCATCGTCTACCTCTTCACGACGCTCCTCGACGACGACCCCCTGCACCTCGTCCGCACCTGGCGCACCGCGGGCCACCCCGTCGTCGTGATCGACACCCTCCCCGACGTCCACCCCGTCATCGAGAGCCACCTCGTGATCGCCTGGCAGATCGGCCGCCTCGAGCGCGAGGACCGGATAGCCGCCCTGAACGTCGAGGGCATCCCCGTCGTCCGCTGGGCCGGATCCGCGCGGGAGCAGGCCGCCGTCCGCTTCGAAGCACTCGCCCACGCAGCCCGACGCCACATCCCCGGACGTACCCCATGATCCCCAGCTCCCTCACCGAACGGCTGCGGCACCTCAGGCTCCGCCTCGACGACCCCGGCCGGCGCCCCCTGCCCGCCGTCACCGTCGAGACCGGACCCACCCTCCGCGGCTGGACCTTCCGCCTCGCACTGCTCGCCCTCACCCCGCTCCTGCTCTTCACCGCCGCCGCCCGCACCCCCGACGTCCCCCTCGGGGTCACCGGAACCGTCGCCGTCCTCGCCACCGGCCTCCTCGTCGTCCGCCCCACCCCCGCCACGGCCGGCGGCGTCATCGTCGTCGCTACCGTGCTGTTCTGGGGCTTCACCAGCGAACCCTTCGACCCCTGGGCACTCGTCGTCGCGCTGCTCGCCCACCTCCTCGCCCGCACCACCTGGTGGGCCGCCCACGTCCCACCAGGTGGTCGCACCGAGCTCGCGGCCCTCCGCACCGGCTGGCGACGCGACGCCTCGGTCCTCGGCGCCACCGGCCTCCTCGGCGCCCTCGCCATGCTCGCCTCCGGGACGACGGCGACCACGGCCGTGCTGCTCGCGGCACTGGCCCTGGTCGGGATCGTGCTCCTCGCGCTGGCGACCGGACGAACCTCGCATGAGGATGGGCAGAACTGACCGATCGCTGGAAGAGAGGATCGACATGTCCCCGAAGCTGCCCCGCTACACCGTCCCGTCCCTCACCCCCGAGCAGGGGGCCGAGGTCGCGGAGATCCTCCAGCAGCGGCTGCACGCGCTGAACGACCTGCACCTCACGCTCAAGCACGTGCACTGGAACGTCGTGGGACCGCACTTCATCGGCGTCCACGAGATGCTCGACCCGCAGGTCGACGCCGTGCGCGCGATGGTCGACCAGATCGCCGAGCGCATCGCCACCCTGGGCGGTGTCCCGGTCGGTACGCCGGGTGCGCTCGTCGCGGCCCGGAACTGGGAGGACTACCCGCTCGGCCGCGCCACGACCACCAAGCACCTGGCCGCGCTCGACGACGTCTACGACTCGGTGATCACGCACCACCGCAAGGCCGCCGACGACACCGCGAAGCTGGACGACGTGACGAACGACCTGCTCATCGGCCACCTGCACGAGCTGGAGCAGTTCCACTGGTTCGTGCGCGCCCACCTGGAGTCGGCGTCCGGGGCGATCCCCGAGCAGTGACCGCGAGCGGTTAGGGTGCCGGGGTGACCGAGCCCTTCATCCGCCCGTACGGCGTCGCCGACCGTGCCGACGTCGCAGACATCTGCGTCCGCACCGCCGCTGCCGGCGGCGACGCGCGCGGCGTCTACTCGTCCGACCTGCTCATGCCCGACGTCTACGCCCTCCCGTACGTGGAGCACTCCCCCGACCTCGCGTGGGTCGTCGAGCACGAGGGCCGTGCCGCCGGATACATCATCGGTGTCGCCGACACCCAGGCCTTCGTCGACTGGTGGGCCCGCGAGTGGACGCCGGGCTTCGTCGCCCGCCACCCCGCCGTCGGCCCGGCCACAGGCCGGAACCCGTCCTACACCGAGGCCCAGCTGCTGCACGACGGCACGGACCCGCAGCGCATGGTCCGGGGCCTGCACCACGGCGAGCTGACGACGCATCCCGCCCACCTGCACATCGACCTGCTCCCGGTGCTCCAGCGCCGCGGCCTGGGCTCCCGCCTCATCGACACGCTCCGTGCCGCCCTCGCGGAGCGCGGCGTGCCCGGTGTGCACCTGGGCTACGCCGCGGAGAACACCGCTGCCCACTCGTTCTACGACCGCTACGGCTTCACGAAGCTCCCCTCATCGACCCCGAGCGCCCCACTGGTAGGCATCCCGACCAAGTGACCGTTGAGTGCTGGATATTCGCCCCTTCAGCAGGCCTGGACGGGCGAATATCCAGCACTCAACTGGACTGGGCCGCTTCTATCCAGGCTCGGCGGATCTGTTCGAAGCGGGTGGGGAGTGGTGGACGCAAGGCGCCGTAGCGCGCGTTGGTCCGGTGCACGAACCGCCGCCACGACAGCACCAGCCCCTGCCGGCTGATCGGCAGACCGGACGCGACGGTCGTCCCGTTGTCGTGCGTGTGGTGCACCGTGAGCAGCAGCGCCCTCGGCACCGAACCCTCGAGCTCCGCCGCGAGCTCCTCGCGCACGACCATCCAGTGCTTCAGCAGCACCACGAGGTCGGCCGGCAGCAGGTGCCGCCGCGGTGTGCGGTGCTTGCCGTGCCGGACCAGGACGCTGCCGTCCGAGGCCTTCGCCCGGGCCGGCCCGAGATCGATGTCCTCGACACGGACCCGCAGCAGGTCCCCGTACCGGGCACCCGTCGCGCGCACCAGGCCGGTGATCACCGCGAGCCGCACCGCCTCGGGCTTCGCGCCGGTGCGCATCGCCTCGGTGGAGAGCTCGCGCCAGACCCACTCGGCCTCCTCGAGGCTCACGGGCGGCCGCGGATAGCGGGCGAGCTCCCCGCTCCCTGCTTGTGGTGACGTGGCATCGGTGCTGGTCATGGTGGAAATATACGCTTGGCACACTATTAATCGATGGAGAAGACGCCGCGTGTCGTCGATCCGCGAAGTCCCCGTACCCTCGTGCGGTGGACCTCCCCAGCACCATCGCCCGGCCGATCGACCACGAGGTGGTCATCAAGAAGTCCCGGTTCCTGGCCCACCTCGCACCCGCCACGAGCGTCGCGGAGGCCGACGCCGTCATCGCGCGCCTCCGCAAGGAGCTGTGGGACGCAGGCCACCACTGCGTCGCGATGGTCCTCGGGACCGGCGCCGACGGCGCGAGCCAGACGGCCCGCTCCTCCGACGACGGCGAGCCCGGCGGCACCGCAGGCGTGCCCATGCTCGAGGTCCTGCGCCATCGCGACATGACTGACCTGGTCGCGGTGGTCACCCGCTACTTCGGCGGCGTCAAGCTGGGCGCGGGCGGGCTGGTCCGGGCGTACTCGGGTGCGGTGGCCGGCGCCCTGGACGTCGCCTCCGGGGCCGGGGCGCTGCTTCGCCGGGAGCTCCTGTACGAGGTCGAGGTGCCCGTCCCCCACGGCGACGCCGGCCGGATCGACAACGTGCTGCGCGACTGGGCCTCGTCCCACGGGTCGGTGATGGAGCCGCCCGCCTACGACGCCGTCGCGCACCTGCGGCTGCTGGTGCCGAGGGAACAGCTGGACACCCTGACCGCCGACGTCGCCGCCGCCTCCGCGGGCGCCCTCTCCCCCGCCGTCGGCTCCCCGCGGGTGGTGGACGTGCCGGTACCGGCCGGGTAAGTGGGTTCGACCCCTACATTCTGCATGCCACCGTCGGCGTGTCGCGTGCAGAACGTAGGGGTCGAATGCCCGGGACCTACGGTGGGTGCACCACTTTGCGGACCGCGCCGCCGACAGTGCCGGGAGCCCGGACCTCCTTCCAGGTGAACCGGAGGATCATCACGCCGCCCAGTGCGACGAGGTCGTTCTGACGTGATCGGTCACGAAAGAGCGCAGCCAGCTCGGAATGCACCCCGGCGCCGTCGATCTCGACGACGAGCAGGCGGCCGTCCGCCAGCCGGAAGCCCATGTCGCCCCGCCCGAGCAACGTGCCGTCCGGGGCGAACACCTCCACCTGGAGCTCGTCCGGCGGGACACCCGCGTCGATGCAGTCCAACCGGGCCAGCGACTCGAGCACCGACTCCGCGCCCTCCACCGACTCGTCCCACCAGGGCGCCGATCGCATCGAACCACGCCGCCCCCTGGCCAGCTCGCGCGCTCGGTCCAGTCCTCGCGCATCGACCACCCTGCGGTGGCGAGCGCTGTCGAGCACGGCGATCGCCGTCCGGCGATCCAGCCTCGGAACCGCCTGCGCGAGCGCCCGCTCCGGCTCGGTGTACCGAAGCCCGTTCCGTACGAGGTGCCGGTCCCCCAGATCCACCTGCCGGACCATCAGGTGCTCGCTGCTCCGCCCGTACCGACCGTCCAGGTATGCAACCTCGGGAGTGAACTCCCACGGGATGCCGTGCACCCCGGCCACCACGAGCGCGGCCTCGCCGACCGCTACCGCACCGGGACCGGCCAGGAGCTGCCCCAGCCACACCTTCCAGAGCCGGACATGGTCGTACTCCCGCGCGGTCAGTCGGTCGGCGATGGTGTCCCTTCGGGTGTCGCAGATGCCCCGAGCCACCCGCCGCAAGACTCCCGCCGCGACGAGCCTCTCCCGTCGACCCCGGTCGACGCCGTACATGTCGCACTGGGCGATCGTGAGCAGGCCCTCTTGGGCGGCTGCGAGGCGCAGCAGGCGGGGCGGCAGGGTGGGCAGGGGGCGGGCCATGCAGCTAGTTGACCGCACCGGGAGACAACACCGCCGCGCCAGGACCGCCCGCTGTGGACGACCTGGCACAACCACGGCCTGTGGTCACGCTCGGCCCCACCGCGGCATGCGCAGGCGAGCCCAACACGCGGCACGCCACCCTCGGCGTGTCGCGTGCAGGATGTTGGGGTGGCCCGCGGGAACCGCCGGGACCGGGTCGACGGCGAGCACGGTCCCCTCCCGCGCGTCGGCCTTGACTGACCTCCTTCGCGGGTGAAGTCTCTGGGGCACCCGCACCGGCACAAACACCGAGGAGGGACCATGCACCGTCGCATCCGCTCGTCCGCCGTCGTCGTCGCACTGACCGCCGCCGCAACCCTCCTGGCCGCTTGCGGCCCGAGCGCCGAGCAGGAGGGGCCGGCCGACGCCATCACCTTCTGGACGCCGCAGTCGACGCCGGAGCGGGTCGCTGCCCAGGAGGCCGTGGCGGCCCGGTTCACCGAGGAGACGGGCATCGAGGTCGACGTCGTCCCGCTCGCGGCCGCCGACCAGGACCAGGCGCTGGTCACCGGTGCCGCGTCCGGCGAGGTGCCGGACGTGATCCTCGCCGGTTCCTCGCAGATCACGTCCTGGCAGGCCCAGGGACTGCTCGACACGGACGTCGTGCAGGAGGCGATGGACACGCTGGACCCGACGACCTTCAACGATAACGCGCTGGGCGCGGTCACCGTTCAGGACGACGGGGGCAACGGCACGGTCGCCGCCGTCCCGAGCGACGGCTGGGTACACCTCATCGCCTACCGCACGGACCTGCTCGAGGAGGCGGGGGTCGAGGTGCCGACCACCGTGGCCGAGCTCGCCGAGGCCGCGACCACCGTCAAGGACGAGCTCGACATCACGGGCATCGCGCTCGGCACCCAGTCCGGCACCGCCTCGGGCACGGAGGGCATCGAGTCGATCTTCCAGTCGGCGGGCTGCGAGCTCGTGGCCGACGGCGCGGTCACGATCGACTCGCCGGAGTGCGCACAGGCCGCCGGGCACTTCAAGGAGCTGCGCGACTCGTCGGTCGCCGGCGACTACGACGTCGAGTCCGCACGCGCCGCCTACCTGGCGGGGGACGCGGCGATGCTGCTCTTCTCCACGCACATCCTCGACGAGCTGGCGAACCTCGACGAGGCCGTGCCGCCGTCGTGCGAGCAGTGCGCCGACGACCCGGAGTTCCTCGCCGAGCAGTCGGGCTTCATCACGGTGCTGGACGAGTCCCATCCGGCCCAGTTCGGCGCCACGCTCGCCTACGCGGTCCCCGCACGCGCGAACGCCGACGAGGCGCGCCAGTACATCGAGTACGTGCTGGGCGAGGGCTACGCCGACACGCTCGCCGTCGCGACCGAGGGCCGCCTCCCGCTGCGCACCGGTACCCCCGAGAACCCGACGGAGTACCTCGACGCGTGGGGCGGCCTGGGCTTCGGGCCCGAGGTCGAGTCGTCGGTCGCCGAGGTGTACGGCGACGACCTGGTCACCGCGATGGGCGAGGGCATGGCCGCCGTCTCCCGCTGGGGCCAGGGCACTCCCGACGCCACGCTCGCCGGGCTGGTCGCCACCCAGGGCACGCTCGCGCAGCAGCTCGACCCGCTGTACCGGGGTACCGATCCGGCAGAGGTGACCCAGCAGATGGCCGCCGAGGTGACGGCCCTGCAGCAGGACCAGTGACGGCCCGACCGACCACGGCTGCCCAGCGCACGAACCGCTCGGGGTGGCTGCTCGTCTCGCCGTCGCTCGCGGTGGTCGCCCTGGTCGTGCTGCTGCCGTTCGCCCTGGTGGTGGTGTTCGGGTTCTCCGAGATCCGCCTCGTCGACATCCCGTACCTCGGGACGGAGCCGATCGAGTGGACGCTGGACAACTTCCGCCAGGCCGCGGCGTCGCAGGCGTTCTGGGGCGCCCTGTGGACCACGGTCCTGTACGCGGGTCTGACGGCGGTGGGGTCGCTCGCCGTGGGCCTCGTGCTCGCGCTGGCGCTGCGGCGGCCGTTCCCCGGACGCGGCCTGGTGCGCGCCCTGCTGCTCGTGCCGTACGTGCTCCCGGTGGTCGCCGCGGCCACCATCTGGAAGACGGCGCTCAACCCGCAGTACGGCGTGGTCAACGCGTTCGGCCGCGCGTACCTCGGGTGGGACACGCCGGTGGGCTTCCTCAGCACCACCACTGCGGACGTCTGGGGTGTCCCGGTGCCGGTGGCGCTGCTCGTGGTGGTGCTGTTCGACGTCTGGAAGTCGGCGCCGCTCGCGTTCCTGTTCCTCACGGCCCGGCTCCAGTCCGTGCCCGGCGAGATCGAGGAGGCCGCCGCGCTCGACGGCGCGAACCGCCGGCAGGCCCTGCGGTTCATCCTGATCCCGCAGCTGCGGGCGGTGGCCCTGCTGCTCCTGCTGCTGCGGTTCATCTGGTCGTTCCAGACCTTCGACGACGTCTACCTGCTCACCGAGGGCGCCGGGAGCACACAGGTCATGGCCATCCAGGTCTACACGGAGCTCGTCACCAAGGCCGACATCGGCAGCGCCGCGGCGTTCGGCCTGCTCATGAGCCTCATCCTGTGCGTGCTCCTCGCGGGGTACGTGCTGCTCTCCCGACGAACCGACGAATCATGAGAGGGCAGCACATGGGGGGGCAGTCATGAACGGCATCCGGCCCACCCGTGCCGCACGCGTCGGACGCGGCGTGGTGGTCACCGTCGCGCTCCTGTGGTCGCTGGGGCCCGTGCTGTACGGCGTGGTGCTCTCGGTGCGGCCGTACGGCGAGGTGGTCCGCGACCCGCTCGGCCTGCCGTCCGGGCTCGACCTGTCCGCCTTCACGACGGCGATGCGGGACGAGGCCGACGGCGGGTTCGGGCTGGGCCGCTTCGTGCTCAACTCGCTCGGCGTCGCCGTCGGGACCGTCGCGCTGAGCATCCTGGCGTGCGTGCTCGGCGCGTACGCCGCCGCCCGTCTGCGATACCGCGGCCGGGCCGTCACGAACGGCATCATCCTGGCGGTGTACCTGTTCCCCGGGATCGTGCTGGCAGTGCCGAAGTTCGTCATCCTGTCCCGCCTCGGCCTGACCAGCACCCTGGTGGGCCTCCTGATCGTCTACGTGGCGGCCACGGTGCCCGTCGCGCTCTACATGATGCGGAACTTCTTCCTGGCGCTGCCGCAGAGCGTCGAGGAGGCGGCGATCATGGACGGCTGCACGCTACCCCAGCTCCTGGTCCGGGTGGTGCTGCCGATCGCGATCCCCGGCGTCGTCGCCACCGCCATCTACGTGTTCATGATCGCCTGGAACGAGTACTTCTACGCCCTGCTGTTCCTGGTGCAGCACCGCGACCTCTGGACCGCGCCGCTCGGCATCGCGCAGCTCGGCGACTTCCAGGTGCCGGTCACCGTGCTCCTGGCCGGCTCCATCGCGGTGACGGTACCCGTGGTCATCGTCTTCTTCCTCGCGCAGCGGTACATCGTGTCGGGCCTGGTCCAGGGGGCGGAGCGATGACGACGCCCCCGGTCCGGCCGCCCGTCAGGCTGGCCGTCCTCGGAGCCGGCGGCCGCGGCGCCGACGCCTACGGCCGCTGGGTCCGGGCGCACCCCGACCGTGCGCGGATCGCGGCCGTGGCCGACCCGGACGCGACCCGTCTGGCGGCCCTGGCCGGCACGACCGCCGCCCGCTACGCCGACTGGACCGACCTGGTCGCGGACCTCGGCCGGCTGCGGCCCGCCGCCGTGATCGTCGCACTGCCCGACGCCCTCCATGTCGCCGCGGCCACGGCGGTCGCGCAGCACGACGATCACGGCGGCGGGCTGCCGATGCTGCTGGAGAAGCCCGCCGCGCCGACACTCACCGCCCTGACCGACCTGGCGGGCGTGGTGCGCCGGACGGGCGCCCGGATCGCCGTCGGGCACGTGCTGCGGTTCGCGCCGTTCTGGCGGGCGGTGCGGGCCGTCGTCGAGGCGGGTGCCCTCGGCGACCTCGCGACCATCGAGGTGCGCGAGAACATCGGGTTCTGGCACTTCGCGCACTCGTTCGTCCGGGGCAACTGGCGCAACGCCGCCGAGTCGAGCCCCATGGTGCTCGCCAAGACCTGCCACGACCTCGACCTGATCCGCTGGCTCGCCGGGTCGGCGCCCCGGACCGTGGCGAGCGAGGGTTCGCTGCTGCACTTCCGCCCCGAGCACGCACCGGAGGGCGCCCCCGCCCGCTGCACCGACGGCTGTCCCGCCGCCGCGGACTGCCCGTTCCACGCGCCGCGCTACTACCTGGACGCGCTGCGCGACGTCACGGGTCATCCGGTCACGATGCTCGGCGACGACCTGTCCCCCGCCGGCCGCCTGGCCGCCCTGCGGCGCGGGCCGTACGGGCGCTGCGTCTACCACTGCGACAACGACGTCGCCGACCACCAGCAGACCCTCCTGCGGTTCCCCTCCGGCCTGACCGCGACGCTCACAGCCAGCGCGTTCACCGCCGAGAACACGCGGCACCTGGCGATCACCGGCACGCGCGGGCAGCTGCACGGGCACATGGAGTCGGGCGAGATCCGGGTGGACCTGTTCTCGCCGTCGGGCCGGCTGCCGGACGCCGTCCTGGGCGCCCTGCCGGGCGTGGAGCTCGTCGAGTCCGGCACGGACGGGCCGCTCGGCCACGCCACCCACTCGCTCGTGGCCCACCCGGCCCCGGAATCCGGTCACGCCGGCGGCGACGACGGTCTCATGGACGCGTTCTGCCGGGCGGTGGTCGACGGCACCGTCGGTTCGGGCGAGCTGTCGTTCGCCACGGCGCTGGACAGCCACCTCATGGCGTTCGCCGCGGAGCGGTCGCGTGCGGGTGCGGGCGTGGTGGACTTCGGGCGGTGGTCCGGCGCGGCGCTCGGCTCCCCGGGCGCGGGACCCTGCCAGGACGGCACGGGCCAGGACAACACTGTCCGGAGCGCGCTGTGAGCGCGACGAGCGCGTGGGCGGACGCCGTCCGCGGCGTCGCCGAGCGGGCCGGCCTGGACCCGCGGCAGGTCACGGTCGAGGGCGCCGGGATCGAGACCAACCAGTCCGACACCGCCGGGTACCGAGCCGAGGCCGGCCACCTGACGATCCGGGCGACCGACGCGGTGGCGGCGTCCGTCGCGCTGGCCCGGTACGTCCGCGACAACCTGGGGACGCGGCTGACCTGGCAGCGGGCGCGCGTCAGCGCGAGCCCCCTGCCCGACGCGCCCCCCACCACCGTCTCGTCGCCGCACGAGGTGCGGTACTACCTGAACGTCGTGACCTTCGGGTACTCGACGCCGTTCTGGGGCTGGGACCGCTGGGAGCGCGAGGTCGACTGGATGGCGCTGCACGGCATCACGCACCCGCTGATGCTGGTGGCACACGAGGCGGTGCTGGCCGAGACGTTCCGCCGGGCCGGTCTGCCCGACGCCGAGGCCGCACGCTGGCTGGGCGGCGCCGCCCACTTCCCGTGGACGTTCATGGGCGGCATGCACTCGTTCGGCGGTCCGCTGCCGGCGCGCTGGGCCGAGCGCCGCGTCGACCTGGCCCGGCGCATCCTTGACCGGATGCGCGAGCTCGGCATGACGCCGGTGCTCCCCGCGTTCGGCGGGCACGTCCCGCCCGCCCTCGCGGGTCCCGGGCCGGACGACGACCCCGCCGACGACCACCCAGCCGGCGAGATCGAGTGGCAGGGCTGGCGCATCCCCCTCCTGCACCCGGAGTCGCGTCGTTTCCGGGAGCTGTTCGCGACCTTCGCGCAGGTCCAGCGCGAGCTGCTCGGCCCGGGGTCGGGGCACTACGCCGTCGACCCGTACATCGAGTCGGTCCCGCCGTCGGGCGACGTCGAGTACCTGCGCGCCGCCGGCCGCGGCACGTACCGGGCCCTCGCCGCCGCGGATCCCGACGCCGTCTGGGTGCTCCAGGGCTGGCCCTTCCACTACAAGGGCGCGTTCTGGACGCCCGACCGGGTAGCCGCGTACCTGCGCGACGTCCCCGTCGACCGCACGCTCGTCCTGGACCTCTGGGGTGAGCACGTACCGCTGCACACGGCCCTCCTGGCCGACGGCGCCCCGCTCGCCGGGCGGCCCTGGGTCTGGTGCGCGCTGCACAACTTCGGCGGCCGGCCGGCGCTGTTCGGCGACCTGCGCGGCCTGGTCCGGGACACACACGCCCTGCCCGACGGCGTACCCCACCTGCACGGGATCGGTCTCGCCCCCGAGGCCATCGAGAACAACGAGGTCTTCTACGAGCTGGCGACCGACCTCGCCTGGGACGACGCGCCGCGCTCCCCCACGGAGCTCGACCGCTGGCTGGACCGGTTCGTGCTGGACCGGTACGGGCTGACCGGTGAGCTACGGGCGAACCTGGCCCAGACAGCGCTACGCGCTTGGCACACTATTTATTCGACCCTCCACGGCGAGGGCCGCACCCGTTCCGTCCCGACGCCCGTCATCGCTCGTCCCTGGAGCGCGGGCCTGCCGTTCCCCGCCCAGCGCAGCGCGGGCGAGGCCATCGGGAACGTGCCCCCGACGCCGTCGTCCGACATCGACGCCGAGAACGACCCCGCCGTCGCAGCCGCGCTCCCCCGCCTCGACCGGGCGGTGCGGCAGCTGACCGAGGTCCGCGACAACCTCCCGGAATCCCTGCCCAGCTCCGCGTCCAGCTCTGCGCCCGACCCCGTAGCGAACCCAGCGCGCGACCTCCTGAGCGCCGACATCGCCGAGCTGGCGGGCCACGTTCTCGCGCAGGGCACCCGGGCGCACGTGCGGGGCATCCTGGCGGCGGCACGCGCGGGCGACCCGGACGGCGTCCGCACCCACATGAGCCGTCTGCGCGCCGACCTGCTGCGGCTCGACGACCTGGCCGGCGCCCGCCCCGAGACCCGGCTCTCCACCTGGGTCGACGCTGCCCGCGCCTGGGGCGACACCGACGCAGAGCGGGACGCCATGGAGCGCGAGGCGCGGAGCCTGGTCAGCGTCTGGGGTGGGCAGCACAACGGCCTGCACGACTACTCGGGCAGGCACTGGCAGGGCCTGGTCCGGGACCTCTACCTGCCGCGCTGGCAGGCCTGGGCGGACTGGCTGGCCGACGCCGCCGCGCACGGCCCGGTCCCACCGGACACCGACCCGGCCCCACTACACGAACGCGTAGTAGCGCTGGAGGAGACCTGGCGAGCACGCACACGATCCGGCACACGATGATCGGTAGAGCCGAACCCCGCGCTCAGAAGCCTTCCGGGCCCACCGTCACGCCGTCGGGCACCGTGCCGCCGTCGCCCGTGAGCTGCCCCTTGCCCTCCACCCGCACGCCGGACCCGAAGGTCCAGTCGCCGCGGACCGTCAGCGAGTCCGCGTCGCGCAGCGACGGCGCGCCCGCGGCGAACCGTTCGGTGAAGCCGTCGATGAGCTTGTAGTGGTCCTTGTCGAGGTCCACGAGCGGTGCGAGGGCCTGTGCCTCGAGCCGGTAGTCGGGCGTCAGGTCGTAGACGTCCGACCGCAGCACGAGCAGGTCGTTGGTCGTCTTGACCGGCAGGAACCGCGAGCGCTCCACCTCGATCGCCGTCGCGCCCTCGAAGACGGCGACCGCGGCACCCATCGCGGACTCGATCTGCACGACCTCGGGCGACGACGGGTCCGACGGGTCGACGGTCTTGTCGTTGCGGATCAGCGGGAGCTCCAGCACCCCCGACGTCCGCTCGAGCTCGGCGCCCAGCGCCTCGAGGTTGAACCAGAGGTTGTTGGTGTGGAAGAACGGGTGGCGCGTGGCGTCCAGGGACGCGGCGACATCGTCGGGGTGGGTCTGCGCGGTCTCGCGCTGGACCACCTGGCCGTCGGCCTTGCGGATCACGAGCTGGCCGCCCTTGACGTCAGCGGGCGTCTTGCGACACAGCTCGGCGGCGTACGGGGCGCCGGACGCGGCGAACCAGCCGGCGATCGTGGCGTCCGGCGTGGCGCCGAGGTTGTCCGAGTTGGAGACGCACATGTACCGGAAGCCGGCCTCCAGCAGCGCGACGACGACACCGGACGCGTGCAGCGCCGGGTAGAGGTCGCCGTGGCCGGGCGGGCACCACTCGAGGTCGGGGTCCTTCTCCCAGGTGACCGGCGTGAGGTCCTGGCTGAGCAGCTTGGGCTCGCGGTTCTGCAGGAAGTCGATCGGCAGCCCGTCCACCGCGAGGTCGGGATAGCGCTCCAGCGCCGCGAGCGAGTCGTCGCGGGTACGAAAGGAGTTCATGAACAGCAGCGGGAGCCGGGCGCCGGTGGCCTCCCGGGCCGCGCGCACCTGACCGACGATGATGTCGAGGAACGTGAGGATCTCTGATCCGTCGGGTGCCTCCCGCACCGGCAGCAGCGACTTCGCCTGGTCCATGCCCATGGACGTGCCGAGCCCGCCGTTGAGCTTGAGCATCGCGGTCTTCGCGAGGGCGGCGGCCGCCTCGTCGTCACCGATGGTCAGCTCGGCGCGGTTCGGGATGTCGACCAGCGGGTCGATGTCGTCCTCGCGGATCATGCCGCTCGCACCCGACTGCAGCAGGTGGTAGAACCGCGTGAACGTCTCGATGGCGGCGGGCGCCACGCCGGCTTCGGTCATCTTGGTACGGGCCTGCTCGAGCCCGGTGAGGTCCGTCATGGGCACAGGTTATTCGAAGCGGTCACTCAAAACGCGCAGGATCCCCGGCACCTACGCGCACGACGTCGGGGAACCCGTCGGACCAGTCGATGACGGTCGTGGGCTCGGTCCCGGCGTCCCCGCCGTCGACCACGGCGTCGAGCAGGTGGTCGAGCTCTTCCTTGATGGTCCAGCCGTCCGTCATCGGCTCGGCCTGGTCCGGCAGGATCAGCGTGGACGAGAGCAGCGGCTCCCCCAGCTCACGCAGCAGCGCCTGCGTGACGGCGGAGTCGGGGATGCGCACGCCCACCGTCTTCTTCTTGGGGTGGGCGAGCCGGCGCGGGACCTCGGCGGTGGCCGGGAGGATGAACGTGTACGGCCCCGGCGTGGCCGACTTGATCGCGCGGAACGCCGAGTTGTCGAGCTTCACGAGCTGCCCGAGCTGCGCGAAGTCCGAGCACACCAGCGTGAAGTGGTGCTTGTCGTCGAGCTTGCGGATGCTGCGGATGCGGTCCGCGCCGTCGTGGTATTCCATCCGGCAGCCCAGCGCGTAGGAGGAGTCGGTCGGGTAGGCGACCAGGGCGTCGTCGCGCAGCATGGCGACGACCTGCGCGATGCTGCGCGGCTGGGGGTCGACGGGGTGGACGTCGAAGTAGCGGGCCATGCCGCCGAGCCTAGTCGGGCCCGGATACCTGCGCAGCGCTCACACGACGGACTCACAGGACGGACAGGGCCCGCCGCAGCTCGTCCCCGCTGGCGTTCCCGCCGGTGCACACGACGCCGACGTCGCGGCCCGCGAAACGATCCGGATCGGCGAGGACCGCCGCGAGCGCCGCGGCGCCGGCGCCTTCGGCGACGGTGTGCGCGCCGGTGAGGTACAGGTGCTGGGCGGCGGTGATCTGCTCGTCGGTGACGAGGACGAAGTCGGTGAGGTGCTCGCGCATGAGGGTCTGGGTGGTCTCGAAACCGCAGCCGACGGCGAGGCCTTCGGCGCGGGTGCTGTTGGCGCGCTCGACGAGGGCTCCGGCGTGCCAGGAGTCGTGGGCGGCGGGCGAGGCGGCGGACTGGACGCCGATCACCGCGGTGCCCGGGGCGACGGCGGCGGCGACCAGGCTCGCGGCGGCGGCGCCGGACCCGCCTCCGACGGGTACGACGAGGACGTCGAGTCCGGGGGCCTGCTGGAACAGCTCGAGGTAGAGGGTGCCGACGCCGGCGATGATGCCGGGTTCGTTGGCCGCGCCGACGAGGCGGGCGCCCGAGCTCTCGGCGAGCGCGGTGGCCTGGGCGCGGGCGTCGTCGAAGTTGGCGCCGTGCAGCAGCACGTCGGCGCCCTGGTCGAGGACTGCCCGGAGCTTGACCGGGTTGGGGTCGTCGGGCATGACGATGGTGCAGGCGGTGCCGGTGAGGCGGGCGGCGTAGGCGACGCCCTGGGCGTGGTTGCCGGTGGAGTAGGCGACGACGCCGCGGGCGCGTTCGGCGTCGGACATGGAGAGCAGGAGGTTGCTGGCGCCGCGGGCCTTGAAGGCTCCGGTGCGTTGCTGGTTCTCGTGCTTGACGACGATCGCGGCGTCGGTGGCGCGGTCGAGCTCGGCGTACTGCCCGACGGGGGTGCGGACGACGACGCCCTCCAGGCGGGCCTGTGCGGCGAGGACGTCGGCGATGGTCGGCGGGGCCGGGGCCGAGAGCCGGGGCGGGAGGGTCGCGAGCGTCATGGTTCCAGCGTGACCCCCGCATGACCCATAGGTCCAATACCTATTACGAAGATTTTCGATCGATAACGCCTATCTTTCTGGGTTAGCCTGGTGTCATGACCGCAGAGCTCGACCTGACCCGGCTGCGTGTCCTCGCGGCGGTGGCCCGTACCGGTTCCGTCACGGCGGCAGCGAAGGAGCTGCACTACGCGCAGCCATCGGTGAGTCACCACCTGTCCCGCCTGGAGGCCGACGCGGGGATCCCCCTGCTCCAGCGGCACGGCCGCGGCGTCCGCCTCACCGAGGCCGGCCGCCTCCTCGCGACGCGCGCCGAGGAGATCCTGGGCCGCGTCGAGGGCGCACGCCGCGAGCTCGACGCGCTCGCCGGCCTGCGTGCGGGCCGCGCCAGGCTCGCCGCGTTCCCCTCCGCGCTGGCCACCGTGGTGCCCGACGCCGTCGCCCGGCTGCAGCAGGAGCATCCTGGCCTCTCCGTGGGTTTGGTGGAGCACGAGCCGCCGGACGCCGTCGCCGCCCTGCAGTCGGGCGCCGTCGACGTCGCGCTGGTGTTCGAGCACACGGACGTGCGCCACGCGCGGTCCATGGACGACCTGTCGCGCTACGAGTCCACGACGATCCTCGACGACCCGGTCCACCTCGTGACGGCAGTCGACCTCGACGCGGCTCCCGTACCGGGGTTCGTGCCGGACCTGAAGCTGCTCGACGACGCGGAGTGGATCGCCGGCTGCGAACGATGTCGCGCCGACATGGTGGCCCGCTGCGCCGCCGTGGGGTTCGCGCCGCGCATCGCGTTCGAGACCGACGACTACGTGGCGGTCCAGGCCCTGGTGGCCGCAGGGGCGGGCGTGAGCCTGCTGCCCGGGCTCACGCTCCGCGCCCACCGCAACCCCGGGATCGCGAACGCTCCCCTGCCGGGCGCCGTGCGCCGGGTCATGGCGCTGACCGTCGGGCCGCCCGCGCCGCCCGCCGAGGCCCTGATTCGGCAGCTCGTCGCGGCAGGCGCTAACGTCCCACTGTGACCACGGCCACTTCGCCGCACGCTGCCGGCTGAGGACTGACCGAGGACGGACGAACAAGCCCGATGCTCCTGCTGTCCACCTTCTTCTACTCCGCGGGCTCCGCCGTGGCGGCCTTCATGGCGCTCGAGGCGTACCTGGCCGTCGCCGCGACCAACGACACCTACCCGAGCGTGCTGCTGGCGGCCGTGGCCGCGACCGGGCAGATCACCGGCAAGCTGCTCTGGTACTGGGCCGGCGCCGGGACCACCCGCCTGCCGTGGCTGCGCCGCAAGCTGGAGTCCCCGAAGGCCGCCGCCGCGATGACCCGCTGGCGCGACCGGACCGACGGGCGCCCCGTCTACATGGGCCTGGTGCTGCTCGCCTCCGCGTTCGCGGGCCTCCCGCCGTTCATGGTGATGTCGGTGGTCGCGGGCGTGCTGCGCGTGCGGCTGTGGCTGTTCATCAGCACCGGTCTGGTCGGCCGGTTCTTCCGGTTCTGGATAGTGCTCGAGGCGGCCGACTACGCGTGGCTGCTGCTCTGAGCCCTCCGGGGCGTCAGGGGTTGGGTCGTCAGAGGTCCGTCGCGCCGTCCAGGGCCTCGCGCAGCAGGTCGGCGTGCCCCGCGTGCCGGGAGTACTCCTCCACCATGTGCACGAGGATCCAGCGCAGCGAGATGGGGCCCCTGCGGCCGGGCCGCGCGGTGGTCCGGTCCAGGACGCCCGCGCCGGGCGGCGGCACCTCGCTCAGTACCTCGTCGAGGATCCGCTCGGAGGCCGCGACGGCGTCGTCGAACAGCGCGGTGAGCTGCTCGGGTGTGTCCTCGAGGGCGCTGTGCCAGTCCCAGTCGGAGTCTGCCTCCCAGTCCACCGTGTCCCAGGGCGGGGCCGGCTCGTTGCCGGCCAGCCGCACGTTGAACCAGACGTCCTCGACGTACGCCAGGTGCTTGAGCATCCCCGCCAGCGTCATGGTCGACGGCGGGTGCGGCGTACGCAGCTGCTCCACCGTCAGGCCCTCGCACTGGCGGCGGATCGTGGCACGGTAGAAGTCGATGAACGACCGCAGGATCGTCAGCTCGTCGCCGACGATCGGCGGGTCGGTCCTCGGGACTGCGCTGGTCTCGGTGTCCGGCTGGGAAGTACTCATGGCGAGACAGTACCGATCGCCAGGACGTGCTGACTCATGTCGGCGACCCCGGGCGTCGTCGACAGCGCACGGGCCAGCGTGAGCGCGGCGTCGATCAGCTCAGGGGCCTCGGGGGCGTCGAGCCGCACCCGTTCCAGCGCCCCGCCGGCAGGCCCCTCGATGCCGTGCACGACGACGTCGGACAGTCCCGCTTCGGCGGCCTCCGCCGCGAGCTCCGCGGCGTCGTGGAAGTGGGCCACGGGGAACGCGATGCTGTCGGGGGCCCTGCCGTGCTCGAGGATCGCCTGCCAGGTCGCGGGTGGGAAGAGCTCGTAGCCGCCGCCGACCAGCCCCGCGAGCCGCGTGATCGCGGCCGCGACGACGGTGCCGCCCGGTCGGGTCACACGCACCGCCTCACGCAGGGCGAGCAGCCGGTCCTCGCGGCTCGCGAGGTGGTAGAGCGGGCCGAGGAGGAGCACCGCGTCGAACTCGCCGTCCACGAGGTCCAGATTCGGTGCGCCCAGGTTCCTGGCGTCGCCGACGCGCGCCTCGAACGTGCCGTGCTGCGCCGCTCGGGCGACCTGGGCGGCGACCGGGTCGACCAGCAGCACGTCGTAGCCGTCCTCCGCCAGCGGTGCGGCGTGCACCCCGGTGGCGCCGCCGACGTCGAGCACCCGCGCGCCAGGCGCGAGTCGCTGCCGGATCAGCTCCTGGGTCCTGGTGTGCTCCACGGAGCCCTGCGCCGAGCCGGCCGACAGCCGGGCATGCTCGTCCCAGCCAGTCCGGCCCGAGTAGTACTCCTGCACACGGGTGTCGACGGTGCCCTGGTCGGCCGCATACCGATCGGTCCGGCCGCAGTCGTGCCCGCCGGCTCGTCCGTTGCCGCTCGTCTCGCTCACCATGGCGAGACCGTAGCGGCGCCCCGAGGCCGCCCGCCACGTGTTTCCAGCAGGAAAAAATTGTCTTCTTCACGCGAAACGAATCGTTACGTGTCCAGTAAGCCTCTTTTGCTCGGAGTGTGAGCATGGCAACATGCGCAAGGTGCACCTGATCCGAGAATTCGCACCTGACGCCTACGAGTTCGCGCTGTCGTCCTGGTCGTGGATCGGAACCGGTGACAAGACCCCGCGCTTCGCGTCCTGCTTCGGCGACATGTTCCTCGAGTCCCCTGACGGCTGGTGGTTCCTCGACACGGTGGAAGGCACGCTCGAACGCCGCTGGAGCTCCATGGACGGCATGTTCGCCGAACTCCAGGGCAGCGACGGCCGCGCCGAGTACCTCCTCGAGGAGACGTTGAACGCGGCCCTCGGCCAAGGGCTGCTGCTGGGCGAGGACGAGGTCTTCGCCTTCCTGCCGCCCCCGGCAGTGACCGGCACCATGTCCGTGAGCTCCCTGGCGCCGCTGCGCTTCGCCATCGCCGCGAACCTCGCCGGCCGCATCCACGGTGAGCTGAACGGCGTGCAGCCCGACGCCGGCGCGTCCGCCCTCTTCGCCGCCCAGCGGTACGCGGCGCAGCAGGCGGCGGCGCAGGCGGCTGCGGCGCAGGCCGCCGCCCAGGACGAGGCGGCCAGGGAGGCGGCCGCGCAGGAGGCGGCGGCGGAGCGGGCAGGGGGACAGCGGGCAGCGGGACAGCGGGCGGCGGCGCAGCGCGCTGCGGCAGCCCGGTCGGCTCAGCAGGCACCCGCACAGCGAGCAGCCGCGGTCCAGGCCGTGCCCGCCCGACAGGTTGTGCCCGCCCAGCGGGTCGCCGCAGCGCCGCCCACCTTCGACGCGCCCAACCCGCAGACCGACCGGTGGCAGCCCGCGGCGCAGCAGCCGATCACCGGCGCCTACCCCGTGTACCGGCCCGCCCCGGAGCCCGAGTACGCGGACGCCGGCTACGAGCCCCGGTACGCCGCGGGTTCGGAGCTGGACTACACCGGGGGCTACGTCGCCCCGGGCGGGAACGGCGGGTACGACTACGTGGACAACTCCCACACCGCCGACTCCGGGCAGTTCAGCCAGTACATCGCCGACCAGTACAACACCGGCCAGATGGCCGCCATCGACCACACGTCCGTCCCGGCACGGCAGGGGCCGCACCAGGACGGACGCTGGTCGTACGCCTGACGCGCTACTCCTCCAGACCCGCCACGGCCGCCAGGATCAGCACCGACCCCACGATCCCCAGGGGACCGAGCCGCTCCCCCAGCAGGACCGCGGCCGCGACCGCCGCCGTCACCGGCTCCAACAGCGTCGCGACGACCGCCGCGCCGCTGCGGGTCGTGCGCAGCCCGGCGTAGAAGAGGCCGTAGGCCAGCGCCATCGTGAAGATCCCGAGATAGGCGAGCGTGCCGAGCGCCGTCGGATCGCTCGTGACGAACGGTCCGCCGCCGACCAGCGCCACGGGGACGAGGCCGACGGCGCCCGCCGTCGTCGCGACCGTCGTCAGGGCGAGGGGGTCCACACCGTCGGACGCGAGCAGGGTGCTGCCGAGCGCCGTCGTCGCCGCGTAGACGGAGCCTGAGGCGATCGCCAGCAGCAGGCCGAGCACGGGCCGGGGCCCGACGGCGTTCGCGCCCGACGCTGTACCCGACGCCATGCTCACCAGCACGAGGCCGGACAGCGCGGAGCTCACGACGAGCGTCAGCCGGACGGTGCTCCTGGTCGCCGTCCGACGCCGGGCCCGGACGAGGTCGACGACCGCGAGGAGGACCGGAGCCAGCCCCAGGCTGACCACGGTCGCGACGGTGACACCGGCCGTGGCCACCGACCCGAAGTACAGCGCCTGGTAGGCGCCGGTCCCCAGGCCGACGACGACGGAGCGGGCCGGGTGCGCCCGCACAAGCGCCACGAGGCGCGGACCCCTGCGCAGGGCGAGCGAGGCGACGAGCAGCGCGCCGGCCGCGATGAGCATGCGGTAGGCGCTGACCGTGAGGACCGACATCGGCGCGTGGTCGCGCAGGATCTCAAGTGCGAGGCCGCCGGTGCCCCAGAGAATTCCGGCGAGGCATACGAAGAGCAGCCCGATACGAGTGGATGACATGTGTGCTCCTGGCCGGTCCCCGCGGGGTCCGGCCCGTTCCGAGGGAATTCCGAGGGCAGGGAATCGTCGTGGAGCACGCCCCAGCACCGGCCCGTGTGGGCCGGTCGTAGTGCCGCTCCGGTCAGACGACCGGGGGCGGCAGGACGGAACGAGTGGGAGTCACGATCGGGATGTTAGCAGCGCTTCTCGGGGTGGTGGTGGGGTGTCCGGTCGGGTCGGCCGGTCGAGTCGGCCGATCGAGTTGGTGGGCGTGTCGGTGTCGCTGGGTAGGGTCGTTGGCACGGGCTCTGTGGTGGAAGGAACGGCCGTTCGGCTACCCCAGTGCTTCCGGCGACATGGGTTGTCCACATCTTCGAATCTGGAGATGCGGAGCGCCTCTATCGAACATATATTCGATTCTGAGGGCACTTTTGATAGCGAGAGGGAGGTAAACGACATGGGTGGAAGCGTGGACGGCAGCACCGGGCCCACCACAGTTGTCGAGGGCTTCCTGCGCGATGCGCTGCTGCCCTCTCCCGTCGACCCGGCTCTCGACGCCGCAACGGCCGCATGCACGACCCTGACCTGGAATGCGATCCGCCACGACGGCGAAGGCAACCTACCGACCGCCACCGTCACGTGGCCCGGTCACAGCCTGGCCACGAAGGTCCGGAGCACGACGAACGTCACGGGCACGCCGGGCACGCCGGGCACCTCAGCCACTGACGGTGGCCCAGACGACGCGAGCTCCGGCGCACCGGCCGGGCTTGACCACTTGCCTGTCGGCGCGGGTCTGGTCGAGGTGCTGGCCGGTATCGAGGTCGCTGACCTGACAGACGATGTCCTGCTCGATGCCGCGGCACGCTGGCAGGACCTGATCTCCTGGGCCACCGCGATGCAGTCACGTGCGCTGGGCGAGATCGCCCGACGCCGGTCTTGGACCGAGGAACACAACGCCGCAGCCGCCGAGATCAGCGCCCGCCTGCGAGTCCCGCAACGCGAGGCGAACAAGCACCTCGCCCGCGGCGCCGGCCTGGCCGAGCACCCCCAGGTCATGAACGCCCTGCACGCAAGCCTGATCGATACCGCCAAGGCCGACATCCTGCTGCGCTCGGGCAACCCCCTGACCCACGAGGAACGCGACGAAGCGATCACCCGCTACCTACCCGAGGCACCCGACCGAACCCGCGGGTGGCTGCGGAACAAGATGAACGAGTTCGCCCACCAGCTCAACGGCACCCTGAAGACCACCAAGCACGCCATGGCCCGCCGCGCGGTCTACCTCGACCCGGCCGACAACACCATGGCCTGGGTCAGCGCGAACCTGCCCGCCCCCGACGCCGCAGCCGTCTGGGACGCGATCGAACAAGCCGCCCACACCCTGCGCCGCGCCCCGGGCAGCACCCGGACCCTGACCCAGGCCCGCGCCGACGCCCTCGTCGCGATCACCACCGGCCGCATCATCGTCCCACCCCACCCCGAGTGCGCCCAGGCCGACGGCAACGACGCGGCCACCAGCGCAGTCACCACGACCACCACTGACACGACCACCACACCGACGACGGCAGAGGCAGCTACGCCTGAGGCGACAGCGGTCACGCCAGAGGTAGCAGCAACGGCAGAGACAGCCGAGACCGCCGGGACCGCAGGGACTGCTCTGGCGGCGGTCTCGCACGAGGAGACGCTGCCCCGGACCACGGTCGCGGCCACGGGGTGCACCTGCGGCGGCTGCACCTGCGGCGGAACGACGATACGCGTGATCCAGGTCAAACCTCAGATCAGGGTCACGATCCCGGCCACCACGCTCCTGGGCCTGGACAGCGCCCCCGGACACCTCGAGGGGTACGGGCCGATCCCCGCGGACATCGCCGCCCAGATCGCGACCGACGCGACCTGGCAGCGTCTGCTGACCGATCCCACCACCGGGATCCTCACCGACTACTCCACCACCACCTACCAACCCGGCAAGATCCTGCGCCAAGCAGTCACCACCCGCGACCAGAGCTGCACCTTCCTGCAGTGCGAGCGACCCGCCCACTGGGCCGACCTGGACCACATCCAGCCCTTCGACCACGACCTCGACCCCACCAACCAGCCTCCCGGCACTCCAGGGCAGACACGCGCCACCAACCTGCAACCCCTGTGCCGCGCCCACCACCTCGCCAAGACCCACCACGGCTGGACCCCCGTGCGTGACCCCACCACCGGCACCACGACCTGGACCGCGCCCACCGGACACACCTACACCCGGCCACCCACCCAGACCGGCCAGGTCAGCAACGACATCACCAGCCTGAGCGACGACACCCGAGCACGCCTCGGACAACCACCACTCAACCAACGACCCACCACCACAGAACCGACGTCTGACGGATCGACGACTCACGGATCGAACACCGACGGGTCGAACACCGAACGGTCATCGGTCGAACTACCCACTACCGAACAGCGCCTGAACCGCTTCCCCGACGAACCACCCTTCTGAGGCAGCCCCACCGATCGGCAGCCCCCTCAGAGAGTTCACTCAGACAGCTCGCTCAGCAGGCCAGCTGATAGCTCAGGCTCGCCAACAGGGCGGCTCGTCGCTCAGCACGGTCAGTCAGTCAGCACGGCCAGGCAGGGAGGCGGCCGGACGGAAAGTCCAACAGTGCCCCGGGGGACATCAAGACCCCGTCACGCGCCGACGTCGAGCACGGACCCCGGCGGGCGCTTCACGCCTGGCCGAGCTCCGCCGCACGACGCAGGACCAGCTCCGGCACCGGCTCATTCACGTAGTCCTCGGTCACGGGCGCCGATGCGGCCCAGCGCACGGGAACGAGCCCGGCCCAGCCGGTCAGGTCCAGGTCCCCCGGCTCGAGCGTGGCGCCGCCCGCGCGCTGCTTCATCGAGGCCTCGGCCAGCGGCAGCGCGATGACCGCCGTCGCCGCGAGCTCCTTGCGCGTCGCGGGCGGAAGGGTCGCGGCCCGCCCGGGCATCATGTGGTCGACGACGAGGTCCAGCGCCAGGCGTCGTTCCTCCAGGTCGGTCACCCGGCGCGGTCGCCCTATCACGACCGCCGACCGGTAGTTCATCGAGTGGTGGAAGCCGGTCCGCGCCAGGACCAGCCCGTCGAGCTCGGTGACGGTCACGCAGATGTCCTGCTCCAGGGCCGGGGCGAGCCAGCCCGCGGCGACGGACCCGTGCAGGTAGAGCGAACCGCCGTCGTCGGGCCCGGAGGCATCGACGGCGAAGGCCGTCGGCAGCACGACCGGGTGTCCTCCGGCGACGACGCCCAGGTGCGCAACGAGCGCGTCCGAGAGCAGCGCCATGAGCTGACGCCGGTCCTCGACCTGGCGGTTGCGGCCGCGGGTCGGAGTGGTGCGCGGGGTCGGGGAGAGCTGCTGCGTCGTCATACCGCTAGCCTGGCCCGGAAGTGGCTGGTGGACACGGGCCAGTTCACCGCGATTCAAACAAGCCACTTGTCCCAGCCCCAGCCCCAGCCGGAGAAGACCTCATGCTCCCCGTCCGCCTCGACCGCACCCGCGCCGAGCCGCTCCCCGCACAGCTCGCCGGCACCGTCCGCGAGCTGGTGACCGGTGGCACGCTCACCGCGGGCGACCGCCTGCCCTCCAGCCGCGCCCTGGCGGCCGACCTGGGGGTGGCGCGCGCCGTCATCGAGCAGGCGTACGACCAGCTCCTGGCCGAGGCGTGGGTGGAGACGCGCCGTGGGTCGGGCACGTTCGTGGCGTCCGGCGGAGCGCTTCCCCCGGCCGCGCGCGCAGCACAGGCACACGCATCCGCGCACACGCCGGCACATGCCTCCGCTCCCCCGACCCGACCCCGAATCCGGCCGGCCACCCGCGAGCCGCAGCTCATCCGCCTCGACTCCGGGACGCCCTGGATCGACCCCAGGCACCTCGCGGGCTGGCGGCGGGCCTGGCGCGAGGTGTCCGCGGCGGTCCCGCCGCGGGGCTATCCCGATCCGCGCGGACTCCCCGACCTCCGCGAAGCACTCGCCGAACGGCTCGCCCGCACCCGCGGCATCGCGGTGCAGCCCGACGAGATCCTGGTCACCGCCGGCTCGACGGACGGCCTGCGGCAGCTCCTGGGGGCATTGCGCCCGGGGGACGTCCTCGTCGAGGACCCCGGCTACCGCGCGGCCGCCGAGTCGGTCCGGTCGGCCGGGCGCGGCGTCGTCGACCACCCTGCCCTCGAGCCCGTCACGGGCCTGGCCGGCTGCGCCGCCGCCTACGTCACGCCCGCACACCAGCACCCGCTGGGCCGGGTCATGCCGGCCGCGGACCGGCTCGCCCTGCTGGCGGCGGCCCGGGAGGCGGACGCGGTGGTGGTCGAGGACGACTACGACTCGGAGTTCCGGTACGACGTCGCCCCCGTGCCCGCCCTCGCGGCCCTCGACCGGTCCCGGGTCGCCTACCTGGGCACCGCCTCGAAGTCGGTGAGCCCGAGCCTGCGGCTGGGTTGGCTCGTCGCGCCGCCGGAGGTCCACGAGCGCCTGGTCCGGCGTCGCACGGTCACCCACGACACCCCACCCTGGCCCACCCAGCGCGCCATGCTCACCCTGCTGCGCGACGGCTGGGCCGACAAGGTCATGCGCACCGCCCGCCGGGTCTACGCGGACCGGGCGCCGCGCGTCGCAGCCGCCATGGCGCCGCACGCGGAGCTCGCCGGCCCGTTGGCGGGGATGTACTCGACCTGGCTGACGGACCCGGCGTCGGCCGAGCGGGCACGCGCGGCAGGGCGCGGCGCCGGCTTCGACGTCCCGATCCTCGCCGACTACTGCCGCAGCGCCCGCCTGACGGGGCTGGTGCTCGGCTTCGGCGGGGTGACCGACGCGGAGCTGGACCGCGCGCTCGACGCGATCGTCGACGGCCTGGCCCGGAGGTGAACCCTTTCGAGGTCCACCCCGTCAGACCACCCCGGCAGACCCCCGTCAGCCCCCCGTCAGACCAGCGAGTCCCGCCACGCCTCGTGCAGCCGGGCGTACCGGCCGTCACCCGCGACGAGCTCGGCAGGCGCCCCGTCCTCGACGATCCGCCCGTGCTCCATCACCAGCACCCGGTCGGCGATCGCCACCGTGGACAGCCGGTGCGCGATGATGATGGCCGTCCGGTCCGCGAGCAGCGTCTGCAGGCCGCGCTGCACGAGCCGTTCGCCGGGCATGTCGAGCGACGACGTCGCCTCGTCGAGCACGAGCACCGCCGGGTCGGCCAGGAACGCCCTGGCGAACGACAGCAGCTGCCGCTGGCCGGCCGAGACCCGCCCGCCGCGCTTGTTCACGTCGGTGTCGTACCCGTCAGGCATGTCGAGCACGAACTCGTGCGCGCCCACCGCCCGGGCGGCGGCCTCGATCTCCTCCTGGGTGGCGTCCGGCCGGCCGAGCGCGATGTTCTCCCGCACCGACCCGCTGAACAGGTACGCCTCCTGGGTGACCATGACGACGGCGCGGCGCAGGTCGGCCGAGGCCAGGTCGCGCACGTCGACGCCGTCCAGGCGCACCGCCCCCTCCGAGGCGTCGTAGAACCTGGTCACCAGCTTGGCGACCGTCGACTTGCCGGCTCCGGTCGTCCCGACCACCGCGACGGTCTGCCCGGCGGGGATCGTGAGGTCCAGGCCGGGCAGCACGACGGGGCCGTCCCCGTACCGGAACCGCACGTGGTCCAGCCGCAGCTCGCCGCGGGCCCGCCCGCCGTCCGCCAGCGGCAGCGGCGTCGGGTGCGCGGGCTCGGTGACCGTGGGCTCCTCGGACAGCAGGCCCGAGACCTTCTCGAGCGCCGCCGTCGCGGACTGGAAGGAGTTGTAGAACATGCCGAGCTGCTGCACCGGCTGGAAGAACCGCTTGCAGTAGAGCAGCACGGCCGCCAGCGCGCCCACGGCCAGGGTGCCGTCCAGGACCCGCCAGCCGCCGACCGCGAGCGCCGCCACCACGGTCAGGTTGCCGATCAGGATGAGACCTGGTTGGAACCGGCCGTTGACGCCGAAGATCTGCAGGTTGGCGTCCCGGTAGTCCTCGCCGAGCGTGCGGTACTCGGCCTCCGTGGTGGGCTCGCGACGGAACGCCTGGACGGCGCGCATGCCCGTCATCGTCTCGACGAACTTCACGATGAGCCGGGCCGACGCCGTCCGCTGCTCCCGGTAGAACCGCTGCGACATGCGCTGGAACCAGCGGGTGAGCAGCCAGGCGGGGACGAACGCGACGGCGAGCACCAGGCCGGACCGCCAGTCGATGAGCAGCAGGCTCACGAAGGTGAACAGCATGAGCAGCAGGGAGGAGACGACTCCGGTCAGGCCGCCGTCGAGCAGCTCGCGCAGCGCCTCCAGGTCGGAGGTCTGCCGGGAGATGATCCGGCCCGACGTGTACGACTCGTGGAACTCCAGCGAGAGGCGCTGCGTCTGGCGGAACACGCGGCGGCGCAGGTCGAGCAGCACCGCCTGCGCGATGTGTGCGGCTGCACGTACGTAGGCGCCGGCGGCGACCCCGCCGAGGATCGCGGCGGCGAGGTACCCGGTGCCGCTGAGGACCAGCGGGGTGGCCGAACCGTCCTGCAGTGCGGGTACCGCCTGGTCGATGGCGACGGCCACGAGCCACGGTCCGGCGACCTGGCCGAGGGTGGATGCGACGACGAGCACCGCCGCCCAGGCAAGGGCCTTCTTGTGCGGGCGCAGCAGGTCGCCCAGCAGGCGCATCGACCGGCGCCGGACGTTGCGCGAGGCCTCCTTGCCGAGGCGGGTCTCGTCGTCCGCCGCGGCGTCGGTGGGCCGACGGCGGGCGGTGGTCGGCTCGGTGGTGGCGGTCATGACAGCGCCTCCTGGCTCTGGTCGGAGGTCTGCCGGTCGGAGCTTCCCGGGGCCGGGCAGTGCGGATCGTTCGCCTGGTAGTCGTTCTCGAGGCTTGAGATGATGTACCGGTAGTGCGGGTCGCGCGCGAGCAGGTCGTGGTGCGTCCCGACGGCGGTGACCCGGCCGTCCTGGAGCACGGCCACCCGGTCGGCGAGGGCGACGGTGGAGGGCCGGTGCGCGATGACGAGCGTCGTCGTGGCGTCGAGCACGTCCCGGAGGCGGGCGGTGACCGCTTCCTCGGTGGTGACGTCGAGCGCGGAGAGCGGGTCGTCGAGCACGAGCACCCGCGGCCGGGCGGCGATGGCGCGGGCCAGCGCCAGGCGCTGCCGCTGTCCCCCGGACAGCGACAGGCCCTCCTCGCCGATGCGTGTGTCGACGCCGTCGGGCAGCTCGGCGACGAACTGCGCCTGCGCCACCTCGAGCGCCTGGGTCAGGAGCGCCTCGCGCTCGGTCTCCGGCAGGGTGTCGGGGACGCCGAGCAGCACGTTCTCGCGTACGGACGCGGAGAACAGCGTGGGGTCCTCGAACGCGACGGCGACCCGCTCGCGCACCTGGGCGCGGGTCAGGTCCCGGACGTCGACGCCGTCGACCTCGACCGCGCCGTCGGTCACGTCGAAGAGCCGGGGCGGGAGCATCGCGAGCGTCGACTTGCCGGACCCGGTCAGCCCGACCAGGGCGGTGGTGGTGCCGGGCGGCAGCTCGAGGTCGACGTGGTCGAGCACGGGGCGGACGGCGTCGTCGTACCGGAAGGTGACGTCGCGGAAGGCGACGTGGCCGCCGGCCTGTCCGGCCCTCCCGGGGGTGACCGCCGGGAGGCCGGCGGGCGTCGCCGGGTCGGTCAGCGGGTTGGTGGTCTCCATGACCTCGAAGAACCGGTCGACGGCGGTGCGGGCGTTGAGCGTCATCGAGAGGGTCATGCCGAGGTCGACGACGGGGCCGTTGATGACCTGGGCCGTGGCGAAGAACGCGACCAGGGCGCCGAGCGTCATGTCGCCCTGGGCCACCAGGTAGGCGCCCACCACGAGCGCCACGGCCTGCGTGACCTCCGGGATGGTGCGCAGGGCTGTGGTCAGGCCGGCGTCGGTGGTGGCCTTGCGGATCTCGGTCTCGCGCAGCCCTTCGGCCTGGTCGGTGAACTGGTCCAGCGCGTCGGGCCCGCGACCGAACGCCTTGAGCACGCGGATGCCGTGCACGGACTCCTCGACGGTGGTGGCGAGGTCACCGGACTGGTCCTGGGAGAGCCGCGAGATCTTGCGGTACCTGCTGGAGAACCGGAAGGCCAGGATGGTCACCGGGATCGACCCGCACAGGAAGATGATGCCGAGCCAGCCACCCGTGGCGACGAGCAGGGCGACACCCACGATGATGGTCACGACGCTGACCACGAGCTGCAGGATGCCGAACACGAGCCAGCGGCGCAGCAGGCCGAGGTCACCCATGATGCGGCTCAGCAGCTGGCCGCCGGGCCAGCGGTCGTGGAACGCGACGGGCAGGTCCTGCAGGTGCGTGAACAGGGCCATCCGCATCCCGGCCTCGACGCGGGTTCCCGGGAACATCACCAGGGTGCGGCGCAGCAGGATGAGCCCGGCCTCCCCCACGCCGAGCACGGCGATGAGGACGACGGACCAGGCCAGGCCCGACCAGTCGTGCTCACGGACGCCCTCGGTGAGCGGGCCGTCGGTGACCCACCGGAGCACGGCAGGGATGGCGAGCGCCATGAGGCTGGCGCCGAGCGACGCGACCAGCCCGCCGACCAGGCGGGGCAGGGCGGTGCGGACGTAGGGGTGGAGACGGCGGATCGAGGCGAAGGTGCTGCGCTCGGACGATGGATCGGATCGATTCGAACTATCGGCTGTTTGAGGCATCGGATCCATTATCCCGCCGCCCGCAAGTTGTTAGTTGCGGTAAGCACTTTGTTCCGGTGTGACCTGCGTCACGCCGAGAGCAACCCGTCAGCGCACCCGCACGGACAGGCAGGTCACGCACCCCTCGAGCTTCTCGAACTCGGTGACGGGCGTGGTGAGCACCGTCAGCCCGCGCCCCCGGAGCAGCTCGGTGGTGGCGGGCGCGGCCGCGGACATCAGCACCGTGGACTCGTCCAGCACGACGACGGCGCTCCCCTCCGCCTCGGGCACCGGCACGAACGCGTCGAACACGCCCGGGTCCTCGACGAGGGGCGCGTACCCGACGACCGTGCCGTCGGGCAGGGCGGTCACCGCGGACTTCAGGTGCAGCGCCCGGGTCACGGGTACCTCGACGACGCGCCACCCGCGCGGCTCGAGCAGCGCCCGGAGCTGGGCGGCTCCCTCGGCGTTCGTGCGTGCCGTGCGGCCGACGTACACGGTGCGGCCCACCTTGAGGACGTCGCCGCCCTCGAGCGTGCCCGGCTCCGTGATCTGCGCGAGCTCGGTCACCACCGCCTCGACCGCCGGCCGCACCGACTCCACCTCGCCGCGCCGGGTCAGCGCCCCCGGACGGGTCAGGACCGCCAGGTCGCCGAACACGACCACCGCGTCCTCCACGAAGACCCCGTCCGGGTGCGCCTCCGCCGCCGGCACCGCGCGCACGTCCCAGCCGTACCCGCGGAACACCTCGACGTACCGCTGCCACTGCTCGGCCGCCAGGTCCGCGTCGACGGGGACGCGCTCCAGGTGGGTGAGCTCGCCGTCGGCCAGGCGGGCCGACGGCGGGCGGACCAGCAGGGTGCGCCGTGGGCGTCCGGCAGCGGTCTGTTCAGTGGCCATCCCGCGACGTTAGCGGACCGCCCGGCCGCCGTCCGCCTCCTCGCGCCCCAGGTACGCCATCCGGGCCACCTTGGGACCCTGCGGCGACTCGTACGAGACCTGCTCCCCCGCGGTGAAGCCCATGGCGACCATCCGGCGAAGAGCCTTGTCGTTGTTCGCGTCGGGCTCGCCGACCAGCCGGCGGGTGCCCGGCCCGGCGAAGAGGAACCCGTGCAGGGCCGGCCCGAGGACGGTCCACGGGTTGGCGGGCGAGCCGTGCCGCGCGGTGGGCCCGCGGCTGCCGAGGAAGAAGTGCATGCCGAGGTCGCCCGGCTGGACGTCGTAGGCGGTGGCGATCGGGTCGTGCTCCGGGAGGTACGCCTGCAGGAGCACCACGGGCTCGCCGTCCCACCGCACCAGGTAGGCGTGATGGGTCGGCAGGGACTCGACGAACGCGTAGGTGTCCCGCACCTCGTCCCGCGTGTGCTCACCCATGCCCCAGAAGCCCGCCCGCGGCTGGGTGAACCAGCCGTGCAGCACGTCGGCGTCGGCGTCGGGGTCGACCAGGTGCACGGTGATGACGCCGACCGCGCCGAAGTCGCGGCGCCACACCTCCGCCCCGCGCGGGCCGTTCAGCAGCCGCAGCGTCGTGTCCACGGGATGCAGCCGGTCCCAGTCGGTGACGACGGGGGTGGTGGCGGCGTCGGCCCAGGTGGCGTGCTGGTCGTCGAAGTGCGGGCTGCCCGGCCGGCCGTCGGCGCCGAAGGGCACGCCCCAGCGACTGTTGGCGCGGTCCGCCAGGTCCCAGACGTAGCGCGCCACGGAGCCGCGGTAGGCGGTGGCCGCCACCCCCGGCGACCCGCCGGTGCAGCGGACCGTGTCGTTGTTCCCGGAGATCGGTGCCGGGGTCACGCCGGCCGCCGGGTCGCCCGGGCCCGGCACCGGGTGCAGCGGGGCGGGGACGTGCAGCTCGCCCCAGGTGGGCTCGCCGGTCTGCCCGACGGCGGACACCTCGGCCAGCGCCGCCCGCGCCTCGGCCGCGGAGTCGATCCGCAGCCAGTCTGCGCCAAGGATGTTGGCGAGCCCGGCCCCGACCGCCGTCGGCACGTCGAACACGCCGCCGAGCACCGGGGCGAAGGACGGGTCCTGCCCGTGCGGCTCGTGCAGCGGCGCGAGCACGGGATGCCGGGCGAGGCGGTGCGTCAGGGTGTCCCGCCACCGCATGTACAGGGCGGCGTCCGTCGAGCCGGCGTCGACGTGGGCGCCGTCCGCGACCCAGGCGCGCAGGCGGACGGCGGCGGGCGAGGCATCGTCGACGAGGTGCGCGACGAGCCCGGGCGCGCCCAGGTCACGGGTGTCGCCGTGGATCCGCGCCTGCGTCGCGGGCGACTCCGGGACGGTCGCCGCGGCGAGCAGCTGCCGGATCCGCTCCGCGCGGTGCGGCGCGTACGACCAGCCGAGGTCGTGCTGCTCGCGGCCGGGCCGGACGTCGCGCGGGCCGAGGCCCGGGCGGCCGTCGAGCCCTCTGCCCGAGCCAGCAGGCTGCTGGGTCACGGGCCGCTCGTTCGCGTCGACGGCGACCTGGGTCACCGCTACCGGCGCGGGAAGGTCCACGTACCCGTCGGCGGGCTTGGCGGCGTACAGGGCACGGTCGGCGGCGGCGGGGACCTTGCCCGCCGTCATGCTGAGCACCTCGCCGGTGCTGTCCGCCGCGAGGACCCGGTTGACCGGGTCCACCCACCCGCTGAACGCCTCGGCGACGTCGCCGACGGTGCGGGCGTGCAGCAGGGCGCGCCAGGACGCGACGCCGACGTCGGCCAGCTCGCGCGCCGGCCAGTGCAGGTGCCAGCCGTCGGCGCCGCCGCTGTCCGCGCCGTCGGCCACCACCTCGACATGGTGCGCGATGGCGTTGGTGATGCCCCAGGCCACGGAGCCCGCGTGCCCGAAGTGCGGGATGCCGGGCACCCCGGGGAAGGCGAACCCGAGCACGTCGTACGGCGCGGCCGGGTCGGTGCAGGCGAGCCGGACCTGCTGGTAGGGGCCGGGGAGCTCGAGCGTGCGGTGCGGGTCCCCCGCGACGAGCGGGCTGCCCGACGAGGTGTGCGAGCCGTGCACCGCCCACGCGTTCGATCCGGAGCTCGGCCCGGCTTCTGCCGCGAACAGGCCGAGCACCTGCTCCAGCGGCACTCCCGGCACGTGCAGGTGCCGGGCGACGTGCTCGCGCCACAGGATGCTCGGGAAACCGTTGAACAGCACGTGCGCGGTGAGGAACACCCCGATCGGCGTCCACGGCTGCCAGGGCTCGTGCGGCACCCCGGCCAGCTCCGGCACGTCCCGCCCGCCGGCGAGCAGGCCGGCGCTCACGCCGTCGGCGTACGCGGCGAGCCACTCCTGCTCGGGCCGGTCCAGGGCCGCGTAGATCTCACGGGCCGTGGCGGCCAGGCGCTCCCGGGCCGCGAACCGGTCCCAGGCGTCACCCGCCGTGCCGGCGATCTCGGCGTACCGCTCCTCGGCCCGCATCCGGTCGGCCTCGATCTGCAGGCCGCGGTCCTGGGCGGTCACCCAGCCCTGGCCGTAGGCCAGCGCCGTCTCGGAGGCCGCCCGCACGTGCGGGATGCCGAGGTCGTCACGGAACAGGTCGAACTCCACGTTGCCCATCATCCTTCGAATCATCTGTCGGTTCTTCGGCCGGCCGGGTTGGCCAGGGTCCCGGCGTAGATCAGCGACTCCGACTGGTTGGTCAGGTCGACCATCTGGAGGGTGTTGCGCAGCTGCAGCCGGTTGAGGCACGAGTGCGCGAAGTGCGCGGCCCGCAGGTCGATCCCGGGAACGGCCGCGGCCGGGTGCTCCGCGGCGTGCCGGTCGATGGTCTCCGCGACGAGCGCCCAGAACCGGTCCTCGCCCAGCACGCCGTCCTCGGCGAGGATGCCGGACAGGTGGCGCAGCACGCCGTCGAACACGTCGGTGAAGATCGCGAGCGCCTTCTCCTCGTCGTCGACCACCTCGCGGATGCGTTCGATCCGGTCGGGCAGGGGCTGGTCGCCGAGGACCACCACCTCCTCGCCGATGTCCTTCATGACGGCGCGGCGGACCACGCCGTCGTGCAGCACGAGGATGAGGTTCTCGCCGTGGGGCATGAACGCCAGCTCGTAGGTCACCAGGCAGTGCACCAGCGGGTACAGGTAGGCGTCCAGGTAGGCACGCAGCCACTGCTCCGGCGCGATGCCGGACTCGCGGACCAGGGCGGTGGCGAACGCCGTGCCGCTCACGTCCCGGTGCAGCAGGCTCGCCATGGTCACCAGTCGCTCGCCGGCGGCGAGGCGCGGTACGGGAGACTCGCGCCAGAGGGCCGCGAGCATCTTGCGGTGCGGATTGGGCGCGGGCGTGCGGTGGTAGACGTCGCCCGTGTAGCCGACGGACGCGACCTCGCGCAGGACGCTGAACCCGGCGGCCTGCAGGGTCGAGTCGTTCGTGACCAGGTCGGCCACCCAGTCGTTGATCGACGGCGTCGCACGCATGTAGGCGGGCGACAGGCCGCGCAGGAACCCCATGTTCTGGATCGCGAGCGCGACCTTGACGTAGTGCCGTTCGGGGCGTGTGCGGTTGAACATGGTGCGGATCGACTGCTGCGGCTGGTACTCGTCCGAGCCGGGGCCGAGCGGCACGAGGTCGCCGCGGGCGACGTCGGCCGCGAAGGTGATCGCCACGCGGTGCTCCCACTGCCAGGGGTGCACGGGCAGGTACAGGTAGTCGGCGCTGTCCAGGCCACGCGCGGCGAGCCGGTCGGCGAAGGCCGCGCGCTCGGCGTCGGACAGCTCGGCGCCGTAGTGGCCCTGCTCGCTCTGGTCGGTGGCGAGCGCCAGGTGGGTGTGCTCCCGGCGGGCGGCGAGCCACAGCATGCGCATGCGGGCGCCGCGTTCGGGGGCGTAGGCGCGGTAGTCGCTCAGGGAGAACCCGATGCGGCCGTTGTTCGCGACGAAGCCGGGGTGGCCCTCGGACATGGCTGCCTCGACCTGCTGGAACGCCTCGGCGGCGGCCCGGGTGCCGGACGCCGTCCGCATCGCCTCGAGCAGGCCGGTCACCGACGGGGTGTGCCCGTCGAGCTCGCGCTCCCGCTTCGCGGCGGCGCTGGCCAGGGTGGAGGAGAGCTCTTCGAGGTAGGTCGCGAGCATGGCGTCGGGCACCTGCAGCAGGGGCTGCAGCTCGGTGACGAGCTCGAGCGCGTCGACGGGCAGCTCGACGTCGCCGCGCATCCCGGCGGTGGCCGTGCGGCGGATCGACGCCGGGTCGACGACCCAGTGCTCCAGGGCGTACCGGCGGGCGGTGTACCGGTAGGTGACGCCGTCGAGCGTGAGGCGGAAGCCGTCCGCGGGGGCGCCGGGGGCGTCGTCGGGCTCCGGCTGGAACAGCCGCTCGTGCGCGAGCTCGGCGAGCGCCTTGGCCGCGAGGTGCCGGTGGGCGTGCTCCATGTGATCGGGGGTCAGGTGGTCGGCGGTCAGGTGGGTCGCGAGATCCACTCCGTCGCCCAGGGCGGACGCCGCGAAGTCGGCGCGGGTGGCGACGCTCAGCGCGGCGCGCTTGGCGTGCGCGCCGCGGCCGAGGTCCAGCTCGCGCAGGACGCGGAAGCCCGCCGCGGCGTTCTTGTCGGCGATCTTCCGGTTGCCGACGTCGGGCTCGACGACGACGCGGGTGGCGCCCCTGCCGCCGTCGGGCAGAGCGTCAGTGAGGCAGAACCGCATGACCGCCGTCATGACGGCGTCGGTCATGCCGTGCCGCGGGTTGACGGGCGGGGCGACCAGCAGGTGCATGCCGAGGTCCCCGGGCAGGGCGTCGTGGACGTCCACGAGCAGGACGTGCGCGGGGTCGTACGTCTCGGTCATGAAGACGGGCTCGCCATCGAGGCGGCCGAGCCAGGCGGCCTCGTGGGGGCCCGCCTGGACGCCGGCGAGGTACTCGCGCACCTCGTCGAGGCGCAGCTCGGCCATCTGCCAGTACGAGGCGGCGGGGTGCGCGAGCCAGCCCTGGACGAGCTCGGCGTCCCGGTCCGGGACTATCGGCTCGATGGTGATCTCGCCGAGCCGGGTGGTCGTGGTGAACGTGTGCACGGTCGTCGGGGCGGTCACCGGGCGGCCTCCATCTCGTCGGGCTGGCTGGCGGTGGTCTCGACAGGATCGGCTCCCGAGGCCGGCAGGCCGAACTGCTGGAACGCGATCCGGCGCTCCGTCGCGTACGGCTCGCGGCCCGTGACGTTAGCGAGGATCACGGAGTTGCGCCAGGGTCCGAACCCGAGGTCGGGCGCGGTGACGCCGTGCGTGTGCTCCTCGACGCCCACGACGTGGATCCGCCGGTCGTCGTCGACCGTGTAGTCGCGCGCGACGGCGTACCGGCCGCGGTGGTCGAGGTTGACCAGGCCGGGCGCCAGGAAGCCGGGCGCCGTCGGGGCGTAACCGGTGGCGACGACGAGCGCCCGGGTGCGGTGCTCCGCCGTCGTGCCGAGCTGGGCGTGCCACAGGGTCAGGACGTACTCGCCGGCCCCGTCCGCGCCGTCGGCGTCGAACCGGGCGGCGGTCACCTCGGTGTCGGACAGGAGGGTCGTCGGCACCTCGGCGCCCAGCGCGGACTTGCGGTACAGGGTGTCGTAGATGTCGTCGATCAGGTCACCGCTGATCCCCTTGTAGAGGTTGCGCTGCTCGCGGGCCAGGACGTCGCGCTGCGCAGGAGGCAGGGACACGTAGTGGTCGGTGTACTCGGGCGACGTCATCTCGAGCGTCAGCTTCGTGTACTCCATCGGGAAGAACCGCGGCGAGCGGGTCACCCAGTCCACGCGGTGCTCCCCCGCGCCCGTGCCGCAACCGTCCAGCAGGTCGCGGTACACCTCGGCGGCGGACTGGCCGCTGCCGACGACCGTCACCGAACCGGACCCTGCGCCGGCCGCCGCCAGCTCCGCGCGGTGCGGCAGGTAGTCGCTGGTGTGCACGACGGGCCCCGCACCCTCCAGGCCCTGGAGGTGAGCCGGCAGGCGCGGCTGCGTCCCGGTGCCGAGCACGACGTGCTTGGCACAGTATTTCTCGACACGCCTCTCGACGCCCTGGCCGGTCTCGGCGGTCACCTCGAACAGATAGCCGCCCTCCCCCGCCGTGGGGTCCTCGACCCGGACGACGCTCGTCACGCGCCGCCCCCAGCGCAGCGACGGCAGCTGCTCCGCGACCCAGCGGCAGTACTGGTCGTACTCGGCGCGCAGCGGGTAGAACGACTCGCGGATGTAGAACTGGTACAGCCGCCCCGTCGCCTTGAGCCACGCGAGGAACGAGTACGGCGACGTCGGGTCCGCCATCGTCACCAGGTCGGCCAGGAACGGCACCTGGAGCGTGGTGCCCTCGATGAGCATCCCGGCGTGCCAGGAGAACCCGTCACGCTGGTCGAGGAACACCGCCTCGACGTCGTCGAGAGGTTCCGCGAGCGCCGCGAGGCCGAGGCCGAACGGGCCGATCCCGATCCCGAGCAGGTCATAGGTGGTGGTCGGGGCGGTCATCGCGTCTCTCCGTCGGTATTCAGGTCGGCGCGGGCCAGCCGCGGGTGCACGTCGCGGCAGGGCGGCTCGTCGGCATCCAGCAGCGCCTCCCCCGCGAGCAGGCCGTGGGCGGCGGAGCGGACGAGCTCGAGCACGCCCCGGATGTCGGCGAGCGTCGCGTCGGGGTTGAGCAGCGTGAGCTTGAGGCAGGGGCGGCCGTCGATGACGGTCTTCGCGACGAGCGCGCGGCCCGAGTCGAACAGCACGCGCCGCACCTGGGGCACCAGGGCGTCGGCCCGCGCGGCGTCGAGGCCCTCGGGCTGGTAGCGGAACAGGACCGTGGAGAGCTGGGTGGTCCCCACGACCCGGAAGTCGTGGTCCGTCGCGAGGTCCTGGTGCACCGCGGCGGCCAGGTCGCAGACGGCGTCCACCATCGTGCCGACGCCGTCCGCGCCGAGCGCGCGCAGCGTGACCCAGAGCTTGAGCGCGTCGAACCGGCGGGTCGTCTGCAGGGACTTGTCGACCTGGTTGGGCTCGGCGTTCTCCTCCGGGTTGAGGTAGTCGGCGTGCCAGGCGACGGGTGCGAGGTCGGCCCGCTCCCGGACGACGAGCGCGCTGGAGGACACGGGCTGGAAGAACGACTTGTGGAAGTCGACGGTGACGCTGCGGGCCCGCTCGATGCCGTCCAGCAGGTGGCGGCGGCGCGGGCTCACGAGCAGCCCGCAGCCGTAGGCGGCGTCGACGTGCAGCCAGGTGCCCACGGCGTCGCAGAGGTCGGCGATCGGGTCGAGGGGGTCGATGCAGCCGCGGTCGGTGGTCCCGGCTGTCGCGACGACGGCGATGACCGTGTCGCCGGTGCGCTCGATGTCGACGAGGGTCTGGGCCAGGGCGTCCGGGCTCATGCGGCCGTCGCTGTCGGTGCCGACGGTGACCACTGCGTCGTCGGGCAGGCCGAGCAGCAGGGCGGACTTGGCGATGCTGAAGTGGCTCACCGCGGTGGCGAGGATGCGCATGGACTCCAGCGGGGTTCCGGCGCGGCGTGACTTCTCGCGCGCCAGGAACAGTGCCTGGAAGTTGGACTGGGTGCCGCCGGACGTGAAGATGCCGTCGGCGACGGCGTCGTCGTCCTCCGCGCCCACCGCGAAGCCGATGCGGCCCGCGGTCCACTCGACCAGGCGGCGCTCCATGAAGGTGGCGACGGTGGACTGGTCGTAGGTGTCGACCGAGGTGTTGATGGCGGCGAGCATCGTCTCGGCACCGATCGCGGGCAGCGCCACCGGGCAGTTCAGGTGCGCCGTGTACGTGGGCTCGTGGAACCAGATCGCGTGCTTCGCGTACAGGTCGCCGGCCTCGCGCAGCGCCTCCTGCGTGCCGGACGGCGGGCCGTCCAGGTCCACGGCGTCCACCAGGGCGCGCAGCTCGGAGCGGCTGGCGCCGGAGAACGGCTGCGTGACGGCGGCGAGCCGGGCGGCGACGTCGTCGGCGACCTCGCGGACCGTGTCCGCATAGACACTCGCGGTGGCCCCGCGCAACAGTGCTGTCGTGTCGTGGCTCGCGCCCGGGCTGGGGGCGGTGGTCGCTGGCTGCGTCGCTGCGGGCAGGCGTGAGGGCATGCGGAAGGCTCCTCGAGAAGGGATGGGGAAGTTACCGGCGTAGTACTGCCACGCCGCCCGAAGGGGGCGACGTGGCAGTACTTAGGTTTGCCTGACCTAACTTAATCGTTCGGCGAGCCGCGTCAAGACGTGGGTGAAAGGAGCTTCGTGGTACAGGTCACTCTGGTCACCTGGATCTTCAGCCTCCGTGCCCGGGCCGGACCACCAGCCGCAGGACGAGCTCCGTGCCGGAGCTCGCACCGCGCAGCACGAGGTCGTGGCTGCCCGGGCGAACCCGCGGGACCACGAAGCGCGGGGTGACCGTTCCGCCGTCCGTCGCGGTCACCTCGCCCAACGACAGGTTCTTCCATGGCCACCGGTCGGCCTCCAGCCCGACGGACACCACCTCGCCGGGCGCGAAACCGCCCGCGCCGAACGTGACCTCCCGCCCGACGGCGCCGTGCACCGGCCACGGGGCGACGGTCACCGTGGCGACCGCGACGAGCCCGGTCCCCTCTACAGCGCCGCGCACGGTGAACGTCCCCGCCTTGGCGTACGCGGCCTTCTTGACGGGCTCCCAGTCGACGGCGGACGTCGTCCGGCCGCCCCCGGCGAGCGTCACGCCCACCGTCCGAGGCAGCGCCGGCGCCCTGCGGGCCACCGTGCCGACGCCCACGGCGTCGACGCTCTCCGGCTCGTCCCAGAACCGCGTGCGCAGGAACGTAGCGGTCGACGTCGCCCGGGTGCTGTTCGCCGTGGCGGTGACGCCAGCGTCGAGCTCGGCGTCGGCGTCGGTCAGCGGCGCGGTCCCGACCTGCGTCCACGACCGCTCGGGCGACGTGCGGTAGTAGCCGGTCATCGTGCTGTCGTCGGTCCGTTCGAGGCGGAGCTCGACGGGCGCCGTCGCGAGCGCGACCTTGCTGCCCTCGCTGTCGAGCCAGCCGTCGCCGTTCGAGTCCCACTGCAGGTAGGCGCCCGACGGGCTGGTCACCAGGTCCACGTACCCGTCGGCGCTCCCCTTCCCGGCCGCCGACAGGTCGTTGCGGACGACGAGCCCCGCGCGCGGGTCGGCGCTGTCCCCTCGGTCAAGACCTGCCACATACGTCTGCACGGACCCGCCGACGGGCAGCCGGCCCGGCTGGTAGACGACGCTGAGGTTGTCCTTGTTCGTCCACAGCCCGTCGTCGGAGTCGGAGACGCGGAACGCCGCCCCCTCCCCCTCGCAGGCCGACCCCGGGCGGGTCGCCAGCGTGGCGAAGGACCACGGGGCGCTCACCTCGTCGTCGGCGCACTCCGTGGCGGCGAAGGCGACCGTGTACGTCCGCGTGGTGCGCCCGTCGGGCGCCGTGACGGTCACCCGCGCGGCCGCCTGGTCGGCACGGACGGACACCGTCGCGTCGCCCTGGACGGGGTCAGCGGTCACCTCGGGGACGGGTCCCCACGGCCCGGGGTCCACCCGGTAGTCGAGGGTGGCGGCGTCGAACCCGGGGACGGCGGCGCCGTCGACGGCGAGACCCGTCAGCCGGGCGTCGCTGCGGGGGTTCAGGACGCGGACGAGGTAGATCCGTTCGGCGACCGCGGCGTCGTCCTCCGTGGTCGTCACCGTCACGTGCGCCCACGGGTGCTCGGCGGTCGGCTGGTCCACGGTGACGGCCGCGGCGGGATCCGCCGCGGTCCCCGTGATGACCGGCTCGGAGCCGGTGGTGACCACCGTCTGGTCCCAGTCCGCCGGGTCGAAGCCGTCCACGGTCTCGCCGTCGACGGCCAGCGTCGCGAGATCGGTGGCCGACGTCGGCGCGAGCCCCAGGATCTCCACCTCCGCGACCGCCTGCCACGTCGCGGCCTCGGTCGTCAGCCGCAGGCGGACGCCGGTGGTGGGCGGCACGGACGACGTGTCCAGCCGGACCGCCGGCGCGGGGCCCGCGGCGTCCTGCGCGACGTCGGCCGCGACGTCCGTCGTCTGCCAGTCCCCGTTGGTGTCGACGTACTCCACGGTGATCCGTGACGGCCAGGTCGCGGTGGCGCCGTCCTTGTACAGGTGGGCCACCATCTCCTGCGGCGCACGCAGCTCCGGCCACGTGTAGTCGAGGGTGCTGTTGCGGGGGTGGTTGCCCCCGGCAGCCCAGTCGTCCCAGCCCTTGCCGAGCCTCCCGTCCGTGGTGCTCTCCGCGAGCTCCTGCCGGACCGATGCCGTGACCTGGGCCGACGGCGCGAGGTTGTGCACGCCGTGCGCGACCACCTCGACGGTGCGCCGGAACGTCCGGCCGGCCGTGAACTCGTCGTCACCGGCAAGGGTGCCCGTGATCGTCTGCGGACCCGCCGAGCGGATCACGTCCGGGCTCCACGTGACGGCGACGTCGGTGGCGACGCCGTTCGCCGTGACCTCCACCGTGCCGGGCAGCGCCTCCGCGAGGTCGTCGTTGGTACGGACCGTCGCCGGCAGCCGGTCGTCGGTGACCTCCCAGATGTACCGGCCCGCGCCCTTGTCGTCCCAGTACTCGCCGGTCCACCCGTCCGCCCAGCGGGCGTCCTCGACCGCGGGGTTGCGCATCTCGAGGCTCCCGCGCTCACCGATGGTGATCGGCAGCCAGACGTACGTGGAGTCGGCGGCGCCGGCGTTCCAGCGGTCGCCCATGTAGACGAACCTGCCGGCCGCCGCGTCGAGCGGGAAGACGTTCGTGGACTGCGACCCGAAGCTCGTCTTGCGCGAGTCGCCGACCGACAGCAGGCCGTCGCCACCCTCGGGGATCGTGTTGTAGGGGACGTGCTCGTACTGGTCGTCCGGGTCGACGCCGCGGATCCACGTGCCGAGCATCGAGTCGGCGGTGTAGTAGGTCTCCGGGTTCGGCGACCAGCCGGTCGCACCGGAGGCGACCGTGTAGTACTTGCCGTCGTGCACGAACACCGCGGGCGCCTCCAGGACGCCGCAGCGGCGCACGATGCCGTAGTCCGCACCCGCGACGGGTGCGCCCTCGGTGCCGTCGGCCCAGATGCGCGGGTACCGGCCGTCGGCCGAGAACTGGATGCCCACCTCGTCCTCGGTGGTCGTCCTCTCGACGTTCGTGTACTCGTCGTCGAGCTTCGCGATGTAGAGGCTGCGGTTCTCCTCCGAGGAGTAGACGACGTAGGCGGTGCCGTCGGCGTCCTGGAAGACGGTCATGTCGCGGGCCTGGCCGGGCACGGCGCTGGGCATGTCGCACGCGGTCTGGTAGGTCGGCTCGTTGTAGAGGCGGTAGGCGCCCTGGAGCTCGAACGGGCCGGTCGGCGAGTCGGCGACGGCGACCGCCGCCAGCGACCGGGCGTAGTTGCTGCCGCCGGGCGTGATGCTCCCGTCGGAGTGCCACCACATCACCCACTTGCCGGTGCGCTCGTTGTGCAGCACCTTCGGCCGCTCGAAGATGGCGTTGAGCTGCGCCCCGCCCGCCTCCGTCGTGGCCCGGACGTTGAGGTGGTAGAACAGCTCGTCGATGCGCTCGGCGTCGGGCGTGCCGTCGTCGGCCACCGTGTCGTAGAGCGCGTCGAAGTACTCGGACTCCAGCTCCGCGCGCGACGTGACCGAGCGCAGCACCACGCCCTCGTTGGTCCAGTTGTACGTGTCGGTGGACGTGTACAGCGAGACACCGGGGCTCTCGTAGTAGCCGTTGGACCGGTCCTCGCCGTACCAGTGGTAGACGGTGGTGCCGTCCTGGTCGACGGCGGTGGTCTCACTCGCCTCGACGCCGAGCTCCTCGGCGGTCTGCGTGACGATCTGCCCGCCGTGCGCCTGGATGTGGCGCCCGTCGGTGTCGTACCAGTGCGGCCGGAAGTAGCTGCCCGACGACGCACCGGGGTCGGCCACGGCCGGATAGGCCCGGTAGTCGACGGGGTCGGGGATCGTCGGGACGTCGGCGGCGGCCGGCGCGGCGACACCGGCCGCGCCGGCCGCGAGAGCGAGGACCGTGGCGGCTGCCGCCAGTCCGCGCGAGGTACGTCGAATACTCATGGCTGGAAAGTCCTCACGCGTCGTTGGCTGATCAGCCGGCCCTGCGGACCGATCAGTTGGCGGTCCGGCCCACGTAGACGTCGCGGGCACGGAAATGGGTGTCGGTGGTGGGGCCGGGCGAGCCCGACGACCCCTCCATCTGCAGGTTGATGATGAGGTTCATCGGCTTGCCCACGAAGTTGGATCCGATGTGCGAGGCCTTCCACACGTCGTCCAGGTAGTAGTGGATCTCGACGTCGGTGGCGTTGATCTTGGTCATCCAGATGCGGTACTCGTGCCAGCTCCCTGGTGAGCTGACCGGGACGATCGTGTTGTCCCAGGCGCCGTCGTAGGTGTTGAACCAGTTCCGGGCGTCACCCTTGAACTCGAGGATGTCGCTCTCCGGCGGCCAGCTGTTCGCGCCCGTGATCCAGAACGCGGGCCACGTGCCCCGGGCCGACGGCGCCTGGAACTCACCGCGGATCTCGTAGCTCGGGTAGGTGTCGTTCACGATGATCTGGTTCTTCGCGTGGATCGCGGCCGAGTGGTACTCGATCGGCAGGAAGGGGTCCTTGTCGCTGTTGCCCTCGTCCCACGTGATCCGGGTCGCCTTGATGTTGAGCTGCCCGGCGGGCGACAGGAACAGGTGGTTGCTGTCGGTGGAGCTGGCGTACATGCGGGCGGTGCCGTTGTGGTCCGACCCCCACGGGTACAGGTAGTTCCACTCCGCCTCGAGCGCGGCACGGCTGGCAAAGGAGCTCCCGTCGATCAGGGTCTCCCACGCCATCGCCCCGGCCTCCGCCGGTGCGTTCTCGTCCGCGGGACCGGCCGAGGCCGCGGGGACGGACCCGCCGGCGAGCAGGAGGACCGCGGCGGCCCCGGCCGCGTACACCGCACGCAACGGGCCGGGACGGGCTGGTACCGGACCGGCCGGCACAGGACGGAGGTTCGCAGCGCTGATCGGCATGAGGTTCCCCTTTTGGTCGACTGTCCTCGTTGACTGTCCCGGTCGGGCGCTGGTTTCCCTGGGGTGCGAACTGCGATGTTAGCGCCACCATTTGGGGAGTTTGCCACCATCTGCGGGGTTGGTCAAGATTGCGTCAAGTCGCGGAGCTCCACGCGAGCGAGGCGCCGTGCCGCGGGCGGACACGCTCCGGAAAAGTGCACTATGGGGACCATGCCGCGAAACAGCTACCTCGTCGCTCTGTTCACCTTCGTCATCGCCGCGCTGACGACCGCCACATGGTGGACCCTGGGCCGGGACACGACCCGTGAGGTCGACGCCGCCACCGGCAACGTGACCGGGCCCTACGAGGCGCCCCAGGTGATCGCGTGCGTGGTGGTGCTCGTCGCTCTGGTGGTGGTCGGCGCCCTGGTGCTCCCGGCGTGGCTCGCGGTGCTCGCGGTCAGCCTGCCCTTCACGGCCGCCTGGACGCTCCACGCGTCGTCGACCGACGACTCGGGGCTCTGGGCGGTCGGCGCGATACTCGTCCTGGTCGGCACGCTCGTCGGCGGCGTCGTGGTCACCGCGATCACTCGCAGGCTCGTGCGCAACCGGTCATGACGACGCCCGGGCCACGTCCCGGACGAGCACGGGCGTGCGCCGCCGGCCGACGCGGGTGAACCATTGCGTCATCGGATACGACAGCCGCACCACGAAGTAGTTCACGTACTCGAGGACCCCGAACGCCCAGACGAGCAGGCACAGCACCAGGGCACCCGGACCCGGGCCGGTCAGCAGCAGCCCGGCGAGGCACGCGGCGAGCAGGACGGGGTCGAGCAGCCGGAACGCCTGGTACAGCAGCGCGACACCGCGCGGCATCCCCGGGCGCCCCGCACCCGGCAGCCAGGTGCGTGCGAGGAGCCAGTACGCGCTGCCCTGGAGCAGGATGACGAGCAGCGGCGCCATGGCCCACCAGAGCGCCCGCCCGCCCGCGTCGTCGAGCCGACCTGCCACCATCGGCTGCACGACGACGAACACCACCACCGCGGCCAGCTCCCCCGTGCCGAGGCTCAGGTAGGTACGACGCAGGCCTGCGATGCCGTGGCGAGGTCGGGCTCCGTCGATCACCCGCGCCAGCGTAGTGGACCGCCTCGGGCGGTCGGGGCGGGCGGACCGCACGGTCCGCCCGCCCCTGATCTGGAGCCGTGGCTCCGTTACGGGGTGTGGATGTCGGGCCAGGGATAGCTGGTGACCTCGCTGCCGATGTGGAAGCTCGGGTGCGGCGGCTGGTTGTAGGCGGTGTTCTGCCAGGCGATCGCCACGCGGTACTGGGGGTCGTGCATCAGTGTCGCGATGCGCAGGGTCGTCCGGTGCGGTGTGGCGTAGATGCGCAGCGCCGTGTTGTCAGCGGTGCGCCAGACGACCTCTTCACGCCAGTCGCCGAACAGGTCCGCCGAGAGCGACGGCGTCGCCTTGGTGCCGTTGTTCGACGCCACGTTCGAGCCGGTCAGGAGCCGGCCGTTCTGGTAGTCGTCGATGTGGGTGCCGTCGAGCAGCTCGCGCTCGCCGTCACCGTCCCACCAGGCCAGGAAGTTCAGCGAGCTCGGCTTGCCGCCGACGGAGCCTCCTGAGGCGTTCCGCAGGTCCGTCACGTTCGCGGACCAGAACTCGCCCCCGGCATTGGCGGTGGTGACGTTCGCGGCCACGCCACGGCCGTTGTCGCCGCTGGGGCTGGTCTGGAACAGGACCGTGCCGTTCGAGCCATGGAGGCTGGACGACGGGGCAGAGCCGCTCTCGTGCACCATGTACACCTCTTGGCCCGCACGACTGGGCACGAAGTCCGAGACATGGAGCGCGTCGCCGTGGCCCATGCGGGAGTTCCACAGCGGGTTGCCGTCCGAGCCGACCACCATCGCCCCGTAGACCACGTCCTGCCGGCCGTCGCCGTTCATGTCGGCGATCGACAGGCTGTGTGCGCCCTGGCCCTCGTACTGCGAGCCCCTCGCGTTCGAGTCGAAGATCCAGCGGGTCGTGAGGTTCTGGCCGTCGAAGTCGACCGCCCAGATCACCGAGCGCGTGTAGTAGCCACGCGCGAAGATCATCGACGGCGTGGACCCGTCGAGGTATGCGGTGCCGGCCAGGAAGCGGTCGACCCGGTTGCCGTAGTTGTCACCCCAGCTGGCGACGTTGCCGCGCGGGGGCTGGTAGTCGACGGTGTCGACCGCGCCGCCCGTGCGGCCGTCGAAGATCGTCAGGTACTCCGGCCCCGTCAGGACGTAGCCGCCGCTGTTGCGGTGGTCGGCACCGGCGTTGCCGATGACGACGCCACGGCCGTCGCGCGTGCCGTCGGCGGTCTTCATCGCGATCTCGGCGTCGCCGTCGCCGTCGTAGTCGTACACCTGGAACTGGGTGTAGTGGGCCCCGGACCGGATGTTGCGCCCCAGGTCGATGCGCCACAGGCGGGTTCCCTGCAGGGTGTACGCGTCGACGATCGTGTTGTCGGTGACGCCGGACTGCGAGTTGTCCTTGGCGTTGTTCGGGGACCACTTGACGACGTACTCGTAGTCACCGTCGCCGTCCAGGTCGGCGACGCTGGCGTCGTTGGCCTCGTGGATGCTCGAGGGCCGGCTGATCGGGATGTCGAAGTAGCCGCCCGAGCCGAACCTGACCTCGGCTCCCGAGCGCGCACCCTCCGTGCCGCCGTTGACGGCCGCGACGGTGTAGGTCCCGTTTCCGGTGTCGAGGTAGTTGGTGGCACCGGTGATCGGCGTCGAGTTGAGCCGCGTGCCGTCGCGATAGACGTTGAAGGCCACGTTCTGTGCGTCGGTGCCCAGCAGGCGCCAGCTGACGAGGTTGCCGCTGCCCGAGGGCACGACGGTCACGCCACGGGTGAGGGCCTCGACCTCGTAGGCGCCGTTGCCGCCGCCGGGCTCCTCGGAGCCGCCGGTCGTGGCGTCCAGGTAGTCGATGTTGGCCAGGCCGCCCGCGCTGGTGGCCCGCAGCCGCACCGTGTTCGTACCAGCGGCGAGCTGAGCGGTGACCGTCTGGCTCGCCCAGGCCGTCCAGGCGCCGGTGGCGCCGAACTGCGAGGTCCCCACCACCGCGCCGTTGACGAGCACCTCGCCCGGCCTGCTCTCCGTGGCGCCGTTGGCATAGCCGAACGTCAGCGTCGCCGGACCCGCCGTGGCGGCGTTGACCCGGAACTCGACAGCGGCGCCGACAGCGTTCTCGGAGTTGCAGAACCCGCTGCCCGAGTGCCCGGCGTGGTTGGCCTCGACCAGGCCGCCGCAGACGGTCGGGGCGGTCTCCGCCTCGTGGCGGACGGTGGCCGCGTAGGCCGTGCTCAGCGCGACGACGCTCGACGCGACGACAGCGAGACCGGAGAGCCCGGCCACGAGCGCCGCTCTGGTACTTCTTCGCCTCGATCTTGTCTCGGACATTGTTCGCTCCTCTGTGCAGTGACTCGTCATTGAGGTGGCTCGGCCGTTTCAGGCACGGGCGGAGGGCTGGCGAGGTGCGGTGACGACGACGGGGCTCCATCGCCACGGTGTCGTCCACCACCGACTTGTATCGATCTAATCGGCGTCGTCGACGGTAAGGTAAGCGTTTGCCCGGTGTCAACGAGCAGCGCCTGCTTAAACGTTTCGTCGCCCTCGGTCAGGCGCGTCAGCGAACGTCACCACGACGGCATGCCCAGCGCGGCCAGCGCGGAGCGCAGTCGTTCCCGTCCGCGCAGCGACCCGTTGCCGCGCATGCGGGTCAGCACGCGCCCGATCCACCCTCCTGTGAAGCCCTGGTCGCGGTAGAAGGCGGTCATGCGCCGCTCGTACGCGCCGAGCGACCGGAGCTGCCGCGCCATGTCGTAGGTCTCGTGGTGCAGGACGACGGCCTGCGGCAGGCGGGGCTTGACCCGTCCGGGGCATGCCGGGTCCGGGCGGCCCACGACCAGCCCCACGACAGGTGCGGCCCCCCGGGGCAGCTTCAGCTCGGCCGCGAGCGCCTCCGGGTCGTCCCGCACCCCGCCGAGGTAGACGGTGCCCAGGCCGAGGGACTCGGCGGCGACGACTGCGTTCTGGGCGGCGAGAGCCGCATCGAGGAACGCGGTCATGGTGGTCTCGAGGTAGCCGGTGGCGTGTACCGCCGTGCTCCGGCTCGCGCCGAGCGCGCGGACGCGGGCGAGGTCCGCGATCCAGACGAGCAGGAGCGGTGCGTCTCGCACGTGGTCCTGCTCGCCGCACAGCGTGGCGAGGCGGGCGAGGCGTGCCGGGTCGGTGACGGCGACGACGCTCCAGAGCTGCAGGTTGGACGACGTCGGTGCGGACTGCGCGGCCGCGACGAGGGTGGGCAGCACGGAGGGTGCCAGCGGCCCGGGCAGGAACCGGCGGACGGAGCGGTGGGCGAGCTGGACCTCGAGCACCGAGCGGGGCAGGTCGGCTGCGGCCGCGAGGGTCCCGGACACCTGCGGCGCAGCGGTGTCCGCGTGCCGGGAGCTCACGCCGTAGCGTGCGGCGACCTGGGTGCGGGCGGCGGCGAGCCGGCCGGGGTGCTCGCGCGGCCCGGGGTCGGGCTGGAGCGTTCGTGCGGTGCGGGTGGTTCGGCCGGTACGGGGGGATCGGGTGGCGGGTGCGGAGGCGGTCTCGGTCGGTCGGGTGGCGACCGGAGAGGCGTCGATGGCTGTCATGAGAGCTCCGTAGGGTGGACGGAGGGCTACGCACTCATGCGGAGCGCCTTCTCGTCAAGACCCCGTAGCGGCATCTCGTGCTCCGGGCGGGTTCGGTTACTGTTGGGCTCGCCATGGACGTGACTCGTCGCACTCGACCCCTCCTCGCCGGTGTCCGGCGCGGGCTGGCGGGCGCCCTGACGGCCATGCTCCTCGTGCTCGCCGTGGTCAGCGCGGGCGCCGTGGTCAGCACGTATCACGACGCAACCACCGTCGAGGTCGCCGTCGGGCCGATCCACGACGGCCTCCGGGACTGCTCCGACCACCACTCGCCGTCGGCGCACTGCGATCCGGTCGTGCCTGTCTTCTCCTCCGGGCCCGCCGCGGCGCCCGTACCGTCGACAGGCTGGCTCGTCTCCGCCGTGGGGCACGGCGACACCCCGGTCCCCGCCAACACGGCTGACGCGAGCGCACCGTCGCTGCACGCGCTCGGGATCTCCCGGACGTAGACCGACCCGCACCGCCGACGCGCCCCCGTGTCGGCGGCATCGGCGCGCCCTGATCTCGGGTGCGCTCCGCGTGGTTCTGCTCCGAGTCGACCGGCTTCGGCCTCCGCCCAAAGGAATCTCCATGACTGCACAGCGCCCGACCTCCCAGCGCCCGACCTCACGACGCCTGCTCCAGCTCGTCCTCCTGGCCGGGGTGCTCGGCCTGCTCGGCCTGCTGGTCGCCTACATCCTGAACAGCCCCGAGCGTGACGCGACCGCCGCCGACGTCGTGCGCGAGGACAGCCACGTCCTGAACCAGGCACCCGACGAGAAGGCGGTGCTCGTGGAGTTCCTCGACTTCGAGTGCGAGGTCTGCCGCGCCTACTACCCCACGGTCGAGCAGCTGCGCGCGGAGCACGGCGACGAGCTCACCGTCGTGATGCGCTACTTCCCGATCCCCGCGCACGCCAACTCCACCAACGCCGCCGTCGCGGTCGAGGCCGCCGCGGCACAGGGCCGGCTCGAGTCGATGTACCAGCGGATGTACGAGACGCAGGGCGAGTGGGGCGAGGCGCAGGACTCCAGGGCAGATGTCTTTCGCGGCTTCGCACAGGAGCTGGACCTGGACATGGACGCCTACGACGCCGCTGTCGCCGACCCGGCGACCACCGAACGAGTCCGGTCCGACTTCGACGAGGGCCGAGCGCTCGGCGTCGGCGGCACGCCCACGTTCTTCCTGGACGGCGAGAAGCTCGAGACCACCAGCCCCGAAGCCCTGACCCAGGCAGTCCAGTCCGCCCTGGCCGGGTAGCACACTCGTTGAGTGCTGTCAGTGCTCGACGAGCCCGCCGACGGGGACTGGTGCGACGTGGCCGTCGGCGGGCGTGTGCTCGTTCAGGCTGAGCCCGATCGCGACGAGCGACGAACGCCTGAGGTTCGCGACGTCGTCGACCGGAACCCAGGCCGCCGCGACGATCTCGGGGTCGGGCTCCGCCCGCATGTCGCCGCCCGTGATCGAGACCCGGTAGTAGATGCCGACGTTCTGGTGCTCGGGTCCCGGCTGAAGTCGTTCCGCTGCCGGGATGATCCGGGAGTCCACGCCGAGCAGCCGCTGGACCGCACCGCGGTAGCCGGTCTCCTCAAGCAGCTCCCGCACCGGGGTCTCGACCGGATCCTCGCCGTGCTCGACACCTCCGCCGGGCAACGTCCAGTGTCCAGTTGCACGGTGATGAACGAGGAGCACGCACCCGGCATCGATGCAGACAGCATAGGCCGCCAGCCGAAAGGTCATCGCAGCAGCGTACGGCGGCGGCGCTCCTAGCCCTCCACGAGCCGGAGAGCCTTCTCGGTGAAGTAGGTGACCTCGCCGTCGGCGTCCTCGACGCCGAAGACGAACTTGCCCGAGGGAGTCGCACGGACATCGACGACTGCGCCGCGTCCACGCGCGGTGACCACTTCGGCTCCTGGCGTGAAGATGCTTGTGCCCATACGCCGAATTATGCGGGCACCAGGTGGCGGCGCGCCTCCGACGGGAGACGGATTGGGCATCAGAGGTCGTCGGATATCTCCGGGTCGGCCAGGAAGTTGTCGATGACCTCGCTCGTCGGGAACTCCGTGACGTCCGGCCCGGAGAACAGCTGCACCAGCGAGTAGGCGATGTCCCGCAGAGGGACGTTCGACTGGTTGGACGCCTCGCGCAGCCGGTCGATCGCCTCGTCCTCCTCGATACCGTGAACGACCATGAGCACGCCCTTGGCCTGCTCGATCACCGCGCGGCGCTCCGAGGACGCCTGGATCGAGGCCGACGCCTCGCGAGCCGCTGCCTCACGCTGCGCCTTGGTCACGTCGATGAAGTACCCGAACAGCTCCGTCGTCCGACCGGTGGCAGGGTCACGCCGGCCTTGACCGGTGACGGCCAGCGTGCGGGTCCTTCCCGCGGCATCCACGATGCGGTGCACCGAGCTGAACGGCTCCCCCGTCTCCGCCGCGCGCTGGAGCATACCGTCCACGCGGTTGCGGTCGTCCGGATGCTTGTGCGACAGCATCAGCGGCGTCGTCGGCACGACCTCGCCCGCCTCGAAGCCATACATCACATACACCTCGTCCGACCAGGCCCACTCCCCCGTCGCCAGGTCGAGCCGGTACCGACCCACAGGAGGCCGGACGCCGCTGACGAGCGCCTCCTCGATGTCGCTCGCGGACGGCGTCTGGCTGGTCCCTGGCCTGGGGTCCACGGGGGCCTCCTCTGGTACCGGTTGTCAGGGCTCCGTGCCCTGCTAGGGAACGGAAACTACGGTGGGAAGGATATCGCGACGAAGATGCTTCATCGGCCAGCAGTTTCACCCGGCGTCCGTTCACCACCCGACCGCTCAGCGCGCGAACCACGATGGACCGTCAGCTGTAGCCTGCGAGGGGCGGCAGGACCAAGGCTCGTGAGGAAGGTGGCGGGAGAATGGCTCCGATCACTGAGATCCACGGACTGTTGATCGCCGACCGCGAGCGCACATGTGATCTGATCTCCTCCCTCTCGGGCAACATCGCCTCGATGGTGGAGGCGTCGCAGCTCACCACGGCCGACGACGAGCACGATCCCGAAGGGTCGACGATCGCCTTCGAGCGTTCCCAGGCGAGCACGCTGCTCGCTGCGGCCAGGGACCACCTGGCCGACGTGGATGCAGCGCTCGCGAGGATCACGGCCGGCAGCTATGGCTACTGCGAGCGCTGCGGACAAGCAGTCGCACCTGACCGCCTGCTGGCCCGGCCCGCTGCACGCACCTGCATCAGCTGCGCCGCCGCCGGCCAGTGAGTGCGAGCACAGCGCGGTCCCCGTAGCGTCGAGGCGTCGCGCGACCGCGCGGCCACCATCGGCTCTGGAGGAACCAGCAATGAGCGAGAGCGACCCTTCGCGGAACGACGCCGAATTCGCCGAGCTGGCCGAGCGTCAGGCAGAGGCCGTCCGGGCGCAGGACCCGGACCCGGACGACACGGATGCTCGCCCCGCGGACGAGAAGGCGATACCCGGCGAGCACCCCGAGGACAACCCCGACAAGGACGGTGAGGACCGGTTCGACGCCGGCTGAGGCGGGCGGGCGGACGACGACGGCGGAGGGTGCGGCTAAGGGGTGGCCAGCTCCCGCTCCGGATACACCGCGACGTCCACCAGGGTCCGGGCACCCAGCGGCTCGTCCAGCTCGACGGTGAACGGCGTCGGCGGGTTGGACGGACAGGTCTGGCCTTCGCCCGGCGGGGCCTCGACACCGACCACGAGCTCGACCCGGTCCTCGTGCTCGACCAGCCGCTCCAGGGTCACCCGGCCGTCGGCCGCCTTGCCGCCCGCGCACGCGACCTCGGTGACGAGCAGGTGCACCTGAGACGACTCGGGGTCCGGAAGGTTGTCCGGGTCGAGCGCCAGTATCGCCTCGCCGAGGTCACCGAGGTCGTACTGCGACGCGCTCGGTCCCCCGGATGCGTCATCGACGGATGGCCCGCCTGCAGCACCCGCCTGGGCGCAACCACCGATCAGCATCGCCAGGGCGACCGCCCCGCCCTGCATCAGCCTGCTCCGTCGCATCATGTCGGCTCCTCCGGTCAGAGCCGCATCGTCAGCGGCGCTCTTCCGGAATGTGTGCGGTGCGGGTCAGGTCTTGCAGGCCGCCGGCGTCGGCCCTGCTCCGGCAGGCGGTCGCTACGGGCAGCACGCCGCGCCCGGCGAACAGCCCGACCGCGACCGCGGGAGACCGCAAGAGCAGGCTCGCACGGCACACATGACGGGTGTGGGACCACCGCGGCCCCCACATTCAGCACGGAGGACCACGATGGACACCAACAAGAACTGCGACCCCGGCGTGCCGGTGCCCGCTGACGAGCTCGCCGCGCGGCGTGCCCGGCGTCGGACCAGATGGATCGGTGCGTCCGCCGCGGTGGCCCTCGTGGCCGTCGGGGGCGGCGGGTACCTGGCGGGCGCCGCGAGGGTCGTCGGTGGCTCCGACGGCGTGGGCGAGAGCACGGCCGAGGCGCCGATCACGCTGGAGGCCCCGGTCGGCGCGGCGGACTCGCGCGGCGGCGCGCCGGCGTCCGGCCCGATGGCGGCGACGGACTCGGAGATGGCGGCCGAGAGTGCCGACCAGAAGCTGTCGTACCCGTACGGCTTCTGGGGCCGCACCGTGTTCCACGCGGATACCGGCCTGTCGACGACGGGCTCGGAGGCCGAGGCGTTCGGCCTCGACCCCGCGGGAGTCCTGTCGGCCGAGACGGCACGCCGTGTGGGCGACACGCTCGGCGCCTCCGGTAAGCCGCGCCAGGAGGGTGGCTCCTGGCTGGTCGGCCCGGCCGACGGCAGCGGCCCGACGGTCCACGTCTACGCGGACGGCTCGGGGAGCTTCGACTTCTACGACCCGGCGCGCGACCCGTGGTCCTGCCCGCTCCCGGACAAGGCCGAGCCGGGTACGACGGACGAGGGCGGCACCGACAGCGCGGAGATTCTCCCGGCCCCGGACTGCCCGACCACCGTGACGCCCGACGCGGCCCCGGCCACGGGCGACGCCGTCACGGCGCTGCGGGACGTGATGGACCGCCTCGGCGTCGACCCCGCGGGCTTCGAGCTGGAGGCGGGCGAGTCGTACGAGGATGACCCGTGGCGCTCCGTCACGGCGTGGCAGGTGGTCGAGGGGCAGCGCACGGGGCTCTCCTGGAGCGCGTCGGTGTCGGCGTCCGGCATCGCGAACCTGTACGGCTTCCTCGCGGAGACGATCTCGCTCGGCCAGTACCCGGTGGTGAGCGAGGCCGAGGCCGTGGAGCGCCTGGGTGACCCGCGGTTCGGCGCCGCCGGCGGCACGATCGCGCAGGCGGCAGAGGCGCGTGTCGTACAGGACGGTGCCGCGGAGGACGGCGACACGGCCGCCAGCGACATGGTGCCCGTCCCCGACCCGACCGTGCCCGCCACCCCGACCCCCGGCGCACAGATCGCCTGGCCGGTGACCGACGTGACGATCACGTCGGCCCGTCTCGGCGTGGCGCAGCAGCACATGCCGGACGGCGCGGTGCTGCTGCTCCCGGCCTACGAGCTCCGGGACGCCGACGGCACCGTCTGGTCGGTCCTCGCGGTCGCCGAGGACGTACTCGACGTCACGCCCTGACCAGCGCCGGGCGGGCGGGTGGTGGCCGGGGCGACGTCGCAGACCGTGCCGTCCGCGGGAAGCACCCCGTCGATCAGCGCGGCGTCCACGGCGTCGTCGACGCACGGGCCGCTGGTGCGGTAGGACGTGTGCGCCACACCCTCACGGGTGAGCAGCACGGCGTCGTCCAGCCGCTTCGCCATGGTCTCGGCCCAGTGGTGCGGGGACACGTTGTCCAGCCGACCGCCGACCACCAGGATCGGCGGGGCGCCGGCGCCGGTGAGCTCCTTCGTGAAGCGGTCCTCGTTCTCGACGGGCCACAGCGCACAGTTGAGCGCGCTGTACGCGGCCCGGCTGCCCAGCCGGTCGGCACGGGCGGCGATCTTCCTCGCCGCGGCGCGGTGCACCGCCAGGTTGTTCAGCCGGGGCCAGTCGGCGCACCGGACCGCGGTGTGCGCCTCCTGGAGCGTCGCGAACGGACCGCCGAACGGCGCGACGGTGACCTTGGAGACCAGGAAGTGCAGGGCCGTGCCGTCGCCCTGCTGGGCGGCGAGCAGGCCCGCGGTGAGCACGGGCCAGAGCGCGCGGTTGCCCGCTGCCGCCCGCACGCTCTCGAGCGCCATGGCGCCGTCGAGCGGGCCGCCCGGCGTGAGACCCTCGGCCGGCGGGACCTGCAGCGGCTCCGCCTCGAGCTCGGTGATCAGGGCGTCGAGCGCGGCCTCCGGATCGCCGTCGCCGAAGGGGCACACCTCGACGCCCTCGGCGCGGCACGTCTCGAACCACGCGTCGAGCGTCTCCTCGTTGGACACCGCGACGTCGTCGAGGAGCCGGAGCGGGTTCCTGAGCCACAGCCTGGTGTCGACGGGGGCGTCGATCACCATCTGGCGCACACGGTCCGGGAACATCGTGGCGTACATCGGACCGACCACCGTGCCGTAGGAGGCACCGTAGAAGGTGACCTGCTCCTCGCCGAGCGCGGCACGGACCTGGTCGAGGTCGCGTGCGACGTTGTCGGTGGACAGGCTCGCCAGGAACTCGGGGCTCTGGTGCGCCAGGCAGCCCTCGGTGAACGTGTCGGCATCGGCGAGCAGCGTGGCGAACCGCTTGCCGCCGGGGAGGTTCGGGTCGCGGTCCTCCGTCGCCTGCTCGGCGCGCTGCTCGTCGGTGAGGCAGCGGACGGCGCCGGACTCCCCGACACCGCGCGGGTCCATGCCGACGACGTCGAACCGGGCGACGACGTCGGGCGAGTACGGGCTGGCGGCACCGTCCGGGTCGATGGACGCGACCGTCTCGGTGGCCGACACACCCGGACCGCCCGGGTTGATGAACAGGCTGCCGATGCGCCGTTCCGGATCGGTGGCCCGGTGGCGGGTCACCGCGAGCGCGATCTGCTCGCCGTCCGGCTCCGTGTACTCGAGCGGCACCTCGACCGTCGCGCAGTCCAGGCGTGGGCCGCACTCGGTCCAGTCGATCGGGTCGGGGGTGGGCGGCTGCACGTCCGGGGCCGCCGGGCCGCGGTCCGGCGACGCGGCCAGCGCCATGCCGGACGCACCTGCGCATCCGCTGAGCGCCAGGGTGGCGGCGACCAGGGCCACGACGATCCTCGGCGCGAAGGACGGGACAGCTGTCTGTCGGGTTGTTCGATGCATGAGACCGACGTTAAGCATTTCACCCGGCGTGCGCCTCCGCCGATGGGTCGGAGTCTCCCCACCAAAGGAGGAACGGTGTCGCGGAGGACGCTCACTCCGGTCGTTCGGGCTGATCCGGTCGTTCGGGCTGATCTGGTCGTTCGAGCTCGGCGTCGTGCACGAGCAGGGCGATCTGCACCCGGTTGTTGAGGTCGAGCTTGGTGAGGATCGCCGACGCGTGGGACTTGACCGTGGTCAGGCCGAGGTGCTGGCGCGCCGCGATCTCGGCGTTGGAGCGCCCTGTCCCGATCTCGACGGCGATCACGCGTTCCCGCTCGCTGAGCGCGCCGAGGCGACGACGGGCCGTGGCTCGGCGCGTGCTCTGCCCCGGCTCCGCGACCCGGGCGATCAGCCGCTTCGTGACCTCCGGCGACAGCACCGGCCGCCCCTGGGCCGCCTGCCTGATCGCGACGACGAGCTCGTCCGGCGGGGTGTCCTTGAGGAGGTAGCCGGCTGCCCCGGCACGGAGCGCACGCAGGACGTGGGTGTCGGCGTCGAAGGTGGTGAGCATCATGACCTGCGGGGCGTCCGGCCGCCTCCGCAGCGTCTCGGTGGCGGTGAGCCCGTCGGTGCCGGGCATCCGGATGTCCATCAGGACGACGTCGGGGCTGTGGCGTCGGGCCAGCTCCACCGCTTCGGCGCCGTCGCTCGCTTCCGCGACGACGCGCAGGTCGGGGGCGCCGCTCAGCATCATCCTCAGCCCGAAGCGGACGACCGGGTCGTCGTCGGCGACCAGCACGTCGATGGTCGGCCTGTCGTCGGCGGGCACGAGAGGAGTCACGACGGCCAGGGTAGGCGCAGCCGGACCCGCCAGCCGCCCGACCCGGTCGGGCCGTGGTCGAGACGCCCGTCCACGATCCGGGCGCGCTCCCCCAGGCCGCGCAGCCCCGCGCCGGGACCGGCCGGGCGGGCGGGGTACGACGGCGGGCCGTCCGGCGGACCGTTCACCACCTCGGCCAGCACCTGGTCGCCGGGCCGTCCGGCGATCCGCACGACGACCGACGTGCCCGCCGCGTGCTTGCGCACGTTGGTCAGCCCTTCCTGCACCAGGCGGTAGAGCGTGCGGCCCTGGGTGTCCGGGAGGGTCCGGTCGCCGGTGGTCACTCCGGCCTCGTCCCGCAGCTCGACCGACGTCCCGGCCGTACGGGCCTCGTCGACCAGCTCCAGGACGTCCGCGACGGCAGGTAGCGGCAGCTCGCCCACGGGCGCCCGGAGCACCCCGATCACCTCGCGGAGGTCCTGCAGGGCGCGGTGCGCGTTCTCGCGGACCACCTCGGCCGCCCGCGCCACGTCCGCGGCGGGCGCGCCGCGCGAGTAGGCGAGGGCGCCCGCGTGGACGCTGAGCAGCGACAGGCGGTGCCCGAGGACGTCGTGCATCTCCCGCGCGAGGGCCTCGCGGGCCTCGCGCTCGGAGCGCTCTGCACGGAGCCGCGCCTCGACCTCGGCCGCCATGGCCCGCTCCCGCAGGGACGCGATCAGCGCCCGGCGGTGACGCACGGAGAGCCCCCACGCGACGGTGGCGAGATGTCCCAGCCCGATGATGACGAACACCGTGACCGGCGGGACCTCGGCGACGGGCCACAGCAGCTGGTACGTGCTGACGGCCGCCAGGCTGACCGTGCACACCGCCGCCGTGGCCCGGGCCGAGCGGTGCACCGCCACGGTGAACAGCGCGATGATCGCCGCCCCGGCGACCGTCTCCGAGAACGAGCTCGAGGCGGTGAGGGCGACACCGATCACCAGCGGGAACCGGCGCCGCCACCACAGCGCGACGCAGCCGAGCAGCCCCGGGGCCCAGTCCGTGTACACGGCCCACGCCGGGACCGCTCCCGGCTCGCTCGCCTGGAGAACCGCCGTGACCAGCCCCAGCGCGGCGGCCACCGCGATCATCACGCAGTCGACCAGCCGCCGGCGCACGGCTGTGCCCACGTCGCCTCCTGAGGTCGGTGTCGCGACCGTGTCCGGGCTCACGAGCTCGTGAACGGCCCCGTTCCGGCGAACGCGTACCGGGCGAACCGTTCGCCGATCAGCCGGTGGGTGGCGGTGTCCGGGTGCAGGGCGTCGGGCAGCGGGTGTTCGACGGCGTCGTCCGCGCCGTAGAGCGTGGTGCCGTCGAGGTGGTGCAGGTTCGGGTCGCCGCGGCGTTCGACCACGGCGGCCAGCGCGTCGCGGATCACTCGGAGGGTGAGCTTGCCCTGCTGCTGCTCCTCGCTGCGACCGGTGGCGACGAACCGGAGCTGCCCGGTCCCGAGCGCGTCCGGATCGACGGCGCCCGGCCCCGGCGTGTCCTCGTGGATGCCGCAGAAGATCGGCGAGGCCAGCACGAGCGGGGTCGTCGGGTGGCCGTCGCGGATCGTGTCGAGAAAGCCGTGCACCGCCGGCACGAAGGTGCGCAGCCGCATCCCGTCGAGGTTGACGACGTTGATGCCGAGCTTGACGCTGATCAGGTCGGCGGGCGTGTCGCGGATGACGCGGGCGAGGAACGGGTCGACCAGGGCGCTGCCGCCGAACCCGAGGTTGCGCAGGTCGACGTCGCCGAGACGCGCGGCGACGGCCGGCCAGATCTGGGTGGGCGTGCTCGCGTTCGACCCGTGGCTGATGGAGCTGCCGTGGTGGAGCCAGAGGCGACGCGTCGGCTCCACGGGAGCGACGGGCGCGTCGGAACGGAGCTCGACGAGCTCGACCGACTCGTTGTGGGGCAGCCAGAGCTCGACCAGCTTGTCGCCCGCGGGCAGCCCGTCGAACGTGGTGGTGTGCGGCAGGCCGGGACGGAACTCGGTGGCGCCCGTCTCCAGGTCGGCCTCGATCAGGTCGCCGCCGTCGAGCACGCTGCTGGCGACGGGCTCGCCGTCGAGCACCAGGTCGACGGCGCCCCGCGGGCGGTCGGCGCCGCGGTAGGCCACCCGCAGGGGGTGGCTCACGAGCGAGACGGTGCGGGCGCTGGTGGTCAGCACCACGCGGACGCCCGACGGCTGACCCTCCACCATCAGCAGCTGCGGGTCCGGGAACCGTTCCCGCACCCAGCCCGGGAGCCGATGGGGACGCAGGCCGCGCGCGGTGCGTTCGAGCTCGGCGGTGCCGTGCAGGAACTGCGCGGTCAGGGGCGTGCTGAGCATGGTGCTCCTCTACCTCGACTGATTTCCTTGAATAGTTCCACCTCGTCGGTCAGCCGGCGGTCCGTCGTGCCGGGTCCGGTACCAGACCACCGAGGTGATGACCGCCAGCAGGGCGACCGGGATCAGGAAGGCGACCGAGCCCGCACCGGACGAGCGGTCCGTCGCGGTGAAGAGGTCCGCGTGCAGCACCAGCGCGAGCAGGAACCCGAAGACGTTGTTGGCGGCGTGCAGCACCACCGCCGTCTCGACGCCGCCCGTGCGCCAGGTGATGAGCGCGAACGCGACGCCGACCGCCAGGAACTGGAGGTTGAGCCAGAGGTCCGTGGAGAGGTGGATCGTGGCGAACAGCACCGCCGAGACCACGACACCCAGGGCGAGCGCGGAACGTGGGCCGCGGCCCCAGCTCGCGGCGACGCGGAAGATCAGCCCGCGGTAGCCGTACTCCTCACCCGCGCTCTGCAGCGGCACGACGACGAGCGAGACCGCGAACATGAACAGCAGGTCCGCCGGCACCCAGTCCCCCGGCGCCGAGGGCTCCAGGACGGCGAGCACCGTCATGTAGACCGCCCAGACCGGCACCAGGAACAGGACCGCCCGGCCGAGGACCGCGGGCCGGAACACCTGGAGCACGGAGTGCAGCGAGGCGCCCCGCACCCCGTACAGCCAGCGCTGGATGAGCATGCTCCAGGGGATCAGCAGCGCCGTGGACGCGAACGTGGCGGCCATGGTGACCGGCGTGAGCCCGGTGCCGCCCGTCACGACGCCGTCCCGCCCGAGCAGGAGGTCGATCTGACCGCCGAGCTGGGCGAAGGCGGCGCCGAAGCCCACCAGTCCGGCGTGCAGCAGCACGATCGCCAGGATGCCGCGCCCGATGCGGCGCTTGTCGCCCGCGAGCGCCAGGTGGTACGGCACACCTTCAGGCACCGGCCTGGGCAGAGCGGTCCAGCGGCTCATCGGACGGCCCCGAGGACGCCGCTGATGATGAGGGCGGTGAGGGTGGTCCAGGCGATGATGGCGATGGCCTGCCAGATCAGGATGCGGGTCTTGCCGACGCCGGAGGCGGCGAGCATGGTGGCCGTGAAGTGCGTGGGCAGCAGGAGCGGGCCGAGCAGGCTCACGCCGGGGACGCCGTAGCGCTCGTAGGCGCGCTGGAACTTCGCGCGGCGCGCGTCGCTGCGCGCGTCTTCGGTCCTCGCGCCCGGCGGTACCTCCAGCGTGGACCCGGCGCGGGCCGGGGCGCCGGCGTGGGCCAGGACCTTTTCGCGGTGCCGGGTCACGACGGCGTTGCGCGCGCCGGAGCCGAGCAGCACCAGGGCGGTCACGACGAGGAAGTTGCCGGCCATCGCGGCGATGGCGGCGACGACCGGGTTGATGCCGCCGAGGATGCCGATCGCGACGCCGCCCTCGCCCTCGATGAAGGGGATGGCGCCGGCGACCGCGACGATCAGCGGCTGGACGAGCTCGGGCACCTGCCCGAGGAGGTTCTGGAGGGTTTCGACGAGGTCCATGGGGTGCTCCTGCGGTGGTGGCCGGCGGTGGGCGTCGGGGTGGCCCCGGTGCTGACTCCAGTCCACCGCTCGCGAGCTCCGCCCAGAAGTGCCGGACTGTCACCGCCTTCCGGATGCTCCGCACACCCCACCCATGACATGTGTCACGCCCCCGGAAGCAGGTGCGCTACCACCACCAGATCGGTCTGGTGCCTCAGCACGACGGGGCTCCTCGCGGGGCGGCTACCTTGTTACGCAGGGTACCTGCTATCGTGTACCGCATGATACCGACCTCGGACATGGTCCTGACGCAGTTCCGCAAGGGAGTCGTGGAGTACTGCGTCCTGGCCTGCCTGCGTTCGGCACCCGCCTACGGGCTCGAGCTCGCCGAGCGGCTCGGTGCCAACAGCTCCCTGCTGACCAGCGAGGGCACGCTCTACCCGCTGCTGTCGCGTCTGCGCCAGCAGGGCTGGGTCACCACGACCCAGGTTGCGTCCCCGGTAGGCCCTCCGCGCCGTTACTACGAGATCACCGACGAGGGCCGGGCGGCGCTGGAGACCTTCACCGCCACCTGGTCCCGCTTCACGACCGACGTCCGCACGACCCTGGAGTCCTGATGACCGCAACGCCCGACTACCCGCCTCTGGTCGAGGCCTACCTCGCCGACCTGGACCGCGCCCTGACCGCCGCGGACCCGCGCGAACGCGCCGAGACCGTGGCGGCGGTGCGCGAGCACTCCGCCGAGCTGCTCGCGCGGTACGGCAGCGACGACGAGGCGGCCCGTCGCGTGCTCGACGACCTGGGCCCCGTGGAGACCATCGCGGCCGAGGTGACCCCCGCGCCGGCGCCCGTCGCCCCAGCACCCGTCGGTACGGCGGGAACGACCGAGGCCGTCGACGTGGTGCTGGTCGTGCTCGCCGTCGTGGTCTGGCCGCTGTCCCCGGTCGCCCTCGTGTGGGCGATCGTGCGTCTGCGCGCTCGCGTCGGCAACCGCGCCCTGCAGTGGCTCACCGTGGTGCTCGGCGCCCTCCCGACCCTCGGCGGCATCTTTCTCCTCCTGATGCACACGTTGAACCTTGTGTTCGACGCGTAGATCGAGACACCGGTACGCGTGACCGGCTGCTCAGCAGGCTCAGGTGCGCAGGTGGTCACCACGCCCGGGGCCGTCGCCGAACAGCTCGACCAGGGTCGCGTGCGCCCCCACCCGGTGCAGCGAGGCGAGCGCTTCGAGGTAGGCCTCCACGAAGCGCGGTTCGTCGACGAGCGACCCGAACAACGCCGGGTTGCGCAGGAACGCGACCGGGTCGTCCCGCTGGGACCGGGCGAGCGGCACGAGCTCGCCGGCGAGCCGGTCGACGACGTCGATGGGCTCGCCCCGCTCGTCGACGCCCTCGGCGTAGCGCGCCCAGCTCGCGATCACCGCGGCCGACCGGGCGATCTCGCCGCCCGAACGGAGCTGCTCGCGCACGACGGGCACGAGCCACTTCGGGATCCGGTCCGACGTCTCGGCGCAGAGCCGCGCGAGGGTGTCCCGCACGGCGGGGTTCCCGAAGCGCTCGACGAGCGTCGCCTTGTACTCGTCGAGGTCGACGCCAGGCACCGGCCGCAGCGTCGGCGTCGCCTCGTGGTCCATGAAGCCGCGCACGAACGCCGCCAGCACCGGGTCCGCGACCGCCTCGTGCGCGTACCGGTAGCCGCTCAGCCACCCGAGGTAGGCGATCGCCTGGTGGCTCGCGTTGAGCAGCCGCAGCTTCATGAGCTCGTACGGCTCGACGTCCTGCACCAGCTGGACCCCGGCGTCCTCGAACGCGGGCCGGCCGAGCGGGAACCGGTCCTCGAGCACCCACTGGAAGAACGGCTCGGCGACCACGGGCCAGCGGTCCTGGACACCGAACCGCTCACGGACGAGGGCGCGGTCCTCGTCGGTGGTCACGGGCGTGATGCGGTCCACCATCGAGCTCGGGAACGCGACGGCGTCGTGCACCCACGCGCCCAGGTCCGGGTCGCGCAGCGCCGCGAACGCGGAGAAGACGGTGCGCGCCTTCTCACCGTTGCCCTGGACGTTGTCGCAGGACATCACGGCGAAGGGCGGCACTCCCGCGGCCCGTCGCCGGGCCAGGGCCTCCACCACGTAGCCGAACACGGTGGTCGGCACCGCCCCGGGCCGGGCGTCGGCGACGACGCCGGGCGCCGTCGCGTCGAACTCGCCGGTGACCTGGTCGAAGTTGTAGCCGCCCTCGGTGATGGTGAGGGAGACGATGCGGGTCGCGGGGTCGGTGAGCCGCGCCAGCACGGCCTCCGGGGCGTCCGGCGCGAACAGGTACTCGACCAGGCTGCCGATGACGCGGGCGTCGAGCCGGCCGTCCGCATGCTTGGTCACGAGCGTGTACAGGCCGTCCTGCGCCCGCAGCACGTCACGCATCACGGCGTCACCGGGCAGCAGGCCGACGCCGCAGATACCCCACTCACGGGCCTCGCCGTGGCGCAGCAGCTCGTCGACCGCGAGCGCCTGGTGCGCGCGGTGGAAGCCGCCGACGCCGAGGTGGACGATGCCGACCTGGATGCCGGTGCGGTCGTACGGGGGCAGGCTGACGCGGGCGCCGTCCGGGGCCGTGCGGAGCCGGAGGCCGAGGTCCAGGGTCATTTGATGGCTCCCATCGCGAGGCCGCGGACGAGCTGCTTCTGCGCGATCCAGCCGGCGAGCACCACCGGCACGATCGCGACGGTCGCGGCCGCGGACAGGACGGCGAGGAACTGGCCGCGGCCGTCGACGAAGCTGGTCAGGAACGGCGGGGTGGTGCGGGCGGTCTGGGCGGTCAGGAGGTTCGCGAGGAAGAACTCGTTCCACGCGAAGATGAAGCAGATCAGGCCGGCCGCGGCGACGCCGGGCATCACGATGGGCAGCACGACGCGGAAGATCTCGGTGCCGAGGCGGGCGCCGTCGAGCTGTGCCGCCTCGATGAGCTCGCGGGGCACCTCGACGAGGAAGGACCGCATCATCCAGACCGCGATCGGCAGGTTCACGCCGATGTACAGGATGGTCAGCCAGGTGATGTTGTCGAGCCCGCCCACGGACTGCAGCAGCAGGTAGACGGGGATGATCGAGGCGGCGACCGGCATGAAGCGGGTCGAGATGAAGAAGAACAGCGCGTCACGCACGTTGACGACGGGCCGGATGCTCAGCGCGTAGGCGGCGGGAACGGCCAGCACGAGCACCAGGAGCGTGGAGCCGACGCTCGCGCTGAACGAGTTGATCAGGTACGGCATCATGTCGCGGCCGAAGACGGCCCGGAACTGGTCGAGCGTGAAGTCGGGCGCGAAGGTGGGCGGCACGGTGGCGGCCTGGCTCTCCGGCTTGAACGCCGTGAACACCATCCAGGCCACGGGGAAGAAGAAGGCGAGCACGAGCACCCAGGTGGCCGCGGTCACCAGGGATCCGCGTAGACGCGACGACGTCATCGTGCGATTCCTTCCGTGGAGAAGACCTTGAAGAGGGTCCGCAGGGCGACCGAGGCGACGACGATCGTGACGAGCACGGTCATCACGCCGTACGCGGCGGCCTCGCCGACCTCCAGGCCGATGAACGCCCGCTCGTAGAGCAGGTAGGACAGTGTCTTGGTGCCGCCGGTGCCGCGGGTCATGATGGCGATCGGGTCGAAGACCTGCAGCAGCATGATCGACGCGAGCAGCACCGCGATCTCGACGTACTGGCGCAGGTGGGGCAGCGTGATCCAGCCGAAGGTGCGCAGCGGGCCGGCGCCGTCGACGGCGGCCGCCTCGAGCACGTCCTTGTTCTGCGCCTGGAGGCCGGCCAGGAGGATGAGCATCGCGAACGGCGTGTACTGCCAGGTGAGCACCAGGATGATCGTGACGATCGGCACCTCGGTGTTCCATGCGACGGGCGGCAGCCCGACCAGGCCGAGTCCCCAGTTGGCCATGCCGGTGGCGGCGTCGAGGATCGACCACTTCCACACGAGGGCGGCGGCCGCGGGCATGACGAGGAACGGGGTGATCATCAGCGTGCGGGCCACGCCGCGCCCGACGAAGTTGCGGTCGAGCAGCACGGCGAAGAGCAGGCCGAGCAGCGTGGAGAGCACCACGGAGGTGCCGGTCACCGCGACGGTCGCCCCGAGCGAGGACAGGAACGAGCCGTCGCGCAGCACGTGCACGTAGTTGTCGAGGCCCGCGAACCCGCGGTCGCCCGGGCGCAGCAGGTTCCAGCTCTGCAGGGAGTAGTAGATCGTCATGACGAAGGGGATCTGCGTCAGCACGATCGAGGTGGCCAGCGCGGGCCACAGCATGGCGCGCGACACGGCCAGGCTGCGCCTCCTGCCCGATCCCCCGGGCGGCGCCGGCCGCCGGGGGCGCCTCGTCGTCGGGGCGCTCATGAGAGTGGTCATCTGGCCCTCCTGGGGCTCGCGAACAGGTGCCCGCAGCGCGGCGGGCAGGTGGACGACGGCGGGGCCGGGCGCGGGGAGCCGTGCTCCCCGCGCCCGGGACCGGCTACTTCTGGGCGTCGCCCGCTTCCTGGGCGAGCTCCTGGCCGCGCTCCAGCACGGGACCGAGCTCGCTGCGTCCGGCGAAGACCTCCGCCAGGTCCTGCGAGACCTGGTTGCCGAGGTCCTGGAACTCCGGGATGGTGACGTACTGGATCCCGGTCCACGACTGGGGCGCCACGCCCGGCTGCTCCGGGTTCACCGCGAGCATGATGTCCCGTGTGATGGGCGCGAAGGCCGCGGCGGCCTCCTCGTACTCCGGGATCTCGTAGGTGGAGTTGCGCGCGCCCGGGGGCACCCGGCTCCAGCCGAGCTCGGTGCCGACGAGCTGGTGGTACTCCTTGCTCGTGGCCCACTTGACGAACTCGATCGCTTCCGCACGGTTCTGGGTGGTCTCCGGGATCGCGAGGTTCCAGGACCACAGCCAGCCGGACTCCTCGGTCTCGACCACCGGTGCGTGCGCGTAGCCCATCTTGCCCGCGACCTGCGACGACTCGGGGTCCTCGAGCAGGCCCGCGGCCACCGTCGCGTCCACCCACATGGCGGACCGGCCCTGGCTCACGTTGTTCAGGCACTCGGTGAAGCCGGTGGACACGGGGTCCGCCTCCCCGGCGTCCTCGACGAGGTCCACGTAGAACTGGACGGCCTCCTCGAACTCCGGGGAGTCGACCTGGGCGTTCCACTCGGCGTCGTACCAGCTGCCGCCGAACGTCTGCACGACCGTCGTCAGGGGTGCGAAGAGCTCGCCCCAGCCGGGCTTGCCGCGCAGGCAGATGCCGTCGACCGTGTCCGAGTCGATCTCCCGGGCGATGTCCGCGACCTCCTGCCACGTCGGGTGCTCTGGGACCGTGAGCCCGGCCTCGTCGAGCAGCTCCTTGTTGTACATGAGCATCGACGACTCGCCGTAGAACGGGACCGCGTAGAGCGAGTCGTCGACCGTCAGCGCCTTCTTCACGGGCTCGAACAGGTCGTCGACGTCGTAGTCCGCGTCCGACTCGAGGTCGCCCGTCAGGTCCGTGAGCCAGCCGTTGTCCGCCCAGATCGGCACCTCGTAGGAGCCGACCGTGACGATGTCGTACTGGCCGCCGTCGGTGGCGACGTCCTTGGTGACGGCGTCACGCAGGTCGTTCTCCTCCATCTGGACGAAGTTGACCTTGATGTCCGGGTGGTCCGCCTCGAACGCGGACTTGAGCTCCTCCATGTCCTTCATCTGCGGGTTGTTCACGGTCGCGAGCGTCAGCTCGACCGTCCCGCCGTCCTCGCCGGCGGCACCGCCGTTGCCGCCGCCTCCGGCCCCGGCGCACGCGGTCAGCACCAGTGCCAGCGCGGCGGCCGCGGCCCCTGCGGGCGCGACCCTTCGGCGCGCAGTCCTCATGAGCATCATTGCCTCGGCCCTTCTCGTCACGTCGTCGTGAGTTCGTTGTCGTGAGTTCGGTGTCGCGTCCCGGGGACGCGGATCCGCACATAGTGGGCGGGGCCGCTAGGGCGGTCAACGACGGCGTCTCCGAAACGTTCACCGGGGCTGTGGAATAGCACAGACGCGGCGCGTCACGGCCCCGCACGCCGGATCCTCCCGGCCGCGCACGGGGGCCCGCACGGGCGCCGGGGCCGACAAGATGGGCGGTTCCGCACCGTTCGCGGCCCGCGTCCGCCCCCGGAAAACGCATCCCGGACCGGGCACGAACTGGTACGTCCCGGCGGGCGGATCGGTCACGCCGCGGGACGCTCGTCAGACCTGGACGATCTCCGCACCAGCCGCGTGGAAGGCACGCGCGCGCGCCGAGCCGAGCTCCGTGCCGGTGATCATCGCCTCGAAGTCGTGGAGCCCGGCGAAGCGCACGAAGCTCGTGACGCCGAACTTGTGGTGCGCCCCGATGAAGATCCGGCGCCTGCTCACCTGGACCGCCGCCGCCTTGACGCGCGCGACCGCCGGGTCGGGCGTCGTCAGCCCGTCCTCGACGGTCACCCCGTTCGCGCCGATCAGCCCGAGGTCGAGGCGGAAGGTGCGCAGCATGTCCACCGCCGTGCCGTCGACGACGCCGAGCGTCTTGCCGCGCACCCGGCCGCCGATGATGATGATCTGCACGTTCGCCCGGGCCGAGAGCTCCGTCGCGACCGGCAGGGACGACGTGACCACGGTCAGCTCGCGGTCCCGCGGCAGGGCCCGCGCGGCGAGCAGCGGCTGGAACCCCTCGTCGACGAAGATCGTCTGCGCCTCCCCCAGCCGCCGCGCCACCTCGGCGGCTATCCGGGCCTTCTCCTCGGGGAAGCTCTCCTGCCGCTGCGAGAGCGCAGACTCGAACGAGCTCGTCTCGACCGGGAACGCGAGCCCGTAGCTGCGCCGGACCAGGCCCTGCGCCTCAAGCTTGCGCAGCTCACGGCGCACCGTCTCCTGCGAGACCGACAGCACGCGGGCGGACTCGCTGACCTCGATGCGCCCGCGGCGACGCACCAGGGCGAGCAGCTCCTCGGACCGCGACGCCTGCCGCCCAGGACTGGTCGCGGGCGCCACGCGTTCCTGCGCCACGCCCGGTTCCGGGCGCACCGGCCCGGTTCCGGCGGGCGTGTCGATCGCCATGATCAAGCCTCTCGTCGTGCGAGTTCCTGGCCTGAGTCTGCCAACTGCGGCCGCGTTGCGGAACCGGCCCCCGGCGGCACCCGCGGTCCGGCACGCGACCAGGGCACGCCGTCAGTACGTCGTCAGGCCCTGCGCCCGGAACTGGTTCCGCACACGCTCCGTCAGCTCGGGCGACGGCGGCCGGGTCCCCTCGAGCTCGTAGGTACGCCCGAGCGCGGCCCACTTGTAGCGCCCCATCTGGTGGAAGGGCAGCACCTCGACCCGCGAGACGGTACCCGGCCGGATCTCGTTGAGCTCGGCCACGTAGGCGGCGACCCGCTCGACGTTGTCCGCGTCGTCGGTCAGGCCGGGGACCAGGACGAACCTGACCCAGACCTCGGGAGCGTGGCCGCCGGCCAGCCCGGCCCGGGCGAGGCGCTGCCCGAACGCGAGCGTCGGCGCCAGCTCGCCGCCCGTGACCCGGCGGTACGTGTCCGGGTCACCGGACTTCACGTCGAGCAGGACCAGGTCGGTGTCGGCGAGCATCTGGTCGGTGAGGTTGGCGCCGAGGAACCCGGAGGTGTCCAGCGCCGTGTGCACGCCCAACTCCTTGGCACCGCGCAGCACGCGCGCCGCGAACCTGGACTGCATCAGCACCTCGCCACCGGACAGGGTCAGACCGCCACCGGTAGCCCGGAACGTCGGCAGGCAACGACGCACACGCGCGAGGACCTGCTCGACGGTGACGGGCTCGCCGTCCTTCATCTCGAGCATGTCCGGGTTGTGGCAGTACAGGCAGCGCAGCGGACAGCCCGCCACGAACACGGTGAGCCGGGTCCCCGGGCCGTCCACCGCGGTGACCAGCTCCCAGGAGTGCACCGAGCCCAGCTCACCGGACCGCGTCGCGGCCAGTCGCCGCGAGCGCAGAGGGGACAGGTCGGTGACGCGAGCCGGCGCCCGCAGGGGCATCACAGCGCCCCGTGGAAGGTCCTGCTGAGCACGTCGAGCTGCTGCTCGCGCGTCAGCCGGACGAAGTTCACGGCGTACCCGGAGACCCGGATCGTCAGCTGCGGGTAGTTCTCGGGGTGCTCCATGGCGTCCTCCAGGGTCTCCCGGTTCAGCACGTTGACGTTCATGTGGTAGCCGTCCAGCCCCACCGACGCGTCCAGCAGCCCCGCCAGGTTGGCGACCTGCTCGTCGCGTGTCCGTCCAAGACCGGCCGGTACCACGGTGTTGGTCAGCGAGATGCCGTCCCACGCCTGGTCGTACGGCAGCTTGGCCACCGACAGCGCCGAGGCGAGCATGCCGTGCGTGTCCCTCCCGTTCATGGGGTTGGCGCCCGGTGAGAACGGCTCCCCCGCCCGCCGCCCGTCCGGCGTGTTGCCCGTGGCCTTGCCGTAGACGACGTTCGACGTGATCGTCAGGACCGACTGGGTGGGCAGCGCGTCCCGGTACGTGTTCTGGCGACGGATCTTGTCCATGAAGGACTCGACGAGCTCGACGGCGATGGCGTCGGCCCGGTCGTCGTCGTTCCCGTAGGCCGGGAACGACCCCTCGACCTCGTAGTCGGCCACGATGCCGCGCTCGTCGAACACCGGCATGACGCGGGCGTACCGGATCGCGCTCAGCGAGTCCGCCGTCACCGCCAGCCCCGCGATGCCGCAGGCCATCGTGCGCAGCACGTCGCGGTCGTGCAGCGCCATCTCCAGGCGCTCGTACGCGTACTTGTCGTGCATGTAGTGGATGACGTTCAGCGCCTCGACGTAGGTCGCGGCGAGCCACTCCATCGTCGTGTCGAGACGGCGGCGGACGTCGACGTACTCGAGCGGGCGGCCGGCGGGGACCGCCGGGAACGCCGGCGTGACCTGTCCGCCGCTGACCTCGTCACGCCCGCCGTTGATGGCGTACAGCAGGGTCTTGGCCAGGTTCACGCGAGCGCCGAAGAACTGCATCTGCTTGCCGACCGCCATCGGGGACACGCAGCAGGCGATCGCCGCGTCGTCACCCCAGGCGGCACGGATCTGCCGGTCGGACTCGTACTGCAGGGCGCTGGTGTCGATCGAGACGCGGGCACAGAAGTCCTTGAACCCGCGGGGCAGGTCCTGGCTCCAGAACACGGTGAGGTTGGGCTCGGGAGCGGGGCCCAGGTTGTACAGGGTCTGCAGGTAGCGGAACGAGGTCCTCGTGACCAGGGTGCGGCCGTCGTCGCCCATGCCGCCCACGGTCTCGGTGACCCAGGTGGGATCGCCCGAGAACAGCGTGTCGTACTCGGGGGTCCGCAGGAAGCGCACGATGCGCAGCTTGATGACGAGGTCGTCGACGAGCTCCTGCGCCTGTTCCTCGGTGATGCGGCCCGCCGCCAGGTCCCGCTGGAGGTACACGTCCAGGAACGTCGAGGTGCGACCCAGCGACATCGCGGCCCCGTTCTGCTCCTTGACCGCGCCCAGGTACGCGAAGTAGAGCCACTGCACGGCCTCCCGGGCCGTCCTGGCCGGGCCGGAGATGTCGTAGCCGTAGGAGGCGGCCATCTCCTTGAGCTCGCCCAGAGCTCGGAGCTGCTCGGCGTGCTCCTCCCGCTCACGGACGACCTTCTCGCTGAACGGCTGCGTGTCCAGGCTCAGCTTGTCCGCCCTCTTGGCGTCGATCAGGGCGTCGACGCCGTACAGGGCCACCCGGCGGTAGTCGCCGATGATCCGCCCCCGGCCATAGGCATCCGGCAGGCCGGTGATGATGTGGCTCCTGCGGGCGGCGCGGACGTCCGGCGAGTACGCGTCGAAGACGCCCTCGTTGTGGGTCTTGCGGTACTTGGTGAACGTCTCCTTGACGGACTCGTCCACGGCGTAGCCGTAGGTGGCCAGCGAGGTCTCGACCAACCGCCAGCCGCCGTTCGGCATGATCGCGCGTCTCAGCGGCGCGTCGGTCTGCAGCCCGACGATCAGCTCGGCATCCCGGTCGATGTAGCCCGGCGCGTGGGCGGTGATGCCGGCGGGGGTGTGCGGGTCGACGTCGTACACGCCCTTGGCGCGTTCCTCCGGGAACAGGGCGCTCACGGTGTCCCACACGTGCGTGGTGCGGGCGGTCGGCCCCGCGAGGAAGCTCGCGTCGCCCTCGTACGGCGTGTAGTTGCGCTGGATGAAGTCGCGCACGTCCACCTGGTCCTGCCAGGGTCCGCCGACGAGACCGGCCCACGGGGAACCGTCCGCCTCGCTGCCCGACATCGGTACGGCCCGCACCTCGTGCACGGTGGTCATGGTTTCGCTCCTGCGTGGTAGTCGGGCTCAGAAGCCGAAGACGATGCGGGCGGGCACCTGTCCGCTCAGCACCTCGGCGATGGACTCGTTGACCTCGTCGAGCTTGCGCTCCACGGCCACGACCTCGGTGCGGCCGGCCGCGTGCAGCGCGAACACGTCCGCGAGGTCGTTCCGCGTACCGACGATCGACCCGATCACCGAGATGCCCTTGAGCACCGTGTCGAAGATCGGCAGCTGGATCGTGCCCTCGGCGGGCAGCGCCACGCAGACCAGCCGGCCACCACGCCGCAGCGACGCGAAGGCCTGGTCGAACGAGGCGGACGACGCGGCGAGCGCCACCGCCACGTCGGCACCGCCCAGCCGCTGGATGGCCTCGACCGGGTCCTCCCGGGCGGCGTTGACCACGTGGTCCGCGCCGAGCCGCGTGGCGAGCGCGAGCTTGTGGTCCTCGACGTCCACGGCGATGACGAAGGCACCGGCGATCCGCGCGTACTGCAGCGCGAGGTGGCCCAGCCCACCGATACCGAACACGACCACGGTCTCCGCGGGGGCCACGTTCGCGACCTTGATGGCCTTGTAGGTGGTCACTCCGGCGCAGCTCAGCGGAGCGGCGTCGGCGGGCGACACGCCGTCGGGCACAGGCGTGGCGAACTTGGCGGCCACGACGGCGTACTCGGCGAAGGCCCCGTTGACGGAGTAGCCGGAGTTCGCCTGCTGCTCGCACAGGGTCTCCCAGCCGCTGATGCAGTAGCGGCACTCGCCGCACGCGCTGCCGAGCCAGGCGATGGCTACTCGCTGGCCGAGAGCACGGGACGTCACGTCGGGCCCGAGCTTCTCGATGCGGCCCACACCCTCGTGCCCCGGGACGAACGGCGGGGTCGGCTTGACCGGCCAGTCGCCGTGGGCGGCGTGGATGTCGGTGTGGCACAGCCCGCTGGCCTCGATCCGGACCAGCACCTCGCCCGGTCCGGGCTCCGGCACGGGGATCTCCTGGATCTCCAGCGGGGCGGTGAAGTCGGTGACGACCGCGGCTCTCATGACAGCTCCGTTCGGGCGGTGATGCTGGACTGGCGACCGCCTGGGTGGCGGTAGCTCCAACATCTCTCCGCACGGCCCGCGCGTGGCAGGGACGAAGGTCCCTCGTGCGGCAGAGAAGGTCCTGGGCTGCCGCCGTGTGCTCGAACGGCCTTGGCAGCGGCATCGGCCAGCACGACGACGACCGGTGCGGCGAGCACGACCGCCCAGCCGGCGGCGGGTGGCGAGCTGCCGCCGAGCAGGCCGGCCAACGGGGGCGCCAGGAACACGGCGAGCAGGACGAGCTCGATCCCCACTGCCCAGAGCAGCATCGGGTTACCCGCCATCCGCAGCGCGCCGACCCAGCGGTACTCGCTGCGGCACGCGAACGCGTTGCCGAGTTGGCCCAGGACGACAGCGGCGAAGGCGGCCCCGGACGCCGCTGCCAGCGACTGCCCGGAGGGCTCGGCACCGAGAGTCCAGCCGGCCAGTCCGAGGACCACGAAGAAGGCCGCCATCTCGACCGCCGCCTCGGCCGGGCCGAGGACACCGAACACCCGCCCCAGCACACCACGGTCGATCAGCGCGCCGGTCGACGGCCGCTGCCGCATCGTCGCGCGGCTGGGCGGTTCCGCACCGAGCGCGAGGGCGGGCAGCAGGTCGGTGCCGATGTCGAGGGCGAGGATCTGCAGCACGGTCAGCGCGAGCGGGATCTCGCCGCCGCTGAGCGCCCAGAAGAGGAACGGGGTGAGCTCGGCGACATTGTCGGTCAGGTGGTAGGTCAGGAACCGGCGGATGTTGGCGAACGCCGCACGGCCCAGCTCGACGGCGGCGACGATGGTCGCGAAGTTGTCGTCCAGGAGCACGACGTCAGCGGCCTCGCGGGCGACGTCGGAGCCGCTGCGGCCCATGGCGATGCCGATGTCGGCCTCGCGCAGGGCCGGGCCGTCGTTGACCCCGTCGCCGGTCATGGCGACCGCGTGTCCACGAGCATGGAGCGCGCGAGCGATCCGCAGCTTGTCCTCGGGTGTGACCCGGGCGACGACCACGCCGTCCCGGTCGACCAGCTCACCGAGCGCGGCGTCGTCCGCCGGAAGGTCGGAGCCTTCGAGGACCGGCCCGTCCCGCAGCAGACCGACCTCCCGGGCGATCGCCGTCGCCGTGCCGATGTGGTCGCCGGTGACCATGGCGAGCTTGATGCCCGCACTGCGGCACGCGGCCACAGCGGCGTGGACGTCGTCGCGGGGCGGGTCCTCCAGACCGACGAGGCCGAGCAGCTCCAGGTCCTTCTCCACATCGGGCATCGACGCGTCCTGATCTGCCACGGCGGCGGCGCGGCGCGCGATCGCCAGGACCCGCAGGCCTCGCTCCGCCATCTCGGCCACGGCACGGACGGCGTCGTCGCCTGCGGAGGTGAGTGCGAGGACCGAGTCCGGTGCGCCCTTGACGTAGACCTGGTCTCCTGCGACGACCGACATACGACGGCGGCGTGAGTCGAACGGCAGTCGCCGCAGCAACGGCCGCGCCGTCTCCTCGGCGGATACGTCGATGCCTGCCCGCAAGGCCAGGACGTGCAGGGCGACCTCCATCGGGTCCCCGTGCGCCGTCCACTGCTCACCGCTGCGGACCATCCGCCCGGTGGAGCACCGCGCCGCGACCAGCGCGACGTCGCGGAGAGCCGGAACCACATCGTCCTCGGCAGCGATGCGAGCGGTGGGCGCGTACCCGTGCCCGACGACGGACGCGGTTCCCTCGGGCGTCCACACCTCGACGACCGACATCTCGTTGCGGGTGAGCGTGCCGGTCTTGTCGGTGCAGATGAACGTCGTGGAGCCCATGGTCTCCACGGAGTCGAGGCGGCGCACGAGCGCGTTGCGGGTCGCCATCCGCTGCGCGCCCCGGGCCAGGGAGAGGGTCACGGTCGGCAGCAAGCCCTCGGGGACCAGCGCGACCATGATGCCGACGGCGAAGAGGAACCCGTCCGACACCGGCATGCCGAGCACGAGGGCGACGACGAAGAACGTGGCGCCGACGGCGATGGCGATCCCGGCGATCATGCGCACGACGCGACGAAGCCGGATCGCGAGCGGGCTCGCGGAACGGCTCGCGGTCCGGGTGAGGGCCATGACGTGGGCCAGCTCTGTCCCCATTCCTGTCGCGGTGGCCTCGACGGTTGCCTCGCCCTCGACCACATAGGTCCCCGCGTGGACGTCGTCGCCCGGCGATGGATGGGTCGTGCTGCTCTCGCCGGTCAGAGCCGACTCGTCGAGCGCGAGACCGGTCACCGAGACCACGCTGCCGTCTGCTGCTATGCCGTCGCCGGCCTCCAGGAGAAGCAGATCCCCGACGACGACGTCCGCCACCGGGATCTGCCGGCGGCGCCCGTCGCGCAGGACGGTCGCCAGGGCGGGCATGAGCTCGAGCAGCTTCTGGCCGGCCTTGTCGGCCCGGTACTCCTGCAGGAACGCGAAGATGCCGTTGACGATCACCACCACCGCGATGGCGACCGCGAGCTCGGGCATGTCGGCGATCCATGCGAGGACCGCAGCGGCCCACAGCAGCAGCGCGAAGAAGTGGAGCAGCTGCCCGAGCAGGAGCCGCACCGGGGACGGTGGCCGAGCCTTCGGTACCAGGTTCGGCCCCAGCTCCAGGAGGCGATGAGCCGCGTCGGACGACGACAGGCCCCTGCGTCCCCCGTCCGGCGTACCTGTCCCTACCGTCCCCATCGTCACTCCCGACGCGGTTCGCTCCACGCCATCAGCCTGTGGTCGCGGCCACCGGTGAACCAGTGACCTTGGTCCCGGCCCAGGGGGGCCACCAGTCACTGCCGTGTCGGCCACGAGGGCTGCTGTGCTGGCGGTACGAGAAGGAGGACGATCATGGACAGCACCTGGTACCGAGGCGTCATCGTCGGGGTCGACGGCTCGCACGAGAGCATGGCGGCGCTGCGCTGGGCAGCCTACGCGGCTGACCTGCACGGGGCCCGTCTGACGGTGATTGCCGCTCACCCTGTGCCGCCGGAAGCAGGCCCGGGCCTGAGCAACCTCGCCGAGGACGCACACGAGCACGCACGCCGCGCGGCCGACGCCGCCCGGGAACGGCTCGGCACGCGGCGGCCCGGAGGACAGGACGTCGAGACGCTCGTCCTGCCCGGTAACGCCGCCCATGTCCTCGTCCAGCGGTCGACCGTCGACGATCTCGTCGTGGTGGGGCGACGCGGACTCGGTGCGTTCGACCGCGCGCTGCTCGGTTCCACCTCCTCAGCGCTGTCGGCTGCTGTGTCCGGCACGGTCGCGGTGGTGCCGGCCGGCGTGCTGACCGAAGTGCCCCGGAGGATCAGGGCCGGAGTGGGGCCCGTCGACGAACCGGACGTCCTGGGCACGGCGTTCACGGAGGCGGACGCACGCGGGTGCCCGCTCGAGGTGCTGCACATCACGGGCACCGACCCGATGTCGTCCGCCCTGCTCGACGGCGACCCCCTGGCGTCGTCGTGGCGCGAGGCCACGACGACGGATCTCTCCGACAGGTTGGCCCGGTGGTCGGACAAGTACCCGGAGGTCAGCTACACGGTGGTGATCCGGCGCGGCGACCCGATCACGACGGTGCTCCGTGGCCTGAGCCAGGAGGATGTCCTGGTCCTCGGCGGGCGGCGTCGCTCGGCGGTCGCCGGCCGCCTGCTGCGCAGCGTGCCCGACGCCGTGCTGCGCGCCGCACCGTGCCCGGTCGTGGTGGTGCACGCGCATCGTCAGGTGCGGTAGGACAGGGTGGTCATCATCCCGGCCTCGGCGTGCAGGATGTTGTGGCAGTGCAGCGCCCACTGGCCGGGGTTGTCGGCGTCGAGGTCGACCTCGAGCGACTCCATCGGCCGGACGATCACGGTGTCCTTGCGGGCCCCGCCGTCGACCAGACCGAACGTGTGACCGTGCAGGTGCATCGGGTGGAACATCATCGTCTGATTGATGAAGCGCAGCCGCACCCGCTCGCCCGACCGGACCGGCAGCGGGCGCGAGTCCGGGAACGTGCGGCCGTTGATCGTCCACCGGTACCGGCTCATCGAGCCGCCGAGGACCACGTCGTGCCGCCGGTCCACATCACCGCCCGGGAGAAGCACGGCCTCCGCGGCGACCAGATCCGTGCCCAGCAGCACCTGGCGGCTCAGCTCGGAGATCGTGGCGTCCGCGGGCGAGACGCCGCCACCGGTCCGGATGAGAGCACGCCCCTGGCCCTGCTTTCCCTCCGCGGACGCCACGAGCGGGAACACACCGTCATCGAGGGTGAGCGTGACGTCGACGCGCTCACCCATCCCGATCAGAAGCGCGTCGGAGGTCACCGGGGTGACGAGGAAGCCGTCGCTGTGCGTGACCGTCATGCGATGCCCGCCGACCGCGACACGGAACGCCGTGTCCGTGCCGGCGTTCACGAACCGGACCCTGACCCGCTGCCCCGGCCGGGCGGTGAACTGGTACGGCGCGTCCGGGGTGCGGCCGTTGACCAGGTAGTGCGGGTAGTCGACGTCGCCCGCGCCGCCGAGCAGCGGTGAGCTCATCGAACCGCCCATACCGCCGCCCATGGACCCTTGGTCCATACCGCCGCCGTTCTCGGTCAGCTCCGCGAGGACGTCGTCGGGAGTCCGGCCGGTGCCGTCGACCCAGTCGTCGAGCACGACCACCCACTCGTCGTCATAGGCCCCCGGCTCGGCCGGGTCGTCGATCACCAGCACGCCGTAGAGGCCACGGTCGAGCTGCACGCCGGTATGCGGGTGGTAGAAGTACGTCCCCGGGTCCGGCGCGACGAACTCGTAGGTGAACGACCCGGCGGCGGCGATGGGGTCCTGGGTGATGTGCGGGACGCCGTCCATGTCGTTGCGCAGCGCGAGACCGTGCCAGTGCACGCTGGTGTCGGTCGGGAGCTGGTTGTCGACGGTGACCTCGAGCAGGTCGCCCGCCGTCGCGCGCAGCAGCGGTCCGGGCACCTCGTCCCCGTAGGCCCAGGTCTCGACGGTTCGGCCACCGAGATCGAGGGTGACGGGACGCGGCGTCAGCCGGGCGGTCACGGTCGAGCGGCCCGCGACCAAGCGGGCCCGCTCGGCCTCGGCCACAGCGGCCGACCGCGGGCCCACCGACGTCTGCCCCGAACCGGTGCTGGTGCAAGCCGTCAGGCCACCGATCGCCGCGGCGCCGGCCAGGCCGGCGAGCCCGGCGACGAAGGTACGGCGGGTCATCGAGGTCAACGAGCTCTCCTCACCGTCGTGTCTTTGTCGGGCTCAGGAGCGTCGGACGCTGGGTGTACCCGTTCTCGTCGCGCTCACCGGCGGGCGTAGCGCCGGGCAGGCGGATGCTGCGCCGATGGGCGTACAGCCGACAAGCATGTACGGCATGCTCCACAGGCTCATGTCGTTGTCCCCGTACATCATCGTCACTCCTCGTGATCCGGGCCGGTCGACGCCGGCCGGTGGCTCCTGGGGTGCGGAACTCATGGTGCGCACAGGATGCTCGGACGGTTCAGGGGCCAAGGTCGTCTCGTGGTGGGACCAACGTCCCTACCCCCTATGGATGCGACTCGGTCGTCGTGGAGCCGTGCAGGGTCTGCCGCGCCGCGTCCGGGGGACTTCGTCCTGAGATTCCGGGCCGTTCGTCCCTGGTACGGCCGTGCCCGGGCGAGGAACGTTGGCCACGTGGTGACGCCGGCCTGCCGTCGGCAGGACCGTCGCGTCATGGCCCTGGCCCGCGATCGCGGGCGCAGACCGATGGAGGCGCAATGACCACGCATGCGGAGAGCCCGACCGGAGACCTCGTCACGAACGCACCGGCGGAAGCGACCGACGAGCGGTACGTCTACGACCTGTCGGAGGGGAACGCCGAGAGGAAGGCGCTCCTCGGCGGCAAGGGAGCGGGCGTCGCCGAGATGAAGCGCATCGGTGTACCCGTCCCGGACGGCTTCACGGTGACCACCTCGGCGTGTGTCACCACGATGAGGAACGACGGCGCGTGGCCCGCAAAGCTGTGGGACGAGATCCAGGCGCACCTGGACGCCCTGGAGCGGCGCACGGGCCGCACGCTGGGAGCGGCCGAGCGGCCGCTGCTGGTGTCGGTGCGGTCGGGCGCCGTGCGCTCGATGCCCGGGATGATGGACACGATCCTCAACCTGGGCATCTCGGACGCGGCGGCCGACGGCCTGGCAGCCGAGTCGGGCGATCCCCGGTTCGCCTGGGACTCCTACCGCCGGTTCGTGCAGATGTACGGCGAGGTCGTCGAGGGCGTGCCGGGGCAGGTGTTCGAGGACGAGCTGACGGCGCTCAAGGAGCGCCGCGGCGTGACGCAGGACACCGAGCTGACGGTGGACGACCTGAGGGAGCTGGTGACGACGTTCCGGAGCGTGGCCCGCCGGACCACGGGTCACGACCTGCCGACCGACCCGCGCGAACAGCTGCGCCGGTCGGTGGACGCGGTGTTCGGATCGTGGAACAGCCCACGAGCGCGCGTGTACCGCAGGCTGAACGACATCCCGGACGACCTGGGTACCGCTGTGAACGTCATGCAGATGGTGTTCGGCAACAAGGGCGACACATCTGCGACGGGCGTGTGCTTCACGCGCAACCCGGCGACCGGCGCCAAGGAGCGGTACGGGGAGTTCCTCCTCGACGCGCAGGGCGAGGACGTGGTCGCGGGCATCCGGACGCCGCGGCCCCTGCCGGAGCTGGAGTCGGTGCTGCCGAACGCGTACGCCCAGCTCATGGCCATGATGGACAAGCTGGAGCACCACTACAAGGACATGCAGGACATCGAGTTCACGATCGAGGACGGCACGCTCTACCTGCTGCAGGTGCGCGCCGGGAAGCGCACCGCCGCGGCGGCACTGAAGGTGGCCCGCGACCTCGTCGCGGAGGGCGAGATCGACAAGGAGACCGCGCTGCGGCGGATCGACCCGGCCCAGCTCGACCAGCTCCTGCACCCCACGCTCGACACCGCCCGGGCCCCCGCCCCGCTCACGCACGGTCTCAACGCGTCCCCGGGCGCCGCGGTGGGCACCATCGTGTTCGACGCCGACACCGCGGCCGCACGAGGCAGCGCCGGCGAGAACGTGGTGCTCGTGCGCTGGGAGACGACGCCGGACGACATCCACGGCGTAGCGGCGGCCCAGGGCGTGCTCACCGCGCACGGCGGTATGACGTCGCACGCAGCGGTGGTCGCGCGTGGCATGGGCAAGCCGTGCGTGGCCGGCGTGGGCGACCTGCGCATCGACGCCGACGCCCGCACGCTGACGGTCGGCGACACCGTCCTGACCGACGCGGACACGATCACCCTGGACGGCACCACGGGCCTCGTCTACACCGGAGCGCTGACGCTGAGGCCACCGCGGATCACCGACGACTTCTCCACGGTGCTGGGCTGGGCCGACGAGGTACGCCGCCTGGGTGTTCGCGCCAACGCCGACACGGGCACCGACGCGGTCAGGGCCCGCGAGCTCGGCGCCGAGGGCGTGGGGCTGTGCCGCACCGAGCACATGTTCATGGCCACGGACCGCCTGCCCGTGGTGCGGCGCATGATCATGGCCGATTCCGCCGCGACCCGGCAGACCGCCCTGGACGAGCTGCTGCCCATGCAGCAGGCCGACTTCGAGGAGATCTTCACCGCGATGACGAGCCTGCCGGTCGCCGTCCGGCTCATCGACCCGCCGCTGCACGAGTTCCTCCCGGACCTGGTGGAGCAGTCCCTGCTGGTGCAGCGGCTGGAGACCGACGGCACGTCCGGGGAGCTGGAGCAGGCGCGAGCCGTCCTGGCCCGCATCACACGCCTGACCGAGACGAACCCCATGCTCGGCACCCGCGGCGTGCGCCTCTCGCTGCTGTACCCCGAGATCGCCGTCATGCAGACCCGTGCGATCATCCGCGCCGCGCTCGCGGTGCGCGGGCGCGGCCTGGACCCGCGCGTGGAGATCATGGTGCCGCTCGTCGGGTTCGCCGAAGAGCTGCGGAGCGCGCGCGAGATCGTCGTGGCCACCGCGGACGACGAGCTGGACCGCGCCGGGGCGGTGGACCTCGGCTACCGGGTCGGCACGATGATCGAGCTGCCACGAGCGGCCCTCACGGCGAACGAGATCGCCGAGCACGCCGACTTCTTCTCGTTCGGCACGAATGACCTGACGCAGACGACGATCGGCATCTCTCGCGACGACGCCGAGGAGTCCTTCCTCGCCGCCTACCTCGAGGCAGGCATCGTGCCGGCCGACCCCTTCGCGTCCCTCGACGTCGACGGTGTGGGCGAGCTCGTCCGGATCGGCGTCGAGCGCGGGCTGCGGACCAGGCCCGACCTCGAGACCGGCGTCTGCGGCGAGCACGGCGGCGACCCCGCGTCGATCGCCGCGTTCGACGCCATCGGCCTCGACTACGTGTCCTGCTCGCCCTACCGCGTCCCGATCGCCCGCTTGGCCGCCGCGCTCGTCAGGCTCGACGACGCAGCGCGCGACGCGACGTAGCCGGCGCGGCCGTCAGCCCCGCGGCGAGGGCCGCGGGGCTGACGGCTACCTGGTTCGCCGGCTACTCGACGCGACGCGACGCGGTGTCTCGGAGTGCACTGGCCCGGCGGGGTGCGTGCGCCGGCCTCGCGCTGCGCCCGAGCCGCATGAGCATCTGCGGATGCCCGCTGAGCGACAGGGCCTTGCGCAGGTCGTGACGCGTCGTGGGGTTCTCCAGGACGGTGGTCGCGAACGACGCGTGGACGAAGTGGGTGGTGGCGGCCAGCAGAGCGTGCTCCAGCGCCTGGCCGGCCGCGATCCACTCCCGGGGGGAGTCGCCGGAAGTGCTCAGGACCGCCAGCGTCGAGTCCCGCTCGAACTGTTCGCGGCCCACGCTGGCGGGAAACCGACGCACCGGTGCGTCGGGGTTGCTCGGCGCGCGCCCCAGGAGGTGTGCGGGTACGCCGTCGTCACGCCCCGGCCAGCTGGTCGTCCACGCCGCCTCCTCGTCGCGGCCGACCATGTCCTCTGCCGCGATCGCCTCCGCCCTCCGCATGAGTCCGACCACCTCGGCCCGTGCGGGGTCCGAGGGCTGGATCGTGCGCAGGCTCGCCCCGTCCGCGTCGGCGGCCCGCTGGATGGCGACCAGGACGTCCCCGGGAAGGGGCCGGTCCTCGAAGGGGGTGCGCGAGGTCACGCGGTGCTCGATCGCCAGGGACAGCTCGAGCTCGTCCGCGCTCGGATCGCCACCCGGCTCGAGCACGAGCTCGGCGACGAGCAGCTCGTCCTCCGGATCGGGCAGCACCGTCACGACCGCGGTCAGCGACTCACGACGAGCCGCAGCTCTGGCGTTGAACAGGAAGGCCCCGCAGCTGATGAACATCTCGCGGCCCTGAGGGTCACTGTGCCGCAGCCGTCGCGACGGGTCGGCACGGAGGGTCAGGCTGGAACCCGTGACCGCCACCTGCCAGGGCTGGGTGTTCAGGACGCTCGGGGCATCCCCTGCCGCTCTCAGGATCCTCTCGATCCGTGCGTCGACGACGTCCATGTCTCGTCTCCCTCGGTTCTCGCTCATGCGGGCGCCGGCCTGACCCGCCAGGTCCGGAGGGGGCCTCCGTGCCGGCGGGGACCGACTCGTGCTCTTGCCCAGCACACCACCCGCGCCCCGCGGCTCGGCAGGGCAGGTGGTCCTTGCTTCGCCTGACCTTCGTCCCGTTCGTGAGAGAACAAAGCCCCGCACCGGCCGGACGATCGCCTCTGCCACCCCGGCCCGACCGGTTGGTGTCCTGGTGAGGAGCAGGAGGAGGGCGGTCATGAACAAGAACCGGTACAGGGGCGTCATCGCCGGCTGTGACATCCACACGTCAGACGTGCTCGTGCCAGAGCTCCGCATCCGCGCCGTCGGCGACGAGGTCAAGCTCGCGCCTTCGGTAGCGCTGACAGCCCCGGGCACCACCCGCCTCGTCGTCCGTGAGCGATACGCGTATCTGGCGGGCTGGGCGCGCATCCTCGCCGAACCGGTCGAGATGGTGAGCTTCCTCATGTCGCAACGAATGCTCCGCGGCATCCGCGAGCGCGCGGAGCGCCAGACGCCGGCCGGAGCCTGAGCGGCGACCCGTGCGCCCGGCATCGCAGCGGCTCGCCGCGGTCGACGAGGCGAACCTGGTGCTCGACCACGCCGGCCAGGTCAACGTCTTCCTCGTCGCGGGCCTCCTCTCCCCGGGCGGGTTCGTCGGTCCCGACGGCGCCCCTGACCTCGCGGCGCTGCGCTCCGCGCTCGGTGAACGAATCACCGGGCTGCCACCGCTGCGCAGAGTTCCCCGCGCCACCGGCCGCAGGCGCCGCTGGGAAGAGGCATCACCGGACCTCGGGTACCACATTCGGCTCGTCAGGACGGTCGGCGGCCTCGTGGGCCTCGAACGGCTGTGCGCGGAGCTGATGACCGCGCCGCTGCCGCTCGACCGGCCGCTCTGGGAGATCCTGGTCGTGCCGGGCGCGGGTCCCGGACGGACCGGCGTCGTGCTCCGCATCCACCACGCGGTGGCGGACGGAACGGCAGCGGTGACGATCGCCCGGACACTGTTCGATCCTCCCGAACCAGAGCCGGCAACTGTGCCGACCGCCACGTGGGCGCCGACGATTCCACGGCCCCGGCCGGGCGCGGAACCACGACAACGACGCGACCCGCGGCGCCCTCTCCGCAGGCTCGGCTACGCCTTGCACCGCATCCGGAAGACTCTCACCGGCCGAGAGCTGGGGTCCACGGTGCTGCTCGGCGAGCGCAGTCCGCGCCGCGGCGTCGCCTTCGTGGACGTGGACCTCGCGGCGCTCGAGGCGCGCGTGCGACCGCTCGGAGCCACCGTCAATGACGCGTTGCTCGCGTCCGTCGCCTCGGGCTACCGGGCAGCTCTGCCCGCAGCCGGCGAGCAGATCCCTGCGCGGCTTCCCGTCTCCGTGCCGGTCGCGCTCCAGCGGCACGGCACATCGGGCAACCAGGTCGGTGTCATGCTCGTACGGCTGCCGCTCGACGTGCCCGCGCCCCGCGATCGCCTTCGGCTGATCGCGGGGCAGACCCGGGCGGAGAAGGTACGGGCGCGGGAGCAGGGCACGCTCGAGTTCATGCGCGGCCCCGTCGGGGCGCGCATCATGGACCGTGTCGCGCGGCGGCAGCACCTCGTCGGCGGGTTCGTCACCAACGTGCCGGGTCCGGTCGGCAGGTTGTGCCTCGCGGGCGCTCCCGTCACCGCGATCTGGCCGGTCGCGGTGCTCGCCGCGAACGTCCGGCTGGGCGTGGCTGCCTTCTCGTACGCCGGCCGGCTCTCCTGCAGCGTCCACTTCGACGCGGCGAACGTGCCAGGTACCGCTTTCGCACGCGCCATGAGCGAAGAGCTGGTGCGCCTCACCGCGTGACTGCCATCAGGGGACGTTGGTCCCGCTCGGGCGGGCCGCTCGTCTCTGCCGCCAGGAGTGACCAGTTTGGTGTCCTGGTGGTGAGCAGAGGAGGACGATCATGAACAACGACAACAACAGCTGGTACCGAAGTGTCATCGTCGGGGTCGACGGTTCGGACGAGAGCCTGGCGGCGCTGAACTGGGCGACCCTCGCCGCCGATGTGCACGGGGCTCGTCTGGTGGTGGTGGCCGCTCACCCCGTGCCGCCCGAGGCGGGCCCCGAGACGAGCAGCCTCATCGAGGAAGCGCACGAGGAGGCACGCCACGCGGCCCGTGCCGCGCGCGACCGGCTCGGCGGATGGCGCCCTGGAGGTAGGGACGTCGAGACACACGTCCTACCGGGTAGCGCCGCCAGTGTCCTTGCCGAGCAGTCGACCAACGACGACCTCGTCGTGGTGGGGCGCCGCGGGCTCGGTGCGTTCGACCGCGCGCTGCTCGGGTCCACCTCCTCAGCACTGGCGGCGGCCGCACGGGGCACGGTAGCGGTCGTGCCGTCCGGCGCAGCAGCCGACGAGCCTCGCCGGATCAGGGTCGGAGTAGGCCCCGCCGACGAGCCCGACGTGCTGGGAACGGCGTTCGCGGAGGCAGACGCGCGGGGGCGCCCGCTCGAGGTGCTGCACGTGACGGGGACCGACCCGATCTCGTCGGCCCTGCTCGACATGGATCCCGTGGCCGCGTCGTGGCACGAGGCCGCCGGGGTCGACCTGGCTGATCGGCTGGCGCGGTGGTCGGACAAGTACCCGACGGTCACGTACACGGTGGTGATCCGCCGTGGGGACCCGGTCGCCACCCTGCTCCAGGGCCTGGCCCGGAACGACATCCTGGTCGTCGGCGGACGCAGCCACTCGGGGGTCACCGGGCGCCTGTTGCGCAGTGTGCCCGACTCCGTGGTCCGCGGCGCGCCGTGCCCGGTCCTGGTCGTGCACGCACACCGGCACCCGGTCAGCTGACCGGAGCCGGTTCAAGACCCGGCAGTGCCCGGCCGCAGGCGGGCACTGCCGGGTTCTGCCGGCAGGAGACCCCTGCGCACATACCCGACAGAGGAAACAGAGGAGATGGATGTGATGGGAGATCGGAACACGGGTGCCGCCGCGGGCGGCGGCGCGATCTACGGGCTCGGCATCTTCGGTGCCTGGGTCTATTTCTGGCAGCAGGCCGACGGGTTCTGGGAGTTCGTCTGGGCGGTCGTGCAGGGCGTCTTCTGGCCGGCGTTCATGGTGTACGAGGCCTTCGCCGCGCTCGGTGGCTGACCCCGCATCGGGTACCCGGTGGGCTGATCGCGAAGAAGGGCTGATCGCGTCAGCTCTTCAGGATCTCTCCGGAGCTCTCGAGCACGAGCGGTGCCATGGACGGTTCACGCCCGAGCGGAACCAGCTCGACCGGCGTGTCCGAGACACCGAGCACGGCTCGCGGCGTCCGCCCCAGGCGCACCGGGTGCCGCAGGTCGCGGTGCGGACGTGCGAGCATCAGGAGGTCCGCGTCGGCCGCGGCGTCGACGAGGACGTCGGCGGGGCGGCCCTCGACCGCCGATGTCTCCACCTCCACGCCCGGGAAGGCGTCCCGCCAGTCGCGAGCAGCGGTCTCCAGCATCTGGTTGCCAGAACTGACGGACTCGCCTGCGGAGGCGTCGGTGCCACCGGTCTCGGCCGCGAGCTCCGGGACCTCCACGGCATGCAGCAGGCGCAGACCGGCGTGCCGGGCGGACGCCATCGAGTAGGCGCGAGCCAGCAGCTCACCGTCACGCACGATCGACTTGATCCCGACGACGATCCGCCCGAGCTCGCGCTCCCGCCAGTCCGACGGAACGACCACCACGGGAACCGCCGCCCGGGCGACCACCCCGGCGGTCGTCGTTCCCGCGAGCAGTCCCTCCGTTCCCCGGCGGGTCTCCCTGCCGAGCACCACGAGATCACCCGCTGCGGCCGCCGCGACGAGCTCGGCCACGCGCGGACCCCGGCCGAGCAACGACTCGAACCTGACGTCGAACGCACCAGAGCGTGCCTCTGCCACCACTCTCTCGAGGACGCGCTCACCTGAGCTGCGCAGGTCGTCGACGTCGCGCCCCGCCGAGGGCCAGAGACCGCCCTCCGGAAGAGAGGTCGGTACGACATGCACCAGCCGGACGGCGCAGCCCTGGATCCGGGCCGCGCGAACCGCGTACCGCACGGCACCGGCGCTGCGTCCGGTTCCATCGACCGCGACGACTACCAGGGAGGGTTGCCGGGTTGTTCTCATGACGGATCTCCTTGTCCTGTGCTCTCCACGCTGTTCGAGTCGTGCTTGTCCTGCGTGCTTGTTCCTGCGTCGCTCGTGCTCAGCCTGTCGGGCACGGCCACGTCCCTTGCAGGGCCGACGGTCACGGGTTCACGGGACCTTCGACCCGTGCGTCGGCACTGGTCGCCGTCCGCTCCTCGGGGCTGCGGCGGTGGCGAGCCCGCTGGGCGGGCCGCCCAGCGCACGGAGCGCGTAGAGGATCGTCGCCAGGTCGACCAGCTCCTGCACCAGGGCGCCCGCGACCGCGGGAATCGCTCCGGTCATGGCCACGAGCATGAGACCGACGCTCAGCCCGATACCGATCCAGATCGCGGTGAGCGCGACACGCAGCGTGTGCCGACCGATCGATATGGCGTCGACGACCTTGGCGAGCGAGTCGACGAGCAGCACGACACCGGCAGCGTCACCGGCCGCGGTCGCGCCCTTCGCGCCCATGGCGACCCCGACGTCGGAGGCCGCCAGCACCGGGGCGTCGTTCACCCCGTCACCGACCATCAGCACCGGCCGAGGACTCAGCTCGGCGGCAAGCCGCACCTTCTCCGGCGGGAGCAGCTCGGCCCGGACGTCGTCGATCCCGACCTGCCGGGCGATCGACTCCGCCGTCGGCCGCGCGTCCCCGGTCAGCATCGTGATGTGCTCGATGCCGTTCGCCCGCAGCCAGGAGACGACTGCAGGCGACTCGGGGCGAGCATCGTCCGCGAGCACGATGACCCCCGCGAATCGCCCGTCGACCGCCACGTAGGCCGCGGCCTCGCCGGGGCCGAGTGCGGCTCGGGTCGTGTCCGGCGCGATGGACGCGACGTAGGCCGGCTTGCCGACGACGACGGTCCGCCCCTCGACGACGGCGGTCACGCCGTTCGTCGCGACCTCGGTGGCGTCGGTGGCGGTCAGCAGGTCGAGACCGCGCTCGGTGGCGGCACGGCGGATGCTCTCGGCGAACACGTGCGAGGAGTACTGCTCGGCCGAGGCCGCGAGCCGCAGCAGCTCGTGGGCGGCGAACCCGTCAGCGGGCCGGACGGCGACGAGGTCGGGGCGGCCCCGCGTCAAGGTTCCCGTCTTGTCGAACGCGGCGGACCGCAGGCGTGCGAGCTGCTCGATGACCGTGCCGCTCTTCATGATCACCCCGCTCCTGGCCGCACGCGAGAGCCCACCGAGAAAGGCGACCGGTGCGGCGATGAGGAGTGGGCACGGGGTCGCCAGCACGAGCACCTCGGCGAAGCGGGTCGGGTCTCCGGAGATGGTCCACGCCGCGCCCGCCAGCACGAGCGAGACGGCCGTGAACGGGACCGCGAAACGATCGGCGAGCCGGACGACCGGTGCCCGTGAGCTCTCGGCGGCCTGCACGAGCGCGACGATCTGCTGGTACTGGCTGTCCACGCTGCGGCGTACGGCTCGCATCCGCACCACCCGCGACCCGTTCACGGCGCCCGACAGCGCCTCCTCGCCGGCCGCGCGAGTGACGGGCAGGCTCTCCCCGGTCAGTGAGGACTCGTCGAACGTCCCGCTGTCGGTGAGCAGGACGCCATCGACCGGCACGATCTCCCCGGGGCGCACGAGCAGCACGTCCCCGATGGCGACGTCGTCGACGGCTACGTCCCGCAGCTCGTCGTCCCGGGGCGTGTCCGCGTGCCGCAGCACGTGCGCGACCCGGGGCGAGCGATCGAGCAGGGACGTCAGATCACGCTTCGCGCGCCGTGCGGCGAAGTCCTCGAGCGCTCTGCCGCCCGAGAGCATCAGCACGATGATCAGTGCCGCGACGTACTCCCCTACCGCCAGGGTCGCGACCATCGCCACGACCGCGAGGACGTCGAGGCCGACGTGCCCGCGAAGCACGTCGCGCACCATCCCGACGAGCGTCCAGACGATGAACGCGCCGACGTAGGCGGTGGCGACCCACCGCGCGACGATGCCCTCGCCCGTGGCGCGAAGAGCGAGCACCGACGCGAGGAGCACGATCGCGACGGTGATCTCCGGATACCGCCACAAGACGCGGAACACCCGCATGGTCACGTCTCCTTCGCCGGCCAGGTCAGGAGCTCGGTCTGCTGGACCTACGCGCCGCGACCTCGGCACCCAGTGCCCTCCCCCAGTCACGTGCGCGATCGACCTCACCGTCGCCCAGCGGACCGGCGACGTCCATGACCCGAAAGCTGGTGAAGGCCGCGGTGAGGCGGTAGCCCAGCCGGTCCAGCCGGTGGCTCGCCGCCCGCGCGGCGGATCCTGTGATCCGCGTGGTCACCCGGGTGTCGAACGTCGTGGCCTCCGTGTCCGCCGTCGCGGCCGGAAGGCTACCGAGCCACTCGCGGATACCACGGCCGCGGGAGACGAGGGTCCCGGCCCGTTGCGCGGCGTCGCGCCGGGTCGTGGGCCAGGACATGCTGAAGGCATGGGTCGGCCCGCCGACGACCAGCAGCGTGACGTCGGCCGGAACGGCGTCGGGCGCCGCACCCACCTCCACGACATGGGTGTGCATCGACGCCTCGATCCCCTCCCCGACCGCCCGCGCGACCTCTTCCGTGTTGCCGAACATGGACTCATAGACCACGAGCGCACGCATCGCCGTCACCTCCTGTTACCTCATGTGTCCGTGCAGTCCACGTTCCTCGCCCGGTCCCCTGGGCATCAGGGCCGTCCGGCCCCGGCCGGCGGGACGTTCGGCCCTGCCGCGTGCGTACCGCGCGACGAAGACTGAGGACCTGTCCGTACCCGGACGGCCGTCGAAGGGAGAGACATCATGGACGTCGTCGACTCGCGGGTCGAGCGGATCTTGAGGGCGGCGGCGAGCGCCCCGAGCGTCTACAACACCCAGCCGTGGCAGGTGGATGCCACGGGCAGCACCGTGCTCCTGCGTGCGGACGCCGCGCGGCAGCTGCGGCACTCCGACCCGCACGGCCGCGAGATGCTGATCAGCTGCGGGGCGTTCCTGTTCAATGCCAGGACGGCCGCTCGGCGGGACTCGCTGACCGCCGTCGTCAAGGTCCTGCCGGACCCGGACGACGAGCTCCTGGTGGCCGAGATCGAGTTCGAACCGGGCCCGGTCCCGAACACGGACGAGCTCGAGCTGTCCGTGGCGATCGAGCGGCGCACGACGTCACGGGTCCCGTTCGACGACCAGCCGCTGTTCACGGACGTGCTGATGTCCATCCAGCAGGCCGCACTGGACGAGGGCGCGGAGCTGCGGCTGATCCAGCCCTCGGAGCCCGTGCGCGAGGACGTGATCGGGCTGGTGCGCAGGGCGGAGGCGCTCGCCGCCGAGGATCCCGCGGCTCGTGCCGAGGAGGCAGCATGGACCGCCACCGGTCCTGGACGCGAGGACGGCGTCCCGCAGGAGCTGCTCGGTCCGGGCGCGAGCGACGACCAGGCTCCGGTGCGACGGTTCCACGCCAGCACCGGCAGCACGCAGTTCGAGCAGCGGTCGACGTTGGCGGTTCTCTCGACCGCCGGAGACTCCGCCCGGGAGTGGGTGGCGGCGGGCCAGGCGTTGCAGCACGTGCTGCTGGTCGCCACCACCTACTTCGTCCACGCGTCGTTCGCGACCACGGTCCTGGAGAACCCGACGACTCGTCATGACCTGCGCCAGGCCCTGTCGCTCGACGGGGCACCGCAGATGCTCATGCGGCTGGGGTACAGCTCGAGGCCGGAGCACACGCCTCGCCGCTCGGTTCCCCTCGCCGTGAGCTAGCGACGATCCGGGCTAGCGACGATCCGGCGAGCGCTCCTGCCGTGACGACCTCGGGACGGGAGCAAGCGGGACGTGCCATCGTGCTCGCGTGCCGCTGGAGTCTCGCCGTTCGAGGACGAAGGTACCGCCTCGCGACCGTGCCCTGGCGGTCAGGTTGGCGGTGCCGCTGGCACGCGCGATCCGCGGTGGGATCCCGACCCCGTCGTCATCGACGATGACCACGACCTCCGACATCGTGGCGGTCAGGCTCACCTCGGCCGTGCTGGCCTGCGCGTGCCGGGCCACGTTGGCGAGTGCTTCCCGCACCACGGCGAGGACGTCGTCGGCGAGGGGGCCGATGACGACCAGGTCGACCGGCCCGCTGAACGTGATCCTCGGCGGGCTCCGGAGACTCGGGGCGATCTCCGTCGTGACGTCGAGGAGGCGGCGGCGCACGGACTCCGACGTGGGACGGGTCTGCAGGGCGAAGATCGCGGTGCGGATGTCACCGATGGCCGCGTCGAGGTCGGCGATGTGCCTGTCGATCGTGACCGCATGCTCCGGCGCGCGAGCCGCCAGGGCCTGCAACCCGAGACCCGCGCCGAAGAGCCTCTGGATGACGTGGTCGTGCAGATCCCTGGCGATGCGGGCACGGTCCTCGATCACATCGAGTCGCTGCCGGTCCGCGCGGGCCCAGGCCAGGGCGACCGCGAGCCCGGCCTGGGCAGCGAACTCGGACACGATCCCGCGGTCGTCGGCCGAGAATCGCGGTCGCTGGGCACCCCTACTCACGCACAGGGCGCCGACCGGCGTCCCGGACACGATCAGCGGCACGGCGATCGAGGAACCGCCCGTGGGCTGCTCGCCCAGCGCGGACGTACCGATGACCTCGTCGGAGGACACGATGTGCCCGCCGGAGATCGCCTCCGCGACGACCGAGTCGTCGGCAGGCATGGTGGCGCCCTCGTGCGCATCGGCACCGACCCCGCGTGCGGTGTCTACCAGCAGCTCGCCGTCTCCGGCCGGCACGACGACGGTGACGAGGTCCGCGTCGACGAGTGAGACGACCCGTTCGGCGACGGCGCCGAAGGCGTCGGCCGTCTCGGGTGCCAGCAGGGTCGCGGTGACCTCTGCCAGGGCCTTGCTCAGCCGCTGGGCCCGGCGCGACTGCTCGTACAGACGTGCGTTGTCGATGGCGACGGCCGCCGTCGCGGCCAGCGCCGTCACGAGCTCTTCGTCCTCCGCGCTGAACGGCCCGTCCGCCCGATTCGTCAGGTACAGATTGCCGTAGGTAGCGTCGCGGACCCGGATCGGGACGCCGAGAAAAGCCCCCATGGGCGGGTGATGCGCGGGAAACCCGATCGAGCGCGGGTCAGCGCCCAGGTCTTCCAGCCGGATCGGCCCGTCGCAGTCGATGACGGCGCCGAGGATGCCGTGGCCCTCCGGGAGGTGCCCGATCTCGCGGGCGGCATCATCGCTCATCCCGACATGGATGAACCGCTCCAGGCCTCCGTCGGCATCGATGACGCCGAGCGCACCGTACTGGGCGTCCACCAGGGTGACGGCCGCGTCGACGATACGGTGCAGGACCTGCTCCAGCTCCAGGTCTCCGACCACTATGCGGTTGGCGCGCAACAGGTCTCGCAGACGTCCGTGTGCGGCCTGTACCTTGTGGGCTCGCTCGATGAGCTCCCCTATCGTGCTCTCGAGCTCCAGGGGCACGTCGGGGAATTGGAACGACTCGTCATTCATCGCTCCCCTCTCCCAGGCATCCACCCGAGTCTACGTCCGAGTCCCGGCTTCGGGACCTTGGACACGGTGGAGATCCACGCCGCGGTCGGACCCGTATTTCTCAGTCCGGAACGGCAGGGGGCGTACCGGGGCGTTAGCCCCCTGTCCCTGGCGAAGGTCCTACGCCACCTCACCGGGGTGGCGTGCCCGCCACAGCAGCTTGCGGAGCTCGTCGAACCAGAGCACCGAGGACGCCATGGCGACCGCGACGCCCCAGTGTGCGAGGTCGAGGCTCGCGGTGCCGAAGGCGACCTGGAGGAACGGCACCTGCACGACGGCGACCTGGAGCACCACGCCCAGGCCGATCGCACCCCAGAGCCAGCGGCCGGCGAACATCCGGTGGAAGGCGCTCGTGGTCTCCGACCGGGAGTTGAGGACGTTGAACAGCTGAGCCAGGACGAGGGTGGTGAACCCGGCGGTGCGGGCCACGTCGAGCGAGTCGGTCCCTTCGATCATGCCGCCCGGCAGGAAGATGTCGATGGTCAGCAGCGTGGCCACGCCCATGACGAGCCCGATGCTCAGGACACCCGTCCACATGCGCGCGTCGATGATGCGCTCGTGCGCTCCGCGCGGGGGCCGGGCCATGACGTCGTCGGTCTCGGGGTCCACACCCATGGCCAGGGCCGGCCCGGAGTCGGTCACCAGGTTGATCCACAGGATCTGGGTGGCCAGCAGCGGCACGACGACGGCCTCGCCGCCCGCCGCCCCCTCCAGGCCGATGACGCCGGCCAGCAGTACACCGAGCAGCACCGTGAACACCTCGCCCATGTTCGACGAGAGCAGGTAGCGCAGGAACTTCTTGATGTTGTCGAAGATGACCCGGCCCTGGCGCACGGCGGCGACGATGGTGGCGAAGTTGTCGTCACCGAGGATCATCTTGGCCGACTCCTTGGTCACCTCCGTGCCGGTGATCCCCATGGCCACGCCGATGTCGGCGGTCTTGAGGGCCGGGGCATCGTTCACGCCGTCGCCGGTCATGGCGACCACGTGCCCGTCGGCCTGGAGCGCGTCCACGATCTGCAGCTTGTTCTGCGGGGCCACCCGGGCGTACACGGACACGGTGCGGGTGGTCTCGCGCAGGCCTGCGGCGTCGAGGCCGTCGAGCTCGGTCCCGGTCACAGCCCGGGCCCCGGCCTCCACGATGCCCAGATCGGTAGCGATCCGGGTGGCCGTGACCGGGTGGTCGCCGGTGATCATCATGACGCGGATGCCGGCCCGGTGGGCCTCGGCCACCGCGGCCGTCACCTCGGGTCGGGGCGGGTCGATGATGCCCACCACTCCGAGGTAGACCAGGTCGGACTCGTGCTCCTCCAGGCCCTCGTGCCCGAGCCCCTCGGCGACCCGCCGGTACGCGACGCCGAGCGTGCGGTACGCCTGGTCCGACAGGCGCTCGACCGCGTCGAGTGCCGCGCCTCGCCGCTCGTCGTCGAGCGGGACCGTCTCGTCGCCCACCTGCACGGAGGTACAGCGTCCGAGCAGCACGTCGGGGGCGCCCTTGGTGACCAGCGCCCAGGCGCCGTCGCCCGGCGGGTCCACCAGTGCGGACATCAGCTTGCGCTCCGAGGTGAAGGGGACCTCTCCGCGGCGCTCGAACTCGGCCACGCGGTCCACGGTGCCGGCGAGCTTGTGCGCGGCGACGAGGAAGGCCGCCTCGGTGGGGTCGCCCTGCACCGTCCACTCGCCCTCGGCCTCGACGAGCTGGGCGTCGTTGGCGAGCGAGCCACCGCCCAGCACCATGGTCACCTCCCGGAGCAGCGGCTCGTCGGCGAGCGGTCCCCCGTCACCGTCCGGCCCGGTGTGCACCTCGCCGTCCGGCCGGTAGCCGACGCCGGTGAGCGCGACCTCGCCGGAGGCGGTGACGACCCGCTGGATGGTCATCTCGTTCTTGGTGAGGGTGCCCGTCTTGTCCGACGCGATGACGGACGCCGAGCCCAGCGTCTCCGCGGAGTGCAGCTTCTTCACGACGGCGTTCCGGCGCGCCATGGTCCGCACACCCACTGCCAGGACCACCGACAGGATCGCCGGCAGGCCCTCGGGCACCGCTGCCACGGCGAGCGAGACGCCGAGCAGGAGGACGGTGACGAGGTCTTCCGCCGTGCGGACGTCGTTGACCACTGCGGCGAGGACCATCACGACGACGGCGATGCCGATGACCGTGAGGCCGAGCACCTTGCTCACCCGGGCGATCTCCCGCTGCAGCGGGGTGATCTCCTCCTCGGTGACGTCGAGCAGCTGCGCGATCGCGCCCATCTGCGTACCCATGCCGGTGGCGACCACGACGGCCCGGCCGACGCCCTGGGCGACTGCGGTGCCCTTGTAGACCATGTCGAACCGGTCGCCCAGCGGCGCGGCGGCCGGCAGGACCGCCGCGTCCTTGAGGACCGCCTCGGACTCGCCGGTCAGCGACGCCTCCTGGACCCGCAGCGCCGTCGCGCTCAGCAGGCGCGCGTCGGCGCCGACGGCGTCACCCTCGGTCAGCACGAGTACGTCCCCGCGGACCAGCTCGGCCGACCGCACGGTGACCCGGCGGCCGTCCCGGAGCACGGTGGAGCTCGCCTCCGTCATCGAGCGGAGCGCCGCGACGGCATTCGCCGCCTTGCTCTCCTGGACCAGACCGAGCACCGCGTTGAGCACGACGATGGCGGCGATCACCAAGGCGTCCACGGGTACGCCGTCGGCACCCTCGACCCACCAGACGGTGACCGAGATGCCCACGGCGACCAGCAGCAGCGCCACGAGCGGGTCGCGGAACGGCTCGAGGACCTTGCGCCACAGCGGCACGGGCGGCTTGGACCGCAGCTCGTTGGGTCCGTCGGCGGCCAGCCGGCGCGCGGCCTCGGCGTCGTCCAGCCCGAGGGCGGGATCGACGCCGAGCTCGCGGGCGACGTCGGCCGCCTCCCGCAGCGACGGGTCGGACCGATCGGAGGCCGTCGACGAGACGGACGACGGGCGGCTGGGTCTGGACGAGGTGCCTGAGGTCACGAGTGCAGCCGGACCGGGCGGTGCTCGATCTCCGCGATGTCCTCCGCGTCGAAGAGGCGGACGGTGACGTTCCAGGCATGGGCCATAGCAGGGCTCCTGTCGATCGGTTCCCCTCCCGACCTGGGAGAGCGAGCGAGCTCCCAGGGTCTCGTGCGAGTGCGCGCACACACCAGGGACCAACGGCCCGAGGCATCGGGACCGACGGCACAGGGCTGTGCCCGTACCGGCTGCCTAGCGTGAGAACCGCCCCGGTGACCTGCCGGGATCGGCGCGACGCACGACACGGAGGAACCACCATGCGCACCATCGTCGTCACCGGCTCGGCCTCGGGAATCGGCCGCGCGATCCTGCGGCTGCTCGAACAGCGAGGCGACCGGGCCATCGGCGTGGACCTTCACGACGCGGAGATCGAGACCGACCTCCGCACCCCGGACGGCCGGGCCACGATGGTCGAAGAGCTACGGGCACGCAGGGACCACATCGACGGCGTCGTCGCCAACGCCGGCGTGGCGCACCAGACCCCGGACGACATCGCGGTCAACTTCTTCGGCACGGTCGCGACGCTGGAAGGGCTGCGACCCTTGCTCGCCGGCTCGCGTGCCCCTCGCGCGGTCGCCACGGCATCGATGGCCAGCCTCATGCCGTCGGACGCCGAGCTGGTCGACCTGTGCCTGGCCGGAGACGAGGCCGGTGCGCTGGAGCGCGCCGCCAAGCTCGTGGAGGCGCGGCAGAACGACCTCATCTATGCCAGCAGCAAGGTGGCTCTGTGCCGTTGGCTGCGCCGCGCGGCTCCCGGGAAGGAGTGGGCGGGTGCCAGGATCCCGCTCAACGCCATCGCGCCGGGAGTCGTCGAGACTCCCATGGTCGCGGGCATGATCGGTACGGAGATCCAGCGCGCGGCGATGTCCGCCCTGGTGCCGATGCCGCTGAACGGCTTCATGCGGCCCGAGGTCCCCGCAAACCTCCTGACCTGGCTCGTCAGTGAGAAGAACTCGCACCTGTGCGGCCAGGTCATCTTCGTCGACGGCGGGTCCGACGCGATCATCCGCGGCGACTCGACCTGGTAGGCGCAGCCCGGGCCGTTGTCCCGTCTCGGCACGGGACCAAGGTCCTGTCCGACAGGAGTCAGGTGGCCCTGCACCCGACCATACGGTTCGCGGGACGGTGGTCCCAGGCAGCCGGAAAGGTTCCGGCGCATCCCCAGGAGGACATCATGAGCTCCATCAGCCACTCCGCATCGTCGGCGCACGCGCCGGTCGCACGGGAGCGTGCGGCCACGTCCGCCACGACCGTCACGAGCACGGCGGTCGCCCGGTACAGCTTCGCGGGCGTCCGGCTGCTGCTGGCCGTCGAGTTCCTCTGGGCGTTCGGCGACAAGCTGTTCGGCTGGGGCCTGGGCACGCCCACCGAGCGCGCCTGGATCAACGGCGGCTCCCCGACCGCGGGCTACCTCGGCGGCGTCGAGGGACCGTTCGCCGGCTTCTTCGGCGCCCTGGCCGGAAACGTCGTCATCGACTGGCTGTTCATGCTCGGCCTGCTCGGCATCGGGCTCGCCCTGGCACTCGGCATCGGCATGCGGATCGCGGCCGGCGCCGGTGCGCTGCTCATGCTGCTGATGTGGTTCGCATCGATGCCGCTGGAGAACAACCCCTTCGTGGACTACCACCTGGTCGACGCCGTTCTGCTCATCGGGCTGGCCGCGTTCCTGGCCGGCGACACGTTCGGCCTCGGCAAGCAGTGGGCCCGGCTGCCGCTGGTCAAGCGGTTCCCCGTCCTGCGATGACGCAGCAGCCCATGGTGCCTGCACCCGCGGTGCCCGTCCCGGTAGCCACCGGGACGGGCACCGCCGCCGCAGGACGGACCGCTACCGTAGGTCGCATGGACGTACGTGTGTTTCTTGTCGACGACCACGAAGTCGTGCGCCGCGGCGTCGCCGACCTGCTGGAGTCAGAGCCCGGGGTGACCGTCGTGGGCGAGGCGGGCACCGCCCGCGAGGCGCTCGCCCGCGTCCCCGCCCTCGCCCCTGACGTCGTGGTGCTGGACGTGCGGCTGCCCGACGGCGACGGCGTCACCGTCTGCCGCGAGCTGCGCTCCCGCATGCCGGACCTCGCCTGCCTCATGCTCACCTCGTTCTCCGACGACGAGGCCCTCTACGACGCGATCCTCGCCGGAGCGGCCGGCTACGTCCTCAAGCAGGTGCGCGGCACCGACCTCGTCCAGGCCGTGCTGACCGTCGCCTCGGGCGGGTCCATGCTCGACCCCCGCGCCGCGGCCCGCGTCATGGAACGTATCCGCACCGACGCCCACCACGAACCCGACGCCCTGGCCGGCTTGACCGAGCAGGAACGCCGCATCCTCGGCCTCATCGGCCACGGGCTGACCAACCGGCAGATCGGCGCCGAGCTGTTCCTCGCCGAGAAGACCGTCAAGAACTACGTCTCCAGCATCTTCGCCAAGCTCGGCCTCGAACGCCGAGCCCAGGCCGCCGTCCTCGCCGACCGGCTCGAGCAGGACGAACGCCGACAGCACTGAGTCCGACAGCACTGAGTCCGACACCGCTGAGCGGTGCCCGGCAGGTTGGTTGCGTCGGGCCTACAGGGAATCGTCGGCCGGCAAGGGCACACGCCACACCAGACGCGTCCCTGCCCGGTCGGCACCCGGGTCCACGAGCTCGATGACGAGCGACCCGCCGAGCTCTTCCGCACGTTGCGCCAGGTTCCGTAGCCCGCTGCGGGCAGCCGTCGGCGGGATGCCCGTGCCGTCGTCGCTGACGACGAGCACAAGATCGTCAGTCACGGCAAGCCGAACCTCCGCCCGGGACGCGGATGCGTGCCGGGCGACGTTCGACAGTGCCTCACGCACGACCGCGACGACGTGGTGGGCGACGTCCGGCGGCACCAAGGTGTCCACCGCACCCTCGAACCGCAGCCGTGTCCCGAACCCGAGCGAGACCGCAGCGGCGTCGACCTCGGTGATGACGCGCGAGCGCAGACCGACTCGCCGGGCGCCGGCACCGTCAGACCGTTCACCCGGCTGCAGCCGGTAGATCGTGGTCCGCACCAGGGCGATCGTCTCGTCGACCTCGTCGACCGCCGTGGCCAGCTGTTCCGCCAGCTCCGGCGGCGCGGTGCGCGCCACTCGCTGCAGCGAGAGCCCGGTCGCGTACAGCCGTTGGATCGCCAGGTCGTGCAGGTCGCGCGCGATCCGCTCGCGATCACGGAGCAGGACGAGCCGTTCGGCGTCGGCACGTCCCTCTGCCAGCTCCAGCGCGACGGCGGCCTGTGCGGCGAAGGCGCCCAGGGCTTCCACCACCACCGACGAGAACGGCTGGCTGCCCTGCACGCGTGCCGCAGCCAGGACACCACGGACGCGACCCTGCTCGCCGAGCGGCCACACCGCCAGCGGTCCGAGCTCCACCGGCAGGTCCAGCGCGAACTCGGCGCGCTCGTCCTTCGTGGCGTCGTCGGTGACCATCGGCACCCCGGTGCGGAACGTGAGTGCTGCGAACGTCCCGTCGGCCGACAGGACCGAACCCACCCGGTCCTCCACCCCCAGCCCGGACGCCGTCTGCAGCAGCAGGCGGCCTGTGTCCGGATCCGGCACGGAGACGGCCGTGAGATCCGCGTTGGCGACCTCACGTGCCTGGCTGCCGATGAGCGCCAGGACCTCGTCGGGCGACGACCCGGCCAGGACCTGGCGCGAGATCCGGTCGTTGGCGCGGGCCCAGCGTTCCCGCAGCTGCGCGACGTCGTACAGGCGCGCGTTCTCGATGGCCACGCTCGCGGCCGACGCGAGCGCTTCCAGCACCCGCTCGTCCTCGGCCGTGAAGTCTCCCCCGCCGCGCTTGTCCGTGAGGTAGAGGTTGCCGAACGGCGCGCCGTGCACTCGCAGCGGCATCCCGGCGAAGGTGTGCATCGGTGGGTGGTGCGCGGGGAAACCGACCGAGACGGGGTGGGTGGACAGGTCGTGCAGGCGGAGCGGCACGGGGTGGCGGATCAGCTCGCCCAGCACGCCGTGCCCCGTGGGGTAGGGACCGATCGCGGCGATCTGCTCGTCGGTCATGCCGACGGTCAGGAACCGGGCGATCCTGCCGTCGTCACCCAGCACGCCCAGCGCACCGTACCGGGCGTCGACGAGCACCATCGCGGTCTCGACGATGTGGTGCAGCACCGTCTCCAGGTCCAGGCCGCGGCTGACCGTGACGACCGCTTCCAGCAGCAGGTCGGTGCGGTCGCGCGGGTCACTCGTCGGGTCCATCGGCGCCTCCGGGGCCACGGTAGCGCCTGCGGGTCGCAACCACGAGTGAGGACCTTGGTCCCGAGCCCCTGGGCCTCCCGGCTCTGCCGGACACCGTCCGCCGGCTGGTGTCCTGTAGGTGACAAAGGAGGAAGATCATGAGCACCACCTGGTACCACGACATCGTCGTCGGGATCGACGGCTCGCACGAGAGCCTGGCAGCACTGGACTGGGCGGCACGTGCCGCCGACCTGCACCGGGCACACCTGACGGTGGTGGCGGCCTACGCCCCACCCATGACTCCCGACCCGGGGATCGGCGATCCGATCGGAGAGCTGCGCGACCAGGCCCACCGGGCCGTACAGGCAGCACGCACCCAGCTCGCCGAGCACCACCCCGAAGCTGGAGACGTCGAGTTCACCGTGACCCCGGGCGCCGCCAGCTACGTGCTGGGTCAGCGGGCCCAGACCTGCGACCTGGTCGTCGTCGGACGCCGTGGCCTCGGAAAGTTCGACCGCATGGTGCTCGGCTCGACCTCGTCCGCGCTGGCGGCGGCCGCCGGCGGAGCAGTCGCCGTCGTACCGGCAGGCGCGACGACCGGTGATCCGCACCGGATCAGGGTGGGTGTCGGCCGGGACGACGAGCCAGACGTGCTCGGTGCGGCGTTCGCCGAGGCGAACGTGCGCGGTTGCCCCCTCGAGGTGTTCCACGTGACGGCGAGCGACCCGATCGCTTCCGCCGTCCTCGAGATGGAGCCGGTCGCCGGTTCGTGGCAGGAGGCGGCCAGGGCCGCCCTGGCCGATCGGGTCGCCCGCTGGTCCGAGAAGTACCCGCGCGTCACCTGCTCGATCGTGATCCGCCGCGGGGACACGGTCGCCGCGCTCCGCAACGGTGTCACGACCGACGACCTCGTGATCGTCGGCGGACGTAGGCACTCCCGGGCGATGGGCCGGATGCTCGGCAGCGTGCCCGACGCCCTGCTTCGTTCGGCGCCGTGCTCGATCATGGTGGTGCACGCACATCACCACGCGCACGACTGAACCCGACCTACGTGAGGAGAGGACTCCCATGGCCCAGACGGTGCAGCGCCCCGTAGTGGTCGGCGTGGACGGGTCGGAATCGGCCACGCAGGCAGTGCGCTGGGCCGCCCACGAGGCCGGCCGCCGCAGCGCTCCGTTGGTGCTCTTCCACGCGTGGACGCCGATCCCCGTCGCCCCTCGGCACGCGGGTTCGCTGGGCCCTTACCACGACGCGCTGGTCGAGCAAGGGGGCGAGTGGCTCAGGGAAGCCGCCGCGGCGGCCCGGGAAGCGGCGCCCGGCGTCCTCACCACCACCCAGCTGGTCAGCGGCTCGGCGGCCGCTCACCTGATCGAGAGGTCAGCCTCGGCCGGCCTGGTGGTGCTCGGCTCACGCGGGCTCGGCGGGTTCGCGGGCCTGGTCGTCGGGTCGATCGCCGTCGCGGTCGCTACCCACGGGTGCTGCCCCGTCGTGGTGGTCCGGGGCGTGGAGCCAGGTACCGCGCCCCGACAGGACGGGCCGGTGGTGGTCGGCGTGGACGGGTCGCCGAACAGCCGGGCCGCGCTCGACTTCGCCTTCCAGGCCGCAGCCCTCCGCGGCGCGCCCCTGACAGCCGTGCACGCGTGGAGCGACCTGCCCGTCACGACCGTCTGGGAGCTGACGACGGACTGGCACTCGATCCAGCAGAACGAGTCGGAGGAGCTGAGCCGCTGGCTGGCCGACGGCAAGGCGCGCTACCCCGACGTCCCCGTCGAGCAGGTCGTGGTCCGGGACGGCCCGGCCCACATCCTTCTCGAACGCGCCAGGACCGCCCAGCTGGTCGTGGTCGGATCGCGCGGACGCGGTGGATTCCGTGGACTCCTGCTGGGATCCACCAGCCAGGCCATGATCCATCACGCTGCCTGCCCGGTGGCCGTCGTCCCACCGTCCCGACCATGAGCGGTCGCAACCGTCAGGCCACCGGATCCCGCAGGATCGTGCGCAGCGTGTCCTGCGGGGTCGTGCTGGTATAGGCGTCGAGGTACATCTCCCGGTGGGGCCCGCTGCGAGCCACGCCGGCCTGCTCGGCGAACCGGCCGAGCCGGTCGAGCGTGGCGAGCTCGTCGGCGAAGGGTCCGTGGTGCATCACCTGGACCACGGTCTCCTCGGGCAGGTCGAACAGCTCGAGCCGGTCCTCTGTCGGGTCCGAAGGGCTCGCCGCCGCGAGACGAGCAGCGGCGAGGTCCGCGTCGGTGGTCGTGGCCCCGACGGCGGCCATGAGGCGGTAGTGCAGCGCCGAGACGGGGTGCACGCTGTAGAAGTCCGCGATGCCGACCTGCGTCGAGCCCTCCGGGTACCAGTACTGGCCCTCGGCCACCGGCTCCGACGCACCGGGTGATGCCGGCGGAGCGAGCGCCCGGGCGACGTCGACGACCAGCGCCTTCTTGCGGTAGTACTCGTCGTCGCCCGGTGCTCCCGCTCCCGTCACGAAAACGTAGCGGGCTGCGGGCGAACGAACGAGCTCCGGCTCGTCGGACGCCGCGTAGTGATCGGTCAGGGGAAGCGCGTCAGCCACGGAGCCCACCCCCGATCTTCTGCATGGTCTCGGCGTAGGCGGCGGGTAGGTCGACGTCGAGCTTGTCGGCCAGGACGAAGAGCCACCACAGGCACTCGGCGAGCTTGTGCCTGAGCTCGGCGTCGACGTCGCCCTCGATGTCCCAGGTGCGCTCGGCGGCCAGGACGAGGCGGCCCACGTAGGCGGCGTCGTTGGTGAATCCGACCGCCAGCTCGGGCAGGGTCCAGGTGCGCTGCAGGATGCGCTGTTCGATCTGCTCGTACAGGGCACGCACCTCCAGCGCGGTGGTGTCGGCGTCGGCCAGGGTCTGCTGGGCCGGGTCGTGCTCGGCCCCGCGGCCCGTGGCGGGAGACCTGTTGCCGGTCATGTCAGTTCCTCTCGTGGTCTGGCGCGCACCGGTGGTCCGGTACGGCTCCAGCCTGCGGGGCACGAGGACGGTGAAGAAGGCAGTGGCTCCCTGGGTGTGGCACACCCTGGCTCCCGGGCGGACGTCTACTTCGGGTCGGCGAGTTCCGTGGAAGCCGCACGGTCGGCCGCGATGGTGCCGAGGAGAGCGAGCGAGTCGGCGCTGGGCGACCCGGCCGCAGCGGTGGCGACCGTGAGCTGCTGCCCCGGTGCGTCCCGGCTCTCGAACGTCTGGTAGACCAGCTCCAGCTGCCCGACGGCGGGGTGGTCGATGCGCTTGGCCGTCGCGCTCAGGCCGGTCACACGGTGGTCCTGCCACAGACGCGCGAAGTCCGGGCTCTCGTCCTTCATCCGAGCCACCAGTGCGGACACCTCCGGGTGCACGGGGCTGTATCCCACCGCCAGCCGGAGCGCGCTGACCGCGGCGCGCGCGATGTGCTCCCAGTCCATGAAGTACCTGCGCGAGGCGGGGTCGGTGAACAGGTAGGGCACGGCCCCCTTGGCTACCTGTTCGCTGCCGAGCAGCTCCCCGGCCACGGGGTTGGTGGCCAGGATCCGGAAGGCCGGGTTGACGACGTACGCGGCGACGTTCGGCATGCTGTCGAGCAGACGCAGCATGTCCTGGCCGACCAGGTCGCTCGTGGCGAGCGCGGTAGGTGTCAGGCGGGCCAGCCGGAACGCGTGCGCCTGTGCGTCCGGGCCCAGCTGCAGGGCGGTGCAGATCGCCTCGACGACCTGGGCCGACGGCGTCCGCTCGCGCCCCTGCTCGAGGCGTGCGTAGTAGTCGGCACTGACCCCCGCCAGGACGGCCACCTCCTCCCGCCGCAGACCCTTGACCCGGCGTGAGCCGGCCGTCGGCAGGCCGACGTCCTGCGGGGAGACCCGGGCGCGCTGTGCCGTGAGGAACTCCCCGAACGCGTTCTCTCTTGTTGCCATGCGTTCGAGGCTACGCGCGGACCGGCCGTGGACCCTGGGTGTGGCTGCCTGGGTGCGGCGCACCCCCGCGGTGCGGCCTCGCGGACTACGGCCGGGGCCGGCCGTGTTGGACAGTCGTGATCAGCACCTCCTCGCGGCTGCTGCAGCTGCTGTCCCTCCTGTGGTCACGGACGAGCTGGACGGCCGGCGAGCTCGCGCAGCGCATGGACGTCACGGAACGGACGGTGCGCCGTGACGTCGCTCGCCTGCGCGACCTCGGCTACGACGTCGAGTCCGAGCCAGGCCACTGGGGTGGATACCGGCTCGGGGAGAGTCGTAGCCACCTGCCCCTCGTGCTCGACGACGAGGAGGCGCTGGCCGTCAGCGTGGCGCTGCGGGAGGCCGCGCAGACCAGGGTGCTCAGCGACGACCAGGCGGTGCTGTCGGCTCTGTTGAAGCTGCGCCAGCTGCTGCCGGCGCGGGTGGCGTCCCGGCTGGGCGCGATGGACGACGTCTTCGAGCACACCACGAGAGTCTGCGGGCAGCCGCTCTCACCCGGGATGCTCGCCGGGCTGGCGCAGGTCTGCCGGCGCAGCGAGCGGATCACGCTGTCCTACCGAAGCATGCAGGGAACCGACACGGTGCGCGACGTCGACCCGTATCGCCTCGTCTTCACCGGGAACCGCTGGTACCTCGTAGCGCGGGACGTGGCCAAGGGAGCCTGGCGGACCTTCCGCGCCGACCGGGTGATCGACGTACACCCCACCGGCCGGGTGGTGCGTCTGACCGACCCGCCCGACGCCGCGCGCCTGGTCGCCGAGATGCTCGTCAGCGACCACCCGCTCTACGCCGTCGTGCGCCTGCGGCTCCCGCTCGACGACGCGATGCGCGCGGTGCCGCCCACCGCCGGTACTCATGAGCCCGACGGGCCGCACGCCACGATCGTGCGGGTCGGCGGCACGGACGCGCAGTCCCTCGGGGAGTACCTGATGCGCCTGGGCGTCCCGCTGACCGTCCTCTCCCCGGAGCCCGTACGCGAGGCGGTACGACGATGTGCCGTGGCGCTGGTCGAGAGCAACACCTGACCAGGGCGGCGGGTGCGCCGCCCCGGCCGCGGTGCACGTACGGTTCCGCCCGGCGGTGACTGTCAGAGGTCGACGACGGTCGTGTCCGCGATGCCGGTGGCCAGCTCCGGTCCGTAGGCCGAGGCCGGGCTCTGGAACCCGGCGGTGAACTGCCCGTCGAGCACACGGCGCGCGATCTCGACCGAGCTCAGCTGGGTGAACGTGTAACCGGTCGGGGTGTCGATCAGCGACCGCACTACCTGTCCGTTCCGGCCGGTCACCTCGGCCAGCGCCAGGTAGCGGCCCTGGCTGCGCTCGGCCGCGGTGGGTCCCGGGTGGGCGTCGTCGACGTCGGGGAAGCCCGCGTCGGTGCCCAGGAACACCTCGATGTTCTCGATGCCGGTCGACCTCACGGCGGTGATCAGGTCGCCCATCGGGACCGGCACGCAGTCCTCCGGGCCGTTGCCGAAGTCGAACGACCGCGTGGCGGCCTCGTCGAGCCGGGTCAGCTCGCCCGACCGGCGCACCAGGTCGCCCAGGTCCTCGATACCGGCGGAGCTGGCGAGCGAGCCGCGAGAGAAGCCGCCGGTCACGCGTAGCGCGATCGTGAGCTTCTCGGCGTCGGCCACCCGGCGGGCGGTGTGCAGGGCGAGGCTGTCGCTCGGCACCACGTCCCACCCGGTGCCGGACATGATCATGACCCCGGCACGAGACGCCTCGGCGTCCTTGGACTCCGCCAGCGCGAAGATCTCGAGCTCCGCGGTCGTGTCGAGATAGTGCACGCCGGCCTCGATGGCCGCGTCCATCAGCTGGCGGGCCGTGTGCCGGAACGGTCCGGCGACGTTGAGCACGCAGTCGACGTCCCGCAGCGCGGCGCGCACCGCGTCGACGTCATCGACGGCGAACACCCGGGACGCGATGCCCAGGGAGCCCGCCAGGTCGCCGACCTTTCCGGTGTCCCGTCCGGCCACGGTCACGTCCAGGCCGATATGCACCGCCCGCTCCGCGACCAGTCGACCGGTGTACCCGGTCGCGCCGTAGATCAGCAGTCGTCCGCTCATAGCTGGGGTTCCTCTCGCAGGCCGGGCCCTTCCCGGTTCACCTGCACGCTATGGACCGACCCGGACAGGTCGGGTCCGCAAAGCGCCGCCGGTCGTGTGATCCAGCAGACAGCACCGTCCGCGGGCACCTCGGCCGCGTAGTCAGGACGACGATTCGCGGGGGTGCTGCATCCAGTCGGGCAGGGCCGCGTACAGGCGGCGAGCGATCTCCTCCGGCTCGCCGTCGAGACCGTCCCCGAGCGCGGCCGACAGGACGCCGTTCATCCCGCAGGCCGTGTAGATGTCCTCGACGGCACTGTCGGCGTCGGACTGCTGCTCGTCGCCGCCGAACTCGTGCCGAAAGTCCCGGATCTGGTCCACGAGCAGGTCCCCGATACCCATCAGTCCACTCGGTGACTGCCAGGTCGAAGCCAGCAGGAAGAGGCTTCTGCGGCGCCGAAGGGTCTCGAGCATGGTGTTCAGCGTCGCCAACGCCACCGAGGCGGGGTCGGCACCGAGCTGACGGTCGCCGAAGTCGAGGGTCCGCAGGGCGCGGAAGTCGCTCGTGATCACGTGAACCGCGGCGTGCTCGACCGAGTCGAAGTGGTTGTAGAACGTCGCCCGGTGAATCCCGGCGGCCTCCGCCAGGGTGGAGACCGAAGGGCACGCGTCCGTCCGCAGCACGAGGTCGGCCAGCGCGTCCGCGATCGCCTGTCGTGAGCGCGCGAACCGCGGGTCCTCACCAACCACCGCAGGCGGTTCAGTCACCATGCGCCGCACCGTACATGACGTTCCTCTCCACGAGCGCCTCCGACACCCATGCTATTCGACAGGTGTCGATTAGAGGGCTACGTTGATCTCAACATCGCATCGTCAGACAAGGAAGCGTCATGTCGGTCATCGACAGCACCACCACCCCCACGGCAACAGCGGACAAGCTCGCCGTGATCGAAGCCCTCTACCGCTATGCGGCCGGTCTCGACCTGCGCGACCGAGCCCTGCTCGCGTCGGCGTTCGCCGAGGACGCGGTGGCCGACTTCGGGCCCGCCACGAGGAAGGCCGGCTTCGACTACCCGGAGGTGGAGGGCAGGGAGACGATCGCCGCGGCCCTGGCGGACTCGCTCAGCAAGCTGGACACGACGCACTCCGTGAGCAACCCGCGGGCCGACGTCGACGGAGACACCGCGAGCCTGGAAGCCATCGTGGCGTGCCAGCACCTGCCGCGCGACGACCACTCGCGCCACGTCCTGATGACCAACCGGTACGACGTCGAACTGGTGCGGCAGGGTGACGCCTGGGTCATCCAGCACCTCATCGTCGACAACGCCTGGACCGAGGGTGACACCACCGTCCTCTACGGCGTCTGACGCCCGGGGCCTCATCTCGGACACGGACCAGGTTCCGCCCTTCGCTCGGCGAGGGCGCGCAGGCAGAGCACCGAGCACGCATTGGTTTCAGCAAGTGCTAAAGTCACGAGGTGGATACGCAGCCGCTGTACGCGATCAAGGCAGAGCTGTTCAAGGCCCTGGCCCATCCGGTCCGCATCCGGCTGCTGGAGGTGATCGCGGCGGACCCGGACCTGGCCGCCCCGGTCTCTCGCCTGCTGAACGTGACGGGTGCTGAACCCTCTGCGATGTCCCAGCACTTGGCGGTCCTCAAACGTGCGGGGGTCGTGGCCTCGACCCGCTCGGGCAACGCCGTGGTGTACCGGCTGACCGAACCCTTGGTCGCAGACCTGCTCGTCGTCGCCCGCGCCTTCCTGCTGCGTCGCCTGGCCGGCCACGACGCCGAAGCCGCCCAGCTCGCGGTCGCGCAGCAGCTGCCGACGCTGCCCGGGGCGAGCGCCCGGGCCGTGCTCGAAGCAGCCCTGACCGAGAGCGTCCCGGCCGAGCGGACGGCGAAGCCGTGACGGTCCGCGACGTGCTGGTCCGGCTGGACGTGCGCGACCTGCTACCCCGGCGTGACGACTACGACCTGCGCCCTCGGTCGATCGGGGCCGACCTGCTCGCCGGGTTGACCGTGGGCGTGGTCGCACTGCCGCTGGCTCTCGCGTTCGGTGTCAGCTCCGGCGTCGGGCCGGCCGCGGGCCTGGTGACCGCTGTCATCGCGGGCGTGGTCGCGGCGGTGTTCGGCGGTTCCCGGTTCCAGGTCTCCGGCCCGACCGGCGCGATGGCCGTCGTCCTGGCGCCCGTCGTGGCCGCGTACGGACTGCCCTCTGTCGTCCTGGTCACGATGCTCGGCGGGCTGATCGTCCTGGCTGCCGGACTGCTGCGGCTCGGGCGCGTGGTCACCTTCATCCCGTGGCCGGTGGTCGAGGGGTTCACCCTCGGGATCGCCGCGATCATCTTCCTGCAGCAGGTCCCCGCTGCCATCGGGCAGGACGCCGCCGTCGGGGGCAACACGCTGGTGACAGCTGCCCACGCGATCGCCGACGCCGCCGGCGCCCTCGATGCGCTCGCCCTGGACGCGACCACGTTGTGGTCGCTCGCGACCGTTGCGCTGGTCGCCGCTCTCATGCTCGTCCTGCCCCGGCTGCATGCCGCGATCCCCGCCTCGCTGGTCGCTGTCGTGGCCGCCACGGTGCTCGCCGAGGTCACCAGTGCACCGGTCGCCCGCATCGGGGCCCTGCCCGACACGCTCCCGGTCCCGGCACTGCCCGGCGTCAGCGCCACCGGGCTGGGCGACCTGCTGGGTGCGGCCGTCGCGATCGCGGCGCTGGCCGCCATCGAGTCCCTGCTGTCCGCCCGGGTCGCCGCGTCGATGGCACCCGGAGGGTCCGTCTACCACCCCGACCGGGAGCTGGTAGGTCAGGGTCTGGCCTCGCTCGCCTCCGGCCTGTTCGGCGGCATGCCGGCCACCGGCGCCATCGCGCGCACCGCGGTCAACGTGCGTTCCGGAGCCCGCACCCGCCTGGCCGCGGTCATCCACGCGCTGGTCATCCTCGCCGTGATCTACCTCGCCACCGGGCCGGTGAGCCGCATCCCGCTGGCAGCGCTGGCCGGCGTGCTCATGGTGACCGCGTTCCGCATGATCGGCGCCGGCACGATCCGCGCGGTCCTGCGCTCCACGCGCTCGGACGCCGCCACGTTCGTCGTCACGGCCGTCATCACCGTCGCGTTCGACCTCGTCGAGGCAGTCCAGATCGGGCTGGTCGTGGCCGCGTTCTTCGCGTTGCGGCGCCTGGCCCGCGCCTCGTCCGTGCACCGCGAGCCGCTGCCCGGCGTCGCGCACGAGGGCGACGAGCACATCGCGCTCTTCCGGCTGGACGGCGCCATGTTCTTCGGAGCCTCGGACAGGATCCTCACGGAGGTCACCGACGCCTCGGTACGGGAGAACGTCCTGGTCGTCATCCTGCGCCTGTCCCAGCTGGGCATGGTCGACGCCACCGGAGCACGCGCACTGGCCGAGCTAGTCGCCGCCCTCGAGCAGCGCGGCATCACGGTCCTGGTCAAGGGCGTGCAACCCCGGCACCGCAAGCTGATGACCACCGTCGGGGTGCTGGACGAGCTCCGCCACGAGAGCCACCTGTTCCTCAGGCTCGACGACGCCGTCGCCCACGCCCGCTCCCACGTGCGACGCGCGGACGAAGGCCCCGACGTCTCGTGACCGCCCCGGGACCCCAGCGGCTCATGAAACTAGGCGAACGTCAGCCGCGTTCGATCCCTGCTACTCGTTGTCTCCACCGGTGCCGAGCGTAGCGTCAACCTGGCCGCCGTCTGCCAGGTCCTGGGCATCGGGCCAGACCCAGTCGCGGACCTCGGGGATGTCGTCGCCGTGCTCGCGGGTCCAGGCACGCGCACGGATCCGCGCGTCCTGCATACGCTGACGCAGCCCGGCCTGCGCAGCGCCGAGGGAGGGGACCCGGTCGATGACATCGATCACCAGGTGGTACCGGTCCAGGTCGTTGAGCATGACCATGTCGAACGGCGTCGTCGTCGTGCCCTCCTCCTTGTACCCGCGCACGTGCAGGTTCGGGTGGCCCGCGCGACGGTACGTGAGCCGGTGGATCAGCCACGGGTACCCGTGGTACGCGAAGATGACCGGCCGGTCCGTGGTGAACAGGCCGTCGAACTCGGAGTCCGTCAGGCCGTGCGGGTGCTCGGTCGAGTCCTGCAACCGCATCAGGTCCACGACGTTGATCACCCGGACCTTCAGGTCGGGCAGCTCACGACGCAGGATGTCCGCCGCGGCCAAGACCTCCAGGGTCGGCACATCACCCGCACACCCCAGGACCACATCCGGCTGCTCGCCCGCCTTTTCGGTGCCGGCCCACTCCCAGATGCCCAGCCCGCGCGTGCAGTGCTCGACAGCCTGCTCCATGTCCAGGAAGTTCGGCGCGGGCTGCTTGCCCGCCACCACCACGTTGACGTACTGGCGGCTGCGCAGGCAGTGGTCGTACGTGGACAGCAGAGTGTTCGCGTCCGGCGGGAGATACACCCGCACGATCTCGGCCTTCTTGTTCACGACATGGTCGATGAACCCGGGATCCTGGTGACTGAACCCGTTGTGGTCCTGGCGCCACACATGACTGGACAACAGATAGTTCAACGACGCGATCGGCCGCCGCCACGAGATGTCGTTCGTGACCTTGAGCCACTTCGCGTGCTGGTTGAACATCGAGTCGATGATGTGGATGAACGCCTCATAGCTCGTCAGCAGGCCGTGCCGACCCGTGAGGAGGTAGCCCTCCAGCCAGCCCTGGACCTGGTGCTCGCTGAGCATCTCCATCACCCGGCCCGCCCGCGCCAAATGGTCGTCCACCTCCGGGCCGAGGTACTGCGCGTTCCACTGCTTGTCGGTCGTGTCGTACACGGCCTGCAGACGGTTGGACGCGACCTCGTCCGGCCCGAAGATCCGGAAGCTGGTCGGGTTGCGCCGGATCACGTCGGTGAGCCACTCGCCCAGCACCCGCGGCGCCTCCGAGACCGAACCGCCGGGCACCGGGACGTCGACCGCGTAGTCACGGAAGTCGGGCAGGCGCAGGTCCTTGAGCAGCAGGCCACCGTTCGCGTGCGGGGTCGCGCTCATCCGCAGCTCCCCGTCCGGCGCCAGCGAGGCGATCTCCGGCAGCACCCGGCCGTCGTCGTCGAACAGCTCCTGCGGGCGGTACGACCTCAGCCACGCCTCCAGCACGCGCAGGTGCTCGTCGGTGTCGCGGGCGTTCGCGAGCGGCACCTGGTGCGCCCGCCACGACCCCGTCGTCTTCTTCCCGTCGATCTGCGCCGGGCCGCTCCACCCCTTCGGGGTGCGGAACACGATCATCGGCCACGCCGGACGACTCAGGTCGCCCTGCGCGGCACGCGTCTTGATTGCGGCGATCTCGTCGAGGACCTCGTCCAGCAGGGCCGCGAACCGTGCGTGGAACACGGTGGGCGACTCCGGTGAGTCGTCCTGCACGGTGAAGAAGTACGGCTTGTGCCCATACCCGACCATCAGGTCACGCAGCTCGCCCTCCGGGATGCGCGCGAGGACCGTGGGGTTGGCGATCTTGTAGCCGTTGAGGTGCAGGATCGGCAGCACGACACCGTCCTGGGCGGGGTGGAGGAACTTGTTCGAGTGCCACGACGTCGCCAGCGGACCGGTCTCGGCCTCACCATCGCCTACCACCGCCGCGACGAGCAGGTCGGGGTTGTCGAACGCCGCACCGTAGGCATGGCTCAGGGAATAGCCCAGCTCACCGCCCTCGTGGATCGACCCCGGTGTCTCCGGCGCGACATGACTCGGGATCCCACCCGGGAAGGAGAACTGCCGGAACAAGCGCTTGACGCCCTCGGCGTCCTCGGGGATGTCGCTGTAGACCTCGGAGTAGGTGCCGTCCAGGTAGGCAGAGGCGACCAGACCCGGCCCGCCGTGGCCAGGGCCGGTGATGTAGATCGTCTTCTGCTGCCGCTCCTTGATCGCCCGGTTCAGATGCGCATACAGAAAGTTCAGACCCGGTGTCGTGCCCCAGTGGCCCAGCAACCGGGGCTTGACGTGCTCCCGGGTGAGCGGCTCGCGCAGCAGCGGGTTGTCGAGCAGGTAGATCTGACCGACCGAGAGGTAGTTCGCGGCCCGCCACCACGCATGGATGCGTTGCAACTCGGCGGGCTCAAGCTCGGCGACACCGGTCGCGCGCCATCCGGTGGCCGTGGAGTCGGGGACAGTGATCGTCGTCATCGCGTCTGCTCCTGTTTGCGAGTTACGTACGGGCTCAGTGCCGGCTGACGGCAGCCGCTCCACCATGGCTTCGAAGGTTCGGCGCGGGAAAGGGACGAAGGTCCCCAGGCACGACGGAGAAGGTCCCGTCGATCCGTGACCCTCAGCCCTACCGACGACGGCTCGCCTCCGGGCAGTCTCGAAGGAAATGCCGAGTCAAGGGAGGGTTCGTCATGGGTACCACGCAGAGAACGGCACCTGCCGTCGTCGTCGCCGTCGACGGGAGGGGACAAGGTTTGGGAGCGCTCAGGTTCGCAATTGACGAGGCCCGCGCCCGGGGCACCGGTGTGCGAATGGTCCATGTCCTGGACCGCGACGACACGGGCCAGATCATGGACCCGCACATGACGGAGGCGTGCGTCGCCGCGCCCGACGTCGAGTTCGACTGGCGTTTCAGGCGCGGCCAGCTTGCGGACGAACTGGTCGCGGCCGCTGGGGCCGGCGACCTCCTGGTCCTGGGGCAGACGACACCGTGGAGCCCCGAGCGGCCCGGCATCAGCGCTGTGATCACGGAGACCGCCGCGCGCACGGTGGCCGCCGTGGTGGTGGTTCCCGCCGACTGGCGAGCCCGGCACCACCAGCGCATCGTCGTCGGGGTCAAGTCGTGCACGAACGCCGGAGGGCTGCTGGCGCGTGCGTTCGCGGAGGCCTCCGCACGAGGTGCCACCCTGGAGATCATGCATGTGTGCGACACCCCGGATCTCACCGCTGCCGCCCGCGTCGACGTCCGGCCGGGCGACCGGCACAGGTCCGAGGGCAGGTCGCTGGAGACCCTGGTGCACGACTGGTCCAACATCTTTCCCGGCGTCGCGGTGGAGACGTCGTTCACCCGCGGACAGCCGGCGCGCGTACTGGTCGACGCCGCGACCGACGCGGACCTCCTGATGATCGCCCGGCACCAGCTGGACCTGCGGCATCTGGTCCGCCTCGGGCCGGTGCCGCGGGCAGTCCTCGGGGCCGCGGACGTCCCGGTCGAAGTGGTTCCGCTGACCGGTGCGCCGACCCGGGCACCGCTCGTGCTCGCACGTTCGGGCACGATCCTGGAGAACTGACGTAGCGAAGGTCTACCGTTCCCGCTCGCAGCGCAGGTTGCACTGCAGTGCGTTTCTTTCCGCGATTCAGGGTCTTTTCCATGACGGGCTCATGAAATCCGACGACCCGTTGTATCGGGGCCATGACGCGAAAGGGATGCGGCTCCCGCCCCCAGAGCGGGAGCCGCGTTCGCAACATATCACCCGCAATTTCATCCCCCGTCGAAACGGTTGCCAAAACGGGGGTAATTCCCCCTGCCCGCGCAGCACGTCAAGCAATTACCGGATGCTCGATTTCTAATGGTGAACACCGCCACGAGCATGCATTCCCAGGTCGTACGGGTGCGCGATGCTGCCAGTGCGACAAAACGGGCGGCAAACACGGCGCGAGGCCACTCCCCCGGCCCGAAATACGGCGTAGCGTGGAATCGACAAGAACTGCCCAAGAGCTCAGGTTACTCTTCATTGGAATCCCATTCCGGGCGCTAAATCACCGTCCTATGCGTAGTGTCCGATGCATTCACAAGGCGCGATTGAGACTCCGAGATCCGGAGGATCGGAAGGGGTTTTCATGAGAAAGCATAAAGTCCAGCATGCTGAGGCGACAGCACGGCCGCGTTCGCTCCGACGTGCCGCCACGGGCACGACCCTTGCACTGGGAGGCGCGCTCACACTCGTGGTCGCGACACAGCAGGCCTGGGCGATAGGCACCCCTGTCGACCTCGGCACCGCCGGCACCTACTCGGTGCTCGGCGGGCAGACCGTCACCAACACCGGACCCTCGGTTCTCTCCGACAACGTCGGTGTGAGCCCGGGTACTGCGATCACAGGGTTCCCGCCCGGCGTCGCCCTGGGCGACACACACTCGGCGAACGCGCACGCGCTCCAGGCGCAGAGCGACCTCACCACCGCGTACAACGACGCCGCGGGACAGGCACCCGACGCCAGCATCTCCGGCGACCTGGGCGGACTCACCCTTGAGCCAGGGGTCTACAACGCATCCAGCTCGATCGGGCTCACCGGGACGCTCACGCTCGACGCTCAGGGCGACCCGGACGCGGTCTTCATCTTCCAGGTGGGATCCGCACTCACCACCGCGAGCTCGAGCACTGTCGCGCTCCTGAACGACGCACGGGCCTGCAACGTATTCTGGCAGATCGGCAGCTCGGCCACGCTGGGCACGGATACCACGTTCGTGGGCACGATCATGGCTCTGACCTCGATCAGCGTCACCACCGGCACCACCGTGGACGGGCGCGCTCTGGCCCGCAACGGGTCGGTCACCCTGGACTCCGACGTCTTCACCCAGAGCGCCTGCGAGACCACTCCGCCGTCCTCGCCGCCGCCGACGGGCAGCCCATCACCCACCGACAACCCGACAGGGCCACCGACCGACGGCCCCACCACACCGCCGAGCGACGCCCCCTCAGGGCCACCGAGCCCGACTCCGTCCGGTGACGGCAGCCCCGGTGGCAACGGCAGTCCAGGCGGCCCGGGCAGCGGGAATGGCAACGGCAGTGGCAACGGGCCCGGCGGAGGCAGCCAGGGCATGCTCGCCACGACCGGGCCGTCAGTCAACGCGCCGCTGCTCGCCACTTCGATCGCGGCGATCCTCGCCGGAGTCGGCCTCATCGCGACGAGCGTCCGGATGCACCGCCGTAGGGCCTGACACGTGTGATCGTGAGGGATCTGGCAGCCTGGCCGAGCGCGGCGAGTCCGTCTCCTGCCCGTACGACAGGACGGCGAGAAAGCCCTCCTCCAGCGGGTACACCCCGATGGGCGTCTCATAGGGCTTGCCCGAGCGCCGCCCCACGTGCCGGAGCGCGATTGACACGCCCAGCACCTGTACTGCTGGGAGTCCTCGAGGTCCATCAGAGCGAGCGACGACCAGCCGGTGAACGGCTCGCCGTCGGACGCGCCGCCGCAGACGAGCGGGCTCAGCCCCGCAACCGGGTCGTGGCGAGGCCGCCGTCGACGTCGACCGTCCCACCGTGCACGAAGGCCGCCTCGTCGGAAGCGAGCCAACGGACCGCGAACGCGATGTCGACCGGCCGCACCGGCACCCCGGCAGGCGTCCCCGCGGTCATCATCGCGAGCAGCTCGCTCGAGTCCGCGTTCCCTGGGGTGGCCGTCGCACCCGGTGCGACGGTCGACACTCGTACCCCATGGGGTCCGAACTCGGCCGCCCACGCGCGGGTGAGCTGCTCGAGCGCCGCCTTCGTCGCCGGATAGAGAGCCATCGCCGGCACCCCGACGCGGGCCATCCATGAGCCGATGTTCACGATGACACCTGATCCTCGGTCGACCATCGCAGGGGCGAGCGCGGCGACGAGCACGTGTGGTGCCCGGATGTTCGTGGCCCAGAGCGATTCCATCTGCTCGTCGGTGGTCGCCGGGGTCGGCGCGTTCGGGTAGACCCCGGCATTGTTCACCAGGATGTCCACCCTGCCACCGAGCGCATCGGTGGCGCGAGCGGCGAAGGTGCGCACGGCGTCCGGTGCCGCCCCGAGGTCGCCGCGGACCGCGGCGGCGGAACCGCCCGCCGCGGTGATCGTGTCGACGACGGCCCGCGTCCGGTCGGCGTTCCGCCCGGCGACGGCGACGTGTGCGCCGGAAGAGGCGAGAACCCTGGCGATCGCCTCACCGATGCCGCTGGAGGCGCCGGTGACGAGCGCGGTCCGGCCCGCCAGTCGATCGTCGGTGGTCAGGGAGCCAAGGAGCGCTTCGTTCGTCTGCATGCTCCGATCGTCACTCGAACCCGGGTGCCGAGGGTTGCCCAGAACTCCGGACTCGTTGCCGGATCCCGTGTCGTCCACAGCGGTGCCGCCCTTGTCCGCCCCGGCCAGGCAGAATGAGGATGTGGACGACGTCACCTCGGACCGGCTGGACCACGCGCTGGCCAGTGCGCTCCGCAACGTGGGTCAAGCGACACGCGCGTCCCGCATCGGGCTTCGCGTGTCGCAGGTCCCCGGGCCCACGAAGCTCGGGTACCAGCGCTACCGACCGTCCCTCTCAGTCGTGCTCGCGGGATGGAAGCGGTCGATCGTCGTTGACGACGACGACACCTGGGGCCGGGAGCGGTTCATCATCACGCCGGTGGACCTGCCCGTGGTCGCCGGCGTCGTCTCGACAGACCCGGACGTCGGTTTCGTGGCCGGGGTCTGGCAGCTGGACACCCGGATCATCACCGAGGTCGCCGCCACGATGTCCCGGCCACACCGTGACGACGTCCCCACCGCCCGGCTCGGCACCTGGACACCCGGTCTCGCCGACGCTTCCGCCAGGTCACCGGGATGACACCCGTGCAGTACCTCCGGCGCGTCCGGCTCGGCGAGGCCCGGCACCGCATGGTCGTCCTGGGTGACAGCGCGGCTCAGGCGGCCACCGCGGTGGGGTACAAGAGCGCCTCGCACTTCTCCCGGGACTACCACGCGCTGCACGGCCGCCCACCGGCCACCGACGCCCAGTGGGTACGTCAGCAGATCGCGCTCGGCGAGGTCACCACCAGCGACGTCGCGCTCGGCTGACCGACCACGCCGAGTACGTCGAGCGCACGCTGACCGCTCCTCCGGCGTACGGGCGTGCTGGTAGTAACTAGTCGGCGAGTCCTCGGGCGATCATGCTGCGGCCGGCGGCGACGATCGCCTCGCGGGCAGGCCGAGGGGTGATGCCGAGGAGCGTGCGGGTCTTGTCGTTGGAGACCCGCTTGATGTAACCGAGGTCCGCGGCGACGGACTTGTACTCGTCCTGAAACAGCGCGGTGAGTCTCACGACGAAGTTCGGGATGGACCGGGTCGGGACCTTCGACGCCTGCACGCCGAGGTCGCGCCTGAGGGTCGCGCCGATCTCCTTCATCGCGATCGCAGGCTCGCCCGTGGCGACCAGGAAACGCTGGCCGGCCGCGCCCGGCGCGGTCATCGCTGCGACGTGGGCCGCGGCGACGTCGCGTACGTCCACGATCGGCACGAACATGTTCGGGTATCCCGGCATGTGCCCGTTCAGGCTGTTCTGCACGATGTGGTTCGCGCCCGACACGTCGTTGCCCATGACCGGACCCATGACGGCGACGGGCAGGATCGTCGTGAGCTCCAGCCTGTCGCCACGCTGCGCCATGAAGTCCCACGCGGCCCTCTCAGCGAGGATCTTGCTACGCCCGTACACGTCCACGCCGGGGCCGTTCAGCGGCGACCAGTCGCGCTCGGTGAAGACGCGGTCGAGGTGCCCGTGCCCGAACCCGACCGCGTGGAACGCGGAGGTCAGCACCACACGCCGCGCCCCGGCGTCGCGGGCAGCACGCAGCACACGCAGCGCCCCGTCGCGGGCCGGCGAGATGACCTCCTCCTCGTCCTTGACCTTGCCGGTACGGATGGGCGAGGCGAGGTGGATGACATAGTCCGTCCCGGCCACTGCTTCCGCCCATCCGGCGTCGTTCATCAGGTCCGCTTCGACGAAGGCCAGCGCGTCGTCGCGGACCGCTCCGCCATCTCGCAGCACGCTGCGGACGGTGGCCTCTTTGCGCAGGGAACGAATGGTGGAGCGCACCGTGTGCCCCTGCTCCAGGAGCTGGACGATGACATGCCCCGCGATGAAGCCGGACCCGCCAGTGACGAGAACGTGTGACATGAGAGTCTCTTTCCGTGACGTGAACCTCGAGCGATGACGCGATCCTCCCCACCCGGCCGGCGGCCACCCAGACCCCTGCTGACACTGGTAGCGGCAGGGCCTACCCTCCGATCAGAGCCCCCGCTTACCGTGGTGGGCATGACTGACGAGCCGAACGCCCTGGGCGAGTACCTCAGGGCCCGACGTGAGCTCGTCGCCCCGGAACAGGTCGGGATCCCCGTCGTCGGCGTCCGCCGGGTTCCCGGCCTGCGGCGTGAGGAAGTCGCGATGCTCGCCGGTATCAGCGCCGAGTACTACCTGCGCCTCGAGCAAGGGCGAGACCGCCATCCCTCCCCCCAGGTCGTCGAAGCGATCGCACGCGTCCTCCAGCTCGACGACGACGCCTACCTCTTCAGCCTCACCTCCGGACGGCCCCGCCGGAAACGCCCCAGGGCCCGCCGCGAAGTGCTCCCTGCCAGCACCGCTCGGCTCGTCGACGAGCTCCCGTTCCCCGCCTTCATCGAGGGTCGCTACCTCGACGTCCTCGCCGCCAACCCCCTCGCCTCCGCCATCTCGCCCCGGCTGGTCACCGGCGGCAACCGACTTCGAGACGTGTTCCTCAGCGAGGCAGAACAGGACCTCTTCGAAGACTGGAAGCGTGCCGCCGCCGCCCTCCTCGCCGGGTTCCGCAAGACTGTCGGTCGCAGCGTCGACGACCCTCGCGTCGTCGAACTCGTCGGAGAGCTCTCTGTCGCGAGCCCGGAGTTCCGCAGGCTCTGGGCGCGCCACGACATCGCCGAGCGCACCGGCGCAGGAGTCACCTTCGACCACCCCGCTGTCGGCGCACTCCACCTCGACCGGGAAAAGCTCGCCGTCGCGGGCGCAGATGGCGTCATGCTCGTCATCTACCACGCCCAACCTGGCACGGATGCCGCCGAACGCCTCACACTGCTCGGAGCCATGGCCGCCGCGGCCCCGGTAGATCAGCATGCGACAGCAGCGGCCGGCCCTGGCTGATCCGGTCAGGAGCTCAGCGCCGCCGTGGGTGGGGTCCTGGCGGCGCGGACCGCCGGGTACAGCCCTGCGACCGCCCCGATCACGAGCGTTGCGCCCACCCCGACGACCATCGCGACCGGTGGAAGCGCGAACGGCCAGCCGTTGACGCCGGCCATGACCGCCGTCGCGGCGGCGCCGAAGACGCTGCCGAACACCCCGCCCAGCGCCGACAGCAGGAGCGCCTCGGCCAGGAACTGGGCCAGCACGTGCCCCCGGGTGGCCCCGAGCGAACGGCGCAGGCCGATCTCACGTCGTCGTTCCAGCACCGAGATGATCATCGTGTTGGCCACGCCGATGCCGCCTACCAGCAGAGCGATCGAGCCGAGCCCGAGCAGCAGACCCGTGAACGCCTGGTTCGCCGCTGTCCGCGCGGCCAGTGCGTCCGACGGGCGCGACACCTCCACCTCGTCGGGCGCCTCGGGCGCGATGGTCGGTGCGAGCAGCTCGCGGACCTGTTCCACGGCGTCGTCCGCCGACCGCTCGTAGACCATGGTGGGGCTGCCGTCGAAGCCGAACAGGTCACCGGCGACCTCGTGACCCACGAGCGCGGCGGAGTCGAGCTCGGGGGCCAGTGCCACCGGCCTCAGGATGCCGACCACGGTGAAGTAGGTACCGCCCAGCCAGACCTGGGTGCCCGGCACCACGACGCCCAGGCGCTGGGCGGCCGTGCTGCCGAGCACGACGGTCTGGAAGGTGGCCGTGGCCGGGTTCAGCCACACGCCGGAGCTCACCTCGGCCGAGACCACGCCGAGCAGATTCCGGTCGGCGACCATCGTCGTGATCCCGCCGGTGGCGGCCGGGTCCGACAGCGAGCTGCGGTAGACCGGCTCGGCCAGGGTCGCCGTGCTGCTCGCGCTCACGACCCCCTCCACCCGCCTGACCTTGCTCACCGTGTCCGGCGGCAACGTGGTCTGCTCGCCGGTGAGACTAGTGCCGGCCTTGGCCGTGAGCAGGTTGGTCCCGAGCGCGGCGAGCTGGTCGTTCAGCCTGGCCTGGCTGGACGACGAGACACCGACGACGGCGATCATCGCGGCGATGCCGATCGCGATCCCCAGCGCTGACAGCACGGCCCGCGTGGGGCGGGCCCGCAGGCCGGTGGTGCCCAGCCGCAGCACGTCCCGCCCGAGCAGGCGGGACCGGGTGGGCACCGGGCCGGTGCCGGACGGTGCGGCCGGGAGGCGGGTCGACGTCGTCGTGCTCATGCCTCCACCCCCGGGGCACGTGTGTCGCTCAGCACGCGCCCGTCGCGCAGAGCGATCCGGCGGGGTAGCTGCGCGGCGAGCTCCGCATCGTGGGTGATCACGACGACGGTCGTGCCCTGGTCGTTGAGCTCGTGGAGCAGCTCGACGATCGCGGCCCCTGACGCGCTGTCCAGGTTCCCGGTGGGTTCGTCGGCCAGGAGCAGAGGCGGATCGCCCACCACCGCACGGGCGATCGCCACGCGCTGGCGCTCACCGCCGGAGAGCTCGTTCGGCCGGTGGTCGAGCCGGCGGCCCAGTCCCACACGCTTCAGCGCGGCGACGGCCCGACGGCGCCGCTCCGCCCGAGGAACGCCGACGTACAGCAGCCCGTCGGCCACGTTGTCCAGGGCGTTGACGCCCTCGGCGAGGTGGAACTGCTGGAACACGAACCCGATCCGGTGGGCGCGCAGCGCCGAGAGCGACCGGTCGTCAAGCTCGGCCACGTCGAGACCGTCGATGCGGGCCACGCCTGCGGTCGGGCGGTCGAGCGTGCCGATGAGGTTGAGCAGCGTCGACTTGCCCGACCCGCTGGGGCCGACGATCGCGACCAGCTCACCGGGCAGGATCTGCAAGGTCACGCCGGCGCAGGCCAGCACGGGTGGATCGCCGTAGCTGCGCTGAACATCGTCGAGCGCGACGATCGGATTCGGAGGTAGGGCGGTCATCAGTACCGTCATCGCTGCGGCACCACCACTCGCTGACCGGCGGCCACGTCATCGCCGGAGATCTCGACCCGGCCGCCGGCGAACAGGCCGGTCTCCACGGGCACCTGGCGGGTGCCGCCGTCGGCGTCGACCACCTCCACGCCGAACTGCTGCGGCGTGATGGCGATCAGCGCGCCTACCGGCACCGAGAGCACGTCCTCACGTCGCGCACTGGGGATGTCGACGGTCACCGAGGCCTCCTGGAAGGCGGAGGCGGCCTGGGGGTCGTCCAGCGCGACCACGACGGGGATGACGGTCTGCGGCTGCCCGGTCCCGTCCTCCGTCTCGGTCGGGGTGCCGACCGACGTGATGTGCCCGGTGGTCTCCTCGCCGCCGGGCAGCCGCACTGTCACCTCGGTGCCGAGCACGGCGAGCTGCTGGTCGGCAAGCCGCATGTTCACGTTCACGACCTGTTCGGTGCCGGTCGCCTCGAACAGCTCGGCCCCGGGTGCGGTCCGGTCGCCGACGGATGCGGTGAGCGTGCCGATCCGCAGGGCGCCGTCGGCGAACTGCACGGACCCGAGCGTGAGCTCACCCGTGCGTGTCTGATCGTTCTCCTCCTGCCAGTCCATGATCGCCTCGGTGGTGTCCCACGTGAACGTCGCGTCTGGCTGCTCGTCGAGATGGCCCAGCGCACGCAGGCTCCGCTCGAGTTGACGCACGTCGGGTCCGTCGCTCATGCCGCTCTCGTAGTCGCGCCAGGCGGGTAGCCCGCCCTCCAGCAGAAACACCGGCACGTTGTCCACGCCATACAGTCGTTCGCCCGGACTCACCTCCGTGCCGGCCTTCGGCAGACCGGTCACCACTCCGGCACGGGCCGACTGGATGGCACGCAGGTCGGAGAACCGCAGCGTTCCCGCTGCGGTGGTGCTGCCCTCCAGGTCGCCCAGGACCACCTCGTCGGTGTCGCCCTGGAACGCCTGCGTGGTGCTGACCTGCTGCTCGGCCGAGCTCGCGAAGGCATGTACTCCCACTCCCACGCCACCGGCCGCCGCCACGCCGACGGCCAGCCAGGCCACAGCGCGCCCGCGGCGCCGGGGGCGTGGCGGCGCGCTCACCGACGGCACGTTCTCGTTGTCCGGTTCGGTGCCGGACATCAGTTGCCTGCCCCGGTGGAGCCGCCGACGCCCTGCGGTGCACATGTCTCGAACACGTCGCCCGCGACGTCCGCGGGGACGATGAGCTCGTCACCGGGCCCCGGGTCCGGCACGTCCACGCCGTTCTCGCGGAAGCACGCCGCGATCTCCAACCACTCGGCGCGCTGCTCCTCGTCCGACGCACCAGAGCCGCCACCCGGGGCGGCGGGCGGCAGACCGAGCTCGTCCTGGCAGGTCTGAGCGGCCTCCATGAACCCGTCGCCCGCAGGCGCCTGGATCGAGCCGTTCTCGTCGGGGTCGGGCATGTCGATGCCCTTGTCGCGCATGCAGGACGCGAAATCGAGCTGGTACTCGTCGAACGACCGGTCGGAGGCCGAGCTGTCGGAGCCGCTGCTCGAGCCGTCGTCCTGGCCGGACGCGTCGGCATCGTCGGGACCGCATGCCGTCAGTGCGGTCAGCAGCAGGGGGATCGCCAGCGCGGCGATGGTCAGCCGGGTGGGACGGTACGTACGCATCGAGGTCTCCTCGGATCGGTGCCACGGGTTGTCCGTGGACACCGAGCAGTCCAGCAGCGCACCCGTTGTCAGGGTGTTCAGAGAAACCTTGATGTTTTCCCAACATCGTGTGTGGTTGTCTGGCTCCTGTCGTGTCCCCGTGGTCGGAGGTTGGTCGTGCGCGTGTTGATCGTCGAGGACGAGCCCTACCTCGCGGACGCCGTCCGGGTGGGCCTGCGCCGCGAGACCATCGCCGCCGACGTGGTCCACGACGGCGGCGCAGCGCTCGCCGCGGTGGAGGAGCACACGTACGACGTGGTGGTGCTCGACCGTGACCTGCCGGGCATCCACGGCGACGAGGTCTGCCGACAGCTCGCCGAGCACCATCCCGGCGTGCGCGTCCTGATGCTCACGGCCGCCCGCACCCTCGGCGACCGCGTCTCCGGGTTCGAGCTGGGTGCCGACGACTACCTGCTCAAGCCGTTCGAGTTCCCCGAGCTCGTGGTGCGGTTGCGGGCGCTGGAGCGGCGCAGCCAGCCGGCCCGGCCCCCGGTGGTCGAAGGGCAGGGGGTGCGGCTGGACGCGTTCCGCCGCGAGGTCTACCGGGACGGCCGCCTGGTGCGGCTCAGCCCCAAGGAGTTCGCCGTGCTGCAGATGCTGATGAACGCCGACGGCGGGGTGCTCAGCGCCGAGACGCTGCTGGAGCGCGCGTGGGACGCCAACGCCGACCCGTTCACCAATACCATTCGTGTCACGGTCTCGAACCTGCGCCGGCGCCTGGGCGAGCCACGGGTCGTACAAACCGTCCCCGGTGCCGGCTACCGGTTCGGTGCCTGAGATGGCTACCCCGGCCCCCGTCGCCGGACGTCGGCGTCGGCGTCGGCGTCGGTTGACGATCCGGGCCCGCCTCACCCTGAGCTACGCCGCCCTGACGACCGGCTGCGGCGCCGTGCTCATCACGATCGTGTACTTGTACATGCGGTACGTGCCCAACTATCAGATCATCGAGACGCAAGCACTGGGCCCGGACGATGCCGAACCCTCCGGGATCTCGGGCTCGACCGGCCTCACGCCGGTGAGCCCTTCCGGGCCCACCGACTACGGGGTATCCATCCAGATCAGAACCGTCGCCGACTTCCTCGACACCCTGTTGGTCGCGTCGGTCGTCGCGCTCGTGCTGCTGGCCGTGGTCGGCGGAGCCGTGGGCTGGGTCGTGGCCGGGCGGATCATCAGACCGCTCGCCGTCATCAACGCGGCCGCTGCCCGCGCCTCGGCCGGCACTCTCGACCACCGCATCGACCTGGAGGGCCCGGACGACGAGATCCGCGGCCTCGCCGATACGTTCGACCGCATGCTGGCCTCGCTCGACCGCTCGTTCACCGCGCACCGCCGGTTCGCCGCCAATGCGTCCCACGAGCTGCGCACGCCGCTGGCGACCACCAAGACCATGATCGACGTGACCCTGGCCGACCCGGACGCGGAACGCGCCGAGCTGCGCCAGCTCGCGGAGCGCATCGGCGAGGTCAATCAGGCCAGCATCGAGACCATCGACGCGCTCCTGGATCTCGCCGACGCCGACTCGAGCACCCCGACACGGGAACTCGTCGATCTCGCCGACCTGGTGGAGAGCGTCGTCGCAGAGTTCTTCGACGAGGCGGCGGCGGCCGACGTGGAGCTCACGGCCGAGTACGCCCCGTGCACCGTGCGGGGCGACGCCGTGCTGCTGCGGCAGGCCGCGACCAACCTCGTGCGCAACTCGATCCGGCACAACCTGCCCGCGGGACACGCCGCCGTGCGGGTCCTGGCGCACGGCGCACGGGCACGCGTGGCCGTCACCAACTCCGGCCCGCGAGTCGCCGCAGCCGCCGTGGAGTCCCTCACCGAGCCGTTCGTCCGCGGCGCCGGGCGCTCGACGACCCGGGGTTCCGGGCACGGGCTGGGTCTGGCCATCGTGGCGGCCGTGGCCACCGCGCACCACGGGACGCTCGCTCTGCACCCTCGTCCTGAGGGAGGGCTGCGGGTGCACCTCGATCTGCCGGCGGCGTCCTCGCTCTCTCCTATCCCGGGGTGAACGCTTCGTTGAGCGCGCTGGCGAAGTTGCCGCCCACCTCGGTACCCCCGCCAAAGGTGTAGATGACATCACCGACGGTGGCGGCGCCGAGACCGTGCCGCGGCGTGGGCAGGTTCCCCGCGTCGGTCCACTCGTCGGCTTCCGGGTCGTACCGCCAGACGTCGTCGTAGACGAGCGGGTCCGGGTTGTGCTGCTCGCCACCGAACACGTAGATCGAACCATCGTGCACGGCCGCGGCCAGCCCACCACGCGCCTCGGGGAGCGGTGCGACCGTCTCCCACTCGTCGGTGGCCGGGTCGTACACCTCGACCGTCGCCACGTTCTCCTGGACGGCGGAACCATCCTCGGCGAGCGAGAACTCCCTGCCACCGATCACATGGATCCGATCGTCCACGACGGCCGACGCGGCGCTGTTCCGCGGGGTCGGAGCCGGAGCAAGCCGCGTCCAGGTACCGGTAGCGGGGTCGAACATCTCGTTCCTGTCGCTGTCGACGTGGGTCGTGAACGTCGTGGCGTCAGGTGTCCCACGGACCCGACCGCCGATCACGAACACCTGGTCACGCACGCTCTCGATCACGAACTCGGCACGCGGCTCCGGCAGGTCGACGCCGGTCGACCAGGCGTCGTCCTCCGGTGAGTAGACGAACGTGTCCGGCTCGGCCCGCCACCGAGGAAAGCCGCCGCTGAACCCGCCGACGGCGTACAGCGCACCGTTCGCCTCGGCAAGGCCGATGTGATGCCTGGCCTGCGGCATCGTCGCCAGCCGGCGCCAGGAGTCGGCGACGGGGTCGTAGGCGTCGAAGTGCGCGGACACACCGGTGTTGGGGTTGAGCAGTCCCCCGGCGACGTAGATCTGGTCGTCGACCACCTCGGGGTAGAGCTCCTGCCGTTCGAGCGCCATGGGCGCGCGCTCCTGCCAGCTGTCCGTCCGGCTGGAGGACACCTCGGACGACGAGGCCGGCGCGACGGTGCACGCCGTGGTCAGCATCGTGCCGACGGCGAGCGTGGCGACGGCCGCGCTGGTTCGGCGAGCGAGTATCTGTCTGGTCACGGTGGATCCTCCGTCTGTTCGTCGGGAACCCCACGTTCCAGGACCTTGGCAGCGCGAACCAGGGGATGCCACCCCCTGTGACGGCGACCCCGCTCACCTGATACTTGGGACATGAGAGCCACCGGGTACGCCGAGCTGGGCGCATTCCTCCGCTCACGCCGCGAACGGATCCGGCCCGAGGACGTCGGGCTGGTTCCCGGTCCGCGGCGCCGGGTGCCCGGCCTGCGGCGGGACGAGGTCGCCCTGCTGGCGGGCGCCTCGGTGGACTACTACAACGAGCTCGAACGCGGAGCCGGCTCCCAGCCGTCCGAACAGATGCTCGCCGCGCTCGGCCGGGCGCTGCGGTTGTCCGACGACGAGTGGCGTCACCTCTTCCATCTGGCCGAGCGGCCCGTGCCCCCCGCGGGCGGTGCGACGTCGCACGTGCAACCCGGGATGCTGGACCTGCTCGGCCGCCTGACCTCGACGCCCGCGAAGGTGATCACCGACCTGCACGTGACGCTCGTACAGAACCCGCTCGCCGTCGCGATGCTGGGCGATCACTCGCACTTCACCGGCAGGCACGCCAGCTTCGCCTACCGCTGGTTCATGGACCCGGCGTCCCGGGCCATCTACCCCGAGGCCGACCACGGCTCACAGTCACAGGCCTTCGTCGCCGACCTGCGCGCGGGGGCTGCCCGCCGAGGCAGCAAGGACACCGAGGCACGGTCCATGATCGCCGAGCTGCAGGACGGCTCCGCGGAGTTCGCCGAGCTGTGGGCCAGGCACGACGTGGCATTTCGCCGCCGTGGCCGCAAGCGCGTCAACCATCCCCGGCTCGGCCTGCTCGACGTCAACTGCCTCAACCTGTTCAGCGAGGACGGTCGGCAACGACTGCTCTGGTTCACTCCCACACCCGGCACCGACAGCGCCGAGCTGCTCGACCTGCTCACGGTGATCGGAACACAGTCGCTCGACGCCCCGTCCTGAAGGCACCGGCGCGGGATCACCCGCGCCGACGCGACCGTGCCGGGGGTCCCCTTATCGGTCCGCTCGACCGCGCGCGGCGAGAGCGGGTGCAGCGGCTGGGGCATTGCGTGAGCGAGCGCCGAACTGCCCGGAGATGATCACGCCCCGGCGGCGGGTGAAGAACCGGCCGGCGCCGGCTGCGATCGTGTTGACCCGGCCCGAGACGACGCTGGGCTGGCGGTTTCCGCGGTCGAGGGAGCGCAGACCGGTGTCGACCACCTGCTCGGGGGTCTGGTAGCTCCCGTTGTAGGCGCCGCTGGCGAGGTCGTCGAAGAACTCGGTGCGGGTCAGGCCGGGGGCGAGGGAGAGCACGCGCAGGCCGCTGGACCGCGACTCGTACCAGAGCGCCTCGGTGAAGCTCAGCACGAAGGCCTTGCAGGCGGCGTAGACCGCCATGTCCGGCGCGGGAGCGTAGGCGGCCATGCTGGCGACGTTGACCAGGATCCCGCGCCCCGCCAGCCGGAGCGGCTCGATGAACGCACGGGAGATGTCGACGAGGTTCGCCACGTCGACGGCGATCTCGTCCTGCAGGCGCGCCGGGTCCTCCTCGTGGAACGGCCCGTCGGTGCCGAAGCCGGCGTTGTTGACGAGCCCGGTCACGGTGAGGCCGCGTGCAGCCACCTCGCCGGCGAGGACCTGCCCGGCTCCGCGCCCGCTCAGGTCGAGGGCGATCGGGGTGGCGCGCACGCCGTGCTCGCGTTCGAGCTCGTTCGCGAGCCCCTGGAGGCGGTCGAGGCGGCGGGCGACCAGGACCACGTCGGAGCCGCGCTTCGCGAGAGCCCGTGCGAAGGCGGCGCCGATCCCGGAGCTGGCGCCGGTGACGATGGTGGTCTGGGACGTGAAGTCGACAGGAGGCATGCTGCACTGTAGGCACGCCCTTGCACCGAATGCAAGAGACGTACTGCGGGTAAGGTTGGTGCATGGATCCACAGTCTGATGTTCCGACGCTGCGCGAACGGACGCGCCGGGCCGTCCACGCCGAGATCGCCGGCACGGCCTTGCGCCTGTTCGTGGAGCAGGGCTTCGAAGCGACGACCGTCGACCAGATCGCGGCCGCCGCCGGGATCTCGCGGCGGTCGTTCTTCCACTACTTCGGGAGCAAGGAGGACGTCGTGATGGGCGACCTCGAGGCACTCGGGCTACGCGTGCGCGAGACGCTCGAGGCACGCCCCGCGACGGAGACGGCGTGGGAAGCGCTGCGGGAGACGTTCATCGACCTGCACCAGCGGGGCACCGACGCCGCGACCCCGTTGCAGATCGCCAACATGTACGCCGATGCGCCATCGCTGCGCGCACGACACCTCGAGAAGCACCTGCGCTGGCAGGAACTGCTCGCCCCGGACATCGAACGGCGTCTGGGCATCGAGCCCGGCGCGGCAGCCGACCCGCGAGCGCGTGCCGTCATCGCCGCAGCCCTCGCCTGCCTGGACGTGGCGGTGGAGGCATGGCGCCAGTCGGGCGGCACCAGCGATCCCGTGGACCTGTTCGACCAGGCGGTGGCCGCCCTCCGCGCCTGACGCACTCCGTGACGTCACGGCCCCACGTCACGGGGCCGTGGCATGGTCCTGATAGGCGGTGCTGCCTCCGGAGAGCGCAGTGACCATCCCGTGTACGGCGAGGGTGCCGTCCTCCACGGCCTTCTGCACCGCGCCCGGGATCTGCGCCTGGTAGTGACGCACCGTGGCCTCCCCCGCCGCGAGCAGGGGCAGCACCGCTGTGATCGGCGAGTCCGGGATGCCCAGAGCGGCAGCGTTCTTGCCGTGGTATTGGCCTGCCAGGGCGTTGAGCAGGTCGCGCCAGCCCGGCGCGTCCATCGGCGACTGCGGCGCGTTCGCGAGGGTCACCGTCGCCGCGTCGAACAGTGCCCCGACCAGAGCGCGGCTGTTCTCATCGGGCGGGGCGGTGGTGGAGTCGAGCAGGTCGAGCAGCTCGCCGGCCCGTGCGTGGTCCTCGATGTCGAGGAAGAACTCCTCGTCCAGGCCGAGCAGGTGACCGATGTACCACCAGTAGCGGTACAGGCGCGACTGTTCCTCGGGAGTGAGCCGGTAGCCGACGCTCTCCAGGAACGTGAACGGCACCACGGTGAAGTCGAGCCAGGTGCGCGCGACGTCGGCCTGGTTGATCGGGATCCCCCACCGGTCGGCGTCCCAGCCGTGGGACATGGCCGATGCCCGGGCGCGTGCGTGCAGCAGCCGGACCTGGACCGTCTGCACGTAGCCGGGGGCGCCGTGGTGCAGGCCGCCGGGCAGGATCGCGGAGGCGACCCACAGCCCGGTCTCGGCGAGCCGGCGCGGCGCCGTCGAGGTCAGCCGGCCCGTGCCGACGAGAAGTCGCGCGATGGCTGGGGAGCTGTAGGTGTGCGCAAGGGAGCCGCCGGCGGAGGCCAGGCCGCGCCAGTGCGGTGGCACGGCGAGCGAGGTCCGGTCTCCTGTGTCCAGCAGCTCCGGCGAGATCCAGCCGGGCACGGTCTCGGCGTGGGCGAGCAGCGCGTCGACGGCGGGCGGTGCGTCCGGCACGTTCGCCCGGCCCTCGGTGAGACCGCGCTGGAGCGTCGTCCGTGCGGACCGGCCGAGCTCGTCGAACTCGACGATGACGGCGTCGGCGAGCGGGTCCCCCACCTGAAGCATGCGCGCCATGAAGTCGGCACGATCGCCGTGCCTGTTCCGGGCTGAGTCGAGATCGACAAGGCGTTCGGGCACCGATGAGTCATTGCTCGAAGGGGTCATGACGTCATTCAAGTCGCCGCCGAGGCCGACAGCCACGCCCTGTCGATCCCCCCAAAGAGCGCGGAGGCACGGACCCTCCAGCGCCACCAGCTCGACCTCAGCCTGGGATCGACAGAGCCTGGCTGTCTCCCTCCCCGTTGGCCAACCTGGGACCAGCACCGGACCCGGACGCCACACGGCGGATCGCGGCACCGCCCTTCCCCTGCCCGATCCAGCGACCAGCCAGGAGAGACCCGATGAACCAAGACAACGATGCAGGACGCGCCCGTTCGGGTGTGTCCCGGCGCAACTTCCTGGGCGGCGGCCTGGTCGCCGCCGCCGTGACCCCGCTGCTGACCGGACAGGCGGAGGCGGCAGACGCCGCCGCACCCACCGCGGACGGTGTGCCCCAGGTGACGGTGCGCGCCGCCGTCAACGGTGACCCGGTCTCGGTGCGGGTGGACCCGCGCGCCACCCTGCTCGACACGCTCCGCGAGCGGCTGGACCTCAAGGGCACCAAGAAGGGCTGCGACCGCGGCCAGTGCGGTGCGTGCACCGTCCACGTCGACGGCCGGCGCGTGCTGTCCTGTCTCACCCTGGCCGCCTCGACCAACGGCCGAGCCGTCACCACCATCGAGGGCCTCGCCGACGGCGACCGCCTGCACCCGATGCAGCAGGCCTTCGTCGACCACGACGGTCTGCAGTGCGGCTTCTGCACGCCGGGGCAGATCATGTCCGCCGTCGCGATGGTCGACGACGAGGGCCCCGCGCGCTCGGACGCCGAGATCCGCGAGCGCATGTCCGGCAACATCTGCCGGTGCAGCGCCTACCCCCGCATCGTCGACGCGATCCGGGACGCGCAGCAGGTGATGCGCTGATGCGGCCCTACACCTTCGCCCAGCCGCGCTCGGTGCGCGAGGCCCTGCGGGGCGCGGGACCGGACACCGCCTTCCTGGCCGGGGGCACCACCCTGGTCGACCTGATGAAGCTCGAGGTGATGACCCCCGACCACGTCGTGGACATCAACCGGCTCCCGCTGGACGGGATCACGCTGGACCACAAGGGGCTGCACATCGGTGCGCTCGAACGGATGAGCGACGTGGCCGCCGACCGCACCGTGCGGCAGCACTACCCGATGGTCGCCGAGGCGCTGGAGCTCAGTGCCTCGGCCCAGCTGCGCAACATGGCGAGCATCGGCGGCAACCTGCTGCAACGCACCCGGTGCGGCTACTTCCGCGACGTCACGACGCCGTGCAACAAGCGCGAGCCCGGCAGCGGCTGCTCGGCTCTGGAGGGGATCAACCGCGGCCACGCCGTCCTCGGCACGAGCGACGCCTGCATCGCGACCCATCCCAGCGACCTGGCCGTCCCGCTGGTCGCTCTGGACACGGTGGTGCACCTGGGCTCCAACCGCGGCACCCGGACCGTGCCGCTGGAGACCTTCTACACGCTGCCCGGGGCCACGCCCCACATCGAGAACACCCTGCGTCCGGGCGAGCTCGTCACCGGGATCACGGTGCCCAGCTCCCCCTTCGCGGCGCGCTCGCACTACCTCAAGGTCCGCGACCGGCAGTCCTACGAGTTCGCGCTCGCCTCCGCCGCCGTCGCCCTCGAGCTGCGCGGGCGCACCATCACCCAGGCCAGGATCGCTGTCGGCGGTGTGGGGACCCGGCCGTGGCGGCTGCCGGCGGTCGAACGCGCGCTGGCCGGGCGACCGGCGACCTCCGCCACGTTCGAGGCCGCCGTCAGGCGCGCGGCGGACGGCGCCCAGCCCCGCGAGTACAACGCGTTCAAGCCAGCCCTGCTGCGTCGCACCCTGGTACGGGCACTGACCGAGCTCGTGGAGAGCCGATGAGCGGCCCACGTGAGCCGGTTCGGCCGGGCGCCGTCGAGCCGGGCGGTCCCGGATCGGACGGTGGCCATGCTTGAGCTCGCCGATGAGCTGCTCGAACGCGTCCGGCGCGGAGTCCCGTTCGTCACGGCCACCGTGACCGGCGTGGCCGGTAGTACTCCCCGGCAGCCTGGCTCTTCCCTGGTCGTCGATGCGGACGGCGCGGTGCTGGGCAACGTGTCCGGCGGCTGCGTCGACGCCGCCGTCCACGAGGCCTGCCAGGAGATGCTGGCCGGCGACCACCAGCCCCAGGCGCTACGGTTCGGCTACTCCGACGCCGACGCCATCGGCGTGGGCCTGACCTGCGGCGGCACGATCGAGCTGCTCCTGCGCCACCACGACCCGGCCGCCGGGCCGGAGCTCGAAGGGGCACTCGCCGACGCCGCGGGCGGCCGAGCGGTGGCCGTGGCCACGGTCGTGCGTGGCCCGGGCACCCACCTCGGCCGGGCGGTCGTCGTGCGGCCCGGCCGGACCGTCGCGGGAAGTCTCGGGGACGAGCTGCTCGACCGGGTGGCCGGGGATCGAGCGACGGACCTGCTGCATGCAGGGCAGACCGGCACGGTCGAGCTCGGGGTGGCGGACAGCCTCTGCCGGGAGCCCCTGACCCTGCTGGTGGAGTCCAGCACCCCGGCCCCACGGTTGCTCGTCTTCGGCGCGATCGACCACGCCGCCGCGCTGGCCCGCATCGGCACGTTCCTCGGCTACCGCGTGACCGTGTGCGACGCGCGGGCCACGTTCGCCACCCCGGAGCGCTTCGCGGACGCCGAGGTGGTCGTCGACTGGCCGCACCGTTACCTCCAGGCGCAGGCCGACGCCGGGCTGCTCGACAGCCGCACCGTTGCCTGCGTGCTCACCCACGACCCCAAGTTCGACCTCCCGCTCCTGACGGCCGCTCTGCGGCTGCCCCTGGCGTACGTCGGGGCCATGGGCTCACGCCGCACCCACGAGGAACGCCTGGCCCGGCTCCGCGGCGCAGGCCTGACCGGTGGCGAGCTGGGCCGCCTCCACTCCCCCATCGGCCTCGACCTCGGGGCCCGTTCCCCGCAGGAGACCGCGCTGTCCATCGCCGCGGAGATCGTCGCCGACCGGCACGGCGGCTCAGGGGTGCCCTTGAGCACCGGGGTCCCCATCCACCACCACAGCGCCCCCATCCACCACAGCGCCGCCTCGACCGGCGCGCTCACGCTCAGCAGCTAGAAGGAGTCACGATGCCCCGTACCCCAGTCGGACGCGAGACCGACCGCGTCGACGGCAGGCGGAAAGTCACCGGCGCGGCCGAGTACTCCGGCGACTACCCCGCCACCGACCTCGCCCACGCCCACCTCGTGACCAGCACCATCGCACGAGGCACCATCACCAGGATCGACACGGCGGCCGCGCTCGCCTCGCCCGGTGTCCTGCGCGTCTACGCCGCGCCAGAGCCACGCCTGGGCCTGTATCCGATCACCGGTCCGCTAGCCGGCTTCGTGGAGAACTACGTGCCCCTGAAGGACACAGAGGTCCGCTTCCACGGCCAGGCCATCGCGATGGTCGTCGCCGAGACCCCCGAACAGGCACGCGACGCCGCGGCACTGGTCACCACGACCTACGACACCCAGCCGCCACGCACCTCCCTCGCGGACGAGCCCCACGAGCCGGCCGGCCCCACCCTGACCGGGACGCCGAGCAGCGTCGAGGTCCTGGCTCCCGGCGTGGGGTCGATCGACGACGCGCTCGCCGCCAGCGACGTCGTCGTGGAGGCCGAGTTCCACCAGCACATGCAGCACCACGTGGCCATGGAACCCCACGCGATCCTCGCCGTCTGGGACGGCGACCAGGTGTTGATCCACGCCGGCGCGCAGATCCCCGCAGCGTTCGCGCTGGGGATGTCCCAGCGACTCGGCGTCCTGCCGCAGAACGTCCGGCTGAACACCAAGTACGTGGGCGGTGCGTTCGGTGCCCGCGTCATCCTGTGGAGCGACACCCCGCTACCCGCCGCCGCGGCCCGGGAGATCGGCCGCCCGGTCCGGCTCGTTCTCACCCGCGAGCAGATGTTCACCCTCACCGGCCACCGACCCCAGCTCACTCAGACCGTCCGGCTGGGCGCCTCCCGTGACGGCGTCCTGAACGCCGTCAGCCACCGGAGCGTCTCCGAGCGGCCGACCACCGTCACCTTCCCCATGACACCGGCCCACAACACCACGGACTCCCTCTACCGCACTCACAACCTGCACGTCCACGCCGAGCTGGCCGTGCTGGACATTCCTGGGAGCCGGGCGATGCGCGGCCCCAACGAAGCCCCCGGATCGTTCGCCCTGGAGACGGCGATGGACGAGCTGGCCGTCGCCACCGGTATAGATCCGGTCGAGCTGCGGCTGCGCAACCACGCCACGGTCCATCCCGTCTCGGGCCTGCCCTGGTCGAGCAAGCACCTCGAGGAGTGCTACCGCGTCGGGGCGCGGCGATTCGGCTGGTCCGCTCGCAGCGCCACACCCCGGTCGCGCGTCGAGGGGCAGTGGTTGTACGGCACCGGGATGGCCGCCGCCATCTACCCGGCACACCGCCGCCCCGCGAGCGTGCGCGTCCGGTTGCTCGACGACGACACGGCCGTGGTCTCGACGGGGATCTCGGACTTCGGCACCGGCGGGGCGACCATGGTCGCGGTGTCCGGTGCTGACGCCCTGGGGATACCCCTGGACCGGGTGACGCCCGAGATCGGTGACTCCGTGCTGCCCCAGGGCGCACCCGCCGTCGGCTCCAGCGCCACGCACGCCACAGTGCCCCTGGTCGTGGACGCCGCCCGCGACGCGATCGACGAGCTCAAGCGGCTCGCCGTCACCGACGACGGGTCACCGTGGCACGGCGCGAGCGTGGACGACCTGCACTACGAGCGCGGGATCCTGCACGGCCTCGGCCGCTCGATGACCTTCGGCCGCCTGCTCAGAGCCGTCGGCTCACCGGGCATCACCACGCTCGCCGAGTCCCCCGGGGCCGCCGACCCGGGGTACGTGCACCACAGCTTCGGCGCCCACTTCTGCGAGGTACGCGTCAACCGGTTCACCGGCGAGACCCGCGTCACCCGGTTCACCACCGTCGCCGACGTCGGCCGCGTCATCAACGCCAAGGCCGCCCGCAGCCAGCTCGTCGGCGGCGTCATCTTCGGCATCGGCCACGCCCTCCTGGAGGAGAACCACGTCGAGCTCCGCACCGGACGCCTGGCGAACAGCACCCTGGCCGACTACCTCGTGCCCGTCAACGCGGATGTCCCCGACATCGACGTGGTCATGCTCGACCGCCCCGATCCGATTCTCACCGGGCCGCTCGGCGACGGCAGCGAGGACGTCGGGACCCAGAGCCTGGGCGCACGGGGCCTCGGCGAGATCGGCACGGTCGGCTCGGCGGCCGCGATCGCCAACGCCGTCTACAACGCCACCGGCATCCGGGTGCGCGACGTGCCCCTCACCCTCGACAAGCTGATCGACCGCCTCTAGTCAACGACCGGGGTCAGGCGCCGCGGGGCGGCGCGAGGGCAATCCGTACGGCAAATCAGGCATGGGATCAAGGGGTATGGGATGAGAGTACTTGTGACCGGTACGTCGAGCGGCATCGGCAGCGCGATCGCCGTCAGACTCGCCGAGCGCGGCCACGAGGTCGTGGCCGGAGTGCGGCGCCTCGCGGCCGCCCCGGCCCACCCGCGGATCAGGGCCGTAGAGCTGGAGGTGACCGACGCCGCGCAGCTCGCCGCCGTGGCAGAGGAGGTCGGCCCGCTCGGCGGCGTGGTGAACAACGCCGGGATCACCATCGCAGGGCCCCTGGAGCACCTGCCCCTCGACCGCCTTCAGGAGCAGCTGGAGGTCAACGTCGTCGGGGTCGTCGCCGTGACCCAGGCGTTCCTGCCCGCGATCAGAGCGGGGCGCGGGCGTCTCGTCATGATCGGTTCAGCCGCCGGTCTTGTCACCACACCGTTCCTCGGCGCATACAGCGCCTCGAAGTTCGCCGTCGAGGCGGTCACGGACGCGCTCCGTCAGGAGCTGACCCCGTGGAGCCTTCCCGTGGTGATGATCAATCCCGGCAGCTTCACCTCGCAGAACCGGGCCAGGACAACGGCGACGGCGGAGGCGGACCGCGCGACCATGGCGGAGCCCGCGGAGCGCCGGTACGGACGCGCCCTGGACGCGTTCGTCCGGTTCAACGAGTCCGTGGAGGCGGGGGCCGGTGATCCGGCGCGGGTCGCCGCCGTCGTCGAGCGAGCACTGACCGCGCGTCGGCCCCGGACGCGCTACCTCGTCGGCGCGGACGCACGCATGGTCGTCACCATGAAGCAGCTCCTACCGGCCCGGACGGTGGACAGGATCCTGTCCAGGGTCATGGGTCTGTGAGTCAGACCTTCTGCGTCGCGCGCGCCTCAGCCAGCTCGCGCCCGGAGCGGACAGCGGCTGTCTCGGCATTGCGCTTGAGCTCGGCCGCCGGCTCGGCGAAGGCGTCCAGCGCCGGGTTGACGCCGACGAGGGTGAACGCGCGGTGCACGACGCGCAGGTCGAGGCCCCAGACGTCTTCGAGCACGCGGCGCAGCCAGGCGGTGGAGTGGTCCCAGCCCTCCTTGGGCGAGCCCTCGGTGTAGTTGCCGCCGAGCACCGTGACCAGGGTGGCGGGCTTGCCGCGCAGCGCGGTGCCCTGCGGGTCGATGCGCGGGTCGGTGTAGGCGAGGTCGAACCAGGTCTTGAAGTGCTGTGAGACGCCGTAGTTGTACAGCGGCACGTTGAACAGGAGGGCGTCGGCGCCGGTGAGCTCGTCGGCGAAGGTGCGGGCCAGGGAGATCGCCTCGCGCTGCGCCTCGGTGCGCTGGCCCTCCGGGGTGAACCCGCCGTGCACGGCGTCCGGCCACGCGGTGGCTGGTACCGGGGCGGTGGCGAGGTCACGGCGCACCACGGTCGAAGCGGGGTGGGCCGCGGTCCATTCTCCCTCGACAAGGTCGCCGAGGGAGCGGCTGGCCGAGGTGGCGGGAAGGATGCTTGCGTCCAGGCGGAAGAGGGTCACGACAGCTCCAGTTCTTGTTTCCAGAGTCACTCTGCAAATCAGAGCGACTAGCGAAACCGTAGCACGCTAGACTGGCGCGATGGCAGACGACGGCGTGCAGACGCACCAGTGCGATGCGGCGATCACGCTCGCCTTCTCGATCCTGGGCAAGCGCTGGAACGGCATGATCGTGGCAGTCCTCGGCTCAGGTCCGCTGTCGTTCGTGGCCGTGCGGCGCGCCGTCACCGGCATCAGCGACGCGGTGCTGTCGGACCGGCTCTCCGAGCTCGCCGACGCCGGGCTCGTCACCCGCGATGTCGATCCCGGGCCGCCCGTAGCCGTCACCTACGCCCTCACGCCGTCCGGTCAGCAGCTGCTGCCGTTGCTGCAGGATCTCGGGCGCTGGGCCCTGGAGAACATGGCAGACGTCGCCCACCGCTGAGACGCAGCGGCGGTGGGCCGTCGATCGTGTGCTGAACGCGCTCTCGGACTCGTACCCGGTGGCGAACGCGAGCTCGGAGATCGTCTGCACGTTCCGCCGAAGACCGTCGCGTGCCAAGCTCATGCGCCCCTGGATCAGGCGCGGTTGCAGGCTTGTCGTGTGCCCGCACCTCGATCGCAGACTGCGAGACGAGGTGACCTTGTGCGGCTCAGTTCTGTTCGAGATCTGTTCGAGAGGAAGATTGACATGACATACGCCGAACTCCGCGAGTTCTACGAGGACTACATCGCGGTGCTCAACGCCCGCGAGTTCCACCGCCTCGAAGAGTTCATCGCCGAGGAGCTCACGCACTTCGGTGACGCCGTTACCCGTGACCAGGTCGTCGCCGCGCTGAACGCTCAGGTGGACGCCGTGCCCGATCTGAAGTGGCGCCTGGACGACTTCAGGGCCAGCGGCCACGAGGTGGCCGCACGCCTGACCAACACCGGCACCCCCGTCAAGGAGTGGCTCGGGGTCGCTCCCACTGGCGCATCGTTCGAGGTCACCGAGTACGCGCTCTACCGGATCCGCGACGGACGGTTCGTCAACATGACGAACCTGCAGGACTCCGACGCCGCCAGGCAGCAGCTGGGCGGCTGACCGCGGAGGGGTCAGCCCGCTCGGGCCGCCTTCTGGCCGTCGCTCACGGCTCGGCTCTCGTAAGGGCGGATTGTCAGGTCCTGAATAACGCCGTCCACTTCGGCGACAGTAGGACCGACAACCTGACTTCTAGGAGTGGACCAATGTCGCGCAAAACCATCGATATCGCAATCCCCGACCTGTCGGGAAAGCTTGCCGTCGTCACCGGTGCCAGCGACGGAATGGGCCTGGGTATGGCCTCGCGCCTCGCAGCGGCAGGCGCCGAGGTGATCATGCCCGTGCGCAACCCGCGCAAGGGGGAAGCCGCGATCACGAAGATCCGGGACTCCGTGCCCGCGGCGAAGGTATCGCTGCGAGACCTCGACCTGTCCTCGCTCACGTCCGTCGCCGCACTCGGTGACACGTTGCGCGAAGAAGGGCGCCCGATTCATCTCCTGATCAACAACGCGGGTGTCATGACCCCACCGGACCGACAGGCCACGGCCGACGGGTTCGAGCTTCAGTTCGGCACGAACCACCTGGGTCACTTCGCACTTGTCGCGCATCTGATGCCGCTCCTGCGGGCCGGCCGCGCGCGGGTCACCTCGCAGGTGAGCATCGCCGCGAACCAGGGCTCCATCAACTGGGGCGACCTGAACTGGGAACGCAGCTATGACGGGACGCGCGCCTACAGCCAGTCAAAGATCGCATTCGGCCAGTTCGGCCTGGAGCTCGACCGGCGCAGCCGCGCGAGCGGCTGGGGTATCACCAGCAACCTCTCGCATCCTGGGGTCGCTCCGACGAACCTGCTCGCGGCACGTCCAGAACTCGGTCGCAGCGAGGAGGTACCGTCCCGGAGAATGATTCGCTTCCTGTCCGAGAGGGGCATCCTGCTCGGGACGGTCGAGACGGCCAAGCTGCCAGCTCTCATGGCAGCCACCGACCCCAACTCCAAGCCTGGCGGTTTCTACGGCCCGAACTGGCCTGGACGTGTCGGAGGGCCGCCCGCCGAGCAGAAGCTCTACTCACGACTGCGCAGCACGGACGAGGCCGCACGCGTCTGGGACGTCTCCGAGCAACTGACGAAGACGGCCATCGGTGCCTTCTGAGAGTCGGCGTCGATCTTCGCCGGCGACCTGCGGGCCGGCCTGCCGGCCTACCGTGTGCACCGGGTCGGTGAGCTCCTCGAAGAGCTCACCGACGCCCGGGGCTCGAACTACGTGGTGCCGTGAGCCGCACCGCTCACATCAGAGATCGTCGGCTGCTTGCTGGACGGCCGCGGCGATCGGTGTGGTCCCGGACACCAGCTCGAGAACCTTGCGAGCCGTGGCCGGCGCATCCAGCAGGGCGACGATCACTGCGGCGACATCCGTCCGAGGGACGGGAGCCAGCCCCAGACCGGTAGCCAGGGTCACCTGCCCGGTGCCCGGCTCGACCGGCCCGACCCTGTCCTCAGCGAGCTCGGCGCCAAGGGGCTCGGCGAGATCGGGACGGTCGCATCGGCCGCCGCGGTCGGCAACGCCGTCTTCAACGCCACGGGCAGACGAGTGCGCGACCTCCCCATCACCCTCGACAAGCTGCTGCAGCACGACTAGCCGCACGGCCCGGCAGCTCCTGGTCACCAGCCTGGGATCGGGCGGGCCTGGATAGGGCTCCGGCGTCGTTTCGTGGCAGGGTCGTCGACCAGGGCGGAACTACAGCGCCGGCTGCCGCATGCGCGCGTGGCGGCTCCGACCTACAGGTGGTCCGTGTAGAAGCCGGCCAGCCGGTCGACGGCGGCGTCGACGTACTCGGGCACGTCGTACATCTCGTAGTGGCCGGCGCCCTCGATCACCATGAGGTCGACGGGGTCGGGGGCCAGCTTCCACAGCCGCATACCGGACTCGTAGGAGCCGGTGTTGCCGACGCGTCCGGCGAGCACGACCTGCAGCGGCTGGGTCATGAGCTGATCGGCCAGGTGGAAGGCGTCATAGCCCAGGAGCAGCGCGTCGCCGCGCGAGAGGCGGCGGTTGGTCGACTTCTCGTGGTGACCTCGCTCGGTGCGGTAGTAGGTGATCGCCTGGGTGGTGTCGATGTCGGTCAGGCCGGCCGCGGCGGCGTCCTCCAGGGTGTCGGGCAGCCAGTTCTCACGGGTCAGGTCGCCGGTCCGCGCCTCCTCGGTCCGCGCGTCGGCCATGTCGTCGAGCGCAGCCACCGGCCCGTCCGGCTGGAATCCACGGAACGAGGTACCCATGTTCGTCGGCACGACCGTGCCGACCGCCTTGATGCGGTGGTCGGTGCGGGCGGTGTGGACCGCGTAGCTCCCGCCGGCACAGATACCGAGCACGCCGATCCGGTGCGGGTCGATGCCAGGGATCGTGCCCAGCGCGTCGATGGCGAAGGAGATGTCCTCACCGCGGCGGTAGGGGTCCTCGAGGTCGCGTGGCTGGCCGCCGCTCTGACCCTGGTGTGCGGGGTCGAACACGAGCGCCGCGATACCCCGGGCGGCCAGGCGTGCGGCGTAGTTCGCGCCGATCTGCTCCTTCACGCTGCTGCCCGGGGTCGAGAGCACCACGGCGCGCAGGGGCTCGGCGTCGGAGGTGGCGGAGAAGCCGTCGGGCAGATGAAGGTCGGCGGCGAGCTCAACCAGCCCCCGGGGGATCGTCAGGTGCTCGAGCATGGTGGAGAACCTCTCTCGTGGTTTCGTTCCATGATGTCGCCGAGGTCGCCGCCTCGCCGTACCCGGCCCAGCTGGCGAAGGAGTTGGTGATCCCCAAGGCGAGCGTGACGGTCTACGTGCGCAACCTCGTCGCCAAGGGGTTCATGCGTCGCGAGATCGACGACGCCGACCTGCGGCGGCACCGGCTCGAGCTCACCGAGGCGGGCGAAGCGGCGCGCGACCGTTCTTTCGCGGCGCTGGCGGCGGCGTTCGAGCGCCGGCTCGCGCTGATCGGGCCCGGAGACCGGGCTGATCTCGCCCGCATCCTGACGGCGCTGCTCGCGCCCGGAGCGGGAGCAGTTCCATCAGCGCTGTAGGGTCCGTGGCCATGAGCTCGACGAAGAGGCTGCTGGTCGACGACGTGGACTGGTCGCGGCTGTTCCATGCCTACGGGGTCGCGTCGGACACGGCGCAGCACCTGCAGGGCCTGTTGTCCGACGACGATGCCGCGTTCGGTGAGGGTCTCGACCATCTCCACGGTGCCGTGCTCCACCAGGGGACCGTCTACCCGGCGACGGCGCCCTCGCTACGGGTCGTGGCCGGGATGCTGCACGACCGAGGGCGCCACCAGGTACTGCGCCGCCACGACGAACACGGGCGGTCGCGCCTGGCCTCGCTGCTGGAATGGGTCGACGCAGTGGGAGACAGCGCGTCCTGGCACGAGGACACCCGCGCGCGGGACGCTGCCGAACCCACTCACGAGGACATCGACGCCTTCTACCGTGCGATGGCAGCGGACGACGAGACGGTGTGGGAGTCCGACCTCAACCACTACCTGTGGGCCAGGTCGATCGCCGAGCTGCCGGCGGCCTGCGGCGAGGCGCTGACACCGGTCTCGACGTTCTTGGCCGACGAGGACGAGGCAGTGCGTCTCGCGGCTCTGGATGCCTACGTCCGACTCGCAGCGGTGCAACCGGACCGGGCGACGCCGGCCGGACCGCTGGCTGCAGCAGCGCAGGTCGCGTCCGGGCGGGACGAGCGTGCCGTGGTCGTCCTGGGCCTGGGCGGCCTCGGAACGGACACCACCCGGTAGCTGTCCGACGATCGCGACGCGGTGGCCGGCCTCGCCTCCTGACCGGTAGGCCTTCACAGCGCGAATCCCCCGGAGACCTGGATGTCCTGGCCGGTGATCCGCCCGGTATCCGACGAGACCAGGAACGCGATCACCCTGCCGACGTCCTGCGGCTCGCCGATCCGGCCGAGCGTGGTCCTCGCCGCGATGCCGTCGATGATCTCCGGGAAGCGATCGAACGCGTCGTCTCCGATCCGCGTGCGAGCAGGCCCCGGAGCGACGGAGTTGACAGTGATGCCGCGGCCGGCGAGCTCCTTGGCCAGGTACCGGGTAGCCGTGACGAGGCCGCCGTTCTCGCTCAAGCCCGCCATGCATCGTCGTCAAGGACGACATGGATCGCGGCTTCCTCCGCGGAAGCACCGGCGCCGTCGATCCCCACGTCGCTCGCCCGCAGGTCTGAGGAAGGGTCGTCGGCATCCTGCTGGGCCCAGACAAGGCGACCCGCCCGCAAAGAGCCGACTTGGTCGTCGATGAGCTCACCGTCCGTGTCTGACGCGTCTCCCAGACCGTCGCCCAGGTAGGCGTCCGTGGTTTCGGGGACCTCTCGGGCCAGCCTCGTCGCGAGCGGCTCGTGCTCACCAACCTCCTGGGGCGTGAAGCCCCAGCCGAATGCCAGTGGCTTGTCGAGCGGGGAATACCCTGCCCCGTCGTCGTCCCCTCCGAGCTCGTCGTCGTCGAGGCTCTCGTCCTGTGGGAGAAGTCCGAACACGTCCTGTTCGGTGCCGTAGTCGTCAAACTTGTCGCTCATGTCGCCCTACCTCCGATGGGGTGTGCACTGGGGCCTGAGGCCGGGCCTTGTGGTGTCGTGGCCTGCCGTCGTTCTCGCGCGTCGCGGACCGCTCGTGGTACCGGGATGCGGCCGGCCTCCGTCACGGCCCCACATCGTTCGTGCGCACCGGGTGAGCAGATCTTTCGCGCGCGACCGCGACAGGCCACACAGCTGGGCTGTGACTAGGAAGCTGCGCGCCCTGGTGCGGCGAGACCTTCCAGGTGGGTGAGAGCGACGTCGATCGCGATGGCCATCGGTTCGACGTCGCGGGCAGTCTGCGCCAGGAGGTAGCCACCCTGGAGAGATGCGAGGAATCCGACAGCGAGACGAGCAGTGTCGACAGAGTCGTCCAGCACCCCGGCTCGCTGCATCCTGCCGAGGGCGCCGTCGATCAGCTGCCGCCAGGCACGGAACAGCTCGTCCAGCATGGCGCGGGCGACCGCGTCATGGTCGGAGACCTCGCTCGCGAGCGAGCCGAGCGCGCACCCGTACATGCCGTGGCGCAACGTGTTCGCCTTGACCAGTGAGTCTCGCCAACGCCGCAGCCCGGCCAGTGTCGAGACCTTTCCGAGCATGTTCGTCTCGCGGTCGATGACGAACTCCCCCACGTGCGTGATGACGGCCCGCACGAGCGACGGCTTGTCCTCGAAGTGGCGGTAGAGCTGGGACTTGCTCGCGCCACTCGCGACCATGACATCGTCCAGGGTGGTGCCTGCGATCCCCTGGACACGCATCAGGTCGGCGGCCGCGGCGACGATCCGGGTCCTGGTCTTCATACCTCGTGCCGTCAGCCGAATCGCCGGGCTCTCGTCCGAGTTCTCGTTCACAGCGACATCGTACTGAGAAGGCTAATCAGGTCGTCGGTCATCGGGATCCTCCGGTTCTGGGTGTAGGAGCACTGGTGCCAACGCGATGTCGAGCGCGGCCTCGAGCGACTGTGCGTCCTGCGCCAGCCAGCTCAGGGTGGCGCCACCGTGTAGTGCTGCCAGGATCGCGGTGGCCACCTTCTCAACGCGTCCGGACGCGGCCGCCGGGCCGGCACCGGTGTCGCAACCCGCCGCGATCCGTTCCAGTGCCGCTGCGATCAGCGCCTGCCAGCTCTGGATGAACTCGTTCTGCCGATCGGCCCCATGACCACGACGCAGCGCCTGGGCGTACGGAGACTGGCGGTCCATGACCTCACGGATCACGCGGTTTCGCCAATGAGCGAAGTCGTCGGAGTGACCGGCCGCGGACAACCAGCGTTCCTCTGTGTCGAGAACTGCTCGAAAGTGCTCCGTGACGTCAGCGCCGGTTCCGCCCGTGGTGCCGGTGCCGGTGCCCGTGCCCGTACACGTGGAGTGGTCGCCCGTACGTTCGCTTGTCACCGCGTTGTTCGTCCCCTCATGAAATGCGTCGGCCGCGGGCTTCCAGGTAGCCCCTGCGGCCACTTACATGGACCAGATAGTCCTGTTCGACCGGATGCTCGCGCGAGGCTCGGGACGAGCGACGAGCGCAGGCCAGGACCGCTCATGGTGAACGGAGCGCCGGCAGATAGCCCTCCGAGACGAGTTCCGCACGCAACTTCTTGCGAGCGTCGAACAGCACCTTGTACAGCGCGTTCCTCGTCGAACCGAGCTTCTCCGCGAGAGCGTCCATGGGCACCTCGTTCACCACGGTCGCCATGAAGACGAGCCGCTGCCGATCGGTGAGCTTGTTCTTGATGACGCCCGACACCGCTGTGACGAACTCGGCCGCTTCAGCCTCCTGGCCCGGGCCGGCCTCGAACCTGGATGCCAGTCGCGACCAGTCCTCGTAGTCGTACGGAACATCGTGATGACGCCAGTGGTGCCGGTTCATCTTCGTTGCGACATCGAAGATGACGAACTTGAATGCCCACGTCGTAAAGCGTGATTCACCCCGAAAGGTATCCAGCCTCCGACTGATCGCCATCAGTGCGTCGGCCGCGGCTTGATGGGCGATGTCGTCCACTTCGGGCCCGTACATGCGCAAGGACGAGGCGCGCCGTGTCGCCTCGCGGCGCGCGACCCGGTGCAGAAGCGAGTAGAGCTCCCCACAGGCGGCCTCGCGGACCGATCCGGTTGCACCGAGGCGCCGCACCCACCTGCGGTTGTCCTGAGCAATCTGCAGATCGTCCATCGTGTCCACCCTCCTGGCCCGCGGGCGAAGAGGAATCAGCGCCGGCCATGTCCGTGCACGCCTCGAACCGAGGGCGTCCCCACACCGTAGACCGGACCCTAGGGTCCAGACAAGACAAGAGATCGGCACACTGTCGGACAGAGAAGGACCCTCACGTCCATTTGGTACGCCGGTGCCGGACATCCTCCAGGGATGTCTCGAGGCAATGACGTAAGACGGTGTCGGCAAACGTCCACTCACCTCGTGAACCAGCCATTCAGGTTGTGTCGTTGAGCGCCCGATGAGCACTGACACGACGAGCGGGACCTCACGCTCGGCATGGGAGAGGCATGGGATACGGCCCCAAGGGCTCCGGTGATGGGCACTGGTCGAGGCTGGACAACCTCCTCCGGACCAGCCCCGTCGATCCCGGCTGCTCCGTGAGCCGACGGGACATCGGTGCCTACGCCGAGCTCACCATCAGTGGTGGCGCTCCCGCACCGCGCTTTCCGGGCGTCGCGGCCCATCTGGAGTCGTGCGCTGACTGTCGGGAGGACGTCGAAGGGCTGATCGCCGCGCTCCGGGACACGGCCGATTGAGATCCATCACCAGACACCTCGGGCCCCCGCGAGGGCACCAGTTCAGATTGGAGTCGGCATGTCATTCGCGACCCGCGGATTTTCCGGCCGCAGAGGCCAAGCAGACACGCGCCTACCACCAGGGCAGACCATGGTCGACAAGTGGCCCGTGCTCAGCGCTGGGCCCACACCGCACGTCGAGACCAAGGACTGGGAGCTCACCGTCCAGGACGAGACCAGCGACGATCACCGCTGGGGCTGGGACGAGCTACTCGCACTCGGTGTCGAGGACATCACGGTGGACATCCACTGCGTCACCCACTGGTCCAAGCTCGGCATGGCCTGGCGCGGCGTCAGCCTCGACAAGATCCTCGAGAACGTCGCCTCCGAGCACCAGTACGTCATGGCGCACTCCTACGGCGGCTACACCACCAACCTGCCTCTGGAAGACCTGGCGGGCGGCAAGGCCTGGATCGCTACGGAAGCCGAGGGCAGTCCCCTGCACCCGGAGCACGGCGGCCCGGCCCGCCTGCTCGTGCCGCACCTCTACTTCTGGAAGAGCGCCAAGTGGGTGCGGGGCCTGACCATGATGCCGACCAACGACCCCGGGTTCTGGGAACGGTACGGCTACCACATCTACGGCGACCCGTGGAAGGAGCAGCGGTACCGGTGAACACATCCCGTACGACGGCCCAGCCCGCCCAGCACCGCATGCGCAGCACCTGGCACGCGGCCACGATCGTGGCGAACCGCGCCGAGACACCGCACTCGGCCCGCATGACGTTGGCCGTACCGACCTGGCCGGGAAGCGAGCCGGGCTCACACCTCGACGTGCGGCTGACCGCGCCGGACGGGTACCAGGCCAGCCGCTCCTACTCGATCGCGTCCTCGACGCCGTGGGGTCATGTCGTCCTGGCGATCGATGAGCTGCCCGACGGCGAGGTGTCGCCGTTCCTGGTCAACGAGGCCCGGCCCGGCGACAAGGTCGAGGTCCACGGCCCTCTCGGGTCCTACTTCGTCTGGTGTCCCGGCCAGAGCCACCGGCCGGTTCAGCTGATCGCCGGCGGCTCCGGCATCGTCCCGCTGTACGCGATGGCCGTGGCGCACGACCTGGCCGAGGACTCCACGCCCTTCCAGCTGCTCTACTCGGTGCGCACGCCCGCGGACGTCTTCTTCGCCGACGAGCTGGCCAGGCTGGCGGGGCCGCACCTCCGGGTCGAGCACGTCTACACGCGCCACGCCCCGGACGACTGGTCCGGCACCGTGGGGCGCCTCACGCGGGAGTCGCTGGCGGCGAGCACGATCCCACCCGCGGAACGGCCCCGCATCTACGTCTGCGGATCCACCGGATTCGCAGAGACCGTCGCTGCCTGGTTGCTCGACCTCGGTCATGCCCCAGCGGACATCCTCACCGAACGATTCGGAGGACTCTGATGTCGAACCACCTCGACGGCAACGCGCTCGCCGGTGTGCTCTCGGAGGTGTTCGCCACTGACGTGACCGCGGCACGTGCCCGGTGCGGCAGGTGCGGACGGACCTCCCCCGTCGCCGAAGCGATGGTCTACCCAGACGCTCCCGGCCTCGTCGCGCGGTGCGCGTCGTGCGACCACGTCCTCGTCGTCGTGGTCACCGCAGGCGAGCGCCTGGTTCTCAGCCTCGCGGGACTGGACACCATCGACCTGCGGATCTCAACGGCTCACCGCGCTGTCGACCACGCCGGTGACGACGCCCGGGTCAGTCGCGGATCCGGATGACCGTCTTGCCGCGCGCGGGTTCGGTCGAGTTGAAGGCTGCTTCGTCTCGGTCTACCGCGTCAGGGCCGACGCGACCCGCGTCCGAAGAACGGGGACGACCTCGTCGGCGAACCATGGGTTGCGGGTGTGCCAGCGGAAGTTCAGTGGTGAGGGGTGCACCAGCGGGATCATGGTCGGCAGGTACTCGTGAAAGGCGCGGACGGTCTCGGTGAGGTTCTTCTTCACCTTGTCAGCCAGGTAGTGCTTCTGTGCGTAGCCGCCGATCAGGATGGTCAGCCCGATCTTCGGCATCAGGTCCGGCGATGGCAGCCCGGATGCTCTCGAAGCTCGGACCGTCAGCGCCCCGTGGCGCCGTCACCGCGGCGCCACCTTGACGACGCCCGGGTGCTCCTGGTCGACGACGTCCTGGTACTCGACATGCTTGTCGATGAAGGTCCGCACGATCGGGCACAGGACCGTGGCCGTCCTGCCCTGGGCACGAAGGTCGTCCAGGACGTGCCGGATGAGCGTGGTGGCGGCCCCCTGGTCGCGGAACTGGGGAAGGATCGACACGGCGACGAGGACGACCCTCTCGCCGACGTCATTGAAGGTCAGGCCGCCGACCTGCTGGCTGCCGACAGTCGCGTCGTAGATGCCGACCTCGTCGTCCCTGGCGATCTTCAGCTCGAGAGGCTGGTCGTGACCAACGACAACCTCGTGCACCAGAGCCTCCTGGTCTTCGTCCAGCGGGCCGGCCGGATCGGCGCTCGCCTCAGCGTCTTTCCGCGTCGTGGGTGCGGCCTGGTTCGGATCGGTCATGGGAGTTTTCCTTTTCACCGAGGCTTCTTCTTGGTCTGGTCTGGTGCGTGGTTCTCTCGCCCTCGCCTGGGCGCAGGCGAACCGGGGCGTGGCCCCCCACGGAGCGAGGGGGCCACGCCTGCTCGGTCAGGCGGAGGTGGTGCTGCGCCGCGGAAGCACCCAGTTCGGGCGCGGGAAGTGGCAGGTGTAGCCGTTCGGATAGGTGATCAGGTAGTCCTGGTGCTCGGGTTCGGCCTCCCAGAAGGGTCCTGCGGGCTCGATCGTCGTCACCGCCTTACCGGGCCAGAGGCCCGAGGCGTCGACGTCGGCGATCGTGTCGCGAGCGACCGTCTCCTGCCCGGGGCTGAGCGGGAAGATCGCCGAGCGATAGCTCGCACCGATGTCGTTCCCCTGCCGATCGAGGGTGGACGGGTCGTGGATCTGGAAGAAGAACGCCAGGATGTCGCGGTAGCTCGTCGAGTTCGGGTCGAAGATGATCTCGACCGCCTCGGCGTGCCCCGGATGGTTTCGGTAGGTCGCGTGATCGTTGCGGCCACCGGTGTATCCCACGCGGGTGGCCAGGACGCCGGGCTGTCGGCGGATCAGGTCCTCCATCCCCCAGAAGCACCCGCCGGCCAGCACGGCCGTCTCGGTGCCCGTGAGGCGTGTGACCTGTCCGCTGTCGTTCGGTCCGCTGCTCATGAGCCCTGCCCTTCGCTCGACGTGGGTGTCTCGAACAGCGACAGGTACTCGCCGTAGCCCTGTGCCTCCAGCTCGGCGACGGGCACGAAGCGCAGCGCGGCCGAGTTCATGCAGTACCGCTCACCTCCGCGATCCGTGGGGCCGTCCCCGAAAAGGTGGCCGAGGTGGCTGTCCGCGGCGGTGGAACGCACCTCGGTGCGGACCATGCCGTACGACCTGTCCGTCACTGCTCGGACGGTGCCTGCGCTGATCGGCTTGGTGAAGCTGGGCCAGCCGGTGCCGCTGTCGTACTTGTCGATCGAGGAGAACAGGGGCTGGCCGGAGACGACGTCGACGTAGATGCCGGGCTCGTGGTTGTCCCAGTACTTGTTCCTGAACGCCGGCTCCGTTCCGCCGTCCTGCGTGACACGCAGCTGCGTCTTCGTGAGTCGAGCCAGCACGTCCGGCGACCGGCTGTAGTCCTGTGTCATGTCTTCGTCCCTTCTGACACCAGATCGTGGTGCCGTCACTACGGGTAACACTGCGACCTCTGGTTGTGGTCCCGAGATCTCGACGATCCGTCGAGGGCCGGTCAGTACTGGGGCGCGGCGGCCCGGAGGAAGCTGACGACGGCGTCCGCGGGCACCTCGCACGGCTTGAGCACGGGCCCGTTGGTCGTGATCCATACGTTCGCGCTGATCTGCTCGGCGTCGCTGAGACGCTCGGCGCTGATCGAGACGACCTTGCCGTTCGCGCGGGTCGTGCGCGTCACGCCCCAGGTCTGCCCCGATACCCGCACGCTGGACCATCCCTCGGGAATCTTCACCACGAGTGCGTCCAGCTCTCGGTCGCGTGGTTGGTCCATGGATCGCCTCCCTCTGGCTGTCACGTCTCGATGATGCCCTGAGTCACCTGCCGTGCGCGTGTGGGGCGCTCTCCGCCGCAAGATCCCCGCGGACCGTGTCCATGTCGAGGTTCTTGACCTCGTCGACGACCTCCGCGAGAGCCGCGGCCGGAAGGGCACCCGCCTGGTTGAAGACCAGAATGCCCTCTCGGAACGCCATCAGCGTCGGGATCGCAGTGATGCCGGCAGCCGCCGCGGTCCTCTCGGCCGCCTCGGTGTCGAGCTTGCCGTGGACGACGTCAGGGTTCTTCTTCGCGGACTCCTCGAAGATGGGTGCGAACTGCCGGCACGGGCCGCACCAGGTAGCCCAGAAGTCCACCAGGACGATGTCGTTGTCCTTGATCGTGCTCTGGAAGTTGCTGTCGGTGAGCTCGATGGTCGTCATCGTCTCCCTCTCTCTCGAAGCGGTGGTCGCGGTCGCGACCTCCTCATCGGGTCGCGGCGGCCACGTCGCGGCGCCAGCCCGGCGAGCCGTGGATGACGGTCGAGCGGCTGGCAACCGAGCGCCGCCTGGTACCGGTGGCATCCCCGCACGTGACCGCCGCGACCCTTGCCTCGTGGGTGTCACGGGTTCCCGTCGTCTTACCCGGGCGCTGGTAAGACGACGGACTCTCGCGCCGCTAACTCTGATGAACCGAAATACGGTTGGAGACACGCACGCGATACGGGGAGGCGCCCGATGAGAGCCATCGTGGTGACTGACGAGGCCGCAGGTATGGCCGGTATGACGTTGACGGATCGTCCCGAGCCGGAGCCGGCCGGGAACGACGTCGTCGTCCGGGTGCACGCGTCGGGGTTCACTCCCGGTGAGCTGACGTGGCCAGGGACATGGACCGATCGCCTGGGACGTGACCGGACGCCGTCCGTCCCTGGGCACGAGGTGGCCGGCGTGGTGAGCGCGCTCGGCTACGGCACGAGGGGGCTGTCCGTCGGCCAGCGGGTGTTCGGCCTTACGGACTGGACCCGCGACGGCACGCTGGCCGAGTACGTGGCTGTCGAGGCGCGCAACCTCGCGCCGCTTCCCGGGGATGTTGACTTCACGGTGGCCGCGAGCCTGCCGATCTCGGGCCTGACCGCGTGGCAGGGCCTGTTCGTCCACGGTCGCTTCGAGGCGGGGCAGACCGTTCTGGTGCACGGGGCCGCCGGCGGCGTCGGGTCTGTCGTGACTCAGCTCGCGCGGGAAGCGGGCGCCTACGTGATCGGCACCGGCCGTACCGCAGACCGGCAGGCCGCGCTCGACTTCGGGGCGCAGGAGTTCGTGGATCTCGGCAACGACTCGCTCGGGGACGTCGGTGAGGTCGACCTCGTCTTCGACATGATCGGTGGAGACATCCAGAAGCGCTCGGCGGCCCTGGTCCGGTCCGGCGGAACGCTGGTCAGCATCGCCGGACCGCCCGAGGTGCGTCCGGCCGACGGCCTGGCGGTCGACTTCGTCGTCGAGGCCGACCGTGCCCAGCTCGGCGAGCTCGTCCAGCGCGTTCGCGACGGACGGCTACGGACGAACATCGCGAACATCGCGACCCTGGACGACGCGATTGCCGCGCTCAACCCGACAGAACGGGTCAAGGGCAAGACGATCATCCGCGTTCGTCCGTAGAGCACTGGTCGAGCTTGTCGAAACCTCGGTCTCGACGAGCTCGACCAACGCAGCGACACGCCCCACGGACCGTCATCAGAGTCACGCTCCGTGCGCGTTGCGCGCAAGCACAAGAGCGTTCTTGACCGTGCCCGCCGTCTGTATACCGCTCAGCGTGTACTTGCCGTTGACCACTGCGAACGGCACGCCTGACACACCGAGCAGATATGCCAGGTGGTTGTCCTGCTCGACCGCGGCCGAGTACATCCCTCGCCGAAGCGCGGTGGCAGCTCCGTCTTTGTCGAGACCGCACTCGACAGCGAGATCGACGAGCGTCCCGAGATCACTGATGTCCAAACCCTCGGCGAAGTGTGCCCGGAAGAGCCGCTCGACCATCGGCAGGGGCTCCCCGCACGCCGCCGCGAAGTGCACGAGCTCGTGGGCCTTCTGCGACCCGGTCGAGACAAGCTTCGTACCGTCGTAACCCAGGCCCAGCTCCGACGTCAGACTGGCGATCCCCGCAGGGAACCAGCTCGTCTCGCCTTCGCGTGGCCCGTCGGCAAGGTGCCCAGCCCGGTCGGGAAAGAGTGAGTACGTTCGGAACCTGACGTCAACACCACCCAGCTCGGCGGCAGCTCTCCTGAACGCGGCGAGCTCGATGTAGCACCAGACACACTGCAGGTCTCCCCACATCTCCACCTTCAGCGGCGCGACGTCGTGCTGGTCATAGCTCGCGGTGTCCAACTCCATACCTCCGACTCGGCGGAACGATCTGCTACGGACAAGTATCCGGACCCGGGACGCAGCATCCGAGAGTCGCCGCTCTCGTTGTTCTCGATCCTGCGGTGCCCGGGAGATCTCGGCTCCACACGACAGGGCCGAGGCCGGGTACCGGACACATGGTCCGGTACCCGGCCTCGGCGGTCCTACCGAGCGTCGGCCCTAGCGTCCGTGGTGACCGCCTCCAGGACGTCCACCACCCGGGTGACCCGAGTGACCCGGGCAACCGGAGCCGGCGGCCGACATGTCGTCCGCCCAGGACGCGAGCCAGCCGAGCGGCGCGTTCCAGTTGATCGTCATCTCGTTCGTCGACCACGAGTCGACGAGGTCGATGTAGCAGAACTGCGGGGCACAACCCTGGAGGTTCTCCTGGGCGACCGGGTCCTGGATCGCCGAGTTCGCGCCGCCCGCCATCATGCCGTCGGGGTGCGGTGGCAGACGGTCGGCCGATGCCATCCAGCGGTTGTGCATGTTCTCCGAGTACTTGGTCCCGTACCCCTTGACGTAGGAGTTGTTGAGCGCGTTGCGTCCCAGGACGTAGTCGAACGACTCCAGTGCTGCAGCACGGTAGCGGTCTTCGCCCGTCAGGTCGTACGCGGTCGCGATGACCACCGCGTTGTTGATCACCTGGTGGTTCGAGCCCCAGCTGTAGTCCCCCGGGTGGTAGGCGTGACCGAACGGCTCGTCCTGCTGCACGGCGGCGTACTCGTCCGCCCCCTCGATCACGGAGGCGACCACGTCCGCACGCCCGGGCAGGTCGTTCGGCACCGTCGCGAGGTCGAGTCGTGCGGCCGCCGCGGTAAAGCCCCAGTCGAAGCCGGAGGGCCGCCAGATGTCGCCCTCGGCGCCACCGACGTGGTACTCCGAGGCCAGCACGGCGTCGGAGAACTCGCCCTCGCCCGTGGCCAGGAACAGCTGCGCGGCCGCCCAGTACCACTCGTCACCCAGGGAGGTGTCGTTGTACGGGCCGCCTCCCGGATTCGGGTCGATGCTGTTCGTGTCCGGCGCGTAGATCTCCGGGTGGGCGACCGCCGCGTCCCAGGCGCGCCGCGCGGCGGCGAGCAGCTCGTCGGCGTACGCCGCGTCGTGCTCGGCGTACAGACGGGCGCCCTGCGCGGCCGCTGCGGCCGTGTTGAGCGTCGCCGCCGTCGAGGGCCGGTGCACGTAGCGCGGCATCGGGTCCTCGCTCGGCAGAGTGTTCATGCCGGTCCAGGCGATGTCGTGGAGCTTGTGGTGCACCAGGCCGCCGGCATCGACCCGCTGTCCGTCGATCGTCATCTCGACGCCGTCGGCCACCTGCATGCTGAGCATCCAGTCGAGGTTCCAGCGGGTCTCGTCGAGGATGTCCGGCACGCCGTTGTCCCGCTCGGGAATCACCAGCGTGGAGTCGCCCAGCGCGCCGTCGGTCACCGTGTCGGCGTGCAGCGTGCGCTCGTAGGCGGACAGCAGCTGGTACACCGAGATGCCGGAGTTCACGACGTACTTGCCGTGGTCGCCGGCGTCGTACCAGCCGCCGGTCGCGTCGATGGCGTAACCGTCAGGGCAGGCCCAGCCGTCCTCGCCGTAGTGCCCGTCAGCGCCCAGCTGCGGATTGCCCTGGTGGTCGACGGCGCCGCTCGGCGGCAGGCAGGGCACGCTCACGTCGCCCTGGTTGACGTCGTCGCCACCGAACTCGGACACGTGGCCCGCTGGGCGCACGTACTCGGTCTTGAGCTGTTCGCCGTCCACATCGACCGGCACGATCTCGTAGCCGGAACGCTGCGTGTAGTAGATGCCGAGGGAGTCGGCACGCAGCTGGTCGTAGAGGTCGGCGGAGATGTCGAACGGGTAGGACGTCTCGCCGTCCGCGGCCAGGGTGAAGCCGGTGCCGGTCGAGGTGACGTCCGAGAAGTCGATCGTGTGCACGTCGAGGCCGGCCGACTCGTCGAACCCCTCGGGGACGGACTCACCGGAGGCGACGACGGCGCCGTCCGGCCCCTCGACCTCCCAGGCGACCGGCTCGGTCGCGTCGGTGACGAGCGTGGCGCGCTTCGGACCGTCCGGCAGGTAGCCGACCTGGTTCACCCGGACCCGGGGGCCGGTGTCGGGTTCGTACTCCTCGACCTCACCGCCGGTGAGGAGCGAGACCTCGTCGAGGCACAGCTCGAAGTCCGCGGCGTTGCCGCCAAGCTGGAGCTGGACCTCGGTCTCGGCGTCGGCGGCGAGCTCGAACACCTCGGTGAACGCCTGCCCGTCCGCGCTCAGGGCGATGTCCGCGTAGTAGAGGGGAGGCCATTCGGCCTCCGGGTCGGGCACGAGCACGCGGGCGGACGCCTCGGGGGCCGCACTCGCCGTCACCCCGATCGTGTAGGTCTCGCCGGCTGCGACAGAGACGTCGCTCTGGCCGACGATGACGTCCCACTGCTGGCCGCCACCGGGCACGACGCCGCACAGGCCGGCCTCCGTCTCGGTGAACTCGACACCGCCCGCGACCCACCAGGGCGCCATGCCGCCGTCGAACGTGGGATTGGTCAGGATCTCCGTGCCGTCGTCGGCCTGGGCCGTTGCAGGCAACACGACGCCCACAAGGGCGAGCGATGCCACTATCGCGGCCAGCCGACGTCGTCGCTGCTGTCTTGTGTTCACGCTGACTCCTCGATGAGTGCGCTTCCAGAGCCGGAAGTTCGTCACCGTATCCAGAGCCGGGTCCGATGTGGCACCCTCGGGCGCCGATCTGATTCGTTTAAGACACCGAGAGGACCAGCCCATGCCCCGCACGAATCCGTGGGGCACCAGTGGGGGTTTCAGGTGGCCCCTGCGGGCCATTCCTGTCCACCGCCGTCCAAACAGGGTGAAGAATCGGCACAGGTAAAACGCTGCGCCCACCGAGATAGTCGACCTAGAACGGGCAGAGCAGTACCCTTTGGCCATGAACGCGCTTCACCGCGCTGACCTGGTCCGATGCCCTAACGAACGCCCGATTGGGCACCAGTGGGGTTTCATCGATCAGTTGCCGTTGCCACCAGGCTGAGCCGGTAGGCACGATGTCGACAGCCAGGTGGGCTGAATCATCGGTGTACGAGGCGTTTGCCCCGCGGGTTCAGGCTAGCGGTTGGACGGCGGACCTGAGTTTGGTCACCTCGGTCTGAGTAGCTCGGTTGCAGGGCTCTGATCTGCGGTGATGTTGGTCTTAGTGCGCGGTTTCACGCACTAACGGGCTGGCCTACGCTCGGTGGGTGGCGTTCATTCGACGGGTCCGGACCGCGTCCGGGGCGACGGCTGTACAGATCGCGGAGTATGTCGGCGGGCGTCGTCAGCGGATCGTGGAGCATCTCGGGTCGGCGCACTCGGAGGCTGAGCTCGGGATCTTGCTGGAGCGGGCTCGCGGCCTGCTGGCCGATGACCAACAGGGCGTCCTGACCTGGGCCCGGAGCCCATGACGCGCGCGGTGGGACTGGTCCCGGCGCCCGGTGAGCCGGCCTTGCTCGGCGACCAGCCGGCCCTATCTCAGGCGGCATCTCAGGCGGCGCTGGTCGGTCCCGCGCGGGTGGAGTCGACCGCGTCGCGGGTCTTGTTCGACGCTCTGGTCGGCGTGTTCACTGATCTGGGGTTCGACGGGCTCGGGGACGACGTGTTCCGGGACCTGGTGATCGCCAGGGTCGTGGAGCCGACCTCGATCCTGGACGTCGGGAGGGTCCTGAGGGACCTGGGCCACAGCCCGGTCAGCGACAAGACGATGCGCCACACCCTGGCCCGCTGCGTCGGCAACGGCTACCGCGACCAGATCGCCGGGCTGTGCTTCGATCACGCGCAGGCCAGCGGTGATGTGTCGTTGTGTTTGTACGACGTCACCACGCTCTACTTCGAGGCCGAGAAAGAGGACGGGCTGCGCAAGGTCGGCTACTCCAAGGAACGACGAGCCGACCCGCAGATCGTCGTGGGCCTGCTGGTAGACCGGTACGGCTTCCCGCTGGAGATCGGCTGTTTCGAGGGAAACAAGGCAGAGCGCCTCACGATCGTGCCGATCATCGAGCAGTTCCAGGCCCGCCACCAGATCGAGGGTGTCGTGGTGGTCGCCGACGCGGGCATGCTCTCCGCGGGCAACCTGGCCGAGCTGGACCGCGCCGGGCTCGGGTTCATCGTCGGCTCCAGGATGACCAAGGCGCCGATCGACCTGGAGTCCCACTTCCGCTGGCATGGGGACGCGTTCACCGACGCCCAGGTCATCGACACCATCACTCCCAAGACCGGGCAGAACCTCGAGAACGACCCGATGCTGCGCAGCGAACCGGTCTGGGACCCGGCCACGCACACGCGGTCCTGGCGGGCGGTGTGGTCCTTCTCCCGCAAATGGTTCGTGCGCGACAACGCGACCCTGACCCTGCAGGAGAACCGCGCCCGAGACGTGATCGACGGATCCCGGACCGCGAAGGCCACGAGGTTCGTCAAGACCAGCGGGGACGCACGCACCCTGGACGAGAAGGCGCTGACGCGAGCCCGGGCACTGGCCGGGCTGAAGGGCTACGTCACCAACATCCCGGCCACGGTGATGCCGCCGGCAGAGGTGATGGCCTGCTACCACGACCTATGGCACGTGGAGCAGTCCTTCCGGATGAGCAAGACCGATCTGGCCGCCCGGCCGATGTTCGCCCGCACCCGCGACGCGATCGAGGCGCACCTGACCATCGTGTTCACCGCCCTGGCCGTCGCCCGCACGGCCCAGGACCGCACCGGTCTCGCGATCCGCAACATCGTGCGCCAGCTACGTCCCCTGCGCTCGGCCACGATCACGATCAACGGCACTACCGCCACGTTCCCGCCCGCGATCCCCGCACCACAGCAGACCATCCTCGACGCACTGAACCGCGACGACGTCACGCACTAACCCGAATGACCAAACTCAGGTCAGAAAAGGGGCCCGTCCGGAATTTTCAGAGCATCTGGCCTCGGATCATGCCAGTGACAGCGCCCCGCACTTGCATGGTTCAGACAACCGGGCCCAAGTTGCGCACGTAACGCAGTGTGTGCCGTCATAGATGACGAGCGCTGCCTGCGCCAACTGTTCGACGTCGCTCCAGGGTATTGCCTCGGCCCATTCGTTGAAATGCGCACCGAGGAGGTTCCGGATTACCAGTCGTAGATGGACTGCCTTGACCGCATCCTGCAACGACGTCTTACGAAGCACCTTCTCCACACCAGGCCATAGGTCGCCGAGCGTGTACCTGTCACCCTCCTTACGGTGAATACTGATTTCCAGCCGCCAGGACAGTTCCTGGCAGATCTGCTCCAGAAGCATTCCGGAAGCGCTGGCTGTAGCACGAGGCCTTCCCTGGGCGAGCTCCTCCCGTACATCATGAGCGATATCGCCGCCCGCATCGCCGAGCTCAATTCCGCCGTTGAACGTCCATCGTGTAATCATGTGCTCGTTAAAAGGCCGACCATGCGTCTGATATAGCCTTCGGAGCTGGTTGAGCCATGCTCGGTCATGACCTGTGACGATGAGTTGCCACTCCTTGAATTCCTCAAGGACGAAGTCCATTACGTCGAGCCGAACTGACGCATCGACACTTTGGAGTGCATCGTCGAGCACAAGAATCTTCGCTTGCCCCATCTCTCCGGCTTTTCGCGTGACGGCCAGAAAGAATAGCAGTGCGATCAAATCGCGGTAGCCTTCGCTCAATACCTGCTGGGGCAGCGCAACTGCGCCATTAGTGAATTCGACGACCACGTCGAGACTCACCGGACCCGACTTGCCCAGCAGTACCTTGATCGCCTTGACGTGCTCCGCACGAGCGATGCGCAAAAAACCACCCGTCAAATCATCGGAGATCGCATGGAGGACGGGAACTATTCGTGCCTGCTGGTCTCTGTATGCCTTAGGATTAAGATTTTGGACGCCGGCATCCAATTTCTTCTTCAACTCAGACAGACGCGTCTGGATCTGCCATAGGGCAGATACATTTCCTCGCGCTTGGGTGGGGAGGGCGTCCATTGGCTGCTCGTACGCACTGAGATCGACACCCGCTAGCAACTCCTTAACCAAGGCGTCGACGTGCCCCCGGTTGGTGTAGTCCTTACCGTCGCGTGGGTACAGGGCTCGGACTTCATGGGCAAGCTCGTCACGGGCAACTCTGAGCCGGAACTGTTCCTCGCGAAGCATGTTTAGTTCTTCGTCCGGGCGGGCGCCGATGTCACCAGTCGGATCAGGGAAATAGTCGAAAAAGATGGTGCCCCGAGAAATCGCCTCAGTGTCGAGGAACCGGATGATGTCGGCCCGCCTGATCGCGACCGGCGCGATTCGAAATCCGGGTCGCACTGCTTCTCTAGACGCAGCCACGCGCCCATCGATAGTCTTCGCTAGGTCCCTGTAGACCGTGCTTTCGTCGCTGAGCTCCACTGTCGCCGAGGCCTTCTCGACGGTGAGATTCGGAACCCTCGCCCGCAGACTACTGTTGAAATCCGCGGATCGATCGATCCGGCCTTGCAGGGCAAACTCAAGCCCATCGACAAAGGTTGACTTCCCAACGCCGTTATCGCCCCAAAGGAGAACATCCGTCGGCTTGCCGTTCTTAGTGACACTCAAGGAGATCTGGCCCACCGCCCCCCTGAAGCCCGCTACAGTCACTGAACGCACGCTCAGGTTGGCCTCGGAGCGGTCGTATACGGGAAGCTCGCCAGTTACAGCCTCTACTTCAGAAGCGGCGATGCGCGACAAGTTGCGGGCCACATCGAGATCTACAGCAGCCGATTCAACGTTGGCAATGTGCTCGCCAGCTTGGGACATGACGACGTTCGTATACGCGTGCACGCGACTAACCAGCGTGCCCCACTCCGAGGCGTTGAGACCTGCGATGCGCTGGACGTCGCGCGGGTTCACACGAGTTGTGGATCTCTTCGTGTATCTCGTGGCCCACTGGGGCAGGCCTACACATCCGTCAAGCAGGGTGGCCGCCATCCTCGCGGATCCCGCGTACGCCCCCAACTTGTTTGCAGCTGAAACAAGCACGCTTACGAATGCCAACAGTACTTTGAGATGCGTTCGGCGCTCGAGACGATCGCCTGCCACCCTCACTTCGCGCTTCATGATTTCGAGCGCAACGACCGCGGCCGATGCGTGATCACGTTTCTTTGTGTAACCCATTCGCACCGAGTACAGGGCATTCGTCTCGACCTTCTTCAGTCCGAACGCTCGGCTCTCGGCGTCGACTCGGCCAGCGATGGTCGATGCGACATCGAGAAGATCGTCGTAGACAGACTGCACGCCCATCCTCAGCACCAGCCGCGTGAAGTAACACACCCGTGGACTAGCCAGCGCTGCTCGGTTGCCTGCGCCGCCCCTGTCGACGCTCCCGGGAACCCGTATCGCAGGGTTGCAACTTTGCTCACGACATCTCCTCCCCTGAGCCAGCCACGACGTCCCGACCTCGGGAAACCTTTGGCGTCTCAGCATGCCAGAGCTCGAACGAGCTCATTGGAGAACTGGTCGATCTTCACCCGTATCCGCACTTAAGCGCCGGTGTAGGCGCCGGCGTTCGGTAGGTGGCCGGGTGAACTCGACGCCGCTGACTCGGATCACCCCGTGATGCGCTTGTCTGCCGCCGGAGGGCTCCGCCACCCTAGACGTCCGCCGGGGGATGGAGAAGATGTGTCAGCCGATCCTGTCGTGACGCCCTCTGAGGAGTTGGCGTACTGGCTCAGGAACCTACGTCGTGTATCGGGTTTGACGCTTAACCAGATGGCTGATGCCTCGGGCCGGGTCAGCGCCGCAGCTTTCGGAGCGGCGTGCGTTGGTACGCGGCCTGCAAGCCGCAAGACCCTTGAGGAGTTCGTTCGGGTCTGTGGTGGTGTCTGGGATATCTGGCTGCCGTACTGGGCATATCTCCAGCGCGAACGAGAAGCTGGGGATCGGCCACGTCCCCGGTCCGAGTTTCTTCCGCCGCCTGACCCGCTAGGCGCACGCCTCACCGGATAGGAGCATGACTACCTTCCGGTTGCGGGCGGCAGGTTCTGGGATGCGCTGCTCGTCCTCCCAGTCGTGGATGTGCCACCGGTCCCACCAGCCCTGACCTTCCGACGTGACTCGACGGGAGTCCACTCCCTGGTCGATGAGGACTCGCCGGACAGCGGCGGCCCGCCTCTGCGACAGGTCCCTGGCTTTGTCCTGGCTTGTGCCGGTCGCCGTCGTGCCGATCAGGTGCACCTGCAGGTCGCTGGTACTGATCTGCTCGGCCCAGGAACTGAGGATGGTGTCCACCTCAGTGGGCCGTAGGAAGGTCGCCTGGTCAGGGACGAATTTCACGGTCGCGTCCTTGAAGGTCACAGTTTCGCAGGTCGGCGTGGGTGGCGGTGGCGGTGGTTCCGCGACAGGAACGACAGTGACGGCGGGAAGCTTCGCGGAAGGCGCCCTTCCGGCCGGAACATCCTGAAATTCGACAGTGGCGCCGGTGCGTTCGATCACGGCGCGCCAGATGCTCTCGAGGTCGGCTCGTTGGCCAACAGTGAGGTCCGGCTGAGGAGCCGCTGTCTGCCCCATTCCAACCCAGACGACCTCCAGACCGGTGAGGTCTGGCAGATCTTGTACGTCATCTTTCAGATAGTTGGCCGCGTCACTTGGCTCCGATGAGATCGAGAAGTCTGTGACGAAGGAGAACGGGTCCACCGTCTGCAACCCCGAATCAACGAGGATGATCGTCCGCTTGTGATCTTCGTCGACGTCGCCCAGGCTTAGGGCGGCCACCTCGAGAGCGGCCAGTGGGGCAGCCTCAGGCTCGTCGGCAACCACCCTCGGAAGCGTCGTACCCACAACCTCATTCACATACTCACTGATCGCGATCTCTCGCCATTCCTGTGTCTTCGCATCTCGTACATCGCCTGCGTCCGTAAGCCAGCCGGTGAACGTGGGCTGGCCGTCGATGCCCACAATCCCAATCTCTCCGCATGAATCCACTGCGTCCGCGAGGAGATCGATAGCAGGCTTCGAGAGCTGGGGCACCGGGGAGTTTTGACGGCCCCCTACCGCAAAGACGATCGACTGGGGATCACCGACGCAGTCGGGCGGCTCGGCAGCGTCATTTCCGCAGCCCGCGAGCACTATGGGGGTGATGGTGAGGACCAGCACGGCGGAGGCACGTGGTCGTCGACCTGTCTTCTGCACAGCGTCACCTGTTCTTTGCTTCGGGGGCGGACATAACCGTGGCGATTGCCTCGGTGGTGGGAATTCCTTTGGCCACGGTCGTGGATGCTGGGTCCCTAAGAACGGCGGCGATATCGGTGCGGACGGTGTGTTTGAGCGCGTTTGCCTCGCTCACGATAACCTCGACGGATGCACTAATGATGTCGTCATCGAGACGCGAATCCAACGGCTTTGCGAGCGTCTTCGAGAGGGCGTTCAGGTACGCGATCTCATTGAGGGTGCGGCTACGTAGTGCCTCGAGCCTCTTGACGCGTGCGACGGTGCGTCGCACCTCGGAGAGATGGGCCTGGTAGAGCATCCAGACCAGAAGGAACGTCGTCAGGCCGATCATTACGGTCACAATGCCGAACAGCGCGGTGTACAGGACCGCACTCGTTATCTCAAGACCGTAGATGACGTACACGTTCGTCGAAGAGTTGCCCATGACCACAATCTCGCCCGGTACCGAGACTTCCTTTGGGCCGTCGCTCCCCGCGGCCCGTGCCGCAACGAGAATGACGATGAGCGCTATCCAGACTATTGCGGTCAGCCAGATGAGCCAGGCCGGAACCTTTTTGCCGTTGCGACGTTCTTGGATGAACGTCGCAAGGAAATGCGGAAGGACGGCCGCTCCAACCGCGGCTACGGCGCTAAAGAGCTGAACTGTCAGTCCGTATTCCCTGCCGCCGGTGAGTGTCGTCATAGCTGCGACGATGTTGGACCAGTCGACCGTCACGAGGACGGTGACGGCCGCGCCGCTGACCAGTCCAGGCGCCACGCCACGTACGGCTGGCCGAGCCACGGTCGCGGCGAACTCGTCAGGCGTCACGCCGCTCTGAACTTGGGGCTTCATGACCGCGCCTCCTCGCTGGTGGACTCACTGGTGGGTGCGGGGTCCTTGTCATCGCTGCGCCACTCGCGCCTTTGAGCGGCCCGCCACCGTTTGAGAGCGGCGTTTCGCTCGGTCCGCGCTTCTGCGATCTCGCTGTTGAGGACCGTGACGCGATTTTCGAGCGCGCGTGCGAGTTCCTCGGCCTCCGTCGCGATGTGCGCCCGCTCCTGCTGCGTTCTGGCAGCGACAGCGCGCCGCTGGAGTTGCTGGCGCTTGAGGTCAATCCGGTCGAGCTTGGCCGCGGCGTCGATGTCGCTGTCGAAGTCGCCAGCGTTGCCGGCGTCTAGCGCCCCTCGATCCGCTGCTGAGCGCACCGCGTTACGGAGCTGATCGGCAAGGCCGGCAAGCCGGTGGGGCTCGGCGTAAGGTTCCGGATCGCGGTAGGAGGGGACGCCGCGGACCAGCGTTCGATAGCGGAAGTTCTCCCAGAACCGACTGAGGCTCATCAGTTGTACTCCCCTGCTGCTGACGGATCCAATGTTGGTGGTGCGATGGTCTCGACGGCCTTTCGATAGGCACGTTCCGCGACGCCGCCGATGGAGGGGATCGACGTAGCCAGGACCGCTGGGTAGCGCTCCGGCAGTGCGTCAGCCTTCTGCCCGTCAGGACCAGGGATCCGACGTGGGACAGAATTGTCTGCAGTCGATGCGGCTGCGCGGAGATAGATCGCCAAGCGCGCTCCGAGCACGTGCTGCTGGAGATCTGCCTTGGTGGTGGCGATCCGCTCATGTTCTGAGATCGCCGCCTCGAGCGCGTGAAGTTGCACCTCCAACGCGGTATGGACGTCCATCTCAGCACTCCGGCGCGCGCGCACGGGCCGAAGCTCACGCTGCTGCTCGGCCCGGCGGCGGGCGCGAACGACATCTTTCGGGAGCTGATCTTCGTACGCACGAACTTCGGCGCTCCTGTCGTTCGAGCGCGCGGTGGCGACCAGCTCTGTCGATGCCGCCGCGTGCCGACGTGCTGCCGACGCCATCTCAGCCCGGATGCGCTGCGCATCCCTGTGAGCTGCCGCTGTGTATCCGAGGCAGTGCTTCCAGATGACGCTGGTCACGCCGGTGGCCCGGCTGAGCTCCTCGTCGATGAAATGGCTTCGCGCCCGCCCGTCCTCGGCAACGGTGATGACGCCGGAACGTCCATCGCTTCGCCCCGCCCGAGCAAGACGGAATCGCACGAACAGTCCGATGGACCGGCGTGGCAGCTTCGGCTGCCGGGCAAGGTGGCGCTCGAGGTCGTCCACGGTGTCCCCCTTACGTGCGTGGTCGTGCACTCATTTAAGGGACAACATCCGTTTTTGTCCTGTTGAACCGCAATGTAGGCGTTTGTAGAAATTTGTAGAGAGGGATAACCCGACCTATCTCCGTTCACTCCAGGAGAGACTGCGGCCTTGGGGCAGGCAGACATCGACAGGGTGCATGCAGTGCCGCAACCGATGTGCTATGCCCGGTCCGCTTGGAGCGCGTGGTTCGGTGTGAGCTCGATACCCTCCTCGCCCCGCGCCAATCCTCGTTCCCGGTCCGATCGCGGCGAGCACTGAGGTCTGCCCCGATCTCGTCCAGGCGAACGACCCATCTGCGGTGCATCAGCCGCCTCAACGGCGATCACCGGCCCAGCGTCAGCACGCGGTATCTACCTCGATCGGAATCTAGGTTTAGCGGCCCGCGGTCAATCCCGATGGTGCTCGCCCGCCCGCGTCACCGCTGCTGCACCGGTCCAGCGGTGTTGCTCTCGCCCCTGCTCTCAGACAGCCGTGTCACTGCTGCTGAGGGAGTCAACCATGTTGCACCGTGCCATCACGGGTGTGGCCACCGGTCTGGTCGGTGGCATCTCGATAGACCCGAACACAAACGGTCTACCTGGTATCGACCAGTTCAAGACCATCGTCGGCGCGTTGATGACCGTGGGACTGACTTGCGCGGTACTCGCTGTGATCGTCTCGGCGATGGTGTGGGCGCTGGGCGCCAACTCGTCGAACCCCCAGTTGGCAGGCCGCGGGAAGACCGGTGTGCTGGTCGGGCTCGGGGCGGCGATCATCTGCGGCGCGTCGGTGACTGCCGTGAACTTTTTCTGGGATGTCGGTCAGTCCATCCAGGCCGGGTGAGCCCTGTAGGGATTCATCGAAGATGTCGGTCTGACCGGTGTTGTTGTCGACCAGATGTCGGTTGACCGGATTCTTGTCGGTTCTCCGAATGGCGGTCGTTCGAAATGTCCCGTTGCCGCGCCATGGCCGGCGGCAGCCTGAATCGACCGGTACTGGCCAAACCCTGAAGCCATGCGGGACAATGCGTCCGGAGCCCACCATTGCCCACGTGCCGTCGGTCATCCGTTAGTGCGCGCTCTGGGAGCGGGGTTGGTCCGCCGACACCGGCACCACTGCGGAGCGCCCTACAGGGGACGGCCGCGACGCGACACGGGCGACACGCCGGGCCGGACGTACGCGCCCCGTCATTTCACCCTGGTTTCACGCCGCCAACCATGGCTCCTGATGTCCGCTTTGCATACGTTTGTGACGACCACGTACCCGACAGGCGCTCGGCAACGAGCGTGGAAAGGAACGATGGCATGTCACGGATTCATCGACGGCGCGGCCTCGTAGTTGCGCTCACCACCCTGGCGGTAGCGGCCGCCGGACTCACTTCGTCAGCAGTCGCCTCGGACGGAACACCGGATACAGAGGTCGGGCAGCTCAGTCCCGCTGATCTGACGGAGGAAGCGCGCGACCTCGGGATCAAGCCCAGCTCGCTGAGCGAACTCATGAAGCACGCCGAGGTTCAACCTGCGGGGAGCCTACCCGGGGCGGAGGTCCAAGCGCCTCAGGAGGTTGCGGACCTGGCCGCCGACTTGTGGGCGGACCGACCCGCTGGCTTCGGAGATGTCCAATGGGACCACTCGCAGAAGCAAGCAACGGTGTGGTGGCACGGTACGCCGCCGAAGACCATCGCGGAGCAAGTAGCCGGACTCGGTGTCGCTGCCGACTTCAAGGCGATGCTCTACCCACGTCACGAGCTGGAGGCCGAAGCGGAGCGGGTGCTCGCATCCGGTAAGGGCCTCTTTGGGACGATCACGGTCAAGACCGACGGCACCGGCCTGGTGGCGACGGTCGAGAGCCTCGACGCGAAGCGCTCTGCCGCGACGCAGATCAACAGCGCTTTCCCGCTCGAGATCGACGTCGTCGAGGGCGGTGTGACTCCAGCGGTCTCTCCTGACGACCGGAAGTACACCCCGTACTTCCCGTACGCGGGCGGGGCGAACATCATCCATCAGTCCGGTACCACTGCGTGCACGTCGGGATGGCCGGTGATGATCGATGCCCCGCACTCAAGTCGGCCACGCAACTACGGCATGATGTTCGCGGACCACTGCATCGACGGGCAGCCGGACCAGAATGATGACGTCTGGGCAACCTGGCCCGACCCGCAGGACTCCAACCGGTCGTACTTCTACGGGGCGACCTCCTCGTACATGTACCGCAGCCACGACCAAGACGTTGCGCTCATGGTCAACCTGCCCAGCTGGACGGGGATCAATGACCCCGACCTGATCTACTACCCGTACGTCTACGTGGGTCCGCACGTGAACGCGAGCCGGTACATCGTCACGCAGTCCAGGGTTGCGGTCATCGGGGAGAACTGGTGCCTCGGTGGCGCGCCCAGCGGCACGAACTGCAACAACGAGGTCACCTCGACTGGTGTGTACTACAACTGGCCGCGTGGGCAGGTCGGGCCGATGGTGCGGACGGTGAACCCGACGCAGGCAGGCGCTGGTCAGGGTGACAGTGGCGGCCCGGTCCACACGACCTCGCTCGATGGCAACCCATACGCACAGGTCGGCGGCATCATCTCGGCCATCGAGGGCCCGTACGTCAACTGCCGGGCGAACAACGACGGCCGGCTGTGCAGCCGCACGGTCCTGAGCGCGCAGTACTGGTCGATCCAGGACAACGGCCTCGCGATCCGTGCGATGACGGCATCCAACTACGACGAGGACATGTAGGGTTCAGCAATCCCTGTGCTGGGTGGTGCCGGTCTGCTCATCCGCAGACCGGCATCACTCGCTCGACACCGTCCTGCGTCGAACGACTCATCTCGCACTCCATCAACCCGTTGCCCAGGCTGAGCCAGATCAGCACTCCAACGAGTACCGCCACACCCACGAGAAACACGGTCGCCCAACGCTTGGTCCGCAGGGACACGAGTGCCTCCATGGTTAGATGTCTGACCTTGTGGCATCACAGTGCCCGTTCGCTAGCGCCCTGGTCAAGGCCGTGCGTCGGCCATGAGCGCAACAACTTAGTCCAGCGAAACATGCGGTGCGCCGCATTGGCCGAGGACGACAGCCGGAATGCTGTCGGCGCGCTCGCCGGAGAGATTGTCCCATTTTGGGTACGTTGGCGGTTCCCGCCGCGCAGGTGGGGCCTCGACGGAAGGCCCGGCTATGGGTGCCGGCAGTCCGCTCAGCTTCAAGGACAGCTCCGGCAGGGAGTCGACCACGGATCTCGGGACCGTTGCGTCGAGCATCCTGGCCGTGGCCGCGCCATGGCGGGTGTTACGGTGGCGGCACGGGCAGGCGCACTATTCGGGCTGGCACTGGTCGGCGACCACCGGCGGGCATGTCGTCTACGAGAGCCGTCTGGAGCTGGCGCGCCTGTTGCTGGACACACACGACTTCATCGACCGGCACGCAACCGGCGGGCGCCACCCCTCGCAATTCCCGCTACCGCTGCGTGACGCGCTACGCGGATTAGGCGCCCGGCAACGACTCGAACGCTTCGTGACCCTCGCCCACCAGCCCAGCCTCAACCAGGCCGCCCGAGCCCACGACTGCAGTTCGGCAAACCTGACCACTCAGCTGGCCACGCTGGAACGCGCCACCGGAGGATCGCTCATCCAACGGCGCCCCCGGCCCCTTCCCGTCGGGCCGCTCACACCTCTCGGACAGGAACTATGCCGCCAAGCCCAAGAGCACCTTGGAATCGCGCCCATCCTCCCCACCACATGAGAAGAACCGGACACAATCGAGGAAGAGAACAACTCTGATGCACGTTCTACTGCAGCAGAAATTCCAGAGCTGGTCTATTCCTCGGCTTACCGACAAAAATGCTGCGCACCTGACAAGTCAGTGCAATCCCTACATCACCGTAATGATCCACCAAAGGTGTGAAGCGGTGCACTTGTACCAAGTTGTCCTCGAATGAGTTGCTCGTTACCGGCTGCCGATCCTGTGACTACGACACGTCAAGGGCGGCCAGCCGAGCCGAGCACGATATCGTTCGAAATCTTCTCGGCGAGTTCTGCCTGTCGAGCCCAGACCTGACCAATCGCGGCGTTCAGTTCATCACTCGGGGGTTCGCCGTCAAGCGCTCGACCCGCTTCGCCGAATTCGAAAAGTGTCGCGTACCCGTGCGCCGCATCTGAGAATGCCTCTTCTGCAGTCTTAACTTCATCCGAGCAGTACGCCCGAACTCGGATCTCAAGCTGACGTGAAATACATGCCTCTTCGATAAAACTGACTATGTCTGGATCCTGCCCCCGCATGATCAGATCTTCGTAGAAATCATGCGCCTTTTTTACACGATCTTCCAGGCTTGCCGCCCATTCAAGAAGGTCGGCCCCCACTTTCCGACGCTCTTCCCATACTCGCTCATCTGCCGCTAATTTCCGCTGCGCTTCGAGTTGATCCGCCGCCATCCTCCGCTGCGCTTTGAGGGTGCGGCTCGTCGTCCACCAGCTAACAAACGGCCCTGCAAATCCGACCAGCAGGGCAATTCCGGCTGCAACCAAGGCGACCTTCGTCTCCGCGGTCAGTGACGTCCAGTTCAGATCGAGGAGCTCCACGCCCCAGAGCGTGCCGCATCGGCGCACGTTTGGCCAGGTCGCGGCCACAGTCCCCAGAAGGAGGCGGACCTTGGCGGCTGCCCAGCAACGCCTCGAACGCTTCGTCACCCTCGCCTACCGGCACAGCATCAACCAGGCTGAACCGCCCCGGGTTTCGTGGAGGGTTCCTTCCTTGGGAGGATCCTGATCGTGTCGACCTCGAAGCGTTACCCGGATGAGTTGAAGGCCCGTGCGGTGCGCATGGTGCTGGAGCACCGGGCGGAGTATCCGTCGCAGTACGCGGCGGTCAAGGCAGTGGCCGAGCGGCTGGACATCGGTATCGAGAGCCTGCGGTTGTGGGTCAAGCGGACCGACGTCGATGCGGGCCGGGCGCCGGGCGTCACGACCGCGGAGTCGGCCCGGATCAAGGAGCTGGAGCGGGAGAACCGTGAGCTGCGGCGGGCCAATGAGATCTTGAAGTCCGCAGCGAGTTTCTTCGCGCGGGAGCTCGACCCGCCACGTCGGTGATCTGCGAGTTCATCACCGATCACAAAGCACGGTTCAGGGTCGAGCCGATCTGCAGGGTGCTCACGGAGCACGGCTGCGCGATCGCCCCGAGCACGTATTACGCCCACCTCCAACGCCTCGCCCGGCCCGCCGCGCGGACGGTGTCCGATGCGGTGCTGGTCGAGCAGATCCGCGCGCTGCGGACCCTCACCAACACCGCTGGTGAGGTCGTGGCGGCCCCCGAGTCGCTCTACGGGTATCGCAAGACCTGGCGGGTGCTGCGCGCCCGAGGCGTCCAGGTCGCGCGCTGCACGGTCGCTCGCGTCATGGCCTCCAACGGCTGGTGGGGCACGACCCGGCGGCGCAAGGTCCGCACCACGATCCCGGGCAAGGACGGCCACCGTGCTGGTGATCTGCTGAACCGGCAGTTCACCGCGCTGCGGCCGGACCATACCTGGATCGCGGACTTCACCTACGTGCGGACCTGGGCCGGGTTCGTCTACGTCGCGTTCGTCGTGGACGTGTTCGCCCAGCGGATCGTGGGGTGGCACGCCGCCCGGACCAAGCACACCGATCTGGTGCTGCACGCGCTGCGGATGGGGACCTGGACCCGTGCCCACCACGGCCGGCCCGTGACCGGTGTGATCCATCACTCGGATGCCGGGTCCCAGTACGTCAGCGTGCGCTACGTCGAACGGCTCGCGCTGGAGGGCCTGACGCCGTCGGTGGGCAGCGTCGGGGATGCGTATGACAACGCGCTGATGGAGACGATCGTGGGCCTGTTCAAGGCCGAGTGCATCGACACGACCGTGTTCCATCTCGGGCCCTGGAAGACGCTGACCGACGTCGAGTACGCGACTGCTGAGTGGGTCGAGTGGTTCAACAACCGCCGCGTCCACTCCACCCTCGACTACCGCACCCCCGCGGCCGTCGAGGACATCTACTACGCTCAAGCCCCGGCTGGAGAGCCGGAAACCGTCAACAACTGAACTCTCCAACGAACCCGGGGCGGTTCAACTCGCAGTTCAGGACCATAATCCCGAACAGGTCCTAGTGTCCTGAGTCAGGAATTCTGTTCAAATATCCGGCGAGTCGTTCGAGGATCTCGTCGGCGGTCTTGGTCCAGACATAGGGCTTGGGGTCGGTGTTCCAGGTCGCGATCCAGTCGCGGATGTCTTTCTCCAGGGCCTGGACGGACTTGTGCGCGCCGCGGCGGATCTGCTTGTTGGTCAGCTCGGCGAACCACCGCTCCACGAGGTTGAGCCAGGACGACCCGGTCGGCGTGAAGTGCAGGTGGAACCGCGGATGGGCGACCAGCCAGGTCCGGATCGCGGGCGTCTTGTGGGTCGCGTAGTTGTCCAGCACGAGATGCACGTCCAGGTCAGCGGGCGTCTGCTTGTCCAGCATGATCAGGAACTTCTTGAACTCCTCGGCACGGTGACGGCGGTGCAGCGACCCGATGACCTTGCCGGACGCGATCTCCAGGGCGGCGAACAAGGTTGTGGTGCCGGCCCGGACGTAGTCGTGCGTCACGCGCTGCGGGATCCCGGGCATCATCGGCAGCACGGGCTGGGAGCGGTCCAGCGCCTGGATCTGGGACTTCTCGTCCACGCAGAACACCAGCGCCCGCTCGGGCGGGTCGAGATAGAGCCCGACGACGTCGTGGACCTTGTCCACGAAGTACGGGTCGGTCGAGAGCTTGAACCCCTCCACCCGGTGGGGCTGCAGGCCGAACGCCCGCCAGACCCGCGAGACCGTCGACTGCGACATGCCGATCTCCTTGGCCATCGACCGGGTCGACCAGTGCGTGGCGTTCTTCGGTGTGCTCTCCAAGGTCTTGGTCACCAGGGCGGCGACCTGCTCGTCGGTCACCGACCGGGGCCCGCCCGAGCGCGGCATGTCACCCAGGCCCGCGATCCGGTGCTCGACGAACCGCGCCCGCCACCGCCCCACCGCGTGCGACGTCGACCCGAGCCGCTCGGCGACGTCCTTGTTCGTCGCGCCCGTCGCGCACTCCAGGATGATCCGGCACCGCAACGCCCACGACTGCGGCGTCGAACGACGCCGCACCCACCCCTCCAACGCTGCCCGCTCGTCCTCGGACAACACCAGCTCAGCCTTCGGCCGCCCCGCACGCGTCATGACCCCAGCATATAATTAGGAACAGAATTCCTGATTCAGGACACAAGTGCCCCGCGTTTGAAGTGGTCTGACGGTTGGCTTTCTTGAGGATCTGGTCGGTGGTCTTGGTCCAGACGAACGGATGGCAGCGGTCGTTCCACCCGGTGATGAACTGGCGGATCTTGGCGTTGAGGTCCTTGACCGAGCGGTAGGTGCCGCGGTGGATGGCCTGGCGTTCGATAATCGAGAACCAGACCTCCACCAGGTTCATCCAGGAGGCGTGGGTCGGCGTGAAGTGCACGACGATCCGCGCGTTGGCCTCCAGCCAGGCCCGTACTTCTGCGGTCTTGTGGGCTGCGTAGTTGTCCATGACGAGATGCAGCTCCTGGTCGGGGTAGGCGCGGGCGACCTGACGCAGGAACGCGAGGAACTCCTGGCGGCGGTGGCGGGGTTTGCACGCGGCGGTGACCTTGCCGGTCGCGATCTCCAGCGCGGCGAACAGGGTCGTGGTCCCGTGCCGCACGTAGTCGTGGGAGCGCCGCTCGATCAGGTGGGGCTGGGTCGGCAGGACGGGCTGGGTGCGGTCCAGGGCCTGGATCTGGGACTTCTCGTCGATCGAGAGAACGATCGCGTTCTGCGGCGGGTTCAGGTAGAGCCCGACGACGTCGCTCACTTTCGCGACGAGCTCGGGGTCGGTGGAGAACCGGAACGACTCGGCGCGCCAGGGCTGGATCCCCGCTTCGCGCCAGATCGCCGCGACGGTCGCGTCGGCGATGCCCAGGTGCCGGCCCATCAGCCGGGTGGACCAGTGCGTCACCCCGTACTTCTTCGGCGGGGGGTTCAGCGTGGTCGCGATGACCTTGGCCCGGTCGACCACGCGCGGGCGCCCTGAACGTGGCTCGTCGAGCAGGCCGTCCAGCCCGTGGCGCAGATACCGGTCGCGCCATGCGATGACCGTCGGGCGCGAGACCCCGACCCGGACCGCGGTCTGCGTGTTCGAGTGACCCTCACCAGCCAGCAGCACGATCCGCGCCCGCTGCGCCAGACCTGCCGCGACCGTCGAGGACCGCGTCCATCGCACCAGCTCCTGATGATCTTCCGCGGTGATGCTCAACGTCGGGGCAGGACGATTCGCCATGCCTCATGATCCCAAAGACCCAACCGTCAAACAACTAACCACGCGGAGCACTAGAGCGTCTATTCACTGAGCGCTCGACGATCGGTCCCGGTCGTCCCGAAGGACGACCCCGACGCAACGGCCTACCTTCACCGTTGGGAACACTGCCGGGGCGGGCCGCCGCTCTTCTGGCCTGTGTCGACACCAGCGTTCGCCGCGTCAGATCACCCGCTGGTTCACCCCGGATTCCGTTGTGCCCGGTCGACCGGCTCAATAACGTTCGATGCCACTCGCTGATGCGACGCCGTCCCTGGGTATCCGAACCGTGCGAGGAGTTCCTGTCATGTTCGAAGGTGTCAAAGCCTGGTTCGAGGGCATGGGCGTCGGATTCCAGCTGGCGCGGGACGGCTGGACCGAGATGGTCCGGCCCACCTACAGCTTCTTCGGCGGGCAGAAGGACCGAACGATGGAGATCGTCGCCGGGTTGCGCGGCACCGGCGGCATGCTGATCTTCCTCGCCCTGTGGTACTTCAGTGCCCTGCCCCGGGACGCGGCCGAGCGCACCGTCGAGGACTGGGCCGTCCTGGGACCGCTGGAGACCATGGCCGATGGCCTGATCGCATTCCTCCTGGTGCTCGTCGTGATGTGGATCGTCTCGGTCTTCCTGCTCGTCGTAGCGCGGCCCGGGAACCGAAGGGCGGTGTACCAGTGCGCCCAGATCGCGTTCGCCCCGGTGCGCTGGATGATCATGACGCCGTTGAGAGTGCTTCTTCCGCTTCTGCTGGTCGACGCCCTCGCGGTGGCTGCCTTCGCGAGCTTCTTCCTCCCCGAGGAGTGGTGGCCGCTGAAGGTCCTGGCCGGCCTGGCACTGCTGCCGCTGGGGATAGCGGCCTGCGTGCTGCAGGGGGCGTTGATCGGTCTGCTCTTCTATATGGGCTGGATCGTGCTCTCGGGTTCCGGATCGATCGCCACCAACTACTTCCGCGCCATCGACGGGCACCCGACGATGCGCGCGCTCATCGCCATCGGCGTCTTCGGCACCTACCTTGCCTTCGGCCTCCTCGGTTTCGAGATCTTCGATCTCGGCCTCACCGAGTCCGGCGACCTCGCGGCGACCTACTTCACGTTCTCTGGCGGCGGCGAGCTCGGCTGGTACCTGTTGACCGTACCGGTGCCGCTGATCGGCGTCCTCATCGCGATCTGGGAACTACGTCGGCTGCATCGCGAGCACGGCGCCACCGTGCGCTCCGAACTGACCTACTCCCAGGACTGAACAGATCCCGTCGCTCAAGTCGGCGGGTACGAGTGCCCGGACGACCCCATGGGCATCCGGCATATGCCTATCGCACATCGACAAACAGTTCGAGGCGTCGTCACACTCGGAACCGGTCACGTAGAGAGGACCCATGTTGTCGGAGATGCCCAATGAGGCGCTCAGCCGCACGATCCATGCCGCGTGGTGCATGTTGCCGTCGGAGGACGCCACTCGGCTTCTTGACGACGTACACGCCCCCGAAGCTCTCGCGCTTCGACAGCGGTACTTCGTCATCAAGGACGCGGTCTCGCTTCCGGAGAACGCGGGATCGTTCCGCATGCCCTTTGACCTCTGGTACGAACAGGTGCGCGAGTACAACCTCGCAGACGTCGCCCTGAGGGCTCATCAACTCGACGACGCCCATCAACACTTCGAGAGGCTCGCTCTCCTCCAGCGACCTGGTGACTTCCCAGCCGCGGCGGTGGAAGCACGCGTCGGTCAGGCGGGCGCACTGGCCGCGGCAGGCAAACTCCGGCCGGCGGCCGAGGTGTTCGCCGAGGCGATCGACTTGGCTCGGTCCGCCGGGTATGCCCATGCCAAGGTCCGAGCCTTGATCTTCGTCGGCCACATCCAGCTGAGCGACGGAGGCCTGGACGAAGCCGTGACGACCTTCCACGAGGCGGCACGCACGGCCCATGAGCGCGGATGGCAGCTCGACGAGGCAAACGCGGCCATCGGGCTCAGCACGGCGCTTCGCCAACGCGACCTGCACGACCCCGAGGCGGCCGCAAGCATCATGGGCGCGATGGCGCTCATGGAACGAATCAACTCGCGCGAGGGGCTCCTTAACGCACGGCTTGAGTTCGGCGAACTGCTGCGGATGCAAGGCCGAGACGATGAGGCGATCGACCAACTCACCATCGCGGCCGATGAGGCGCGAAATCTGGAGCGACCGGTCCAGCTCGCCAAGATCCTGGACGCAGTCGGGTCGGCGGCGCTGAACGCGGAGCGGTTCGACGAGGCCGAGCGCTGGTTCCGTGACGCAGCCGAGGCTGCGCCTCAAGATTCCCCGCTCGAGCGGGCGAATCCTTCATACAACTTGGGCAAGCTCCTTCGTTGGACCGGCGCCCCCGAGGAAGGTCTTACCGCTTTCACAGCGGCCCGTGACGGCTATGTGGCCGCTGCCAACCTGTGGATGGCTGCCACTGCGGAGTCGGGTATCGCGGACTGCTTGGAGCAGTTGGACGACGTCCAGGCCGCCCTCGGCCACCGGCTCGACGCCCTTCGGATGATCGAGACCGGACGCGCCGGGCAGCTAGGGCACCGTTCCCAGTCCGACTACGCGAACCGTCAGGGGCAGCTCTACGGCAAAGCCTTGCAGACCGCGACGAACGCCGACTCGGCACCGGCCTTCGTCGCCGCGTTCGAGTCCCTCTCCGGGCGGCGGCTCGCCGGCATCCTGGAGGAGGGCACGACCGACGACACACTCCTGCGCGCCGACGTGATCGCAGCTCGCAAGCACACGGCCCTGCTGGCCGCGGTCGCCGTCGACCTAGGAGACCCGCGTGACGAAGACCGGTTCGACGACATCGTCGCAAGGATCTACTCGCCGTTCGACCCGAACCACGGACAGGACCTCATCGATTCGCTCGAGCTCGCCGACGGCGACACGATAGTCACGGTCTCGCTGCTGCCGAGGACCGACCACATCGCGTGGGCCGTCTTCTCCGGATCGTCGACGATCACACTGGGCGACCACCCGATCAGCGCAGAAGCCGCAGCTCTGATCCGGGACCTGCATGCACGGGGCCTCGACCCCAAGGCAGAGCTCGAGAGCCTGGCACCGCTGGGTGAGCTGTTCGCACATGGTCTCGCCGACGTCCTGCCGGCCGACGGGCGACGAATCTCCCTGGTTCCGTCCGGCGAGACCTGGGCCGTCCCGTGGAGCGCCGTCCCTCTGGCGGACGGTTCACGCTTCGGCGCGCGCTGGCCGTTCACCGTGGCGCCGTCGCTGACCGCCCTCGCCTACGCACGCAAGACCCCCCGGCCAGATCTCCCCCGGCATGGCGCCTGGTGGCGAGCGCCTGATGTCGCCAGCCACTGGGCGGACGGAGCGTCGTTCACGCCCCTCCCGGACGCGGCCACGGCCCGTGTCTGCCTGCTCTCCGGGACCACAGATCTGGTGGTAACCGTGACACACGGCCGAATCCATGCGACAGACGTCCATTATCTGGCGCTTGACGACGAGGTCCGGGTGACCCCGCGCGACCTGCAGGACGCGACCCCTGCCCGGCTCTTGGCGATGATCGCGTGCTTCGGCGCTGTCGTTCCCGACGCAGGCGGAGGAGACCCACTCACCCTGCCGGTGATGGCCCTCGTCCGAGGCTCGCGTCATGTCCTGGCAACGACGTCCGAACTTCTACGAGACCAGTCGGCCGAGTACGTCAACTTTGTCCTTGCCGAGCTGCGGAGCCGCCCGGCGCCAGAGGCTGTCCACGAGATGGTCCGTAGATGGCTACGCCGAGGCCGGTTCGAGAACCGTCCCGCCGCCGCATGGGCGCCCCTGCTCGTCGTCGGCGCCTGAACGAAAGGGAACTCTCATGGCCATGCTGCCCTACGAGACTGCCGACACCATGGGCTTGCGGTGGACGGACAACGCTTACGACTTGATCGAGGCTCAGAAGCTCGTCGTCACCTTCACCGGCACCCAAGAGGTTCCTGTCGTCCAGGTCTCGGGACTGTGCCCCCGGTGCGGTGATCCGTTCACCGCAGACCAGGTCCTGGCCGCGGCGCTGGCCAACGGCGATGTGCTCGGCGACCAGGGTACCGATCGGGACATGCATCCGGACGCGGGGTCATGGCGCCGGATCGTGGTGTCATGCGAGTGCACTGAGCCGCACGACGGCCGGCCCGCCGAGCGGCCGCATGGCTGCGGCATCACGTACGTCATCGAGATCGACGAAAACTCCGCCGGATGAGTGCCACGCCGGCGCCGCGTCCGGCTCGATTGCGCCGTCCGGCAAAGGGGCCGAGCCCCGCCGAGGTCAAACATCGTCATGACTGGGACGCGAAGGTTGCCGCCAGCCTCACTCGGACCACCGACACGGCAGAAAAGTGGCGCAACGGCCTAGCCGGCCTCGTCACAGTAGTCCTCGGTGCGATGCTGTTCAGAGGACCCGAATCCGTCGCGAAGTTTGCAGGCGTCTGGGGCTACGTAGTCGCGACCCTGTTCGTCCTGGCCGTGGGGCTCATCCTTCGAGGGCTCTGGCACGCACAACACGCGGCTGCACCGCCAGTCACGCTGCGCAAGCTCAAGGACGTCCTGGAGCGGTACGGGTCGATCGCAGCGCACGAGGTCGCGGTCGCGGAGGCCTCCAGCGACCGGCTGAAGGACGCCCGAAGTCTCGTCGCCATCGGTCTCGCCACACTGCTCGCAGGCATCTTCATCTGGTGGCTGGCCCCCGCCGCGGGCACGGAGGACCCGTCGGTCGAAGTCATCCTCAAGGGCAAACCCGCGACTGTCCTGTGCGGAACCCTCACGGGCGCGGGCGGTGAGGTACTCCGCATCGAGACAGATCGCACGACCTATGACGTCAACCTGACCGATATTGCCACCTTCGAGATCTCCAAGGGCTGTCGCAGCTGACCTTGGAGTACCCGCGCGCGGCGACCGTGACCTCAGGAACGCCCTTGGATCTCGTTCGAGAATGACCGGCAGCACGAACACGATCCCGGCCATCGGCCCGTCGCCGCCCGTGATGCCCCGCGCGATCCTGTGGAGCATCAGTCGGGTTTCAGATGACCCCTGAAGGCCAATCCTGTCCAGCACCGCCTAAACAGGGTGAAGCGACTACCGGCAGCACGCCGCGCCCACCGAGATAGTCGACCTAGAACGGGCAGAGCAGTACCTTTTGGCCATGAGCAGCGACAGCGACGCGCCTCCGAGCGAGGGCGGCGAGAAAGCCGAGCGGATGGACCGCCTCCGGGCACTGTTGACCAAGCCCATCAAGATTCCCGAGTCCGCGTCGAACGACAGCGAGGACGCGGACTACTCCGCACCCGTGGCGGCCGCCGCGGGGCCCAAGGCGGCCAAGGGCGCCAAGGTGCCGGTCGAGACCCCACCGGCGGTCAAGGCGGCGGCCGAGGCTCTCGATCGCCTCAGCGACGAGGAGAAGGAGCCTGCCGCGGACGACGGCGCGCAGTCCGGCCGGCCGAGCAGGTCACGCCGCACCTGGGCGGACGCCTACCTCGCCAAGCCGGACAAGCCCCTGACCCCGGAGGAGGTCCGCGCCGAGCTGACCGTCAACCTCAAGGAACAGGCCACCGACCTGCGTGAGCTCATCGCCAAGGAGAGCGTCGCACAGGCGAAGGCCCACGAGCAGGCGCTCGCCCAGGCGATCGAGCAGGCGCGCGAGACCACGGCGGGCGAGCTGGCCACCGCGATCGAGCAGTCCGCCGGCACCGCCCGCGAGGAGGCCGCGCGGCTGCGGGAGCGGATCGACGAGCTCACCTCGACGACCGGCGCGCTGCGCACGGACCTCGACTCGGCGCGCGCTGTCGCCTCGGCGGCTCAGGCCGCCGCGGACGCCGCCACGACGTCGGCGCACGCTGCCCGTGAGGCGGCCGACGCTGCCACCAAGAAGGCGGCTACCGCGACCACGTTCGCCTGGGTGGGCATCGCCCTGGCCCTGGTGGCCGCGGTGCTCGCAGTGGTGCTGTAGCTCAGCACTGATCAGCTCAACGCGGATCGTCGAGATCGGTACCGGCGCGCAGCACGAAGCGCCGGTGCCGACGACGGCCGTGACCCCCGTAGTACGTGGGCGACTCCCGGACCGGCGGGTACGTGAACCGCGGGCCCGTGAACAGCTCGTCGAGCAGTTCGGCGAACGCCCCGTCGACCGGCGAGCCCACCGCCTGCGCGCCTGGCCGGCCGGGTGCCTGACCTTCTGTTGATTCGTACATGTGTTCGATCCTACTCGTCGCCCGCACCGGAGTCCATCGAATGCGTTGGCCAGTTCCGCACCGCCGCCGTTACGGTCGGCGGATGATCCTCAGCCACGACGTCACGGGCTCCGGCCCTGCCGTCCTGCTCCTGCACGCAGGTGTCGCCGACTCCCGGATGTGGGGCCCGCAGCAGGCCCCGCTCGCCGAGCACCACCGCGTGATCCGGTGCGACCTGCGCGGCTACGGTGACACGCCGCTGACCAGCGAGCCGTTCGACAACGCGGGCGACGTGCGGGCCCTGCTCGGCTCGCTCGGCGAGCGTCCGGTGGCGATCGTCGGGGCGTCGGCGGGCGGGAACGTGGCGCTCCAGCTGGCCTCCGAGTGGCCGGACCTCGTGTCCCACCTGGTCCTGCTGAACTCGGCCTTCGCCCTGCCCGCGACCCGCTCCCTGCAGCGGTTCGGGCGGCGCGAGGACGCTCTGCTCGAGGCTGGCGACGTCGACGGCGCCACCGAGCTGAACGTCGCCACCTGGCTCGGACCCGACGCCGACGACGTCGCCCGCGGCCTGGTGCGCACCATGCAGCGGCACGCGTTCCAGGTTCAGCTCGGCGCCGGTGACGACATCCACCAGGAGGCCGGCCCGGACATCGACCTGGAGGCGATCACCGCCCACACCCTCGTCGTCTCGGGCGGCCAGGACCTCGACCACTTCCGCGCCGTCGCGAACCATCTCGCCGGCCGCATCCCCGGCGCGAAGCACACCCAGCTCGGCTGGGCCGGCCACCTGCCGAACCTCGAACGCCCGGCCGAGGTGACGGCGCTGGTCAGGGAGTTCCTGGCCGAGTTCCCGCGCTGAGCCCGGCGGCGCTCAGGTAGCCGCGCGTCACCCGGTCCTGGACACGGTGGGCGACGCGCGGCAGGATCCGGGAGCCCCAGAAGTCGTGCCGGGCCACCGCGTGGATCTCGAAGACGAACCGGTCGCCGTCGCGCAGCACGCGGAACGACTCGACACCCGTCTCCGGGTGACGGGGCAGCGTCGCGTAGGTGAAGCCGGTCTCGTCGGGCGTCCGGACGACGTCGATCACCCGGCACGGCGCGGCGAACCAGAGCGGCCCAGCCCGTACAGCCTGCACCACTGTGACGCCGACGGCGGCCGGCCCGCTCGGGACGATGACGAGTCCGGCGCCGCGGTGGATCTGTCAGCCGAAGAGCGCGTCGGCTGTGGCGGCCGGCGTCACGTCCGGGCCGAGCACCACCCGTTCGCGCAGCACGCGGGCGCGCGCGGGTGGCGCGTCGAGCCAGCCGAGCTCGGCGGTGGGCCGCTCGGCAGCCGAACGGTCGAGGATCCGCGCGAGGTCGGGCCGGGTCAGGTGCACCCGGGAAGCCTACGGCTCTGGGCCGTCACCGCGCCGGGCGCTGCTCCTCGAAGCGGACCGGGAGCTCCCGGGGCACCGACGACCACAGCGTCCCGGTGGCGCGCAGCTCCTCGGGCGGGACCGTCAGCGTGATGCCGCCGAGGCGGCGCAGCGCGGCCCCCACCGCCACCTGCGCGATCACCGTGGCGGGCCGGCGGGCGGGGCAGGCGTGCGGGCCGGCGCCCCACGTGAGGTAGGAGAGGTTGCCCGACTCCATCCAGATGTCGTCGCCGCTGGCGCGCGACTCGGCGCTCGCGCCGAGGATGCCGGGCACCACCGCGTCGCCGGCGAGGATCTTCCGGCCGCCGAGCGTCGTGTCCGCGAGCGCGAAGCGGGGTGCGGCGTTGGGTGCGGGCGGGGCCGAGCCGAGCACGGCGGTCAGGGTGTCGGGCGCGGACAGCCGCCCGCCGGAGCGCCCGTCGAACCGCGGGTCGGTGAGCCGCATGCGCAGGGCCTGGGTGATCCACGCGACCTCGAACTCGCTGCCGAGGATCAGGGTCGCGGAGACAGCGCTCTGCGCGTCCAGGTCGGTGGGTGCGCTGGGGTGGTTCAGGATCGCGGAGGTCAGGTCGTCCGACGGTTCCGCGCGGCGGCTGGCGATCAGGTCGGCGATCAGGGCCCGCTGCGCGTTGAGCGACTCGCGGCCCGCCGCGCCCTCGGCCTGGAACACCCGCTGGGCGTGGCGGAGCATGTCGCGGGACTGCGGGGCGTCGAGGCCGAAGATGGTGGACATCACCAGGATGGGGACGGCGCGCGCGTAGTCGCCGACGAGGTCGCCCTCGCCCTTGGCCAGCAGCCGGTCCAGCGCGATCCCGCACCACTGCTCGACGATCGTCGCGAGCCGGTGCTCGTCGATGCTCTCGAACGCGTCGTCGACGAGGCGGCGCAGGTGGCGGTGCCGCACGCCGTCCACGTAGTAGATCCCGTCGCGCGGGGCGAGGACGCCGCCGACGCCGCGGTCCGGGCGGACCGTGCCGTCGACGAGCAGGCTCCAGTTGCGCGAGTCCCGCGCGAAGAGGCTCTCGTTGCGCAGCACGGTGACCAGCTCGCGGTGCCCGAGCACCAGCCAGGCCGGCACGCCGGGCTCCAGCAGCACGGGGGCGACGTTGCCCCACCGTGCGCGCAGCCGCTCGTAGACCTGCGCGGGATCGGCGCTGGTGGTGGTCTCGATGAGTGGCGTCAGGTCGTCCAGGTCGATCAGGCGCTCCGACTGGGTGGTCGTCGTGACTGTCATGGCTCCCCGGGGGTTTCGGGCGCGACAGATCGCGCAACACGGCTTTTAGGCGGAATGTACCTCATGTCCGATGCGCGCCATGAACCCGGAGCTCTCTCCCGGCACGTGGCCGCCCGCAGCCCAAGCGCTAGCGGCGCGCCTCGAACCGCACCGGGAGCTGCCACGGCATGGACGACCACAGGGTTCCCGTGACGGGCAGCGAGTCGGCGGGGACCGTGAGCACCACCCCGCCGAGCCGGCGGAGCGCCACCTCGACCGCCACCTGCGCGATCACCCTGGCCGGGCGCCGCACGGGACAGGCGTGCGGGCCCGCGCCCCAGGTGAGGTAGGCGAGGTTGCCGGGCTCGAGCCAGAGGTCGTCCCCCGACGCTCCTCGTGACTCCGCGCTCGCGCCGAGGATGCCCGGCACGAGGGCGTCGCCCGCCGCGATCCTGCGACCGCCCAGCATCGTGTCCGCCATCGCGTAGCGCGGCCCGGTGTTGCTGGCGGGCGGGATGGAGCCGAGCACGGCCTCCAGCGTGTCCGACGCCGACAGCATGCCGCCCGACCGCCCGTCGAACCGCGGGTCCGTCAGCCGCATCCGGAGCGCCTGCGTGATCCACGCGACCTCGAACTCGCTGCCCAGGACGAGCATCGTGGAGACCGCGCTCTGCACGTCCTCGTCGGTGGGGCGGCTCGGGTGGTGCAGGATCGCCGAGGTCATGTCGTCCGACGGCTGCGTCCGGCGCCGGGCGACCAGGTCCACGACCAGGCGCTTCTGCGCGGTGAGCGCCTCGGCACCCTCCGCGCCCCTGGCCCGGAAGATCCGGCGCGCGTGGCCCAGCATCGCCCGCGCCTCCTCCGGGCCGAGCCCGAACATCGTGGACATCGCCAGCAGCGGCACGGCCCACGCGTACTCGCTGACCAGGTCGGCCTCGCCCTTGGCCGCCACCCGGTCCAGCGTGCTCTCGCACCACTGCCGGACGGTCACGGCGAGGCGGCGCTCGTCGAACCCCTCGAACGCGTCGTCGACAAGACGGCGCAGGTGCCGGTGCCGCGTGCCGTCGACGTAGTAGACGCTGTCCCGCGGGGCGAGGACCGCGCCGACGCCGCTGCTCGGGTCCAGGCCGCCGGCCGCGACCAGGCTCCAGTTGCGGGAGTCGCGCGAGTACAGGCTCTCGTTGCGCAGCAGCGTGGCCAGCTCCCGGTGTCCCAGCACGAGCCAGGCCCGCACGTCACCCTCCAGGAGCACTGGGGCAACGTTGCCCCATCTGGCACGCAGCCGCTCGTACACCGCGGCCGGGTCGGGGCTCCTGGTGGTCTCGGTCAGCGGCGTCAGGTCGGCCAGGTCGGTCAGGCGTTCGGCCAGGGTCGTCGTGACTGTCATGGTTCTCGGTTCTCGACGCGCCAGAGGCGCACGGTACGTCGTCGTCGATCGAAACGTATCGCATACGCGGCGCTCTGTACCGAAAAGTCGGGCAACCGCCCTTCGCCTGACAAGTCGTCATCCATCTGCCATGCGCTCTTCGCTCGTCGGTAATGCCGCGGGTGAAGTCTTCCCGGGACGATGGTCACCTGCCGATCGGGACGAGGGAGAACATGCCTGGAACTGCACGAACACCGAAGCTCGTGATGGGTACGACGGCGGCCGTGGTCGCCCTGGGCGTCACGGCCGCGGGATCCGCGGCGGCCGGTACGACGGCGACCACGCCGGTGCCCGCGGAGCTCTCCGCGGCCGGCAGCGCCGACCTGGCGCAGCGCTGGGCGCCCATCCACTACCAGGACGTCGACCAGACCGGCACCAACGCGCTGGGCGGCCGGTCGGACTACATCGCGGCCTACGACTTCGACGGCGACCTCGACGCCCGCAACAACTGGGAGAACACCGGCAACCACTCCCTGGCCGCGACCGCCTACTACTCCGTGCTGGAGACGGGCACCCACTGGTTCGTCACCTACATGTTCTTTCACCCGCGGGACTGGTCCGACTCGATCTTCGACACGGAGCACGAGAACGACGCCGAGGGCGTCATGGTCGCCGTCCAGAAGGACGGCTCGACGTACGGCGTCCTGCGCGCGGCCGTCACCGTCGCGCACACCGACTTCTTCTCGTACACGCCGGCGGGCAGCACGTGGGGCGCCGGCGCCGAGAGCATCGACGGCACCCTGCAGACGGCGACCAGCCCGCACGACGGGCTGGCCCATCCCGTCACCGCCCAGGAGGCCAAGGGACACGGTCTCAAGGCCCGCCCGGGCTACGACATCCGGGGCGACGGCGTCATCTACTACCCGGCGGGCCGCGCCGAGGTGCCCGAGCACCCGGACGACCGCGACGTCTCCTACCGCCTGGTGGACGTGCACGCGCCCGGCGGGCTCTGGTCGCAGCGCGCCAACACATCGCTGTTCGCGAGCCACGGCACGTTCGCGGGCGACGGCGGCGGAAGCTGCGGCGACGGCGGCATCTCCTGCTCGCAGAACTCCGCGAACGCGCCGTGGGGCTGGGACGACCGCGACGACGGCCCGGGCCGTGGTGCCCTCGCGACCGACCCGGCGGGGCTCGCGGCGAACTACTTCCGCATCCCGGAGGCGCTGGACCGTGCCTATGTGAACTACCCGTACTGATCCCGCGACCGGCTCGTGTCAGACGCTCAGGTCACCGGGGTGACCTGAGCGTCTGACACGCGAGAATGGTGCCCGTGACCGACACCACCTCACCCGCCGTCCGACACCAGGTCCCGTACTACTCGCAGTGGGCCTCCCCCGAGCTCGTGCCCGCGATCGTCGGCGGCACCATGCGTGCCGCCGACGATCCACGATGGGCCGAGTACGGGGCGAGCACCCCCGAGGAGTACGAGTGGTGGGCCGATCAACTGTGCGGCGTGGCGTGCCTGCGCATGGCCCTGGGGTACTGGCACCTGGACGTCCCGGATCCGATGCGGCTCGCCGCCGACTGCGTCGAGGTCGGCGCTTACGTCCACCGCGAGGACGGTGGTCTCGACGGCCTCATCTACGCCCCCTTCGCCGCGTACGTACGGGCTCGGTGGGGCCTCGGCGCCGACGTCTACCCGGACCTTCCGATGGACCAGATCACCAAGCACGTCGCCGCCGGGGACCTGGTGATGCTGTCGGTCTACCGGACCATCCGCGCGCTCGACCCGGCTCCGCCCCGCCGGGGTGGGCACCTGGTGCTCGCCGTCGGCGCCGACGAGGAGCACGTCGTGATCCACGACCCGTCCGGGCTTCCTGGGAAGTCGCAGGAGTACACCCACGTCCGCTGGTCCGACCTGGACCGCTTCTACGCCGGCCGGGGCATCGTCCTCGGCCCGCCCCTGGCGTCGCGGACCTGAATGCCCGCGGCGGTGCGCTGAGGTTCGGGTCGAGGTTGAGAGTTCGTCAACCTTCACGTTCAAGTTGAACCTCAGTTTTCGCGCCGACGGCCCAATTACTACCACCTGGTAGGTTTGCGCCGCGAGGGTCGCGACAACCAAGGAGTGCAGCATGTCCGTCGAGGAATCCGTCGAGGAGCCGACCGCCCAGGGTCGCGTGCTCGACGTCGAGCACGTGCTGGCCGGACTCACGCTCGAGGAGAAGGCGTCGCTGCTCTCGGGTCTGGACTTCTGGACCACGCAGCCGATCGACCGGGACGGCGGCGGCGCCGTGCCCGGTGTGATGGTCACCGACGGCCCGCACGGCCTGCGCAAGCAGGCGGACTCCCCCGACCACATCGGCCTCGGCAACTCCGTGCCCGCCACCTGCTTCCCCACCGCGGCCACGCTCGGTTCGACCTGGGACCCCGCGCTGCTGCGCCGCGTCGGCGAGGCACTCGGCCGGGAGACCCGCGCCAACGACGTCGCCGTGCTGCTCGGGCCGGGCATCAACATCAAGCGGTCGCCGCTGAACGGGCGCAACTTCGAGTACCTCTCCGAGGACCCGGTGATCGCCGGCGAGCTCGGCGCCGCGCTCGTGGCCGGCATCCAGTCGCAGGGCGTCGGCACGTCGCTGAAGCACTTCGCGGCGAACAACCAGGAGGCCGACCGCATGCGCGTCTCGGCCGACGTCGACGAGCGCACCCTGCGCGAGATCTACCTCGCGGGGTTCGAGCGCGTCGTCGAGCGGGCACAGCCGTGGACCGTGATGTGCTCCTACAACAAGATCAACGACGTGTACGCGTCGCAGAACCACTGGCTCCTGACCGAGGTGCTGCGTGACGAGTGGGGCTTCACGGGTCTCGTGATGTCCGACTGGGGCGCGGTCCGCGACCGGGTCGCCGCCGTCGCGGCGGGGCTCGACCTGGAGATGCCGGCCTCGGGCGGGCGCACCGACGCCGAGGTGGTCGCCGCGGTCCGCGCGGGCGAGCTCGACGAAGCCGTGGTCGACGTCGCGGCGCGGCGGGTGCTGCGGCTGGTCGCGCGCTCCCTGCCCGCGCTGGACGCTCCGGGGACCTACGACGCCGAGGCGCACCATGCGCTGGCGCGGGAGACCGCGGCGGCCGGCGTCGTGCTGCTGAAGAACACACCGGTCGACGGGCGGGGTGGCGGGCCGCTGCTGCCGCTCGCGTCGGGGGACGGCGTCGCCGTCGTCGGCGAGCTCGCCCGCACGCCGCGCTACCAGGGGGCCGGCTCCTCCCAGGTCAACCCCACACGGCTCGACGACGCACTGACCGCCCTGCGCACCGCGACGGGTGCGGAGGTGCCGTTCGCCGCCGGATACACGGTAGACGGCGCGGACCGGGGTTCGGGCACGGACGACGACGCCCTCCGTGCCGAGGCCGTCGAGCTGGCCCGCACGGCCGGCACGGTGCTCGTCTTCCTGGGGCTGCCCGCCTCCTACGAGTCCGAGGGCTTCGACCGCACGCACCTGGACCTCCCGGCGCAGCAGGTCGCGCTTCTGGAGGCGGTCGCCGCCGTCAACCCCCGCGTCGTGGTGGTGCTGGCGAACGGCTCGGCCGTCTCCGTGGCGCCCTGGCAGGACCTCGCCCCGGCGGTCGTCGAGGGCTGGCTCGGCGGGCAGGCGGGCGGCTCCGGCGTCGTCGACGTGCTGCTCGGCGCGGTGAACCCGGCCGGGCGCCTGGCCGAGACGCTGCCCCTGCGCCTGGTCGACAACCCGTCCTACGGCAACTTCCCCGGCGAGCTGGGGCACGTCCGGTACGGCGAGGGCGTCCTGGTGGGCTACCGCTGGTACGACGCGCGGGAGCTCGACGTCGCCTACCCGTTCGGGCACGGCCTGTCGTACACGACGTTCGCCTACGACGGCGTCGCGGCCGAGGTGCTCAGCACCGACGGCGGCGGCGCCGACACCAGCGGCTCCGGCGGCGGCACCGACGGCGCAGCGCGGGTCCGCGTGCGGGCCACCGTCACCAACACCGGCGACCGCGCCGGTGCGGAGGTCGTGCAGGTGTACGTCGGCGACCCGGTGTCGCAGGTGCAGCGCCCCGAACGCGAGCTCAAGGCGTTCGCCAAGATCCACCTCGCCCCGGGCGAGTCCCGCGAGGTCACGCTCGACCTCACGGCGCGCGACCTGTCCTACTGGCACCCGGTGCTGCGCCGCTGGGTCCTGGAGGGTGGCGAGTTCGTGGTGTCGGCCGGCGCGTCGTCGCGCGACCTGCGGGGCTCGGCCACGGTCGTGGTCGACGGCGACGACGTCCGCCTGCCGCTCGGGCCCCTGTCCACGGTGGCCGAGGCGATCGACCACCCGGTCGTCGGCGCCAGGGTCGACGCCCTGGTGCACGGCGGCGCCGTCGGCGACGACCTGCTCGCCATGGTCGGCGACATGCCGCTCGCCGTCGTCGCCGACTTCGGCCTGGCCGGCCTGGACCGCGCCGCGCTGGCGACCCTCCTGACGGAGGCCAACGCCTGACCGTTGGCCTAGCGGAGGATCAGGGTCAGGTAGGCCTTCAGGTCTGCGGCCATGTCTACTCGATCGGCGGCCGGGCCTTCCAGGGACAGCAGCCACTGGACCTGCAGCCCGTCCATGAGGGCCACCACCGTGCGCGCCGCCTGCTCCGGGTCGACGCCGGGCGCGAGACCGCCGCGCGCGGCCCGCTCCCGGAGGTGGGCCGCCTGGTCGGCGACCAGCCGGGTGTAGCGCCGCTGGAAGAAGGCGTGGGCGGGATGGTCCGGTGACGTCGCCTCGGTGGACAGGCCCGCGAACAGCTCCACGAGCGGACGGCGCAGCCGGTTGCGCTCCACGACACGGACCAGGGCGTCGAACTCGTCGGCGCCCCGCGCCAGGTCCTCCCGGACGGCCTCCTGGTCCACCGCGTCGCGGTACTCCAGCACCGCTTCCAGCAGGGCTGCCTTGTTCGGGAAGTGGTGCAGCAGCCCGGGGTGGGACATGCCCGCGCGCGCGGCGATGTCCCGCAGCGAGGCGCCGTGGTAGCCGACGTCGGCGAACACGAGGATCGCCGTGCGGATGATCTCCTGCTGGGTCGCGCGGCCCTTGGCGTACCCGCCGCGCGCACCGGTGGTGGTGTCCATGACGACGTCAGGCCAGCCTGGCGCTCACCACGAGCTCCTGTCCGACGTCGAGGCGCACGTCGGCCAGCCGGACGCCGTCGGGCAGCTGCTCGGCGAGGTCGATGTCCCGGCTCGTGGCGGCCTCCACCCGGCCCCTGATCGTGCCGAGCAGCGCGGCCACTATCGGGTTGCCGCTCGCGAGCTGCACGTCGCGGACCGCGAGCACCATGTTCTCGTCGATGCTGACCGACGCGGTGGCCTGCACCCGGGCCGAGAGGAACATGCCCTTCTTGACCGCGGCGTCGACCCGGAGCGCCGCCGCGCGCGGGCCGCGCGACACCAGGTCGACGTCCAGCCCGGTCAGCGTGACGCCCTGCTGCAGCAGCACCACCGTGAGCAGCCCGCGGGCCGTCGCGACCAGGCCCGCCTTGTCGACGGCGACGCGCGCGTGACCTGCTACCGGGTGCGCCTCGCTCGGCTCCACCGGCTGGATGCCGACACGGCCGTCCGCGCCCTCCACCCAGTCGAACCGCAGCCCCTCGACCTCGGCGGTGATGTCGACCGGCAGGTCCACGGCGACGAGCCGGTGGGCGTCCACCCGGAGCCGGCGCAGCGTGCCGGGCTCGCGCCGGACCACCTCGGGGCGCCACTGCTGCGCGGCGTCGCCGACGCCCGGCGCCCCCGCCGGTCCGGGGGCGCCGTCGGCGCGGACGACGACGCCCGTCAGGTCGATGTCCGCGGACGCGACGTCGCTGCCGTCCAGGACGGCGCGGATGCCCGCCCGCTCGAGCCCGACCGCCCGGCCGCCCAGCGCTTCCGCGAGCGCCACGCGGACGCGGGCGACGAGGTCGGCGGCGTCGGCGGGCCGCGGCGCGGTGCCGAGCGGGATCGCTTCGGGGGTGCGCTGCTCGGTGGACTGGGGTCGCGGGTAGGCGTCGCTCATGGACGTGAGACTAGGCCGTGTTTCGGAGCTCGTGGGAATCCGGGAGCAGGCTGGTGAGCTGGAGAGTTGTCAGGAAGGTCGAACTGACGTCCGGATCCATTAATAGTTGAAGTGCGGTTCACGGGCGTTTGTCAGTGGCTGGTGGCAGGATGATCCGCATGCCCAGGCACACGTCGTTCCGGTTCTGTCTCGACCCGTCGGTCGAGCAGGAATACGTGCTGTCCCAGCACGTCGGAGCGGCGAGGTTCGCCTTCAACCAGGCCCTGCGCCTGCACAAGGACGCCCGCGCCGCCGCCGAGCGCGGGCAGGGCCGGGACTCCACGCCCGAGGCCGCGCCCGGAGTCGGGTCCGACGATCACCCCGGGCGTGACATCTCTAACGCCGTCCACGCGCCGTGGACGGGGTTCGATCTGATCAACGAGTTCAACAAGTGGAAAAGGTCCGAGGCTGCCGGACGCCGGTTCCTGGTCGACTCGACTGGGATGACAGGGGTTCAGGTGACGGGTCTGGTCTGGCAGGGCCGGGTGCTGGCGCAGGTGTTCGAGGAAGCCTGCGTCGACCTCGGGCGCGCGCTGAAGGCAGCCACCGACTCCCGCACCGGTACCCGGAAGGGACCGAAGATCGGCTTCCCGCGCTTCAAGAAGAAGAGCCTCACGGGTGGGTCGTTCCGGATCCGGAACAAGATCAGTAAGGGGAGGGCCAGTATTCGCCTCGGGACCGGGGAGCGTGTCCGGGCGGTGAGCCTGCCGAAGATCGGCGTCCTGCGGGTACGGGGATGCACCCGACGGCTGCGGCGGATGATCACCAAAGATCGTGCCCGGATCCTGTTCGTGACTGTGTCCCGCGGGGCCAGCAGATGGTGGATCTCTATCACTGTAGAGGCCGCGGACCTGCACCCCACGCAACGGCATGCATCCCAGCCCGGCGAGGTCGAGGCCGCTAAGCGCGCCACCCAGCCCAGCAAGCAGAGCTGGGTGGGTGTGGATCGTGGCCTGCACGCCCTGGCCGTCGCCGGTTCGTCCGACGGCACCGAGGTGCTGCGGGTCGACAACCAGCGCGTCCTGCGGCGTGGCCTGCCGCGCCTGCGTCGCCTGTCCAAAGCCGTGTCACGCAAGAAGAAGGGATCGAAGAACCGCAAGAAGGCCGTCGTTCGTCTGGGACGGCAGCATGCCCGGATCCGTGACCGTCGTCGCCACGTGCTGCATCAGGTGTCCAACCAGCTGGTCAAGAACCACGCCCGGCTGGTCCTGGAAGACCTGAACATCACCGGCATGCGATCCAACCCCAAGCTCTCCCGCGCCATCTCGGATGCGGCGTGGGGTGAGCTCGCCCGGCAGATCACGTACAAGCAGGCCTGGCGCAGCGGCCAGGTCGTGGTCGCGGACCGGTGGTTCCCGTCGTCCAAGACCTGCTCCGCCTGCGGCACTGTGCGCAAGGACCTGACACTCAAGGACCGCACCTTCGAGTGCCGCGAGTGCGGGCACGTAATGGACCGGGATCTGAATGCCGCAGTGAATCTCGCCGCCTGGGCCGAGAACCACACCCCCACCGTCGCAGACACTGACGGTGTGGGGCGTGGTGTTGCCCGGGTCGGGACCGTCAAGCAGCCGGCCCCGTCAAAAACGCCCACCGACAGGACACCCCCACCCGCCCCGGCCCGCGTGGCCGGGGTGGGGAGGGACTGGATGACGTGGGAACCAACCCTCAGGCCGCACCCGCGGCCTGAGGGTTGGACGCCCGAGAAGGGCGGTGTTCCATGAGCCTCGTGACTTCTGAAACACGCCGTAACTGCGTGAGACTGGCTGCGAACGCGCCGTGGCGATCGGAGCTGTACCCGCCCTATACCCGCCCGTCGTTGAGGCGGCGCTGGAGTGCCATGACTGCCCGGGACTCACGGGAGATGACGCCGTCGACGCGCGTGCCGAGGTAGTCCTGGAGGGCGCGGATCGTCTGGGGGCCGATCTTGCCGTCGACCTGTCCGGACCTCATGCCGATCCGGCGCTGCAGGGTGGCGATCACGCGGGAGCCCTGCGCGTCGAACACCCACTCCCAGCCGGTGGTCAGGCCCGGGTTGTCGTCCCGCCACGCGATGCTCTGCGAGGAGACGACGCCGTCGACGGGGGTGCCGAGCTCCTGCTGCAGCCGCGTGGTCGTGGTGCGGCCCCAGAACCCGTCGACCCTGATGCCGGCGGGCTTGCCGGGGCTCGGCGGGGTGGAGCCGGAGCCGGTGCGGATGTCGTCGAGGCGCGCGTACAGGTGCCGGCCGGGGCAGGCGGTCTGCGAGACGTCGCGGTGCCCGGCGAGCGGCGCGCCACGCGTCCACAAGCGCCCCTTGCCCGCGCCGAAGATGGCGGCGGCCGTCGAGATCTGGGCGGCCGTGGGCGAGCTCACCTCGTAGTTGCCCGCGAAGCAGATGGACCGCGCGGTGCTGTTGCGGCCGCCGGTGTGGGTGCCGCGGCGGTTCCAGCTCACGCCCTGGTACGCGCGGCCGGAGGGGAAGACGACCACGTTGTAGGAGATGCCGGTGCCGAACCGTGTCTGGCCGACGCTCTCCAGCGCTCGCATCTGCTCGGCCTCTTCGGCGACGCTCGCGTCGGGTGAGAGCTGGGCGGTGACCGAGTGGTGCACGAAGACCTCGACCGCCGGGCCGGTCAGGGTGAGGTCCCCGTCGGGATACCGGGCGCCCCACGAGGCGCGCGACGCGATGCTCGGTGTGGCCAGGGGCTCGTTGCCGGCTGCGTCTGTGGGCTCGACGTCGGTGGGCTCGACGTCGGTGGGTGTCTCGCCGGTGGTCCGGCCGCCGTCGCCCGCCGGCTCGTCGTCCGCGCCGAGCACCTCCAGCACCGTCCCGTCGTCGTCCCTGATCTCGTACAGCTCAGTCATGGTGACTCCCATGCTCCAGAAATGTCTCACATGTCTACCATCGGGTGGTTGCCGTGGCGACCTCCGGGCGTGGTCCCGAACCACGGCCCGGTGTGGGACGATCCCACGCGTCGCGGACGCCCGGCACTTGTACTGTGGATGCCGTGATCAGCATCGATGCCGACTCCCCCGTTCCGCCCTTCGAGCAGGTGCGCACCACGCTCGCGCAGCAGATGGCGGACCGGGCCCTGCCCGTCGGCACGCGCCTGCCGACGGTGCGGGCGCTCGCGGCGGAGCTCGGCATCGCCGTCAACACCGTGGCGCGCGCGTACCGCGAGCTGGAGACGGCGGGCCTGGTCGAGACCCGCGGCAGGGCCGGAACCTTCGTGAGTGCGGCCGGCGACCAGCGCCTCTCCCTCGCCCAGGGCGCGGCGTCCACGTACGCGGAGACGGTCCGCGCGCTCGGGATCGGCCGGGCCGAGGCGCTGGAGATCGTCTCGGCGGCGCTGCGGTAGCGATCAGCTGGCCGAGAACGCGCACGGGGCTGCCTGCCGCCCAGGCGGCGTCCGACCAGCTGGTAGTCGTCGAGCACGGCGATGCGCATACGCCTCACCTTGAGCGTGCCGTGTCGATCTGTTCGGGACTCGTTCGTCGAAGGGGTGGCCGGTCGGCCGATGACATTCGGTGCTGCCGGTCGTCAGTACTCGTGGAAGAGCCTGCGACCGAACACGGAGCGAACATGACCGACACGCACGACGCCCGCCTCGACGACACCGCTGCAGCGGCCGCTGCCGCCCCGTCGGTGGTCGACCGGGAGACCTGGCTGCGCGAGCGCAGCGAGCTGCTGGCCCAGGAGAAGGCACACACGCGCCGGGGCGACGCGATCGCCGCTGCCCGACGACGGCTGCCGATGACCGAGGTCGACGCGAACCTCACCGTGACCGGGCCGGACGGACCGCGGTCCCTGCTGGACCTGTTCGAGGGCCGCGAGGAGCTGTTGGTCTACAAGCACATGTGGCACCGCGGAGAGCCGTTCGAGAACCAGTGCCCTGGTTGCACGTTCGCCTACTTCGCCGTGCGCGACCCGGCGTACCTGACGGCGCGCGGCGTCTCGTTCGCGCTGCTCGCGCAGGGGCCCTGGGACGAGGTCGCGCCGTTCGTGGAGTTCATGGGCTATCCCCCGCACTGGTACGCGGCGGACGGGATCGAGGACCCCGCAGTGGGCGGCGGCGAGTTCGGCTGGGTGTCCTTCCTGCGTCAGGGAGACCGCGTGTACCTCACGTACGAGACGACGGGACGGGGCGCCGAGGTCGCGATGCCGTCGCTCGGCCTGCTCGACATGACGCCGCGCGGACGCCTGGAGACCTGGCAGGACAGCCCCGCGGGCTGGCCGGAGAGCAAGGCCTCCTTCTGGTTCTGGACGGCGGACGAGGACGGCACCGGGAACGGCGGGAGCGGCGGCCGCCCGACCGCTCAGTGGTCCCGGCCGGGCGCGACGGCCGCCGTCGTACACGGTTCCCATGACCACTGAACAGCTTGTCGATCCAGCGAGGAGAGCATCATGACAACGACGCACGAAGGCCACACCGAACGGACCGGCCCGGTGGCGGTCCCGCCCATCACTGACCGGGAGGCGTGGCAGGCCGCGCGCGACGAGCTGCTGGTGCGCGAGAAGGCGCACACCCGCGAGGGTGACGCGATCGCCGCGGCCCGGCGCCGGCTGCCGATGACCGAGGTCGACGGTACGGCGGTCGTCGTCGGGCCGGAGGGGCCGACCACCCTGCTGGACCTGTTCGAGGGCCGCGAGGAGCTGATCGTCTACAAGCACATGTGGCACCTGGGCGAGCCGTTCGAGAACCAGTGCCCGGGCTGCACGATGACCTACTACGCGGTGCAGGACCCCGCGTACCTGAGGGCGCGGGGCGTGTCGTTCGCGGTGTTCGCGAAGGCGCCGTACGCCGAGCTGGCACCGTTCGTCGAGTTCATGGGGTACCCGCAGGACTGGTACTCGGTCTTCGACTCCGACGACGAGACGGTGAGCGGCGACGACTTCGGCACCTGGGTGTGCTTCCTGCGCCGGGGCGACCAGGTGTTCCTCACCAACTCCGTCACGGGACGCGGCGCCGAGTCGACCATGCCGGCCCTCGCGCTGCTCGACATGACGGCACGGGGCCGCATGGAGGCCTGGCAGGACCACCCCGAGGGCTGGCCGGAGGGCAAGGCGCCGGGCTGGTTCTGGCGTGCCGACGAGGACGGCGTCGGGAACAGCTGGAACGGCGGGCGCCCCGCCGTCCAGTGGACCCGTCCGGGTGCGACGCCGGTGACGGCGGGCGAGCACCACCACTGACCGCCTCTGCCGGGCGGGGTGCCCGGGCGCTCAGGCCGCCGCGGTGCGGTCCGGGCGCCCGGCCCCGTCCAGGCTCAACCGCACCCCGGGCCGCAGCATGGTCACGACGCCGGCCACCACGAAGGCGATGTGCAGCACGCGGATCGCCGGCATCGCCGGGGAGACGTCTCCGCCGAGCGTGTAGTACCAGCTCGCGCCGCCGGCGAGGTCGGCGGCCATGGGCACCACCATCGAGGCCAGGCCGAGCACGCCGAGGCCGGCCAGGAGCGCCCACCAGGCCCAGCGGCGTCCGGCCACCAGGTACCAGGCGCACGCGAGCGCCGCGGCGAAGACCAGGCCGCGGAGGACCATCTGGGTGACGAGCTCACCGTCGATGCCCTGCTGGGCGTGGATGGCCGCGACGGAGACGGCGCCCTCGGCGATCCCGGCGAGGACGGCGAGCGCGAAGGCCGCCGCCGACAGTGTGCGGAGCTTGGTTTCGGTCATACGTACATGCTGGTCAGGACGCGGCTCCGGGAGAATCCGGCTGGCCTACGTCCTGGGCGGTGGGTTGTCCCGACCGTGTCTCGTGACCCTGCCTCGCCGGCGCGGGTGCGACACTTCCTGCCATGCGCGACGAAGAGTGGTCCCGGCAGCGAGCGGAAGCGGTCCGGCTGCAGGGCGAGCGCCTGCAGGCGCGGCAGGACGCCGAGCACACCCGCGCCGAGGCCCTGCTGCGCGAGTTCGTGGCCGTGGCCCGGGACTCCGAGCTACCGGCGGAGCCCCTGCAGGTGCAGGGGTACGGCGGCCGCGGCACCGCCCGCACGCCGTTGCGGGGCTGGTACCTGCGCGTCGACCGCACGTCCGGGATCAGCACCGACGGCGACTTCTACGTGCTCACCGCACCCCTCGGGCTGCTCGACAGGGTGCGCGGGGTGCGGCCGGAGCCGCGCCGTCCGCCGCTGCTGCTCGGCGCGGGCGGCAAGGACGGCGACTCCATCTCCCTGGCCGACGCCCTGGAACGCCTCCTGCCGGGCTGGCGGGCTCCCTCAGCCGGCTGACCCGGTCATGATCCGGCCAGGAGCTGCTCGCGTCGCTTGCCGAGATTGGCGAGGCCGCCCTCCAGCACCACCACACGACTGGCGGCCCGCTGCTGCACATCGGTGACGGCGTCCAGCGCCGCGCGCACCCGGTCGCGCGCCTCGCCGATCCGGCTCATGACCGACCAGTCGCTGAAGATGTTGTCGAACCAGACGTCGAACATGTCCTCGAGGCTGTCGGACGTGATGCCGCCGACGCCGTTCTGGCCGAGGTCCCCGAGCTCGCGGGTCAGGGCGCGCAGCGCCTCGTCGGCGTCCCGCATCAGCACGACGGCCTGGTCCATCTTCTCGCGCTTGATCATGTCCGTGAGGAACCCGCCGCCGCCGAACGTGTCGTACGCCGCCCAGTTCCCGGCGCTGTCCAGGTGGCCCAGGGCACTGGTCAGCGCTCGTTCGGCACGCTCCGCCGCACCGACCACCTCGCGCAGCTCGGTCAGCTCGCCGCGCGTCGTGCCGACCTTCTCCGCCAGGAGGGCGAGCTCGTCCGCGCCGTCAGACCTGGTCGCGACCACCCATGCCTCCTTCGCGGCCAGCGCCGCGGTCCGCCGGGCCGTGACGTCGCCCAGCGCGGTCAGCGCGCGGCGGACCTCCGTGCGCTCCTGGTCGGCGCTGCTGACCGCTGCCCGCGCTGCCGCCACCCGGTACTCGGCGGCGCGGTGCTCCGCCCGCTCCACCTCGAGCCGCTCGTCACGGTTGCCGCGGATGGTCGCCCAGATCAGCGTGGGGCTGAAGTCCTCCAGCTTCTGGACGTCCGCCGCCTCCCCCTCGAGCGCCTCGGTCGCCCGCGCCAGCTCGGCCCGGGCGGCGGCGAGCGCCGACTCCGCGGTCGTGCGCCGGCCGCTGAGCCGCGCGTGCTCGAAGCTCGCCTCCTGTGCTGCCTCGAGCTCGGACTGGACCTGCTGCGCCTGGGTCGGGTGCGCGTGTGCTGCCATGCCGGTCAGGCTATGGCGTGGGCGGCCGGGGCGATACGAAACTCGGCGGCACCTGAGGCGCTCGCCGGCCGCCGGCCGTAGTCCGGCCGTCAGCCCGCCGAGCGGCCCAGGTCCTCCCAGCGTCGCCAGCCCGCCAGCCGCTCCTCGGTCAGGGGCAGGACGGCGTCCGCCGCGAGGTCGCCCACCAGGATCCGCAGCGGCGGCTCGTCCGCGTCGACCACGGCGAGGACCACCCGGGCGACGTCCGCCGGGGACGACGAGCCGGGCGGGTGCCACGCGGACGCCCGCAGCGCGTCGTACGCGGGCAGCGCCTCGGCCCGCACCGCCGACTCCCCACGCCACGCGGTGTCCACGGGCCCGGGCTCGACGAGCGTGACCCGGATCCCGAATCCGGCCACCTCCTGGGCGAGCGCTTCGGAGAGCCCCTCCAGCGCCCACTTCGACGCGCTGTAGCCACCGAGCCCCGGCCAGGCGGCGACGCCGCTGGAGCTGGACACCTGCACCACGTGCCCCGAACCCTGCGCACGCAGCACCGGGAGCGCCGCCTGGGTCACGTGCAGCACGCCGAAGAGGTTGACCTCCAACTGTTCGCGCAGCTGTTCGGACGTGATCTCCTCGACGTACCCGAACAGCCCGTGGCCCGCGTTGTTCACGACCACGTCGATGCGGCCGAGCCGTTCGGTGGCCGCCCGCACCGCGGCCGTCGCCTGGGCCGGGTCGGTCACGTCCAGGCGCAGCGGTACGACGGCGTCGCCGTGCTCGGCCACCAGGTCGTCCAGCGCGGCGACGTCGCGCGCCGTCGCCGCCACCCGGTCGCCGCGCTCCAGGGCTGCGGTGACGATGGCGCGGCCGAGCCCGCGGCTCGCGCCCGTCACGAACCAGACCCGGCCGGGTGCCACGTCTACCTGCGCGCTTTCAGCCGTCATGGGCGACATCGTGCCAGGTGGGCGCCGTGTCGGCACCTGCCTTTCGAGCTAGGCTCGCGATATGCCCGAGGACGACGACACCCGGCCCCTGACTCGGCGCGAACGGCTCCGGCGGCAGACCGTCGACGAGATCGTCGAGGCGGCACTGGGGCTCGTCGACGACGGCGGTGCGCACGGCCTGTCGCTCGCCTCGGTCGGCAAGGCGGTAGGCATGACGCCGCCCGCGCTCTACCACTACTTCGCATCCCGCGAGGCGCTGCTCGACGCCCTGGTCCTGGCCGGGTACGCAGACCTGGGCACGGCCGTCGAGACCGCGGCACGACAGGCGCAGGACAGGTCCCCGGCAGACCGGCTCGCCGCGATCACCGGCGCCTGGCGTCGCTGGGCCCTGGACCATCCGCGCCGGTACTCGATGCTCTTCACCGGCAGCCGACGCGAGGCGGTGGACCCCCTGGAGAGCGTCGGCGCGATCAGCCAGAGCATGCTCGCCCTGGTCACGACCATCCAGGAGGCCGCGGGCGACACGGGTGACACCGGCGGCGACGCCGAGGGATCGGTGCTAGACCAGGATCTGGCCCGCTGGGGCAGGTCCGTCGGCTTTCCGGCGAAGGAGGCGTCACCGGCGGCGCTCCGCCTGGCCCTGTCTACCTGGTACCGCGTGCACGGGCTCGTGTCCCTGGAGATCGTCGGCGCGTTCGGCACCATGGGGCTCGACGGCGAGCGCCTCCTGGCCGCCGAGCTGGAGGGCCTGGTCCGCGAGGCCGCGCGCATCTGACCCCGGAACCTGGTCGAGCGTCGCAGATCCCCCGCCTCCGATGGTCCGCTCTGACCAAGCTGCTGCGCATGCGTTCGAGGTGCTGTTGTCAATCGGTCAGAACCATGCGTACCTGCTTGCTCGAAGCGGACCTCGCGGAGCCACTGGACGAGCGTCACGGCACGAGGACGACCTTGCCGCCCGCATGGCCGCCGTCGACCAGGGCCTGCGCCCGCGCGGCCTCCGCGAAGGGCAGCACCTTAGCGACCGGCACGGAGACCTCGCCGCGGGCGACCAGCCCCATGACCTCCGCGAGGACCTCCGCAGAGTGCTCGGACCGCTCCGAGAACTCGACACCCAGCGCGTGCGCCGCCGGGTCGGCGAGGGTCAGCACCCGGTCGGTGCCGCCCCGCAGCTCGATGCTGTCGGGCAGGACGCCGCTGCCCGCGCTGTCCAGCACCGCGTCGACGGCGGGGGCGAGCGCACGGACCCGGTCGACCACGCCTTCGCCGTAGGTCGTGGGCGTCGCCCCGTATCCCGCCACCCGCTCCTGGTTGGCCGGCGACGCCGTGCCGATCACGCGCACGCCCGCCGCGACCGCGAGCTGCGTCGCCAGGCCGCCGACACCGCCGCTCGCGCCGTGCACCAGCAGCGTCTCCCCCGGCTTGAGGTCGAGGATCCGCAGCGCGCGCCGGGACGTCTCGGCGACGACGGGGAGCGCTGCCGCCTGGGTGGCGTCCAGCCCGTCGGGCACCGGCGCCCAGACGCGCAGGACCGCGAGCTCCGCGGCGCCGCGGCCGGCCGGGCCGGCGACCCGGTCCCCGACGGCGACCCCGGTGACGTCGGCCCCCACCTGGTCGACGATGCCCGCCACCTCGAGGCCGGTGACGGCCGGGAGCCGCGTGCGGAACGCCGCCTCCATGGCGCCCGACCTGACCTTCCCGTCGAACGCGTTGACGCCGACGGCCTCCACCTGGACGCGGACCTGGCCGGGGCCCGCCTCCGGTTCCGGCACCTCCCCCAGGTGCAGGACCTCGGGGCCGCCGAACTCGTCAAGAACCACTGCGCGCATCACGTTCTCCTTGGTCTTCGGCAGGCCGCCGAACCACGCGCCTGACGATTTTGCTGTTCGGGACAGGTAACCTCGGGGACCGCCTCCCTATTCCGCCCGCCATCGCTCCCGCGACCGTGCCCGCACCGCGTCCTACGATGGGGCGCATGGCACCTGCCCCGGACAGTGGGTCGAACGCTTCATCCGCCGGACCGCTCAGCCTCGCGATCTTCTCGCTCGCGCGGGCACACCGGGCGCTCGCCGCGGACCTGCTGCGCCCGCTCGGCCTCCATCCGGGCCAGGAGCTGCTGCTCATGTTCCTCTGGGAGCACGGACCCCAGCGGCAGACGGACCTCGCCGAGCACGTCGCGACGGACTCGGCGTCGATGACGCGGACGGTCCAGCGGCTGGAGCGCACGGGGTTCGTGCGGCGTCGGCCCGGACCCGACGACCGGCGCGTCACCCTGGTGGAGCCGACACCCGCGAGCCTGGCGCTGCGGCCGCGCGTCGCCGAGATCTGGGCCCAGCTGGAGCGGGCGACGGCGGGCGACCTCGACCCGGCGCGCCGTGACGAGGCCACGTCGCTCCTGCGTGCGCTGGAGCAGAACGTGGGCAGCACCGCCGTGACCGTCAGCTCGCCGTCGTCCCGGGACCGGGCCCTGCGGCCCACGCCTCGGACACGGGCGCCATCAGCTCCGGGTCGGAGGCCGGCTCGGGCGTCGTCGAACCCTCCGCCGCCGGCCCGGGGACGGTGAGCGTCGCGATCGCGGTGGTGATCGGGATGGCGAGCACCAGCCCGATCGAGCCGACGAGGGTACGCACGACCTCCTCGGCGATCTCGCCGGAGGTCAGCGCGGTGGCCGGCGACTGGTCGACGAGCCAGACCATCATCAGCAGCGGCAGCGCGGCGCCGACGTAGGCGAACGCGATGGTGTAGACGGTCGACGCGATGTGGTCGCGGCCGATCCGCATCGCGCTGGTGAACAGCTCGGAGCGCGACGCCCCGGGCGCGACGGCCCGTAGCTCCCACACCGCGGACGCCTGGGTGATCGTCACGTCGTTCAGCACGCCCATCCCGGCCAGGACGATGCCGCACAGCGCGATCCCGCGCAGGTCGGCGCCCGGCGCGCTGGACGGCAGGAACGCCGACATCTCGTCGTTCGTCCCGGTGATCTGCGCGGCCCCCGAGGCCCAGGCGGCGAGCCCGGCGGTCAGCGCGAGGCCGACGAGCGTGCCGAGCAGCGCGGTCGACGTGCGGGCCGACAGGCCGTGCGCCAGGTACAGGGTCACGAACATCACCAGGGACGACGTCACCAGCGCGACGCCGATGGCGGACTGCCCCGCCAGCAGCGCCGGCATGGTGAAGCCCAGGAGCACCACGAACGCGACACCCAGCCCCGCCATGGCGGCCAGTCCGCGCCAGCGCGCGACCAGCAGCACGACGACGGCGTAGACGATCGCCAGCAGCGCGATCGGCAGCTCACGCTGGAAGTCCATGAACACCAGCGGGTCGACACCGGGCTGCGCGACCTGGGAGATGTCGACGGCGGTGATCCGGTCCCCCGCGGCGAGCGGGATCGACGGACCGGGCGACTGCATGCGGGACGACGCGCCGCCGGGGAGCTCTACCGGGATGCTCCCGGTGGTGGGGTCGGCGGGCCCGGTGACGGTGGCGTCGACGAACGAGGTGCCCTCGGCTCGCGCGGGCACGCGGTCGGGCACGTCGCCGGCGTTCGGCCACAGCAGCCACAGCCCGGCGAGGGTCACCAGAAGAGCGGAGACCAGGGTCACGACCAGCAGGAACGTCGTGCGTGGCGCGGCTGGGCCGGCCGCACCGTGCGAGTGAGCGTGCGCCATGCGCACATCCTCACCCAAGGCCGCGTCGTGGGCGCGGCGAGCGGGACACGGTCCGGGGTCAGGCGGTCGGGAGCCGGAGCGCGTCGACGAGCGCGGCTGCAGCGCCGTCCTCGTCCACCGTGCCCGTGATCCGGCCGGCGACGGCGCGGACCGTCGCGGGCGCATGCCCCATGGCGATCGCCACGGCCGCCCACCGAAGCATTTCGAGATCGTTTTCGCCGTCGCCGACGGCGATGGTCCGGGCCGACGCGACTCCCAGCTCGAGCCGGATGCGCTCGAGCGCCGTCACCTTGGTGACCTCGGGAGCGGTGACGTCCACCCAGTCCACACGGGCCGCGACGGCGGTGACGCCCGACTCGCGCAGCGCCGGCGCGAGCCGCAGCGCCCACTGCCCGTACACGACCACCCGCGGCGTCGGGCGCGCCCAGATCTCCTCCAGCGTGCCCAGCACCTCCTGGTGCCCGTTGAGCAGGCGGTCGGGGAACCGTCTGGTCACGCGGTACCCGGTGCCGACCACCTCGGCGGCGAGCCGCAGGTCGGGCCGCGTCCTGGCGACGAGCCGGCACACGGGCCCCGCGTCCAGGGCGGTCACCTCGACGACGGAGTACCCGTCCGGGCGCAGCCGCGCGGTCACCGCGCCGTTCGCCGCGACCACCCAGCCGTCGCTGATGCCGAGCTGGCGGGCCGCCTGCACGGCACCCGACAACGACCTGCCCGTGGCGACCACCAGGTGGTGCCCGGCGGCGCGAACGGCGGCTATCGCATCGAGCACCGCGCCGGTCGGCCGCCGTCCGGCGCGCACGAGCGTGCCCTCGACGTCGCAGGCGACGAGAGCGGGTGTGGACGTGGGCACGTCCGAGAGTGCTGCGGCCCGGGAGGTGGTCGCGGTCACGATATTCCCCTGGTGATAGGTGGTGGGAACATCATGTCTCATACTGGGACATTTTGGAACTCGCGTCTCAGGGTCTGGAGACCCGATCACGCAGGTCAGCCCCGCTGGTCGGCGCTCGGCCGGCCCTCGGCTCAACGCTCCCGGACGGCGATCCCCGGATACTTCAGGACCAGGCCGGACCCGTCGTAGGTGAGCACGCACTCGAAGTCGAAGGTCGACGACGCGTAGTCGAACCTGATCACGGTCGGCGTCCGGCTCCGGAGCCGGTACTCCTGCTCGAGCCGCTCGACCCCGAGGTCACCCGCCCGGACGAAGGCCGCGGGCACCTCGCGCGGCTCCCCCGGGGCGGGATCCAGCCGGTGGACGGGCAGCGTGTTCGTCACCGCCGACGACTCCAGGTCCACGTCGAGACAGCCGTCGAGGTCGCGGCGCGGGACGCCGTCGACGAGCCACCGGGCGTCGTCGCCCTGCCCGGTCCGGTCGAGAGTGGTCCGGACGGTTCCGGCTGCCGACACCGCCCGCACCTCGGCCCGACGGGTGCACCACTGCGGGTCGACCTCGATCCGGTACCCGACGGACCACGCCTGCGGCCCTTCGACGGCGGTGGTGTGCCCGCGGAGCAGGTACCCGTCCGCCGTCGGCTCCGCGAAGAGCACCTCGAAACCTGCCCGGACCCCGCTGTGGGTCCAGGCGGACACGTCGGGCAACGGATCCAGCCGCACGGCACCAACCCTATCCGCGCGGGACCAGGAGGCCCGGTCGACGACTCAGTCGGCGTAGTCCCCGCCCGGCACGTCGAAGACCTCCTCCAGGGTCGTGACGCCGGTGGCCCGCATGTGCGCCGCCAGCTCCCGGCCGACCCAGCGCAGGTGCCAGGGTTCGGGTGCGTAGCCGGTGACTGCGCTGTTCTGGCGTGTGTACCGCACGAGCATGCCGAACTCGGCGGCGTGCTCGGCGACCCAGCGACCCTTTACGGTCTCGGCGAAGCAGGCCTCGAAGTCGCACCCCGGCCGGGTGGTGCCGCCGACGTCCACCCCGAGGCCCGTCTGGTGCTCGCTGTGCCCCGGACGTGCCGAGACGGCGTCCGCCTGCTCGGCGCCGAGCTGCGCCACCCACCCTTCGTAGACCTCCACCTGCTTGGGATAGCCCCGGTAGGCGCTGCGCAGGGTGAGCCGCACGCCGTCGGCGTCGGCGGCGTCGAGCAGCGCGGCGACGTCGGGAGCGGCATCCGTCCGGACGAGGTACCCGCGCACGACGGTGAGGTCGGGCTCGTGGTCGATCGGGTCGAGCGGCCTGCGCTTGTTGACGACCACCCAGGGGCTCTCGGGATCGCCGGTCGAGTGCTCCCTCAGGTCGAGGCCGGTAGCAGGTGGGGCGGCCGGGGCGTCGACGGGGCCCTCCGCGGGGGCCGGTATCGGGCTCGGCCCCGTCCGCGGCGCCGGGGCTTCTGCCGGCTGCTCTGCCAGCTGCTCTGCCGACTTGTCTGCCGGGTTCTGCGCTGCCGGGTTCTGCGCTGCCGGGCCGGACGCGGCGGCCTGCGGCTCCGCTCCGCTCGTACCACCCCCTTCCTTGCCGAGGTCTGCGGCAGCACAGCCGGTGAGGAGCAGGCTCGCGGCGAGGACGACGGGGGCGAGGCCCGCCGGACGGAACCAGGTGCGGGCACGGCTGCGGGAGACGGTCACATCAGCGTTGGTGTGCACGGTCCGGATCGCGATGTCAGCGGCGGGCTGTGACGTGGACAACATCCGCGAGGTGCCATGGGGGCGCTCCTGCCGGACACACTGAGTCGGAAGCACGTCTCTTCGTCCGTCTCTTCGTCTGCGGAGCCCACCCTGGCCACGAACACCGAGCCACAGCGCCTCGAACCGGGCAGGCACACGCCTGCCCACCTCTCGTCCGCCCTGACGGAGTCGCTGTTCGTGGCGCACGCGAGCGCCGTGTACCGGTACGCGCGCTCGCGGCTCCCTGCCGCCGAGGCGGAGGACGTGGTGGCCGAGGTCTTCGCCGTCGCGTGGCGCAAGGGCGAGCTGCCGGACAACCCGCGCGCCTGGCTCCTCGGGGTGGCCCGCCGCGTGATGGCGAACCAGGTGCGCGCCCAGCAGCGACGCAACGCGCTGGTCGAGCGGGTCCGGGCGCATCCGGTCCCGGCGGGTCAGGACGGCGTGCGGCTCGTCGGCGAGCTGGACGAGCTGCGCCGGGCGCTGGCCCTGCTGCGCCCCGCGGACCGCGAGGTGATCGCCCTGCTCGCCGCCGCGGAGCTGTCCACGGCGGAGGTCGCCCAGGTCCTCGGCTGCACGACGGCGACGGCGGCCACCCGGGTGCACCGCGCACGACGCCGTCTGCGTGCGGTCTACGAACAGCTCACCGAGGAAGGTTCCTGACGTGGAAGACGAAGAGCTGACCCGCGCCCGGCGCGCCCTGCGGGGGGTCGACCCGGAGCTCGACCTGGCGCGCGTGTACGCCGAGTCGCGGGCCCGCGCGCTCGGCGTCGGCAACCATCTGGAGGGCGACGCGCACCTGGACGAGCAGGAGCACGCGCAGGACCACTGGGCGACCGACGAGCGCGTAGTGGTCCTCCTGCACGACCTCGACGCCGAGCCCCGGCGTGGCCGCTCCCGCGCGTACCGCGGCCGGGCACTGGTGTGGGGCGTCGCGGCGGCGGCAGCGGCCGCCGTCGTGGTGACCGTCGTGAACCTGCCGGCGCCCGGCGCGCAGCCCGGCTCGTCGCCCGGCACCAGCCTCTCGCCGACGACCTCCCCCGAGCCGCGCCCGTCGCCGACCAGAGCGCTGACGCCGTCCGAGGTGGTCGACCGCACCGCGCCCGCGGTGGCCGGCGCGGACTGCGCCGTGAAGGTCCGTTCGACGCTCGGCAGGGAGTCGGCGACCCGTTTCGACCGCCCTGCGACGGACACCGGGACGCCCGAGCCGGTCCCGCTGAGCACGCGGCCGCTGGAGGTGCTGCAGCTGGCGACGGTCGACGCGGCCCTCGACCTGCCCGGCCTCGCGGGGAGGGACCACCGCCTGGACGACGAGTTCCTGCTGGAGGAGGAAGACGGCCGGGCCCTGGTCCGGATCCGGTTCGACACCCCGGCCGAGCAGGTGCTCGGCGGCGAGCTGACACGGATCGACGTGGTCGTCGACACGGCCACCTGGCTCCCGTACACCGCGGAGACCTGGGCGAAGTCCGACGACGGCCAGGGGTACCAGGTGCACAGCGAGTTCAGCTGGACGTCGTGCGCCACCCCCAGCAGCGGCCCGAGCCCGGCGGCCACCGACGGCGACCCGTCGCCGTCCGACCCGGGTAGCCGCTCCCGCTAGGATTCCGGCGTGCTCCACCTTGCGACACCTGACGACCTCGACGACCTGGCTGCCTTCCTGCGGTCGGCCGACCTGACAGTCGCCGCCCTCGCGGAGCCGGCGGTGCACCTGTGGCTGGAGCGCGACGAGGCCGGCGCCGTGTGCACGACCACCGGCTTCGAGCTCGGGGCGGGCGGCGAGCACGCGCTGGTCCGCAGCGTCGCCGTCCGACCGGACCTCCGGGGCACCGGGGACGGACTGCGCCTGGCGCGCTTCGCGCTCGACCGGGCCGCCGACGCCGGGGCGCGCCAGGCCTGGCTGTTCTCCCGCCGTTCCGGCGGCTTCTGGCAGAAGCTCGGCTTCGAGGCGACTACGACGGACGCGCTCGCCGCCGCGCTCCCCGACGCCCACCAGGTGCGCCTGTTCCGCTCGACCGGCCAGCTGGACCGCGAGGTCGCGTGGCACCGGCCGCTGCCCGCGCGCGCCGATTCCGGCGCACGGCACACGGCCCGATAGGGTCGGCTCATGAGGTCTCCAGAAGCATCCAGGTTCGGGCTGCCGGTACTCCGGTAGCCCGAGATGCCCCTGTAGAGACCGCCGAGCCACACCTCGGCCGCTTTCCAGCGCATCCGAAGGGCCCGTAGTGCCGTCCAGGCCTACCCGTTCCCCCTTCCTTCGGAGGCATCCATGCCTGTCCTGCTCCACGTGCTCGCCGTCGCGGTCTTCGCGCAAGGCACGTCGGAATTCGTCCTCGCCGGGCTCGTCCCCGGCATCTCCGCCGACCTCGGCATCACCATCGCCCGGGCCGGCTACCTGACCTCCGGCTTCGCGGTCGGCATGGTCGTCGGCGCACCGCTCACGGCGGCGCTCGGCCGCCACCTGCCACCCCGGTGGACCCTGACCGGCTGCCTGCTGGTCTTCGTCGCGGCCCACGCGGCGGGCGCGCTCACCGACCAGTTCGCCGTGCTGCTCGTCAGCCGGTTCGTGGCCGCGCTGGCCAACGCCGGGTTCCTCGCCGTCGCGCTCTCGACGGTCACGACGATCGTCCCGGCCGGCAAGCAGGCCAGGGCGCTCGCCGCGGTCCTCGGCGGTACGACGCTCGCCCTGATCGCCGGTGTCCCAGCCGGCGCCCTCCTCGGCGAGGTCTGGGGCTGGCGCTCCGCGCTCTGGGCGATCGCCGGGCTGTCCGCGCTCGCCCTGGTCGCGGTCGCCGTGCTGACGCCGGGGCGGCTCGGTCCGCACGGGCCGCACGCCCGGGTGGACCTCCGGGCGGAGCTCGGCACCCTTCGCTCCCCCGACCTGGTGCGCTACCTCGTGCTCGGGGTGCTGGTGAACGGCGCGACGTTCTGCGCGTTCACCTACCTGGCGCCGATCGTCACGGACGGTGCCGGGCTCGGTTCGTCGCTGGTACCGGTGGTGCTCGCGCTGTTCGGGCTGGGGGCCTTCGCCGGTGTCTCGGCAGCGGGGCGCCTCGCCGACGTGCACGGGCACCTGGTTCTCGGGATCGGCGTCCCGGTTCTCGTCGCGGGCTGGATCCTGTGGGCAGTTCTCGCGGGGAGCCCGTCGGCCGTGTGGGTGCTCGCCCCGGTGCTGGGCGCGCTGTCGTTCGCGGTCGGCGGCACGCTGATCGCGCGCGGCATGGCCGCGGCCCACGGAGCCCCGACGATGGGCGGCGCGTTCTCGACGGTGGCGCTGAACCTCGGCGCGCTCGTCGGCCCGCTGCTCGGCGGCCTGGCCATCGGGCCGCTCGGGCTCGCGGGCCCGCTGGTGGTCAGCGCGTCGCTCGCCGCCGCCGCGGCGTTGTGGTCCGCGACGAGCCGACGTCGGCCCACTCCCCGGAGCTGACCGGTCGGCGGTCGCCGCGCTGACCCTGCCTATGGCCGATCTGACCATGCACCTGCTGCCAGATCGGGGCCTCGCCTGGCAGCAACCGCATGGTCATCTGCTTGGCACACTTTTCAGCCGCCGACCAGCCACGACACGATCGTCTTGAGGGGTGGACGGTTTTCCGTTCGCATCGCGGTCATGCTTACGATCCAGGTCAATCATCCAGAGCGGTCGAGAGTCCTGGCTCAACGACACCGCAGCAACCTGCCCCCGAACCGCCACACTCGGGCAAGGTGCTAACGCCAGGTCCGATGGAGCTGATACGCATGGCAGTCGAGTTCACGCACCTTCCCACCGCCACGATCCTGGGCTACCCGCGCATCGGCCGACGACGCGAGCTCAAGCGCGCCGTCGAGTCGTTCTGGGCCGGGCGCACCACCGCCGACGAGCTGGAGGCCACGGCCCGTGACCTGCGGCTGGCCACCGCTCGGCATCTCGCCGGACTGGGTCTGGACGGCGCGGCCGCCGTCCCCGGCTCGTTCTCGTTCTACGACCAGGTGCTCGACGCCGTCGCCCTGCTGGGCGCGGTGCCCGAGCGGTTCCGCGACCTGGTCCCGACGGGCTCGACCGACGAGAGCGAAGGCCCGCTCTCCCTGGAGGGCTACTTCACGCTGGCCCGCGGCGAGGGCGACAAGCCGCCGCTCGAGATGACCAAGTGGTTCGACACGAACTACCACTACCTGGTCCCGGAGATCGGGCCGGACACCCCGATCGGGTTCGTGGACGACCGCCTGGTGCGCCAGTTCACGGAGCTCGCCGAGCCCGCCGACGGCGGCCAGGCGGTCGTGACCCGCCCCGTGCTCGTGGGCCCGGTGACGTTCCTGCTGCTCAGCAAGGCGGCGGACGGGGCCCCCGACGGCTTCCACCCCCTCGACCGGCTCGACGACGTCGTCGCCGCCTACGCCGACGTGCTGCGCGCACTGGCCGCCGCGGGCGCCCCCTGGGTACAGCTCGACGAGCCCGCGCTGGTCACGGACCTGCTGGACGTCCCGTTCGACGAGGTGGCGGACGCCGTCCGCCGGGCCTACGCGCGGCTCGCCACCGGCCTCTCCCCCGCCGCCGGTGCGACCGGCACCGCCGAGCGCCCCGCCATCCTGGTCACCGCGCCGTACGGCGACCTGCGCAGCGAGGCGGGCGACGGGCTCGCCCTGCTCGCCGGCACCGACGTCGAGGCGATCGCGGTCGACGTCGTCAAGGGCGCCGTCCCCACCGGCCCCGTCGCCGGCCTGGAGACCAAGACCCTCGTGGCCGGCGTCGTCGACGGGCACAACATCTGGCGCGCCGACCTCGACGCCCGCCTGACCACGCTCGAAGGCCTGTCCGCAGTGGGAGCGGGCGCGGTCGCCGTCGGCACCTCGACCTCGCTGCTGCACGTGCCGCACGACGTCGCCGACGAACCCCGCCTCGACGCCGGCCTGAAGTCGTGGCTCGCGTTCGCCGACCAGAAGGTCGCCGAGGTCGTCACGCTGGCGACGGGCCTGACCGGCGGCCGGACGGCGGTCGCCGACGCGCTCGCCGAGTCGACGGCCGCGGTACGGTCCCGCGCCCAGGCGCCCGGCGTCGTCGTACCGGAGGTCCGGGAGCGGACCGCGGCGCTGACCCCCGCCGACGTCGAACGCGCGCCGTACGCCGAGCGGGCCGCGGCCCAGCAGGCGACGCTCGACCTGCCGCCGCTGCCGACCACGACTATCGGCTCGTTCCCGCAGACGGCGGAGATCCGCAGGACCCGGGCGGCCTGGGTGCGCGGCGAGCTGTCGGACGCCGAGTACACGACCGCCATGCGCGCCGAGATCGCGAGCACCGTGGCGCTCCAGGAGGAGCTGGGCCTGGACGTGCTGGTGCACGGCGAGCCCGAGCGCAACGACATGGTGCAGTACTTCGCGGAGCAGCTCGACGGCTTCGTGACCACGGTGCACGGCTGGGTGCAGTCGTACGGCTCGCGCTGCGTGCGCCCGCCGATCCTGTGGGGTGACGTGTCCCGGCCCGCGCCCCTGACCGTCGAGTGGACCGCGTACGCGGCGTCGCTGACGGACAAGCCCGTCAAGGGCATGCTGACGGGCCCGGTCACGATCCTGGCCTGGTCGTTCGTGCGCGACGACCTGCCGCTGGGCGACACCGCGGACCAGGTCGCCCTGGCGCTCCGCGACGAGGTCACGGACCTGGAGGAGGCGGGCATCGGCGTCGTGCAGGTGGACGAGCCCGCGCTGCGCGAGCTGCTGCCGCTGCGCCGGGCCGACCACCCGGGGTACCTCGACTGGTCGGTGCGCTCGTTCCGGCTGTCGACCGCCGGGGCCGGCACCGCGACGCAGGTGCACACGCACCTGTGCTACTCGGAGTTCGGCCAGGTCATCGGTGCGATCGACGGCCTGGACGCCGACGTGACCTCCGTCGAGGCGGCGCGGTCCCGCATGGAGATCGTCCCCGAGCTGGCCGACGCCGGGTACGGGCGCGGCATCGGGCCGGGCGTCTACGACATCCACAGCCCGCGCGTGCCGTCGGTCGAGGAGGTGACCGAGCTCGTGCGGCTCGCCGCCAAGTCGATCGACCCGCGCCTGGTCTGGGTCAACCCGGACTGCGGCCTGAAGACGCGCGCCTACGCGGAGACCAAGGAGTCCCTCCGCAACCTGGTGAGTGCGACGCAAGAGGTCCGCGCCACCCTCTGACCCCTCGTTGAGTGCTGGATATTCGCCCCGCAACGCCCGTTGGAAGGGCGAATATCCAGCACTCAACGGAGTGGGTGTCAGCCGACGCGCCACTTCTGGGCCGCCGTGCCGTTGCACGTCCAGATCTGCAGCTGCGTGCCGTTCGCGCTGTTGCCGTTCGGGACGTCCACGCACTTGTTCGCGAGGATCGAGACCAGGTCCCCCGCCCCGCTGAGCGTGAACCGCTGGGCGGCGTTGCCGCTGCAGTTCGCGAGCTGGACCGCCGTGCCGTCCGCGGTGTTGGCCCAGGCGACGTCCATGCACTTACCGCCGGCGCGCAGGGTGCCGTCGGAGTGGAAGGTCCAGCGCTGCGCCGCCGTGCCGTTGCAGGTCCAGATCTGCAGGCGCTTGCCGTCGGTGAACTCGGAGTTGGGTACGTCGATGCACTTGCCACCCACCCCCACGAGCGGCCTGCCGTCCCCGCCGCCGCCCGACGTCGTCGTGAGCTGCAGCCCGTAGGCGCTCAGGATCGGGTTCAGCGGCTGGTAGATGAACCGGCCGCCCGAGGAGCAGTCGCCGATCCGGCCGGACGTGACGCCCTGAGCCTGGTTGCCCGACAGCACGGAGCCGCCGGAGTCGCCGCCCTCTGCGCACGCCGAACCCGTCGCCATGCCGGGGATGTCACCGTTGCCGTAGTTGATGGTGACGTTCTTCTCCTGGATGACGCCGCAGCGCCAGCCCGTCGTGCGGCCCGAGCGGCAGACCGACGCGCCGATACCCTGCTCCGCCGATCCGGCGACCGCCGCCGTCCCGCCCGCGTAGTTGTTGACGCGCGGGGTGGGCGTCCAGTTGCCGTTGGTGGCCACCCACGCCCAGTCGCGGCCGGGGAACACCGAGGCACGGTAGGTGCCGAGCGCCGCGCCGTCGGGCGCGTTGACGGGGTTGCCGGCCGCACCGCAGTGCCCGGCCGTCACGAACCCGCCCTGCACGGCGAACCCGATCGAGCACAGCGTGACGAACCCGTCGCCCGTCGGACGGTGGAACTCGTCGCCGCCGCGGATGTCGCGCGCGATCTTCGGGGCGACCTTCGACCTCTCGACGCGCACGACGTCGGCCGGCAGGTCCGCCTCGGCGATCAGCGCCTTGGCCGCGGCGACGTCGGCGGCCTGGACGACCACCTCGTTGGTGGTGGGGTCGGCGTACCAGGAGTGGACGGACGCCGGGGCGCCCACCTCGTCCAGGGACTCCTTCCACTCGGTCAGCGCCTCCAGGCTGTGCTCGACGACGACGGCGTCCGCGCCCGCCCGCTCGGCGACCTTGGCCGCCGCGGGGGTGGTGACGGCGACCCGGGGCGCGTCGGCGCCGTCGGGCAGCCAGGTGCCCGCGTAGGCGCCGCCGAGCCGGGACGTGAGGTGGGCCTCGACGATCGCGGCCTCGGCGTCGAGCGCGAGCCGGTCCGGGATCTCGGCGGGGGTGAGGCCGAGGTCGCGCACCATCGCGCGGACCTGGGCGTCGGGGAGCTTGTTGCTGAGCTGCGTCGTGCTGGACTGCGTCGCGCTGAGCCGGCTCGTGCCGGCCGCCGTCTCCGAGGGCGGCGCTGCCCCCGCCGCGGCGGCTCCGGTGAACGTTGTACCGACGACGATCGCGGCGGCCGACAGCGCTATCAGAGAGCGGGAGGCTCTCAAGGATCGTGACATGGTGTGCTCCTCATCAGGCCTGGGGAACCGGGTGCCTGGGAGCGTATTGACGCCACGTCACCACCAGAACAGGTGGGACGGCGCCGTGTGGAAAGTACGTATCACCCCTTATGTGCCTCTGAGACGGGCTCGGGAGGGCCCAGGGACGACGAGACCGTCAGCGGGGCGGACGCTCCCCGCTCCCCCGGGCGACCACCCGGGTCGGTAGCACCACGAGCTCCACGGGCCGCGCCGGGTCCGCCGACCGCGCGACGGCGAGCTCGGCCGCACGCCGCCCCATCTCCACGGCGTCGTAGGCCACGACGGTGATGCCCAGCAGGTCGGCGAGCTCGAAGTCGTCGAAGCCGACGACCGCCACATCGGAGCCGCCCGGCGCTTCCCGCAGCGCCTGGAGCGTCCCGACGGTCACGCGGTTGTTCGCGGCGAGCACCGCGGTGGGCGGCTCCGGGTCCGCGAACAGCTCCACCACCAGGTCGTGGGCGGCCGCGACGGAGTGGGCGCCCGAGCGGTGCAGGCGCTCGGCGTCGGGCACCCCGGCGTCGCGCATGGTCGCGAGGAACTCGGTGCTGCGCTCCTGATAGGTCCACAGGTGCGGCTCGTCGCCCACGAAGGCGATGCGGCGGTGCCCCTGGGCGAGCAGGTGGTCGACGGCGGCCCGCGTGCCGCCGCGGTTGTCGATGACCACGGTGTCGACGTCCATCCCGGCCGCCGGGCGGTCCACCGCCACCACGGTCAGCCCGGCGGCGATCTCGGCCTGCAGCGCCGAGTGGTCGGCGCCGGCGGGCGTCACGATCAGCGCGCCGACGCGCCGCTCGAGCAGCTCGCCGGTCAGCGACCCCTCCCGCGCGGGGTCCTCGTCGGACGACGCGGTGAGCAGCTGCAGCCCGTGCTCCCGCAGCTCCCGCTCGATGCCGCTGGCGAGGGCGGAGTAGAACTGGTTGGCGAGGTCGCCGGTGATGAAGCCGACCAGGCGCGAGAAGCCGCCGCGTGCGAGGTCGGCGGCGACCGCGTTGCGCCGGAAGCCCAGCGAGGTTGCGGCGTCCAGCACCCGCTCACGAGTGGCATCGGCCACGTTGGGCTCGCGATTGAGCACCCGGGACGCCGTCTTCAGGCTCACCCCTGCGGCCTCGGCCACCACTGCCAGTGTCGGACGACGAATCATTCAGGCCTCCCGGCGCTTGCGCAGCAGCATGTCGATGATGATCGCCAGCAGCAGCACGGCGCCGGTCACCATGTAGCGGGCCGCCTGGTCGACGTTCATCAGGGTGAGCCCGTTCGCGATGGACTGGATGACGAGCACCCCGAGCACCGCGGACCACGCGCTGCCCCGCCCGCCGAACAGGCTGGTCCCGCCGATCACCGCCGCGGCGATCGCCACGAGGTAGGTGTCGGCCCCTCCGGTGCCCTGGTTGGCGGCGCCGAGGCGGCCTGCCGCGAGCACGCCACCGAGCGCGGCGAGGGTCGAGCAGGCCACGAAGCACAGCACGACGGTGCGCCGCACGGGCACGCCCGCGAGCATCGCCGCCCGCCGGTCGCCGCCCACCGCGCGCACGGACCGGCCCCACCGCGTGCGGCGCAGCAGCACGTCTGTGACCACCACCAGCAGCGCGAACAGGAGGACCGACCAGCCGATGCCGCGTGCGGTGCCCGCGTACAGGTACGCCACTATCGCGGACAGCACCGCGGCCAGGACGAGGGTGCGGACGGCGATCTGCGGCACGCTCGCGCAGGCGAGGTCCGCGCGCCGCCGTCGGACCCGGGCGGCGACCTGCAGGGCCGCGGAGACGACCACCGTCACGGCGACCAGCGCCCAGGCGACGCCCGAGGGCAGGAACCCCTGCTGCACCGAGCGGACGAACCACGACTCGAACGGCAGGTTGATCGAGCCGAGCGGGCCGAGCACCCGCAGCTGCACCCCGGCGAGGAACAGCAGCCCGGCCAGGGTGAACACGAAGCTGGGCAGCCCGAGCCGCGTCGAGAGCGCGCCGTAGCCCAGCCCGACCACCACCCCGCAGGCCAGGGCGGCGAGGATCGCGACCGCCACCGGCCAGCCCAGCGTCACGGAGCCGACGGCGACGACCGCCGCCGCGAGCCCGCTGAGCGACCCGACCGACAGGTCGATCTGGCCCACGAGGAGCACCAGCACGACGCCGAGCGCGATGACGCCGACGGGGGCGCTCTGCAGCGTGAGGTTGACGAGGTTCTCGGGTGCGAGGAACGCGGGGTTGACGGCGCCGAGGATCAGCCAGATGCCGGCGAGCGCGGCGACTATCGGCAGCAGGCTGTTGCTGCCCCGCATGCGCTGCCAGACGGCGCCGGACAGGCCCGCGCCGGTGACGCTCGGTTGTGCGCTCATCGGCGTGCCGCCCGGTCCGGTCCGGTCTGCTTGGTGCCGATCTGCTTGGTGCCGGGCCGGACGGCGCCCGTCATGGCGGCGAGCAGGTCCTCGTAGGACGCGTCGCCGTCGAACACGTCGTGCACCCGGCCGAGCCGCAGCACGAGGATCCGGTCCGCGACCGCCTGCAGGTCGCCGGCCTGGTGGCTGACCAGGACGACGGCGTGGCCGCGCTCCCGCAGCCGGACGATCAGGTTGAGCACCTCGGCGGTCTGGCGCACACCGAGGGACGCCGTCGGCTCGTCGAGGACGACGACACGCGGCGAGCCGAGCAGCGCCCTGGCCACCGCGAGGACCTGGCGCTGGCCGCCGGACAGCGTGCGCACCGGTTCGCGCAGGGTGGGCACGCTCGCGGCGAGCTGGTCGAGCAGGCGCCAGGCCTCGCGTTCCATGGCCACCTCGTCGAGCAGGGGCCCGCGCCGGGTCTCGTGCCCGAGGAACAGGTTCTCGACGACGTCGAGATCGTCGACGAGCGCGAGCTCCTGGAACACCGCGGCGATGCCGACGGCGCGCGCGGCGGCGGGCGAGCCCAGCACCACGGGGCGCCCGTCGAGCAGCACCTGGCCGGCGTCCGGCCGGTGGGCGCCCGCGAGGACGCCCGCGAGCGTGGACTTGCCCGCGCCGTTGTCGCCGACGACGGCCAGCACCTCGTGCTCGTGCACGTCGGCGTCGACGTCGACCAGCGCGCGGACGCCGCCGAACCGCTTGGACACGCCCCGCAGGGAGAGCACCGGGTCGCTCATGACTCCTCCTGCCCGATCAGGCCCGCACGCTCGCACGCGGCCTCGTACGCGGGCACGCAGATCTGCTCGGTGGAGTAGACCCGCCCGTCGACGATCACGTGCTGGACGTCGGCGGCGGCGACCGCGCGGGGTGCCAGCAGCATGGTCGGCACACCCTTGATGACCACGCTCGCACGGGGGTCCTCGCCGCGCAGCACGCGTACGGCGAGCTCGGCGGCCGTCTGGGCCTGCTGGTCGGTCGCCTTGTAGACGGTCATGTACTGGTCCCCCGCGATGATCCGCTGGACGGCGGCAAGCTCGCCGTCCTGCCCGGTGGTGACGGGCACGGGGTCGAGCCCAGCGGCCTTCGCAGCGGCGATCGCGCCGCCCGCCATGCCGTCGTTGGCGGCGAGGATGCCGTCGACCTGGCCCGGGTACCTGGTCAGCATCGCCTCGGTCCACTCGGTGGCCTTGTCGGGGCTCCAGTCGGGCGTGTAGTGCTCGGCGAGCACGTCGATGTCCTCTCCTTCGAGGGCGCGGCGGGTGCCGGCCGCGATCGCGAGCGCGTTGGGCTCGGTCGCCGAGCCGTGCACCAGCAGTACCCCTGGCCGTCCGTCGTCGGAGCCGTCGTCGGCCCGTGCCTCTGCTCGCTCGCCGACTCGCTCCTTGACCGCACCGACCAGGGCCGAGCCCAGCAGGAAGCCGATGAACTCGTAGTCGTACGACACGTAGTAGTCCGCGCCGTCCACGAACCGATCGTAGGCGATGACCTGCGCTCCGAGCCTCTTGGCCTGCACCACTATGCCGACGGCGGCGACGGTGTCCACGGCGTCGAGCACCAGCACGTCGGCGCCCTGCGCGAGCATCGACTCCGCCTGCTGGAGCTGGGCCGCGGCGTCCTGCCCCGCGTTGGCGTACAGGACGGTGCAGCCGGGGCAGCGGCGGTCGACGACGGACACGAAGGTGGGCCGGTCGGAGGCCTCGTACCGCGCGGTCTGCGCCTCGGGCAGCAGCAGCCCGATGGTCCCCTCGTGCGCGCCCCCCTCACTCCCGGCCGACCCCCCGACCCCGCTGGTGGTACACCCCCCAACCAGAACCCCGACCGCCACCACCCACCCCACCGCCCGTTGAGTGCGTGATATCCGCCCTCTCGAAACGGTTCGACGGGGCAAATACCCCGCACTCAACGGGCGGGAGGGACGGGCGGTCACTGGGCCACTCCTAGGGAGCCGAACATGCGGGCCTGGTCCAGGGCTGCCGCCAGGGCACCGCGGACACCGGCGTCCGCGCCCAGGGTCGAAGGGATGACCTCGACCGGGCCGCGGGACGTCGCGACGATGCGCTGGCCGAGCGCGGTGCGCAGGGGTTCGAGGAGCACGTCCCCGGCCTCGGCGAGGGTGCCGCCGATCACCACGATGTCGGGGTCGACGAGGTTGCACAGGTTGGCCAGCGCGATGCCGAGGTGCCGGCCGGCGTCGAACACGACGCGGCGGCAGCCGGCGTCGCCGGCGAGCGCGCGGGCCACGAGGTCCGCGAGGGTGAGGTGCCCCGCCTCGGGGGGCAGCATCGACAGCAGGCTGGTGGCACCCACCAGCATCTCGAGGCAGCCGCGGTTGCCGCAGCGGCAGACGGGACCGTGCTCGTCGACGGACACATGACCGATCTCGCCGGCCACCCCGGACCTGCCGTGCAGGGCCCGGCCGCCGAGCACCAGCCCACCGCCCACGCCGTGCGAGACCCGGACGTAGGCGACCGAGTCGTACCCCGCTCCGGCGCCGAACCTGGCCTCCGCGATCGCGGCGAGCGTCGAGTCGTTGTCGGCGGTCACGGGGACGTCGAGCTCTGCGCCCAGGATCTCATCGACGTGCACGCCGTCCCAGCCGCGCATCATGCCGACGGTCACCACCTGGCCGGTGCGGATGTCGACGGGCGCGGGCACCCCGACGCCGACCGCGAGGAGCTCGGACGGGTCGGCGTCGACCGCCTCCATCATCTCCCTGACCAGCATCGCGACGCGCTGCAGGCCGGCGTCGGCGCGGTGGTCGGGGGCGAGCGGCATGCGCTGCTCGGCCAGGACCCGCATGGACGCGTCGGAGAGCGCGACGCTGAGCGAGCGCATCCCGAACCGGATGCCGGCGACCACACCGAGGTTGCGGGCGAGGGTCACCTGGAGCGCGCGCCGGCCGTTGCGCGTGGACTGCGCGGTGTGGAGCACACCGGCGGTGGTGAGCTCCTTGACGATGTTGGAGATAGTGGCTGGGGACAGCCCTGTGACGCCGGCCAGCTCGATCTGCGTGAGCGAGCCACGCTGCTGGACGGCGCTCACGATACGGGCTCGGTTGGCCTCACGGAGTGAGGTCTGCGAACCCGGTGTTACCCGATCCGCGCGCACAGCGCCCAGGGTAACCGCCTTCCGGGGCACTATGCGGGGTTTGGATACACGAACTGAACCTTCAGGTCACGATCAGGCCTCGCTTGCGTTCAATTCTTGACACCAACGCGGCCCGGTCGTTCGAATAGGACCCGGGTTCACGGGCGTACAGGCGCGCCCGGCCGGTCGCAGGAACGATGTGGTCCTGGGCGCGAAGTGACTTCACCCTTCGGCGCACACCACGACGTCGTCCGGGTCGGTGCTCCAGCGACCGAGGAAGGTTGAGGGACCCCAGATGCGTTCGAACCGGAGGATTACCGCGACGGTGGCGACAGCCGCTGTTCTCGGTCTCACGCTGGCCGCGTGCGGCGGCGGGAACACGGGTGGCGACAACGGTGGGGAGGGCGGCGGCAGCCAGGTCGAGGTGTTCACCTGGTGGGCGGCCGGCTCCGAGAAGGCAGGCCTCGACGCCCTGGTCGGCGAGTTCGAGAAGCAGCACCCCGACATCGAGTTCGTCAACGGCGCCGTCGCCGGTGGTGCGGGCTCCGCCGCGAAGGACCTGCTCCAGACCCGCCTGCAGGCGGCGGACCCGCCGGACACGTTCCAGGCCCACGCCGGCCTGGAGCTGCAGGACTACATCGACGCCGCGCAGATCGAGGACGTCTCCGACCTCTACGACGAGTTCGGGCTGACGGACGCGTTCCCGGCCGACCTGGTCGACCGGCTCTCGTCGGACGACGGCGCGATCTACTCGATCCCGTCGAACATCCACCGCGCGAACGTCGTCTGGGCCAACCCGACGGTGCTCGAGGAGAACGGGATCGACCCCGCTGCCGAGTACGAGGACCTCGACGCGTGGATCGCCGACCTCGAGACGCTTGACGCCGCAGGCGTCACGGCGCTCTCGGTGGGCACCACCTGGACCCAGGTGCACCTGCTCGAGACGGTGCTGCTCGCCAGCCTGGGCGCCGACGCGTACAGCGGGCTGTGGGACGGCAGCACCGACTGGGAGGGAGCCGAGGTCACCGCGGCGCTCGAGAACTTCGAGACGCTCATGGGCTTCACCAACGACGACCGCGACGGGCTCGACTGGCCGGAGGCCACCCAGCTGGTGATCGACGGCAGCGCGGCGTTCAACGTCATGGGTGACTGGGCGGTCGCGGCGTTCGAGGAGCAGGACAAGGCACTGGGCACGGACTTCACGGCGGCCCCGGTTCCGGGTACCGACGGGACGTTCGACTTCCTCGCCGACTCCTTCACGCTGCCGGTCGGCGCCCCCGACCCCGAGGGCGCGAAGGCGTGGCTGGAGACGGTGGGCTCGCTCGAGGGCCAGGTCGCGTTCAACAAGGCGAAGGGCTCCATCCCCGCCCGCACCGACGCCGACCCCGCGGACTTCTCGGAGTACCAGCAGACCGCCATCGAGTCGTTCGCGAACGACACGATCGTGTCCTCGCTGATGCACGGAGCAGCGACCCCGGTCGCGACGCTCAACGCGATCTCCGACTCGACGAGCAAGTTCACCACCGGTGCGTCCGACCTGGCCGGGTTCCAGTCCGAGCTGGCAGCCGCCGCACAGGGCTGACACCGCCGTGGGCCGCGCGCCGTCGGGACGTCCCGACGGCGCGCGGCTGCGCCCACCATCTCGGCCGCTGTCCCGGCCACCATCTCGCCCATCCATCTGGGGTACCTACATGATCAACAAGCTGCGGCGACTCGGGCCTCCACTCCTCCTGCTCGCCCCGTCCCTGATCCTCATCGGCGTCTTCGTCTACGGGCTGATCGCGGCGAACTTCACGACGTCGCTGACGGACAACCACACCGCGGCGCAGGCCACCGGGCAGGAGCCCACCGCCTTCGTGTGGTTCACGAACTACCTCGACCTGCTGGCCAGCGAGGACTTCCAGCACTCGCTGATGAACCTCGTGCTGTACACGGTCGTGTTCCTGGCCGGGACCATGGTCATGGGCTTCCTGTGGGCGTGGATGCTCGAGAAGCCCGTCAAGGGCGAGGGGCTCTTCCGCTCGGTGTACCTCTTCCCGATGGCGGTCTCGTTCGTCGCCTCGGGTGTGGTGTGGCGCTGGCTGCTCAACTCCAACCAGGACGACAAGGCCTCGGGCCTGAACCGCCTGTTCCAGATCGTCGGTCTCGACGCGCTGCAGAACAACTGGTGGAACAACGTCACGTTCGGCATCATCGCCATCGCCATCCCCGCGATCTGGCAGCTGTCCGGCTACGTGATGGCGCTGTTCCTCGCCGGGTTCCGCGGCATCCCCGAGGAACTGCGCGAGGCCGCGCGGATCGACGGCGCGAGCGAGTGGAAGCTCTACCGGTACGTCCTGTTCCCGCAGCTGTCACCGGTCGCGCTGTCCGCGCTGATCATCATCGGCCACATGTCGCTCAAGGCGTTCGACCTCATCATGTCGATCTCCAAGCCGGCCAACTACCAGACCAAGGTTCCCGCCGTCGACATGTTCGTGTTCAAGTCGAGCTTCGACTACGCGAACGCCGCCGCCGTCGGCTCGATCCTGCTGATCATCGTCGCGCTCGTCATCGTGCCGTACCTGATCCGCACGAACCGCGAGGAGAAGCGATGACCGCCGCGACCAACGTGCTCGCCAGCCCGCGCCCGGCGCCCACCAGGCGCCCGCCGCGCGTCAGCAGGAGCCGCTACTCCCTGGCCCGCACCCTCAAGTACGCGGGGCTCATCTTCTTCCTGGTAGTGGTCCTCATCCCGGTGTACGTGCTGCTGGTGACCAGCTTCAAGGGCACCGGCGACGCCGACCCGAGCCGCGCCTGGGCGCTGCCCCAGCTCTGGACGCTCGACAACTGGGCCACCGCGTGGACCGCGCTGTCCCCCGCGATCATGCGTTCCCTCGCGATAGTGGTGCCGAGCTCGATCATCTCGGCGTTCCTCGGGTCGCTCAACGGGTTCGTGCTGGCCCGGTGGAGCTTCCGCGGCGCGGACCTCGTCTTCACGCTGATCCTGTTCGGGATGTTCATCCCCTACCAGGCGGTGATGATCCCGCTGAACCAGCTGGTCCTGGACATCGGCGTACCCACGGGCGTGCCGACGCTGATCATGCTGCACGTCGTCTACGGCATCCCGATCACCACGCTGATCTTCCGCAACTACTACATGACGGTGCCGCACGAGCTCATCGAGGCCGGACGGGTCGACGGCGCGGGCATGCTGCGCACGTACTGGTCGATAGTCCTGCCGATCTCGATCCCGAGCTTCGTCGTGGTGCTCATCTGGCAGTTCACCTCGGCGTGGAACGACTTCCTGTTCGCGGTGTTCTTCTCGTCGTCCCAGAACGGTCCGGTCACGGTCGCGCTGAACAACCTGGCCAACGGTGCGCTGCTGCAGAACTACGGCGTATCGATGGCGGGCGCGCTGCTCGCGTCGCTGCCCACGCTGCTGGTCTACATCGTGCTGGGCAAGTACTTCGTGGGCGGCCTGATGTCGGGTTCGGTCAAGGGCTGAGGTCCAGGGCGGGCCGGGTCGGCGGCCGCGGCGTCCTACCCTGGGATCCATGACAGCGGAAGCCGGCAGCGGCGTCGATGCCAGCAGCGCCGATCCGAGCGCCGGGTTCGATGCCGTCGGCATCGACGACGACACCCGGCTCGTCTACCGCTACGTGCTCGCCCAGGGCACGGTGCGGGTGGACGACGTCGTCCGCGACGTCCCCCTGGAGGGGACCGACGCCGCCGGCATGCTGGCCCGGCTGCGGACCGCAGGGCTCATCAACCGCACGAGCGGCGGCGAGGGCGAGTACACCGCCGTCGACCCACGGATCGCCCTGCGCGCCCTGACGGAGCGCACGGCGACTCACCTCGACCGCGTCCGGGCGGCGATCCCCGACCTGGCCGACCTGTTCGAGCAGACGGCCGACGCCGGCGCGTCCGGCGCCGGTGTGCACGTGATCGACGACCCCGCGCTGATCGGCGCCTGGTACACCCGCCTGGAGCACGAGGTGACCGGCGAGTTCATGGCGTTCGACCGGCCGCCCTACGTGCTGGCGGGCGAGAACCCCGTCGAACCGCTCGTCCTGGAGCGCGGCGTGCTGTGGCGCGCGGTGTACGCGGCAGAGGTGCTCGAACGGCCGGGCGCCTGGGCCGAGATGCGCTACGCCGCGAGCAAGGGCGAGCGGGCCCGCATCGCGCGGACCCTGCCGACCAAGCTCGCCATCGCCGACCGGCGGACGGCGCTCGTCAGCTCCACCCTCGACGCGCACCGGCCGACGGCGATCGTCGTCGAGGGCGGGCCCCTCGTCGACCTGCTCTGCGCCGCCTTCGAGGCCGTGTGGGCGGACTCGACAGAGGTCCCGGCGACCGACAGCCTGGAGGGCGCCACTCCCCCGGACCGCGGCCCGGGCAAGGACGACCGGGCGCTGCTCGCCCTGCTCGGCTCGGGCGCGAAGGACGAGACGATCGCGCGCGAGCTCGGGCTGTCCGAACGGACGCTGCGCCGGCGCAGCGCGGACCTGCTGCGCCGCCTCGGCGCGGCCAACCGCTTCCAGGCCGGGGCGCAGGCGGTCCGCCGCGGCTGGATCTGATCCCGACCCCGGATCGCCCTCTCCGCGTGACAGCCGTGTAAACACTTGTGGCCGGTAGCGGCCAGTGGCCGGAGCCGGCCATTACCGCCATTGCCGAGCCGGTACGACGGCGGCTAGACAACCCCTATGCAACCTCCGTCCTCCGGCCGCCGCTGGGGTGCTCTCGTCACGGGTACCCTCGTCGCTGCCTGCGTGATCCTGCCGCCGGGTGCCGCCGTCGCCGCCCCGAAGCCCATCCCCCAGAGCGACCCGGTCCGGGTGATCATCGAGCTCGACGCGCCGAGCGCCGCCGAGGTGGTCGGTGCCGAGAAGGTCGCCGCCGCGCGTACCGGCACGGGCTCGGCCAGGGCGCGCAGCGCCTTCGCCGCCGAGTACCGGGCCGCCGTCGAGAGAGTCGAGGACGCCCAGGGCGGCGTCACGTCGTGGGCCGTCCGTAACGACGTCGTGCTCGACGACCCGCGGTCGGTCACCGGGGTGCTCGACGCGATGGCCGCCACGGTCGACCCCGCGGACCTGTCCGAGCTGCGGGCCGCCCCCGGCGTCGCCCGTGTCACCGAGGACGCGCCCGTCCGCCTCCTCGGCGAGGCCAACATCCCCGCCACGGGCGCGCCGCAGGTCTGGGAGCGCAGCGACGCCGACGGCACCCCCGTCAAGGGTGAGGGCCGTACCGTGGCGATCATCGACACGGGCATCGACTACACGCTGCCCGACCTCGGGGCCGGGTTCGGCCCGGGCCACCGGGTGGTGGGCGGGTACGACTTCGTCAACGACGACGCCGACCCGATGGACGACCACATGCACGGCACCCACGTGGCCGGCATCGTCGGCGCCGGCGGGGACAACCTCTCCGGTATGGCGCCCGACGTCACGCTCACCGCGTGGAAGGCCATGGACGCGAACGGCGGCGGCACCACCGAGAACCTGCTGCTCGCCCTGGACGCCGCGATCGACCCGCTGGGCGAGGCTCCGGCCGACGTCGTGAACATGAGCCTCGGCACGCCCGGTGACGGCACCGACCCGCTGGGCCGGGCGTCCACCGCGGCCGTCCGGCAGGGTGTCGTGGTCGTGGCCGCGGCGGGCAACTCCGGGCCCTACGGCCAGAGCGTCAGCTCGCCGGCCGCCGCCGAGGGCGTCATCGCCGTCGGCGCGAGCGTGACCGGCGTCGCCGACCCGACCCTCACGCTCGACCCGGCCCGGCGGGGCGGCGAGCGCCGGCCCCTGGACGTGACCCGGTTCCCGCTGTCGGCGAACCCGCCCGCCGGGGGCCTCAAGGCCCGGCTGGTCGACGTCGGCGACGGCTTCGAGGAGGAGGACTACGAGCAGGCGGGCGACGTGCGCGGCGCGATAGTCGTCATGCAGAGCATGACCACGACCTCGCTGGGCCAGGTCCAGGGACCGCACCTGCTCCAGGCGCAGCTCGCCGAGCAGCACGGCGCCGTGGGCGCGCTGCTGTACACGCCGAGCCCGACCGACCCGGCGGGCGACGACGGTGCCGGTCCCCAGGGCTCGGCCGACATCCTGGCGGAAGGCGGCTTCGACCTGCGCCGCGAGCGCCTGGTCATGATGAACATCAGCTCGGCCCAGTACCAGACGTTCAAGAAGGAGGTGCTGGCCGGCACGGCACGCGGCACGATCGGCTCCGTCGACCGGACCGACACGATCACGGGCTTCAGCTCGCGCGGCCCGAGCGACGCGATGACACTCAAGCCCGAGATCGTGGCGCCGGGCTTCGAGATCATGTCCGACATCCCCGCCGAGTTCGGCGTGGACGGCGACCAGTACCGGATGTCCGGCACCTCGATGGCCGCGCCGCACGTCGCGGGGGCCGCCGCGCTCCTGGCGCAGGCGCGTCCTGAGCAGTCCGGGGAGCAGCTGCGTGCGTCCCTCGTCGGCAGCGCGCGGGGGCTCCGGTCCGACGACGCCGACGTGTCGCCGTCGGCCCAGGGCGCCGGCACGCTGGACGTGGCCGCCGCCGTCGACCAGCGGGTCACGGCCTCCCCCGACGCCGTCTCGCTGGGGCTGGCCGACATGGGTGCCGACCCGGCGCGTACGAGCACCCTCGTGCTGCGCAACTCCGGCACGAAGCCGGTGACCGTCAAGCTGGCGGCGAAGCCCGCCGCGACGAGCACCGGCCGGGCCGAGCTCTCGGCGCGCCAGGTCAGGATCCCGGCCGGCCGCAGTGCCTCGGTCGACCTCACCGTCACGCCGGACACCGCGTCCCCGGAGGCCGGCAGCGTCGACACGGAGACCTCCGGCGTCGTCGTCGGCAAGGTCACGGACGGCAGCACCGTCCGCGTGCCGTACGCGGCGTACGTGCGCCCGCTGCAGGTCCAGGCCTCGCCGTCGCTGGCTACCGGGAGCACCGAGGTGTTCGTCCACGCGCCGATGACGCCCGAGGCGCCGCCGACCGTGCGGGCCACCGCGCCGTCGGGCGACGTGTACGCCGCGGCGCTGACCGCCGTCGGCTCCAGCCCCGGCTGGTTCCGCGGCACGGTGCCGCTCGACGAGCCGGGCACCTACCGGCTCGACGCCCGGGCGACGGTCGCCGGCCGCACCCTGACCGGTTCGGGAGGCGTGCAGTCCGAGGGCGCCGACCAGCCGGGCGGGTGGGAGCAGGTGGGCCTCTCGGGCGCGGCCCGTGAGCTGGCCACGTCACCGACGTCGCCGGGCACGGGCCTGGCGATGACGTCGACCGGCGTGCACCCGTTCGTCACCACCGACCACGGCGCCACGTGGCAGCGGGTGCGCAGCATGCCCGTCGCCGACGGCTGGGGCATCCCCGTGGCCGACACGGCGAAGCCCGGCGGGTTCTACGTCGCACTCAACGGGGCGTCCGGCAGGGTCGTCCTCGACCCGAGCTATCAGGGCCGCGTAGTGCACACGCCGGACGCCGGGGCCACCTGGACGGTCCTGCCGTTCCCGGACGTCGCGATCCGTGAGCTCGTCGCCGACGGCGACGCGCTCGCCGCGGTCACGGACGAGGGCCTCTACCTCAGCCAGGACGGCGGGCAGCGCTGGCGCCACGTCGCCGCCACCTGGGGCAGCCTGGTCTACAACGCGGCCTTCGCGGGCGACGACCTGCTGATCGCCACCTACGAGGGCGTCTACCGGATCGCCGACGTCCTCGCCGGCGGCAGCGAGGTCACGCAGCCCTACGTCACCACCGACTACGTCGACCGGCCCCAGGGCGTGGTGGCCGAGGGTTCCACCGCGGTGCTGGTCCGCGGCGACGGCGTCTCGCTGACCTCGACCGACTCCGGGACCACCTGGACGGAGGGCGCCGATTCCGGTCAGTCGTACGTCACCGTGACCACGCTGACCGACGGCACCGTGTACGCGTCGGGCCTGTCGTCCTACAGCACGAGCTCCGACAAGGGCGCGACGTGGCAGACCCACCCGCTGCCCGTCCACGGCCCGCTCGCCTCCGACGTCGACCACTGGCCCGGGGCTCCCGCCGGCCAGGTGATCATGGCGATGGAGGGCGCCGGGTACTACACGACCGACGACGGCGAGGAGTGGACCAAGGCGGGGGTGTCCGGCAGCGACATCTCCGGCGTGCACGCCGGGTTCGACGGCGACGGCGAGCCCGTGCTCCGGGCGGTCGACTTCGAGGGCCTGCACCAGCAGCCGCTGGCCGAGCTGGACCCGGGCGCGCAGGACTGGGGCTCGATCGGCGCCGAGGGCATCGTCGGGCGTCAGCTCACGCACGTGACCCAGTCCCCGCTCGGCGACCGCGACGTCTGGGCGGTCGGCACCAACGCGTTCGGCGGCGGCCGCATCCTCACCGCGAGCGCCGGTGAGTCCGACGCCGACCTCGCGCAGGTCGGCCCGACCGGGGGCTTCAGCCCGACGGCGCTGGCGGTGTCCCCGCACGACGAGGAGACCGTCGCGGTGGGCTACACGTCGATGGTCGACTCGGGCCTCATGGTGTCGCGCGACGGGTTCGAGACGTGGACCAGCTACGACCACGGCCTGCTGATCCAGCAGGTGGTGGCCGACCCGGTGGACGACGAGCGGCTGTGGCTGGCGACGTCGTCCGGCCTGTACCGCTCGGACGACCTGGGCAGGACGCTCACCCGGCTGACGCAGGACGAGGCCCGGTCGGTCTGGGTCGACCCCGCCGACACGGACCACGTGGTGGTCGGCGAGCTGCCGGGCATCCGGGTGAGCTCGGACGGCGGCGAGTCGTTCCGGACCGCGGAGGTGCCGAACGCGTCCGCCGCGGTGGACTCGTTCGTGGCCGTCGAGGTGCCGGACGGGCCGGCCGCCGGGACGGAGCTCCTGGTCGCGGGGGCCGCGCGGTGGCGGCCGTACGGGCTGGCGGCCAACGGCGCCGGGGTGCTCGTGTCGGCCGACGGCGGCGCCACGTGGGCCGCGGCGTCGAACGGTCTGACGGCGATGTCCGTGCGCTCCCTGGCCGTGAGCCCGGACGGCGCGTGGGTCTACGCGGGCGCCTCCGAGGGCGGGGTGCACCGCACGGCGGTCAGCGCGCTCGTGCCGGACGACCTGCTGCCCGCGGCGACCAGCACCGGGATCGAGGCGCCCGGCTCGGTGCGGCCGCTGGAGCCGTTCCGGGTGCAGGTGGAGGTCTCCGCGCAGGACGTGACGCCGTCGGGACGGGTGACCGTGACGGTCGGCCGCGAGGGTGACCGTCACCCGTACGAGCGGACGGTGCGGCTGCGCAACGGCCGCGCCGAGGTGCTCGTGCCCCCGCTGCTGCGGCCGGGCGCGTACACGGTGACGGCGCGGTACGCGGGCACGGACGACCTGGCGGCGTCCGAGGCGAGCGCCGACCTGGAGGTGCGCCGCCGCTGACCCGCTGCCGAGGTAGGACCCTGGGGAGGGTTCTACCTCGGCAGGGCGGGCGCGGGCGGGTGCGGGCCTCCGGTGGCATCGTGGGGCACATGACGGATCCAGTGGTGCCCGCAGGTGTCGATGCCGTTCTCGCGCCGCTGGGCGGGCTGCGGCAGGAGCTGTACGACACCTATGTCGACCTGCACCAGCACCCCGAGCTGTCCTTCGAGGAGCACCGGACCGCGGCCGTCGCCGCCGAGCGGCTCGCTGCCCTCGGGTACGTGGTGCACTCCGGCCTGGGCGGGACCGGCGTCGCGGGCGTCCTGAGCAACGGTGACGGACCGTGCGTGCTGCTGCGAGCCGACATGGACGCCCTGCCCGTGACGGAGGACACCGGGCTGCCGTACGCCAGCACCGTGCGCGCCACCACCGCGGACGGGGTCGAGTCGGGCGTGATGCACGCGTGCGGGCACGACGTGCACGTCACCGCCCTGCTGGGTGCGGCCGACCTGCTGGCCCGGGGCCGGTCGGCCTGGTCGGGAACGTTGGTGGTCGTCTTCCAGCCCGCGGAGGAGCTGGGCCGCGGCGCCCGCGCCATGATCGACGACGGCCTGTACGACCTGGTGCCCCGCCCCGACATCGTGCTGGGGCAGCACGTCGCGCCCGTCTCGGCGGGCCTGCTCGGCGTCCACGCCGGTCCGGCGTTCGCCGGCACCGATGTCGTCAACGTCCGGCTCGTCGGCAGGGGCGGCCACGGGTCGCGGCCGGAGGCGACCGTCGACCCGGTGGTCATGGCCGCGTCGGCGGTGCTGCGGCTGCAGACCATCGTCTCGCGCGAGGTCGCGGCGGGCGACGCCGCCGTCGTCACCGTGGGAACACTGCACGCCGGGACGAAGGAGAACATCATTCCCGACGACGCCTACCTCGGCGTGAACGTCCGCTCCTACGACGAGGCGGTGCGGGCCCGGGTCCTGGCCGCCATCGAGCGCATGGTGCGGGGCGAGGCGGCCGCGGCGGGCGCACCGGAGCCACCGACGATCACCACCGGCGACTCGTTCCCGCCCGTGGTCAACGACCCGGTCGAGACCGAGCGCACACGAGGCGTCCTCGCCGCCCGCTTCGGCGCCGAGCGCGTCATCGACCCGGGCCCGGTCGCGGGCAGCGAGGACGTCGGCCTGCTCGCCACCGCGGTCGGCGTGCCGATCGTGTACTGGCTGCTGGGCGGCTGGGACCCGGCCGCCTATCGGGCAGCGTTCGCCGCGGGCACGACGGACCGCGACATCCCCTCCAACCACTCCCCGCGGTTCGCGCCGGTGCCCCACCCGACGCTGGAGACGGGCGTCGAGGCGCTCGTGGTCGCGGCCCTGGACCGCCTGGCGGCGCCGGTCGCCGGCTGAGCGCCCCAGCCGCGGTGAGGCGAGCGGACTTCCCGACGGCGCCCTGTCGTGGTTGGCTTCCGCTCGTGGAAATCATCGTGACCAGCGTGGTCGCCGTCCTCGGCACGCTGCTCGGTTCGCTGGCGACGCACTACTTCCAACGCCGGAACCGGGCCGACGCCGAACGCTTCGAGCGCAACGAGCGCCTGCGCCAGGAGCGGGTCAGCGCGTACACCACGTACGGCGGCGCGCTCGTCAGCCTGCGCCGGGCGCAGATCGACCGCTGGTACGCGGTGCACGAGGACCGCTACAACGCCGACCCCGAGGAGTTCCGCTACGAGACCTACCGGCTGCGGACGAGCGCGCTCGAGGCGATGTTCCGGGTCCAGCTCGTCACGGAGTCCCGGCAGCTGATCGACCTCGCACAGCAGGCGATCGACAGTGTCGACCGCGTCAAGCTGCGCACCCCGGCAGAGGAGTTCAAGGACGCCCGCGACGCGTCCAGGCAGCACATCTTCGACTTCGTCGAGGCGGCGCGCAAGCACGTCGACGTCGCGTAGGACGCGCGGGCGTCAGGCAGGTTCCCGCGGTCCGACGGCGGCCATCGCCCGGTCGACAAGCACCGCCATCGTCTGCGTGGCGCCGCCGGCGAGCCACGCGTGCTCCGCGGCCAGGACGCAGCCCAGCGCGGCCGCGACGACGGCGCGCGGCGTCGGGTCGTCGGCGGCCCACGGCGTGCCCGCCTCGTCGGCGCGCTCGCGCACGACCAGCTCCGCAGCGCTCTCGACCCGCTCGATCTTCTCCAGGTACCGCGCGCGCAGGCCCGGCGTCTCGAGGATGATGCGCTGCATCGGCGCCGCGAGACCGCTGGACCCGGCGTGGTCGAGGTGCGCGATCATCCCGTCGAACGAGTGCCGCAGTGCGGTCCAGACCGGTTCGTCCGCCGGTCGTTCGCGCAGCGCCGCGAGCACCTCGTCGCCCACCACGTCGAGCTTTCCGAGCACCACGTCCTCGCGCGTCGAGAAGTACCGGTAGAGGGTGCGGCGCGACATCCCGGCGGCCTCGGCGATGTGCCCGATCGTCGTCGCCTCGTAGCCGCGCTCGACGAACAGCCGCTCGGCGGCCTCCGTGATCTCCTTCTGGATCGCGCGGCGGGTGCGTTCCCGGAGGCCGGTACGTGCCTGGTCGGTGTGCGCCTGGTCCATGCTGCGCGAGGTTACACGATGCGCCGCTGTTGACACACTGTGCCACTCGCTACATGCTGTGCAATATGGACACCACCTCCCCCAGGATCATCGTCATCACGGGCGCGAGCGACGGGATCGGCGCCGCCGCGGCCCGGCTGCTCAGCGCCGCCGGCCACCGCATCGCCGTCGTCGGGCGGTCACCGGAGAAGACCGCCCACGTCGCGCGCGAGGTCGGCGGGAAGCACTTCGTCGCCGACTTCACGGACCTCGCCGACGTGCGCCGACTGGCCACCGAGCTCGACGACGCCTACCCGCGCATCGACGTCCTGGCGAACAACGCCGGCGGCATCCTCGGCGGCGACCGCACCAGGACCGTCGACGGCCACGAGCGCACGCTCCAGGTCAACCACCTCGCGCCGTTCCTGCTGACCAGCCTGCTCCTGGACAAGCTCCTCGCCAGCCACGCCTCCGTCATCCAGACGTCGAGCGTGGGCGCCCGGCTCTTCGGGCACCTCGACCTCGACGACCTGGGCCACGACCGGGACTTCACCCCGCACCGCGCGTACGGCACGGCGAAGCTCGAGAACATCCTGTTCACCACCGAGCTGCACCGGCGCTTCCACGACCAGGGGCTGTCGGCGGCGGCGTTCCACCCGGGCGGCGTCGCGACCAACTTCGGCGCCGAGAGCACCAGCTTCTTCCGGCCGCTCTACCAGAGCCGGATCGGCAAGATGGTCCTGGTCACGCCGGAGAAGGGCGCCGCGCAGCTGGTCCGGTTCGCACAGACGCAGCCCGGCGCCGCCTGGCAGTCGGGCGCGTACTACGAGAGCGGCCGGGTCGCGCGCCGGGTCAACCCCCAGGCGCGCGACGCCGACCTGGCCCGCCGGCTGTGGGACCGCTCGGCGGAGCTGGTGGGCCCTCGTTGACCACAGCGGTTGCTGCCAGAAGTCGGCCCGATCTGGCAGCAACCGCTGTGGTCAACTTCGCGGATCGCCGGGTGGCTCGCCGGCGTCAGACCGTCTCGCGGGCGCCGCGGCCCGCGCCGCCGGTCCACCGGCGGCGGAACCAGCCCTCCCAGGCGTGCCCGCCGAACCGCTCGCCCGCCTCGATGAGGTCCGCGAACGAGTGGTAGCCGCCGGGCAGCCCGACGCGCAGGCGTACCGGGGGCAGGCCGGGCAGCGGTGCGGGGTCCTTGGTGCGGTACCGCTTGAGGCGGGGCAGCTCGAGCAGCTCACCCTCGCGCATCGGAACGATCTCCAGCGCGATGCCGCGCTTGTCGGTGATCCGCAGCGCACCGTAGAGCCGGTCCTTGAGCCAGCCGCTCACCTTCGCCTTGAGGTGGGCAACGGGTCCGCCGATGGTCGGCAGCTCCGGCGGCATCTCGTACGACAGGCCGACCCGGGCCGCCTGCGTCCACCGGACCAGGTCCCAGGAGGCGCCGTGCCAGAACCAGATCCCTGCCGCGTCGACGACGACGCCGCGAGGCCGGGTCACGCGCCAGAAGTTCGCGATGAACAGGACGCACAGCCCGCCGAACAGGAGCCCGAAGAAGCCCGCTATCGCCTTGGCCACGGGATCCGGGTCGGTCACCACCGCGTAGCCGCAGGCCCACCCGAGCGGTCCGGTCAGCACGATGCCGACGACGAGCGTGATCGCGCCGAGGCGTCCGAGGTCGAGCCGGTGCGCGTCCGGCGAGAAGACCGGTTCGGCGGCCCGCGCCGGACCGCCCTGCGCCGGGCCCATCATGTCCTGGTTTGTCACCCGGGTGATCGTAGCGGCCGAACCGGTAGCACGGACTGCTTACGCGCGCTCCTCGCCCGGCTCCGCAGCGGCTTGGCCGAGGGCACCCTCGGCCGCCGCACCCTCGAGGAGGTCCGCGAGCGCACGCAGCTTCTGCGCGACGCCCTCGCCGAGCGGCGTCAGCGCGTACTCGACACGTGGCGGGATGGTCGTGACGACGTCGCGCGTGACCATGCCGTCGCGTTCGAGCGCCTGCAGCGTCTGGGACAGCATCTTCTCGCTGACCCCCTCGACCCGTCGGCGCAGCGCATTGAAGCGGTAGCTCCCCTCGCCGAGCGCGAGCAGCGCGAGTGAGGCCCACTTGGAGGTGACGACCTCGAACGCGGCGCGCGAGCCGCAGTCGCGCGCGAAGACGTCCGCCACCAGCTCCTGCGCGGGGCTGTCGGATTCCAGGTCGGTGGTGCTCACGGACCCAGGGTACCGCGCACGGCGGGAATGTGGTGTACTTTCGATTCGTTAGTGCTTCCTGCTAGCAACTACCCGAGCAATGGAGAGTGTCATGACCACCTACGCCGTCACCGGAGCCACCGGGGGCCTCGGCCACCGCGTCGTCGAGGAGCTCCTCTCCCGCGGCGTTCCCGCCTCGGACGTCGTCGCGATCGTCCGCACGCCCGGCAAGGCCGCGGACCTCGCGGAGCGCGGCGTCCAGGTCCGCGAGGGCGACTACGCCCGGCCCGAGACCCTTCCCGCGGCGCTGGCCGGGGTGGACCGCCTGCTGCTCGTCTCCGCGAGCGAGCCGGGCACGCGCGTCGCGCTGCACAGCGCGGTGATCGACGCCGCGAAGGCCGCCGGCGTGGGGCGCATCGCCTACACAAGCATCCTCAAGGCGGGCAGCACCTCGAACCCGCTCGCGGGCGAGCACGAGGGCACCGAGGGGGCGCTGCGCGCGTCCGGCGTCCCGATCAGCATCCTGCGCAACGGCTGGTACTACGAGAACTACACCGGACAGCTGGGCCAGTACCTCGAGCGTGGCGAGATCGCCGGCGCCACCGGGGACGGCAAGATCTCGGGTGCGGCGCGCGCCGACTACGCCGTCGCTGCCGCAGCGGCGCTGCTGACCGACGAGGGCGACGAGGTCGTCCACGAGCTGGGCGGGCCCGCGTTCACCCTCGCCGACCTCGCCGCGACGATCAGCGACGTGACCGGCACCAAGGTCGCCTACCGCGACCTGCCGGTCGACGAGTTCCAGGCCGAGCTGCAGCAGGTCGGGCTCGACGCCGGCACCGCGGGCTTCGTCGCCGGGCTCGACGCCTCGATCGCGGCGAGCGACCTCGAGACGGACAGCGACGACCTGACCCGCCTCCTGGGCCGTCCCGCGACGTCGCTCGCGGACGCGGTCCGCGCCGCGCACTCCTGACCCCGCCGGGGGGGTCGGCAGTTCGTCAGGTGGTCGGCACCCCGGGCTGCCGACCACCTGACGAGCTGCCGACCACCCGGCACCTGCACAATGGGCACATGCGCGGAGCAATCATTCATGGCCCTGGGGACGTCCGCTTCGAGGAGCGGACCGACCCCGTCATCGTGGAACCCACCGACGCCGTCATCCGGACCGTCGCCGCCTGCGTGTGCGGCTCGGACCTGTGGCGCTACCGCGGGATCTCCCAGGTCAAGCGGCCGACGCCGATCGGGCACGAGTACGTGGGCGTCGTCGAGCAGGTCGGTGACGCGGTCACGACCATCCAGCCCGGCGACTTCGTCGTCGGCGGGTTCCTGCACAGCGACAACACCTGTGCGGTGTGCCGCAAGGGTATGCAGGCCAACTGCCTGCACGGCGGCGGGTTCGACGGCTGCCAGGCCGAGAAGATCCGCATCCCGAACGCGGACGGCACCCTGCTCGCCACCCCGGGCGAGCCGGACGCCGACCTGATCCCGAGCCTGCTGAGCCTCTCCGACGTGATGTGCACGGGCTGGCACGCGGCGGTCTCCGCCGGCGTCGGACCGGGTTCGAGCGTCGTGGTGGTGGGCGACGGCGCCGTCGGGCTGAGTGGCGTGCTCGCCGCGGCGCAGCTCGGCGCGACGACGATCATCGCGATGAGCCGGCACGAGTCGCGGCAGAAGGTGGCGAAGGAGTTCGGCGCCACCCACATCGTCGCCGAGCGCGGCGAGGAGGGGCTCGCCAAGGTCCTGGAGCTGACCGAGGGCATCGGCGCGGACGCCGTGCTGGAGTGCGTGGGCACCGAGGAGGCCCGCGCGCAGTCGGTGGGGCTCGTGCGCCCCGGCGGCATGATCGGCCTGGTCGGCGTACCGCACGGGGACCTGCCCACCGACACGCTGTTCTGGGGCAACAAGGGCATCCGCGGCGGCGTCGCCCCCGTGCGCGAGTACCTTCCGCACCTGCTGGACCTGGTGTGGAAGCGCGAGATCGACCCGGGCAAGGTCTTCGACCTCACCCTGCCGCTGGCCGAGGTCGCCGAGGCGTACCGAGCGATGGACGAACGGCGCGCCATCAAGGTGCTGCTCCAGAACTGATCCCTGCGGTTCGGGAGCCGGGCCCGATGACCATGCAGCTGCTGCCAGACCGATCCCGGAACTGGCAGCAGGTGCATGGTCATCTCGCGCCGGTGGCGGACGGCGGGTCAGTCCGCGAGCGCCGCCGTCAGGTCGACCTCGACGAGCTGGCCAGGGAACCCGAGGACCGCGACACCCAGGAGGGTGCTCGCGGTGGTGAACGCCTGCGCGAGCGGGCCGTCGTTCAGCCGCTGCCAGACGGCGGAGAGGTCCCCACGCTCGCCGCTCGCCACGTAGATGACGGAGCGGACGACGTCGCTCGGCGCGGCCCCGGCGGCCGACAGAGCGGCCAGCGCGTTGGCCGCCACCTGGTCCGTCTGCGCCAGGAGGTCGCCGGGCCCGACGAGGATGCCGGACTCGTCGAGCGGGCACTGGCCCGCGAGGTAGGCGGTCCGGCCCGACTTGACGATGGTCACGTGGTGGTAGCCCGGTGTGGGGTGCAGGCCGTCGGGCTGTACTCGGTTGATCTGCATCGCCGGAGTGTCGCAACGTGCCGCTGCGCGATGCGACCTTTTTCGCGAAGTCCGGACGGGAAGTACCAGGCTGGTCCCGTCTCCGAGTCGTGGGACCATGGTCGCGCGAGTGGAACACCCCGTCCGTTTCGGCGAAGCGAGAATGATGACCGAGCACCAGTCCGAGCCCGCCGGGACGACCATGTCCGCGCCTGCGCCGCACGAGCTGCGCTCCGACGCGCGCGACAACCGCGAGCGCATCCTGCAGGTGGCGCGCACGATCTTCGCGGAGGACGGCATCGACGTCCCGATGCGGGAGGTGGCCCGCCGCGCCGGCGTCGGCCCGGCGACGCTGTACCGGCGGTTCCCGACCAAGGAGGCCCTGGTCACCGAGGCGTTCCGGGAGCAGATGGCGACCTGCAACGCGCTGGTCGACGCCGCCGTCGCCGACCCGGACCCGTGGCGCGGGCTGCGTACCGTGATCGAGCAGGTCTGCGCGATGCACGCCGAGGACCGTGGCTTCACCGCCGCGTTCGTCTCGGCCTTCCCGCAGGCCGTCGACTTCGCCCAGGAGCGCAGCAGGGCCCTGCAGGCGCTGTCCGGGCTCATCCGCCGGGCCAAGGAAGCAGGTGGTCTGCGCCGCGACTTCGTCCTGGACGACCTCGTCATGCTGATCATGGCCAACTCCGGCATCCGGGCGACCTCACGCGAGGCCGTGGTGGCCGCCTCGCGCCGGTTCGTGGCGCTCCAGCTGCGGTCCATCAGCACGCGGCCCGACGACGGTCCGCTGCCGCCCGCCGTCCGCCTCCCGCTGCTGGCCGCGCTCCGCTGAACCTGAGAACCGGGACAGCCGTCAGGGCTTGAGCGCCCGGCTCTCGCCGAGAGCCCCGCGCACCTCGCGCACGATCCGCGCCATCGCCTCCTCGGCGCCCGGGCCGTCGCCCCTGGCCACCGCGGCGGCGACCGCCTCGTGCGCGTCGAGCGCCTCGGGCTCGGGGTAGGCGGGCATCAGGCCCAGGTGGGTGCGTCCGGAGATGACGACGGCGACGACATCGGCGAGCGCGCTGAACAGCTCGTTGCCGCTGGAGCGCAGGAGGAGCTCGTGCATCTCGATGTCGAGCGCCAGGAACTCCTCGCCGCCACCCTTGCCCGCCTCGCCGAGCTCGCGCATCCGGCGCGCGATGCCGACCAGCTCGTCGCGGACGGCGGCCGTGGCCGCGCGCGCGGTGCAGGCGGCGGCGAGCGGCTCGACGGCCTGGCGCAGCTCGGTGAGCGAGCGCAGCTGCGAGGCCCGGCCGGGACCGGCCAGCCGCCACTCGATGACCCGCGGGTCGAGCACGTTCCACGCGTCGTGCGGCAGGACGACGATGCCCACGCGCGGCCCGGAACGGACCAGCCCGGCGCCCTCGAGGAGGCGCATCGCCTCCCGCGCCACGGTGCGCGAGACCCCGAACTCCGCCCCTATCCCGTCCAGCGTCAGCGACGCCCCGACAGGCAGCTCGCCTGCGGTGATGCGGCGGCCCAGGGCATCGAGGACGGGGCCGTGCAGCACTGGCGACATCCTCCAAGAGTAGGGCGCTCTGCGGTCAGGCTCCGCGGCCGTGCTCGGTGCGGCGTTCGTTCGCGGCGTCGGCGGCCGCACTACCCGATCTTTATTGGTGACATGAATCACGCGCCAATGGTGTTATCAATAAGTGAGGATGGGGAGATGGACACAGACGTCACCGAGACAGCGAAGTTCTCGGCCCAGCCAGCCAGCGGGCCGCTCAGCAGCGCAACGGGCAGCAGCGGGACGGACCGCGCACCCCGGGCGATCGTCGTCATGGGCGTGGCCGGATCGGGCAAGACGACGGTCGCCGCGCTCCTGGCCGGACGGCTCGGCGCCTCGTTCGCCGAGGGAGACGACTTCCACTCCCCCGCGAACGTCGCGAAGATGGCCGCCGGCCACCCCCTGGAGGACGACGACCGCTGGCCGTGGCTGACCGGGATCCGCGACTGGTTCGCGACGGAGCTCGCAGCAGGCCGGAGCGCCGTCGTGCCGTGCAGCGCCCTGCGCCGGAGCTACCGCGACCTGCTGGAGACCGCCGGCGACGTTCGGTTCGTGCACCTCACCGGCTCCTACGACCTGCTGCGCGAGCGCATCCAGGGCCGGGCCGGGCACTTCATGAAGCCCGAGATGCTCGACAGCCAGCTCGCTGCCCTCGAACCCCTCGGGGACGACGAGCCCGGGTTCGCCGTCGACATCACCCCGCGGCCGGACCAGATCGTCGAGGAGGCCCTCCGCCTGCTCAGGGGGCCTCGGTGAGGCGCAGCAGCAGCTGGGCCAGCCGGAACCGCGCTCGCCCGTCGAGGGACCGCGGGTCGTAGCCGAGGTCGTTCGTCAGGGCGTCGTGGCGGGCCTGGAGCGTCGAGTGGTGCATGCCCAGCGCCGCCGCGGCGGCGCGGACGCTCTCGGCGGACGCGAGCTCGTCGAGCACCGCCCGGGTGCGCGCGTCGAGCCGGGCCAGCGCTACGACGTCCGGCTGCTCGGCGGCCACCGGCTCCAGCGCGCTGACGGCGGCCAGCACTATCCCGAGGGCGGCGGCGTCCACGACGGCGTCGCTCCCGGGAAGCAGCCGCAGCGCGAGCACCGCCGTCCGGAAGGACTCGGGGAGCTCGTCCGCACGGAGCGGGACACCCACCCCGGCGGGGCCGGAGACCTCCGCGTCCCGGTCGAGGACCACCGCCCGCACCAGGCCGTGGGGTGTGGCCACCACGGTCGACGGGCCCGTCCCTGCCCGCCGCTCGACCGGGTGGGCGAGCGGCCGCGCCACCACGCGGACGAGGCGCGCGGGATCGAGCCGGAGCCGCGACAGCGCGACCCGGCGCTCCTCGACGTCGCGAGCGGCGTCGAGGGCCGTCTCCAGCGCGCTGTCCGCTTGGCCCGGGCGGCGAGCGCCGACGACGTCGACCGCGAGCGCCAGCCGTTCGATGACCATCTCGTCGTTGGCGTGCGGTGAACCGTCCCGCTCCAGCCAGACCCTCCCGGTGCTGACGGGGCGGGTCGGCCAGCCGGGCAGCGGGCCGGCGGAACCGGCGTCGTCGGCAGGCTGGTCGCCGTCCGGCCCGATGCGGTGGGTCCGCCGGCCGTCGAACGCACCGGCGACCGTTCCGCTGAGCACCGCCGCGCCGCGCAACAGGGCCTGGAGGCCTACGCCGCCCGCGACCAGCACGTCGAAGTAGGCCACGACCTTGAGGGTCTCGCTGGCCTCAGGATCGAGTGCGGTCAGACGTCCCACGAGTTCTTGCATGAGTTCGCTCCATCGCGCGTGTGGGACAAACCCTAGGCGATGCTCACACGCCGAGTGCTCGCGCCACCCACGAGTCCCGTGCCGCGCGCGCCGCCTTGGCCAGCACGCTGTGCGGCGCCATCATGTCGAACCCGTGGAACCCGCCGGGCCATACGTGCAGCTCGGCCTGCACGCCCGCGGCCCAGAGCGCCGTCGCGTAGGCGACGTCCTCGTCGCGGAAGACCTCTGCGCTGCCGCAGTCGATGAACGCGGGCGGCAGCCCGGACAGGTCGGCGGCTCGGGCCGGCGCGGCGTAGATCGAGACGTCGTCCGTCCCGCGCCGGTCGCCCAGGAGCGCCGACCAGCCGGTGACGTTCGAGCCGCGGTCCCAGACGCCCACCCCGTCGATCTGCCGGGTGGAGACCGTCTGGTCCCGGTCGTCGAGCATGGGGCAGATCAGCACCTGCCCGGCCAGGGCGGGGCCGCCCTCGTCCCGGGCGATCAGGGCGACACCCGCGGCCAGGCCGCCGCCCGCGCTGCCGCCGGCGATGATCAGGCGGTCCGGGTCGATACCCAGCTCCTCGGCGTGCTCCGCCGTCCAGACGAGACCCGCGTAGCAGTCGCGCACGGGGTACGGGTCGGGGAACTCGGGGGCGAGGCGGTACTCCACGGTGACAGCTACCGCGTCGAGCTCGGTGATCCAGGCCAGGAGCAGGTCCAGCCCGGTGAACCGGTCGCCGATGATCATGCCGCCGCCGTGGGTGTGATAGATCCCCGGGCCGACACCGGTGCTGCCCTGGCGGCGCAGCACGCTCACCTGGATCTCGTCGCCGTCGTGGCCGGGGATCGTCACGTCCCGGCGCTCGACGCCCGCCGCAGCGAGCGAGTCGTCGACGCTCACGTCGAGCCCGGGCATCCCCTGGCGCAGCATCGGGATCATCTCGACGGTGAACGTCGTCGGCATCTGCTCCGACAGCAGCGTGAGCGCCGCCTCGAGCTCCGGGTCGAACGGGGGCCTCTTCAAGGTCTCGGCCACGAGAACTCCTTCGTTCTGTGCACCGCACAACGAGGACGGCGGCGCGCTCTACCCGAAGTCTCTGCCACCGGTGCCCGTGGAGGCACCCGCCGAACGGGGCGCGATGCCGCCTGATCGTCCGCCACCCGGCGGGTGCCGGTCAGCCGCGCAGGTAGGCGAGCACCGCGCGGACCCGGCGGTGGCCCGCGTCGTCGGCGGTGAGCCCCAGCTTGGCGAACACGTTGCCGATGTGCTTGGCGACCGCCGCGTCGCTCACGACGAGCCGCCGGGCGATCTCGGGGTTCGCCCTGCCCTCCGCCATCAGTGCAAGCACCTCGCGTTCGCGTGGCGTCAGGGTGTCCAGCGGCGACGAGCTCCGGTCGAGCAGCGACCGGACGATCTGCGGGTCGATGACCGTGCCGCCGGCCGCCACGACCTCCAGCGACGTCATGACGTCGCTCACCCGCCCGATGCGGTCCTTGAGCAGGTAGCCGATCCCGCCCGACGAGCCGGCGAGCAGGTCACGCGCATAGGCGTCGGCGACGTACTGCGACAGCAGCACCACCGGCAGCGCCGGGTGGTGGTGGCGGAGCTCCACCGCAGCGTCGATGCCGTCGTTCTCCAGCCGCGGCGGCATCCGGACGTCGGTGATCACCAGGTCGGGCAGCTCACCGTGCGCGCCGTCCGCCAGCACGAGCCGCACCAGCTCGTCGGCGTTGTCCGTCACGTGCACCACCTCGTGCCCCACTCGTTCGAGCAGCCCGACCAGGCCGTCACGGAGCAGGATCGAGTCCTCGGCCAGCACTATCCGCATGTCACACAGTCTCCGTCACGGTGGGCGGGGCGGACGGCGGCTGGGCTGTTCGCGGCTCGGCGGGTCGCGGCTCGGCGTCCAGCGCGGCCGTCCGTGCACGGGCCGGCAGGAGGAGGGCAACCGTCGTCGGCCCGCCGGACGGGCTGGTCACCGTCAGACTGCCCCCTGCGGCCTCGGCACGCTCCCGCAGCCCGACGAGCCCGGTCCCCGAGCCTGCGCCCGAGCCGAAGTCGGCCCCGCCGAGGCCGTCGTCGTGCACCCGGACCGTCAGCAGCCCACCGTCGCGAGCGAGCACCACCCGCGCCCTCCCCGCCTGGCTGTGCCGCGCGACGTTCGTCAGAGCCTCGCTGACGACGAAGTAGGCGCAGAGCTCGATCTCCGGGTCAAAGCGGTCCTCGACGGTGCACGCCAGAACCACCGGGACCGGCATCCGGGAGGTCAGCTCGTGCACCGCCGCCCTCAGCCCGTGGTCGGCGAGCACCCGCGGATGAATGGCGCGGACCGTCGAGCGGAGGTCCTCGAGCGCGGCCTCGGCGAGATCGTGGGCCCGCCCCAGGTGGCGGTGCAGCCGCCCGACGTCGACGCCCGCCCGGGCCAGCTCGCCGGCGTCCAGCTCGGCCGAGCCCAGAGCGATCGTGAGCGTCACGAGCTTCTGCTGGACGCCGTCGTGCAGGTCGCGTTCGATGCGGCGCAGGTCGCCCTCGAACGACCGGACCAGGCTCGTCCGCGAGGCGGTGAGGCGCTCGATCTGCCGACGCAGCTCAGGGCCTCGCGGCGCCAGGAGAGCCCGTGCCAGGGCCGCCTGCAGGAGCGCGAGCAGCCCGAGGACATAACCCACGGCGGGGATCATGACGATCGCGGCGAGGAACCCAAGGAGGACGCCGGACGAGTTGTCGACCCAGAAGGGGTCGCCGTTCATCCAGTACTGGGGAACCGTGAAGACCATGACCACGGACCACACGGCGGCTATGTGCACGGCCGCGGCGACCCAGCCGATCGGCAGCACGACAGCCACATAGGCCACCTCCCGCCAGGTCGCGGGTTCGCGCAGCCGGAACACGACGCGGCGGAACCCACCGAGCTCGGTCGGCTCGTGCGGGTCCGCGATCCGCGTACTGCCCAGCCGGCGCACCCGGCCGCGGTCGAGCCGGGCGATCAGCGGGCTGAGCACCAGCATGGCCGCCAGCAGCACGGCGAAGGCACGGAAGGACGTAGGCCACCGCATGGCCCCGCTCAGACAGAAGGCCCCCAGCGGGCCCGCGATGAGCGCGGTCATGGACGTGAACAGCCACGCCTGCGGCAGCCACCTCGAGACGAGGTAGCCAGGCCGCCGCAAGGCGAGGGCGAGACGGTCGGGTTGGCGCACTCGTTCAAGGTACCGTCGCGGATTCCAGCCCGGGATAGCGCCCGCTCGACTTCCGGGGTAGTGCCTGGTCTACCCCTGGTCTCGCCCCCGTGCCAGTGACCCGCGGGCCCGCCCCGGGTGGGATCGAAGGCATGCTGACCACCGGCCCAGAGGACCGCAACCCCGACGAGCCCCGCACCCACCGCGGCCGCTCCCACGATCGCTCCGGACGGGGCGAAGGCATGCCCGGACCGCTCTCCGCACTCGGTCCCGCGCTGGTGCTCACCGTGGCCTGGGCCGTCCTCTCGACGGCCGCCTGTCTCGTCCTGGCAGCGGCAACCCACCCAGCGACCCCCACGACCTGGACGACGACGGGGCTCGCCGCCGCCGCGATCGCCGCGGCCTGGCTGGTCGGCATCCGGGCTGCGGTGCTCCTGGTCGCCGCGACCCGGCGTCCGCACCCCTCGGTCGGAGTGCGGGCCCGCAGACCGCGCCCCGAGCTCGACGACCTGGAGGTCGCTCTGCTCTGCACGACGGCGGACGACTTCCGCGCCGACGTCGTGGAGCGCAGCATGCGCCAGAGCCACCCGCGCACCAGGGTCGTCGTCCTCGACGACTCGCGTAGCGCCGCGGCCCGGGCCACCGTGGACGCGTTCGCGTCCCGCACCGCTGCTGCCGATTCCGCTGCCGGCGGGACCGTCCAGGTGGTCCGCCGCGCCGACCGCACCGGGTTCAAGGCCGGGAACATCAACAACTACCTGCGCCATCATGCGGAAGGCGTGGACGCGGTGGTGATCCTCGACGCCGACCAGGAGATCGGCCCGGACTTCGTCCGGACGGCACTGCGACATCTCCACGCGAGCCCCCAGGTGGCGGTCGTGCAGGGTGCCATCCGCTCGCGACGAGGCAAGACCCGGTTCGTCCGGGACTTCCGCGGAATGTTCGACACCCACCTGCGCGCGATCTCGGCGGGCCGGGCCTGGTTCGGCATGGCGACCTTCGTCGGCCGGGGAGCGCTGCTCGACGTCGGCGCGCTGCGTGACGCCGGCGAGTTCCCCGAGGTAGTCGCCGAGGACGCCGCACTGACCCTTGAGCTGGCGCGTCGAGGACGCATCGTGCGCTATGTGCCGGACCTCGTCTCCGTCGAGGACGCCCCCACCGACTACACCGCTTTCACCACGCAGTTCGGCAAGTTCACCGAGGGTGCCATGCAGTTGCTTGGTAGAGGCCGCGGCAGAGGCTCCGGCACAGGCCCCGGCCGGGGCCGTGGCCTGCTCTTCGACACCCGGCTGCGCCCCGCACGACGGCTGGACGTGTTCCTGGACCTGGTCTCGCCGCTCGTCGGTACCGTCATGATGGTCGCGCTGTTCGGGTTCGCCCTCGCGGCGGCCGCCGCACGGATGCCAGGAATACCGGTCGCGCTCGGCGCCTCGCTCGGGATCCTCGGGTCAGTACCCCTGCTGCCCGAGGCGATCCGAAACGTCCGGCGCGGCGGTCCGGTGGCGGCTTGCCTGTTCCTGCTGCGCGGCGGCTTGCTGTACGCGTCCGTCGCGATCGTCACGCTGCGCGCGGTCCTGCGGGTGGGCCTCGGAGTCCGCGCGCGGTTCCTGGTCACGCCCAAGACGAACGACCACGCGGGGCTGCGCACCGCCGTCCACAGACGGCGGCCGGAGCTCGCCGCCGCTGCAGCGTCGATCCTGACGGCGGTCCTGCTCACCGGGACCGTCGCACCGGCGGGGGTGTTCTGCGTCGTGGCGGCCACCGCCGTCGGGTACTCGCTGACCGGCGGCCGCCCGGCCCGCCAGTGACCAGGCGTCCCGGCTACCTCGTTGGTCGAGCTGGTCGAGACCGGGGTCTCGACCAGCTCGACCAACGGGCAGTCAGCTCTACGAGCCGCAGGCGTTCCCCTCGTAGGTGTGCTCTGTCGCCACGCCGGCCGCCGTGACCGTCACCGATCCGGCCGCCAGTGCCGACGAGCGGGCCGGGAACGTCTGGCGCCAGGTGTCACCGGGCGCCAGGTCTCTCGTCGACCGCTTCCCGAGCTCGCTCGCGATCCGCACGTCGAGCGGCTCGTCCGAGACGTTCCGTGTGCTCACGACGAGGAACGCACGCGGTCCGCGACAGATGGTCTCGGTCATGACCTCGGTCAGAGCCGGTGCTGCGTGGGATGCCGCGAGCGGCGACACAGTGATCCGGTCGACGACCGGCGCCCAGCGGGACCGCAGCGGGAAGTCCGGCCAGACGTCGGACGCGTAGGTGGTGCCGTCGAAGTTCGGCGCCTCCTGCGAGCTCAGCGTGATGGTGTTCGCCCCCTCCTCCAGGTCGAGCACCACCGTCTTCTCCCAGAAGCTGTTCGCGTGGAACGTGTGCGGGAAGAGCACCGGGGCCGGGGCGCCACCGTTCACCGAGATGTCCGCCCGGCGGGCGATCGGGTCCGGGTTGTAGTGCGACGCCGGCGACTGCTCAGGGTTCGAGTACCGCAGGACGACGGCGTGCGGGCCGGCCTGGCCTGCGTCGACCTGGAACGTCAGCGTGCTGCCGTTGCCCGGCTCTCCCCCGACGTCTGTCACCGCCTGGCCGCCCTCGGCCAGTGAGAAGTCGGCGACCTTCGCCGAACCGGCCAGCTCGGCGTCCTCGGCCTGGTACTCGGTCGCCGCGAGCGCCCCGGTCCCGGGGGCCACGGTGAGCCGGTCGACGACGACGCCGTCGGCGCCGCCCGTGACGACCACCTTGTTGACGCCTCCGGTCAGGTGCGCGGCGACCTCGTGGGCTCGCGCCGACCCACCCTGGCCGAGGTCGAGGACCTCGCGGCCGTTGACGGTGAGCGTGCCGGTGCCGGCACCGAGGGTGTCGACGCCGAGGGTCGCCTCGCCGTCGCGGGCGCCGTACACCCAGAACGTGGCGGTCTCGCCCTCGGCCAGCTCGACGCCGCCCGCGCCGGAGACCGTTGCCGGGTCGACGCCGTCGGGCGCCTCGTACAGCGCGCGCCCGCCGTCGAGCGTCGCGTGCTCCGCTTCGTAGACGGACACGCCGGCGTCCGGGTTCGGCAGGGCGAGCGTGATGCGGTCGAGGATCGCGTCCCCCTGGGTGACGCCGGTGCCGTCGAGGCTCTGCGCGGCGAGCGAGATGGTGTGCGTGCCCGCCGTCAGCTCCACCGTCGTGTCGGCGTGGTCCCAGACCACCCACTTGTAGCCGAGCGGCAGGTGGAGCTCCTGCTCGGCGGCGCCGTCGACCCGGACGAACACGTTGGTCGGGCCTTGCTCGGCCACCGCCTCGTACGTGTTGGCGCTGTTGGCGAAGACCGACAGGTCGTACGTGCCGTCCTCGGGCACGGTCACCTCGAAGTCGAGGACGCCGTCGGAACCGGTGCGCAGCCCGCCGACGTCGTACCCGCCGGAGGTGTAGAACTTGCCGACGTCGGCCGGGGAGCCCTCCGGGCCGTTCAGGCTGTAGCCCGACCCGGTGTAGGTGGCGTCCTCCGCCTCGTAGCTGCCCTCCCAGGACGTGGGTGCCTTGCTGGTGCTCTCGCCGACGCCCGCGGGCGTCACGACGATCTCGTAGGCGGACGACTCCTTGAGGAGCGGCAGCGCCTCGCCGTCGAACTCCACCGCTACCTTGCCGCCGGCGACCGGGAGGGTCAGCTCGGCGAGGTGTCGCGGCTGGGCGGAGTCGCCGAGCTGGCCGGTCCACGGGATCTCCCGGACCGTGACGCGGACGTCGTCGCCGAACACGTCGGCGGGCACGTTCACGAGCTCGACGGGCGCTGCGCCGTCGGCCCCGCCGACGATGGTGCGCGACATCGCGCGCTCGGTGTCCAGGGTGGAGACGCCCTGCAGCGTGTAGTTCTCGCCGGGGAACGGCGGAGTCACCTCGACCGTGCTCCCGCTCATCTGGGCGTACGCGTTGAACAGCCACCACTGCCCGTTGCCGCGGTCGGACTGGACGGCGGAGTCGGAGAGGTTCCCGTCGATGTTCCAGTACGCGATGTCGGCGTCGACCTTGGAGTCCTCGATGGCCGAGATCCACTGGATCATCTGGCCGGGGACCGAGGTGTGGTAGTTGAACGCGTACTCGTTGATGTTGATCGGCAGGTTGATGCCGGCCAGGTCGGTGCCGGCGAAGACCTCGGCCTCCCAGTCGCGGTAGGTCGCCACGGACTCGCGGATCTTCTCCGGGTGGGACAGCTCGTGCCAGGTGATGATCTCCGGCACGGTCCCGGCCTCGACGGTGTGCTCGAGGAAGCCCTTGACCTGGCTGTACAGGATGCTCGTGTTCGGGCCGGCGATCCGCGCGTCGGGCATGCGCTCCTTGATCAGCGCGTGCACCCGGTCCCAGGCGGCGAAGTAGTCGGCCGGGTCGTCGAGCCAGGACGTGCCGTCATAGCTCCACTGCCCGGTCCCGAACATGTTGCCCTCGGGCTCGTTGAACGGGACGAAGACGATGTTGTCCCGGTACTCCTCCGGGAGCTCCAGCACCTGGTCGACCTGGACGGCGATCTTGTCGACGAAACCGTCGAGCTTCTCCTGCGGGGTGTCGCCCGGCCACTCGTACGGGAAGCCGCGGTGGATGTCGGTCATGTAGATGTAGACGTCGCCGTCCGTGGCGTCCGCGAGCGGCCGGACCACCTCGAGCGCGTCGGCGCCCGGGTGCTGGGGGCCGTCCTGCGCCTTGGTCGAGACGGTCCGGACGCCCATGCCCTCGATCAGGTTGTCGCTCGGCAGCCCGTCGCCGTACAGGCCGTACAGGGTGCCGGACGCGCCGCCGTGGAACTGGCCGGTCTCGGAACCCAGGTCTACTTGCAGCTCACCCCGGTGCACCGTGACGGTGGTGGTCACGGGCGCGCCCGTTGCGTCCCCCGCGACGGTGAACTCCCCCGGCTGCGCGTACTGCGCGGGGTCGATCTCGTCCCAGGTCACCGGTACGTCGCGGTCGTAGTCGTCGCTGAAGACGGCGCGCACCGCCTCGGGCAGCTCGGGCGCCGCGGCGACCGTCGTGCGCACCTCGAACGTGTCCTTCGTCAGCTCCACCATGTCTGGCCTCTCCTCCACGAGCTGGGCCACCTGGTCCCCGCTCAGGGCCGCCCGGTACAGGCGGAAGTCGTCGATCGCGCCGTCCAGCAGCGGATCAGGGTAGAACGACCGGCCGATGTAGCCGGCCGACTGCGCGGCGTCCGTGAGCAGGTCGCCGGCGGCCACCGTGGACCGGGCGCTGCCGACGGCCACGCCGTCCAGGTAGGTGGTGAGCCGGTCGGCCGCCGTGTCGAGGGTGGCGGTGAGCGTCACCCAGTCATCGGCGCGCAGCGGGCCGTAGCCGCTGGTCTGCGCCTCGCCGCCCCCGCCGTTCGTGGTCAGCGCGGTGCGCAGGCGTCCGTCACCGTTCGACGGCGTGGCGAACAGGTACCGCGAGGTGTCCGTGCCGAGGTCGAAGACCCGCTGCCACGCACCGCCGGTGCCGCCCCAGCGCACGCGTGCCGACACGGTGACGTCGGTGGCACCCTCCAGCGCGGCCCGCGGGATGGTCACGTAGCCGCCGCCGGACCCGCCCGGCAGGTCGAGCGCGGTGCCCCCGCCCTCGGCGTCCACCACGCTCGTGGTGCCCGAGATCGCGCCGTCCAGGCCGTTCCCCGAGGTGTCGGGGACGACGGCGCCCGCGACGTCGTCCATCGTGTAGTGCAGGTCGGGCGCCGGAAGCTCCTGCGCGGTCCCCGTGGTGGTGGCGCCGACCCCGGCGGCCGGGGCCGCCAGCGCCGCACCGGCTGTGCTGCCGGCGAGCGCCAAGGCCGCGAGCGCCGCGACGGCGGAGCGCCGGGACCTACGCCACGCCGGTCCGGGGTGGGGTGCTGGTGCTGGTCCGCTGCTCGGCGGCCCGCTGCGCGAGCGGCCGTGCCATGAAGGTGTCGTGCTCATCGTTGAGTGCCTTCCTTCTCGTCATGGGTGGAACGTGGTTCATGGGTGGAACAGGGTTCATGGGTGGAACAGGGTTCATGGGTGGAACGGGGATCGGTCGCTGGGCCTGGGCTCGAGATCGGTCGGTTGCTGGATTGGGCTCCTTGAGTTCGGTCGGTTGCTGACCTCGATCCGTGAGATCGGTCTTTTGCTCTGAGATCGGTCGTTTGATTGACCGATCTCAGAGCAAAAGACCGATCTCACGCCTGGCGCCGTGCAAGGGACCGAACCCACGCCCGGGCGGTGCAGCGGACCGGCCTCGTCGAGAGACCTCCCCCGCCCGGCGAACCGGTTCGACGATGCCCAGCAGAACGGCATCCGGGAAGATGTGTCCGGACGCTGGTAGGCCGCTGCGGCCAGCCCACGAGGTCGGCAGTCCGCTGCGCGCCGCCTGCGAGGTCGGCACTCCGCATCGAGGTCGGTCCAGCGCTGGACCGATCTCGATGCCATGTGCCGACCTCGTGCGGGACTGCCGACCTCGCGGAGCGAAGCGTCGACCGGTGCCCAGCAGGCGCACTCAAACCGCCCCGTCGGTACGCGGTCCCGCAGTAGCTGTCCCCAAAGTGGACGGCCCCGCCGCATCTGGCCCCGCACCAGTCGGCCCCGCACCGACACCGCCCGCCCCCGCCGTCGGCGCTCCTTCGGCGGGCGTACCCAGCGCGACCCGGCCCGTCGTCCGGCCGACGACGTGCGGCAGGGCGCCGTCACGCAGGAACACCGGCACGACGTCGAGCGGGGCGTCCGCGCGCACCGTCGCGCCGCCGTCGTACGCCTGGCCCGTGGCGGCGTCGGTCCAGCGGGCGCCCGCCGGGAGGTAGACGTCGCGCTCCCGCACGCCCGCGGCGAGGACCGGCGCGACCAGGACGTCCGGGCCGAGCAGGAACTGGTCGTCGACGTCCCACGCGCGGGGGTCGCCGGGGAAGTCGTGGAACAGGCCGCGCATCACCGGCTGGCCGTCGGTGTGGGCGGCGCGCATGGCGTCGCGGACGTAGTCGCGGAGGGACTCGCGCAGGTGGACGTAGCGCTCCAGCACGCCGTAGACCTCCTCGCCGAAGCTCCACAGCTCGTTGGGGCCACCCGAGCCCAGCCGCGGCGAGCCGTCGGCCGCGACCACCTCGTGCCCCGGCAGTCGGTCGCCGTGCAGCCGCATCACGGGGCTGAACGCGCCGAACTGGAACCACCGCACGAGCAGCTCGTGGAACGCCGGGTCGGTGACGTCGCCCCGGTGGAAGCCGCCGATGTCGGTGGTGAACCACGGGATCCCCGCGACGCCCATGTGGATGCCGGCGGTGACCTGCCGCGCCAGGTCCTCGAACGTGGACGAGATGTCGCCCGACCAGACGAGCGCGCCGTAGCGCTGGCTCCCGGCCCAGGCGCACCGGACCAGGTTGACGACCTCGCTCTCGCCGTCGGCCACCAGGCCCTCGTAGAAGGCGCGCGCGAAAGCCTGCGGGTACACGTTGCCGACCCGCAGGGCCGGGCCGAGGTGGTACCGGAAGTTGTCGTAGTCGTAGACGCCGTACTCCGGCTCGGCCTCGTCCAGCCAGAACGTGCGGATGCCGTGGGCGCCGTAGTTGCGCCGGCAGATGTCCCAGAGCCAGCGCCGCGTCTCGGGGTTGGTCACGTCGAGGAAGGTGCTGGGGCCCTGGAACGACATGTGGACGTCGAGCCCGCGGTCGGCGCGCACCAGCAGATTGTTCCGGCGCAGGTACGAGTCGTTCTCCGACTCCAGCGAGACCTGCGGCCACACCGAGACCATGAGCTCGGCACCGAGCTCGCCCAGCTCGGCGACCATGGCCGCCGGGTCCGGCCAGAACTCTTCCTCGAACCGGTAGTCGCCCATCTTCGGCCAGTGGAAGAAGTCGGCGACGATCACGTCCAGCGGCAGCCCGCGCCGGTGGTGCTCGCGCGCGACCTCCAGCAGCTGCTCCTGGTTCCAGTAGCGCAGCTTGCACTGCCAGAACCCGAGCCCGCGCTCGGGCATCATCGGGGCGTGCCCCGTCGCCTCGGCGTAGGCGCGCGAGATCTGCGCGGGGGTGCGACCGGCGGTCACCCAGTAGTCGAGCTGCTTCGTCGACTCGGCGTGCCACTCGGTGCGGTTGCGCGCGAACGTCGCGCGCCCGATCGCCGGGTCGTGCCACAGGAACCCGTACCCGCCGCTCGACATGACGAACGGCACGCTCGCCTGGGAGTTACGGTGCGCCAGCTCGAACGTGGAACCCTTGAGGTCCAGCACGTGCTGCTGGTACTGGCCCATCCCGTACAGCTTCTCGTCCGGGTCGGACTCGAACGACGCCGTGAGCGTGTGCCCGTCGTCGCCGAGCCGCGGGCGGAAGTTCCGGGCGCGCAGCTGCAGCGAGCCGCCCTGGCCGAGCTCACGGAGCAGGAGCCGGCTGTCGGCGTCGTAGAAGGCAAGGTCGCAGTGCGACACCTCGTAGCCGACGGACTCGTAGAACCCGCTGGTCGTGGTGAGCTCCACACGGAGGTCGCCGTTGACGAGCGTCGCGCCGTCGGCCCTGAGCTCGACGCGCGCCGCGGCGTGGGCCTCGGGGTCGGGCGGCAGCAGGGCCCAGTCGGTGTCCTCGACGTCGCCGAGGACCGTCGCGCGTACCCGCACGCTGTCGCGGCCCCACGGCTCGACGACGACGGTCTCGCCGCCGCTCCGCCAGGTCAGGCGGGTGCCGTCGGCGCGCACCGGCGTGGTGGGGTCGGTCATCGGGTCTCCTCGGGTCGTGCAGTGGGTCGTGCAGTGGGTCGTGCAGTGGGTCGGGCAGTCGGTACAAAGACACGCATGGTCGACGGGCCACGTTCGGCCCAGCGGTGGTAGGGCACCAGGGTCAGGTCGAGCGCGGCGGGCACGCCGGTGTCCGACGTCGGCGCGGGTGCGCCGCCCGGACCGCCGGGGCCGAACGGCGGGGTGCCCGCGCCGCCCCCCGGCAGCGGCACGACGGCGGCACGGACCACCGCGCCGTCACCCTGCGCACGAGGCGCGACCTTCGGGTCGAGCCGCACCTGGTCGAGCAGCACGCCGTCGGGCAGGTCCACCGACTCCAGCGCGAGCACGAGCGGGCCGCGCTCGACGGCGACGGTGCCGCGCACGGCGTCGACCCGCGGATCGGGCCAGGTCAGGCGCGGGGCCACGGGCAGGTCGAGCGTGACGACGTCGCCCACCGCGAGCGCGGGGGTCCCGGCCGTCGCCCATCCCGGCCGGACGGCGGCGGTGGCACCGTCGGGGCCGGTGAGCGTGGCGCCGTCCGCCCAGTGCGGTACGCGCAGCCGCAGGGTGACCGGCCGCTCGGGGACGGCGGTGACCTCTACCCGGATGCGGCCGTCGTGCGGGTACTCGGTGGTCACGCGCAGTGCGAGCTCACCGCCGTGCTCCCCCACTTCCAGGCCGTCGACCGAGATCCGGAGGTCGCCCGCGGTGTACTGGGCCAGCGACACGACGACCCCGTCGCCGTCCGACGAGTCACCAGACGCCTCCTCGACGAACGCCGCGTACGCCTGCCACGAGGCCAGGGTGCGCGCCACGTTCGTCGGGCAGCACGACACGTCGAACCACGGCGCCCGGACGCCTCCCTCGGCGCGCGGGTTGACGGCGTCGGGCCGCACGTCCGCGCCCGGCTCGCGCTGCTGCAGCGGGTTGGCGTAGAAGAACGCGCGCCCGTCCGCACGCGGCGAGGTGGCGACGACGTTGTAGAGGGTGCGCTCGATGAGGTCGGCGTACCGCACCTCGCCGGTGGCGAGCAGCAGGCGCCAGGAGACCATGACCGACGCGACGCCCGCGCACGTCTCGCAGTACGCACGGTCGGGCGGCAGCTCCCAGTCGTCGCCGAAACCCTCGTCCTGGTGCCGCGAACCCATGCCACCGGTGAGGTAGGTGCGGCGCTCCACGGAGCGGGTCCACTGCCGTTCGACGGCGGCGCGCAGGTCGTCGTCCCCCGTGTCGACGGCGACGTCGACCGCCCCGGCCGCGAGGTACAGGGCGCGCACGGCGTGGCCGCGCCAGACGTCGGCGTCGCGCACCGGGACGTCGTCCTGGAAGTAGGCGGGGCTGAGCAGCGCGATCGGGGCGAGGGTGCCGTGCCCGCGCCGCTCGACGAAGAGCCGGGCCTGCTCGGTGTACCGCGGCTCGTCGAGCGCACGGCCCAGCTCGGCCAGGCCGAGCTCGATCTCGGGATGGCCGCAGATGCCCGGCTGCCCACTGCTACCCAGGCCGTCTACGCCGAACTCCCGGCAGACATGGTCGGCGGCGCGGCGGGCGACGCCGACCAGGGCGTCGTCCTCCCCCACAGTCCGCACACGCGCGACCGCCGCCTGCAGCAGGTGGCCCGTCACGTACAGCTCGTGGCCGGTCGAGAGATCGGTGTACCGGCCGGCCTGCCCGGCATGGCCGAAGCAGGTGTTCAGGTAGCCGTCCTCGTCCTGGGCGGCCGCCACCCGGTCCACCACCTTGCCCAGCAGTTCACCCGTGGCGGGTTCGCCCGTGCGGCCGTACTCCCAGGCCAGCGCCTCGAGGAGCTTGTACACCTCGGAGTCGGAGAACTGCCATCCCGGCCGCTCCCCGCCCGTGGCACCCTCCGCGACCCGGTCGAAGTTGCCGAGCCAGCCGAGCTGCTCCATCCAGTCCAGGCAGTGCTGCAGCGTCGCCCGGGCGTTCGTCTCCTGGAGCGCGCCCCAGAAGCCGCCGTCGAGCCGCAGCTCGCCGACGCCGAGCCCGCGGCGCAGGCCGCGCGGGACGACCGGTCGCGCGCGGGCTGCCCGGGCTGCCCCGGCCGCCCGGGCCGCCCCGGCCGCCCGAAGCTGCGACGCGACGGGGCGCGTCGAGTGTTGCTCTGTCACAGGGTTCCTTTGTCTCTGTTCCTGGTACTCGTCAGTCCTTGACCGCGCCCGCGGTGACGCCCGCGGCCACGTACCGCTGCGCCACGACGAGCAGGATCGCCGCCGGCACGGACGCGACGACGGCGGTCGCCATGATCGCGTTCCACTGCGTCGTGTTGTTGCCGATGTAGTTGTAGATGCCGAGCGTGATCGGGATGAGCTCGCCGTTGCGGTTCAGGGTCGAGGCGAAGATGAAGTCCGACCACGCCCACAGGAACGCGAACAGCGAGACCGTGAGCGTCGAGTTGCGGCTCACCGGCAGCACTATCGAGCGGAAGGTACGCCAGGCGCCCGCGCCGTCGACCCGCGCGGCCTGCAGCAGCTCGCGCGGGATGCCCGACATGAACGCCGTGTACAAGAGCACGCCGAACGGCACCGCGACCGTCGAGTCGGCGATGATCAGCCCGCCGACGGTGTTGAGCAGGCCCAGGCTGTTGTAGACCGCGTAGAAGCCCATGGCCATGACGACCGCCGGGATCATCTGCGCGACCAGCAGCAGGAAGTTCAGCGTGCGCCCGCCGCGCAGGTTGAGCAGCGCGAGCGCGTAGCCGGCCGGCGCGGCGATCACCACGGTGAGCACCACGCAGCCGAGCCCCACCAGCAGGCTCGTGCCGAGGGCCGGGAGCTGCTGCTGGAACACCGCTGTGTACCCCTCGAACGTCGGGTCCCAGGGGAACCAGTGCGGTGGGTCGGACCGCAGGTCGCTCGTCCGCGTGAGAGAGACGTTCACCATCCAGTAGACGGGGAACAGCATGAACGCGGTGAGGACAAGGCCGAGGGCGGTCTTCCACCAGGGCTTTCGACTGGTCATGAGTCCTCCTGACGGCGCTGGAGCTGCAGGTGCAGGAATCCGAAGACGAGGGCGACGAGGATCAGCAGGTTGCCGACCGCGGCGGCGGGCGAGAAGTCCGGCTGCCCGGTCCCGAAGGCCTCCCGGTAGGACCAGATGGCGAGCGTCGTCGACGCGTCTCCGGGCCCGCCGGTGGTCATGATCCAGATGACGTCCACGACCTTGAGCGTGTAGATCAGCCCCAGCAGGATCGTGATGGCGGAGACCGGGCGCAGCAGCGGGAACGTGATGCGCCAGAACTGCTTCCACGGCCCCGCGCCGTCGAGCGACGCCGCCTCGTACACCTCGCCCGGGATGTTCTGCAGCCCCGAGTACAGGATCACGAGGTTGAACGGGATACCGAGCCAGATGTTCGCGATCGTCACCGACAGCAGCGCGGTGTCGGGCGAGGTGAGCCAGTTGATCTGCGCCAGCCCGAACGCGCCCAGCACCGAGTTCACGATGCCGTTGTCGCTGTTCAGCATCCACGCCCAGGTCGACGCCGACACGATCAGCGGGAGCAGCCACGGCACGAGGAACATCGCCCGCAGCAGCCCGGACAGCCGGAACCCGGAGCGGAAGAACACCGCGAGCGCCAGGCCGATCGCGTACTGGAACACGATGGAGGCGACGGTGAAGACCGCGGTGTTCCAGAGCGCCGTCGGGAACGTCGCGGAGGTGAAGATCTCTGCGTACTTCTCGAACCCGACGAACTCGGCGTTGCCCTGGACGAACGCGCGGATCGTGTAGTCGTGGACGCTGAGGTCGATGTTGCGCCACAGCGGGTAGACGTAGAAGAGGATCAGGTACACGAGCAGCGGAGCGGCGAACCCGGCGGCGGCCCACTGGGAGGCAGCGGGCCCGCGGCGCCGGTGCGGCGTCGGCTGCCGGTCCACACGGGCCGCCGTCGCCGCAACGATGGCAGTCATCAAAGCTTCCTTAAGTCTTTCCGTTGAGTGCTGGATATTCGCCCTTCGACGGGCAGTTTCAGGGCGAATATCCAGCACTCAACGGCGGCGGGTGGTCAGTTGGTGGCTGATTCCGCTTCTGTCTGGGCCGTCTTCAGGGCCTCTTCTGGCGTAGCCGCGCCCGAGAGGGCGTTCTGGACTGCCGTCCAGAGGGCCTCGGAGATCACCGGGTAGTCGGCGCCCAGGTCGTCGCTCGTGCGGCCCTTGGCGTTGCGCACGGCCTCGACCCACGGCTCGAGCTCGGGCTTCTCCTCGACGAGCGCGGCCTGGCCGTCCGCCGTCGGCGGCACGTAGTACGCGAACGTGTTCGCGGTCTCGACGAAGCCCTCCGGCGTCGTCATGCACTCGACGATCTGGCGGGTCACGTCGTAGCGCGCGGTGTCCTCCTGGACGGGCGCCATGATGAACTCGCCGCCCGTCGGTGCCGGTGCGACGCCGCCGTCGCGCGCGGGAAGCTGCACGATGCCAGTCTCGAACTCGGCCTCGGCCGCGCTGTTGACCTGCCACGTGCCGTTCTCCGCGAAGGCGAAGTCGCCGGTGAGGAACTCCTCCCACACGGTGTTCTGGGAGTTGTTGATCACCGAGTTGGGCGCGTAGCCCTCGTCGAGCCAGCCCTTCCACAGCTCGAGCGCCGCGACGGCCTCGGGCGAGTCGAGGTCACGCAGGTCCGCGCCGGCACCCCAGAACCATGGCAGGAACTGGAACGAGCCCTCCTCGGTGCCGATGCCGGCGAACGTGATGCCCTTGTGCCCGGCGTCCGTCACCTCGGCGAGGGCCGCGGTGAGCGAGTCCCAGTCGGTGATCGAGGCCGGGTCCACGCCCGCGTCCTCCAGGACCTCCGCGTTGTAGTACAGGGACAGCGTGTTGGCGCCGATCGGGATGCCGTACGTGTCCCCGCCGACGACGCCGGCGGCGAGCAGGTTCTCGTCGATCGCGGAGGTGTCGAGGCCGAACTCCTCGACAGTGGTGAGCATGCTCGTGTCCGCGAGCGTGGACACCGCCGGGTTGTCCAGCAGGATGACGTCGGGCGACGTGCCCTCCTGCGCGGCCAGCAGCGCCTGGTTGGTCAGCGCGGTGGTGTCGTAGGCGGTGCGCTCGATGGTGACGCCGGCCTCCTCGCCGCACGCCTGCACCCGGCCGGTCCAGTCGGACGCGTCGTCGTGCTGGGGGTACGGGTCCCACCAGGTGTAGGTGCTGTCGTCGCCGCCGCTGCTGCCGCCGGCGGCCGCACCGCCGGACGAGCACGCGCCGAGCACGCCGACCAGGGCGAGCGCGGAGAGGGCCGCGAGCGTGGTGGGCCTGCGCCTGGTCTGCCGGGCGGGCTGCGGGGTCTGGGCCGCGGTGTGGTGCATGGTTCCTCCTTGAACAGGTCCGGCACGACGACGCCGTCGGCCGGCTGGGGGGTACTTGTCTGCTGGGGGGTGTCAGGCCGGCCGCGGCACGCCGGTGCTGCCGCGGTCGACGAGCTCGGGGGTCACGAACCGCACGACGTGCGCTTCGTCGGCCGCCACCTCGCCCTCGATCCGGCGCACGAGCTGGCGCACGGCCATGCGGCCGAGCCGGTCCGGCGCGCTCTCGATCGAGGAGTAGGGCAGCGAGAACGTGCGGGCGAACTCGTCCGAGTACCGGCCGACGACGGACAGGTCGCTGGGCGCCGTCAGCCCGCGCTGGTGCAGGACGGTCGGCAGGGCTGCCGCCGCCGCCTCGTTGTTGATCAGCAGCCCGGTGACGGCGGGGTGCGTGTCGAGCAGGGCGTTCAGGTCCTGCCCGACGTCGGGCTGGTGCGACGACGCCGACACGGTGTGCAGCCTGATGCCGCGCGCCTTCGCCGCCTCGAGGGCGGCGTTCTGCAGGCGCCACACATAGGCGCCGCCACGCTCGATCACGTGCTCGGGCTGCGACACGAGGGTCACCTCGCGGTGCCCGAGCCGGTGGAGGTGGTCCACCATGAGGCGGCCCGCCTCCTCGAAGTCGAGGTCGAAGACGTCGACGCCGGTGCAGTCGGCGGGCAACCCGACGAGCGCACCCGGCTGTCCGGCGGCGCGCAGGATCGGCAGGCGCTCGTCCCGCTCGGCGACGTTGAGCAGCACGACGCCGTCGACCATCCGCGAGTCCGTGATGCGGCGCAGGGCACGTGTGCCGTCCGCCTCGGTGACGAGCAGGATGTCGTAGCCGAGCTCGCGGGCCGTGTTGGAGACGCCCAGCATGTACTGGAGCATCGCGGGTGCGAACTCGTCCTCGAGGAACTGGGCGAGCAGCCCTATCACCATCGTCTGCGACGTGGCGAGCGCCCGCGCCCCGGCGTTCGGTGTGTAACCGAGCTGCCGGACGGCGTCCTCGACCCGGCGGCGCACGTCCGCCGAGATCGCCCGCTTCCCCGACAGCGCGTACGACGCCGTGCTGCGGGAGACTCCCGCCGCCTGGGCGACATCCCCGATGGTGGCCACTCCGCCTCCTGTGCTGTTGCGCGCTCCGTTGCTGGCCGGCTCGCATCCGTTGCGAACCGGTTCGACTCTAACCAGAGATCTCGGCGAAGCGCAAGAGTGGACAAATTGGCCTCTTGCGGCGCACACCGTTCGAAACTAGCGTCGTGGCAGGCCGGAAAGTCGAACCGGTTCGCAATCTCAACGAGGAGATTCCATGAAACGCACCCTGTCCCGCGCCAGCATCCTCGCCCTCGTCCTGGGCGTCGCACTGGTCTCCCCCGCCGGCCCGGCGCAGGCCGCCGGCAACACCCTCACGGTCGACGTCGGCTCCGTCGTCCGGCCCGTGACGCACGTCGGTTCGGGCGGCCTGTACGGCGTCGGCTCGAACTCCAAGCCCACCACCGACCAGCTCCTGCCACTGAGCCCGAACAGCTTCACGCAGCCCGCGCCGGGCACCACCCACCTGGGCAACGGCGCGACCGAGCCGTGCTGCGACGCGCTCGACGTCGCGGACAACATCACACGCGCCGGCGCCCAGCAGCTCGTCCGCATGCCGGACATCTACCCGTCGTTCCCCTACCAGTGGCAGGGCTGGGCGGACTGGGAGCAGAAGGTCCGCACCATGGTGCAGAAGCGCCTGGCGGCCACCTCGACGACGAACATCCGCGGCTGGGAGCTGTGGAACGAGCCCGACTGGACCTGGAACACGTCGGCGGCCGGGTCGTTCAACGACGGCTGGACCCGCACGCACCGTCTGATCCGGTCGCTCGACACGGTGACGCCGATCGTCGGACCCAGCGACTCGCACTACAGCCACAACCGGATGGTGTCGTTCCTGACCCACGCCCGGGACACCGGCACGCTCCCCGACGTCATCGTCTGGCACGAGCTGGGCGACATGGACTGGAACTCGTTCGACGACCACGTGGCCGACTACCGGGCCATCGAGAGCTCGCTCGGCATAAGCCCGCGCCCGATCTCCATCAACGAGTACAACTCGTTCAACCAGATGGACATCCCGAGCGTCGCGGTGCACTGGATCTCGGTGCTGGAGCGGCACGGCGCACGCGAGGCGCACCGCGCGTACTGGTTCGAGGCCGGTACGTTCAACGGCCTGTTCACGCTCCAGGGTCAGCCGACCGCCTCGTACTGGGCCTACCGCTGGTACGGCGCACAAGCGGGCAACATCGTGCGCACCACCCCGCAGAGCTGGCTCGACGGCGTCGCGGCGTACGACTCGAGCCGCAAGATCGTCAACGTGGTGCTCGGCGGGGACAGCGGCAACAACAGCGTGCGGGTCAACGGCCTGGGCTCGTTCGGGTCGTCGGTCCGGGTGACCGTGAACGCGGTGCCCGGCAGCGGCCGGCACACCCATGTCGCGGCGCCGACGGTGCTGTCGACGTCCACGCTGCCCGTGTCGAACGGCAGCGTCACCGTCCCGGTCAACGGGATGACGGCGGAGGGCGCCTACCAGGTGGTCGTCACCCCGGCCGGCGGACCGACGTCGAGCTGGCAGCAGGTCTACGAGGCCGAGAACGCGAACGTCGTGAACGCGCAGACCCGGGGCTCGTCGGCCGCGTCGAACGGCTCGTACGTCGGCGGCATCGACGGCGCGGCCGACATGCGCTCGCAGAGCTTCGTGGACTTCACGGTGAACGTGCCCACGGCCCGCAGCTACACGATGGCGGTCCGGTACGCGAACGGCACCGGGTCGACGTCGACCCACGGGCTGGCGTACAACGGCGGCGCGTTCTCGACGGTGGCCTATCCGCCGACGGCGGGCTGGGCCCAGTTCGGGACGACGAACGTGACCGTCTCGCTGCGGGCCGGCTACAACGTGATCCGGCTGGCGAAGGGCTCACCGAACTTCGGGGGCGGTACGGGCTACGCGGAGCTGGACAGCATCACGCTGTCGTAGACGCGCGCTTCTACCCAGTGATCCGGCCCGAACTCGTCGTGAGTTCGGGCCGGATCACTGGGTACGCGGGCGCCTCCCCACGAGAGATGGGGGCTTGACCGGCTAGTCAGACCCGTGATGTGCTCTGCGGCGTTGACTACGTAGTCAACGGGTCGGCAAGGGGTCGAGCAGGGTTCAGCGAGGGAGCTGCGCATGGGTGCCACGGGTGCCGCACCACGGGTGTCGATGACCGACGTCGCCCGCCGCGCCGGCGTCTCCCAGAAGACCGTCTCGCGGGTCGTGAACGGCGAACCGCACGTCACCGAGGCGATCCGGGCCAGGGTCCAGGCAGTCGTCGACGAGCTGGGGTTCCGCCCGAACGCCGCGGCACGCGCCCTGGTGACCCGCCGCAACCGGCGCATCGGCATGGTCACGCCGAGCACGTCGCTGTACGGCCCGGCGTCGATCCTGGAGGGTGTCGACGGCGCGCTGCGCGGCTCCGGCTACCACCTGAGCGTCGCGCGCACGCAGGGCAGCGGCGTCGGCGACCTGCAGGCCGCGATCGACGAGCTCGTCGCCCAGGACATCGCGGGCCTGGTGCTCTCCGAGCCGATCGACCTGGGCCGCCCCGACCTGCGCATCCCGAACGGGCTGCCCGTGCTCAGCTTCGGCTCCCCGAGAGTCGGCTCCCCCAGCGCCACCGAGGCGATCGCGCGCCCCGACGAGCTCGTGCTGGGCGCCGACGAGACGGCCGGGGCCCGGTCCGCCGTCGAGCACCTGCTCGCGCTCGGGCACCGCACGGTGCACCACATCGGCGGCACGGAGGGCTGGTCGGCCACGGCGCGGCGGATCGCGGGCTGGCGTGCCGCACTGTCGGACGCCGGGATCGAGGTGCCGCCCGTCGTGCACGGCGACTGGACGCCCCGGTCGGGGCACGAGGCCGCCGTCGGTCTGCTGCGCCGCGCCGGCGTCACCGCGATCTTCGCCGCCAACGACCACATGGCCATCGGCGCCGTCCGGGCCGTCGAGCAGGCCGGCCTGCGGGTCCCCGAGGACGTCAGCATCGTGGGATTCGACGACGCCCCCGAGGCCGAGTTCCTCTCCACCCCCCTGACGACGGTGCGCCAGGACTTCGCCGAGGTCACCCGCCTGGCGGTGCACCGCCTGGTCGGCACCATCGAAGGCCGTCCGCCCGCGGAGCGCCACCGGCTGGTCCCCGCCCGGCTGATCGTCCGCGAGAGCACCGCGCCACCGCCGTCCGCCACCCACTGACCTGTCAGAACCACAGGTCACCGGAGTGACCTGCGCGTCTGACAAGTTCCGGCCCACCACCCGAGAGGCAAGCATGAGCACACTGCACCACCTGAACGACGGGGTCCTGTTCGGCGCCGCCTACTACTACGAGTACCACCGCCCCGAGCAGCAGCGCGCCGGGCAGCTCGAGCGGGACCTGGACCTGATGGTCGAGGCGGGCTTCACGGTGATCCGGGTCGGCGAGTCCGTCTGGTCCACCTGGGAGCCGGAGAACGGCCGCTTCGACCTCGACTGGCTGCAGCCCGTGCTCGACGGCGCCCACGAGCGCGGCATCAAGGTGATCCTCGGCACGCCGACCTACGCCGTGCCGATGTGGCTGGCGCGGCTGTACCCGGAGATCAACGTCGTCCGCGCCGACGGGAAGGCGATGGGCTGGGGCGCACGCCAGGAGATCGACTACGCCCACCCGGCGTTCCTGTTCCATGCCGAGCGGATCATCCGCGCCGTCGTCGCCCGGTACGCGCAGCACCCCGCCGTCGTCGGGTACCAGGTGGACAACGAGCCGGGCAACGAGATCTTCCACAACCGGCAGGTCTTCGAGCGGTTCGTGGACCACCTGCGCACCCGGTACGGCACGGTCGAGCGGCTCAACGACGAGTGGGGCCTGACGTACTGGTCGCACCGCCTGTCCACCTGGGCGGACCTCTGGACGCCGTCGGGCAACGCGCAGCCCCAGTACGCCCTGGCCTGGCGCACGTTCCAGGCGCAGCTCACGACCGACTTCATCGGCTGGCAGGCCGACGTCGTCCGCGAGTACGCGCGCGAGGACCAGTTCGTCACCACCTGCATCTCGTACGACCGACCCACCGTGCAGGACGACGCGCTCACCCGTGACCTCGACGTGACCGCCGGCAACCCGTACTACCGGATGCGGGACCACCTGGCCCTGCCCCTGACCGTCACCCCGGACGAGTCCTGGATGGCCTCGGGCACGTGGGCGCTGTACGCGATGGCGGACCGCATGTACTCCTCGAAGCAGGCGCCGTACCTCGTCACGGAGACCAACGCACAGGCGATCGGCGGCCCGTGGCAGAACGAGCCCGCCTACGACGGCCAGTGGCGCCAGGTGGCCTGGGCCCTGGTCTCCCGCGGCGCCACCATGATCGAGTACTGGCACTGGCACACGCTGCCCTACGGCACCGAGACGTACTGGGGCGGGATCCTGCCGCACTCGCTCGAACCCGGCCGGACCTACCACCAGCTCGCGGCCCTGGGCGGTGAGCTGCGCACGGCAGGCGCGGCGGTCGCCAACCTGACCCCGGACGCCGACGTCGCACTCGTGTACTCCACCGCCAGCAAGTGGTCTCTCGCGGAGTTCCCGCAGATCGGCGGGGGTGCGGGGCCGGACCGTGGCGGCTACGACCGGATCTTCGGCAGCTTCTACCGCGGGGCGTTCGACGCCGGTCTGCAGGCCCGCCTGCTGCACGACACCCGGCTGACCGACAGCACGCCCGAGGAGACGGCGGCCACCCTGCCGGTGCTGGTCGCGGCCGGCGTCACGATCGCCGACGACGCCTGGCTGTCGTGGCTCGAGCGGTACGCGGCGGCCGGCGGGCACCTCGTGCTCGGCATCCGCACCGGGTACGAGGACGAGGAGGCCCGCGCCCGCGCCGAGCGCAAGCCCGCGCACCTGAGCGAGGCAGCGGGTGTCTTCTACGACGAGTTCGCGAGCATCGACACACCCTTGGCCGTGCGGGGCGCGGACGGCTTCGAGCTGCCCGACGACGCCCGCGCGACGAGCTGGGTCGACAGCCTCCAGGTGCTCGACGCCGACGTGCTGGTCCGCTACGACCACCCGCACTTCGGCCGGTGGCCGGCCGTGACCACCCGGGCACACGGTTCCGGCCGGGTGACGACGGTGGGCACGATCCCCGATCCGGCGCTCGCGCGCGCGGTGCTGCGGTGGGCGGTGGCGCACGGCGGTGCGGGCGCGGCGTCGGCCGGGGCGGCCGGACTGGAGTGGCGCCCGCAGGGGCCGTCGCAGACGGTCGGCGGCGCGACCAACCCCGCGGGTGAGCGCGTGCGGTTCGTGCACTCGTGGTCCTGGGAGCCGAGCACCTTCGTCCTGCCGGGTGCGGTGCGCGACCTGCTCAGCGGCGAGGAGCTGGCCGCGGGAGCCGAGCTGGAGCTCGGCCCGTGGGACGTGCGGGTGCTGCTGGAGGTGTGATCAGGCGGGGTCGTCAGGCAGGGTCGTCAGGCCGGTCCTGGTCGGATGCCGCCAGGTCGTCGAGGAAGCGGATGACGACCTCCCGCTCCTCGGCGGTCAGGCGGGCCGCGGCGTCGAACCGTCGGGCGTGGCTGCGCCCGACGGTCTCGCGCGCGATGCGCCGCGTCTCCGGGGTGACCTCGATCGCGAGGCTGCGCCGGTCGGAGGCGTGCGGGGTGCGCCGCACGTGGTCACCGGCCGCGAGCCGGTCGATGAGCTTCGTGGTCGACGCCGTCGTGATGCCCAGGTGCTCCGCGATGGCGCCCGGCGTCACGACGCGACCGTGGTTCTCCATGGCGATGAGGAAGCGCAGCGCACGCATGTCGGTCTCGCCGAGCTTCATGTAGCGCCGTGACGTCTCGCTCATCCGGCGCTCGGTCTCGCGCCAGCGACGCAGCCCCTCGAGGACGCGCACCACCTGGTCGATGTCGGGGTCGTCAAGGCCCGCGATCCGCACGATCTCGTGATCGGGATCCAGGATGCGCGGATCCAGCATCGACGGCTCGGCGTCCTGGCGGGTCAGAGCTTCGGGATCCACGTTGGGATATTACCCCCTTGCCTTATTGCGTCATTTGCTTGCAGGTAGCCAGGCTAGCTAAATTGGCATGCGGACGGCCGGGCACCTGACCCGGCCGACATCACAGGAGGAACCGACGCATGCGGCTCTGGTCATTGGATCCGGCACTGGATCCGGCACTGCTCGACCGGCAGGGTCTCACCGCATGCCGGCGCGAGGCCCTGGGCTCGGAGCGCGCCTCGTGAGCACCGGTTCGCGCGTACCGCGCTGGCTCCGGGTGACGCTGCCCGCCGTGCTCATCCTGGTCTGGCTCGTGGGCGCGGCGATCGGCGGCCCGTACTTCGGGCGCATCGACGAGGTCTCCTCCAACGACCGCACCGCCTACCTGCCGGAGACCGCCGAGGCGACCGAGGTGCAGGAGCGGCTCTCCGGCTTCACCGACGACGACGCGGTGCCCGCGATAGTGGTCTTCGTCGCCGGGGAGGGTGCCGGGAGCGGCGCCGAGGGCGAGCTCTCCGAGGACGACCTCACCGCGATCGGCGATCGGCTGAGCGCGGCCGGCGAGCTCGAGGTGGTGGACGGCGACGTCTCCCCGCCCCTGCCCTCCGACGACGGCGCCGCCGCGCGGGCCTTCGTGCCGCTGTCCGGCTCCGCGGACCTCGGCGAGGCCACCGGCGAGCTGCGGGACACGCTGAGCGAGGACCTGCCGACCGGCGTCGACCTCTACATCACGGGACCCGCGGGCTTCTCGAGCGACCTGGCGTCCGCGTTCGCCGGGATCGACGGCCTGCTGCTCGGTGTCGCGCTCGCGGCAGTGCTGGTCATCCTCGTGGTGGTCTACCGTTCGCTGCTGCTCCCGCTCGCCGTGCTCGCGACGAGCATGTTCGCGCTGTGCCTCGCGCTGCTGACGGTCTGGCACCTCGCCCGGGCCGGGGTGCTGCTGCTCAGCGGACAGACCCAGGGCATCCTGTTCATCCTCGTCATCGGCGCGGCGACGGACTACGCCCTCCTGTACGTCGCGCGCTTCCGTGAGGAGCTGGTGCGCACCCCCGACCGGTGGACCGCCACCTGGCGGGCCCTGCGGGGCTCGTTCGAACCGATCCTCGCCTCGGGCGGAACGGTGATCGCGGGCCTGCTCTGCCTGCTGCTGAGCGAGCTGCGCTCCAACAGCACGCTCGGCCCGGTCGCCGCCGTCGGCATAGCGTTCGCGATGCTCGCCGCGCTCACGCTGCTCCCCGCGCTGCTGCTCGCGCTCGGCCGCGCGGCGTTCTGGCCCCGCCGTCCGGCGTACGACCCTGCCGCGGCGCAGCCCGGCTCGGAGCGCAGCGGGGAGCGCGGGCTGTGGGGGCGGGTCTCCCGCGCCGTCCGTACCCGGCCGCGGACCATCTGGATCACGACGGCGGCGGTCCTCGCCCTCGGCTGCGTGGGGATCACGCAGCTCCAGGCCTCGGGCGTACCGCAGTCGGAGCTGGTCCTCGGGGCGTCCGACGCGCGCACGGGGCAGGACCGGCTCGCCGAGCACTTCCCCGCCGGGTCGGGGAGCCCGGTCTACGTCGTCGCGCCCCAGGACGAGCTGCAGCGGGCGGCCGACGTCCTGCTGGAGGAGGACGGGATAGCGCAGGTGGCGATCTCGGCGGACACCCCGAGCGGGACCGCCCCGGTCACGGCCGAGGGCGTCCAGGCGGCCGAGCTGCCCGCGGGGGCGCCGGGTGATGCACCCGAGCCGGCCGTACCTGAGCCCGCCGTCTCCGACGGCGAGGTGCTCCTCCAGGGCACGCTCGGCGACGCCGCCGACTCGGCCGCCGCGGAGCAGACGGTCCGTGACCTGCGCACCGCCTACGCCGACGCGGTCCCCGGGGCGCTGGTCGGCGGCGAGTCCGCCACCGACCTCGACACGAACGACGCGTCGATCCGGGACCGGACCCTCATCGTCCCGATCGTGCTCGTCGTGATCCTGCTGATCCTGATGCTGCTCCTGCGGGCCGTGCTCGCGCCGGTGCTGCTGGTCCTCACGACCGTGCTGTCCTTCGGGACGGCGATGGGTGTCGCCGCCCTGGTGTTCAACGACCTGCTGGGGTTCCCGGGCGCCGATCCGGCGGTGCCGCTGTTCGGCTTCGTCTTCCTCGTCGCGCTCGGGATCGACTACAACATCTTCCTCATGACCAGGGTCCGTGAGGAGTCGATGGCGCACGGCACGCGTGAGGGCGTGCTGCGCGGGCTGAGGCTCACCGGGGGCATCATCACGTCGGCCGGGCTGGTGCTCGCGGCGACCTTCACCGCGCTCGCGGTGATCCCCGTGCTGTTCCTCGCGCAGCTCGCGTTCATCGTCGCGTTCGGCGTCCTGCTCGACACCTTCGCCGTCCGGTCCTTCCTTGTCCCGGCCCTCGGCTACGACATCGGCCGGGCCATCTGGTGGCCGTCCAAGCTGGCGCGCGGGCGGAGGTAGCCGGCCCGCCGTCCGCCGGGGCCGCGCTCAGCCCGCGGCCGGACCGAATCGCTCGGTCCGGACCCGGGCCGGGTCGTGGCCCTGCGCCACGATCATGCGCGAGACCGCCTCGACGAACCCCGTCGGACCGCAGACGTACACGCGCGGTTCCAGCTCGGCCGGCCAGCCCCACGAAGCCAGCTCCGAGTCGGTCAGGCGTCGCGGACCGCGGAGCGCGGTGAGCGAGACCGCCCTGGTGTAGATGGTGGTGGCCTCGAAGCCGTCGCCACGGGCGACGAGCTGCTCCAGCTCCTTCGTGTACAGCCGGTCCTCGGGCGTGCGCACCGAGCAGATCAGCCGGAACGGCGTCCGGTCACCGGCCGCACGACGCGCCCGGACCATGGCCATCACCGGGACCAGGCCGGACCCGCCGGCCAGGAGCAGGACGGGCGTGCCGGCGTCGGACACCGGGTCCCAGACGAACCAGCCACCGATGGGCCCACGCACCTCGATGGCGGAACCGGGCGGGAACTGGTCGACGAGGTACGGGGAGACCTCGCCGTCCCGCACGCGCTGGACGGTCACCTCGACCTGACCGCTCCCGACCGCCGTCGGCCCGCTCGCGAGGGAGTACGACCGCTCTGCCGTGTAACCGTCGGGTGCGGTGAGGCGCAGGTCCAGGTGCTGACCGGCCAGGTGCCCCGGCCAGCCCGGGACGTCGAGCACGAGGGTCATCGCGGTCGCGCTCTCTGCCCGGCGTTCGACGAGGGTCGCGACCTGCCAGCCCGAGGGGACGGCGTACCTGTCGCCGAGCCGGGAGCCGGCGGGCCGAAGCTCAGTCACCCTGGTACCTCTGCTCGCGCCACGGGTCGCCGAGGTCGTGGTAGCCGAGCTTCTCCCAGAAACCGGGCCGGTCCGTCGGCATGAGGGTGAGCGAGCGCACCCACTTGGCCGACTTCCAGAAGTACAGGTGCGGCACCAGCAGCCGGGCGGGGCCACCGTGCTCGGGGTGCAGCGGCTTGCCGTCGAAGGTGTGCGCGATCCACGCCTTGCCGCCCAGGAGGTCCGCCACCGGGAGGTTGGTGGTGTAGCCGCCGTAGGAGCCCACCATCGCGAAGTCCGCGGTGGACTCCACCTCGGCGAGCAGCACGTCGAGGGAGACCCCGCGCCAGCGGGTGCCGAACTTGGACCAGCGCGTGACGCAGTGGATGTCCACGGTCGGCGTGTCCTGGGGCAGCGCCATCAGCTCGGCCCAGGTCCAGGACTTCGTGGCACCCGCCTCGTTGGTGACGGTGAAGCTCCAGGTCTCCGTGCTCACGTTGGGCGTGGGACCCGCGGAGAGCACGGGGAACCCTTCCTCCGCGTACTGCCCGGGAGGCAGTGTCACGCCTTCAGGGCGCGCACGTCCGTGGAAGCCGGGGGTCAGGGGGGTATCGCTGGTCATGCCTCAAGGTAATGCGACGGCGGGCACCACGTCATGTACGGGATCACCCTCATTGCTCAGCCCCTGACCCGCCCATAGCATCCACCTGTCGCGATTTTCACCCGCCGTCGTCACACCCGGTCAGGACCGACGAAAGGCCAGTCATGCACCGACCTCTCTCAGCGCGCCTCGTCGCCACGCTCGCGATCACCGCGCTCGCCCTGACCGCACCCGCGGCCGTCGCCCACGCGGACCCGCCGCCCAACCTCCCGCAGAACGCCACGGGGCTCGAGCAGACCTTCTCCCCCGCCTACGACTACGACGGCGACGGCTGCTACGCGACGCCCGCCATCGGCCCCGACGGCACCATCGCGCCCGGCCTGAACATCGGCGGGGCCGTCAACGGGAACTGCCGCGACCAGTGGGACCTGGACAACTCGCAGACCTACTCGCGCGAGAAGTGCAACAACGGCTGGTGCGCGGTGATGTACGCGAGCTACTTCGAGAAGGACCAGACCATGGCCGGCCCGATCGCCGTCGGGAGCCACAAGCACGACTGGGAGCACGTCGTCGTGTGGGTGAACCAGGCGTCGGACCAGGTCGAGCACGTCTCGATCACGGAGCACAGCGGATCGGCCACCTATCCGCGCTCCCAGGTCCGGTTCGAGGGGTCGCACCCCAAGATCGTGTTCCACAAGGACGGCCCGAGCACCCACCTGTTCCGGCTCGCGAACGGCAACGACGACCCGCCCGAGAACCACTACGGCAGCTGGCGCTACCCGCCGCTCGTGGGCTGGGACGGCTGGCCCAGCACGTCGCTCCGCGACCGCCTCATGACCGCCGACTTCGGCGGGGCGACCATCAAGATCGACGACGGCGACTTCACCTACTGGCTGGAGCGGATGAAGCCCGCCGGGATCCCGTTCGACCCGGCGGCGTAGCGCCCACCCTCCGGAGCGGCCACCGACCGTCTTCTTGGGCGCGCCCATGCCCGCGCCCACCTCGTGAATCTCCCTGCGACGGCGAACCGTCACAGCCGGCGCACCCAGCCGGTCGTACGTGTGAGGCCCGCCAGAAGGCGGCACGCACAAGGGAGAACTGTCATGTCCACACCCACCGTCGTCCTGGTCCACGGGGCGTTCGCCGAGTCGTCGAGCTGGAACGCCGTCGTCGGGCAGCTCCAGCAGCAGACGCTGCGGGTCGTCGCCGCGGCCAACCCGCTGCGCTCGGTCACCGGCGACGCCCGGTACCTGCGCGACGTGATCGCGTCGATCGAGGGGCCGGTCGTCCTGGTCGGCCACTCGTACGGCGGCATGGTGATCACGGAGGCCGCGGCAGGCAGCGATCAGGTGGTCGGCCTCGTCTACGTCGCGGCGTTCACACCTGACACCGGCGAGAACGCGTTCACGCTGTCCGCCAAGTTCCCCGGCAGCACCCTCGGTGGGGCCATCGCCGCCTACCCGGTCTCGACCGGCGGCAACGAGCTCGTCATCCGGCCGGAGGTGTTCGGCGAGCAGTTCGCCGCCGACGTCGACGACGACCTCGCCGCGCTCATGGCCGCCACCCAGCGGCCCGTCACCGAGGCCGCCCTCACGGAGGGCCTGCCCACGGCCACCCCCGCGTGGCGGACGATCCCGTCGTGGTTCGTGTTCGGTGACGCCGACCGCAACATCCCGGCCGAGCTGATCCGGTTCATGGCGGAGCGGGCGGGGGCGCGCTCGTCCACCGAGGTCCCGGGTGCCTCGCACGCCCTGGCCCTCTCACACCCGGTGGTCGTGGCGGAGACGATCTTCGCCGCGGTCCAGGCGACCAAGCGGTAGTTGGCCGGAAGCCGGTGTGACCACCACCACGTCACATCCGATCGCGCTGCGTTGTCGATCAGGTAAGACCACCAGGAGGTTGTGATGGGAAGCATCTCGGGACAGACACCGGAGAAGATCCTGATCGTCGGCGGTGGCTACGCCGGCTTCTACACCGCGTGGGGACTGGAGAAGAAGCTCCGCCGGGGCGAGGCCGAGGTCACCCTCGTCGACCCGCACGGCTACATGACCTACCAGCCGTTCCTGCCCGAGGTCACGGCCGGTTCCATCGAGGCACGGCACGTCATGGTGTCGCTGCGCGGGCACCTGCGCCGCACCACGATCATCGCCGGCCACACGACGTCCATCGACCACGCGCACCGCACCGCGACCGTCCGGACCAACGACGGCGCGCTGCGCGAGATCGGGTACGACACGATCGTCGTGACCGCCGGGGCCGTGACCCGCACGTTCCCGGTCCCGGGGGTCGCGGACGAGGCGATCGGCCTCAAGCACGTCGAGGAAGCCGTCGCGATCCGCGACCAGCTCCTCACCGCCTTCGATCGAGCGGCCCTGCTCCCGCCGGGCAACGAGCGTCGACGGCTCCTGACGGTGACCGTCGTCGGCGGCGGGTTCACGGGCGTCGAGGTGTTCGGCGAGCTGCTGTCCCTGGCCACGGGCCTGCTGCGCTCCTACCCGGAGCTCGGCGTCGACGACCTGGCCTTCCACCTCGTCGACACGAACAAGCGCATCCTGCCCGAGGTCACCGACGAGCCCGGCCGCTGGGTGGTGGAGCACCTGAAGAGCCGGGGCGCGCGCATCCACCTGGGCACCCAGGTCGTCTCGGCCGCGGACGGCCGGATCCTGCTGTCCACCGGCGAGTCGTACGGCAACGGCCTGCTGATCTGGGCCGCGGGCAACGGCAGCAACCCCGTCGTCGCACGGAACACCGACCTGCCGGTCGACGAGCGCGGCCTGGTCCGCGTCCGTGCCGACCTCCGCGTCAGCAGCGACCCCGACAGCGACGCGGCGACAGTGCCCCACGCCTGGGCCGCGGGCGACAACGCGGCGGTTCCCGACCTCGCCTCCCCCGTCCCGGGCGCTCGGACCGTGCCCAACGCGCAGCACGCGGTACGCCAGGGCAAGCGACTGGCGGCCAACCTCGTCGCCGACCTGCGCGGCAGGAAGGTGCGCCCCTACATCCACCACAGCCTGGGCACGGTTGCCACGCTCGGCATCGGGCACGGCATCTTTCAGTACCGCCGCCTCGTCATCAAGGGCTTCCTGGCCTGGCTGATGCACCGCGGCTACCACGTCCTGGCCGTCCCCACCTGGGAGCGCAAGGTGCGCGTGCTGCTCGTGTGGGTCTCGGCCGTGTTCTTCGGGCGCGACATCATCCCACTCGCCACCGTGCAGCGTCCGCGGGCCGCCTTCCTGGCGGGCGGCGACCCGTTCGCGGGGGCCGACGGCGCCCGGCCCGAGCTGAGCGTGGTGCGCGATGCAGGCTGACCTGGCCGGACGCCGGGTGCACCTGCGCTGGTCCAACCTGTTCGGCGTCGTGACGTTCGCCTGCCTGCTCGTCCTCGCGGTGACCGGGGTGCTGCTGGCGAACTGGTACACGCCGTCGAACGAGCTCGTCACCTACGACGGACCGTACGGGCCGCTGCAGGGCGCCACGGTCACCGAGGCCTTCGCCTCGACGATGCGCATCTCCTTCGAGCAGACCGGTGGCCTCCTGGTACGCCAGACGCACCACTGGGCGGCGCTCGTCATGCCGGCGTCGATGATCATGCAGCTCCTGGTCACGTTCTTCACCGGCGGGTTCCGCCGTCCGCGACAGCTGAGCTGGGTGCTGCTGGTCGTGGCCTTCATCCTGGTGCTCGCCGCCGGGTGGAGCGGGTACGCGCTGCCGGACGACATGCTGTCCGGCACCGGCCTGCGCATCGTCGAGGGTGTGGTGCTCAGCATCCCGTTCGTCGGCACCTGGGTGGCCGGCTGGATGTTCGGCGGGCCGTTCCCCGGCCAGATCATCGAGAACCTGTACCCGGTGCACGCGATCATCGCGCCAGGACTGCTCGTGCTGGTCATGGCGGTGCGCGGGGTGCTCAGCGTGCGACATGGGCAGGCAGCCCACCCGCGGCCGGCACCGGCGCTCGGCCTGCGCCTATGGCCCGACGCCACCCTGCGTGCCGCCGGGATGACCGGGATGACGAGCGCGGTCCTGGTGCTGCTCGGGGCGACCTCGACGATCAGCCCCGTCTGGTCCTACGGGCCGGCCTCAGGGGGTGAGGTCGGCGCCGGGAGCCAGCCCGACTGGTACATGGGTTTCCTCGACGGCGCGCTACGGCTCGTCCCCGTCGGCTGGGAGACCGAGTGGATGGGCTGGACCATCACCTTCGCGACCCTGGTGCCGCTCGTCGTGATCGGCGGCTACTTCGCGCTCCTGATCGTCTACCCGTACCTCGAGGCGTGGGTCGACCGGGACAGGGAGCTGCACCACGTGCTCGACCGGCCGCGCAACGTCCCCTTCCGCACCGGGGTCGGCGTCGCGGGCGCGCTGTTCTACGGGATCCTGTGGGGCGCCGCGAGCGCCGACATCGTCTCCACGGAGTTCGGCGTGCCGTTCGAGACGATCATCACGACGCTGCAGGTGGCGCTGCTCGCGGGGCCTCCGCTGGCGTTCGAGGTGACCCGCCGGATCTGCATCGGGCTGCAGCGCAAGGACCGAGAGATCGCGCTGCACGGGCACGAGACGGGCCGCATCGTCCGGATGCCGAACGGCGGTTACGCGGAGATCCACCAGCCGGCGAGCGAGGACGAGCGCGCGCTGTTGTCGGTCGCTCCGATACCGCCGGTGCCAGGGCGGCCCGACGCCACCGGCCGGCTCTCCGGCCGGGAGCGACTGCGGGGCGCGCTGTCGCGGCAGTTCGGCACAGGGCATGTGGTTGCGAAACTGGTCGCCGCACCTGGTCCCGTCGAACCAGATACTGCCGAGCAGTGGAAGCCGCGTGCCGCCGATCAACAAGAGCGCCGAGTTTGGAGGAACGCTCTCATATGCGAGCAGGCCGAGCCTCACCGAAGAACCACCCTTCATTCCCCCGCCCCAGGGAGCAAGCCCTCGGGGGAAGCGCTAAGCACAGTAGGCCGCCGATCCGGACGAACCACACAGGGTAAGGAATAGTCGCTGGGAACTCAGCAGAAACCAGAGAAGGCATCATCACCGCAGCCCACAGACCCGATCTGCGGCAGCAATACTAGTAGTTCTCGGTTTCAACGATAGGCTCCCAAAACATGCCCTCGATGGCCGCTCCCTCACTGCAACAAACTCCTGCAAATGGACATCCGCGCGACGCTGACCAGCCCGTGAACGCGCCGAACGAACTATTCTGATAAGCCTGGCTCGTACACACGGGAGAATGCCTGCAAGCACTCCTCGCGAACGCCCAGAGAAGCACATCAAGCTCAAGCTCAGGCAACTTGGAAACAGCCGACATCTTGGTGCTGATCGCGTACGCAGCCGACCTGAGATGCGCCGCCACGTCGCTGTCGACCGAATCGCCCGAACGGAGCGCGCTCGCGAGTTCGTCAGAAACCCGGATGCATCCCAACCTCAAGAGTAGGCGGATCCGGTGGTAGTCGACCATGGGAGAAACTGACTCCGGATCAGCCATCCTCACTCTGCCGGAGAAGTGTACCGTCATCAGAAAGGTGGTGCTCTTCTTTTGCTGCGAGTCCGAGAACGCTGATAGTGACGCGAGCCGTTCGTAGGCTCCACCGGCGCCACCTGCGGTAAGCACGTCACCCTCAAACTGGAGAACGTCAGAAATTCCATTCCCGTATCCAGTCAGTTCGCGTGCCAGGGAACGCACGATCTCGGTACGACGGTCAAGATCGCGGAACTCAACCTTGGTTTCACTTCCACCGTGGACCACCAGCTCAGCAAGGCTGGTCGCGTCAACATCCCGCAGAAGCTCGGGCCCAATGCCATCTTCAGCAGCAGCGACGAAGCCACGCAACAGTACATCCCAACCCTTGTAACGCGTATCAACATACGTCGCCCTGAGCGCTCCCTTGGTCGAGTGGCAAATCGAGGCCGCAAACAACACTGCGTCGAGATATCTTGAGTTCTCGAGCGTAGAGACCGGTGCCATCCACTCATAGAGAGAGGGCTTGACATGCCATGCTCGGACGCGATCGGCAACCGACTCGACAATGGGCCAGTCCACGCTTACCAACGTACTCACTGCTGCGCTCCCCGCCGCCAGGCGAAACGACCGATCAAGAATAGAACGCCACTTGTTACGAGTGCTGCCACGAGATTCGCTACGATATTCGCTAGTAGTGAGTCACCATCGCCCAGAATCGTCTGAAAAAGGTCGGCGGCCACACCATTGGCTACGATGACCGCAATTGGCCAGACCAACGCGCCTGCGCCAACGATCAGAATGGCCCGACGCGTGCGGTCGATCACCTCTGCTGACTCAAGGCCTGTCGGCGACTCACGCCTGATACGCTCCACCAGCTCCGAGTCTCGCATCGCCCGGACCTCCTCTCGAGATATAGGCAAGTGACTTGGGAACGCCTCAAGGTCAGCACGGAGACTGGTGGCATCAGCCGCAGACCAAGGGCGAGCGACAATGTGTCCCAGTTCAGCGAACATTACCCGTGCGGCCTCCATTCCAGTGGTCAGCCGCACCGTCCTACCAGAGACGTTAGTAACGGGCATGGTGAAGAATCCCTTGAAACCCGGGTCTACGTAGCTCGAGCCTGGCGCCAGCGAGTTTGCCACCAATAGCCCACGCGGGATGACAAGCCCGGCAAGATGTGGGACGAGATCGAAACGTTCAACTGACTGCAAGAGTGCTGTGTCGCCCGGGGCGAGGTCGATGAATCCATTCTTAGCATTGACGCGAGTGTATCGACGCTCACCGTGCTCCGCTTCGTAGCTCGCGGTCGAAACCTGTGCGACCCTGTCCAAGCGTAAGCCGTAACTTGCCTGATGGACACAGTCCTTGCTCCACGTGCCTCGCTCGAACACTTCGCCCGATTCGAGCGCCCGCAAGATCTGGATGTCCGACAGAAAGGCACTGCCCCGGCTCGCCGCCCCTCCCCTCCGCCGCATCTTGCGCTCAACGAATTGCTGAATCATTCGCCCGGCATCACTGAGCGAATCGTTCACGACCACTCGATCCTCAATGAGTTCTGGGAGACCGTCTCGAGCCCTCTCATCGCAGATGGCAAGTTGCTGGAGTGCGAAGTCGACCCGGTCTCCGTTGCCACGACCGATAAGACGCTTCGTCAACTCGTCCTTGCTCGGCGGCATGACCAGGACGCCAATTTTATACCCTTGGAAGGCATCGATGTCGGCAAGATTCTCCAGTGCAAAGTCCACGACATAGACGTCTTCCATGCTCAATAGAGACTCGCGCAACTGGTCGCTGTCCAGGCCATATCGCGCTGAAAGCACTTGCGAAGTTGACACAACCTTCCCGGCGGACACCATTCTGCCATATTCGACGTCGGTGACTGATCTCCTGTCATCCTCGTCAATCCGCGGCTTTCGTGTCGTGTAGGTGACCAGAGGCTGATACCCTACGTCGCGAGCCAGAAGTCGTGAAAGGGACGTCTTTCCGACGCCCGACGGTCCAAAGAGAACTACCAACATCGAGACTAGACTCCTCGTCCTACGATGCGCATGCCTCGGATGGTGGAGCCTGCTCGCAGGACAGAATTGAATGGGCAGTAGATGTGCGGGAATCCCTTGGTTCGATACTTGCATAGTCCGCAATCTGTGCAGGGTTGGGTCACTTTTCCGTCCAGGATGTTGGGGTCAGCAAGGAGCGCTCGCCCGAAGAGAACCACGTCCGCTTCTTGATTGGCGAGGAGTTCGTCAGCCATAACTTTCGTGGTCACGTTGCCCGCAAGCAGTACTGGCACACCAAGCGTGCGGAGTGTTGCAGCATGTTTCGCCCAGAGACTTGTGCCCAGGCGCCTCGATGGCATGATGAGGTCGTTCTGAGTGTCGTACATCCCTGCCGTAACACTGATATAGGCCAGCTCGGCCGAGAAATCGGCGAGACCCTCGAGGAGTTCGTCCAAGATCAAGCCGGCAGGGTTGTTCTCAGCAACGTTGACTCGGATCCCGGGTGGGTATTGTGTCTCATCCGCTATTGCGCGCACGACGTCGCGAACAAGCCTGAATCGTTTCTGGACATTCCCTCCGTACTGATCTGTGCGGCGGTTTGTGGCTGGCGACATAAAACCAGACAACAGATATCCGTGTGCTGCGTTTATTTCGATCAGATCCGCGCCTGCGGCGAGCGCAAGTGTCGCGGACCGGGAAAAGGCGTGTATCACTTCGGTGATCTCGCTCACCGTAAGCGCGTGGGGATCGCCACCGACAACGGGGCACGGGTCGGCTGTCGGCCCCACAAGCCTTGCCCCAGTCTCCGCGGACCGACCCTGTCGGCCAGCGTGTTCTATCTGAACTATCAAGCGCACCCCCGCCTGATGGGCTTCGCTTTTCACCATCGACAGCCCTCGGGTATTTTCCATGGATCGCAATACAAGGCTTGTCGCGTTGGCACGCCCATCCGCATTAACGGCAACCCCACCGATTGTCATCAGGCCCAGAGACCGCCGACAGTACTGCCGATAGAAGTCGAGGGCAAGAGGTGTAGCGGAGCCCACGCTGTCGAACAGAGATGTATTTAGTGGAGCCAGCCCATATGGCGCTTGGAGCTGGATTCCTGCAAGTCTCAGACTCAAGTCCCGCTCCGCTCGCGATACTTGCTCGACTGGGGAGGCAAGATTATCTTGCGTGGTGCTCGACTCGCAACGAATTCGGTGGGTGATGTCTGAGCCGTCCCCGCGTGTTCGGCTGCGGGAATCCCGGAAGGATGCCGGTCACGGTGCCTCCCTCAATCCACAGAAATTGCGTGAGCGGACGGTGCGAATTGTGGCGGAAGCCGCTCCGCAGTGCCGCGTGGGGCATGACGTGATCCGCAAGTGTTGTCAGGAGCTAGAAATCGGATCGCCTGAGTAGGTTGTTCAGAGCGTCCGGTGACCCCATGAGCGCGTACGGCGTCGGCCGGCATCATGGCTGGTCAGCGTCGAGATCGGACAGATCATGAGCCCGGTCGGTTCCAGGTCGTCTGCGTCAAGTCTCGAGCCGCGCGAACGACGCGTGCGCCATAGCTCTACTGCCGCCTCGCACCCGCCCAGACGACCGAACCGATCGCCCGCGCCTGGGACGCCAACCACCGCCAACCACCGCGGCAACGCTACGACTTCGAGCTCCGTTCGGACGCGCAACCGTGACGATTTTCATGTTCGGGCAACGCCCGTGCCGAAAACATCCGCTTCAATCGCGCGATCACAAGCTTCTCCGCCCTGGCCGAGCACCCCCATGGGCCTGCTCAAACAGTGACGCATCCTCTCCACCGTTATCCGTCTGTTCGCGCATCCACGAGAATTGTCCGGAAAGATCATCACGGCCAACCGGAACAGTCGCAAATATCGATGCGCGTGATCCCCAAGACAGTCGTGAACCAAATGAGAATACTCAATATCACCAAACCAACAATCCCAGGTCGAATTGATGCGCGCACCTGGACCCTCTCCCCCGAGAACAGAGTCATCCCACCTCGAAGCACGATGAGATTATTTCGAGGTGCTCCAGCCCGCAACTGGTGGCGCCACCTGGACACGACTCCAGGATCGCCGAGTGGGCCCGCAACGCCGTCCTGGTCTGGTCGGCCGTCGACTTCGCGCTCGACCACGCGGCTTCCTGAGGAGACCGGCTAGGTCGAGTGCCGCGGGCCGGACCTGCCAACCTGCGGCTTCCTCCTGCCAGTCTCTCCGCTCACCTACGCTGGCCCGATGACCCCGACGCCCGAGTTCTCGTCCCCCCGCGAGGCCGCCTACGACCCCCGGATCCTGGTCTTCGGCCGGCTCCTCGGCGCCGCGAACCGGCTCGACTACATCCTGGGCCGGGCGCTCGAGGAGCAGACCGGCCTGAGCCACACGCTGTTCGAGCTGCTGCTCGTCGTGGGTCGCGCCGGTCCCGACGGGGTCCCGGTGCGGGACATCGCCCAGGCGCGGGTCCTCACCTCGGGCGGCGCGACCCGCCTGGTCCAGCGGGCAGCGGACCAGGGGCTCATCGAGCGCAGGCCGTCCACCGAGGACCGGCGTGTCCAGCTCGTCGCACTGACACCCGCCGGCGAGGAGCTCCTGCTCCGGGCCAGCGCCGTTCACGCGCGCAACATCGAGCAGTACCTGGTGGACGTGCTGCCGGCGGACCAGGCGGAGGTCTTCGCCGTCGCCATCCGCACCCTGAGCAAGAACGCGGAGCAGCAGCTCCCCGTCATGCCCTGAGCGCGTCGCAGCCGCTCGGGAATAGCTGACTAGTCAGCCTTTGTTCCGCCTGCACACGGCCACCACGCCGCGTCGCCCGCCACCGGGCGCCCCGAGGTAAGGAACACACCATGTCGCTGTCCTTCGAGGTCTTCGACCTCGACTTCCCCGCCGGCTCGAAGAACAAGTCCGCCGTGCTCGTCACGGGCGAGAACGAGGCCCTGCTCGTCGACGCCGGCTTCACGCGCGCCGACGGGCACCGGCTCGCCGCCGCCGTCCTCGACTCCGGCAAGCCCCTGGGCACGGTGTTCGTCAGCCACGCCGACCCCGACTTCTACTTCGGCCTCGAGGTCATCGCCGACGCCTTCCCCGACGCACGGATCGTCGCCACGCCGATCGTCGTCGAGCACATCGACGCCTCGTACGAGGGCAAGCTGAAGGCCTGGGCGACCCTCGGCGCCAACCTGCCGACGCGCCTGGCGAAGATCGAGCCGCTCACGGACGACTTCATCGACGTCGACAACTCGCGCTTCGAGCTCCGCGGGGGCTCCGCCGTCCTGCCCGACCGCCACTACCTCTGGAACGCGGAGCACCGCGCGATCATCGGCGGCGTGCTCCTCTTCCAGCAGGAGCACGTCTGGGTCGCCGACACCGCCACGCCGGAGCAGCGCGCCGCCTGGATCGAGCTGCTCGACCAGATGGAAGGGCTCGACCCCGAGCTCGTCGTCGCCGGGCACCGCCTGCCCGACACGGCGAACGACGCGAGCGCCATCGACTACACCCGCACCTACCTGCGCGACTTCGAGCGCATCCTCGACGCCTCCGCCGACGGCGCGACGGCGACGGCCGCGCTGGTCGAGGCCTACCCCGCCTCGGGGATGCTGATCGCGGCCCAGCTCGGGCCGAAGGTCGCGAAGGGCGAGATGACATGGGGCTGACCGACACGTCGGCGGCACCCCGCGACGTCGTCCGCCGGCAGTATCTGGCCTCGACGGCAGGTGATCTCGAAGCGCTCCGCGCCACCATGGCGCCCGACGTCGAGTGGACCGAGATGGCCGGGTTCCCCCTGGCCGGCACCTACCGCACACCCGAGGGCGTCACGTCGAACGTCATGACGAAGCTTGGCGCGGAGTGGGAGGGCTGGGCTGCCCACGACGACAGCTACGTGGTCGACGGCGAGAACGTGGTGGTGCTCGCGCGCTACACCGCCACGCACCGGGGCACCGGCAAGGGTCTGAACGTCCGGGTCGCGCATCACTTCGTCGTGCGGGGCGGGCTCATCGTGCGCTTCGAGCAGTTCGTCGACACCGCGCTCGTGCGCGACGCGGCGACGGCCTAGCGACCGTCCATCAAGGGCCGACGACGGCGGGGCTGACGCGGAGGGCCGCTTTCCGCGCCGGACCCGCCGTCGCGCGCACCTGCCGTTACGCACTCGCCTTCTCGAGAGTCACGCGCACCTGGTCGCCCGCCGCCTTGCCGATCACCTTCCGGGTGGCCGCCTTGACCGGCCCCACGTGCGCACCGTTGCCGATGGGCATCAGCGTGACGGCGATCGCGTGGTCGTCGATCGTCCCCGTGACCCGCACCGGCTTGCCCGTCCCGAAGAACGCGCGCGATCCGGGCACGTCGAACACCGTCCACGAAGCAGCCTCGGGCGAGACACGCAGCTCCGCCTCGAACGTAAGAGATTCCGAGCTCTCCACCATGTTGATCCCCTCTTCTCGTGGTCCGCTTTCGGGACCGTCGCGTTTCTAGACTGGAAAGTCCAATAACTAGACTCTAGACTGCTCGGTATGATGTTGCAAGGAGGTGCCCGTCCGATGCGGCAAGGTGACCGGCTGACGCGACCGAGCTCGCGCAAGAAGCACGACGCCGCGCTCGCGGCCGCGGAGGTCCAGTTCCTCGCCACCGGGTTCGAGTCGGTGACCATGGACTCCATCGCCAAGGAGTCGGGGGTGGCCAAGCAGACGCTCTACAGCTACTTCGGCAGCAAGCAGGAGCTCTTCCTGGCCCTGGTCACGGAGAAGACCCGCGTCACGAGCCGTTCGGTGCTCTCCTCCGTGCCACGGGTCACCGACGCCGCGACGGCGCGGGACGAGGTGCGCGACCTGCTGGTCGCACAGCTGACGGCCGTCATGAACCCCGAGGTCCTGGCCCTGCGGCGGCTCGTCATCGGGGAGGCGGTGCGCTTTCCCGAGCTTGCCCGGGCGCTCTACGAGAACGGCCCGCGCGTCGCGATCACGTCGCTCGCCACCGTCATCGGAGATCTCGTGGACCTCGGACTGGTCCGGATCGCGGGTCCCGACGCCGACGGCAGCCCCGACGCCGACACAGCGGCGACCCAGCTGAACTGGCTCGTCATGGGTGACCCGGTCAACCGGGCGATGCTGCTGGGCGACGACGCGATACCGACGTCGGCCCAGCTCCGGGCCCACGTCGACGCCGCGCTCGACCTGTTCTTCGCGGCGTACGGCGCATGAGGCCCGCCTGGCAGGCGCTCGACGCGGCCGTCGACGGCGAGGTCGTCCGGCCCGACGACGACGGGTACGCCGAGGCGAGACTGCTCTTCAACCGCCGGTTCGACGACCTGCGTCCGGCCGCCGTCGCCTTCGTGACCTCGGCCGCCGACATCACGGAGTGCCTGCGGTTCGCCCGGGCGCACGGCATCCCGCCGGCCGTCCGGAGCGGCGGCCACTCGTACGCGGGCTGGTCCAGCGGGAACGGCCGGCTGGTCATCGACGTGCGGCGGATGAACGACATCGGCGTCCTGCCGGGCGTCGCGCGCATCGGCGCCGGGGCCCGGCTCGGCGACGTCTACGCGGCGCTCGCCGAGCACGGCGTCACGATCTCGGGTGGCACGTGCCCGTCCGTCGGCGTCTCGGGTCTGACGCTCGGCGGTGGGCACGGCCTGCTGTCGCGCGCGTACGGCCTCTCGTGCGACAACCTCGTCGAGGCGACGGTGGTGACGGCGGACGGCGCGGTCCGGACCTGCGACGCGGAGCGGGAACCGGATCTGTTCTGGGCGCTGCGCGGGGCGGGGAACGGCAGCCTCGGCGTCGTCACGGAGCTGCACCTGAGCACTCACGCGATCCACGAGTCCTCGTCCGCCGACCTGGTGTGGCCGTGGTCGCGCGCCGCGGCCGTGCTCGCGGCCTGGCAGGACTGGGCGCCCGACCTGCCGGACGAGATGTGGGCAGCCCTGCGCCTCCAGCAGGACGCCGGCGGCCCCTCGGTCTCGGTCGTCGCCTTCGCGCTCGGCGGCCACGACGACCTCGCCGCGCGGCTGGCGGCACTCCCCGACGGCCGCACCCGCCACGAGATCCGCACGGAACCGCACCTCGACACCATCCGGCGGTTCGCCGGAGAGACGTCCGGGCCGGACGAGCGGCCGTCCTACGACGTGCGGAGCGACTTCTTCGCGCGCTCGATGCCGGCCGAGGCGATCGGTGCGGCCGTCACCACGGTGGAGAACGCCCCCGCCGGCATCGCCGCCTCGGTGGCGGCCGTCGCGATGGGCGGCGCCGTGAACCGCCGGCCGGTGCACGAGACGGCGTTCGTCCATCGGCACCACCGTTTTCTCGCGCAGTACGAGGCGAGCTGGAACCCGCTCGACGACGCGGGCACTGCCCCTGCCGACGCGGAGGAATGGCTGGCCGCGATCCACTCCGCCATGCGGCCCTACGTGTCCGGAGAGGCGTACCAGAACGACTTCGACCCCCGCCTGCCGGACTGGCGCCGCGTCTACCACGGATCCGCCGCGGACCGCCTCGCGGAGATCGAGCGTCGTTACGACCCGGACCGGATCTTCGACCTCCCACGAACCCGCTGAGCCCGCCGGTCCGTCACGTACGGGCAATGGTCACGTAAGCCATAAGCAGTGACGAAGTCATGTATATCGGCCAGGCTGTACGAATATGCCAGGTTTCACCCGGCACCTTCGACGACTGGAGCACGGTATGCGGACACGCAAGGCATTCGCCAGGACCGCACTCGCCACGGCCGCCCTGGCTACGATCGTCCCGCTCGTCGCCGCGATCGGCCTCGCGGCCCCGGCGTCAGGATCGGCAGCACCGTCAGCCGTCACGAGCGGGTCCTTCTCGATCCTCAGCTACAACATCGCCGGGCTGCCCCTCGGGATCGGCGACGGCGACCCGGAGACCAACACCCCGATCATCGGCTCTCGCCTGGCCCCCTACGACGTCGTCCAGGTCCAGGAGGACTTCAACTACCACGCCGCGCTCTACGCGGCGGACAGTCACCCGTACCGGACGCCGACGAGCGGCGGCGTCCCGTTCGGCAGCGGACTCAACACGCTCTCGCACCTCCCGTTCGAGGACTTCGAGCGCGTCGCCTGGGCCGACTGCTCGTCGGGCTCCGGGGACTGCCTGACCCCCAAGGGCTTCACCTTCATGCGGGCCCGCCTCGCCGAGGGCGTGTGGGTGGACCTGTACAACCTGCACACCGACGCCGGCGTCGAGCCCGGCGACCTGGCCGCCCGGCGCGCCAACCTCGCCCAGCTCACCACGTTCATCCGGTCCCGCTCGGCGGGGAACGCGGTGATCGTCTACGGCGACACCAACACCCGCTACACCCGGGCCGACGACACGATCGCCGAGCTCGCGTCCGCGAACGGCCTGTCCGACCCGTGGGTCGAACTCGTCCGCGGCGGCGACGCCCCCGACCAGGGCGCACCTGCGCTGGTCTGCGACGACGCGACGGTCGACGAGAACTGCGAGGTGGTCGACAAGGTCCTCTACCGCGGCGGAGACCACGTCGCCCTCGACGCCGTCGAGTACCGCAACGACCACGCCGCCTTCCGCGACGGTGCGGGCGAGAACCTGTCGGACCACTACCCCATCGCGGTCGAGCTCAGCTGGTCCCTCAGCCCAGACTTCCGGATGAGCGACCAGTTTGGCGGCCCGCACGGCACCTTCTTCACCGACGTCGACGACCTCACCGCCGGCGCACGGCCCGTCGAGCTGCGCGTGCGCGGCGGGTCCAGGGTGGACCAGATCGGCCTGACGCTCGCCGACGGCGCCCGCCTCGAGCACGGCGGCAGCGGGGGCACCCTCGGGACGCTGGCCCTCGCCTCCGGCGAGTACCCCGTCAGCCTGCACCTGTGCCAGGTCAAGCACGAGGGCCACACCCGGATCGCCTACGCCCGGTTCACGACGAGCACCGGCCGGACCCTCGCCGGCGGCACCTCGACCGGCGACTGCACCACGTACACCGCGCCGTCCGGCTGGCAGATCGCCGGCTTCCACGGCCGCGCGGGCGACGAGCTCGACAAGGTCGGTGTCATCTACACCCGGCGCTGAGCCGAGTGGTGCAGCCCGCCGGCAGCCTTTCCTGAACGTTCTTTCCTCAACGTTGTACGAGCGCTAGATCCACGCTGCACAGCCCCTTCCCGGCGTACGGCGAGGGTGGGACCACTCCCGATCGAACCCCGGGAGCGGCCCCACCACCAGGGGTCACGACGTCAAGCCCACTGGAGCTGTGATGACCTCATCCCCCAACGGACCCCGCCGGATGCGCGAGCGCGCCGGCCTCGTCGCGGTCACCGCTGTCCTCACCGCCGCCGCCACCGTAGGTGTCACGGTCGGCATCACCGGCATCGCGACAGCCGACGACAGAGCCACGGCCGGCGACAGCAGGTCCGCCGCCAAGCCCGGCAAGGCGCCCACGGAGCAGGAGATCGCCGCCCTGTTCGACGAGTGGAACGCCGCGCTCGGCACTGGCGACGCCGAGGCCGTGGCCGACCGCTACGCACCCGACGGCGTGCTGCTCCCCACGGCGTCGGCACAGATCCGGACCACCCGCGACGAGATCGTCGACTACTTCGAGCACTTCCAGGAGAACGACCCGGTCGGCGAGAAGACCGAGACCGTCGTCACGGTGCTGGACAAGAACACGGCAGTCGACGCCGGCACGTACGTCTTCACGCTCACCGACCCCGAGACCGGCGAGGTGCGCGACGTCGAGGCCCGCTACTCCTACGTGTACGAGAAGATCGACGGCGACTGGCTGATCGTCAACCACCACTCCTCGGCGACGCCGGCCGAAGGCTGATCCGGACGCCGAGCCCGCCAGGGCCCGGCGCGTCCCGGAGCGTCACCGCACCGCCGTCGTCGGTCACCAGCTGCTTGACGATGGCGAGCCCCAGACCCGAGCCGGACCGGCCGGTAAGCCCGTGCCCTCGCCAGAACCGGTCGAAGGCGCGGGCCTTGTCGGCGTCGGACATGCCGGGGCCCTGGTCGAGGATCTCCAGCACCACCTCGTCGTGGTGCGGCTCGGCCCGGACCGTGATCCTGCCGCCGTCCGGGGACACCTCCAGGGCGTTGGACAGCACGTTGTCCAGCACCTGGTCGAGGTGGCCCGGGCTGGCCAGGACCTCGAGGCGGTCGTCCGGCGGGCCCGCCAGCAGCGGCCCGGCCAGCGTGATCGTGACGCCGCGCTCGTCGGCGGCCGCCTGCCAGACCGTCAGCCGTTCCTCCAGGACGTCGCGCAGCGGCAACGGCTCCGCGACGGTCGCCTGGGCCTCGGCGCGGGCGAGCACCAGCAGGCCGTTGACGAGCCGGCTCATCCGCACCACCTCGGCGGTGGCCTGTTCGACGTCCTCCGTCACGTACGGGTCGTCGACGCCGTCCGCGATGTTGTCCAGGGACAGGCGCAGGGCGGTGAGCGGCGTGCGCAGCTGGTGCGACGCGTCGGCGACGAAGACCCGCTGCGCGGCGATCAGCGTGTCGAGGCGTTCGGCGCCCTGGTTGAGGGTGCGGGCAAGGGTCTGCGTCTCGTGCGGCCCGGTGACCGGGGAGCGCGCGGTGAGGTCGCCGTCGCTGAACCGGCTCGCCATGGCGTTGAGCTGGCGCAGGGGCCGGGTCAGCCAGCGGGCGGCCAGATAACCGAGGCCCGCGGCGATCACCAGCACCCCGACCGCCAGGATCGCGCGGAAGCCCCAGATCGTCCAGAACCGGTCGGTGAGCTCATCGGTCGGGAAGATGATCCGGACGGCGCCGACGACGTCGCCCCCGGGCCCGGCCTGCGCGCGCGCCGGGACCGTGATCACCAGCTCGGTTCCCCAGGGGGTCGCGGACCCCCAGTCCGTCGTCGACGTGTTCTCGCGCAGGGCCCGGTCGACCGCGGCGTCCGGCTCCGGCCGGGGCAGGCCGGACACCGCGTCGCCGCCGGCACCCGTCCCCAGGGCGACGGCCTGGACCGTGCTGCCCGTCTCCACGGAGTACGCCCCGGCCATCTGCACCAGCGCGTCGCGGGAGGCGTCGTCCCCGGCGCCGAGCAGCAGCGCCATGGTGGTCGCCTCCCGCCGTACGGAGGCGTCGGTGTCGCCGCGCAGCTGGCTCGTGAGCGTCAGGGCCACCGGGACCGTGAACGCGGCGAGCGCGACCGCGACGAGCAGCACGTAGCTGACGATCAGCCGGCGGATCATGCGGGCCGCGCCCCGGCGTCCAGGATCTCCAGGCGGAACCCGACGCCGCGCACCGCCTCGATGGCGACCGCGCCGGCCAGCTTGCGCCGCAGCGCCGCCACGTGGACGTCGAGGGTCTTCGTCGGGCCGAACCAGTGCGCGTCCCAGACCGCTTCCATGATCTGCTCGCGCGACATCAGCGCACCCGGCTCCTCGGTGAGGAAGCCGAGCAGGTCGTACTCCTTGGGCGTCAGCGCCACCGGGCTGCCGTCCAGGTGCACCCGGCCCGCGCGGCGGTCGATGGTCAGCCGCGGGCCGTACCGGTCCGGGCCGCCCGGCGCCCGCCCCGCACCAGCGCCCGCCGGCCGGGCGCGGCGCATGACCGCCCTGATCCGGGCGATCACCTCACGCATGCCGAACGGCTTGGTGACGTAGTCGTCCGCCCCGAGCTCGAGGCCGACCACCCGGTCGGCCTCGTCGCTGCGTGCGCTGATCACGATGATCGGCACGGCGCTCCGCTCGCGCAGCGCCCTGCAGACGTCGAGGCCCTCGACGTCGGGCAGCCCGAGGTCGAGGAGCACGACGTCGTAGGGCTCGGTGCCGTTGAGCTCGGTGCCGTTGAGCTGGCCGGCCGCCGTCAGCGCCTCGCCACCCGTCCGCACCCACTCCACCGCGAAGCCGTACCGCACCAGACCTCGACGGAGCGACTGGGCCACCGGCTCGTCGTCTTCAACCAGGAGTACACGCACGGGTGAAACCTTACGGTCTGACCGCAGCACGGTAGTGTCCGGCAGGCACCACCGCGCCCCGCCCCAGCTCCGAAGGACGACCGTTGCCGTTCACGCTCTCGCATCCCGCCGCAGTGCTGCCGTTGCTGCGGCGCCCCTTCAGCGCCGCGGCGCTGGTCGCCGGCGCCCTGGCTCCCGACCTGCCGTACTTCGCCCGCAGCACGCCCATCCCGGTGAGCGCCCAGTCCTGGTACGAGCCGTACCTGAACGCCACGACGTCGCACACCCTGCTCGGTGCGCTGACCGTCAGCCTGCCGTACGCGGTGGCGCTCTGGGGTCTCTTCCTGGTGGCCCGCCGCCCGGTCGGCAGCCTGCTGCCCGCGTCGTCCGAACCGCGCCCGCCCGGGCCGGACAGTACGGCGACGTTGCTCCGGCGCGCCGGCTGGGTGCTGCTCTCCCTGCTGATCGGCATCGCCACGCACCTGGTCTGGGACTCGTTCACGCACAGCGACGGCTGGGTCGTCATGCACGTGCCGTTCCTGAGCATGCCGCTGGCCGGCGACCTCACGTGGGCCAGAGCCCTGCAGCACGTCAGCACGATCGGCGGGCTGGTGATCATCGCCGTGTACCTGTGGCGCCGCCGCGCCCGGCTGCGGCCCGCCGGCCCTGCCGGACGGCGGAGCGCGTTGCGGCTTCTCGCGATCGTCGCCGGTATCGCCGCTGTCGGTGCGGTCGCCGGCACCCTGGAGTGGTGGGGCGGCAGCTCCGGGCTCGCCGCGCGAGACGTGGTCGAGGGCGTGCTCTCCGACGTCGCGACGGGCGCCGGCGCCGCGCTCATCGGCGCGGTCCTCCTCTACGTCGTGGGCTGGTGGGTGGCGCGCGCCGTCGGCAGCCGTCGCTGAGCTCAGTCGGTCGGCGCTGTCAGTCGCGATGCCGGCGCCAGGCCTGCCACAGGCGGGCATAGCTGCCGCCCGAGGCCAGGAGCTCCGCGTGCGTGCCCTCCTCCGCGATGCGGCCGCGCTCCATCACGACGACCCGGTCCGCCGCGGCGGCCTGGCTCAGCCGGTGCGCGACGACGAGGGCGGTGCGCCCGTCGATCACCGCCTGGGCCGCCCGCTCGAGGCGGCCGGCGTCGCTCGAGCCCGCCTCGGCGGTGGCCTCGTCCAGGATCACGACGCCGGGATCGGCCAGCAGCACCCGGGCGAGGGCGAGCTGCTGCGCCTCGGCCGGGGTGAGCGCCGAACCGTCGAGGCGGGTGTCGAGGCCGTCCGGGAGCCGGTCCAGGAGCGGTCCGGCGCCGACGACGTCGAGGGCGTGCCGCAGCGCCGCGTCGTCGGCGTCCGCCCGTGCGAGCGTGAGGTTGTCGCGCAGGCCGGCCTCGAACACGTGCACCTCCTGCGTGACGAGCACCACGCCGTCCGGGGTGTCCACGGTCCCCGACGTCGCGTCGTGCACCCCCGCCGCGAGCGCCGCGAGCGTGCTCTTGCCCGCACCCGAGGCGCCGACGACGGCAACCGTCTCGCCCCGCGCGACCGCGAGGTCGACGTCGACGAGGACCGGGTGGTCTGCCGTGTACGAGTGGCCGACGCCGCGCAGGCTGATCCCGGCACCGTCGGGGGCGTGCCGCCGCGAGCGGCCGTCGACCTCTTCTGAGACCCCGGCACCGCGCCCGGCCCCGACGACCCCGGTGATCCGCGCGAGCGACGCCAGCGCGGACTGCATGTCGTCGATCACGAACAACAGCTGGCCGATGGGGTTGAACAGGCGCAGGAACAGCAGCATGGCCGCCGTCGTGCCGCCGATGGTGCCCCCGCCGTCCCGCACGACGAAGAACCCCACGACGAGGAGCGCGGTCATGCCCGCGAGCTCGGCGGCGTTGATGCGCCCCGAGAACGCGTTCTGGACGGCGCGGGCGTGCATGGTCCAGCGCACCACCGCCCAGGACGCGGCGCGGATCCGCACCAGGTGCCGGCCGGACAGGTCGAAGGCGCGCACCGTCTCGATCCCCCGGAGCGAGTCGAGCAGGTGCTGCGCGCGGTGCGCCATGGCGGCGCGCTCGCCCGCGTACAGCCGTGGGGCCCCGCGCAGGTACCGGCGCACCGCGAACGCGTGGATGGGCAGGACGACGAGCAGGGCCAGGGCGTAGCGCGCGTCGATCACCGCCATCCCACCGAACGTGACCACTATCGTGAAGAACGACCCGGTCAGCGCGGGCACGACGGCGGGGATCGCCTCGGCGACCTCGGCGACGTCGTCCCCCGCACGGGAGATGAGGTCGCCCGTCCCGGCGCGCTCGACCTGCGACTGGGGCAGCCGCAGCGCGGCCGCGACCATGTCCTCGCGCAGGCGGGCGAGCATCCCCTCCAGCAGGCGGGACGCCCCGATCATGCCGACGGCGGCGAGCACCGCGCCGACCACCACGGAGCCGACCATGACCGCGCCGGCGATCCAGACGGTGCGCGCTGCCCCGCCGGCGGTGACGGCGTCGACCACCTCTCCGATCGCGAGCGACGGCAGGACCCCGGCCGCCGCCGTCGCGACGAAGACCACCACCAGTCCGGCGAGCTGCCAGCCGCGGCGGTCCAGGGCGCGCCACATCTCGCGCAGCACCGTGCGCCCGTCGGCGATGGGCAGGCTGTGGTCGGTGCTCATCGGTGCTCCCCCGCTGCTGCGTGCTCTGCCTGTCCTGCGTGCTCCGCGTGCTCCGGCGGGACGCCGTCGCCGGACGCCACGGTGACCACCCTGTCGGCGACCTGCAGCAGCGCCGGTGACCGCGTGAAGACCACTGTCCGCCGTCCGGCGCGCACGCGGCGCAGTCCGTCGGCGATGGAGGCCTCGGTAACGGCGTCGACGGCGGTCGTCGGATCGTGCAGGACGAGCACCGGAGCGTCCGTGGCAAGGGCGCGGGCCAGCGCGACGCGCTGGCGCTGGCCGCCCGAGAGGGACGCGCCGCCCTCGCCCACGGGCGTGTCCCAGCCGTCCGGCAGGATCTCGGCGAGCTCCCCGCATCCCGCGGCGTCGAGCGCGTCGGCGACCCGGTCGGCGTCGGCTCGGTTGTCGTCGGCTCCGGGGAGCGCGACGTTCTCGCGCACGGTGCCGGCGAACAGGTGCGCCTCGTGCGGCACGACGAGCGCGGCGAGTCGCGCGCCGCGGATCGTGTGGAGCAGGGCCCGGGCGGTACGCGCGTCGGCGGCCACGGCGACGAGCTCCCCGCTGGGCATGTCCTGGGCGAGCTCGGCGAGCAGGCTCTCGGCCACCGTGCGCTCAGCAACCGAGCCGGTCGAGGCAGCGGTGTCGGTTCCCTGCGCAGGTCCGGGCTCCTCCCGCAGCAGCTCGAGGAGCCGCTTGGCCGACGCGTTGGCTGAGGCCCACAGCGTGCCCGCGTTGCGGGCGAGCGACTGCAGCGGCTCCAGGAGGAACTGCGTGAGCCCGACGACCGTGACCAGCTCGACGATCCCGATGGCGCCCCGCACGGCGAGGATGCCCGCGGCCACCGTGATCGCCGTGACGAACAGCCCGGTGGTGAGGTCCATCGTGCCGACGAAGAGCCCCTCGGCCCGACGCGCGCGCAGGGTGCTCTCGAGCGCCACGCCGCTCGCGCGCCGGTAGCGGCGTCCCGCCTCGGCCTCGGCGTGGACGCCCTTGAGCACCCGGTAGCCGGACATCAGGTCGGCGGCCTCGCCCGCGGCGGCGGCCGCGGCCTCCTGCTCGTCGCCGCTGCGGCGGCGCAGCGACCCGCCGGTCCGGTCGGTGAGCCACAGAACCGCCGGCGCGCCGAGCAGGACGGCGAGGCCGAGCGGCCACGAGATGACGAGGAGCACCGTTCCCCCGAAGACGACCGCGGCGAGCTGCCCCACCGGGTACACGCCGATCGCCACCGCGGACGAAAGGCGGCTCACGTCGGAGGTCGCCAGCGAGAGCGCGACGCCGGGTGACGCCGACGCACCCCGCGACGGCCCCCTGGTGAGCAGGTGCGCGCTCACCATCGAGCGGAGCTGGTGCTGCACGACCAGCGTGCCGAGCTCGGCGAGGCGGGAGCCGAACCGCCAGGAGAACGACAGCAGCGCGAAGTCCGCGGCGAGCAGCGCGACCCACAGCACGAGCTGGGCGACGTCGCCGGTGCTGACCGCCCGCTCGATGGCGACCCCCATGAGGACCGGGACGAGCGCCTCGCCGAGCTGATGGGTGACGCTCAGCGCGGCGGCGGGCACCGTGTACCGGCGCGCGCCGGTCATGACGCGCAGGGTGAGACGACGGGGCGTGGTGCGCTCGTCGACGCGGATCTCGCGCGTGCGCACGGGTTCGGCGGGCGTCTGCGGCCAGGTCCGGCCCCGGCCGGTGCGGCGGCTCATCGAGCACTCGGCCCCGTCGAAACTGTGGCGGTGCGGTGCGAGGACTTGAGGTTCATGAGATCTTTCGGCGTCATAGCAGATAGGGCAAGGTCAGATTAGCCTTACCTAACCTTGGTGCGCCATCGTGTTAGGCGGCGGCGCGCCTTGTGCCGCCCGCTGCTCGCGGAGGTCCTTGGCGACCTCGCACCGGCTCCTCATCAGGGCGGCTACCCGTCGGTGACAGCTTCATCGCCGCGTTCCGACGACGAGCTGGCGTGACCTCACCTCAGCAGGTCTTCCGGAACCACCAGATCCTCATGGCGCGACAGCCGGGCGATCGCCGTCACGTCGCCCTGAGCACACGTCTCGGCCAGCGTGTCGATGAGCGCGTCGTAGTCCGGACCGGTCTTGCCGTCGTAGGCATCGGTCATCCGGCCCCACTCGTCCCAGGGCAGCATCTCGTGGTTGCGCAGCGCACCAAGATCGCGGACGGCGTTGCCGCTGATCTCGGCCGGCCCCCAGGCGTGGTCCGTGCCGGTGACGCCGAACAGCCGCGCGTCGATCAGACCGGCCCGGTACCGGGCCCACGCCTCACCGCCGGTCAGGAACTCGTCCGGGGCGAGGTCCTCCGGGTGTTCGACGTAGCTCCGGCCGAGATGCTCGGTGTCGACGCGCACCCAGCGGTTCTCGTCGGCCGCCCAGTACTCGGTGATCCAGTGATCGAAGCCGCGCCCCTCGTCGAAGTACGTGCCGAAGCCGCAGCGTGCCCGAGCGGGAATGCCCCGCGCCCGCAAGAACGCACAGGCGAGGACCGTGAAGTGCCGGCAGGTCCCGACCACCCGCGCCGCGGGCTCTCGGGCGTGCTGCAGCGAAGGAGCGTCGAGAGCCATGAGCACAGCGACCAGCTCGTTCGCCGCCCGGATGTCCTTCTCCGCGAGCCGGTCCGCGCCCAGCCCTGCCGCGGTGGCGTCATGCGGCTGGATCACGAGGCCCTGTGCGACGGCACAGATCCCGACAGGATCGTCGGGGAACCCTTCGATCAGCCGGACCTGCTCCGCATCGAGGGTGGTGAAGAGTCCAGGACGGGAGTAGTCGAGCACGCCATCGGCCATGATCCGGATGCTACGCGGGACCACTGACATGGAGATGCTGCGGTTCGGAGTCGCGGGCCGGCCGTCGGGGCTCGTTAGAAGGGTGGTTCGTCGGGGCCAGCCTGAGCCGTCGAACCGGTCGGTCTCGCCGGGTCGGTCTGGTTGATCGGGTGGTCCGGTTGGTTCGGTACGGAGCCGGGTTCGGTGGTCGCGTAGGCGCGCGGCAGGCGCTGCCCGGTCAGTGCTTGGAGGGCCAGGTCGTGGCTGGTGTCGGGATCGATGTCGCCGAGGTCGACGTGGGTGTCCAGCACGGTGGGTGGTCGGGTATGGATGCGGCCGGTGGGTGTGGTCCAGATCGTGATCCCGGTGTGCGGGTCACGGACGATGTTCCAGTCAGCGTGTGTCTTGAGCAGGTGATGCTTGCGGCACAGCGCGTGCAGGTTGTGCGCGTTGGTCTGCCCTCGTTCGACGGGCGCGTCGCCTTTCCTGGTGTGGCGGTCGCCGCTGCGGTCGATGGTCTTCGTGTTCTTCTGGTGGTCGAAGGATTCGATGTGGTCCAGGTCGCACCGCTCGGCCGAGGTGTCACAGCCGGGTGCGGTGCACGTGACGTCTCTGGCCTCGACTGCGCCGCGCAGGGTCCTGCCAGGTTGATAGGCAGTGGTGGAGTAGTCGGTCAGGATCCCGGTGACAGGGTCGGTCAGCAGACGCTGCCAGGTCGCGTCGGCCGCGATGATCCGTGCGGTCTCGGCAGGGACCGGCCCGAATCCCGCAAGCTCGCCGGGCGCGTTGTCCAGGCCGAGCAGCGCGGTGGCCGGGATCGTGACCCGCACGACGGGGCGGGTCGGGACGATCCGTACCGGCCGCACGACCTCCTGCACCACAACCTCCTGGACCACCTGCTGCACCGGCGCCCGACCACCACACGCGCACACCGGCACCGGCCCGCTTTCGGTGGTCCGGGTGCTCCCGTTTGCCGTGGTGTTCCCAGCGGTCGTCGTGTCGGCTCGAGTGCCAGTGTCCGCGCCCGCACTTCCAGCAGCCGCAATCCCAGTCGTCGTGCCAGTCGCCGCGCCTGGGCCCGCGCTGGGAACGGGGTCTGTGTCGGGTTCGGTGTATCGGTCGGCGGGCAGGAGGCGGCCGGTGATGATCCCGGTCAACGAGTCGGCGCGTAGCTGGCTCAGAGTGCGTTCCTCACCGGTGACACGGCGCAGCTGGTGGGCCATGTCATCCACAACTCCCCAGACCGCCGCGGCGTCCACGGCCGGTAGGTACGCGGACAGCCAGCCCATGTCGTTCTCCGCACGGTCGACCTGCACACTGCGGCGTTGCGCTTCGGCCCGAGCGGCCTGCGCAGCGCCGTGCAGGTTCTTCGCGAAAGCGAGCATCCGGGACTGCAACCACTTCCACGTCCGGCGCGGTGCCTGGGGCAGGAACCGGCGGATCGCCTCCGCCCGCTCCGACACCGTCAGCCGGGACGCAGAACGCAGTAGCGTGTGCGCTTTACGAGTGTCGATCCTGCCTTTCAGCAGGGCGGTGATCACACTGGGGTGCTGGGTCCCGGACTCGGCTCGGACCACGACCTCGGTCGCTTCCGAGGCCGTGACCACCAGCTCGCCCGTGACCTGCCCGACCAGCGAGCTGTGCGCCAGCGGATGCGACTCCCGCGCCGCGCGCTCTGCGACGACGCGGGCCTGCACGCCCGCTATCCAGGACTGCAGCCGGCTGCACGCGAGGACCACGTCGGCCAGGGTCTCGTCCGACAGGTCGGCCAGCACACTGAAACCCATACCCTCACCACCGCGCCCAGCCGGACCGGTACCCGCGCCCGAGTCTGAGTCTGAATCCGGGTCCGCGGCGACGGGCAGACCGATCTCCAGGTTCCCGTCCACGTCGAGAGCCTCAGCGACCACGCGCGCCAGCCGCATACCCGGCGCGTCCTGCAACGCCCGACGCAGGACGTCCCCCGGCCAGAAAGCGACCGGCACGACCTCCGGAGGCCAGTCCGGCGCGAAGTCCTCCGGCATGTCAGGCGGCGTTACCCGCGTGCCACTCGGCATCTCCACCGGCGGCACCACGTCCGTATACGCACCGCGCGTGCGGTCGTCGAACGATCCCTCATACATTCCGGCCCACCTCCCCCGTGGTTCATTCCTCAAGAAGAGTAAACTCAGGCCTCCATCTCTTAGGACCTTTGTTCGATCCTATGCTCGACCACTGACACCCACTTGTTCCTTCTGCCCTCTGCGCAGGACTGCCGAACCTCACCGCCTCCCCGTACACGGCCGCCTACTTGACGCGCTCACCACGGCTGAACCCACGCCGGCGCACCCGAAGACTGCATCACAAGACCCCACCACAAGACCCAGAGCCGAGACCCAGAGCAAAGGTCCCGCGCAGAGACCCAGCCGCCCAGCAACGACTACCGGTCAGAACGCCCGGTAGTCCGCGATCGGCAGCTTCGGCCCACGGCGGGGCGCCTTGTGCCGCCCGTCGATCATGAGCAGCCGAACCACCCTGTGCCGGTGCGGCGCGTACGGCGCCAGCAGCCGCAGCATCCCGGCGTCGTCGGTGCGCTCGCCAGAGAGCGCCCAGCCGACCGCCGCAGGCAGGTGGAAGTCGCCCACGGAGACGGCGTCCGCGTCACCAAAGGCGCGCTGCGCCACCTCCGCCGACGTCCACACACCCACGCCCTGCACCTTCTCGAGCCGCGCGCGAGCCTCGGCGGGTGCCATCGCACACGCCTCCTCAAGGCGCGGCGCCACCAGCGCGCACCGCATCACCGTGCGGGCACGTCCGGGGTCGACGCCAGCGCGGTGCCAGTCCCAGACCGGCACCCGCGTCCAGGTCTGCGCGTCCGGGACCACCCGTAGCCCGCCCCGCAACCCCTCGGGCGCCGGGCCCGGCGCCCGTGTGCCGTAGCGCCGCACGAGCCACTGCCACGCCCGGTGGGCCGTCAAGGTCTGCACGCGCTGCTCCAGGACCGCGGGCACGAGGGCCTCCAGCACCCGGCCGCTGCGCACCATCCGCATCCCGGCCGCCCGACGGTGGGCGTCGCGGACCTGCGGCGGCGGCGCGAAGTCCGTGGCGTCGTCGTCCTCCCCGAGCAGCGTGGGCAGCGCGTCGGCGGCCTCCCGCGCGCCGTCGCCCCAGTGCTGCACCACCACCTCGTGCGGGCCGGCGGGCACGAATCGCTGCGTCACCGGGCCCGTGGCCAGCAGCGACGTCCGCCAGACGGTTCCATCGGCCGCCCGGTGGAACGTCGGGTCCGCGGGCCCGTGCCCCAGCGGTCCGAGCGTCAGGGCGACGTCGGTCCGGCGCGGCGAGCTGTGGCGGACGGTGAGCACATCTCAGTTGACCACGCGCGGCCCGGCGAACCGGAATCAGCGCACCGCGCGCTCGGACTCCACCCGCGCCACCTCGCGCACCACGGTCTGCACGAGCAGGCGGTGCCCCAGCGGCCGGAAGTGCCCCGACAGCGGCAGCTCGATGTTCCGCGCACCCTCCAGCCGGCCCGTCTCGGGGATGTGCGGGTCGAACCGCGGGTAGACGGCGGTGATGCGCTCGTTGACGAGCAGCTCCCCTGCGAGCGCCAGCAGCACCGGGTCACGGGGGTCGAACGACCGCAGCGACCGAGAGAGCATGTACCGCGCCCAGCGGGAGCCGGTGAACGGCGTCGCGATCGCGACCATGCCGAGCACCCGGTCGCTCGCCCCCGAGAGCAGGACCCGCTTGCCGATGAGGCCGCCCTTGCTGTGCGCCACGAGTACCACCCCGGTCAGGCCCGTGCGCTCCAGGTGCTCGACCACTGTGTCGGCCGACTCCGGGACCGGCCGGAGGTTGAGCCTGAGGCCTGGGACAGCATGGACCGGATGTCCCGCACGGGCCAGCGCCGTGGCGACGGGCTGCAGGAACTCCCAGGTCTCGTAGATGCCGGGCAGCAGCAGGACGGGGGCCCTCGACGACGCGCCGGCCGCCCCGGGCAGCTTCGGCCGCCGGAGATAGTGCCGCGCCTGCCGCTCCGTCGCCCATGCGTAGTCGGCGGCCCACGCGACGAGCCGCGCGAGCACGCCGTCGGGCGAGCGTCGTCGGCCGCTCATCCGACGCCCCGGTCCGCCGCCGGCCATGCGTCCAGGACAGCCTCGGCGACGCCCGCGGGGTCAGCGTCCATGGCGTGATGCCGGCCGCCCACGGTGCGGTACCGCCCGAGCGGGGCACTCGCCGCGAGCGTCTCGGCCCAGCGCTCCGTCGCGACCGGGTCGCCCTCACCCCGCACCACGACTACCGGTGCGGCGATGCGGGGCAGCACGTCCTCCAGCCGGTGCTCGACGACGTGGCGCAGCTGCCGCAGGTAGTACGGCGCGCCGCAGCGCACCAGGGAATCGAACAGGAGCGTTCCGATGGTGCGGGGCGACTCCCCCACGACATCGATCGCGAGACGTACCGCCTGACGCGGGAACGTACGTGCGCCCGGCTCCGCCGTCGGGCCGAGGAGGACGCCCGCCGACGCGGCGTCGGGATGGTCGGCGAGCAGGTCGCCCACTACCTGCGTGCCCATCGAGTGGCCGACGAGGACCGGCGCGGGCAGACCGGCGTCGAGCACGTGCTCGCGGACGTACCGCGCGACGACTGCCGCGTGCTCGGGGACCGTGACGTCGCGGCGCGGGTGCGGGGACGCGCCGTACCCGGGCAGGTCCAGCGCGTGCACCTCGCCGTGGGCCACCAGGTGGTCCACGAGCCTGGCGTACGTGCGCGACGAGCAGCCCACGCCGTGCACGAGCACGAAGGCTCGGCCCGCGTCGGGCGGCGCCGAGACGTGTCCGACGACGGTGAGGCCGTCGTCCTCGAATCGGTGGGTCCGGCGCGAGCTGATCCTGGGCATGTCGCCAGCATGGTGGAACACCCGCCGACACGCGAGGTACGCAGCGCCGTCGAATGCGAGTGCACGGGGCCGGTGTGACGGTGTTCTCATGCGTGTAGTCGTCGTGGGAGCCACAGGGAACGCCGGGACCGCGCTGCTGCGGGCGCTGCACGCAGAGCCGCGGGTCACGTCCGTGCTCGGTATGGCCCGGCGGTTGCCCGACCGGAACGCCGAACCGTACCGGTACGCCGAGTGGGCGCCCGTCGATCTCTCGGCGGAGGACGGGGCTGTCGTCGACCAGCTCAGCGAGCACGTCCGCGGCGCCGACTCCGTGGTCCACCTCGCGTGGCTCGTCCAGCCCAACCGCGAGCGCGACCTGCTGCGCCGCACCAACGTGGAGGGCACCCGCCGGGTGGCCGACGCCGTCGCACGGGCGGGCGTACCGCACCTGGTGGTCGCGTCGTCGGTGGGTGCGTACTCCCCGGTCGACGACGACGGCCCGCGCCGCGAGGACTGGTCCACCGGCGGCATACCGACGTCGCACTACAGCGTGGACAAGGCGGCGCAGGAGCGGGTGCTGGACGAGCTGGAGGCCGAGCACCCCGAGGTCACCCTGGCGCGCCTGCGCCCCGCGCTGATCTTCCAGGCGGACGCCGCCCAGTCGGTCGTGCGCTACTTCCTGGGTCCGCTCGTGCCGACGCAGCTGCTGCGGCACGGCCGTCCGCCCATGCTGCCGCTGCCCGCCTGCCTGCGGCTGCAGGCGGTGCACGCGGACGACGTCGCCGACGCCTACCGGCGCGTCGTCCTCGAACGGGCCGGCGGCGCGTTCAACGTCGCGGCGGACGACGTGCTGCGCGGTGCGGACCTGGCCCGGATCGTCGGCCACGGGCGGCTGGTCGAGCTGCCGCCCGCCGTCGTGCGCGCGGCGCTGGCCGTCGCCTACGACGGCCGGATCGTCCGCGCCGACCCTGGCTGGCTCGACATGGCGATGACCGTGCCGGTGCTCGACACGTCCCGGATCAAGGACGAGCTGGGCTGGACGCCCCGCCGCACTGCGGCGCAGTCCGTGGCGGACCTGCTCGACGGCATGGCGGCCGGGCAGGGAACCGGCTCCGCTCCCCTGCGCCCCGCGAGCCCCCGGCCGGCAGGGGCGTCGGTGCTGCCGCTGCGGGCCCGGGGCGACCTGCGCATACCGGACACGATGGACCGCAACCTGTTCGGCCTCTACCTCTCCGAGCACCTCACCGCATCCACGGCCGGTGTGGGGCGCCTTGAGCGCATGACCCGTGCCTACCGGGACACGCCCTTCCACGCCGAGCTGGCCGAGGTGACCGAGCAGCTCCGCGGTGAGCGAGAGCTCTACCGCGACCTGCTGGACCGGCTGGGCGTGCCGCGCCGCCGCTACCGCCAGGTCGTGGCGTGGGCGGGCGAGAAGGCGGGCCGGCTCAAGCTCAACGGCCGGGTGGTCGAGCAGTCCCCGATGACCATGGTGTTCGAGCCCGAGATGATGCGGGCGGGAGTCCTCGCCAAGATCGGTGGCTGGCAGACGCTGCTCGAGCACGCCGACGAGATCGGCCTGGACCCCGCACAGCTCGACGAGCTGATCGCCCAGGCACACCAGCAGATCGACGTGCTGGCGCGGCTCCACGCCTACGCGCGCGGACGGGCGTTCCGGCTCTAGCGCGGCGGTCCCGCGCTGGTCCCGCGCTGGTCCGTGGAGCGGTAGCCGTTCACCTTGTGTGTCCCGTCGCACCACGGTGCGATGGCGGTGCCGCCACAGCGGCACAGTGCCACCGTGGCCCGACGTCGCTCCACGGGCTCGCCGTCAGGGCCGAGGATCGTCGCCGGGCCGCGCAGCAGCAGCGGGCCGTCGGGGCACGCCGTGACCGTGACCTCCGGGGCAGCGTCGCCGGTCGCCCCGTCCGCACGGGCTGTCATGGACTCGTCGAACATCGTCATGCGGTCTCCCTCAGGTTCGCTGGCCGGTGCGGTCGCCGTCCTTGTCCGCACCGTCTCGCTCGGCGGCGAGCCTCAGCTCCCGGCCGCGCTCCACCTCCTTGAGGTGCTTCGCCTCGCGCTTCTCGCTCGCGCGGGCGTCCTTGGGCGGCAGCTGCACCGTCTCCTCGGCGGCGATGCCGCCCTGGAGCTCACGGCCCCGCTCGAGCTCGGCGTCCAGCTCGGCTCCGAACAGCAGCGCGAGGTTGGTGATCCACAGCCACAGGAGGAACACGATGATGCCGGCGAGCGACCCGTACGTGGCGTCGTAGCTCGAGAACGTCGCGACGTAGAGCGCGAACGCGGCGGACGCGAGCACCCAGACGAGGATCGCCACGAACGCACCGACACTGAGCCAGCGCATCCTGGGCTGCCGCACGTTCGGGGTGACGTGGTAGAGGATCGCCACGAGGACCACGACGAGCAGCAGCACCACGGGCCACTTGGCGATGCCCCAGACGGTCACGGCGGTGGACCCGAGGCCGACGGCGTCACCGACCGCCTGCGCGACCGGCCCGCTGAGCGCCACCGCCGCCACGATCAGCGCCGCTATGACGACCGCTACAAGGGTGACCAGCAGCATCACGGGGCGGAGCTTCCAGACCGGCCGGCCCTCGTCGACCTCGTAGATCCGGTTCATCGCACGTCCGAAGGCGCCGACGTACCCGGAGGCGGACCACAGGGCCAGCACCACACCGAGGAGCAGAGCGAACCCGGCCTTGCCGCCGCCACCGGCTGCGTTCTGGACGAGCGGTTCGACCACGGACAGCACATCGGGCGGCAGCACGCCGTCCATCGTGCCGATCACGCGCTCGACCGCCTGGCCTCCGTTGCCCACGAGGCCGAGCACCGAGACCAGTGCGAGCAGGGCGGGCGCCGCCGCGAGGACCGCGTAGTAGGTCAACGCCGCGGCCAGGTCCGTGCACTGGTCGCGCGAGAACTGCCGCACGCTGTTCCGCAGGGCGTACGTCCACGTCCGCTTGTGCAGGTCCGGGGGCGCGTCCGGCTTGCGTCGGTCGTCCGGATGCGGGGCGTCGGTCCGCTCGGACGTGTCGTTGATCTCGGCCATGTCATCTCCCACGCTCTCGCTCGACGCTGCTCGCTCGCCGGTACCAGCCGCCGGCTGCCGTTCCCCTCGCCGGCTCGGTGCGACCGGTCCCCAGAACTGGTCACACCGAGCCGGTCGCTCAATACCGGTCGCTCAGTGCCAGTCACTCAGTGCCAGTCACTCGGTGGCCGGTCCCCAGAACCGGCCACCGAGAACAGGTCACTCGGAGCCCGACGCCCGCGAGCGGATGTCGGACGCGGCCTCGCGGCCGTGCTCGCCGACCGTGCGCGCCGCGTCCTTCGCGGCGTTCCCCACGGCCTCGACGCTCTCCCGCGCCGGCTGCTCGAGGTCGTGCACCAGCTCGGCCGCGGTCGACTTCGCGCCCTCGACGAACGGTGCGGCCTTGTCCTCGGTGGCCTTGACGGCGCGCTGCTCGACACGGCTCGACGGCACGAGCGACGCGACCACCAGGCCCAGCCCGAAGGCGACGAGGCCGGCGGCGAGCGGGTTGCCCTGGGTCTGCTCGCGCACCTTGCGCGGCGCCGACCCGGCGGTCTCGGCGACGGACGACACGGTGTGCCGCGCCGAGTCGGCGACCGACGACGCCGCCCCCCGGCTCCGGTCGGCCAGGTCGTGCGTGGCACCCTGGGCCGAGCCCATCGTGTCGTGCGCCGAGCCCATGACGCGGTCCTTCACACGGGCAATGCCGGACTTCGCCTGATCGACCTTGCGCCGTGCCACGTTGCTCGGGTTCACCTTGTCACCGAGGGTGTCCACGTCGTTGCTCAGCTCGGCGCGGGTGCGCTCGATCTCTTCCCGGATCTCCTGCGGGTCGCTGGTGCTCATGAGTTCCTCTCCTCGTGTCCTCGCAGTGCGTCGGGAATCTTCTTGACCGTGTCGGCAGTACGGGGCATGCCCTCCACCGCCTGCAGTTCCTTCTTGCCTCGAAGGGTGAGCACGACGGCGACCACTGCCCACAGCGCGGCGACCACGAGGCCCGACCAACCCAGGCCCGTCACGGTGCCGAGAGCCCACCAGAGCGCGAGGGACAGGAACAGCAGGACCATGTGTCCCGCCACACCGGCGCCGCCGAACATGCCGGCGCCCTTCCCTGCGCGCTGGGCGGACTGCTTCGCCTCCGCCTTCGCCAGCTCTATCTCCTGCCGGACGAGTGTCGAGAGGTCACGGCTGACCTCGCCGACGAGCTCGCCCACGCTCCGGTGGTCGGCCTGCCCGGAAGGGGCACCCGTCCCTGCGGTGCCGATGCCTGCCGACGCAGGTGCCGCGCTGGACGCGACGAACGGGTCACGCGTGTCGGACATCGCTCTCACCCCCGAAGGTCTGCGGTCGTGTGCTGCCCGCCATCGTCGGCGGGAACGTCGGCGGGGTCTCCCCCGCCGGGTAGGCGGACGTCGGGTAGTCGCCGCCACCGCTGACCTGCCCAGTGCCTGTGCCGCTCGGACCACCGGCGTCCGTGTCGCCCGTGCTCGCCGACCGGTCGGGGCCGTCCGAGGGCGCGTCCTTCGCGCTGCGCAGGAACCGCCCGACGAGCAGCCCGGCCCCTGCCGCCATCACGAGGAACAGACCCGGCCGACGCCTGGCGAAGCTTTCGACCTCGTGCAGCACCGCGCCCGGCTCACGGTCCTCGAACCACTGGGCGACCTGCTTGGTGGCGTCGCCCGCACGGTTGACGATCTCGCTCGCGTAGCCGGGCTCCTGCGTGCCGCCGGCCATCTGGCTCAGCTCGTCTCCCAGCGACCGGATGCCGCCGGCCAGCTTCTGCTGCTGCGTCCCCGCCTGCGAGCTCAGCTCGGTGCGCGCTCGGTCGGCCAGCCCGCGCACCTGATCCGTGGCCTCGTGGGCGACGTCGCGCGCCCGTTCCTTCGCGTCGTGAGCCGCATCCCGGCCGGCGTCGCCTATCTGCGACGCCGTCTCAGCGGCCCGCTCCTTGACACCGGCCCGGTCCTGCCCGGCATCGTCCTGTCCGGCATCGCCCTGCCAAGCACTGTCGTCTGTCTCTCCGGGCGCCCAGGTGCGCTGCGACCCAGACCGTGCGCCGTATGGAACATCGCTCATGGTCGGACTCCTGTCCTCGTCCTCGCCCGGACGGACCGGGCGCGAATGGAGCACGGGCCTCAGTGGACCGTGCTCCACCAGTGCGGCCGCTTCCTGACCTCGCCCACCAACGTAGGACGACGGGGACCACTCGCAACCCAGGGGCGGCACGCCGTCGCACGTCTCGCGAGCAAGGCGCTTCTCGCGCAGGATGAATTCGGCGTCGAGCAGGGGCGCGGCTGGTGCGCGAACAGGAGCCTCAACATGACCACGACCCCGGTGCGGGACCACATCTCCACGAGCGGCACAGAGGGAAGCGCCTCGCGCTCCGGCGCCCAGCTGTCGCTCCCACGTCCCCGTGGCCCGCTGAGCTCAGCGCTGCTCGCCGCACTCACGGCCGGACCGCCCACCGACGACACCTACGCCCAGCTCGCTCCGTTGCGTGAGACGGCCGCGGCTGCTCTGCGCCGCGAGCCCGAGGGCGGTGTGCTGCACGACGGCGACCTGCAGCTCGCGCTCACCGTCCTGTACGGGCTGCACCACCGAGGCGTCGACGGGGTCGACGACGCGTGGGAGTGGGACCCGTCGCTGCTGGGTGTCCGGCAGTCGCTGGAGCGGCCGTTCGAGGCGGCAGTGCGGGCGCGGGCGGGACGGCCGACGTGCGACGCCACCGATGCTGCCGGCGTCGCCCGTCGGCTGTTCGAGCTGGCCGAGGCCGACGACTCCCCGAGCATGTCGCGCTACGTCGCCAGGCACGCGGACGCGGACCAGGCCCGCGAGTTCCTGGCCCTGCGCTCGGTCTACCAGCTGATGGAGGCCGACCCGCACACCTGGGCGATCCCGCGGCTGTACGGCACGCCCAAGTCGGCCCTGGTGGAGATCCAGGCCGACGAGTACGGCGGCGGCCGTCCGGGACACCTGCACGCGGAGCTCTTCGCGCGCACCATGCGCAGCGTCGGGCTCGACGACACGTACGGCCGGTACCTCGACACGGTGCCGACGCCGTCCCTGGTCTCGCTGAACACCATGTGGCTGTTCGCGCTGCACCGCCGGCTGCGCGGCGCGATCGTCGGGCACCTGGCCGCGTACGAGATCACCTCGGCGATCCCCAGCCGGCTGTACAGCAGCGGCTTTCGGCGCCTCGGCTACGGCGCCGAGACGACTGGCTACTTCGACGAGCACGTGGAGGCCGACTCGGTCCACGAGCAGATCGCGGCGCGCGACCTCGCGGGCCGGCTCGTGGAGCAGCAGCCCGAACTTCTCGACGACATCCTCCTCGGGATGACCGCATGCCTGGCGGTCGAGGGCGACATGGGCGCGTACACGCTCGGCCGCTGGGAGGAGGGCGAATCCGCCCTGCTCGCACCCCTTGAGGACGCTGCTTCGGCAGGGGCCTGAACTGCGGTTTCGTAGGGAAACCAGAGGCCTCGACTGTCCGAATCGTCCGAACCCGGCTACACTGTGAGACTCGGGGTCATGAAGCGGCTCCAGGTCCGCAGGGGATCTGGGAGGTTCATATGTCATCCGTCACTCAGCTCGAGACGGACTTTGCCGAAGAGACCGGGAACGACGCCGGCAGCAGCACGCCGGGTTTTTCCGCAGCAGATCTGACGCGCGCCCTCGGTCTGGGGACCAACCTTCTTGTCGGTCGGTACAGCGTCGACCTCACCTCGGGCACCTGGTGGTGGTCCGACGAGATCTACACCATGCACGGATGGAAGCGTAACGAGGTCGAGCCGGGCCTCGATGCTCTTGGCTCCCGTAAGCACCCCGACGACCGCGCCCGCGTGGTCCGGGCCGCCGGGGAGGCTCTTCGACTCGGTAAGCCTTTCGCGTGCGCGCACCGGATCGTGGACCGGAGCGGCCGGACCCGGACCGTGGTCGTCACCGGCCAGGGCTCGCAAGGCGCCCGCAGCCGGTCACCGCAGCTGGTCGGCTACGTCCTCGACGTCACGCCGGTCCAGAAGGAGGCGCTCGACCGCCGGTCGGAGGCCGTGGTGAACCGCGCCTTCGTCAGCCAGGCCACGATCGAGCAGGTCAAGGGCGTCATCATCGCGGTGCGTGGGGTGGACGAGGCCAAGGCCACGGAGATCCTGGTCGGCGCCGCACGGGACGCCGGCGTATCCCTGCGGCTGGCAGCCGACCAGGTCATGACGGCGCTCCAGAACCGGGGCGACGGCGTGATCGCGACGGAGGACGCTCTGGACCAGGCGTTCGCCGCCGTCCACCCCGTCAGCCGGCCGCGCGGTCACGACCCCCTGCTGACCCGGCGTCCGCGCAGGACCACGCGCAAGACCGAGGGCTGACCCGGCCCGTCCGCCGAGCCCTCGCAGACGACCGGTCCCGCCGCCCGACGGGCGGCGGGACCGCAGTCACGAGACAGGACTGATCACCGCCCACCCGTCAGCCGCGCCGCCGCGAGATCGTCCGCCCCAGCCAGACCAGGGGGTCGTACCTCCGGTCCGCGACGCGCTCCTTCATGGGGATCAGCGCGTTGTCGGTGATGTGGATGCCCTCCGGGCAGACGTCGGTGCAGCACTTCGTGATGTTGCACCGGCCGAGCCCGTGCTGCTCCTGCGCTGCGGGCACCCGGTCGGCGACGTCGAGCGGGTGCATCTCCAGCTCGGCGATCCGCATCAGGAAGCGCGGCCCGGCGAACGACTCCTTGTTCTCCTCGTGGTCGCGCACCACGTGGCAGGTGTCCTGGCACAGGAAGCACTCGATGCACTTGCGGAACTCCTGCGAGCGCCCGACGTCGACCTGCGCCATCCGGTACTCGCCCGGCCCCAGGTCGGCCGGTGGCGTGAACGACGGGATCTCACGCGCCTTCGCGTAGTTGAACGACACGTCGGTCACGAGGTCGCGGATCACCGGGAACGTCCGCATCGGCGTGATCGTCACGACGTCGTCGCGCTCGAACACCGACATCCGCGTCATGCACAGCAGGCGCGGCTTCCCGTTGATCTCCGCGGAGCACGACCCGCACTTGCCCGCCTTGCAGTTCCACCGCACCGCCAGGTCGGGTGTCTGCGTGGCCTGCAGCCGGTGCAGGACGTCGAGCACCACCTCGCCCTCGTTGACCTCCACCTCGAAGTCGGTCAGTGCGCCGCCGTCGGCGTCTCCCCGCCAGACCCGGAACGTCCCTGTGTAGCTCATGCGGTGCCTCCCATCGGATCTGGATCTGGATCTGCCGGCTGGCCGGGGTGCGCCGCCAGCTCGGCCGACGTGTAGTACTTCTGGAGCTCGGCGAGGTCGAACAGCGCGAGCAGGTCCTCACGCATGGGCACCCGTTCGGCGGGCTCGACGACGACGCGCGGGACCACCTCGCCGCCGTCGGCGCAGCGCGTCACGAGCACCCGGTGGCGCCACTCGGCGTCGAGCCCCGGATGGTCCTCACGGGTGTGCCCGCCGCGGCTCTCGGTGCGCAGCAGGGCCGACGCCGCCACCGCCTCGCTGACCATCAGCATGTTGCGCAGGTCGAGCGCGAGGTGCCATCCGGGGTTGTACTGCCGGTAGCCCTCGACGAACACCTGCCGTACCCGCGCGCGCAGCTCGCCGAGCCGCCGCTGCGCCTCGGCCACCTCGGACTCCGTACGGATAATCCCCACCAGGTCGTTCATCATCCGCTGGAGCTCGGCGTGCAGGGTGTAGGGGTTCTCTGCTTCCTGAGTCTCCGACGGCGGGGCGAACGGGGCGAGCGTCATCTCCGCCGCCGCGTCGATGTCGACCGCGCTGACGGCGGGCCGCCGCTCCAGACCGACGACGTAGTCGGCGGCGCCCAGCCCCGCGCGCCTGCCGAACACCAGCAGGTCCGAGAGCGAGTTACCGCCGAGCCGGTTGGAGCCGTGCATGCCGCCGGCGCACTCCCCCGCAGCGAACAGCCCCGGGACGCTCGACTGCCCGGTGTCGGGGTCGACCTGGATCCCGCCCATCACGTAGTGGCACGTCGGGCCGACCTCCATCGGCTCGGCGGTGATGTCGACGTCGGCCAGCTCCTTGAACTGGTGGTACATCGAGGGCAGACGCCGCTTGATCTCGTCGGCGGGCATACGGCTCGCGATGTCGAGGTAGACGCCGCCGTGCGGCGAGCCGCGCCCCTCCTTGACCTCTGTGTTGATCGCGCGGGCCACCTCGTCGCGCGGCAGCAGGTCGGGTGTACGGCGGTTCTTCTCCTGGTCGTCGTACCAGCGGTCCGCCTCGTCCTCGGTGTCGGCGTACTGGCCCTTGAAGACGTCGGGCACGTACTCGAACATGAACCGCTTGCCCTCGGAGTTCTTGAGCACCCCGCCGTCGCCGCGCACGCCCTCGGTCACGAGGATGCCCTTGACGCTGGGCGGCCAGACCATGCCCGTCGGATGGAACTGGACGAACTCCATGTCGATCAGGTTCGCACCGGCGCGGAGCGCGAGGGCGTGGCCGTCCCCCGTGTACTCCCACGAGTTCGACGTGACCTGGAACGACTTGCCGATGCCGCCCGTGGCGAGCACCACGGCGGGCGCCGAGAACACGACGAGCTGCCCCGACTCGCGCCAGTACCCGAGCGCCCCGGCGATCGCGCCGTCCTCTGTCAGCAGCTCCGTGACCGTGCACTCGGCGAACACGCGCAGCCGCGCCTCGTAGTCCCCGGTCTCCGCGAAGTCGTCCTGCTGGAGCGCGACGATGCGCTGCTGCATGGTGCGCAGCAGCTCCAGCCCGGTCCGGTCGCCGACGTGCGCGAGGCGCGGGTAGGTGTGCCCGCCGAAGTGGCGCTGACTGATCCGGCCGTCCTTGGTGCGGTCGAACAGCGCGCCGTAGGTCTCCAGCTCCCAGACCCGGTCGGGCGCCTCCTTGGCGTGCAGCTCCGCCATCCGCCAGTTGTTCAGGAACTTGCCGCCGCGCATGGTGTCGCGGAAGTGGACCTGCCAGGAGTCGTTCTCGTTGACGTTGCCCATGGCCGCGGCGCACCCGCCCTCGGCCATCACGGTGTGCGCCTTGCCGAACAGCGACTTGCAGACGATCGCCGTCCGCAGGCCGCGTTCCCGGGCCTCGATCGCGGCCCGCAGACCGGCGCCCCCGGCCCCGATGACGAGGACGTCGTACTCGAGCCGTTCGATCTCCGTCAAGACGGGACTCCTGTTCAGCTGGTTCGACTCGGCTAGCCGATGAGCCGCAGGTCGGTGATGGTCCCGCTCGCGACGAGCGCGACGTACAGGTCGGTCAGGATCAGGGAGGCGAGAGTGGTCCACGCGAACTGCGCGTGCCGCGTGTTGAGCGCGGACACCCACGTCCAGAGCCGGTACCGCACGGGATGCTTCGAGAAGTGCGTGAGGCGGCCGCCCATGATGTGCCGGCACGAGTGGCACGACGCCGTGTAGCACCACAGCAGCACCACGTTCACGAGCAGCACGAGGTTGCCCACGCCCACGACGAACCCGTCCGTCGGATGCCGGAACGCGACGAGCGCGTCGTAGGTGTTGATCACCGAGATAACCACCGCGACGTAGAAGAAGTACCGGTGGGCGTTCTGCAGGACCAGCGGGAAGCGGGTCTCGCCGTGGTAGGTCGCGTGCGGCTCCGGCACCGCGCACGCAGCGGGCGCCAGCGCGAACGACCGGTAGTACGCCTTGCGGTAGTAGTAGCAGGTCAGCCGGAACAGCAGCAGGAACGGCAGGCTCAGCGCCGCGTAAGGCAGCAGGGGGTGGTCCGGCAGGAACATGCCGAAGTGCGCCGAGCCCGGCTCCGACGCGCAGCCGAACGAGACGCAGGGCGAGTAGAACGGCGTCAGGTAGCGCTCGTCCGCGAAGAAGTACTGCTGCTGGAAGGCCCGCACGGTCGCGTACCCGACGAAGATCAGCAGGCCGACCGTGGTCGCCAGCGGCGGCAGCCACCACCGGTCGCTCCGCAGCGTGCGGGCCTCGATGGCGGCGCGGCCCGGGCTGTCCACACCGCGCGTGGTGGTCGTCACGAGCGGTCGCCGTGGTAGCCGCCGAGCCCCTCGTCGTCGGCGTCGCTGAACATCGTCTCGTCCAGTGGTGTGTCCGGCACGACGACGTGCTCCGGCACGCGCCCCGAGGTCCTCACCTGCCGCGGGGGCTCCGCCGACAGGAGCTCTGCCGCGTCGATCTCCAGCCGTTCGAGGTCGTTCACGAGCCGGCGTACCTCCGGCGCGTCGCCGAACGCGCTGCGCACCACGGCGACGCTCTGGCGCAGCTGCTCGATCGAACGGCGGAGCGTCGCGATCTCGGTGGTCGTCATCGGGCACCTCCGTTGGCGACGCGCCTCACGACGGTGTGAGGTGCGCCACCACAGACTCTGCCGTGAACGCCCCGGTTAGGCAAGGGCGGCGCGCGCGTGGACACCATCTCCGCACGTGAGAGGCTGGCGGGCATGTCCAACGCTGCCCGGCTCACCGCCCACGGCGCCGCGTCCACAGCACTGTCCCTGTGCAGCGACCGCAGGCTGCGCGAGCTCGTGGACGCCGCCACGCCCATCGGTTCCGGCATCGGCGGGAAGACGCTCCTGCTGGACGTCGAGGGCGTCCCGGTCTTCGTCAAGCAGGTGCGCCTCACCGAGCTCGAGCTCCGACCCGAGAACCTCCGCTCGACGGCGAACCTGTTCGAGCTGCCGGACTTCTGCCACTACGGTGTCGGCAGCATCGGCGGCCCGGGGTTCGGTGCCTGGCGGGAGCTGGCCGCGCAGATCATGACGACGAACTGGGTGATCGCGGGCGACCACGAGGGCTTCCCCCTGATGCACCACTGGCGAGTGCTGCCGGACCGCGGCGAGCCGCTCCCCGAGGAGCTGGCCGACGTCGATCACGCCGTCGACTACTGGGGCGGCGGGCCGGAGGTGCGGCGGCGGATAGAGGCCCTGCAGGAGTCCTCGGCGAGCCTCATGCTGTTCCTGGAGTACATCCCGCAGAACCTGCACGACTGGCTGGGCGTCCAGGTCGAGGCAGGCGGCGAGGCCGCCGAGCAGGCGTGCGCCATGGTGGAGGAGGAGCTGGACGCCGGGATCTCGTTCATGAACGCCCGCGGGCTGCTGCACTTCGACGCCCACTTCCAGAACATCCTGATCGACGGCGAGCGGCTCTACTTCGCCGACTACGGCCTCGCGATCTCGTCCGGCTTCGAGCTCAGCCAGGGTGAGGCCGCCTTCTTCGACGAGCACCGTGGCTACGACCGGAACCTCGCCCTCACGCACCTGGTGAACTGGCTGACCGTCGCCCTGTACGGCTACGGGCCAGAGCAGCGCAGGGAGTTCGTACGCTCCTGCGCCGAGGGCGTGACCCCGCAGGGAGCGCCTGCGGGCATCGCGGCACTCCTGGTCAAGCACGCGCCGCTCGCCGCGATCGTCGGGGACTTCTACCGCCAGTTCCAGCGGGTGAGCCGCGCGACGCCGTACCCGCTGGTCACGTAGAGCCGGATATTGCCCCGGCGACCGATCTGGTGTTAGGTAAGGCTTACCTGACCAAGCGGTGGTGCAGTGGGCCCGCGGCTGGCCGGGCGACCTGGAGGACTACGTGGCGAACTACGGCGACCCCGCCGACGAGCACAACGACGGCTGGGGGCTGCACATGCTCCTGGCGGGCGATGCCCACGACGCTCCCGAGCTCCAGAAGCTCCTCGCGCTCATGCCACGCTGCGCCTACGGCCAGGTGTACGTGGAGGTCGGCGCCACCGGTGGCCAGACCGACGTCGACCCGGCGGGCTGGGACATGCCGCCAGGGATGAGCCTCACCGTCCTGCGCCGCTCCCCCGGCTCGCCGCGCGCCCGGCGCGGCCGGCTCGACCTCGCGCCGGTCCACCTGCACCGGCCCGATCTCTGACCTCTGCCACGGCTGCCACGCCTCGGGTTGTGCCGTGGGACGATCGACTCCAGAACGACTGGTCGACCACGAGGAGGGTCCGTGCCCGACCCGCCGCCGGCTCACCACCGGCGGCCCCGTTGCGAGACGTCGTCCAGACCCCAGCGCACGGCCCGGACGGCGAATCCTCCGGCGGGGCCGCCCAGGACCCGGCTGAACCGGGTGCCCACGCCGAGCTCGTCACGGGCCCATTCAGGCAGCAGGGCCACGGCTCCCGCCGCGAGCAGGCGGTAGGGAGCGCGTGCCGGCCAGGGCAGCGGCGGCTCGCGCAGCAGGAACCTCGCCGTGTCGAGCGCCGCGGGCGTGGCCTCCAGCTCGCCGCGGTAGGACGCCAGGCGGTCGGCCAGCTCGGCCACCGTCTCCGGGACGTCCTTAGCGCCGAGGGCCCGCGCGACCCGGCCCGACTGCGCGACGTACTCGTCGGCCTCGGCCGGGTCGAGCGGCCGCACCCCGTAGCGCTGGTGGGCGGTCAGGAACGAGTCGGCCTCCGCGACGTGCACCCACGTGAGCAGGTGCGGGTCGCTCGCGCGGTACGTGCGGCCGTCCGGCGCCTTGCCCCGCACCCGTGCGTGGACGGCGCGCACGCGGTCGACCATCTCCTGGGCGTGCTCCGCCGTCGCGAAGGTCGTGTAGCCGAGGAACGTCGAGGTGCGCGCGAGGCGACCCCACGGGTCCCCGCGGTAGCCGGAGTGGCCGGCCACGCCCGCCATCGCGAGCGGGTGCAGCGACTGCAGCAGCAGCGCCCGCAGCCCGCCCACGAACGTCGCCGAGTCGCCGTGGACCAGCCGGATGGGGCTGTCGGGAGGAAACCAGCGCGGTCCGGGTGTGAGGTGGATCCGGTCCCGTGCCGCGTACCCGCCGGGCCCGGCGATCCGCATGAACAGCGCATCCCCCACCCGAGCACGCAGGCGTTCGACGGGGTTCGTGACAACCGACATACCGCCAGTATCCGCCCGCCCAGCGCGGAGGGGTCAGCCGACGCCGATATGCGGCATCCGGTCGAGCCGCTGCAGGATCACGCCCTCGCGCAGCGCCCAGGGGCAGATCTCGAGCTCGGTCAGGTCGAAGACGTCCATGCAGGCCTCCGCGACGAGCGCGCCGGGCACGATCTGGTGCGCCCGGCTCGGCGAGACCCCGGGCAGCCGGGCCAGGTCGTCGAGGCTCGTGCGCGTCAGCTCGTCGATCCGGTCACGTAACGCGTCGAGCGACAGCACCCGGCGCACGAGCGGGCCTTCGGCAGCCGGCGCCGCGCCGCAGATGCGCGCGAGCGAACGGAACGTCTTGGACGTCGCGGCGGCGCGGTCGGGCCGTCCGGCCCGCAGGAGCGTCCCCGCGTTCTGCGCCATCTCGGCGCGGAGGTCCCGGCGCAGGGCGCGCAGCGCGTCGGCGTCGGGCGCCACGCCGAAGTGGCTGCGGGCCAGGCGGGCCGCACCGAGCGGGAGCGACCACGCGGCGTCGGGGGCCTCGTCGGCGCCGCCCGCGATCTCGAGGGAGCCGCCGCCGATGTCGAACACGGCGAGCCGCCCGGCCGACCAGCCGAACCACCGGCGCACCGCCAGGAACGTCAGCCGGGCCTCGTCCTCGCCGCTCAGCACCTCGAGCCGCACCCCGGTGCGCTCGTGCACCGTCCTGAGCACCGTCTCCGAGTTCACCGCGTCGCGAACCGCCGACGTCGCGAACGCCAGCGTCTCGGCGCAGCCCCGGTCCTCCGCCAGGCGCACGGCCTGCGCGGTGAACTCCACGAGGGCCTCGACGCCCGCGGGGCTGACGGCGCCGTCGTCGTCCAGGTGCTCCGCGAGCCGCAGCGGCTGCTTGTACGAGGAGGCGGGAAGCGGCGCCGCGCCACCATGCGCGTCGACCACCAGCAGATGTCCTGTGTTGGACCCGATATCGAGGACGCCCAGACGCATGGAGCAGACGCTACCCCGGCCGGGTGACACGGAGCGGCGCGATCCGCACCAGTGAGATCACACCTGCCCCATAGTATGTAGAGAATTTACCTCGCCGACACCAAGGGACCTACCTGGTCGGCCTACGGTCCGGTCATGCGGCAACTGCTCGGGCGCCCAGCGCGGCCCGCCTTCCTGGCCTTCTCCCTCGTCCTCACACTCCTTGCGCTGACCCTGACCCAGGTCAGCGCCTCGGCGCCCGGCCATGCGGCCACTCCGCTCACGGTCGCGCAGGCGACGGCTACCCAGAACGGCTCGACGGCGACCGTCCGGGGATACGTCGTCGGGCAGCCGACCGCCACGAGCACCGTGGTCACGAGCGACTTCCCCAACGACTACGCACTGGCACTCGCCGATGCACCCGGCGAGACCAGCACCGCGCGGATGATCTACGTCCAGATCCCCACCGCCTCCCGCTCGGGCTACGGCCTGGCGTCCAACCCCGGCCTGATGGGCCGGCAGCTCGACGTCACCGGCGCCCTCTCGGCCTACTTCACGCACGCCGGGCTCCGGAACGGCACCGCGTTCACGGTCGTGGGCTCCGACGGGGGCGGCGGCACGCCGACGGACCCCGCCGGCTACTACGATCCCGCGGACGGCCGGACCGGGACCGCGCTGCGTTCCGCCCTGCACGGCATCATCGACGACCACACCGGGGTCAGCTACGCGACCGTGTGGACGGCGCTGCGCGAGACCGACGAGGACCCGAACAACCCGAACAACGTCATCGAGCTCTACTCGGGCACGTCGATCTCGAAGACCAGCAACGGCGGCGACCCCGACGACTGGAACCGCGAGCACACCTGGGCGCAGAGCCACGGCGGCTTCGGTACCGCGACCGGTCCCGGCACGGACCTGCATCACCTGCGGCCCACCGACGTCACCGTGAACTCCACCCGCGGCAACAAGGACTTCGACAACGGCGGGTCGGCCGTCCACCAGTGCCCGGACTGCTTCACCGACGCCAACTCGTTCGAGCCGGCCGACAACGTCAAGGGCGACGTCGCCCGCATGCTCTTCTACATGGCCGTGCGGTACGAGGGCGATGACGGCTGGCCCGACCTCGAGCTGAACGACTCGACCTCGAACGGGTCGGTGCCGTTGCACGGGAAGATCTCGGTGCTGCTGGCGTGGCACGCGGCCGACCCGGTCTCGGCGTCGGAGCGCCGGCGCAACGAGATCATCTACACCGACTGGCAGGGCAACCGGAACCCGTTCATCGACCGCCCGGAGTGGGCAGAACAGATCTGGTGAAGGCATGCCTGGGCACGCCGGCGGTTCAGTTCGTGTGCGGCCGAGGTGGATGCGCCCAGGCGAGGTCCGGTCGGGACCGTCGCTGCCGCCTGGGACCGGGCTGGTCGCGTCGCCCTGGTGGGCGGTAGGCGATCACGCCAGGGCGGCGGCCGGTATGGCAGCCGATCGAGTAGCGGCTGCGCGGGATGCGTCCGGGCCTGGGACCTGTCATGCCGACGGCCGGCGTCCACGCCGGTGTCGCGTCAGCGGGCGGGGCCGGTGGGGTCGGCGCCGACGTGGCCGTCGCTGTAGTGTCCGCTCCCGAAGAGATCGGTGCAGGCGGTGCGGGCGCCACGGAGACAGACGTGTGCCCCGTCGGTGTAACCGTCTCGACCGCGTGCCGGCCGTCGACCTCGGTGACCTTCTGCCTCCAACCCGGCGCCTGCTTCGCATGATTGCAGCGCGCGCACAGACCCTGACCGTTGCCCAGGCTGGTCGCACCACCCTCCGCGTGCGGCACCACATGGTCGAGGTGTCGTATCGGTGCGTCGCACCACGACGAACCACAGATCCCCTGCCCTCGCGCCCGCAACAGCGTGGCCAGACCCTGCGGATGGAATCGCGACGTCGACGTCGTCGCCAGCAGCCGACCGTGGGGATCGACATAGATCGCGCGCAACCACGCCGCGTCCGCGTCGATCCCGTGCGCGACCAGGTTCCGTACGATGGGACCCGGGACGGTGCCCACGCCGGCGGGAGCGCCCTCGATCACCACGGCAGGTTCGTCACCCTCGGTGAGCAGCGTCTGGTCGGAGACCAGCAGGTTGATCGTGACGGGCACCTCGTCGGCCTTGCCCGGCTCACGGCCGGCGACTCGCTCGATCAGGGTGTCAGCCATGATCTGCCCTGCGCCCCGCTCGTCGCCGGCCGCCTTCGCCGCATCGGCATGAGCCTTGAGCTGCGCGTACGCCTGAACACCCTGCGCCATCGGCACCAGAGCCGTCAGATAGACCATCAGATCCGGCGCCGGCCGCACCGAGACCCGCCGCTCCGAGACAGCCTTCGCGTTCCGCTTCACACAGGCATGCACGTCGAGCTCGCCCGCCAGCTCCTTGACCTGCGCGATCAGCCGCCGGGTACCCGTCCGGGCAAGTACGGCCAGGTTCGCAGGCCCGCAGATCCGCTCGTCGATCTGCGCCCGGTGCTCCACCGAGAGGTGGGCGGTCTCGCGCACCATGAGCGTCGCGCGCCACTGCGAGAGCACACCGGTGCGCAGCGCGTCGAAGGTGTACGGCATATCAGTGATCCACACCCGAGCCGTGCCCAGGAACGCTCCTCCCGCATGCGGACTGAGCCGCATCGCCGGACCCACCTGGTTCGGCACACCACGACCCCGCCGCTCCGCCCGGATGCCCTGCCGCTCCTCGTCCGCCTTGGTGGCCTCCTCCAGCGCGACCGCCAGCCGACCTTGGGTCGCCGTCACCGTGTTCTTCACGGCCTCCAGCTCACCGAGCAGGTCCACCCACTCCGCCTGCGCCTCCTTCGAGACGGACGACGCCGTGTCGGTACCGCCTGGCAGGATCATGCCGGCCAGCACCTCACGCAGCGCCCGAACATCTGCCGCACGCAGCACCGGCCCGCGGGGCTGATCGCCCGCTCCAGGTGCACCTCCAGCTGATGTCATGCCATCAACATATGGCACACCCGTTCGCACCGCTCGCCCAACGAGGCCCCGTACGCCACCAGCAGAACCCACACGCCCGAGTGCGGCCATGTCCCCGAAGAGCCGTCAGTCGACGCAGAACTTTGTTGCCGTCGATGTCCTGCAGCTGGGCGAGGAGCCGCACCCCGGCTTCGACCACGTCCAGATCGACAACTCGGCAGCCGCCCGGGACGCCGCCCGTCACCCGCTGGCCACCGGGCGGGAGAGCTCAGGCCGCCGGCGCCGCGACGCTCGTGTCCAGCCGGAGCGCCGCGACGAGCTCACGGTAGAGCTCGTCCCGTTCGAGCAGCTCGGCGTGCCGGCCGATCGCTCGCACGTGGCCGCGTTCGAGCAGCACTATCTGGTCGGCGTCGATCACCGTCGAGATCCGGTGCGCGATGGTCACCACGGCGCCGGTGCTCGCGACCTCCCGGATCGCCCCGGCGAGTGCGGCCTCGGTCAGGCCGTCGAGCTGTGCGGTCGCCTCGTCGAGCAGCAGGATGTCCGGCCGGGCGACGAGCGCCCGCGCCACCGCAACCCGTTGCCGCTCGCCGCCGGAGAGCTGCGAGGCGCTGACCTCGGTGTCGAGACCGTCCGGCAGCGCCGCCACGCGCTGACTCAGCCGCAGGGCGTCGACGGCGGCCCGGATCTCGGCGTCGGTGGCGTCCGGGGCGGCGTACGCGAGGTTCTCGCGCAGCGTTCCGGGCACTATCGGGGTGTCCTGCTCGACGTACGCGATCCGGGAGCGGATCTCGTCGGTGGTCAGCTCCGCGTACGGCAGGCCGTCGAGCTCGACGCGCCCCTCGTCCGGGGCGAGGAACCGGAGCAGGAGCGACATGATCGTCGTCTTGCCGGCGCCCGACGGCCCGACGATCGCGGTGTGCCCGCGCCGGGGGACGTCCAGGGTCACGCCCTCGAGCGCGGGGGCGGCCGCGGCGTCCGAGCCGGCGTAGCGGTACGTGACCTCGTGCAGCCGCAGCACCGGAGGCGCGGCGCCGTCGGCCGGTCCGACCCGGCCGAGACGCGGGGCGCCATCGGCGGAGGCGACGTCGTCGGTCTCCAGCTCCATCTCCTCGACGTCCGCGATCCGCGCGGCGGCCGCGAGCCCGGACTGCAGCGACGTCAGCGACATCGTCAGGAGCATCACCGGCATCATCAGCTGGAACACGTACAGCAGGAAGGCCACGAGCGTGCTCACGGTGATCGCGTCGGTGGAGACCCGCCACGCGCCGACGCCGAGCAGCAGCATCACCGCCAGGTTGACCGCGACGCCGGTGATCGTCCACGACACGTTCTCGAGCTTGACCGCGCGGATGCCGCTGCGGGCCGAGGCCTCCGCATGGCTGGAGACCCGGTCGGTCTCGCGCGACTCCGCGCGGGCGGACTTCACGGTCCGCAGGGCGCGGACCACACCCTCGAGGCGTCCACCGAGCGCCCCCACGTGCTCCTGCGCCTCCTGCTGGGCCTTGGACAGCCGCGGCATGAGCGCCACGACGCTGATCCCGGCGAGGATCAGCACGACGACCGTCACGCCGAGCAGCACCGCGTCCAGGTAGGCCATGAGCACTATCGCGCCGACGAGGCCGATGATCCCGTTGACGAAGTTGACCACGCTGGACGTCGTCGCCTCGCGGATGAGCAGCGTGTCCGAGGTGACGCGGGTGACGAGCTCGCCGGGCGCGCGGGACGTGACCTCGGGGACCCGGGCGTGGAGCAGATGACGGACCAGGCCGGTGCGGGCCGCGAGGATGATCCGCTCGGCGAGGGTGCCGAGCATGATGCCCTGGACCAGCCCCATGACGGTTCCGGCCACGAGCAGGACGCCGAGGATCGTGATCGGGGTGCGCAGGGAGGCGGACGCCTCCAGGCCGTCCAGGACCGACTTGGTGACGAGCGGCGTCACCAGCTCGGCGGCGGTACCCAGCACGCCGAGGACCAGGGCGACGACGAGCACCGCCTTGTGCGGGCGCGCATACGCCCAGAGGATGCGCGCCTTGTCCTTGGTGGTCCGATCCTTGGCGGTCCGACCCTTCGTCGCGCGTTCGGTAGTCCCGCCGTCTGGCACGTCACCACTCCATCTGCTCGGTTCATCTGGTCGGTACGGATCGGCTTGCACATCCGCGACCCATCGTGCGACACGCGTGTCGCATTTGGCAACTGAATTGTTTCTTCGGGAGCGACGACATACTCTCGGCCTCGTGACGACGGAGCAGATCGAGCGCGGAGCACGCGCGCGGACCCGGCAGGCGGTGCTGGACGCGGCCGCGTCCGTGTGGGCGCACGACTTCTCCGCGTCTCTGAGCACCATCGCCGAACGCGCCGAGGTCAGCCGCTCGACGCTGCACCGCTACTTCACCGATCGCCAGGCCCTCGTCGACGCCCTGCTCCTCGACTCGCTGGCGCGGCTGGAGGCCCTGGACGACGGCACCGGCGCTCCGGGTTCGGCGAAGGCGATGGACACCCTCGAGCAGTACCTGCGCGCGGGCGTCGCGATGGGTGACCGCGTCATCTTCCTGTTCTCGGACCCGAACAGGTTCGACGGGAACCCGCACTGGGCCGCCGACGAGGGGGACGACGAGATGCGGGCGCTGATGGACAGCGCCCGCACCGAGGGCTCCATCGCCCCCGGGATCCCGACGTCGTGGGCGGTCTCCCTCTACTACGCGGTGCTCTACACCGCCGCCGAGGTCAGCAATCAGGACCTGCCGCGGCACGTCGCCGCCGACCTCGCCGTGCAGTCGTTCCGGCGCAGCGTCGCGCCGTAGTCAGCCCCCCTCAGCCCTCGCGGGTCGCGCCCGGCGCGTCCGACAGCGGAACGGGTGCGGGCCGGTCGCACGTGCTCTCGACGGTCACGGCGGTTCCGCTGCCCGCCGACGCGAGCAGCGACGTCATGATGTCGAGCACGTGGTACGCGAGATCTCCGCCGGCCCGGGCGTCGACGCCCGGCGGTGTGGCCGCAAGGTCGGCGACGCCGTACCCGCGTCCAGCGGAGCGGTACCCCGCGCTGGGCGGCAGGGTCTTCCACTCGCCGTCGAGCTCGTGGAGCTGGACGTCGCCGTCGAACCTGTTGGGGTCCGGAACGATCAGCGACCCGGTCTGGCCGTGGACCTCGATCTCGGAAGCCCGCGTGGCGACCGAGTCGAAGCTCATGACGAGGGTCGACAGCACACCGGACTCGTGCCGGAGCACCCCGGTGACGTGCGTGTCGACGTCGACGGGGACGACGGCGCCCGCGCGTGGCCCGGAACCGATGGTGCGCGTGGCGCGGGTGTGGCTCGCCGCGCCGACGACGGACGCCACCGGGCCGAGCAGCGTGACCAGCGTCGTCACGTAGTACGGCCCCATGTCGAGGAGCGGGCCCCCGCCGGGCTGGTAGTAGAAGTCGGGGTTCGGGTGCCAGCGCTCGTGGCCGGGCGTCATCATCGTCGCGGTCGCGGCGACCGGCTCGCCGATCGCGCCGCCGTCGATGGCCGCCCGCGCCGTCTGCACGCCGGTGCCGAGCACGGTGTCCGGCGCGCAGCCCACCCGCACCCCTGCCGCCCGGCCCGTCTCGACGACGACGCGCGCGTCCTCCAGCGTGGCCGCCAGCGGCTTCTCGCCGTACACGTCCTTGCCCGCGGCGATCGCCTTGAGCGCGATCTCGGCATGCGCGGCGGGGATCGTGAGGTTCAGGACGAGGTCGACCTCGGGGTCGGAGACCAGCTCGTCGACCGTCAGCGCCCGCGCGCCCTGCTCCGCGGCGACCGTCTCCGCGCGGTCCGCGTCGAGGTCGGCGACCGCGACGACCCGCACGGCCGCGAGCCGCGCGAACGCGGACAGGTACTGGCCGGAGATCGCGCCGAGGCCGACGATCCCCACTCTCAACGGCTGGCCCACAGGATGCCCCTCTCGATGATGGTGCGGACGTTCGGGTCGCTGACCGTGGCGAGGTCGTGGCCGGGCGTGGAGACGAAGACGCGGCCGCTGCCCCACCGGCGGGTCCAGACGGCCGGGCTCGTGACCGGCCGGTGCCAGGCGTCGAAGTCGCGCGCGGCGACGGTGGTGGTCGCGAGGACGTCGTTGTAGTCGTCGGACAGCACCCAGTACTGCTCCGTCGTGAGCTCGAAGCTGGAGATCCCCGCGACGATCGGGTGGTCGGCCCGTTCCGGCACGATGTCGATCGTGTGCCGCAGGAAGTTGTCGGCGGCCTCGCCGGCGAGCTCCTCCGGGGGAGCCTTCGGCGGGTGCGTGGCGAACTGCCCGCCGATCAGCTGGAGGTAGTCGGAGCTGCTCCGGTAGGAGTCGGCGATCCCGCCGTGCCACCCCGCCAGCCCCGTGCCGTTCCGCACGGCCGTGATCAGGCCGCGCAGCTCGTCCCCCTCGATGGTGTTCATCGTGTTGGTCTGGACGACGACGTCGACGCCCGCCAGGTAGTCGGCGTCGGTGTAGACCGCCGTCGTCTCCTCGATCCGCACGTCGTACCCCTGCTCCTTGAGGAACGGGACGAACGAGTCGGTCGTCTCGACGGGCTGGTGCCCGTCCCATCCCCCGCGCACGATCAGGGCGCGCTTCGTCGAAGTATTCATGTACAGCTCACTCCCAATAGTTGCGCAACATTGAGCCCCAGCGAAGTGCCATATTTCTTCGCACCCCTTTGATACAGCACCCGCCGAGCCGGATCAAGAGGCAGAATATTGCGCAACTTTTGGGGCGCAGCTAAGGTCGCCCGCATGCAGAAGTCACGCCGGACGACGCTCGCGGACGTGGCGGAGGCCGCCGGCACGACGGTGCCAACGGTGTCGAAGGTGCTGAGCGGCCGGTCCGACGTCTCCGCGGAGACCCGCACGCGGGTCATGAGCATCGTCGCGGAGCTCGGGTACCGCGGTCGGTCCGGCCGGGACGCGGCGACGCGCGGGGCGCAGTCCCCGTTCGTCGACCTCGTGCTCAGCGGCGTCGAGGGCACCTGGGCCAACCGCGCGCTGAGCGGCGTCGAGCACGCGGCCGAGGAGGCGGGGGTCGACGTCGTGGTCTCCGTGGCCCGGCCGCCGGACGACGCCTGGCTCACGCGCCTCCTGGCCCGGCGGCTACGGGGCGCGGTGCTGGCCCTCGTCGACACCACCGGTGAACAGCTCGCGACGCTCGCCGCGGCACGGGTGCCGATAGTCCTGCTCGACCCCGTCTCGCAGCCACCCAGCACCGTCGCGAGCGTCGGCGCCGCCAACTGGGCAGGGGGCCGCGCCGCCGCGGAGCACCTGCTCTCGCTCGGCCACCGGCACTTCGCCGTGCTGGCCGGACGGCGCACGCACCTCTACAGCCAGGCCCGCATCGACGGCTTCCGCTCGGCGGTGACCCAGGCCGGCCACGAGCTGCCCGACGAGCGCATCGCGCACACCGACTGGCAGCGGGCGAGCTCCGCCGAGCAGGCGACGCAGCTGCTACGGGGCACCCCCGGACCGACTGCCGTCTTCGCCTGCTCCGACACCATGGCACTCGGGGTGTACGACGCCGCGGCGGCCCTGGGGCTGCGCATCCCCGAGGACGTCAGCGTCGTGGGTTTCGACGACTCCCCCGAGGCGCAGTGGGTGACTCCCGCGCTCACGACCGTGCACCAGCCCATCGCGGAGATGGGCTCGGCCGCGCTCCGGATGCTGCTGCGTATCAGCGCCGAGCCGCCGCACGTCGAACCGTCGCAGGTCGCGCCGCGCGAGGAGCTGGCCACGCGGCTCGTCGTCCGTGGGTCCACCGCCGCGCCGCGCACGGCCACCGCTTGAGCGTCAGCGCTCGGTGACCGGCGCGAGCCGGACCAGCGGGTCGGGGCTGTGCACGCCACGCGGGCGGTAGCCGAGGTCGTCCGCGAGGCCGAGGTAGTCGGCCAGCAGCCAGACGATGCTCAGCCACATCTCGGTGCCCTGGAGCCCGGCCACCGCGTCGGCGCCGTCGCTCGCGGGAGCGAAGGCGAACCCCGCGCCGTCGACCCAGCTGCGCAGCGCCCGCCGCAGCTGTCCGCGCGCCCACGCCTCGCCCTCGGCGCGGCGGTGCCCGGTCTGCTTGGCCGCGAGCCAGAGCGGGTGGACGACGTCGAGCACGTTGCAGGCGGTGTGCCCCTCGGGCGTCGCCAGGTAGGGGTCGGCCGCGTGCTCCAGCACCGTGTCGATCGCGGCCTCCGGGTAGGGCAGCGGCAACCCGAGCTGCGCGTACGAGCCGCGGGTCAGCCGGTAGAACCCGTTCACCGCCTGCAGCCAGCGCGGCGCGGACTGAGGTGCGCCCCACATGCCGGTCTCCGGGTCCGCGGAGGCGGACAGCCAGCCCATGAGCCCGTGGAGCGGGCCGACGCCGCCGTCGGCGAGCTCCGCGGAGAAGTCCGCGATGTTGAGGGCGCAGGCCGTGGCGAGCGCGTCGACGGCGGCGCCGCTCCCCCATGCCTGCGCGCCCCAGTCGCGCGCCTCGAGCGAGGTGACGACGTCGCGGTCGCTCAGCGTGTGCACCGCGCGGATCGGGTGCGGCAGCCGCCCGCCGAGGAGCCGGACCGCGTAGCCGACGCTGAGGACGTGGTAGCTCGCGGGGCCGTCCATGGGGTCCAGGGGCTCGCCGGACGCCGGCAGCTGCGCCGGACCGGACAGGCATCCGTCGGACAGGTCGCCCGCCGGGATGAGCCCGGTCGCCGGATCCTGCCGGGCCGTGAGGCGACGGACCAGGTCCGCGGCGGAGAAGCCCGGCGGCGGCGCGTCGAGCAGCAGGTCCGCGATCTCGACGGCGTCGGCCCATGGCCGGACGGCGGGCTCGAGCGCTCCCGCGAGCGCCGCGGGCCGGTCGACGAACCGGCCGTCCTCGAAGCAGCGGGCGAGCACGTCGCCGGCCTGTTCACGGGCCCGCCCCCCGAAGGCCCGGAGCTCCGCGGCGAGGTCCGGGGCCAAGTCACCGCGCGTGCTGTCCGTCCGGCGGTCGCGCAGGACGCGCGCCGGGTTGCCCGCGACGACCGCCCAGTCGGGCACGTCCTTGGTGACGACGGAGCCGGCGCCGATGATGACGTGGTCACCGACCGTGACGCCGTCGAGGATCGTGGCGTTCGAGCCGATCCAGACGTCGTCGCCGAGCGTGATGCCCTTGCTCCAGGTGCCCTGCTGGTGGATCGGCCGGTCGGTGGACATGCTGTGGTTGAACCCGAGGATCGACGTGTGCGCGCCGATCCTGACGCCGTCGCCCATCCGGATCTCGCCGCGAACGACCGCGTAGGGGTTGATCGAGCAGTCGGCGCCGATGGTCAGGTCGCCCGTGACGTAGGCGAGCGCCGCGATGTACGTGCGGTCGCCCACCGTGAGGTGGTCGCAGAAGACCGCCGCGTTCGGCGCGACGAAGACGCCGGTGCCGAGGCGCGCCCCGGCGTCGACCAGCTCGCTCTGGCGAGCGGCCTGTACGGCACCCTCCGGCGATGTGGGGTCGTACTCCCAGGGATGGAAGTCGATTCGTCGGACGCCCTCGGCCATGGAGTGATGCACGTCCGCAACCCTAACCTCAGGCCGCGGGGGCCTCCCGGCTCTCCTCGGCGGCGGTCAGGAACTTCAGGAGAGCGCGCTCGTCGGCGTCCATCCAGCGTGACGCGCGCGACGCGTTCGCGCCCGACCGCTCGATCAGCTCGTCGAGCTCCGCGCGGTCGTCACCGAGGATCGCGGGGTGGACGTAGCTCTTGCGGCACACCGCAGGGGTGTTGTGCAGGTGGGCGGCGGCGATCCGGACGGCCTCGGCGCGCTGCGCGTCGTGCTCGCGCCGGGTCGCCGGTTCGAGGTGACGCAGGTGGCCGAGGGCGACGGCGCTCGCGCCCCAGGTCCGGAAGGTCTTGGCCGTGTAGTCGGCGGAGGTCACCTGGCCGAGGTACTCGTTGACGTCGCGTGACCCGATGCTCCGCACCTCGTCGCCGTCCACGTACTGCAGCAGCCGCTGACCGGGCAGCTCCCGGCAGCGGCGCACGATGTTCGCCACCCGCCGGTCGTGGACCACGACGTCGTGCGGTGTGCCCGACTTGCCGCGGAAGCGGAACCGCACCTCCGCGCCCTCGACGGTGGCGTGCCGGTCGCGCAGCGTCGTCAGCCCGAACGACTCGCCGGACCGCACGTACTCGTCGTTGCCGACCCGGATCAGCGTCTCGTCCAGCAGCCGGACGACGGTGGCGACCACCCGGTCCGCGCCGAGGCGCGGTGAGCGCATGTCGGCGTCCACGCGCTTGCGCAGCGCCGGCAGCGTGGCGCCGAACTCCGCCAGCTCGTGGAACTTGGCGGCGTCGCGGTGCTCGCGCCACCGGCGGTGATAGAGGTACTGCTTGCGGTTCTTGGCGTCACGCCCGGTGGCCTGGACGTGGCCGGACGGGTCGAGGCAGATCCAGACGTCGCTCCACGCGGGTGGGATGACGAGGGCGCGGATCCGCGCGAGCGTCTCGGGGTCGGTGACCCTGGCGCCGTCGTCGTCCACGTACGAGAACCCCTTGCCGCGCCGACGTCGTCGGATGCCGCCGTCGGCGTCGCAGCTGTGGGTGAGCAGGTCCCCGATGTCGCCCATCACCGCTCCCTCCGCGTGCCCTCCTCATATTGACACGAGGTGCGATCCCGGGAGGGACGTGAATCAGCTCCCGAACATCGCGATCAACCCGGCCCGCCAGCACGTGACGACCACCACGCACCCCGGGCGGGACAACGGGGGCACGAGCAAGCCGTATGTTTCGCGGACGCGGCTCTCTCCCCGGCTTGTTCGGCGGACCGTACGTACCGGACGGCCCCGGGGTGGAGCGGCTGTCGGCCGTCGTGATCACGAGTGGGGAGCGCACCGAGGTGCTGCGTGATGACACCGCCGACGCCGCGGCCGTGACTTGCCCAGCTCTGCGGGCACTCGTCATCCGACCCGGTCCGCTTTCCTGGCACGACTCGGCCCACGAGGTATGGCGGGGCCACCGCCAGGACGATGAGCGCCCCGGTGACCGCTAGTGCTACCAAGTCCATTCACCACGGTCGCTCACGGGCGCAGTGACGAACAATGGGGTCTGTCCCTCATCTTTTGCGCGTGGTGACCTGGGAGGGTGGTTTGCATGTTCCACTTGTCGATGCCGTTGTTCTGGCGTGTCTGCCTGATCAACGGTGCGGTGTTTCTGCTGGGGACGCTTGCTCTCGCTCTCTCGCCGGCCACGGTGTCGGCGCAGCCGTTGTTGTCCGAGCTTGTCGTGCTCCTGCTCGGACTGACCGTGATCGTGCTGGTCAATGGTGCACTGCTGCGGGCGGTGCTGCGTCCGCTGGACCGGTTGACCGCCGTGACGGCACGGATCGACCTGCGGTATCCCGGCCTGCGCCTGGACGAGGCGGGCTCTGGCCCGGCGCGTGGGTTGGTGCGCGGGTTCAACGCGATGCTGGAGCGACTCGAGGTGGAACGCTCGACGAGTACCGCCCGTGCCCTGCAGGCGCAGGAAGCAGAACGGCAGCGCATCGCCCAAGAGCTCCACGACGAGGTGGGGCAGAGTCTGACGGCGGTTCTGCTCGGGCTCCGGTATGTCATGGACACCGCACCTGAGCCGGTGCGCATCGAGCTCGACGGGCTGCGGGACACGACTCGCACAAGCCTGGAGGAGGTCCGCCGGATCGCCCAGCGACTGCGGCCCGGCGATCTGACGGACCTGGGGCTGATCAGCGCCCTGGCCGGTCTCGCCCGCGACACGTCGGCACGCCACGGACCACATGTCCGACGACGGTTGCCTCCCGCGGTCCCGGACCTGCCTGCCGAGACCGAGCTCGTGATCTATCGCGTCGCGCAGGAGGCCCTGACCAACGTGGTCCGCCACGCACGGGCCACGACCGTCGACCTCGACCTCACGCTGTCGGACGGCGGCCTCGTCCTGCAGGTCACGGACGACGGTGCCGGCATCCCTGACGGTGCGATGGGCGCCGGGATCCAGGGCATGCTGGAACGCGCCCAGATGATCGGCGGCGATCTGGACGTGCGCCCCCGCACAGATGGTCGTGGAGCTCGTGGACCCAGCTGCGGCACCGAGGTGCTGCTCCGGTTGCCACTGCCTGCACCCGACACGGGGAGGGCCGATCCATGACGGTGCGGATCTTGTTGGCCGACGACCACACCCTGGTGCGCAGCGGCGTGCGCCGGATCCTGGAGTCCGAACCCGATCTCCAGGTCGTGGCCGAGGCAGCAGACGGGGTTGAGGCGGTCGAGCTGTCGCGCTCGATCCATCCCGATCTTGCCGTGCTCGACGTGTCGATGCCCCGGCTGACCGGCCTGCAGGCGGTCCGGGAGATCTCCCAGCGGGCCCCCGAGGTACGGACGCTGATCCTGTCCATGCACGACAACGAGCAGTACTTCTTCGCCGCGCTCAAGGCGGGTGCCAGCGGGTACGTACTGAAATCTGCCGCGGACGAGGACCTGGTAGCGGCCTGCCACGCTGCCATGCGCGGCGAGCCGTTCCTCTACGCCGGGGTCGCCGGCACCCTCGTGCGCGACTTCCTCGAACGGACGCGCCGCGGGGACCGCATGCCCCGTGCCGTGCTCACCCCGCGCGAGGAGGAGGTGATCAAGCTCATCGCCGAGGGTCACACCTCCATGCAGATCGCCGCCGAGCTCGTGATCAGCCACAAGACCGTGGAACGGCATCGCTCCAACATCCTGGCCAAGCTCGGGATGCGGGACCGGACCGAGATGACCCGGTACGCGATCCGAGCGGGACTCGTCGAGCCGTGACGTCACCGCCGTCCAGCAGCACCTGAAATCCTGAAAGGGGCGTGATCGTTCGATGACCGGACAGGAATTCGGGATGCTCGCAGCGATCCTTGCGGTTGCGGCCGTCACCGGGCTGGTCGCCAACCGGCTGCGTCAACCATTGATCGTCGCCTTCATCGGCGTGGGGGTCCTGGTCGGGCCGATCGGCACCGGGTGGGCGAGCGGCATCGGCGAGATCGAGCTCCTGGCGCACCTCGGCATCACGATCTTGCTGTTCCTGGTCGGCCTGCGGCTCGACCTTCACCTCATCCGAACGACCGGTCCGGTCGCACTCGCCACCGGCCTGGGCCAGGTCGCGTTCACCGCCGCGATCGGCTACGGCATCGCACTGGCGCTCGGCATGGACAACGTCACCGCCATCTACGTGGCCGTTGCGCTGACGTTCTCCTCGACGATCATCATCGTCAAGCTGCTGTCGGACAAGCGAGAGATCGACGAGCTGCACGGGCGTATCGCCGTCGGCTTCCTCATCGTGCAGGACCTTGTCGTGGTCGTCGTCATGATCGCGCTGACCGCCTTCGGGCAGGAGACCAGCGACCACGTCGCACTCGACATCGTCTTCGTGATCGGCAAGGGCATCGCACTCCTGGCCGGGGTCGCTCTGGCCATGCGCTACGTGATACCTCGGCTGCTGCCCCTCGCGGCCCGCTCCCAGGAGCTGCTCGTGCTCTTCGCCGTTGCCTGGGCTGTCTCGATCGCCGCAATCAGTGCCTGGCTCGGGTTCAGCACCGAGGTCGGCGCGTTCCTCGCGGGCATGTCGCTGGCTTCGACACCGTTCCGCGAGGCAATCGGCGCCAGGCTGGTGAGTCTGCGCGACTTCTTGCTGTTGTTCTTCTTCCTCGCGCTGGGTGCGCAGCTGGAGTTCGCGGACGCCACCCGGCAGCTGGGCGAAGCGGCAGTGTTCTCAGCCTTCGTCCTCATCGGCAACCCGCTGATCGTGCTGATCATCATGGGGCTGATGAGGTATCCGGTGCGGGTGTCGTTCAAGGCCGGACTTACCGTCGCCCAGATCAGCGAGTTCTCGCTCATCCTTGCCGCCCTCGGGCTGAGTCTCGGCCACATCACGTCCGGCACCGTCAGCCTCATCACCGTCGTCGGGCTGATCACGATCGGCGCTTCGACCTACATGATCCTGTACTCCCAGCCGCTGTTCGAGAAGCTCAGACCGTTCCTGGGAGTCTTCCAGCGCCGCGATGCCCGCCAGCACGCCATTCCCAACGGGACCTCCGAGGCCGACGTCCTGATCTATGGCCTGGGCCGGCTCGGCAGCCAGGTCGTGGACCGTCTCACCAGGGCAGGCAAGTCCGTCGTCGCGGTCGACTTCGACCCCGACATCGTCAATGCCTGGAACCGTCAGGGGATCACCGCAGTCTTCGGCAGCGCCGAGGACATCGATCTTCTTGAGTCCCTCCCGCTTGCCCAGGCACGCTGGGTGGTCAGCACGATCCCGTCCGCGGAGGTCAATCTCGCCCTGCTGCACGCACTGCGCTATCACGGCTACCAAGGGCGCATCGCCCTGACCGCGCTCTCGGCGCGCGACGCGCAGCGTCTGAGGCAGACCGACGCCGACATCGTGGTCGAACCGTACTCTTCGGCGACCAACGCGGTGCTCGACCACATCGCCGACCACGCCGGGGAAGGCAGCACCGGAGACCTGGACCGCGCTTGAGCTCTGCCGGTCGGCGCGCCGACACCTGAACTGCGGCGGGGTACGGTCGTGTCCGAGAGCACGACGGAAGGCAACTATGAGCACCGAGACCCCGCGCCACAGCGTCACCGCGACGACCCATATCGCCGAGCCGCCCGAGCGCGTCTGGGCCGAGCTCATGCACCCCGGTGCGCGGTGGATGCTCGGTGCCAACATCGAGACCGACTTCCAGCCGGGCAGCCCCATCACGTTCGAGGGGCACTTCTTCGGCCGCGTGTTCGCCGACAAGGGCACGGTCATCGCCGTCGAACGGCCGCGGCTCCTGCACTTCACGCACTTCGCGCCGCTGAACGGCCTGGACGACGTCCCCGAGAACTACCACGACATCCGCATGGTGCTGGAGCCCGACGACGGCGGCACGCTCGTCACCGTCGTCGAGCAGAACATCGACACCGAACGGCACGCCAAGGCTGCCGAGGGGTACTGGAAGGACGCGCTCGCCACGCTCGCGCACCGTGACGGCGGGACCCGCGCCTCGCACAGCCAGCGAGACGCGGGTACCGCGTGACGTGAACGCCCCTACCGCTGGAGCGTGAGCAGGCCCGGCCGGTACGGGAGCAGGCCGTAGTCCACCCCGTCCGAGCTCGGCGACCGGCCCTGGTACAGCAGCTGCAGGTTGCAGGGATCGACGGTCATGGTCTGGTCCGCGTTGGTGCGCAGGAGCTCACCGTGGCTGATGTCGTTGGTCCAGGTGGCCCCGCTGTTGGCCTTCCCGGCGAACGGGTTGCTCTCCGTGGCGGCCTGCGGGGTCCAGGTACCGGAGAGGCTGGTCGCCGTGAACGAGCGGAAGTACCGCCCGTTGGAGCCGATGGCCTCGACGATCATCAGGTACTTGTTCTGGTCCTTGAGCTTGTAGACCTGAGGGGCCTCGAACAGGTTGTTCGTGGTGTCGCTCATGATGGTCTGGTAGGAGCTGCCGAAGTTCCCCGGGAAGTTCCCGATCGGCATGCTGGCCCGGTAGATCTTCCCGTTGTCACCGGCGAAGAACAGGTACATGTTCGTGCCGTCGCCGATGATCGTCTGGTCGATCGGTCCGGTGTTGGAGCCGGAGATCGACCCGGTGAACAGCGGGCTCGCTGCCGACCAGCCGTTCGGGTTCGTGGGGTCGCTCGAGGTCCGGTACATGAACGGCGACGGACCCCACTGGTAGGTCAGCACCCAGATGTTCCGCGGCGCGAAGTAGAAGAGCGAGGGCGCCACCGTGCCGGAGTTCATGGCGTTCTGCGAGGCGCTCCCCATCTGCGAGTAGTTGGAGAAGAGGCTGAAGTTCATCGAGCCCCAGGACGTGCCGAAGTCGTGCGTCGTCGCGTAGACGAGCTGCTGACCGTTGTACGGGGCCACGGTGAAGTCCTTCAGCGCGACCCAGCCGGACCTCGGGTTCGCCAGGACCCCGGTGGACGACCAGCGGTAGCTGGACGGCAGGTCGCAGGACGTCGACGTGTTGCTGACCAGCGAGGCGTCGTCGATGTAGAGGTTGTCGGTACCGGCCGCCGTCTCCACGTAGAACGTGGCCGACGACAGGGTCCCCGACCAGGACACCGTCGTGGTGCCGGTGAGCTGCGTCCAGCCCGACGAGTTCACGGCCCCCTGCGCCAGGTTGACGTAGCTCGTCGTGCCGCCGGCGGTCAGCGCCAGCGTGATGCGGCCGGTCGGCGTCCCGCTCTGGGAGCGCACCCACGCGCTCGCCGTGTAGCTCGTGTTGTTCGTCAGCGCGGACGTGACGGTCTGCGCTGCGCCGTTCCACGCGGCGGTGCGGCCCGTCCGCAGCAGGGCGCGAGCGCCGCCGTGGACCGGGCTGGTCGTGGACGCCAGTGACCCGGCGCCGAAGACCGACCAGCCGGTCGTGCCGTTCTCCAGGTCGCCGTTCGTGAGCAGGTTGGCGCTCGCGGCGGCGGCCGGGGCGACCTCGGACGGCAACGCTGCCGCCGGGGCCAGCACCAGGGCTGCTGTGAGCGCCAGTGCAAGTCGTGCGATGGACTTCCTCATCCTTCGCTCCTCTTTTGTGAGGGCGCAGTCTGCGACGACCGCGCCTGGGCAGTACCGGTCAGTGACCGGCCGGTGACCGGTCAGTGCAGTGCCCTACCTGCGGCGTGATCAGGACCGCGGCTCATCGGGAGCCGCCTGCGTGGAGCCAATCGTGTGAGCGCTAACATCGTTGTCGCGGGGAGTGCTCTCACGCAGCGGTAGATTGTCGATAACGTTATCGAAGTCCCACCTGGCACACAAGACATATCTCACCCAGAAACGTGTCGTAGGATGCGCACTGCGAGGGGAGTACTTCCCTAACATCGTCCGGTCATTACGGCGCACCATGCGACCTCGGGCGGCGACCTTGCTCGGCAAGGTGAAGGAGACCTCGGAGCCATCTACCACGGAGACTCCTTGCTCGCCTTCACAGGTACCGCTTCTGCTGCCCTGCCCTCTGTCGCCACTCCCACCATGTGGGCCGTGACCATCCTCGCCGTCCTGGCCCTGATCGCCGTGGACTTCCTCATCACCAGGCGCCCGCACGAGGTGTCCATGCGTGAGGCCCTGGGCTGGAGCGCCTTCTACATCGCGCTCCCCCTCGCCTTCGGCGGCTGGATCTGGGCCACGTTCGGCTCCGACATCGGCGTCCAGTACCTCACGGGGTACCTCGTCGAGAAGTCGTTGTCGGTCGACAACCTGTTCGTGTTCATGCTCCTGCTCACCGCCTTCGCCGTACCGGCCGCGCTGCAGCAGCGCGTCCTCCTGCTCGGCATCGTCGGGGCCCTCGTGCTCCGCGGGGTGTTCATCGCGCTCGGCGCGGCGGTCCTGGCCAACCTCAGCTGGGCGTTCCTGCTCTTCGGTGCGATCCTCCTCGCGACGGCGGTCAAGATCCTCGTCGACCAGCTCCGCGGCAGCTCCCACCACGTCGAGGTCTCCGAGCTGCGTTCGGTCCGGCTGATCCGCCGCTTCATGCCCGTCACCGACGACTACCGGGGTTCCCGCCTCTCGGTCCGCGAGGGCGGCAAGCGCATGCTCACCCCGCTGGCGGTGGTGGTGGTCGCGGTCTTCGCCGCCGACGTCGTCTTCGCGGTGGACTCGGTCCCCGCCGTCTACGGCATCACGAGCGACCCGTACCTCGTGTTCGCTACGAACGCGTTCGCCCTGCTCGGCCTGCGCGCACTGTACTTCGTGCTCCAGGGTGCCCTGAGCAAGCTCGTCCACCTCGGGTACGGGCTCGCGACGATCCTCGCGTTCATCGGCGTGAAGCTCGTCCTGCACTGGGCCCACGGCATCTGGGCGGGCGTCCCGGAGATCCCCACGCTCGCCTCGCTCGGCGTCATCATCGGCGTCCTCGCCGTGGTGACCGCCACCAGCCTGTACGCCACGCGCGGCTCGAAGAGCTCGGAGCAGCCCGAGCGCGTCGCCACGGCCGAGACGGAACCCCGGTGAGCCGACGGGCCGCCCGGTAACCCGGGCGGCCCGTGAAAAAAAAGGCCACTCAGGCCCACGAATCGCTACAAATCCGCTTTGATGGGTGGACACCACCGATTCGACGCCAAGGAGACCTACCCGATGAGCCAGGTAGCCCAGGTCGGCACCGTCTACCAGACCAGCCAGGAGCTTCTCGCGGCCGACCTGCCGCACCTCAGCGTCGCGCTGGACGCCAGCGGGTACGCGGTCCAGCGCGACGTGGACGGCAACTGGTACAGCGTGTCCTCCGTCGGGCCGACGGACCTCGCGGAGATCTACACCGTCATCCATCTCCCCGCACGACCGCTCCCCACGAGCTACGGGTCGGTGGTCATCACGGACAACGGCACACCGTTCATGCGCCGCTGGGACGCCGCGACCGACGACCGGTTCGGCAACGAGCACTGGATAGGGCCCGACGGCGCCACGGTGAACGGCGAGCACCTGCGCCGCCTCGGCATCGCACGGGCGTGGGACGCGGGTACGGGCACGGGTTCGAGCTCGATTCCGGGGAACGGCGTCCCGACCGGCTCGGGCACGCGTACCCGCTCCCGCGCGACCCACCACTCCCCCGCCCGCTGACCAGTCCGTCAGGTTGGCTTCGGGTGGTCGGCCATGAGCTCGTGCGTGAGCTGGTCCACGAGCTGCGCGACCTCCGGCTCGTCGCCGTCGGGCCACTCGGCGACGTAGCGCCGCAACCGCTCGCGCTCCGCCTCCCGGATGGTCTCGGCGACGGTGTCCGCGGCGGGCAGCGCCCGGACCGTGTCGCCGTCGACCTCGACCAGGCCGCGAGCGGCGAGCGCGTCCGCGACGTCCCGCACCACCTGCTCGGAGGCCGAGGCACGCTCGGCCATGAGCCGCACGGACCGTGTGCGCTTGAGGGAGACGCGCGTGACCATCCACGCCTCCGCCGGGGACAGGCCCACCTCCTGCGCCGTCATCTCGTAGACCCGCAACGGGTCGCGTCTGCCCACGCGGCGCCACAGGATCATGCGCAGCTCCTCGAGCGACGTGCGGGACGACGGGAGCGCGAAGGACGCGCCCGCCGCGTGCCCCGCACCACCGTCGCCGCCCCTGGTCGCGGTGCGTAGCTCGACCTCGGGCAGCAGCCAGGTCAGGGCGAACGCCAGCAGTGCCACCGGCACCGCCCCCAGGAAGACGACGTGCAGGGCTCCGGAGTAGGCGTCGAGGAACCAGGCCTGCACCTCGGGCGCACACCGCGCGAGGGTCTGGGTGGACGCCGCGAGCGCCTCCGGCCCGCAGGCGCCCTGGGCGGTGCCGGGGACGTCGTCGGACAGCTCGGCGGTGAGGCGGCCCGAGAAGACGGTGCCGAAGACCGCCACGCCGATCGACGCGCCGATGGTGCGGAAGTAGGTGGTGCCGGACGTGGCGGTACCGAGGTCGCGGTAGCCGACGTCGTTCTGCACGGCGATGACGAGCACCTGGGTGACCATGCCGAGGCCGGCGCCGAACACGAACATGCTCAGCCCGGCCTGGAGGGTGGTGGTGTCCTGGCCCATGAGCGAGAGCAGGTAGAGGCCGACGGCGGTGATGGCCGTGCCGAGGACCGGGTAGATCTTGTAGCGCCCGGTGCGGCTGATGAGCTGGCCTGAGCCGATGGACGTGATGAGCAGGCCGAGCATCATCGGCGTCATCTCGAGGCCGGACTCGGTGGGCGTCGAGCCCTTGACGGTCTGCAGGTACAGCGGCAGGTAGGTGATCGCGCCGAACATCGCGAAGCCGACAGCGAACCCGATGACCGCCGCGACGGAGAAGACCCGGCTGCGGAACAGGTGCAGCGGCAGCACGGGTTCGGGGGCGCGCCGCTCGACCGCGATGAACGCGACGAGGGAGCCGACGGCGAGCGCCGCCATGGCGTACACAGGTGCGGAACTCCACGCCCAGGTGGTGCCGCCAAGGCTGGTGACGAGCACTATCGCCGTCGAGAGGGTGGCCAGCAGGATGATGCCCGCGTAGTCGATGCGTGGCCTGGCTCCCGCGGCGATGCGCGGCAGGACGGACGCGACGACGATCAGCGCGAGGGCTCCGACGGGGATGTTGATGTAGAAGACCCAGCGCCAGTCGAGGTTGTCGACGAAGAACCCGCCGAGCAGCGGTCCGGCGACCGACGAGACGCCGAAGACGGCGCCGAACAGGCCCTGGTACCTGCCGCGTTCCCGCGGCGGTACGACGTCGCCGATGATCGCCTGGGACAGCACCATGAGCCCGCCGCCGCCGGCGCCCTGGACCGCGCGCCAGGCGATGAGCTGACCCATCGTCTGGGACGTGCCGGCCAGGACGGAGCCGGCGAGGAAGATGACTATGCAGGCGATGAAGAGGGTCTTGCGCCCGAAGAGGTCGCCGAGCTTGCCCCAGAGCACGGTGGTCGCGGTGCTCGCCAGCATGTAGGCGGTCACGACCCAGGACAGGTGCTCCGCGCCGCCGAGGTCGGAGACGATGGTGGGCAGCGCGGTGGCGACGATGGTCTGGTCGAGGGCGGCGAGCAGCATCGCGAGCATGAGCCCGCCGAAGATCGCCCAGACCCTGGTCCGGGGCAGCACCTGCGGTCCGGCCTCCGCGCTCGGTGTGGTCATGCGGCGCCTCCCAGCGTCCTGGCGGACGGCGAGGTCCGCGCCCGCCACACACACTGGCACGGCCCGTTCGGGTCGGCGCGGGGAGCGGCGGTGTCGCAGCACCTCGGCCCGCGTGTACGCAATTTCCCTGACCGTCGGGGGCTGGTTCCCTCTGCGAGCGCGCACCTATGCTGGCCGCGCGTGGTTGAAACGTTGCAATGGAGCTCTCTTCTCAACCGGCCGGTCGACGACGACCGGTTACGCCTGGAGGCGTCATGACCCTGGACCGCAGACTGTTCCTCAAGACCGCCGGCGTCGCCTCGACCGCCGTCGCGCTGCCCGTGGGCGTCCCCGCCGTCGCGGCGTCCGCGACCAGCGAGCCGCGGCACGGCGGCAGCGCCGTGCGACTGGCCGACCTGCTCGTCGAGAAGAAGACGAGCCCGCTCGGGATCGACGTCGACCGCCCCCGGTTCTCGTGGACCGTCGGGTCGGCCCGGCGCGGCGTCGAGCAGACGTCCTACCGGCTGCGGGTCAGCACCCGCGGGCCGCGTGCCCGCGTGGTGTGGGACAGCGGCATCGTGCCGTCCCAGGAGTCGGCGAACGTCGAGTACGCGGGCCCGGCGCTGCGCGCCGCCACCGACTACGACTGGCGGGTGGACGTGGCGACCACGCACGGGAGCAGCACCACGACGTCGGGCTTCCGCACCGGCCTGTACGCCGAGAGCGACTGGGCCGGTGCGGCCTGGATCGGCAACGAGCGCCGCCCGGACCAGGTCACCGACCTGACCTTCGCCGGCGCCTCCTGGATCTGGCTGGCGGAGGGCGAGCTGCCCGACCAGGATCGTGGATTCCGCATCACGCAGACCGGACCCGACGGCGCGTCCGCGACGAGGGCCGAGATCCTGATCACCGCCGACGACTCCTTCACGCTCTGGGTGGACGGCGTCGAGCTGGGCGCCACCGAGCCCGCCGAGAACGGCTGGCAGGCCTCCCGATTCCACGAGGCCGACCTCTCCGGCACCCCGGGCAGCACCGTCGTCGCGGTGCGCGGCACGAACGACGGGGTCAGCCCCGGGGCGGTGCTCGCCGTCGTCCGCCTGACCTGGTCCGACGGCACGACGACCACCCGCACGACCGGGAGCGGCTGGAAGGCGGCGACACAGTTCCCGGCGGACTTCGCGCGGCCCGACCTCGACGACTCCGGCTGGGAGCCGGCCGCCGAGATCGCGGCCTACGGTTCGGGGCCGTGGGGCAGCGGGGTGCGGCTGCCGACCCGGGACCCGTTGCCGGCGCCGCTGCTGCGCAAGATGCTGGAGGTGGGGCCGCGCCTCGAGCGCGCAACGCTCTACCTGGCGGCGGGCGGGTACGCGAACGTGTCGCTGAACGGCAGGCCGGCCGACGACCAGGTGCTCGCGCCGGGCTTCACCGACTACGACGACACGGTCCAGTACACCGCCGTCGACCTCACGCGGAGCCTGCGGCGGGGCCGCAACGCGCTGGGTATCGAGCTGGGACGCGGCTTCTACGGCATGACCGGCGGCAACGTGTGGCGGTGGGAGGCGCCGCCGTGGCACGACGAGCCGGTGGTGCGTGCGGTGCTGCACCTGGAGTACGCCGGGGGCGCCGTCGAGCGCGTGGTCACCGACGCGACCTGGCGGATCCACGACGGGCCCACGGTGTTCGACGACCTCTACGGCGGCGAGGCCTACGACGCACGCCGGGCCCTGCCCGGCTGGGACAGCGCAGGGTTCGACGACGGCGGGTGGGCGCCCGCCTCCGTGGCTCCCGGCCCGCGGGGTGTGCTGGTCAACCAGCGCCAGCAGCCGATCGAGGTCATCGAGTCACTGCCCGCCGTCGAGGTCACCAAGCCGGAGCCGGGCGTGTACGTCGTGAAGTTCCCCCGGGTGATCGCGGGCTGGGTGGCGTACACCGTGACCGGGCCCGCCGGGACGACGGTCCGCGCCGCCCACGGCGAGAAGCTGACCGACTCCGGGCGCGTCAACCTGAGCAACAACGGCGGGTTCCAGGCCGGGTTCCAGACCGACCGCTTCACCTTGGCCGGCACCGGCCGGCCCGAGACGTGGGAGCCCCGGTTCTCCTACAAGGGCTTCCAGTACCTCGAGGTCACCGGCTGGCCGCAGGACGGGCCCCCTCCCCTGGCGGCCTTCACCGCGAAGGTCGTGCACACGGCCGCCGCCGAGACCGGGATGTTCGAGAGCTCCAGCGAGATCATGAACCGGACCCACCGCGCCGTCGTCGACACGCTCAAGAACAACATCCACGGCATCCCGACGGACACGCCGATGTTCGAGAAGAACGGCTGGACCGGCGACGCCGCCGTCGGCGCCGAGATGTTCCTGACGAACCTCGACGTGCACGAGCTGTTCGCCAAGTGGCTGCGCGACGTGCACGAGACGCGCGACGCCCAGGGCCGGCCGCTCGTCATCGCGCCCAGCTCCGGGAGCTGGGGCGAGTGGGGCGTGTGCCCGCCGTGGCACGCGGCCTACGTGATGATCCCCTGGTGGCTCTACCAGTACGGCGGCGACAAGCGGGTCCTGGCCGAGTGCTACGACGGCATGAAGCGGTACGTCGACCTCGAGCTCGACCGGTCCCAGGGCGGCATCGTCCCCGACGCGCGGCTCGGCGACTGGGTCAGCCCCGAGGCGAGCCCCGCGGGCGGCAACGCGCCCGAGGACCTGCGGGTCTCGGCCACGGCCTTCCTCTACTCCATGACCGTGTTCATGCGGCGCAGCGCCGGGTTCCTGGGCAAGGCGGCCGACGTCGAGCACTTCGCCCGGAACGCGGCGACGATCCGGGCCGCGTTCAACGACGCCTTCCTCGACGCCACCGCGGGGCGGTACCGCGGGACCGGGGACCGTGGCTACCGGCAGACGCACAACGTGCTCGCCGTGGCCTTCGGCCTCGTGCCCGACGCCGCCACGACGCAGCGCGTGGTGGACGGCATCGTGGCCGATGTGCGTGCCAAGGGCACCAAGCTCAACACGGGTGTGCTCGGCACCAAGTGGCTGCTGCCGGCGCTGACCCAGCACGGGTACGCCGACGTCGCCTACGAGCTCGCCGTGCAGACCGGCTACCCGAGCTGGGGCTACATGATCGAGAACGGCGCGACCTCGATGTGGGAGCACTGGTCGCTGGAGGCGCGCTCCTACGGGCACTACTTCCTCGGCACCGTCGACGACTGGTTCTACCAGCACGTCGCCGGCATCCAGGCGTCACCCGAGACCGGCTACCGGGACATCACGATCGCGCCCGCGGTCACCGAGCACCTGGAGTCGGCGCGGGCCGGCATCCGGACGCCGTACGGCACGGTCTCCAGCGAGTGGCGCCGTACGGGCGGCAGCCTCACGCTGGGCGTGACGGTCCCTGTCGGGTCGACGGCGACCGTTCGGGTCCCCGCGCGTGATCCCGAGGCCGTCACCGAGCGGGGACGCCGGCTGTCGCTCGCAGGGACGCCTCCGGAGGGCATCGCGGCCGTGTCCGTCGAGGACGGCGCGGTGGTGGTGCGGGTCGGGTCCGGGTGGTACGCCTTCGTCGCGTAGCCGGCCCGCGCGACGACAAGCACGGGGCGAGGCCGCGCGTCGCGGCCTCGCCCCGTAGAACCACTACCTGTCGAAGGCGTCTATCTGTCGAGTGCGTCCTTCGCGTCCTGCGCGGCGTCCTTGATGTTCTCCCCCGCGTCCTTCAGGTCGGCCTTGGCCTGGTCGGCCCGGCCCTCGGCAACGAGCTCCTCGTTGTCGGTGGCGTCCCCGACGGTCTCCTTCGCCTTGCCCGTGGCCTTCTCGGCTGCGTTCTGGACCTTGTCTCCGGCGCTCATCAGCTCACCCTTCTCTCGGTCCCTCAAGGCTCACCCGGACCCGTCCCACTCGCACGCGGCGACGTCGCCCGGCCGGAAGCCGTCGGTCAGCTCTGACCGCCGACGGCGTACGCCCGGATCACCGTCTCCCTGACCGTCGAGCCCGCGGCGTCCCGCGCCTCGGCCCGCAGCGAGACGTACTCGGTGCCGCGGGGCACCCGCACGGTCGCGGTGAACTCGTCCGCGCCGTCGTGCGCACCGCCACCGGAGGCGACTGCCACCGGCTTCCAGGTCTTCCCGTCGTCGGCCGACGCCCAGAGCTTCATCTCCTCCACCGCCGACGGCGTGGAGCCGGCCTGCTGAGCGGCCGACAGACTGAGCACCTCGCGGAGGTCACCGCGGTTGCGGTCGTCGAGGGACAGCCCGTAGTCGATCTGCAGCAGCGGCAGCACCACGCGGTCGTCCGCGAAGCCCGAGGTGAACCGCCACTCGGTCGCCACCCGGGTGGACAGCTGCCACCAGGGCGTGGACCGCGCGACGTCGGCCCGCATCCGGTACCGCTTCGGCTCGGCCGGCAGGTCGAAGACGTAACCGGAGGTGTGGTCGTTCTCGAACACCAGCTTGCCGTCCTGCCACAGCCGGAACCGGACCTCGGCCTCCTCCTCCCACGGCAGGGCGACCGGCACCGAGTGCCCCGCGTCGTCGACCCAGAACGGCAGCTCGAACGCGAACGAGTCCCATTCCCGGACGGCGGACGCCCCGCCGAACTCGCCGTACCCGGCCACGCCCGGCGGCGTGAACCCGCCATGGTGCACCTGGGCGAGCCAGACCTCGGCCGCGGTGTCCCCCGGCTGGAACGCGCGGATCTCCGAGGCGAACCCGCTCGCCAGCCGCGCGTCGCTGTACCGCGGCATCACCTCGTGGTACCAGCGGACGCCCTCGGCGGCGGTCACGTACTCGGTCCGGTCCAGCGGCGCGACGAGCTGGTTCATGAGGCCGAAGATCGCAGAGCGGCCGGCCCGCTCGATGACGGGCGTCACCTGGACCTGCCCCTCGGCACCCATCGCGCGGTAGTCCATGTCGAGCGTCGCGAGGTTGCGGGGCCCGGCGCGCAGGACGAGGTCCTCGTCGGGCACCTGCCCCTTCCGCTCGACCACCGTGTCGTAGGTGTAGGCCGCCTGGTCGCGGCCGAGGACGCGCAGCTTCACCGGGCGGCTGCCCAGCTCGTCGCGGAGGCGGTCGCCGGTCTCCCGGTCGGTGGCGAGCACCGGGATGCCCGCGCCGTCGACCACGCCCGGAACCGTGCCGAGCCCGTCGCCGCGGACCAGCAGTCCCGCCGCGCCGGCGGCCTCGGCGGCGGCGGCCTGCGCCACGACGTCGCCCTGGCTCACCAGCGCGAACCGGCCCCGCGCTCCCGCGGCGGCCAGCTCCGCCGCGGAACCGGCGCCCGCGTCGACCAGCCGCACCTGCCTCGTGCCGGTCACCGGCTCGGACCCGGGCACGGCGGTGGCGGGCACGTCGCCCGCACCACGGTCGGCGGTGACCTGGAGCACCGGCTGACGCTGCTGGGTCGCGGACACGAACTCGAACTCGACCCCCTCGCCCACCCGCTCGGTCGGCAGCACGTAGAAGTCCGGCGCGGCGACGTCGTCGGCATACCCGCCGTACTCGGCGCTCACCGTGCCGTTGTACTGGCCGTCCACGAGCCGGTAGAAGAGGAGCTTCTTGCCGGCGTCGTCCGTCACCCGGTGCGTGTGGACGTCCAGGGGGCGGGCGTCGCGCGCTTCCAGCTCGATGGTCGTGCTCCCGTCCACCTGCACCAGCGGGTCGGACATCGCCGTGACGGCCCTCGGCCAGGACGAGCCCGGCTCGCGCGCCTCGAAGAACCCGGCGAGGTAGTACGAGCCGGGGTCGACCCGCACGGTCGCCACGCCGTCCGTGAACCGCGGCTCGACCCACATGAGGTCCCACGGGTCCGCCGCGTTCTGCAGGACCAGGTGGTCGTCCGACGTCGCCGGTGAGCCGTCGACGTCGGTCGCCCGGATCGTCAGGTCGTACTTCTCGCTCTCGTTGACGAACCCGACGGCGGTGCGCACCTGGACGCCGCCCGGCGCCCGCGCGACCAGCCCGCCGCCGTACGCGCCGGGTGGCGCGGCGGCCGGGTCCAGGGTGAGGTCGACGCTCGCGGTGCCGCCGGCCGGGACCGACAGGCTCGTCGCCGACGCCGTGACCGTGCCGTCCGGGGCGGGCTCGCCCGCCTCGTCCCGCACCGCGAGCGTCAGGTCGAGCTCCACCGCGGCCTTCCCGGGGTTGCGGTAGGTGACGGTGCGGGTCATCGGGTCCGCCTCGTCCTGCGGGTACCGCTGGATGCCGAACGAGAGGGACGGCGGGTCGGAGGTGACGCTCTGCTGCAGGGCGCGCGGGATCCAGACCCGGCCCGTGCCCTCCTGCCAGACCGAGTTCGGCCGCGTGTGCTGGGTGGACGCCATGAGCACGTCCTTGAGCTCCTGGCCGGTGAGGTCGGGGCGGGCGGACTGCAGGACGGCGGCGGCACCCGCCGCGTGCGGCGCCGCCATCGAGGTGCCGCTGGCCGCGACGTGCAGGTCGTCGACCGGCTCGTCGAGGGTGGTGCCTGCGGCGCGCGCCGCCACGATGCCGACGCCGGGCGCCGCGATGTCAGGCTTGAGGGCGCCGTCGGCCCGGGGGCCGACGCTGGAGAAGCCGGCGACGCGGTCGTCGTCGCCCACCGCCGCGACCGTGAGCGCGCTCGACGCGGTACCGAAGGTGGGGATCGTGCCGTGCTCCGGTCCCTCGTTGCCCGCGGCGGCGACGGCGAGCAGGCCGTACTGCTCGCTCAGCGCGTCCACGGCGAGCGACGCCGGGTCGGTGCCGTCCGTGTAGTTGCCGGGCTGGCCCAGCGAGAGGTTGAGGATGTCGGCGCCCTGCTCGGCCGCCCACTCCATCCCGTCGATCACCCAGGACGTGTCGCCGCCGTCGGACGTGAGCACCTTGGCGTCCAGGACGCGCGCGCCGTGCGCGACACCTCGGTTCACGCCGTCCGACGCCTCGCCCGAGCCGGCGATGATCGAGGCCACGTGCGTGCCGTGCCCGACCTCGTCGGTGGTGCTGTCCGGGTCCTCGCCGGAGCCGGTGAAGTCCCGCGCGGCCGCGACGACGCCGTCGTCCAGGTCGGGGTGCGCGTCGTCGACGCCGGAGTCGATGACGCCCACCGACACGCCCTCGCCGGTGTGCCCGGCCGCCCAGGCCTGCGGGGCGCCGATCTGCGGCGTCGAGTCGGCGTCCTGCGGATCGACCCGGCGGTCCAGCCACACCTTGGCGATCCCGCCGCCGGACGGCGCGGCCTTGGCGCCGGGGGTGCTGTCCGGCCCAGCGCCCAGCGCGCGGAGCAGTGCCCAGGACGACGCCGGCTCGCCGGGCCCCGCCGCCGTCTCCAGGTCGCCGGCCACCGCGCCGATGGACTCCAGCGTGCGCTCGGTGTCGACGCCGAGCGCCGCCCAGTCGGGCCGCGCCGCGCGGGCGTCGCCGCTGCCGCTGGCCTGGATGATCACCGGGAGGTCGTTCGTGCGCCCGTCGGCCACGAGCCGCTTGACGTCGAACAGGTCGCGGTCGAGCTTGTCCGGGACGAGCGAGAGGACATCGGTCGGGATGACCAGGTGCCGCTCCTCGCCGGCGACCTCGTGGAACGCGACCGGCGCCCCACCGGGGCGCTCGGCCGGGAGGATCCGGACGAGGTCCGCGCCGTCCCGCTCGGTGACGGCTACCTGGTCGCCGGTGACCAGGGTGACGACCGTGGTGGTGGGCCGCTCCGGCGGCGTCGTGCGCTCCGGCGCGGCGACGTCGCCGGGCGCGAGCGCCGCGCCGGACGTTGCCACGAGAGCCACGGCCGACGCCGCGGCGACGACGATCTTGCTGACGGTCCGGCGTGCGGGCCTGACCGTCCGGCGTGCACGAGCCTTCATCACTGAACCCCGATCTGCGGTGAGAGACGTCTCTACCTGCTGTAACGCGCCTCGAGCCGGATCGGTTGGGTATCGGTGGATGTGAGTTCAGTCGTCCAGCTGCGGCCGGGGGTCGGCCAGGAACTTCTCTATCGCCTCGCGGGTCGGGACGTCGGTGACCTCCGGCCCGAAGAACAGGCTCACCAGCGTGGTCGCGATGTCCCGCACCGCGACGTTGGACCGGTTGGACGCCTCCCGCAGGAGGTCGAACGCCGCCGTGTCCTCGATGGCGTAGACCACCATGAGCACGCCCTTGGCCTGCTCGATCACGGCCCGCCGCTCGTCCGAGGCCTTGATCGAGGCGGTCGCCTCCCGCGCCGCCGCCGCACGGTGGGAGTCGGTGACGTCGATGAAGTAGCCGAACAGCTCGGTCACCCGGCCCGTGGCGGAGTCCCGTTTGCCCTGGCCGGTGACCGCCAGCGTCCGGGTTTTGCCCTTGGCGTCGAGGATGCGGTGCACCGAGCTGAACGTCTGCCCGGTCTCGGCGGCACGCCGCAGGACGCCGTCCACCCGCCCGCGGTCGTCCGGGTGCTTGTGCGACAGCATCAGCGGCGTCGTCGGCACGATCTCGCCCGGCTCGAAGCCGTGCATCTCGTACACCTCGTCGGACCACGCCCACTCGCCGGTCGCGAGGTCGAGGCGGTAACGACCGACCGGCGGCCGGTCACCGCCGTCCAGCGCCTGCTCGATCTTGCCGAGCGAGACATCACCGGGAATCTGTGCAGAGCTCACGGGCACCTTCCAGGAATGAGTCGCCGAACCGATGCTCGAACGATACTGGAAAGCTAGCCGAGCAAGGGTCCGATCCGCATCAGGTCCGCTCCGCCCCGGTGGCTCAGTCCTCGATGAGCGCTATGACGTTGCCCGCCGTGTCAGCGATCCAGCCGATCGTGGGGCCCTGGGACGGGTCGGTGCTCCGTGAGACGCCGTGCTCGTCCTGGTCGAACCCAGGGTAGCGGATCAGGCTCACCCCTGCCGCCTCCAGCTCCGTCACCGCCTCGTCGATGTCCGGCACCACGAGGTTGAGCACCGTGTACGACGCCGGTGCGTGGGCCTCCCCCTTGGCGTAGACGAACACGGACGACCCCTCGGTGAGGTCGATCTCGAGCGCGCCCATCGCGTTGTCCCGCACGAGCAGGCCGAGGGTGTCACGGTAGAAGTGGCGGGCGGCGTCGAGATCGTCGACCGAGAAGCCGCTGAAGCTGCGGAGCGTGGTGACCATGATGGGTTCCTTTCGTCGGACCAGTCATGTGGCGGACGACGGTGCGGGCCGGAAGTCATCGGTCGTTCGTGGATCGCACCGGACCGGGCGATCAGGTCGTAGGTTCGAGCCGCTGAGGTCCCGGCCCCCGCTCGCCCAGCTCGTCGTCGACGTTGAGCAGCCGACAGGACTTCATCGACAGGCAGCCGCAGCCGATGCAGCCGGTCAGCTCACGTTCCAGCCGCTCGATCTCGCGTCGCTTCTGCTCCAGCTGGCCGTGCCACTGCTTCGAGACCCGTCGCCAGTCACGCGCACTGGGGATGGTGTCCAGCGGCAAGGTGGAGAACACCTCCTGCACGTCGGCCAACGGGATGCCGAGTCGCTTGGCGACCAGGATCAACGAGATCCGCCGCAGCATGTACCGCGGGTAGCGTCGCTGATTACCGCCGGTGCGCTCGGACGAGATCAGCCCCAGCTGCTCGTAGTAGTGCAGGGCTGACACAGCGACCCCCGTACGGCGAGCGACCTCCCCCACCGACAGCCTGTCCTCAGGATCCTTCGCCACCCGGCCCTCCGTTCTGGGCTTGACCTCAAGTGAACTTGGGATTTTACCGTCTTCCGCATGACAACTGTCGAACAGGCCGGTACCGGTACGTGGCGAGAACTACTGGGCCCGGCCCATCTCGGAACCTCGCTCGTGCTCGCCGGCGGCGTGGCCCTGCACGCCATCAACATCTTCCTGACCACGAGCCTGCTGCCCACGGCGATCGGCGAGATCGGCGGCGAGCGTCTGTACGCCTGGTCCACCACGGTCTTCATGATCGCCTCGGTGATCTCGTCGATGCTGGTCAGCCAGATCCTGGGCTCCAGAGGCCCGACGGGGGCCTATCTGATCGGGTTGTCGCCCTTCGTCGTGGGCACGGTCGTCTGTGCGATCAGCCCGACGATGGAGATCCTCCTCGTCGGGCGCGCGATCCAGGGCTTCGGCGGCGGCCTCCTGGCCGGCCTCGGCTACGCGGTGATCCAGAGCGCACTGCCGGCGCATCTCTGGGCCAAGGCAACGGCGCTGATCTCAGCGATGTGGGGCGTAGGAACACTCGCCGGCCCTGCGGTCGGTGGTCTCTTCGCGCAGTTCGACGCCTGGCGGTACGCGTTCGTCGTACTGGCCGTCCTGGGAGTCGTGGTGGCCGCAGCCGCGCCCCGGGTACTGCCGCACGGACAGCGCTCCGCGACGCCCCTCTCGGTCCCGGTCGGATCGTTGGTGCTGCTGACAGCCACGACCGCGGTGATCAGCGTGGCAGGGATCCTGACCGTGCGGGTCCAGCTCGTCGCCGCGATCGCGGTGGCGGGGGCGCTGCTGTTCGGCTTCCTCCTGCGGGAGAGGACCGCGGCCGTCAAGGTGCTCCCCGGGTCGACCTACGCCCCGGGATCACCACTGAAGTGGATCTACCTGACCATCGCGATCCTCATCACCGGAACAGCATCGGAGGCGTTCACGCCGCTGTTCGGGCAGCGGCTCGCCGGCCTCGAGCCGGTCGTCGCCGGCTTCCTCGGCGCCGTCGTCTCGCTGGGCTGGTCGATCACGATGATCTTCAGCGCGAACTACTCCGATCCCCGCACACTGAAGCGGCTTCGGATCATCGGGCCGGGGGTCCTGGCCGCCGGGCTGGCCGTCACGGGCCTGTTCCAGTACGACGGCGCCGGGATCGCCACCGTCGCAGTCTGGATGGCCGGGCTGCTCGTCGCCGGAGCCGGTATCGGCCTCGCGTTCCCGCACTTCATCGTCGCGGCGATGAGCAGTTCGCCGGACCCCGAGGAGGCGGGAAAAGCCGCCGCGGGCGTCAACACGGTCGAGCTGATCGGACTCGCCCTCGCCTCGGCGATCGGCGGGGTCCTGGTGAACCTGGGGCTGCCGTCGCACGCCGACTCAGCCAGATATCTCCTGCTCGGATTCGCGGTGATCGCCGCGCTGGGCTGCCTGACCGCCTACCGGGCGGAACGAGCGCAGACGACGATCGGCTCACAGGACACCGCCGCTGTCCCCGGAGCTTGATCCGGCGACGATCGTGGCGTGCGCTGCGACGATCTTCCACCCTGCCCGGTCGTCGTGCGTCCAGGTCCGGGTGTAGCGCATCCGGGCAGTCAGGAGCTGACCGCCGAAGGTGCCCTCGAGAGTGCCGAGGAACAAGGTGACCCCGGTGCCGGCGGTCACGAGCACCCTGAGGTCCTCTTCCTCGACGCGACTCATCACCTGATAGCCGGATGCGTGCGCCTGCAGGTCGTCCCGCTTGGACAGGACGCTCCCGTCCGGCCCGGTGAACAGAGCCGTGTCCTCGATCAGGCCGTCCAGGGCGTCGACGTCGGACGCGAGCTGGGCGGCCTGCAGGCGCCTCTCGGCCTGGCGGAGGCTTTCAACGTGGTCGGCGATCGTCATGGACCCAGCGTGTCGAGCGAGTGCGCCCTCCACCAGGAGATTCGCTCATGGCAGATGCACGCTGACGCCGGACGGCCCCACCTGAGAGGGTGGGGCCGTCCGGCGCCGGGCTCAGCCGATGTGGTGCCAGGTGCCCCAGCCCTGGCTGACCTTCACCGGTGCGGCGAGGTAGTGGCCGCGGGTCGTGTTGTACCAGTGAGCGTAGTAATTCAGGTCGCCGTTGGTGTTGCGGGCGATGACGTCCGCCGTGCCGTCGCCGCTCCAGTCCGCCGCCACGATCGTCGTGACGTCGCCCCATCCCGTTGCCAGCTGCGTCCGGGCACCGAAGCTGTTGCCGCTGGTGTGCGGGTACAACCAGAGCGTCCCCGAGGCGTCGACCGCGAGCACGTCGGCTCGGCCGTCGCCGGTCACGTCGTCCGCGGTGACCAGACGCATACCGTCCCACCCGTGCCCGATCCGGACCGGCTGGCCCAGGCTGCTGCCGCTTCCGTGCACATAGAGCAGCAGATCACCCGCACCGTTCACCGCCAGCACGTCGGCACGGTCGTCACCGGTCCAGTCAGCGGCCATGACCTTGGTCATGTTCCCCCAGCCCGTGCCGATCCGGATCCGGCTGCTGAAGTAGTCCACGCCCTCGGCGGACCGCTGGTGCGGGTAGTACCAGAGGACGTCGCCGGCATCGACCCCGACCACGTCGTCCGCGCCGTCACCGCTCCAGTCCGCGGCCATGACGAACTTCCAGGTGCCCCAGCCCGGACCGAACCGGTGGCCGGTGCCGAGCCTGTCGTCCGCGGCCTGGCGGTGGTGCCAGAGATAGCCGTCGGCGTCGACGCCGATGATGTCAGCACGCTTGTCGCCGCTGAAGTCCGGGAGGCACCGAGCCGGAGCGCAGCCCGCGGCTGCGGCAGGCGGCGGCTCGGGCTCCTCTCGCTGCACGACCTCTTGGATCCAGCCCGATACGTCGTCGACCCGGGCTTCGACCGCGCCGGTGCGGGTCTCGGCGGGGTCGCTGCCGAAGCAGCCGCCCTGCCAGGACCGGCTGTTCACCGCGACGAGCTCTGGACCGTCGGCCGTCACCCGCAGGGCTGGCCCGCCGGCGTCACCGGCGCAGATCGCCGCACCGTCCTGACCGGTGATGGCGATGTCTCCGCCCGACACGGAGTCGACGACGAAGGTGCCCGTGTGGCGCTCCAGCGGGGCCCACTCGGTGGCCGTCCTGCCGTAGCCGGGGACGACGAGCTCGGTCCCTGCCTCAGGAGGCTCGGACGCCACCGCGACCGGGGCGATCTCCGGCACCGGCCCGAACAGGCGAGCCAGGACGAGGTCGCGGGACTCGTGCGGGACCAGCTCGACGACGTCGCGCTCCTGCCCCGAGTCGGTGGTCAGGTCGGTCCGGCCGATCGTGGCGACCGTGGTCATGGGCGGCGCTCCCGCGACCGGCGGCAGGCCGGATGCCGGATCCTCGGAGAAGCAGCTCGCGGCCGTGAGCACCCACGACGTCGCGACCAGCGCGCCGGAGCAGGCACGCCCGGTCTCCTCGTCACCGATCTCGAGCCGCGCGGTGAACTCATGGTCGGTGTCGGACGGTGCACCGACGACGGCTGTGGCGGCCGGCACGAGCAGGGGCGCCAGCAGCAGGACGGCGGTCAGCGCGGTGACAGCGCCAGCGGGGGCATGGCGGCGCTGGGGTTTCGTGGTCATCATTTCCCTCTGCTGTCCGGTGAGGCGAATCGTGGGAACGGCCAGAGCTGCGGCGAGCCATCGTCCGTCTGTCTTCTCCCCCATCACGGGCCCAAGGTCACTTCGAACTGGATGACCTGGGTCGTCCGCGACATCGGCCCGGAGTCGCCGACGATGTCATCGACCAGCGAACCGACTGAGTCGCTCCACCAGTCGGTGTAGCCGATGATGGGCGGATGGGTCGCTGACTCGATGTCCGACTCGTTGTACGCGGTGTATCGCCAGACCACGGAGCCGTCCGGGTTCTCGCGAATGGGAGTCATCCTGACGTCGTGCGAGCCCAGGTACGTGTACGCGAGGTTTCCCGTCTGCCCGAGCGAGTTCCACGCCCCGAGGTCTCCGAGGTAGGTGCTGATGCCCTCGAAGCCCCCGAGGTCGTAGTCCCAGGCATAGGTGCGGCCGAGCTCGTACTCCCACTCGGTGTTACCGCGCTGAAGTTCGAGCATTATGGCAAGCACCCGCTGCGTGTCGTCATCCTCTCGGTAGAGCGCGGTAAACGGGTCGTCCGGACCGAAGCACTGCGACCTGGAACCGCGGCCGTTGAGCCAGTCCCATCCCAGCTCCCACGGGTTGAAGTCGTTGCCCGACTGCAAGGGATCACCGAACGGCGTCAGGCAGCTTTCCGCCCCGGGCGGGAGGTCGTCCTCGCCGTCCCCGACAGGGACGGTCGCGTTGTCCGCCGCAGCCTGGGCCGCCTCGCGCAGTGCGGCCTCGATGGCGAGAGTCCGAGCTTCGAACGCGGCCTGGGCGGCGGCTCTCGCATCCATGCCCGCCGCGAGGGCCGCGTTCCGGGCAACCGTCGCCGAGGCCTGGGCGTCGAGGGCGTAGGAGGCGGCCATCGTGGCTGACCGCACGGCGCGAGTCGTCGCGTGCCTGGCCACCTTGCTCGCCTGGCGCGCCGCGGCGGCTGCCTGACGTGCGGTCTCGGCGGATCGCGCCGCGTCGGCTGCGGATCGCTCGGCGGCCGTGGCGTTGTCTCGCGCCTCCCGAGCGGACTGGGCGGCGTCGGCCGCGTAGCCAGCAGCACGATCGGCCCACTCGGCGGCTTCGGCGGCGGCGCGGCGTGCGATGGCCGCCGCCTCGGAGGCTCGTGCCGCGTCCTCCTGTGCGTCCGCGGCGATCTTGGCCGCACGCGCGATCGACGCGCGGACTGCGCTGATGTGCGTGGCGTGATCGTGGTCGATCCGTGCGAAGTCGTGCTGCGTGGTCCGGATGAACTCGTGAAGCATGTGCGTGTCGCCCTCGAGCGCGATCTGGGCCGCCGCCTTGACATAGGGGCCGCCGTTCGCCAGAAGGGTGGCAGCCGCCACTCGGTCGTCCTCCCGTACGGCAGCGGCCAGTTCGACGTTCAAGAAGACGTGCAGGGCCTCGGCAGTCCCCCGTTCAAGGGCAGCCTCGGCGGCGCGCCGGACCGCGGGACCGGTGCTGTCGCTGGCCAGGATCGTGAACACCTCGACCCGGTTGTCGTCCTTGGCCGCGACGACGGCACCGTGGTCGAGGAACGACCTGATCGTCGCGGGGTCCCCCGACTGGAGGGCTCTCGCAGCCGCTGTGGCCACACGCTTCGTGGACACCGCAGCTGTCGCGGCGACGTTCTCGGCGTTGTCCTGCTGCAGAGCGATGACGCGGTCGGCCTCGATCCAGTGGACGACGTCCTCGTCCGAGCCTGCCAGCGCGAACTCCGCCGCTTCCCGGGTCCAGGTACCGGACCGGTCGACGAGCTGGGCCGCTGCCTGGCGCCCGGTCACCGCGGCTTGCTCGACCGCACCGTCCCGCAGCGCCGACTCCGCGGAGCTGAGGAGTGTCCGGATCTCTTCGGACAGCCGAGCCTCCTGCGTCCGCTCCCGGTTGGCACGCTCGCGCTCACCGGTCTCCGTGTCAGCCCGCAGGCGGGCCAGCTCGATCGCCTCTTCGGTCTGTTCGGTCAGGCGGGCGAGCTCGGCCTCGCGAGCCGCCTGCTCGACGTCGCCTGCCTCGGCGACCGCGTCGGCAGCCGCGTTCGCCGCCTCGACAGCCGCTCTGGCGGCAAGCGTGGACCGGTTGGCGTAGTCAACCGCCTCGCCGGCGTGATCAGCCGCTTCCTCCGCGGCATCGGCCGCATTCTCGGCATGGTCGGCAGCGCTGGTGGCCGCTCTTTGCGCGACACGGGCGGCAGCGGCCGCCTGTCCGGCCAGCGCCTGCGACCTGTTCGCGGCCTGAGTCGCCCTGGCAGCCGCAGCCTCGGCCACGGCAGCGGCCTGCTGAGCGGCGGCAGCCTCGGACCGCGCCGCCCCAGCCGCCACAGCCGCCTCGGCCGTCGCCCGGGCGGCAGCAGCCGCGTGATTCGCCGAACTGGCAGCAGCCGCACCCGCCGCACCCGCCTGATCGGCCGCCGCCGCTGCGAGCCCGGCCTTCGACGCGGCCGAGCGGACGACGTCGACCATCCGCCGGGCGATCTGGGCTGCGGCCCTGGCTGCCGCCGCCTTCGAGGCATCACCGGACGCTGCGATCGCCGCGCCGTACGCACGTGCCGCAGCGCGCCCCGCCGATGCCGCCGCTGCGGCCGCCGCCTGCGCGGCAGCCACCGAACGCTGAGCAGCCGCCTGCGCCGTCCGCGATGCCTGCACTGCCGTCGACGCGGCCGCGGCAGCGCCCCTGGCAGCCTGCGCCGCCTGGTTCGCCGCCCGGGCCGAACGTTCGACGTCGCGCTCTGCGGCCTCGGCCTCGGCCTTCGCCTCCAGCGCGGCGGCCTTCGCCTTCTCGGCAGCCTCGACCGCCTGGCTCGACATCTCGACAGCCTCGTCAGTCTTCCGCGCCGCGCGTCGTCCCTCTGCCTCCACGACCTCGACCAGCTGCTCGATCGTCGCCGACTCCTCGTCCCGCGCCCGGGCGATGTGCTGGCCCGATGCCAGGAACCACCGGATCGCCCTGGGTGTGCCGTCGTCCAGAGCTCGCTCGGCGTACTCGCGCACCTCCGGTGACGCCGTCGTAAGTATCGACATCACCTCAAGACGGTCGTCCTCGTCCTGGGCGGCGTACTGCCGGTCGCTCAGGAAGGCACGAAGCTCGAACGTCGACTCTGCTTGCAGCGCCGCGGATGCCTCGCGTCGCACCGCGGGACCGCCGTGGGCCATGACCGTCGTGACGGCCACCTCGAGATCCTCGTGCACCGCGGTCTCGAACCCGCCCTGCAGGAAGGTCTCGATCGCTGCTCCCCCGCCGGACAACGCAGTCCCGATACCCCCACGGGTCGCCCTGCCCGCCGTGTCCAGTGCCTCCAGGAGCGTGAACCGGTGGTCCTCGGCCTTGGCCACGGTCAGCGTCCGGGAGAGGAACGCCGTCACGTCTGCCGCGCTGCCCACGAGCGCCGCCGCGGCAGCGGTACGGACAGCACGTCCGCCCTTCCGGTACGCCCGGACGACCTGGCCACGTTCGGTGTCCGGAAGGCCCGTGCCTGCTGGGACGGCCCCAGTAACGGGGCCCCTCGCCGCGTAGGCAGTGCGGGCGCCGATCGTGCAAGTGGGTAGTGCGCCGACGGCCGCCACCCCGGCGATAACGGTCAGCATCTGACGTCTGTTCAACACCCATGGTGAATCCTGTGGCATCACGATTCTCTCTCTGCTCGCCCCGCGTCTTCCTGAGTCGTGCTCGGTGGGGTCGTGCGGCACGGCCGAACCGCGCCGCGCGACCCGGACAGATCGCGACGTGCGCTACTGCGTCACCCGTATCTCGACAAGGACGTGCTCCCGGCCGTCGACGGCCTCGCCGACGCCCTCCCAGGTGTCCGCTGGGATGTCGTACTCGACCTCAGCGCCCTCGGCGGTCATCTCGAGATGGGTGTTGTCGGAGTCGTTGGTCCGCACCCCATAGACCGAATCGAGCTCCAGGCTCAGGAAACCCTCGGTACCGGTGGTCCGGAAGCACACGTCGTCCCGACCACGAGCGAGCAGCGTCAGAAGGTTCTCCTCACTCCCGCACTCGGCCAGAACGATGTGGCCGTCGCCCCGCTTGAGCAGGAAACCCTGCTCCTCGAAGATCTCAGCCGACCGCGGGTAGTCGAAGGTCTCCACCGCGAACGGTGGGAGGTCGTCGGCGACGACCTCGTTCCGCACCGCGTCCGCCATCGCGGGGGCAGCGAGGAAGGTGGCGATCGCGGCGGCGGTGATCCCCGCGGCGATGCCGGCCCTGGACAGGTATCTCATGGTCACTCCTGAGTTCCGGCGAGTTGTTCGTGGCATGACTTGCTCCTTCCAGGCGAGGTGGTGCAGCCGATCGCCCGGCCGCACCGCTCGCCGTCAGATCACTGGATCGAGGAACCGAACGCGACGCCCGTCGCCGGGATGTCTCCGGTACCGGGCTGGTAGGTGGTCACGGCTCGCGTGGTGCCGCCCGTCACGTTGCTCCAGGGGACGGCATGGACCGATCCGTGATTCGACGGGCCGTCGGGCATACCGACGTAGAGATGCTCGTCGGTGCCCGTCAAGGCTTGTCCGACCCGCTCGCCGGCTCCGGGACTGCCGGGAAGGCCTCCACGTCCCGGCTCCAGCCAGAACTGGTTCTCGACCGGCCCCCTGAACGAGTCGAGCCCGGCGAACACCTGGACGGCACCGGTGTCGCGAAGAACAGCCGGGTCCTCGTCCGGCACACCCGCGGCAAGGACCATCGTGTCCCCTGAGGCGTCTGCCGGATCCGTGCTCGTGATCACCACGGACGCACCGAAGTGATCGTTCTGCTCCGGCCCGCCGGACACGCCCTCGACGTCTTGACCGACGTCGCCGACCTGGGCCCAGCCACCACTCGACCGCAGGTGGAACGTCGCGACCCGCCCCGCGCCGTCGCGGTCGCCGCCGTTCTCCGGATGGACGAGCGACTCTCCTGGCGCTCCGACGGCCAGGAGCGAATCGGTTGGCGACGCAGCGCCCGAGGGGCGATACTCCGTCATGTCGAGCGCGCCACCGAACTCGTCCCCGGGCTCCGACGCTCCACTGACACCGGCGGTGTTCTGCTGGATCGCCATGAACTGCACGGGCCGGCCCTCGCTGTTGAGACGGTGCTCGAACACGTGCACGAGACCCGAGTCAGCATCACTACCGATGGACTCGTACGGCACCCCTACGGCGAAGAAGTGGCTGTCGCCCGTGACGACCTGCCCGAACCGGTCACCCGCCTCGACCCCGCCTTCGACGCCTTCGACATCCTGGTGGACGGCCCGCGGAGCCATCGATCCCAGGCTGTAGAGGATCATTCCGGCGGTAGCGGTGGAACCCAGGCTCTCACCCGGTACGCCCATCACCAGCCACGGCGTCCCGTCACGTGCGTGCCCGGCCGCCACGGAGTAACCCAGCAGGTCCCCGGCCTCAGGAGCGGACACGCCGAGCGAGCCCTCCCCTTGCCCCTGCGCATACGTGACATCCGCCGGCCCGTTGGTCAGGCCCTCCCGCGAGCCGTGGATGATCTCCACCCACCCGGCATCGCTCGCGCCGTCCAGATGTTCGTACGGTGTCCCGACCACCAGGTCCGTGCACCCGTCCTGGTTCTTGTCGAAGGTCGCGAGGCTGTAGCCGAACCGGTCGTTGGGCTCGGGATTCCCGGCTACGCCAGGTGATGCCTGAGTGATCAGCATCGTGTCCCCGGAACCCCCGTAGATGATCCGAACCGCGCCGGCCCGGGCAAGACCGCCTACGGTCGCCTCAGGGTCCGCGATCGCGAGGTCGCGCACACCGTCGCAGTTGAAGTCGACGATCCTCGGCTTGTCCAACGCGTCGGTGATCCAGCCGGTCACGTCGTCGGCCCGGACGCCGATCGCGGTGTTCCGGGTCTCGTCCGGGTCTACCCCCCAGCAGCCGGCCTGCCAGGACCTGCTGGCGACCGCGACGAGCTCGCCGCCCCGCAGGACGGGCGCACCGGTGTCTCCGGCGCAGACCGAGGCGCCGTCGTTCCCGGAGATCGTGATCTCGCTGCCCGCGACAGCGTCCACGCCGAACGCCCCGGTGTGCAGGGCCAGGGGTGCCCACTCGGTCGCCGTACGACCGAATCCGGCGAGCAGGAGCTCGTCTGCCCTCGTAGGCGCCGACGACGCGATCGCCACCGGGTCGATGCCGTCGACCGCCCGATCGAGCCGCGCCACGACGAGATCCCGTGTCTCGTGCGGGACGAGCTCGATGACCTTGCGCTCCTGGCCGGCGCTGCTCGTCAGGTCTACCCGGCCGATGGTGGCGACCGTCGGGAGCTCGGGAGGGCCGTCCGGCACGCCGATACCCGCGGCCGGGTCGTCCACGAAGCAGCTCGCCGCCGTGAGGATCCAGCGGTCCGAGACGAGCGCGCCGCTGCAGGCCCGCTCGCTGTCGCCGATGTCGAGTCGTGCGGTGAACGCGTACGCCGCGTTCCCGTCCGCGGTACCGACAACGGCCGCCGCCGGTGCGGCAAGCAGAGGGGCGGCCAGCAAGATGCCCGCGGCGGCAACCACCGCCCTCTTCATTGACGCGCGGGGGGACGATCTCTTCTTCATCTCAGCTCCACCGTGTCGTAGCCGCTTCCCGCTCTGCTTTCGGCAGAGCTCGAGTGCCTCGGCGGAAGCGGGACCGGCTTTGCTACCAGTTGTGGTGGAGGACGGCGACCGTGTCCGCAGCGGCAGGTATCACCATGCCGAGCGGGCCTTGCAGGAAACATGCAGAAACCTTGTAGCCCCCGCTCATGGCGACCGAGGCAACGAACAGGGGTTCCGCTGGTCAGGTGCGAGCTCGCATGCGACAGGGCAGCATCGATGTTCAGGGAAGGCGACGAAGGGAATGACCATGACCGAGTTCACAGGACCGACGGGACCGATCCGCGAGGTCACCGAGGGGATGACCGTCATCGATGCCGGCGGTGAGACCGTCGGGACCGTCGATGAGGTCCACATGGCCGACGCAGGTGCTGTCACCGGCACCGGCCAGTCGCCCGACCAGCCCGGTGGCCCGGTCGTGTGGATCGCCGAAGCATTTCGCGGCGACAGCGAGATGACCCAGCAGGCGCAGGAGCGTCTCGTCCGCCTGGGGTACGTCCGGATCGACGCCAGCGGACTCTTCTCCGGACACCGCTACGTCGAAGCAGACCAGATCGCCGCTGTCGACGGGAACCAGGTACGACTGTCGGTCGTGGCGGATCAGCTGCTGAGGTAGGCCAGCCAGAAAGGACCGGATGACACCGCTGCTGCTCGCGATCCTCGTCTTCGCCGGTGCCGCCTTGATCACGGTGCTGGGCAGCGTCCGGCTGGCCGGGCTCGGCGACGTCCTCGCCGACCGCACCGGCTGGGGCGAGGCGATCTTCGGCGCCGTGTTCTTCGGCGTCTTCACCTCGCTCAGCGGCATCGTCATGACCGCGGTGTCCGCCGCCGACGGCTACCCGGAGCTCGCCTACTCCAACGCCGTCGGCGGCGTCGCCGCACAGACGTTCGCGATCGCCATCGCTGACCTCTTCTACCGCAGGTCCAACCTCGAGCACGCTGCCGCGTCCCTGCCCAACATGCTCTTCGGCTGCCTGCTCCTGGCCATGCTCGCCATCACCCTCATGGGCAGCTTCTCCCCGGAGCTCATGCTGGGCCCCATCCACCCGGCCAGCCTGGTGCTCGTCACCGTCTACGGCGCGGGACTTCTCCTGGTCCGCCGCTCAGCAGCCCGGCCCATGTGGCGCGCGGTCAAGACGGAACAGACACGCCAGGACACAGCGGACGAGAACACCGCCCCGGGCCGGCGCCTGCGGGGCCTGTGGACCGAGTTCGCCGCCATCGGGCTCGTCGTCGGAACAGGCGGCGCTGCGATCGCCTGGGCCGCCGAGCGGATCGTGGCCGAAACCGCGCTGAGCGAGGGCTTCGTCGGCGCCGTCCTGATGGGCGCCGTCAACGCCCTGCCCGAGACCGTGACCGCCATCGCGGCCGTCCGGCGCGGCGCACTGACCCTCGCGATCGCCGCCGTCCTGGGCGGCAACACGCTCGACGTGCTCAACGTCGCGATCGGCGACGCCTTCTACACCGGCGGCTCGATCTACCACGCAGCCACCCCGGACTCGCTCTTCCTCACGGTCGCCAGCGTCCTGATGACCGTTGTCGTCGTTGCCGGGCTCCTCGTCCGCCAGAACCGCGGACCAGGCAGGGTCGGGTTCGAAGGCATCGGACTGGTCCTGGCCTACGGCGCGACGGTCCTGGTGCTCGCGTTCTAGCTGCGATGAAGCAGCGTCCGATCGTCCAGTGCGGCAGTGTCGGTCACCGGTGCTAGGTTCCGGCACATGACGGTATCGAAGCTGGTAGAGACCACCCCCGGGAAGTTCTCGTTGCTGCTGAACGCAGGGACGACGCCGGTCGACGCACTGGTCGAGGAACTTGAGCACGAGCCGAACGGATACTTCTGGGAGGGCGTCGCGCGCAGGCTCGTCGCTACCGAGGCTCCTTCGCTCGAGAGCCGGTTCGAGTACGACCCGGAGGGCGACACGTTCTGCGCCTACAGCGAGGACCGAGCCGCGCTCGAAGCATTGGGCGAGCTGCTGGACGCCGTCGCCACGGACGGCGACAAGATGCGAAGCCTGGTCACTGCGGCCGACGCGGACGGGTTCGATTTCGACGACTGAGCGGCGTAGCGCGCCAGCACTCCGTCATGAGTCCATGTCATGCCATCAGGCGATCGGTCCCCGATAGCTCATCCAGTAGTCGATCGCCACGGGCCGTGGACGGGACGTCATCCCGCTGGGGACGCCAAGCTGCATGACCTGTTCCGGGGCGTCGGTGAACGTGGACCATACGGGCAGCCCAGCCCCGTTGGGGTCACCTGTCCGGACGAAGTTCAGCCAGTAGCCGCTGAGCTGGTCACGCAGCACATGGTCCGCCTCGCCGTACTCCGCCGCTCCGTCGGCGCCCAGGTTGTCGAAGGCGTACATGACCTCCGCGCCGTGGTACGCCCCGTACTCCTCCAGGCCCTCGTCAGGCGGGGTGTGCGTGAAGAAGTACAGGTAGGCGGGCGCCTGGCCGCTCTGCGTCTGCAGCCGTGCCCAGCGGTACATCGCGCGCGTGAACACGCGGTCGGCCTGCGCCTGCAGCATCGAGTCGAGCACCTGCTCCTCGGTCCCGCCGGGGTACAGGTCGAGGTAGGTCTCCACCTCGTCGCCGTGGTCCTGCCGTGCGGTCGCGCGGTACTCCTCGGGGGTCATCGGCTCCGGAGGGAAGGCCCGGATCAGGGAGTCCTCGTCCGCGTTGCTGCCCACCATCGTCGGGACGTCGAGCTGGTCGCCCGCCGCGTAGATGTCCGCCGGGCTGCGGTCCAGGACATGCCCGTCGACGGAAGGCCGCCAGTGCGGTCCGACGGCCGTGGCGGCCTCCGTGATCCGGTCGACGGGCAGCCCCCGCAGCTGGGCCACCGTGTCCACCCCGAGCTCCTGGGCCAGACGCTCGCCGGCATCCTCCGCGACCGAACGCGAGTCGCTCTGGTCGCCGTCCTCGGTGTTCCCCTCGGTGCCCATGCAGGCGCCGCTGCTACCGATGATGCCGTCGAACAGCCCATCGGCGAGGGGCGTTGCCCCCAGGATGCACACGCTCTCGCCGCCCGCTGACTCGCCGGCGACCGTCACCCGGTCAGCATCGCCACCGAAGGCGGCGATGTTCTGCCGCACCCACTCCAGAGCTGCGATCTGGTCCAGGATCCCGTAGTTGCCCGATGCGCCGTAGGACGACTCGGCGGCCAGCTCCGGGTGGGAGAGGAACCCCATGACGCCCAGCCGGTAGTTGATCGTGATCACGATCGCTTCTCCGGTGGAAGCCAGCGCCTCGCCGTCGTACAGGGGCAGGGCACCCGATCCGGTGGCGAAGCCGCCGCCAGGGACATAGACGAGTACGGGCAGCTCGGTGGACGCGGGCCGCGTGGCACGCCAGATGTTGAGGTAGAGGCTGTCCTCGCTGACCGGGTAGGGGTTGAGGAACGTGTCCTCCAGCGGGATGTCGAGGGTCCGGGACAACGCCCTGCTGGCGAAGGTCGTGGTGGCCTGCACGGGCGCCGCCGAGAAGCGGTCGGCAACGAGCACGCTGGACCGCGGCTCCAGGGGGCGCGGCGCCCGCCACCGCAGTTCACCGACCGGAGGCTGGGCATAGGGCACCCCCGCGAAGATCTCGACCGTGCCTGCATCGTTGCGCACGCCGGTCACCGGACCTTCCGCCGTCTCGACCGGCTGCGTCGCCTCCCGTTCTGCACCGCCTGCCACCCTGAACTGCGGTCCCGGATGGGCGAGCACGACTGTTCCGGCCACGACGGCGCCTGCCACCAGCCACGCCCCCACCCGGAGCACGACCCCACGCCGCAGCCACCGAGGGGCGGAGAACACCAGCGCGACCAGGAGCACCGCGACCAGGCCCCAGCCCCACCACGGCGTCTTGTTCAGCCAGCCGAGCACCAGCACGAGTGCGACCAGGAGGACGAGCGGCGCCCAGAACCAGGCGGAGCGCCGCGAGGGACCTGGACCGGGCTTGCGAGGAGCTGCCTGCGCAGTCATTTCCACGATGTGTTCCTTGTCTTCCTTCCTTGTCGCGCTATCCGCGAGGTAGCACAGCCGCGGCGACGATGACGTTGTTCACGATGGTCGCGGTCACGGTGCGTGCCACGGCCTTGGCCGCAGCCTCCGCTCCCCAGTTGCCGTCCTTGAGTTCTTCGGCGCGGGCGATGACGGGAGAGGTCCACGGGATGTCGCGGTCGAACTGAGGCAGTGTTCCGCTGCCATAAAGGAGCGCTGTCAGCGCCGCGGTGCGTTCCGTGGGCTCCGCGCCGTCGACGAGCACAGCACGGACCTCAGCGAGTAGGCCGTCACGGCGCCCGGTGTCCCCCTGCTGGAGCACTGAGGTCTGGAACAGGCCGAGCGCCTTCCGCGTGCGGCGGTGGAGGTCACCACGCTCGACGAGTCGGTCCAGCACCGGTTCGCGCAAGGCGGGTCCCGTCGCAGCGAGGACCGTCTGCACGCTTCGCGACGTGCGAGCGACATACTCCCAGCTCGAACGAAGCAGGTCGTCGGACGGAGGGTTGTCGGCGACAGCCTCTACGGTCATCGTGCCGATCCGCGTGGTTCCGGTTCGGACGTGGCCGCGGAGCCCTAGCTCCGCGAGCACCGCGCCGGCGAGGACCCAGTAGAGCGTGGTCTCGCCGGCGATGTTCCCCGCATCTCCCTGGCGACCGGAACTCGGCTGGAAGAGAAGCAGGAGCAGGTCCTCCACCAAGGTCCGGTCCCGGAGCGTGGCAGGCTCTTCCGAGTCGCTCGAGGCATTCACCCGCTCGGGTCGCTGTTGCTCGGTCATTTGCTCGATCCCTTCCTCACCCTTGATCGGTGTCAGGCCGTCTGCGTGTTCAAGTCGGTCCCTGCGGCCGTCTGGTGCCATCCAAGGGCCTGTCGTCGGAACACAGTCAACTGCTCTCGGACGGTTGCTCTGCCGGCCCACCGGGCAGTTGCTCGCGTGCGAGCGCGTTGGCACGGACGAGGACATCCAGCTGCGCTGGGTTGTACAGCTCCGTCACCGCCTCCACGAACGTCTCCGCCGTGACGAGTCCGCTCTTGGAGAGGTGTGCGGCGGGGTCGGTCAACCACGGATAGTCGATGAGATTCTGCGCAAGAGTCTTCGCGAGTCTCTCGGCGAGTGCCCGCCGTGTCTCCTCGTCCGCGTCGGCCGGAAGCTGGTCGATGTCAGCGCTGAGACCTTCGGTGTCAGCCTCAGCCATCTTCTGAACGTCGGCGAGCGCTTCCTCGTCGTACAGCTGCGTGTAGATGTGGATCATCGAGCTATCAGCTTCGGACAGCCTCGATGCCACGGAAGCGAACCCGGCAGGTGTGTGCGCCGGTGACTGTTCACGGAGGATCGCGGCGATGTCTTCCCGCGCCTTCGTCAGGCGTTCGATGTGAGCTCGGAGCTCGGCGTCGAGGTCACGGAGAGCGTCCGGTACGCGATCGGCTCCTGCGCTGACATCGCCGATCCCCGAGAGCGGAAGGCCCAGGTCGGCGAGGCGTCGGATCCGAAGGAGACTCACCAGGTGCCCGACCCCGTACAGCTTGTATCCGTTGTAGCGACGCTCAGGTTCGTCGAGCAGCCCGACCCGGTGATAGTGCCGAACCGTGTTCACCGTTGTTCCCGCCAGCTCTGCCAGCTCGCGAGTGCTCCATGGCATGTCTCGTCCTCTCCGCTTCTCCTCGTCCGAGTGATCTGCAGGACACACCATGTCCCTGCCACACGGTCAACCGTTGTCTGACGTGGAAGAGGGAACATCGAGGCGGCTGCCCCTCTTCCCCGGCAGGCTTGACCATGTTCCGGGAACACAACCTCTACTACGTGTGGTTGTCGGCGAACCGCGCCGACCGTAGAGAGGAACGCTTCAATGACCGCCATCGAGGAGCTTGTCGGGAATTTCCAGGAGCTTGTGTCTCAGGTGCCTGAGATCGTCCAGCCGCTTGTCCTCATGCTCGCCGCCGCGGTTCCGTTCATCGAGGGGGAGGTCGCGGCGCTGATCGGCGTCGCTGGCGGGCTCAATCCAGTCATCGCGGCTGTAGCTGCCGCATCAGGCAACTTCATCTGCGTGCTGCTCGTGGTGTCCCTCAGCTCCCGGGCACGTACAGCAGTGATGGATCGGAAGGGTGTGCGTGGTCCTGCCAAGCCCGAGTCGAAGGGACAGCGGAAGTTCAAGAGGTGGCTCGTGCGATTCGGCGTGCCTGGAGCGAGCATCCTCGGCCCGCTGGCGATTCCCACCCAGTTCACGTCGGCGCTACTCGTCGCCGGCGGAACGCCACGGGGCTGGGTGCTGCTGTGGCAGGGCGTGGCGATCGTCCTCTGGACGACGGCTTCGACGGTATCGATGTGGGCCGCGCTGACGTTCGTCGTCGGCGTGTAGCGCAGGAGGCCTCCGACTTGACCCTGTGCGGGCAACATGGTTTTCGCTGCAACCATGCACAAGAACTCTGGCACGACGACCTTGCGCGTCCGTCCTCGGGTCTGGCTGGGCCTCTCGGTATTTGTCGCCTACCTCGCGGCCTTCTACGCCATCTGGGTCGTCAACGGAATCGACTACGCCCGCGTCGGGGAGAGCGAGGAAACCCTGCTGAGATGGTACGTGGCACCCCTCGCCGGTGGTCTCGTCGTTCTCTTGATCGTCATCTCGATCTTCGGATGGTGGCGACCAACACTGCGAGAGACGAGGCGGCTCCCGAGAGGTGCTGCCGTGGTGCCGGCAATCATGGCCGCGGCCGCGATCCTCAATCTGGTGTTCGGTGAGTTCTCCAGAGTGACGACGACGATGTGGATCCTCCTCCTCGTCGGCAGCGTCCTGGTTGGGTTCAACGAAGAAGTGGCCGCACGCGGTCAGCTCTTCGTCGCGTTGCGCAGTCGATTTGGGGAAGTGGGTGTCTGGTTCTTCTCCACCACTCTGTTCGCGCTGCTGCACCTGCCCAACTTCTTCTTCGGTATCGGTTCGCTCGCGTTCCTTCAGGTCCTCATCCAGTTCGGACTTGGCTCCGTCTACTACCTGGCGTTCCGCTCGACGGGGTCGCTGGTCCCCGCAATGGTCCTGCATGGCCTGTGGGATTTCTCGACGTTCTCATCGAGCCTTCCTTACGCCGGACTCGCTGCCCCGTTCATCGGGATCGCAGGCGTTGTCGTAGCCGTGGTCCTCCTGGCGAAGGAACGCCACGGTTGACAACGTGGCAGGGCCCGGGCCTTGAATGTCAGTAGGGGTGGACACCCGGTCGAGCGTCGGAGAAGAGGGCAGATAGCGCAGGGAACCCCAGGACCGGACACGGGATCAACTACCTCCTGCCCGACGCGCCACCCATGGAACACCTCTCATCGACACGAAGTGCGGGTCCACCTGCGCGAGAAGCCGCCCTACGCGAGCGCCGCCCCGACCAGAGGCGACGCCCGCGTTCGCCCCGATCCCCTACTTCGGCCGGACGTTGTGGTTGTGCGCGAAGATGTTGTGCGGGTCGTACCGCCGCTTGACCTCCGCCAGGCGCTCGTACGTGGCCGCCGGGTAGACAGCGGCCACGTCGTCGACCGTGGCTGCCGTGAGGAAGTTGGCGTAGGCGCCGCTGACGTGCGGGCCGAGCTTCTCCCAGATCGCGTCCAGGCCGGCGCGCGCGGCCTCGACGACGGGCATCGGACCGCCCACCAGGGTGGCGACCATCAGCTCCGCCTGCCGGTGCGCGTAAGCGGTGGCGTCGCCGGGAACCCGGGCAACGGCACCACCCACGCTGCGGATCGCGATCGACGGCGACCCGGGCGACGTCCCGATCTCGGCCAGGATCTGCAGGACCTCCGCCACCGACTCCCGCTCGACGAAGCCGTCGTGGGCGAGCACCTCGATGCCGGGCGGCGGGGACCCGCCCTCCACGAGGATGTCCGCGTAGGCGTGCGGCGCGACGTCGTCGTCCAGGACGGTGCCGAGCGCGCGGATCGGGGCGAGCGCGCGGGCGGCCGCCTCCGGGTCGTCGCCGTCGAACGCGACGTGGATCTCCACCGGCGCCTCCGGGCCGCCGGCCAGCGGGTTGGCGAGGTTCGCGATCGACGTGACCTCCTCCGGCGCGGTGCGCAGGTAGTCCGCCCAGCCCTGGAGCACATCGACGGCCTCGGCCTGCGGGAACGTGACCTTGCCGAAGACGACCTCCGTGGTCGGGTGCGCCTCGAACTCGAAGGACGTCACGACGCCGAAGTTGCCGCCGCCACCACGGATCGCCCAGAACAGCTCAGGGTTCTCCTCGGCGCTCGCGGTGAGGACCTCGCCGTCGGCGGTGACGATCTCGGCGGCGACCACGCTGTCCAGGGCCAGGCCGTACCGCCGGACCTTCCAGCCGATGCCGCCGCTCAGCGTCAGCCCGCCCACGCCGACGCTCTTGGTGTCGCCCGCGGAGATCGCCAGGCCGTACGGGGCCAGCGCCTCCGCGACCTGGCCCCAGTGGGCGCCGCCGCCGATCCGCACGAGGTGGCGCTCGCGATCGACGACCTCCACGGTCGCGAGCAGGCTCAGGTCGATGACGACACCGCCGTCGTTGGTGCCGAACCCGGCGAAGCTGTGGCCGCCGCCCCGCACGGACAGCCTCGTGCCGGACCCGGCGGCGAACCGGACCGCGGACCGTACGTCGTCGACGGTGCCGGGGCGCAAGACGTAGGCGGGGCTCCCCGCGGCCAGCTTCGAGCGGCCGACCGCCGCGTACTCGGCGTCGCCCGGTTCGATGATGTCGCCGCCGAAGTCACGGCGAAGGGTCTCGATCGGTGAGGTCATGGCGTTCCTTCCACAGGGGTGCGGTGCGCGGTGCACCGACGCAGTAGTGACCCCTCAGACCCGCGAGATGTGACCGCGGGCGATGTGACTGCCCCCACACGGGCAGCACTCCCGGAGCGCCGTCGATCAGACCGAGCCCACCACCGCGAGCAGGCGCAGCCGCTCGGCGCTCTCCGTGCCGGGCACCGCCGTGAACACCGTCAGGGCCTGGTACTGGTCGGGGTCCAGCAGCGACTGCCCGTGCAGCTCGACGAGCCCCACCTCCGGGTGGTTCAGCCGTTTGGGCTCGCAGTAGGGGCCGAGCACGGGATGCTCGTCCCACAGCCGCGCGAACTCGGGGCTGCGTCCGCGGAGACCGGCCGCGAGCTCACCCGCCGGCGACGTCGGCCCGGTCTGGGCATGGACCGCGGCGAGCCGGGCCGTGAGGGTGCGGCCGTGCCGGCCGTGGTCCTCCTCGGGGATCCGGTCCCGGCTACGCGGGTCGGTGAACCACCGGTAGATCCGGGCCCGTTGCGGACCGGTGTACGAGGTCTCGTCGCCGAGGAGCGCCGCGGCGAGCCGTGTCTGGCGCAGGGTCACCCCCAGGACGTTCTCGACCTGCGCGGGCGCGTCCGCCAGCCCGTCCAGGATCCGCATCAGGCCGGCGTTGATGTGGTCACTGCGCCGGACGCGGCGCGGCAGGGCGTGCCCGGCGAGCTCGACCAGCCGGTCCCGCTCCTCGAGCGTGAGGTGCAGACCGTGGGCGATGGCCGCGAGCACCTGCTCCGAGGGCACCGCGCCGCGGCTCTGCTCGATCCTGCTGTAGTAGTCCGCCGAGACGCCGCTCAGCGCGGCGACCTCCTCCCGCCGCAGGCCGCTCGTGCGTCGCCGCGGCCCGCGGGGCAGCCCCACGTCCTCGGGCTGGAGCGCCTCCCGGCGGGTGCGCAGGAACTCACCGAGCTGCTCGCGATCCATCGACCTCACCTCGTTCTTCGAGCGCCGCGTCAGGAAACCGCACGCCCGTCATCTTCTCGGACGCCGCCCACAGGCGCGCAGCTGCCACCTCGTCGGTGGCGGACCGGTAGACCCGCTGCCGGGCGGACCCACCGGTGAAGTGGCCGATGCCGTCGGGGCCGTAGAACGTCCCGCCGTCGGCGGCCGGGTCGGTGGCCGCCTGCAGCGCGGGCAGCAGCCCCTGCTCGACCGGTTGCACGAAGATCCTCAAGCCGAGGAGCCGCCGCATCACGGCGTCGATCCGCGGCGGCTCCGGGCTGCCGAGGCCCGGCCCCGCCGTGTACAGGCCCGTGTAGGTGGTCCCGGGATGGGCCGCGTTGCTCACGATCCCCCAGCCGTGCGCCCTGCTGCGCCGGTCCAGCTCGAGGGCGAACATCAGCTGGGCCAGCTTCGAGAGGTTGTAGGCGCGCACCGGCGAGTAGTCGCGCTCGCTGTTGAGGTCGGCCCAGTACAGGCGCCCGAACCGCGCGGCCGCGCTCGTCATCGTGGTGACGCGCGCTCGGGAGCCGCTCAGGAGCGGCAGCAGGTGCCCGACGAGCGCCATGTGCCCCAGGTGGTTGGTGCCGAGCTGGAGCTCGAACCCGTCCGCCGTCGTGGTGCGGGCAGGCGGCGTCATCACTCCCGCGTTCGCGACGAGCAGGTCGATCGGCCGGCCCTCGGCCAGGAGGCCGTCCGCGAGCGCCGCCACCGACTCGAGCGACGCGAGGTCCGCGGGGCGGGTGGTGACGACGGCGCCGGGTACGGCGGCGCGCAGCCGGTCGGTGGCCGCGCGGCCCTTCGCCGGGTTGCGTACGGGGAGCACGAGCTCGGCTCCGGCGCGGGCGAGGCGTTCGGCGAGGCCGAGCCCGATCCCGTCGCTGGCTCCGGTCACGACGGCGCGCCTGCCGGTCAGGTCCGGCACGACGACGTCGGGCCGCTGGGCGGGGTTCTTCTTGCTCACTGGGGTTCCTCTCACGCCGGTCTGTGTCCGCACCAGCCTGTGCGCGCCCGGGGTCCGGATCCAGGTCCAGCTTGTCCTTGGCTGGCACCGTCGGCGGGCTACGGCCGGTCGATCCGTTCGCCGTCGACGTAGACCTCGAGGTCCGCGCTCTGCTCGGGCCAGAAGCAGGCCAGCCCGGCGACGGCCAGCCCTTCGCGCAGCGGGGTGTCGTAGCCCCAGACGACGTCGGGCAGCTCGAGCGCGCCGACCGTGAGCGTCCAGTACGCGGCGGTGCCCTTGTACGCGCAGTGGCTCACCGTGTCGGTCGGGGTCAGCAGGTCCATCCGGACGTCGACCCGCGGGAGGTAGTACCGCGGCGGCTGCCCGGACTGGACCAGGACGACGGGGCGGCACGACTCGGCGACCACCACCCCGCCGGCCACGACGCGGACGTGCCGGCTGGACGGCATCGCGTCGACCCGCACGTACGGGTCGCGGGCGTGGGTGTGGATCACCTCATCCTCCGCGAGCCACGTGTCGAAGGCCGACCAGGCCAGCGTCGTCATGGTGCGCAGGTGTTCGACGGGCGCCTCCGGGTACCGCTGGGCCGCGCCCGCCAGCACCTGGTCGCCCACCACGACGTCGTACAGCTCGCTCGGGCCGAGGCTCCGGGACCGGCGTCCCGGACCTGCCGCGCGCAGCTCGGCCTGCACCCCGCCCGGGGCGAAGAAGTACTGCGGGTAGTACGGGTGCTCCCAGACCAGCAGTGGCGGGTCGGCGTCGGCGACCAGCACGCCCGAGCTGTAGGCGCGCACCCGGACCGATCCGGGCTCCACCGTCCCCGGCTGGACCACTACTGCCCGCTGCACGATGCCCGCCATCTTGTTCCTCACCTCGCGTTGCCCGTCCCCCGCCGCGGTCGAGCGGCGAGGCGTCCGTGTCCTTCCGGCTGTTCGACCGACGAGCCCCGTGATGTGTGACCACCGCGGCGCGACCCTTCAGAGCGCGAATCCCCCGGAGACCTGGATGTCCTGGCCGGTGATCCACCCGGCGTCCGTCGAGACCAGGAACGCGATCACCCTGCCGACGTCCTGCGGCTCGCCGATCCGGCCGAGCGTGGTCCTCGCCGCGATGCCGTCGATGATCTCCGGGAAGCGATCGAACGCGTCGTCTCCGATCCGCGTGCGCGTGGGCCCCGGAGCGACGGAGTTGACAGTGATACCGCGGCCGGCGAGCTCCTTGGCCAGGTACCGGGTGGCCGTGACGAGGCCGCCCTTCATCCCCGCGTAGCCGGAGTACCCGGCCTCGGTGTCCCCCGGACGCACGGAGCTGCTCGAGACGTTCACGACGGATCCGCCGTCCGCCAGCAGGGGCAGCAGCGCCTGGGTCAGGAAGTAGGGGCCCTTCAGGAGCACGCGGTAGTACCGGTCGAACGCGTCCTCGGTCATCTCGGTGAAGGGCAGCCCGCCACCGAAGCCGGCGTTGTTGACCAGGGCGCGGACCGTCGTCGCACCCCACGCGGTCGAGATCGCGTCCGTCAGCTCCTGCCGGAAGGCGGGAAACTGGTCGCTGTGCGCGATGTCGAGCCGGATGGCGACGGCGTCACCGCCGGCCTCCCGGACGAGACGCACGGTCTCCTCCGCCTCCTGCGCACGGGAGTTGTACGTCACGACGACGTGCATCCCGCGGCGCGCGATCTCGATCGCCGTGCCGCGGCCGATGCCCGCGCTCGCCCCGGTGATTACCGCGACGGGAACGTCACTGCTGTTCTGGTCCTGGTTCATCTCTGCCATCTCCCTGTTGTTCGTCTCTGTCTTGTTCGTCTCTGCGTTGTTCACGAGCCGGCCCGCACATCCAGCACCCGACGGAGCCAGTCGGCGCGTGTCCGGCGCGCCGCGATCGAGACCTGCGCCCCGGGCACGAGCGCGTCGAAACCGTGGAACCCGCCGGCCCACACATGCAGCTCCGCGTGGCCCCCGGCGGCCCAGATGCGGCTGGCGTAGCTGACGTCCTCGTCCCGGAACACCTCGGCCGAGCCGACGTCGATGTACGCGGGCGGCAGGCCCGACAGGTCACCGGCCCGGGCGGGCGACACGTACTGCGACACCTCGCTCTCCGGACCCGCGCCGAGCACGGACCGCCAGCCGAACGCGTTCATCGCCCGGTTCCACGTCGCGGGGCCCTCGGCGAACTGGTGGCTCGACCCTGTGTCGTTGCGGTGGTCGAGCATGGGGCAGACCAGCACCTGTGCCGCGAGGTCCGGCGTGCCGCGATCCCGCGCCAGCAGGGCGACGCCGGCAGCCAGGCCACCCCCGGCACTGGTGCCCGCGACGACGAGCCGCGCCGGGTCGACGCCCAGGTCGGCGGCGTGCTCGGCCACCCAGACCAGGCCCGCGTAGCAGTCCTCGACGAGGTCGGTGCCGGTCACCTCCGGCGCCAGCCGGTAGTCAACGGTCACGACGACGGCGCCGAGCCCGTCGAGCCACTCCAGCGGGATGTCGATGTTCGAGAACCGGTCCCCCAGCACCATCCCGCCGCCGTGCACCCAGTAGACGCAGGGCGCGGGCGTCGAGCGATCGAGGCCCGGCGGGCTCAGGACGGTGAGCGGGACGGGCGTGCCGTCCGGGGCGGTGACGGCGAGGTCGCGCCGGTCGACGGTCCGCCCCGTCGTGAGCAGGCTCTCGATGCCCTCCGCCGTGGTGGCCGCCAGGCCACGCACCTGCGCCAGCGTGTCGGGGCCGAGGTTCGCGGCGGGGAGGAGGTCGAGCAGCGGACGCAGCTCGGGATCGATCTCGGGACGAGCGATCGTCATGACATGTTCCTCTCAGGAAGGGTTCGGGTCGTCAGGGCGCGGGACGGCGCTACCAGGGGCGGGCGGGTCAGAGCTCGGCCTTGCCGCCGACCAGCACCTGGTCCGTGTACTCGGACTCCCCCGCCAGCAGCTGCTGCAGCTCGGCGACGAGGGCCTGCGCCTCGCTGGTCGCGAAGAACGTGGCGTGGGCCTCCTCGCTGGTCCAGCCCTCGATGACGTGCACGACGTCGGCGTTCGCGGTGGAGCGGCTGATCAGGAAGACGGGGCAGTCCGTGCGGGACAGCGACGGGGCGTTCAGCAGCATCTCGACCAGGGCGTCGCCCTTGCCGGGCAGCGCGGTCAGGGTGGCCTGGAATCCGTGGCGAACGGTCATGTGAGTCTCCTCGGTGCGAGGGCCCCTGGGAGCCCGGTTGCTTGTGCCTCCATCACACCGCGCGAGCCCACCGCTCCGAAACGACGATCGTCCTGATCACTTGCACGATCCTCCCGACACCGCGAGCATCGTGAAGACGTCGTGCCATGCTCGTGCCATGAACGGTGCAGACCTCGACGAGCTGCGTACCCTGATCGCCCGCCATGCCCGGCGCGACACCCACGCGACGGCGCTCGACGACGTCCTGGTCTCGGCGGTCGACCGGTCCGCACCACCTGCGCCCTCCATGTCGGGCGTCGTCATGGCGCTGATCGCCCAGGGCGCGAAGCGGATCGCGCTCGGCAGCAGCGTGCACGAGTACGGCCCCGGGCAGTACCTGGTGGCGTCCGTCGACCTGCCGGTGACCGGCCTGTTCACCAAGGCCCGACCCGACGAGCCGGCGCTCGGCTTCGGGCTCGTCCTGCGTCCCGCCCTGATCGCCGAGCTGCTCCTGGCGGCCGCACCGGGCGACCTCCCTCCGGCCAGCGCCGCCGCACCGCCCGGCATGGTGGTCAGCGACGCCCCCGCACCCCTCGTCGACGCGGTCGTGCGACTGCTGCGCCTGCTCGACAGCCCGCGCGACGCCGCGGTCCTGGCACCCCTCGTCAAGCGCGAGATTCTCTGGCGCCTGGTCACCGGGGAGCAGGGCGCCACCGTGCGCCAGCTCGGCCTGGCCGACAGCGGGCTCGCCCACATCGCCCGCGCCGTCCAGTGGATCCGGGAGCACTACGCGCAGCCCTTCCGCGTCCAGGACGTGGCGGCCCTGTCGGGCATGAGCGCCTCCGCGTTCTACCGGAACTTCCAGGCGGTCACCGCGATGAGCCCCATCCAGTTCCAGAAGCAGATCCGGCTCCAGGAGGCGCGCCTCCTGCTCGCCACCCGGCCCGGCGACGTGACGGGCGTGGGGCTACGGGTCGGCTACGACAGCCCCTCGCAGTTCAGCCGTGAGTACCGCCGGCAGTTCGGCCTCCCGCCGAGCCAGGACGCCGTCCTGCTGCGCGACACATCCGCCGGCCGCGCTCCGGCGCTCGTGTAGGCCACCGCCGGGGTGCCACCCGTCCGGTGCCACGAGAAGGCGAAAACTCCGCTCTTGACACGGTATCGCCCGCCCCACAGACTCCTTTTGCACCCATGGCGGCAAAAGTTGCATGACTGTCGCCATAAATGACAGAGTCGTCGATCGGAGCACCCATGCAGATCTCCCACTCGCCTGGCGCGCGGCGCCTCGGCGCGGCACTGACGGGCGGCGCGCTCCTCGCGGGCACGCTCGCTGCCGCCCCGGCCGTCGCCGCCCCTTCCGTCGTCGCCACCCCGTCCGCCGGCGCTCCCGCGGTGACCACCACGGCCGCCGAAGCATGTGGAGCGGACGACGGGCTCCCCGACTCCAAGATCTCCATCCAGCTGTACACGCACGTCAACGAGCTCGGTTCCGGGACACCGTCCCCCGAGACGATCGACCGCGTGCTCGGCGAGGTGGCCAACGCGGGCTTCACCAACATCGAGCCGTTCAGCCAGCCCTACTCGATGCCGGTCGGCGACTACCAGGCGATCCTCGACAGTCACGGCCTGGAGGTGTCCTCGAGCCACGGCAGCACGGACTGGGACACGTGGCCCGAGACGGTCGACTACGCCGTCGCGCTGGGTCAGGACTACATCGGGACCGGCGGGATGGCAGGTAGCTACGGCACCTACGAGGAAGCGTTGGCGACCGCGGAGTACGTCAACCGGCTGGGCCGGTACGCGAACGAAAACGGCGCGAACAAGATCGCGCTGCACAACCACCAGAGCGAGTTCACGACGCGGTACCCCCACCCTGAGACGGGTGAGATGGTCAGCGCCTGGCAGGTCATCGAGGAGAACACCGACCCGCGCTACGTCACGTTCCAGCTCGACGTCGGCTGGGCCGCGGACGCCGGCATCGACGTCCCGGCGTGGATCGAGGAGTACGGGGACCGCATCGAGCTCCTGCACATCAAGGACGCGGTGAACGTCAACGCCGAGGGCGACCCGAGGCAGGTCGGCCTCGGTAACGGTGACATCGACCTTCCGGCGATCATCGCCGCGTCCGAGCCTTACGTGGAGTACTACACCTACGAGTGGGACTACGCGCCGTCGTTCGAGTCCTCCGCGGAGTCCTACCGGTACCTGCGCTGCTACCTGGCCGACGGCGGGGGCGGCGACCAGTGCGCCGACGAGGACCAGGAGTCGCTGGCACTGGGCCGGCCGGTGACGACGTCCAGCATCGACGACCCCGCTCGCACCGGCGAGATGGCGGTGGACGGCAACGCCGGCACCCGGTGGGGCAGCCAGTGGAGCGAGCCGGAATGGATCGCGGTGGACCTCGGCGCGAGCTACGACCTCAGCCGCGTCGTGATCGACTGGGAGACCGCGTTCGCGTCAGGCTACGAGATCCAGACCTCGCCGGACGGCGACACCTGGACCACGGTGCACGCCGTCACCGACGGCGACGGCTTCTTCGACGACATCGACCTCTCGGGCACGGGCCAGCACGTGCGCCTTTACGCCACCGAGCGCGCCACGCAGTGGGGCTTCTCCCTCTACGAGCTGGAGATCTACGGCACGCCGAGCGGCGAGGAGCCCGCGCCGGCGCCCGTGGCTCGCGGCGCCGGGTACTGGTCGTCGGAGTACCGGCAGGTCCGGAACCCGGACCACACGGCTGAGGAGCTGCTGTGCTTCCTGTCGGCCACGCGCGCGCAGAGCGACGTGTTCGACGAGGTCGTCGACCTGACCACGCTGGACGACGCCGTGCAGGTGCTGTGGGCGCCCAAGCACGACGAGTGGGTCGACGTCATCGACCGGCAGCTGCTCGCCGTACGGCTCAACGTCGCGGCGGGCTCGGTCTCCCTGGAGGACCCGCTCGCCGGGGGCACGACGGTGGGCGACCTGCTGCACGCCGTCGAGGCAGCGCGCCTCGACGTGGGCACGAAGAAGGCCGACCTCAAGGAGTACAAGGACGCGCTGGAGGCCGTGAGCGCCCGGCACTGATCGGGACAGTCCGCGGCTGGGTGTCGGGGTGCGTTCGTCGGGACGCACCCCGACCCCGATCTACGCATCGCCCGCCTGGACGAGTTCTCCCGGCACTGTCTCGGTCGACTCGCTCCTGCTCCGGATGAAGGAAGCAGGTGCGGCCTCCGAAGCCTCCATCCGCCGCGACTACCAGAGACTGAACCAACTTCGAAGCACATCCCGGCGCGCTTGATCTGTTCCAGGGGTCCTGACGGGCACGCGGCCTGTGGGGCATAGTGGGGCATGGCCGACACACTGCACTTCCGCGGGATCAACTACGACACCGGCACCAACTACATGCCGGGCTGGCACTCACGCCAGGACTGGTCGACCGAGGGCATGCGCACCGACATCGCCGTGATCCGCGACCAGCTGCACTGCAACGCCGTCACCCTGTTCGGTTCGCAGCTCCCCCATCTGGCCGAGTGCGCCGAGTACGCGGCTGACGCCGGCCTGGCCCTCTGGCTGCAACCGCGCCTGATCGACGTCCATGCCGAGACCGCCCTTGATCACCTCACCCAGGTCGCCGACCTTGCGCAAGCGCTCCACGACCGCGGCGCCGACGTCCGCCTGAACGTGGGCTGCGAGCTGAGCATCTTCGCCCCCGGCATCATCCCGGGTCGGACCTACCAGCACCGCGCGACGGCTCTCGGGGTCATCTGGCCGCTGCTGCCGCTGTTCAACGTCCTGCTGAACCGGCGCCTGCGGACCGCGGTCGCCCGAGCCCGTGACCACTTCACCGGCGAGATCACCTACGGCGCCGGCTCCTGGGAGAGCGTCGACTGGAGCCCGTTCGACCACGTCGGCGTCAACCTGTATCGCGACAAGAGCAACGCCGCCACGTACGGCGCGGCACTCGCCGGACTGCACCGCCACCGCAAGCCCGTGCTCATCACCGAGTTCGGGTGCTGCAGCTACCCCGGTGCCGACCGCCAGGGTGGAGCGGGCGACGCGATCATCGACTGGAGCGACCCCACCCGACCCCGCGTGAAGGGAGACCACCCACGCGACGAGTCCGTCCAGCAGCGCTACCTCGCCGAGTTGCTTGACTCCTTCGTCGAGCACGACGTCACCGGCGCGTTCGTCTTCGAGTTCAGCGAACCGACCTACCCTCGCTCCCCTGATCCGGTCCACGACATCGACGTGGCCAGCTTCGGGGTGCTGGCCGCCGACCCCACCACCGCCGTGGGCGATCGCCCGTACGCTCTGGTGCCCAAAGCCGCGTTCCACGAGATCGCGCGCCGCTTCAGCGCAGCCTGACCGAGCACCGAACGCTGTTCTACAGCAATTGGCGCGAACCGGCCAGCCGAGACCAGTCGGTCTCGTACCGCCCCTCGGCGTGCGGCCAACGTTCGTCGGCCGGCCACTACAGCGGCCCGCCGAACGAGCTCTCGCTCGCCATCGGCGCCCCCGGCGTCGGATGGAGCCTGGTGGTTGTGCGATCGCAGCCCACCAACCTGGGAAACACCTCGGTGATGTCTGACGGCGGTGGCGGAGTCCTCAGGGACCGGTACTCTGCCGGACTCTCACGGAGATTGAAGAACCGACCGGCAAACCGGCCGGTCAGCCGACCCGTCGCGGCGCCGTAAGTGACAGCTGGTCCGTGTGGGTGGCCAAGCTGCGCCGTTGCAGTACCGGTCAGCTGGCGCGGGCCACGTCGAAGACGGTCTGGTTCCGGTGAATGGCCTGTAGGTGACAACCAGGTCACGGTGACGCCGCCCTAGGCGACAGCTCAAGCCAGCCAACCGCCTGGACAGAAGGGGTCAGTCCTGGGCGTCGCGCAGGTCGGCGCCGAGCACCGAGAGGTTCTGTCCGATGCTGTCGAGGGCGGCTGCGGCGTCACCGCTCACCGCCTCCTCGGCCTGCTCGAGCTGCGCCGTGGCCTGGTCCACCTGCTGCTCCGCGTCGGCAACGGCCTGCTGGCCCTCCGCGGACGCGTCCTGCTCAGCCTTCTCCAATGCGGCCTGCGCGTCGTCGATCGCCTGGTCGGCCTCGGCCACGGCTACCTCGGCCTCGGCCCTCGCCTCGGCATCGAGGTTCTCGAACGTCGCGTGAGCGTCGTCGATCGACTGCCTCGCCTGGTCGACGATGCCCCGCGCCTCGCCCGAGACGTCCTTCACCTGGTCGGCGGTGTCATTGATGTCCTGGTCCGAGCACGCGGCGAGCGTGCCACCCAGGCCAAGGGTGAGGCCGGTGGCAAGGGCAAGGGAAGCCAGACGGCGGGCGACGGGGACGTGCTGCCGGCTCGCGATGGGGGTGCGGTTCACGCTGTCCTCCTCAGTACGGGTATGGCAGTCCGAACACGGTGACACGACGTACGCCGAGTCGCATCTGTGCTGGTTTGCACGGCTGGTTCCTCGGTCCGCGACCTCGCGAGACCGGCCCGCGCCGGGCAGAGTCGAAGTCCCGGGAACGAGGGCGCGTGTCCGCCCGGCCCGAGCGAGTGCAGTTTCAATTTCTCGCGCCTCAGCACCCAATGGAAAACACACAGTGCTGGATCGCCACCGAACCTAGCGTCGTGGACGCAGACCCGCAGGCCAGAGCGTGCCGCGGCCGATCAGGAGTACGCCGCCACTACGGCGACGACGCTCGACCGCACACATCCAGCGTCACCTATCTGAACAGCAGTCCCTCCTGCACCGCCATCACGCCGTCGTCGAGGACCACGTCCGAGCTGCCAAGACCACCGGGCTTGGCCTGCTGCCCTCCACGTCCTGGCGGATCAACACCGCCTGGATCCTGCTGACCGGCATCGCCCGCGACCTCGACGTCTGGACCCGGCTGCTCGCCTTCCACGACCACGATCACCTCGCGAGAGCCGAACCAGCAACGATACGCGAGCTCGTCTACCGGCTACCCGCCCGCCTGGCCCACCACGCCCGTCGCAGATGGCTGCGCTTCGACCGCGACCACCCCCACACCGACGCGATCACCAGCGCCTGGCACCGCCTCACGAACCTGCCCGCCGTGACCTGACCAGACCGACGACGTTCCCACGAGCCGGAACGGAGCGACCGCACAACCCCCGGGCTGGAACCGGCGCACGCAGCGACACGCGATAGCGAAACACTGCCAAACGCGGCCAAGCCACACATCGGACGAGAACGTCAGGCCGGGCTACCCACCAGGTGAATGATCGAGGCTAGCGCGGTCCGCGCCGTCGTCTCCGAGAAAACTGACATCTTGATAGAAGCCCTCCCAGCCATTCGAGACGGGGCGAAACTATCGGCACTCACTCGGAACCTCGAAACCAAGGGAGTTCTCGACTTCAAATAGCGCAAATTCACCCGCCCCCGGCTCTGGGCCCGTTGCACCCCCAGATCGGGTTGACATCACCTTGGCAATTCTCGCATTCTGCTCGCCGAATCTCGACACGATGTTAAGCCAGAAATTGGCATCATGAATTATGGTACGAAAACGATCTCAGGAATGTAATCAACCGGATATCGGAGCGACTGACCCTCCAGGCTGAAACTGGCCGGCCCGGAGATGTCAAACCACTCGGGGGGCGTCACCAGGCCTGCCCTCGTGGTGTGAGGACCGTGGCCCACCACCCCGCTGTATGGAGTACCTACCGCAGACGCTCGTCTACGCTCGGCAGCCGCAGCTGCGGACCTTAGGGGGCGCGACTCGACTGCAGTCCACCCGCAGGATTCGCTCGTACCGGCACCCACCTATGCCCCCGAATCGAGACCAATCATGAACGGCAGACCCTCTACGAAATTTTTAATGGAGGAATCCCCCTCAGATGAACCAATTCTGGAAATTATCCGCAGTAGCTCTGCGCGATCACCTTCCTCAAGCCCCGAGATCTCTCCCGTTATGGACTCCATTCCACGAACCGCAACATCCGGATCGATTTCAGAATCACTGGCGTTCTCGAACACCATTAGAGCCGCAATTATGGCTCGAACCAGTGGTTCGCTGTCCATCTACGGGGCCTGCCTCACTATGATCGTCGACACTTTCGAGAACTCCATAAATCTTCCGGCCGCCGCCACAGCGGCAGGAGTCGGCAACTCCCAGACAACTTGCATACCGTTGTATGCGGCTACCGCCGCTTGGCGCCGAGCTTGATCTACAGCCTTTGCACTAAAGACAGGATTCAACTTTCGATCGATGATCTCGAGCCCGTCAACCCCATCGAATCTAGCACTCACGATCGAACCATCAGCACCCGGCATCTCAAGCTGCGGAGCCATTCCACGGCCAGTAGCAGGATTCGATCTCGCACCTGTAGCACCTGACTGGTAGTTGTAGGCCCTCTGCGACATTGCAGGTGATCCGCTCCGCAGATCACCACCCTCGTCGACCCAGTTGACCGGGTTGTTGGCAGCGTTTGGTTGGCCAGGCGCGGTTGGACAGTTGTGGACAAGGACTGCGTCCGCGTGATCCGCAGCAGGGGGCCCTCGAGTACTACCAGCGCCTACGTCCGCACCCGTCGCGATCACCGAGTACGTGTGCAGCCCCTGCACCGTCAGGTTCCAGGCCGGCTCGAAGCTCACCTCCTCGGTCAGGGCGGCGTAGACCTCCATCGTGCCACCGTCCGCGGTCAGCACCACCTCACCCGGAACAAGCTCATCCGCACGCTGGAACTCCTGATCCGACTCGGACCAGAACGGGTGATCCTCGGTTGTCAGGATCTCGCGCTTCTCACCAGTTCTGGTGGTCAGCACCAGGGTGAGCATGACGTCGTCATGCCCATGCACCGCTTCGACCGGCTTGGCCTCCTGCTCACCCGTCTCCGCATCAGTAGCCACCACCTCGTCGCCGGGCTTGACCTGATCGATCGCCCTGACAGTGCCATCCGCCATCAGCACACCGGTGGACCCGGCGAACGAACAGCCAGACCCGAAACGCTGCTTCAGGTTCGACACCGCGGTCGAGATCCGCTGCGTCTTGACCTTGGCAGCAGCCGCAGCCGTATTCCGCGACACCGCAGACGCCATCGCCTGCGCAGCCTGCGAAGCACGCTGAGCAGCAGCGCTAGTCACCGACCTGATCGCGTTGGACGCCACCCCAGCAGCAGTTGGTGCGATACGCCGGGCGATCGCACCAAGAACAGGCCCACCGACCAGCCCTGACGCGGCGCCTAGTGCTGTCTCGCCCAGGAAGCTCTTCCAGCTGAACGGCTCCGTTTTCTGGACCTTGGTGCGCCACAGGTTCGAGACCGCACCACCGACCGCACCAGCGGCAACCGCACACCCGATCGAGCCTGCTCCCGCGGTGAGGGCCATGCATCCGCCGAACACAACCGCACCGGCCACAGTGCCGACGATCGCGGCCTGGTGCTTCTTGACGAACCCGCCCACCGCCGAGGCGGCCTTCGAGAACCAGGACAGACCTGACGGGTCGGAGTACGTCACCGGATTGTTCCCCGAGTACACATACGCGTTGAACTGCGCCGGCGTCCCCGCATCCAGCTGCGGATCCACACTCAGGAACCGGCCGATCACCGGGTCGTAGTACCGGGCCCCAAGTAGTACCAACCCAGTACCGGCGTCCTCGACACCACCCGCCGCACCCAGGAACCGCCGATCACCCGGCAGCCGGTCCGCACCAGTCAGCACCTCCCCCGACTCGGGATCAGTGGTCGTGGGAGTGCGATCGCCACCAAACGGATCCGAGTACAACCGGGTGACCGAGTCCGCCGTCCAGACAGTGTTCGGCACCGACGCCACAGGCGTGCCCTGCTGATCACAGACCAGCGAAGTCACCCCGCCGAGCCCCCGCCCGTCACGCACGGCCACCGTCTGCCCCGCGAAGCTGTAGTACCGAACCGCTCCCACAGCACCAGCAGGATCGACATGCACCTCCTGCCCACCAGGCAAGTACACGGTCGTACCCGACGCATCGGTACGCGTGATCCGCTCACCCTCGGCGGAGTACACGTACGACGCCTCACCAGCCTCGGTGGTGTTCTCCCCCTCAGTCCCTTCACCGCTCGTCGCGACGGTGGCCAGCTCGCCCTCGCCATCCCAACCCAGCAGCTGGGTGGTCTCCACCGCCCCGTCACCGTCGAGATCGTCCTCGACCTGGGCCGGGTCCGACGCGTCGACCGGCTCGGAGAAGTTCCGCGCGGTCTGGTTCCCCGCGGCGTCGTAGGAGAACGACGCGACGGTCTTCGCCGGGGCATCACCGATCGACGCCGCGGGCCCGGTCTGCTGGGTCTTCGTCGTCACCTGGTGCGGCCCGGCCCCGCCTGCGGCGTGCTGGTAGTTCGTGCGCACCACGTCGGTGCCGCCGTCCAGAACATGCTCGGTCAGGGACGTGCGGTTGCCCACCGCGTCATAGGTGTACTCCTGCCAGTACGGCGCCGCACTGAACTCAGCGGTACCCACATCAGCGGGCTCCACATCACCGACGGACGCCGCGCAAGTGCCGTCGGCGTCGGTCCACGCCCCCACGAGACGGCCGAGGCCGTCCAGGTCGAAGCACTGGTTGTCGTCGTTGACCTGCGCGTCGCTGTTCGCGGCATCCCCCACCTGCGGCGTGTCCTTGATCGACAGCACGTTTCCGGCATCGTCATACCCGTACGTGATGTCGACGTCCCGGCCGTCGAACCGCTCCCGGTCCAGCCCGATCCCCTTCAGCCGGCCCGACGCATAGTCCCAGTTGTACGTGACCACAGCGCCATAGGTGTTACCTAGGTCCATCGCCAGCGGCTTACCGTCCGCGGTGAACTGCGAGTCGGCCACATACGTGCCCCAGCCGAACCCGCCGCCCATCCACACCGGCATACCGGCATCGTCATAGAACGTGGTCACATGCTCCGCGCCCAGCACCGAGGCATCCGGCGTCGCCGCGTCGTCATCGGTCGCGGTCACACCGGGCAGCACCTGCTGACGCACCGAACCGTCGAGCCGGTACTCGTACGAGGTCGTGAACTCCCGCTCGGCCAGCCCGGTCAGCCCAGGCAGGTCGCTGGGCAGAACCATGGTGGTTGACGTCGGACGGTACGCCGCGTCGTAGGCCCCCACCTTCGTCGTGTAGGACTTGCCGTCCTGGATCCTGGTGGAGCTGGACGGCAGACCGAGTGCCTTGGCCCCGGCCGCGCCTGGCCCGGGGGTGGCGTCGTAGGTCCACGACGAGCGCACCGTACCCGCGCCGTCCGCGACCCGGGTCGGCCGCCCGAGGTTGTCGTAGGTGTAGACGAGGGTGCTGGCCTTCTTGACCGCGTCGCTCGCGCCGGACGCGTTGCCGTTCCCGTTGACGGTGCGCGCGACCTGCCCCACCTGGTCGTACTCGGTCGTCGTGGTCCCGGCGTCGGGGTCGGTCGCGCGGGTCTGCCGACCGCCGAAGTCGTACCCGTACGTCCACGTGTTGTCGGCCGGGTCCTTCATCGACGTGAGCTGGCCGAGGCGGTTGAACGCGTAGGTCGTCGCCTGATAGGTCGACGTGGTGAGGTTGCGCGGGTTGAACCCGGGCAGAGTCGACGGCTCGTACCAGTGACCGTTCGCAAGGTCGGACGACACCGCCGGCCGGCTCTTGTGCTCCCACAGCGCGGTGGTCCGTCCCCGGCCGTCCGTCACGGTCGTGGTGGCCGTGCCGCCGTCCGGCGGCACGACCGTCGTGTACGGCGCGTCGTACCGCGTGACCGTCCGGGACTGCTCGTTGAGGTGGTTGTCCTCCAGCCCGGTGTAGAAGATCTGATCGATCACACGACCCGCACCGTCATAGGAGTACACCGTGGCCGACGGCGCGACCAGGGTCGGCTTGACCGGCGTGTTCGACACGACGCCGGTGGCGTACTGGGTGCCGGACTCCTTCCAGACGCGTCCGGCGGTGTCGTAGAAGACCTGGGTGATCCGGCGCCCACGCTCAGCGGCGCTGTCCTGCCGGGCCTCGCCGGTGTCCAGCACCTCGTCCTGGGTCTGGAACACGCGCATCAGGCCGTCGTAGAGCTCCGCTGTGGCGTGCTGGACCGCCTTGTTCTCGCTGTCAGCGCCCAGGGTGCGGGTCAGCACGACGTTGAGGCCGTTCGTCCGGGTCGTGTACTCGTACTCCACCGAGGGCTTGCTCAGGCCGGCGTGCTCCGGGTAGGTGACGGTCCGCATCCGGCCGAGGGCGTCGTACGTCCCGTTGGTCGACTGCCCGTTGGCGTCCTTGCTCGACGTCATGAGACCGGTGACCTTGTTGAACGTCACCGAGGACGCCATGGTCCCCTTTGGGCCGGTGCCGTCCGGATCCGGCGTGGTCGTGGTCACCGTCGTGGGAATCACCGCTGACGCGGGCGTGTATGCCGTGGTGGTCTCGGCACCCGTGACGTCCTTGACGCTGGTCACGCGCCCGTAGGCGTCGTAGCCCATCGTCTGAGTCGTGACGTACCCCGTGCCAGAGCCGTTGCCGACCGTGGCAGTGGTCCGGTCCAGCTTCGGGTCCAGGCCGCGCACCGCCGTCGCCATACCGGCGGCGTTGTAGGTGGTGACCTGGTCGCTGATCACGTCGTCGGGGCGAGATACCTCGCCCGCCGTCACCTTGGCGCACGACGCCGCGTACGTCTGGGTGCGCGAGACCAGGCCGAGCATGTTCGCCTCGGCCAGCGCGGTGTCGGCGGTATGGGCGTAGGCGATGTGCGTGCACGTGTCATCAGTGGCGGTGGCAGCGTCCCCGAGGTCCTCGGCCCGGATCACCTGGCCGTTCTCGTCCGTCGACGTGGCGGACCGGGTACGGATGGCGACGTCGCCCGCCGCGTTCATCTCGTATCCAAGGGCCGTAGACCCGGCCTGCCGGGTCACCTTGGTCGTACCGTCGGTACCCGTGGCCGCGACCACGGGAGCCTTGGGCACGGTCACGGTCCGCGCCACGGCGCCGTCATCGGCGCCGCCGTCGTGCGTGATCTCCTCGACCGCCGTCCCGGCGTGCGCTTCGTGGTCCGTCACCGTCGTGCGGTACCCGGTGGGCCCGACCTCGAAGTCACCACCGGTGGTGAGGCCCCGCAGGTAGCGCGTGGTCGTCGACGATGCCTGCGAGCCCTCGCCCTGCGTGGTCACCACGGTGCGGTAGCCGCGGAACTCCGACCAGGTGACCTCGTCCTTCTTGGTCAGCGGCCCCGTGGGCTTGACCCACTTCGCACCGCCCGAATAGCTGTACTTCGTGGTGAGCTCGCCCGAGCCGGTCACGATCTCGTGCTCTCCCGAGATCGACGCACCGTTCTGGGTCACGGCATCCACGACGTACTTGTGGAACCAGTCCATCGGCAGGTCATCGCCCTGCCACTCGACCGGGAAGCACAGTCGGTCGTTATCCGGGATCCCAGCCTTCGTGGGCACATTGCCCGGGCCGCACTCGGTGCGATAGCTCGGGCTGATCACCGCACCTGACTCGGTGCGGACGCCGATCATCCTGGGCCGGTACATCGGCGGCAGACCGTCCCCCTGGGAGTCGATGCGGTTGGGCTTCATCTCCCGGGCGAACTTCACCGCGTTGTTCGACACGTCGTCCGACGTCCACGTCGTACCGCCGTGGCCCCTGTGCTGGATCGCGCTGAGCCACATCACCTTGGCTGACCCGTCACCGAGCGACCCGTCTCCCGGGGAGACGAACGACTGGTTCAGCTTCCACGAGTCCACTGGCTTGTACGCGCTGCCGTCGAGTACCCGGGTCACCACCCGGTCGAGCCGGTACAGCGTGTAGAACGACGGCGAGATCGCATCGAGCCCGCACGAGCTCGCCGAGCTGTAGCAGAGCAGGTCGCCGGGCACGTCCGGCCATGCGGCCAGGTTCTGCTTCACCCGGCCGGCGTCACAGTTCACGCCCGACCCCGGCACGCACCGGCTGGCGTACTCCAGGTCCACACGAACCGGCGCGGTACCCGACTCGGCACCCACCCGGGTGCCGTACAGGATCCTCGACAAGAACCCACCCGCCGTGTACGCCGCGACACCATCGTCCAGGTTGTACGTGTACTTGCGCGTCTCCTTCGAGTACACGTACGTCATCGTGCCGCCGGTCGGCTCCTCGACGTGCTCGAGCATCCAGCGGTAGGTCTGAGTCGTCCGTGAGGCGGCGAACCCGCCGTCCGACGGCGCCTTGTACCCCGCCTCGCCCGAGTGGTTGCCGTACACCGGCATCGTCCACGAGCTACCGGTGGCCAGGCCGTCCGAGGCACGCTCGCCACGCCCGAACGTGTACTTCGCGCCCTCGGCGGTGGTGACGAGCCAGTACTCACCCTCCTTGTCACCGTTGTCGGCACCGGTCTTGCGCTCGATCTTCGTGCCGTCGACCCGCTTCGGCATCCAGCCGTCAGCCGTCCTGACCAGGTCGACCGCCGACCCGTTCAGCACCATCGTCGCGTTGTCCTCACCGACGCACATGTCGCCGGTGGTGTGGTCGGCGTTGTTCGCCGAGCCCTCCTGGTCGTCCGCGCACGGGACGAACGTGCGCTCGATGTAGGACTCGGTCAGCGACCAGCCCTCACCGACCACACTGGTCTGGTTGTTCGTCGAGGCCACCCGGCCGTCCGACGCGGCGGAGTTGTACGACAGGTCCAGCTGCGGGCCGGGCCCGGTCACCTGGGGCATCTTCAGCGGGTAGGACCACGTGAACGCGCCCGTGTTCCCACCAACACCCCACGACGCGGCCGGTGCGAGCGACGTCGCGCCCCAGTCGCCGCCACCACCAGAGGTGGATGCCATCATCATCAACGTGGTCGGCTGGTCGTCGGCCAGGTCGACGGGAGCCGACACCGTCTCGGCGTTCGCGTGGTTGACGGCGCCCTGCACCGGCGTCGTCGTGCAGTCCGAAGGCTCGGAGGTGTCGCAGTCGGAGATCTCGACCAGGGTCAACCGCGACGCCCAGTCACCGCCAGGCGTCTCCCCGCTCTCGGCGAGGTTCGCGGCCAGGTCAGCGTACGAGACCTCCACGTCGACCGACTCGGGTGCCTCGGGCGTCGATGCCGGCTCGATCTGCACCAGGACACCTGGTGCACCGGCCTCGGGGTCGATCGTCTCTGCTGCGACGTCGATCGTGCCTTCGTCCTGACCCTTACGAGGAGCGACGGTCACGGCGACGCCGTCGTCCGTCACCACCTCGTGGGGGCCGTCGCCCAGATCGACCGTGGACGCCTCGGTGGCGGCTTCGTCGCCGGCGGGCTCGGCGAGCGATCGCAATGCGGTCGCCGTCATACCCGCCGTCTCCGCGGGCACGTCCTCGGTCGGCTCGGTCGCTCCTTCTCCTCCCGGGGCGTCCGCCACGGGAGGAGAGCTCGCCCGCGGCAGGACCTGTTCGGGAGCCTCGGACGGGCCGGGCACGGGCTCCCACGCCTGGGCCGTCAGGTCCTCCGCCGTGACCTGCTCCTGGTCGTCGACCGCCTGCTCGACCTTCTCGAAGTTGTCCGCGCGCGCCTCCAGGCTGTCGACCTCCGCGTCAGCAGCGGTCTCCAGCGCGACGATCCGACCGACCGCCGGCGCGGCAGTGGCCGGGTCAGCACCGAGCAGCACCACCAGCAGCCCGGCGACCAGGCTCACGCCTCCCGCCGTCCATCGCGAACGTGCTTCGCCGCCGTACCCGCTCATGCCCGTCCTCACCGAAGTCCGCCCACTGGTCCCGTGCCTGTTGCCGCCGTGCCCGCTGCTCACTGCTCGGCCTCGTTCTCACCTGAGTCGTCGCCCCAGGTCGGGTCGACATCGTCCACGCCGTTGCCACCCACGTAGGAGGAGGCTTCGGCGCCCTGGCACAGGCGGCGGATCTTCGCCTGGGCGAGGACCTCGCCACGGAACACGCGCACGTTGTCGACATGCCCGGTCCAGTAGTTCGACGCGGCGCCACCGATGAACCCACGCCCGACGACGAAGCGTCCGGGCGTCTGCGGGAGGTCCGCCGTCATGCTCGCCTCGGCAAGGATCGGCTCCCCGACCGCGGGGTCGTCCGGAGTGCCCGCGTCACACACGTACAGCCGGAGCTTGCCCGCGGGCTTGTCGTACTCGCCCAGCAGGTGCACCCACTGCCCGAACCGCACCGGCACCGCCGACCGCGCGTAGGTCGTGGTGTTCGATCCCACCTCGCGGTTGACGCCGAACGTCCAGCACGCGCCGTCAGTGGTCGGGCACGAGGTAGGCCGGTAGCCCAGCCGGAAGCCGTTGTACAACGGCCCCTCCTGGGACAGAGCCGTGTACCAGCCGGTTCGATCCGTGTCCGGATCGAGCTTCACGTGCGCGGAGACCACGAACGACGTACCGGTGTCCACCACCGGCGCATCCGTCCACGCGATCTTGCCCACCCGAGTCCTCAGGGCAGAGTCCCCGTCGCGCGCTCCGAACTCCTGATGCGGCCCCGGCCCGAACGTGGAATCGGCCGAGATATTCAGCTGCCCAGCGGAGAGGTACTCGCCACGGTCCGCGTCGAACACGGCCGTGTCCTGGCCAGGATCTTCAGGGTCATCGAACGTCCACACCCCGTCCTCACGAGCGGCGGCGACGTCGAACTCGTACTCGGTCTCCGACGTCAGGCCGGCCGAGTCCGCGACCTTCACGTACAAGAACTTGGGTCCCGTCCCGCCAGGAGCGAAGCAGATCTCCTCGGTCCGGGTCGAGTCGAGGACGATCTCGTGCGTGGTGATCCGGGTCGCATAACCCCACCAGATTCTCTTCGAGTCCGTCGACGGCGCGTAGATCTCGAAGCAGCCGGTCAGTCCCAGACCACCGCGTTCCTTGCCCGACTCGTAGTAGGCCTCGGCGTCGGGGTGGTCACGCAGCGGGGTGATCCTCGCCTCCGCAGGCGCCGAGATATCGACACGGAAATAGCACGCCGGCGTGTCCGCGTACCCGACCATGCGTCCGCCCGAGTCCTTGATCTGCGCGCGCCACCGGTACGAGCCACCGCTGTCGAGCTCCTCACCCTCGGGCACACGCATCGTGAACCGGACACCGCTGGTCCCGGGAGACTGCCACGGCCGCCACGCGGACTCCCACACCCGTTCGTTGTTCGAGTTCTTGATCACCGTGAACTGAACGCTCACCTGCTGCTTGTCCGGGTCCTTGCCCACGACAGACAGGGACGGTCGCAGCGAACGTGACGTCTTGGGCGAGGAGGCATTCGTGCTGCACCCGATGTTCGCACCGTCGATGATCGTCTGGTAGTTGAACGGAGAGGCCGGCGGACGGTTGTACTCGACCGAGAACCGAGCGTCGTAGCGCAGCTTCTTCCACGTGTCCATGTCGGACGCCGCCTCGCCACGCAGGCCGAGGTGGATCCCCGACCAGCCGTTCGTCGCCATCAGCTTGCCGACCTCGGTCGCGTTCCACTCCGTCCCGTGCGGACCACCACACGCCGAGGAGTAGTAGGCATCGCTCGCGTTGCTGATGTGGTAGGAGGAATCCCACGTGCCGGCATGGTTCGACCAGTTCGTCGACGCGTTGATGCTGGGCGTGCGGTACAGATACATCGTCGTCTTGGTGCAGTTGTAGGAGTGCGTGCCATGGGCGCGGAACGTGGCGCTGACGACGTCGGCGGAGGAGAGACCACCCACGAACGACAGACCACTGAACTGCCAGACCAGACGCTGGAAACCTGATCGCTGGCACACCAGGTCGAGGTTGACGTTGCAGTACCCCATCCCGGACGAATCGGGGAACTTCCAGCCCCCCGTGCTCGTCGGCCACGCCGCCTTCAGCGACGTCCACGCGCTACGGCTACCGGACACCGCCGGGTCGACGAAGACCGGGTAGCTCCCGCTCGGGTCCGTGACCATGTCCTCGTCGGCCCGGATGACCGCACTGCGACCGTCCTCCGCGATGACCGTCTCCAAGGCAACCGCACGACCATCAGCCTGCGCGACCTCGACCGAGGCCACCCCGGCGCTGTCCATGCTTGCCGCACCGTCGCTTGCCGCACCGTCCACCATCGCCGTCCGCGACGCCGACCCAGAACCCGCCTCGGCGGACGCGGCGACCGAGTCCCACTGCCAGCCCGGCGCGCCCGTGAACGTCAGCGTTCCAGCAGGGTCGACCGCGTAGAACCCCTCGGCAGGCTCCTCATCGGCACCATCCTCGGCAGCCGGTTCGGCGAGCGACTTCGCGGAAGGAGCGGAATCCTCCGAGACGCCGGTCGCGTCCACGCTGGTCGGGTCCTCCCACGCGCCGTCGGGAGTCCCGTCAGCCGGCACCGGGTCAGGCGCCATGCCTTCGATCTCGGGCTGCTGGTCCGTGAGCTCGAGTCCGCCGGTGACGTCGACGACGAAGCCAAGGCCCTCGTCACCCGCAGCCGCGATCAGCGCCTCACCCGCAGCCGCATCAGCGATCCGGAGAACGGGCGTGTAGCCGGTGGCATCAGGGTGGATCGTCAGCACCAGATCAGCGCCGTCGATCTCCTCGCCCCCCGAGACCCGCACCGGATAGGTGACGATCGACGCGTCGGCCGCATCGACCTCCGGCGTGCCCAGGCCCAGCCCGTCCGGCAAGCCCATGGACAGCGCGAGGGTGTCCATGCTCATGGTCATGAACGGGCCGCCATTGGCTGCCTCGCCAGACAGGTCCATGCCATACACCGGCGCGGCCACCTGCGGCACCCCGGACCCATCCAGGCTCACCGTCGCGTCCGTGGCCTCCCAATCGCCAGAGAGGTCGGTGCGTACGGCCCCTGAGGACGCATCGGCGCGGATGGTCTGTCGTGGTGTGGCCCAGAAGGTGTCGTAGACCGTGCGCAGTGCCTCGATCTCGATGTCCTTGTCGCACGCCTCGGCCAGTACGAAGGCCTCCGGTTCGAAACGGGCCGAGGACACGGAGCAGTCAGTGACGACCTCGCCCTCGGCACGCATGGTCTCGACAGCGAAAGTCCCTCCCGCCGCCAACGCGATCGCAACTACCCCAGCAACCAGATCGCTGCCACCAGCGCCAAGCCGCACCACCATCGCCACGCCTTCCCCTCACGGACGCAGCACCGGATAGCACCGCAAAACAGACCGGCAAGAACATAAGGCGTATCCAGGGGTAACCATGACCAAATCGAGAAGTTCAGCGGGTGATTCTTGAAAAATCACCCGGCGGCGCAGATCGCTACCGCCGAGCAGACCGCGCCTGGTCCGGCCGTGCTGCGGGTGTGGCACGGCGTCGGACCGCAGCTGGCGCGCCGCGAAACCTGGACCGGTCAGCGCCGGAGCTGCTCGGGTGCCTGCCGCTCCGCGATGAGCGCGAGCCGCCGCAGCGCCTCCGCGTTGCGCGGGCGGATCACCGCCTTGCGCACCGGCCGAGGCACCAGCACGCCGGGCCCCTTGTCCGCATCCTCCGTGATCCGGATCAGGCACCCGACACCCACCGGCATCACCTCGATCAGCACGCGCGCCTCGCCCGCGGGCCAGCCCCTGGCCTGCAGCTCTATCGACCGCTCCGGGTCCCAGGCGCGCACGACCGTCTCGTCGTCGAGCAGGGCGGGCCACAGGCCCACGGAGTGCTGGATGTGGGTGCCCGGCTCCGGCCACGTCGGGTCGACCGCCCGGATGCGTGCCGCGCCGACCACCCACGTCGAGTAGGACCAGCCGTCGGCCAGCACGCGCAGGACCGCGTCGGGAGTGCATCGAGCGGCCCGCGTGACGGTCACCATGATCTGACCTTAGCCAGGTCACGGGTACTGGCAACCGGCCGGATCCATGCTGCGACCAACCCCGACCACCGGGTGAATTGCCCCTTCCGTAACCCTCCGCCCTTGACGTCCTTAGGCATGACTGGCCTAAGTTAGGCACACCTAATCCTCTCTGGTGCCGTCCTGGCATGCGAAGGAGTGCCTTGATGTCGCGCCTGCTCGGAGCCGGTTCCGGCCGCCCTGCGGTACCTGACCGGTCCGCCCTGCTCCTGCGCCGCCCGCTGGCGGGTGTGCTGGCCGTCGCGATCGCGGCGCTCGCCGCAGGGTGTGGGCTGGAGCTCCCGGCAGCAGGCGGCGCGAACGACGACGGCGCGATGGTCGGCGCCCAGCAGCTGGGCGACCTGGACCCGATCGCCGACCCGCGCGCCTGGACCGGCGAGATCACCGTCGGCACCACGGAACGCGCCGTCGACCCGGTCACCGACAGCCCTGATCCCGACCTGCCCGCCACGGTCACCGATGTCCAGGGAACCGAGGTGACCGTCACCGACACCAGCCGGATCCTCGCGCTGGACCTGTACGGCTCGCTCTCACGGATCGTGTTCGAGCTCGGCCTGGGCGAGAACGTCGTCGGCCGGGACGTGTCCTCGGGCTTTCCCGAGATCGCCGACCGCCCGCTGGTCACGAGCAACGGCCACGAGCTGACCGGGGAGGCGATCCTCGACCTCGCCCCCACGGTGATCCTCACCGACACGACCCTCGGCCCCTGGGACGTGGTGCTGCAGATGCGCGACGCGGGCATCCCCGTCGTCGTGCTGGACAGCCACCGCAGCCTGCAGACGTCCGCCGACCTGGCCCTGGCCACCGGCGAGGCGCTGGGCCTGCCCGCCGAGGGCGCAGCGCTGGCCGAGCGCACCGAGAGTGCCGTCGACACGACGCTGGCACACGTCGAACGCCTGGCACCGGCCGACCCTGCCCTTCGCCCGCGCGTCATCTTCCTCTACGTGCGCGGGCAGTCCGGCGTCTACTACCTGTTCGGCGACGAGTCCGGGGCCGACTCCCTCATCGAGGGGCTGGGCGCCGTGGACGCCGCCGGGGAGGTCGGCTGGAAGGGCATGCGGCCGCTCAACGACGAGGGCCTCATGTCCATGCAGCCCGACCTGGTGCTCCTGATGACCGGCGGCCTGGAGTCGGTGGGCGGCGTCGACGGGCTGCTCGAACAGGTGCCCGCTCTGGCCCAGACCCCGGCCGGCGAGAACCGCCGGTTCGTCGCCATGGACGACACGGAGATCCTGTCGTTCGGGCCGAGGTCGGCCGACGTGCTCGACGCCCTGGCCCGCGCGTTCTACGCGCCCGAGAGCCTTTCTTGAGGACCAGGACGGCGGCCCTGGCGACGGGGCTCGCCATCGCACTCCTCACGCTCGCGGTGGTCGCGGCCGGATCGGGGCAGCTCCACGTGCCACCCGCAGAGGTCGTCGGCTCGCTCCTGCACCGGGCGGGCCTGGACGTCGGCCCGCTCCCCGCGCACCCGAACGGCGACGCCGCCCTGTGGACCATCCGGTTCCCGCGCGTCGCCATGGCCGCCCTCGTGGGTGCCGCGCTGGCCACCGCCGGCGCCGTCATGCAGGGCGTGTTCGGCAACCCGCTCGCCGAGCCCGGCGTCGTCGGCGTCTCCTCGGGGGCCGCCGTGGCGGCGTCCGTGACCATCGTGCTCGGGCTCACCGCGCTTGGCCCCTGGACCACCGCCGCCGCGGCCTTCGCGGGCGGGCTCGCCGCGACGTTCCTGGTCTACGGCCTGGCCAGGTCCGCGGGCCGCACCGAGGTGGTCACCCTCGTCCTGACCGGGGTCGCGGTGAACGCCGTGTGCGGCGCGGGGCTGGCCCTGGCCACGTTCCTCGGCGACACGCAGTCCCGCGAGCAGATCGTCTTCTGGCAGCTGGGCTCCTTCAACGGCACCCGCTGGGCGTACGTCGGCGTGGTCGCGCCGCTCGTGGTCCTCGGCATCGCGGGCGCGCTGCTCCTGTCGCGGCGGCTGGACCTGCTCGCCCTCGGTGAGCGGTCCGCGCGCCACCTCGGGGTGAACGTCGAACGGCTCCGCGTCCTGAGCATCGTGGTGGTCGCCGTGCTGACCGCCGCGGGGGTGGCGTTCTGCGGGATCATCGCGTTCGTCGGCCTCGTGGTGCCGCACCTGATCCGGATGGCCGTCGGACCCGCCCACCGCGTGCTGGTACCGCTCAGCGCGCTGGGCGGCGCGGTGCTGCTGCTCGCGGCCGACCTGGTCGCGCGGACGGCGGTCGGGTACGCGGACCTGCCGATCGGCATGCTGACCGCACTGGTCGGCGGGCCGTTCTTCTTCTGGCTCATCCGCCGCACCCGCCGCACCGCCGGGGGCTGGGCATGAGCCGGGCGGCGTTCCTCACCCTCACCGGCGTCCGGGTCCGGGCCGGGGACGCAGTCCTGCTGGACGGCGTCGACCTCGACGTCCGCCAGGGCGAGGTGCTCGTCGTCGTCGGACCGAACGGCGCCGGGAAGTCGACGCTGGTCTCGGTGCTGGCCGGTGACCGCGTGCCTGACGCGGGCGAGGCCACCTGGACCGGCACGCCCCTGGCCGCGGTCCGGCACGCCGAGCTCGCCCGCCTGCGGGCGGTACTCCTCCAGGAGAACCAGGTCAGCTTCCCGTTCCGGGTGGTCGACGTCGTGCGGATGGGCCGGGCGCCCTGGCAGGGCTCCAGCCCGGTGGACGACGACGCGGTGGTCGCCCGCGCGCTGGACGCCGCCGACGTCGCGGGCCTTGCCGAGCGGCGCTACCCGAGCCTGTCGGGCGGCGAGAAGGCCCGCACGTCGTTCGCACGGCTGCTCGCCCAGGACACCACGGTGCTGCTCCTCGACGAGCCGACCGCGGCGCTCGACGTCCGTCACACCGAGCACGTGCTGCGCCACGCCCGGCGGCACGCGGCGGGGGGCGGCGCGGTAGTGGTGGTGCTGCACGACCTCGCGCTCGCCGCCGCATGGGCCGACCGCGTGCTGGTGCTCGACGGCGGGCGGGTCGCCGCCCTCGGCGCGCCCGCCGAGGTCCTGACCGCAGACCTGCTCTCCCGGGTCTACGAGCACCCGGTCGACGTGGTCGCGCACCCCGTCACCGGTGGCCTGCTCGTGCTCCCCCGCTACGCCGCGACCCAGCCCCCTACCGAGGACCCCGTATGACCTCCCGTCAGCAGTCCCGCCCCACGACCTCGCTGGTCGCGCCCTTCGTGGTGATCGCGATCGCCCTGCTCGGAACCGTGCTGGCCGGTCCGGTCATGGTGGCCCACGCCGCCGCCGGTGTGGCGGTCTCCGGACAGCCCGACCCCGGCCGGGCGACGACGGTGCGCGTGTCGGGCAGCGGGTTCCAGTCGGTGCCCAAGGCGTTCGGGGGCATCTACGTGTTCTTCGGCTGGGTCTCCGACCCGTCCGGCGGGTCGTGGGCGCCCAGCCGCGGTGGCGTGTCCGGCGACACCTACCGTTACGTCCCCGACGCGGAGACCGCGCAGAACGCCGGCTACCAGCGGTTCGTCGCCTTCCCCGGTTCGAGCACCGAGGCCGAGGCGAACGGCGGCACCGTCGCGGCCGACGGCACCTGGTCGACCGACCTCGTGATCCCGGGCGCCCGCTTCGAGGCGGCCGACGGCGGCACCGTGGACTGCACGGCCGTGCAGTGCGGGATCATCACCATCGGCGCGCACGGGGTGCGCAACGCCAACAACGAGACCTTCACGCCGGTGACCTTCGCTTCTGCGAGTGCGGGTGACGACGGCGGGGCGCCTGCGGGCGGCGGTTCCGGCGGCGGTTCCGGCGCCGGTGACACGGACACCGGCACGGACGCGGGGACCGACGACGCCGCGGGCCGGGCCCCGGGTACGGAGACCGCCGACCCGCAGACGTCCGAGCGCCCGGGACGGGCGAGCCTGGGGATCGACCAGGCCACCGCCGTCGTCGGGCGCGTCATGAGCTTCGGCGCGCAGGGCCTCGAACCGGGCGAGCAGGTGAGCGTCACGCTCGACGACGGCCTGCTTGCCGTCGGACCGCTGGTCGCGGGAAACCACGGCGAGGTGGCGGGCCTCGTCGAGCTGCCCGCCGACCTGCGCACCGGCACGCACGTGCTGCGGCTCACCGGTGCCTCCTCCGGCACCGCTGTCGAGACCGAGGTGACGGTGACCCGCGACCCGGCGGAGGTCACGGCCGCCGAGGACGCCGAGAACGATGCGGCGGCAGCCGACGGGGCCGACGGCGCGGGCGGGACCTGGCGGCCCGAAGAGACAGCGGTGGGCGTCGCGGCGCTGCTGCTCCTCGTCGTCATCGTGTCGTCGCTGGTCACCGCCCTGCGGCGGCGCGCGGAGAAACGGCGTGCCGAACGCGCGGCGGCCGACGTCCCCACCGAGCAGCAGCAGGAGGTCGGCGCATGAGCCGCACGACGAACCGCCTGAGGTGGACCGCCGCCGTCGTGCTGGCGGCGGTGCTGTCCGGGACTGCCGCGACGACGACGACGGCCGTGGCAGCCGCTGACGACGACCAGGGGCCGCTGCTGCTCACCGTCACCGTGCCCGAGGACCAGCAGGAGCCGCCCGGCGAGGGCGAGGACGGCAGGCTCACCGATGCCGAGCTGCGGTGGGCGGTGAGCGTCCAGGCGGGGTCGGAGAGCCATCTGGCCGGCCAGTGCAACTTCCTCGTGGCAGGCCGGCCGGGTACCGACGGGGACACGGGCGGCGGACGCCTGTGGACCGACGCCGACAGCGATCTCTACCACGGGCGGTCCGGTGACGTCCGCGTGGTGCGCACGGTCGGGCGCGGCGCGGACAGCACGCAGCGGACCGCCACCTTCGGCACCCGGTGCACCTCGCCGGACGGGCTCCCGGTGTCGTACGGCGCGGGCCGCACCACCGGAGCCGAGGTGGTGCTCACCGGCGGGGCCGGCACGCGCCAGGCCGACGGCTCGGTCCGCATCCGGTGGGACGGCACGTTCACCGTCGTGTTCTACGGCGGCCTGGTCTACTGGTGGGTCGCCGACCCGGAGCTACGCCTGGACGCGCGGGGCAACGGCTCGCTGACCGGGACGCTCGGCGGTTACGGCACCGACCAGCAGGACACGACCCGCTGGGAGCCGCTGCCCGCCACGCGGGCTGCGCTGGTCACCTTCACCGGGCGCCGCCTGGACCCGGACTCCCGCGGCGGGCACCTGGTGCCCGACTACTGCGGCGAGCGCGTGACGACCGGCGGCCGCGTGCCGCAGCTCCGCGAGGATCCGCCGGGCAGCTGCTGGGGCGCTTTCCCGCAGGCTTTCGTCGACTTCCACCAGCTCGTGGGCGAGCCCGAGTTCTGGTACACCACCGGCACCCGGGACGAGATCAAGACGCCCGCGAACGTGAGCGTGAGCTTCGACGCCGACGAGTCGGTCGGCAGCGCGGGCCCGGGCGGCGAACCTGGCGGCGGTGGTCCGGGCGCCGACGGCGGGACCGGCGCCGGAGGCGGCTCGGGAGCCACGGGCTCCGACCTGGAGTCCGACGTCGTCCCGCCCGCCACCGCGGACCGCCCCCGCGGCAGCGGAGGCGCCACCACCGGCGACCCCGACCCTGCCCCGAGTCCCGACGCCTCCGGTTCCTTCCTGCCCGTCGCCGCCGCCACGCTCGGCGCGGCCGGCGCGGACCTGATTCCCGAGGGCCTGATCCCGGGCGGCGCCACCGGCCGCCGGCTCGCCCTCCTGACCACCGTCCTGCTGGTCGCCGCGTCCGTGGCGATCCTCGGCTTCCGGCAGGGCTGGCTCGTGCTGCCCTTCCGGCGGCGCGACCCCTGACCCCAGCCCGATATCCATCCCCACACGCAACATTCCTCAGAGAGGGACATCGATGACACGCAGCAGACCGGCGAGCCGTGCGCGGCTCCGCGCCGGGCTCGCAGTACTCACCTTCGGGCTGGGCACGACCCTCGTCGTCGTGCCGACGGCCATGGCCACCGCGGCGGCAGCCGAGGCGGACGAGGTCACCGCGGAGAGCGGCGACCTGGCCTGGGGCTTCCGCGAGAGCTTCCGCAACTACGTGGGACGCCAGACGGCGGCCCTGCCGCCCGTCGGGGCCGTCCCGGTCGGCCAGCGGATCACGCTCGTGGCGCCCGGCCAGTTCGACGAGGCCGGCACTCCCGCCGCGAACCTCGACACCAACCCGCCGAACGAGACGCTCCCCTACCTCCTGCCCGTCGCGGGCGGGACGGTCACGGACGCGGACAACCTGACGGTCGGGAGCACGGGCGGCGCCGTCTACCACTTCCCGTCCCACGCCTTCACGGTGACGGTCAAGGACGTCGCCGTGGTGGTCGACGGCGGCACGGGCACCCTCGTGGGTGACCTCGCCGTCGAGATCCCGGAGAACAACCTGGGTTACGAGCCGGGCACGTACGGCGGCGACGACGTCGTGCTCGGCAACGTCGCGACGACGACCGTGGACGTCACCGGCGACACCGTGACGGTCACCGGGACCGGCGTCACCCTCACGGCCGCGGGCGCCACCGCGCTGCAGGACTTCCTCGCCGAGGGCGCGGCGCTCGACAACTTCACCGTGAGCGCGGGGACCACCGCGCCCACGGAGGAGCCCGACACGTGGAACCCGACGGTGACGCTGTCCGCGGCGTCGGGCCTGGACCCCGCGGGCGAGACGGTGACGGTCACCGGGTCGGGCTTCGACCCGGCCGCCAACGTGAACACCTCCGGCCGGCCGCCGGTCGCCGCGAACGCGCCCAGCGGCGTGTACGTGGTGTTCGGCGCGTTCGGCGAGCCCTGGCGCCCGTCCCAGGGCGCCGGCTCGGGTGCGCGGACGGTGCTCGACCAGAAGTGGGCGCTGCCCGAGCCTTCGTACTCGCAGGTGCTCGCCGCCTTCCCGAACGTGGCCGGCCAGCTCGTGCTGCTGGCGCCGGACGGCACGTTCACCGCGGAGGTCTCCGCTGCGACGTCCGACACCGCGGTAGGTACCTACGGCGTCTACACCTATGCGGCGGGCGGCGCCCCGGCCAACGCCGCCCACGAGCTCGGCGTCCCGGTGACGTTCGAGACGCCCGGCGGCGGTGCGGGCGACGTAGTCCTCGACGTCACCGTCCCCGAGGACGACGGCGGCCCGGTCGACCCCGAGCCCGGCGCGTTCACCTGGACCGTCGTCGGCGGCGCGGGGGCCGTGAGCCTCGGCACCGCCGAGGCGGGCGCGGACGCCCTCACGGCCACCGGCGACCTCAAGCAGGTCACCGTCAGCGACACCCGCGCCGGCGGTCCCGCCTGGAGCATCACCGGCACGGCCGGCGACTTCTTCGCGGGCAGCAGCTCGTTCCCGGGCAGCAGCCTGGGCTGGTCGCCGGCGGTCACCACCAACACCGGCGGAGCGGTCGCCGGCCCCGTGGTCCGGCCGAGCACCGGATCCGGCCTGACGGCAGGCGCCACCCTGGTGTCCGCGCCGGAGGGGCACGCGCCGGGCTCGGTGACGGCGGACGCCGCCCTCGACCTGCGCATCCCGCTGGACACCCCGGCGGGCGACTACACGAGCGTGCTCACGCTCACCGCGGTGGGCTGACGGTTCGTGGACCGTCGTTCACCACTGCTGCCGCGGCGTGCCTCCTGGCGCGCCGCGGTAGCGGTGTTCCTCGCCTCCCTCTGCGCTGCCCTCGGCGGGGTGTCCCCCGCCGTCGCGGTCGCGTCCGCAGACTCCGCCGACCTGTCCTGGTCCGTGACGCCCGCCGACGACCGCCAGGGTGCCGGCCGCGCGAACTACACCTACGCGGTGGAGCCCGGCGACCGCGTCTCCGACGCCCTGGTCGTGACCAACAGGTCGGCCGCTCCCCTGCGGCTGTCCGTCTACGGCACCGACGCGTTCACCACGTCGAGCGGCCACATCGACCTCCTGACCGCCGACGAACCGGCGACCGGCCTCGGCACGTGGCTCACGTTCCGCAAGGCCGCGCTCGACCTGGAGCCCGGTGAGTCCGCTACCGTGCCGTTCACGCTCCGGGTCCCCGAGGACGCCGCACCCGGCGACCACTCGGGCGGTGTGGTCACCGCCCTCACGCAGCGGGTCGGCGACTCTGCGCTCACGGTGGACCGGCGCCTCGCCCTGCGTATGCACGCGCGTGTCGCGGGCGCACTCGCACCGGGGCTGGAGATCTCGGGGGTCAGCGTGTCGACCGACCTGACGCCCAACCCGTTCGGGACCGTCACCTCCACCGTCCGATACCGGCTGACCAACACGGGGACCGCCCGGGTGGTCCCCACGGAGACCGTGACGGTCACCGGCCCGGTCGGCGCTGCCGGCCGGACGACGTCTGCCGGGCTCGACGAGGTGCTGCCGGGCTCCACGGTGGACCGGGTGGTCGAGGTGTCCGGCGTCCGCCCGCTCGTGCGGGCCGAGGCCGCGGTCAGGGTGGACGGCCTGGTCGTAGGCATCGGTGGGGGTGGCGTGACCTCGGCGCACGACGACGCGAGCGGCTGGGCGGTGCCCTGGGCGCTGCTGGTCCTCGTGGTACTGGCAGTGTCCGCCGCGGTGGTGGTTCCGCTGGTGCGGGGCCGGGTTCGACAGTCCCGACCGGATGCTGTAGACCCTGCTCCATGAACGTCGTACCGATCATCCCCGGCTACCACCCCGACCCCTCGGTATGCCGGGTCGGCGACGACTACTACCTGGCGAACTCGTCGTTCGAGTACGCGCCAGGGGTCCCGCTATGGCACAGCCGCGACCTGCTGAGCTGGACCCTCGTCGGCAACATCCTTGACCGCCCGGAGCAGTTCCTGGCCGGGCGCGCCGGCTCCAGCCAGGGGGTGTTCGCCCCGACCCTGCGCCAGCACGACGGACGGTTCTGGCTGATCACCACCGACGTCACCGGCCCCTCCGGACAGCTCGTCGTCTCCGCCGAGGACCCCGCCGGTCCCTGGAGCGCCCCGACGTACCTCGAGGGCCTGCACGGCATCGACCCCGACCTCGCGTGGGACGACGACGGCACGTGCTTCGTGACGTACTGCTCCTCAGGCCCGGACGGCGTGGGGATCGCCCAGGCGCGCGTCGATCTCGACAAGGGGACCGTCCTGGAGGAGCCCCGGTGGCTGTGGAGCGGGACCGGCCTCGCGCACCCCGAGGCGCCGCACCTGTACCGGCGCGGCGCCTACTGGTACCTGCTCATCGCCGAGGGCGGGACGGAGCGCGGCCACAGCGTCTCGGTGGCGCGCGCGACCCGGCCCGAGGGGCCCTACACCGGCGCGCCGGCGAACCCGGTGCTCAGCCACCGCAGCACCACCCACCCCGTCCAGAACACCGGCCACGCCGACCTCGTCGAGAACCCGGACGGCAGCTGGGCGATGGTCTACCTGGCCGTGCGCCCGCGCGGCTACACGCCGATGTTCCACGTCAACGGCCGCGAGACCTTCCTCGCGGGCATCGACTGGGTGGACGACTGGCCGGTGGTCGACGAGGACCGCTACGACGTGCCGGTGCGGGACACGTCGTACACGGACACGTTCGACGGTGCCGCACTGCACCCGCGCTGGGTCTCCCCCGGCACCGGCCTGGCCGAGGTCGCAACGCCAGGGCCCGACGGCGGGCTCCGGCTCAGCCCCGGCACCGGCCCGCGCGCCGACTCCGGCGCCCTGACCGCCCGGACCCTCGATCTCGCGTGGCGCTTCGAGGCGGACCTCGGGCTGGCGCACGGTTCGGGCGCGCTCGTGCTGCGCCTGGACGACACCCACTGGTGCGAGATCCGCGCCGACGCCGGCCAGGTGCACGCCGTCGTCCGCATCGGTCCGCTCGAGACGCCGCACGGCGCAGCCGTCCCGCTGGCCGGTTCCTCGCTCACGCTCCGGGCCGAGTCGGTCGCCCCGACGACGAACGGGCCGGACGACGTGCGCCTGTCCGCCGTCGTCGACGGGACGGAGCACGAGCTGACCCGCTTCGACGGCCGGTACCTCTCGACGGAGGTGGCCGGCGGCTTCACGGGCCGCGTCGTCGGGCTGCGGGCGCTCGACGGCGTCGTCGACGTCACCGAGGTGCGCTACACCCCGCTCACCGCTGACGGGGCGGGCCAGCCCGGGTGACGCGGTTCGCCCGACGTCCGGTCGTGGTGGTTCTCCGATCCACCACCTCAGCCGGCGCCGACCACTCGAACCGTCGCCGCGCCGATGTCCGTGCCGGACGGGTCCACCAGCACGGAGTACCGGCCGTCGGCCGGTAGGGCGACTGCGTCGATCCGGCCGACGCCGTCGGTGAGGCAGCCCGACCGGACCGGACCTCCACCCGGCCCGATCAGCCGCACCTGGCCGCAGCCGCTCGGCAGCGGCATCGTGTCCTCCGTCGTGGTGATCTCGACGGCCACGCGCTGACCCTTGGTGGCGTCGAACGCCACCCGTGCCTGCGCACCCGGCCGGCCGACGACGACTGCCACGGCGTCGCCGTCCACCGTCGCCTGCCGCATGTCGTCGACCGCGACCACGACGCGCAGGGTGACCTGCCCGGTGCCGTCGCCGCTCGGGTCGACCACCACGGAGTGGGTGCCGGTCGCGGTGAGCCTGGTGCGGTCGATCAAGCCGCCGTCGTCGTCGAAACAACCGGTCCGCAGCGTCACGCCGTCCGCGTCGACGAGGCGCACCACGCCGCACCCCTCGGGCAGGGTGCTTCCGCTGAGCTCGACGAGCACCACCTGGTCGGCGTCCGCCTCGAAGGTTACCGTGGCAGCCGCGCCCGGCCTGGTCAGGTCAACGATCGCCGTCTCGCCCGTGAGTGGCACCACGGTCGCGTCGTCGCGGAACGCGTGGCGCTCGGGGCCTGGCGGTCCGGCACCGAAGGTTCGTCCGTCGGCGTCGCGCTGCGACTCGCCCGCCGCAAGTGCGAATGCGACGGATCCGCTCATCGCGACGTCGAGCACGCAGTCGTCGAGCAGCGGTCCTGCGACCAGCCCGACCAGCCCGCAGGCGAGCTCGGCACGTTCGCGGGCCGCGATGCCGAGGCCCTGGACCGTGACCACCTGGTCGGGGAACGAGCGATCGGTGAACGCCTCGGTGTCCTCGCCCAGGCCGTAGTCGAACAATGACTCGTCAGGGCTGACCCGCCAGCTGTCCACGAGCTCGTCGTACAGCGACGCCCGGGTCAGCGGCTGGGTCAGAACGGTGCCGTCACGGGTCACCAGGTCGGCGACACCGCTGCCGTCGGCGTCGCCCAGCAGGCCCTGTACCGCGCCCCGCCGCTCACCGGCCAGCCGCAGGTAGAGCCGCAACCCGGCCGCGCCGATCGGGTCGACCTGTACCGCCGACCCGTCCGGCCACGTCACCCGGTAGCTGTCCGGCGCCCAGGCACGCGACGACCTACCCCGCCAGAGGGTCCCGCCGCCGGGGAGCCGCTGTTCACCACGCTCCATGGCTCGTGGCTCGCCGTCCACGCGCACGACGACGTTCGCGTCCTCGAGCGCGAGCGTCACCCTGTCGGCGCCGACCTGGGCCGCCACGGCAGTGTTGACCGATACCCTGCGGGACGGGCCGAGCGGGGACTGTCTCGCTTGGACGGTCAACGCGGCACGGTCGGCGGCACCCGACGCATCCTGGACCAGCACCACCTCGCCGACGGCCTGCGGACTGAACTTCACGCCGTCCCACGTGGTCAGGTGGGGGTCGCCGTTCGACTCCGCGCAGGCGACCTCGCGTGCCGCGTCGCAACGGTAGGTGACCGCGCCAGGAGGTTCCTCACCCCTGGCCGGCTCGGGCCCGCACTCGGAGAGCGACGCGGGCAGCGGATGACCCCCGTAGTGGGTGCGCGGTGCGAGACCCCTGGCGACCCGCAACCGGTTCTCGGCGTATGTGGCCATGACCTCCTCCGTGCGCAGGTCGCCGGCGCCGCAGAACCACCTCGGCCGGTCCGCTCCCTGGCCGATCCGCATCGCGTGCCACAGCTCGTGGAACAGCTCCGAACAGGCGTCCGCCGGGATTCGCGGGCTGTGCGGGAACTCCGGTGTGGGGTCCCAGACCACTATGGATCTGCCGCGGGTCTCCCCGGGACCACCGATGTCCGGGGTGCTGGAGGTCATCGTGATGTCGCCGGGCTGGACGATGATCAACGGCGAGCTCGGGTCGCGCGCCCAGTCCACCACCCGTCGGGTCTCGGGTGTGCTCCGCGCCGGGTCACGCAGCTCCGCGAGGCAGGCATCGACAGCGGCGGAGAAGCCGGGAGCATCTGTCTCGTTCACGATGACCCGTGCCTCGGCCGGCTCCGGCTGGGCGACGACCGTCCATCCTGCGGCGAGCACCAGCACGAGGGCCATCGTCTCCGGGGCTTGGGGCTGCCGGCGGCGACGCACGAGGAACCACGCTGCCACGGCGAGGGCGCTCAGCAGGGCAAGCCCGGCGGCGATCGGGACCCAGGGCAGGCCGGGTTCGCTCTCTGTCGTGGGAGCACCTGGACCGTCGCCGACCGTGAACCCCGTCGTCACCGCACCGCTGGAGCCGGCGCAGACCGCCGGGTCGGACTCGACGAGCGGGGCCTCGTAGCGCAGGGTCAGCTCGTAGCGTCCGGGTGTGTCGATCGGCCACAGCGCCATGATCCCGTCCCCCGAGGAGAGGGCTTCGACGTCGGGCAGGGTGTGGAGAGGTGTCCCGTCGCCCAGGTCGCGCGGGGTGAGCTGGACGTCGACGGCGCCGCCCGGCTCGGTCGGGACCATGCCGGTCAGGACGGCCTGGTCGATCCCGGCGCCGTAGTAGGCGTGCGTGAGATCCGGTTCGACCGGCGCGCCGTCCCGGGTGAGGCCCGAGATGTGCAGGCTGGCGTCGGGGGCCGTCGCGAGGGCGCAGGTGGCACCGCTCGCGTTGGTGACGGTCGCCCGGAAGCTGATGGCCTCGCCGACGGCGACGTGCTCGGCGTCCGCGGTCACGACCAGGCCTACCGGGACATCCGGGGCGGTGTCCGCCGACGCGGGGGCCGACGTCACCACCATGGCCAGGACGATCACGGCGCCGGCACGTAGCAAGGTTGCTGTGCGGATCATGGCCACCTCAGGTTCGACCCCAGGGCACCGTTGCCCCGCTGGGTGGACCATATCGGCGGTACCGCCGTCAGGCTGCGGGGCTCGCCGATCGGACTTCGCGTCGATGGTGCAGCGCCCGCCGCCGGGCCGCGAATCCCAGGACGGCAAGGCTCAGGAGCGTCCCCCACCACAGCAGTCCCTGGACCCACGGGCCGAGCACGACCCCCGCGGTGCTGCCGTCGCGCAGCTCGATGTCGGTGACCAGGAGGCCCGCCTCGTCGAAGGGCAGCGTCCGGAGCAGGGTCCCGTCCGGGGCGAACACCTGGCTGGTGCCGGTGGTGGAGAGGTTGACGACGCTGCGGCCGGTCTCGATCGCGCGCATGCGGGCGATCTCGCGCTGCTGCAGGTTCTCGTCGGTGCCGCGGAAGTCGGCGTTGTTCGTCTGGAACATGAACACCTGGGCGCCGTCGCGCACGCCCTCCTGGATGACGTCGTCGAAGGCGACGTCGAAGCAGATCGCCAGGCCCGCCTTGACCCGCCCGAGGTCGAAGACGGGTGAGTCGTCGCCGGGCGTGTACCCGCGCGAGATGAGACCGACGAGGTCGGGGACTATCGCGCTGTACAGCCACCGGTCCGGGATGTACTCGCCGAACGGCACCGGGTGTCGCTTTGCGTGCGTCGCCGTGGAGCCGTCCGCCGTCCAGAGGAACGAGGTGTTGTAGACCAGGTCCCCGACCTCGGACGCCGCGTTCAGGACTATCGGCGCACCGTAGGCGTCCGCCGCCGCGGAGAGTGTCCGGGCGGTGGCCGCGTTCGACCTGGGGTCGCTGTCGACGCCGCCCTCCGGCCACACCACGACGTCCACCCGCTCGCTCTCCAGCGGCGCCGAGGCGTCGAGCTGCGAGCGCAGCACCTCCAGCGGCGCGCGCTGGTCCGCGTACGCGGCGGGCCCGTTGCCCTGGACGGCGCCGACCCGGAGGGTTCCGGCGTCGGCGGTCGGGAACTGGGGAACCACGATCATGACGACGGCGAGCAGGCCCACGGGCAGCGCGCCCCACCACCGGGCGGCCGCGACCGCGCGGTCGTCGTGCCCGGCTCGTTCCCGCTGGACGCGGACCGCCCACCGGACGGCCTCGACCGCTCCGGCGCACAGAGCGACCATGAGGAACCCGAGCCCGGAGACGCCCAGCCACGATGCGACGGGGGCGATCGGGCTCTCCGACTGGCTCAGGGCGAGCCGACCCCACGGAAACCCGCCGTACGGCCACGAGCCCAGCACGAGCTCACGCGCCGTCCACGCCCCGGCGACGAGCGCCGGGAGCGCCACGAGGCGGACGGCGGCGGTATCGCGCCAGCGCGGCAGCCACCGGTAGGCGAGCGTGACGAGGGGCGAGAAGGCCGCGAGGAGGAGCGTCTCGAACGTGGCGAGGGCCACCCACGGCACCCAGCCGAGGGGGTCGTCGCCGAGGAACTGCGAGGCCCACGAGACGTGCGGAAAGTAGAACGCGGCGCCGAACGCCGCCCCGACGAGCACGCTGCCCCACAGGCTCCGCCCGACGAGGGAGACGAGCGCGAGCGGCACGGCCACGAACGCGAGCGGCCACCACCCGAGCGAGGGGAAGGCCGCGTCGAGCGCGAACCCGCCGGCGATCGCGAGGGCGAGCGCCGCCCAGAGCGGCGCGAGCGGGCGCTCGGCGTACGTTGCGGCGGTGCCGGCAGCATCCCGCACGCGGGCCCGGGCGGTGCGGCCCGGGATGACGTTGTGAACCAAGGCTCTCGTTCTCGCAGAGTGAGCTAACAGGATGAAACCGGGTGAGCGGAAGAGGACGCGACACACGGCGACAGGCCGGTGGACGTCACGCGCATGATAGTCCGTGCCGCTAGGTCGCCCGGCTGGTGCGGGTTCGCTCGCCGCATCTGTCCCGTTCACGGCGATCCGCGCCGACCGTGACGTCGAGACCTTCCTACGGGGCAGGTACGACACCCTGCACCCCCACCTGAACGACCGAGAGTTCCGCCTCGTCCTGGGCACCGACACGATCCAGGGGAAGCTCGTTTCGCCTTCGCGTGATCTCCGAGGTCCGCCATGGAGTGAGTCCGCTTGCCGGTTTTCTTGGACATGGCTGGCTGCGCGTGCAACTGTGTCCGCGTCACAGCAGGTCATCTGCTTGCAGACGGTTCGATTGCTTGGCTGCCTGAGGGGGCGCTGTGACGGGGTATCGGGTCTCACCGCGGGACGTGGAGCAGACGCTGGGTCAGGTCCGGGCCGAGGCGGACGGGCTGGGGCGTGTCCTGGACGACGTGTGGACCGATGCCCCTCGTGCGTCGGGCGGCAGCTCGATCGTGGCCGGCGCGCTGGGCGGGTTCGTCGAGGCCTCCCAGGACGGCATGAAGGCGGTCGCGGGCCGGCTGGAGACGGCGCCGGGCGCGATGGTGCGCGCGGTCGCGGCGATCCTGGACGGTGATGAGGAGATGGCTCAGACGCACGCGCGTGGGTTGTCGCAGGACGAGGTCTTCCAGCCGCCTCGGCTGGGCTACCCGTCCGGGACTCTGGGGGCGCCCGTCCCGGCACAGCCTGGCGACGGTGGCTTTGATCCGGGCCGGTTCGGCGCGCGGCCGGGGCGTGACTCGTGATCGTCGACGCAGACCGCGTACCCGGCCTGCACCTGGACCCCGACAGCATCGAGATCGGTGCCAGGTCCCTACGGCGTGACGCGACCAGGGTGCGGGAGGCAGGCCTTGCGGTGACGGGGGCGTGGCAGGGGCTGGGCGCGTGCTACGAGACGCCGGACACCGACCAGGTGCTGCGCGCGCTGGACCCGGTGCGGGTGGCGACGGACAAGCTGGCCGACGACCTCGACCAGGTCGCCGACGTCCTCGACCGGTTCGCGGACGAGGTCCGCTCCCTGCAGGCCAAGCGCTCGGGGCTGGTCGCGCGGATCGGGGACTTCCACTCGCGTGTCGCTGCTGAGGCCAGCATTCTGGGCGGTGCCGCACTGCCGGGGGTGCTGGCTCCGGAGCTGTCGTTCGAGAACCAGTCGCTGCTGGGCCAGTCCGGGTCGCTGGGTGAGGAGTTCGAGACTGCGGAGCTGGAGTGTGCGAACAAGATCAAGGCGATCGGGTCGCCTGCGACGCTGCTGGATCGGGCTGGGACGTGGTTCCAGGACGTGGCCGCTGGTGTCGGGAACGCCTGGGACAGCACCGTGGACGCCGTCCAGGAAGCGGTCACGGCCGGGTGGGACTGGACCACCGGGGCGGCCGACGACGTGGCGGGGTGGGTCGGTGACCGCATCGACGTGACCGCCGATTCTTGGCTGGATGTCCACGAAGCCTTCGGCCTGTTCCCGTCGCTTTCGCGGGCACTGCTGACGATCCGCGGCCCCAGCTGACCCGGGTCGGGGCCGCCTACCTGCAGGCCCTCGGCGCCGGTATCGATGCCTGGGGGACAACGCTCACCTATGGCATCTGGGATGTCGACCTCGCCGGCGACGGCGATCCAGTGGTCGGCGCGCCGATCAAGGCTGACGAAACAGTCGATGGACAAGAACCGGTGCGTGCGCTCAATTCGCTCCGAGATGTCCTGCGGACCGTCACGGATTCGTACAACACCAACGACGGGCTTGGCAAGGTCGCTTGGTATGACCGGACGGAGGGGTATGTGCGGGTCACGAAGGTCGTCCCGCCCAACGGCGGTGAACCGCGCATGGTGGTGAGCATCCCAGGCACCCAGCCATGGTTCCCCTGGGACGACCTAGGCAACAACCATCCCGCGGACTTCATCGGCGACCTCGTCGGCGCCGCAGGTGGCCGGTCGACCTACAGCGCCACTGTTGCCCTGGCGATCGACGAGGCGATCGCGACGGATCCGGACCTTGACTCTGGGACGCCCATCCTCCTGGCAGGCCATTCACTGGGCGGTATCACCGCAGCGGACCTGGCCTCCGACCCTGAATTCCTTGCCGACCACAACATCACTGACGTCATCACCGCTGGTTCTCCCATCGACAACGACCGGATTGACTCCAGGATCCATGTCCTGGAAGTCGCTCACGCAGGAGACGCGGTTCCTTTGCTCGACTTCGCCGACCTCCGCGTCACACTCCAACCCGGACCTGACATCATCCCCGGCATGCCGTTCCACGTCGAATTCTCCAGCAGCGGCCATGCGCCCGAGGACCTGCACACCAAGATCACGCTCCCGAACCCTGAATCAGAGGTTGAAGGCCGAGAGGTTTTCGAGATTCTCGCGGACAATCACGATCATTTCAAGTACGGTAATTCGGTGAGCGCGGCACTCTCGTCGCATCCCGAGCTCGCGGAGTTCGAGGAGCGACTACTTCGGGAGGGATACCTTAATCCATTGTCCGAAGACCCGGATGCGGAAACGAAGGGTTCCCAGCCAAGCTACGAAGTCTATGACGTGCCCGTCGGACGAAGGTAGGCGAACATCATGAGTAACCTATATGCAAAGACTGCGTGCGCGATATTCGTTGCAACGCTCACGCTGTCGAGTTGTTCCTCGCCATCGATCTTTGGTGAGGATTGCCCAGAGGTTCTTGCCAGTGCGGCTCTCACCGTGACCGAGGTTGTGTCTGCAGAGTTTGAATGCGGCGGCACGATTAATGATCAGGGCGTGGACGGTACGATTGTTCTCGATGTCGAGAACCAAGAAGAAGCAAACGGAGTGATCGAGAAGATCTATCGAGCGCTTGCTGCGAATCCTGACGTCGTCGACACAATACCAAACATTCGTTTTGTCCCTGAGCAGGGCGATGGCTCGTTTCGCGACACCGATCTCGGATTCAATGGTTCTCCATCAATCGGTGATATGCGTGAGAAGTACGGCATCACTCCCTCGCCCACTTCGTAGTCAGGACTCCTTGTGACGACCACGAATCCGAACGGTGCCCCCACGATCCGGTCGGTCCGTCTTGACGGTGAGGAGTGGGTCGCTGCGCTTGCTGAGGTATCCGCTCGCGTGGAGGGCGGCCCAGACCCTGTGCAGCCCGTCGAGGAGTCCGCAGCTGCCGTGTTCGAAGCTGGTCCGATGGTTGCGCCGCCGCCCGTCGATCTCCTGGTCCGCCACGGCTCCGCTCCCATCCGGGCGTCGCTCACCGCCACGTCAGGCAGCCAGGGTTCGGTTGCCCGCGTCTCCCTCGTCGGTGACGAGGCGCTGGTGATCCTCCAGGCGATCGCCGAACGCGACGGCCGTGTCCTGATCGAACCCGGAGCCGAGCTCCGCCTCGCCACGTTGGGCGTTCGGCTACTGGGTGATGACCTGGGCTTCGCCCATCACGATGCTCGCGGTGCTGGCGAGTTCCACGGGGATGGTCCCGAACTGGCCCATGCCTTCCCACTGGACGGTCCAGTAGGACGTCGCTGTGACCTCGTACTCGCCCTGTTTGGTGTACTTGTAGCCGCAGTCCGGGGAGTCGGAGATGTCGTAGCGGTCCTCGTAAGGTGTTCCCTTCCCGACGCAGGTGACGGTGTTGCCGTCGCCCATGTCCCAGACAGTTTTGTCGACCTTCGCGGTGGCGGTGACGGTGTACTGTCCCGCGGTCGCCGACTCCTCGATCGGGCCGAACGTGTTCGGGGTGGGTTCGTTGACCCACATCCATTGCGGCATGCCGACGATCCCGATGCTTCCGGGCTTGTCTTCGGGGACGATGCCGACCTCGATCGGCTGCAGGTTCATCTGCTCGACCGCGCTCTGGGCCAGGACCGTCGGATCGGGTGCTCCCGGCGCCGCGGCGACCCACACTCGCGACATCGGGCAGTCGGGAATGAATTCCCGAACCGGACTCGGAACGCAGTACTCCATCATGCAGTCCAGGATCACGCCCTCGGTGCGGCCCTCCCACACCCCCTCAGACCTACGAGGCTGTGGCTTCGTGACGCCCTCGAACAAGCACCGTTGACCGTTGACGTTGAGCCAGACGGCGCCGGAATCGTCCGACCCGTTGTTCTTGTCCCCGGCGGCAGGGTTGGTGCCGCCATCCGAGCTACCGTTCGAGCCACCGTCCTCAGCGCTCACCGTGACACATTGGCCCATGGCGTCCACTGCACTCCCAGACGGGCATTCGCCGCCTTGGACCGGCGGAGCGTCCGCAGCGGCCAGCGCAGCACTCGTCGATGGCACGGCCAGCGTTGCCAGCAGGAACAAGATGAGAACTGCCGCAGCGCGCCTCAGCACGTCTCGCTCTCCATGGACTCGATCCCGTCAACCAGCCACGGACCGTTCGGGTACTCGTAGTTGGCCACACCAACCCCGTAGACGAGTCGACTCTTGCCGTTTGCCGGCTTCGTGGACTCCCCGTCCTTGCCGAGAGTGTCCATGTTGCTGATGTCGATACACACGATGAATTCGACGAACGGAATCTCCGGCGGGGTCTGCTTCGGCTTGTTGGTCAGATCCACCTTCTGCACCTTGACCGAGTCAATCTGGACCTCACCTACCCGATGCTGACCCGCATAGCTGACCCCGGAGTAGACGCTCTGGATGTGGGTCAGCCCAGAGCCGATAGCGACCTTCTCGAATTTCTTCGGGTCGAACTTCTCCGGAGCCTGCATAGCCACGTTGTCCAGCCGGTAGTACTCGCGGAGCACCTTCTCGGCATGCTTGACCGCCTTCTCCTCGGCGGTGAGCTTCGTCTTGGTCGGCGACGGCGACGGTTCAGTCGGCGCGGATGCCACCTCCGACGCGACGGGCTCAGCGCCAGGATCAGGCTCAGCCGAGCACGCGGCCAGGCTCAACCCGAGCGCCACGATGGCGACGGCGCTCCCGAGACGAGTGGCAAGGCGTGGGGTGCGGGACGGCGTCATGCGCAAAGGGCCCTTCGGTCGGTCGGGTACGCGCTCAGCGCGTCGTCACGGTGCGGACCGGACGAATCGGCCACTACCTGACCCGGATCGTAGCGGGGTGAAACCCCAGACGACACGAGAGACGCGTGCCACGCGATCAGGGCTGAGTCGCGCCCCGACTCGGCCGGCCGATCGCGGGCAGCGACCTGAACCCCTCGTCGTGTGGTGAGCCCTGGTGCGATGGTGAGGCGCACGACTGAGCCACGTGTGCGGCACGCGATCCCTCAGCGTGCGTGGTGGACGGGTTTCTACGTCCGCGAGTCGTTCTTCAGCAAGTGGTTCGCGTTCGCCGGACGGCGCGCTCCTCTGGGACGGCGTGCCCGCAGGCGTCCCCACCGGGTGACCTGACGGGCGCGCAAGAACCCTCGCCTTGACCGGACGAGCCCCGCTCGGGCAGAGTTCGCGATGTTAGCGCTCACAATCTCGATGACAAAGGAGTCATCCCGTGCCGTCACCCTTTGCCGCCCCGCTGTCCAGGCTGCGCCGTCGGGCCCTCGCGGCCGGGACCGCCGCCCTCATGGCGCTCGTCCTCGTGCCCGCCGCTCCAGCGTCCGCCCAGTTCATCGACGTGCCCAACCCGATAGTGCAGCAGCGCGCCGACACTGCGATCTATAAGCACACCGACGGTTACTACTACATGACGGCGTCCGTACCGGACTACAAGCGCGTCGAGCTGCGCCGGTCGCAGACCCTCGCGGGCCTCGGCTCCGCCACGCCGGTCACCGCCTTCACCGCGCCGTCCAGCGGCAACCTGAGCGGGTGGATCTGGGCGCCCGACATCCAGTACGTCGACGGCGCCTGGTACATGTACTTCTCGGCGTCGCCCGACTCGTCGCGGTTCGCGCAACGCCTGTACTCCATACGCAACACGTCGGCGAACCCGACGACGGGCACGTGGTCGGCGCCGCAGCGCATGACGACGGGCTGGGACTCGTTCCAGCTCGACCCGGCGTCGTTCACCCACAACGGCACCCGGTACTTCGCGTGGGCGCAGGACAGCCCCAGCACGAACTACAACAGCCACATGTACCTGGCGCGGATGACCTCGCCGACGACCATCGACACCGCATCCACCATCGAGATCGCGCGGCCGACCCACTCCTGGGAGATGGAGGGCGTCGCCGGCGTCGTCGAGGGGCCGTCGCCGATCGTGAAGAACGGCCGGGTCTTCATCGCGTACTCGGCGTCCGCCACGGACTCCCGGTACAAGCTCGGCGTGGTCTCCGCCTCGGCGTCGGCCAACCTGCTGTCCGCGTCGTCGTGGTCCAAGCGGTCGACGCCGGTCTTCCAGACGGCGAACGGCGTCTACGGACCCGGCCACGGGAGCTTCACCGTCGCGGAGGACGGCGTGACCGACATCCTCGTCTACCACGCGCGCAACTACGCGACGCCGAACCCGGACGCCCTGACCGACCCCAACCGGCACACCCGCGTCCAGCAGCTGTACTGGGCGGCGGACGGCTACCCGTTCTTCGGCCAGCCGCAGGCGACCGGCTCCGGCCAGCCGGGCATCCGCGGGCGGCACAGCGACAAGTGCGTCGACGACTACGAGTGGAACACCTCCGACGGCGCCCTCGTCAGGCTCTACGCGTGCAGCACCGCCGCGGCGCAGAAGTGGGAGCTCAGCTACACCGGCGGCTACTACCGCATCAAGAACCTCCATGCGGCGAAGTGCCTGGACAACCTGAACGGCTCGACGGCGCTCAACGCCGACGTCGGCCTGTGGACCTGCAACGGCAACCCCAACCAGGACTGGTCGATCGTCGACCAGGGCAACGGCTGGTTCTCCCTGCGTAACCGGACCAGCGGGACCTGCCTCGACAACTACGAGTGGGACACCGCCAACGGCGCACGCCTGTCGATGTACACCTGCAACGGCCTCGACGCCCAGCTCTGGCGCCGCGGCTGATCCGCGAATCGTCCAGGCAAGTGCAGAGCATCGTCCCTTCAGCGGCCGCGTGAGCCGACCTAGGGTCGTGGCATGCTCACCGTCGAGTCCATGCCTGATCCGGACGCCACCGACCCGGACGCCACCGCCCCGCAGACGTCGCCCGAGGCCCGCCCGGCCCTCGACCTGTCGGGTCAGTGGCGCTGCGCCCTGGACGCGGACGGCGTGGGCGAGCTCGAGCAGTGGTTCCGCACCGGCCTGCCCGAGGACTCACCTGCGGTCGCCCTCCCGGGCTCGATCCAGCACCAGGGCCTCGGTGACCCCGTCGGCCTGGAGACCCCGTGGACCGGCAGCATCGTCGACCGGTCGTACTTCACCGACGAGCGCTACGCCCCGTACCGCGAACCGGACAACATCGCGGTGCCGTTCTGGCTCCAGCCGCGCGTCTACTTCCGCGGTGCGGCCTGGTTCCAGCGGGAGGTCGAGGTGCCGGCCCACTGGGCGGGCCGCGACGTCGTCCTGTCCCTGGAGCGGGTCCACTGGGAGTCGACGGTCTGGGTGGACGAGCGGCAGGTCGGCTCCGAGCGCAGCCTCACGACCGCGCACCGGTTCGACGTCGGCTGCCTCTCCCCCGGCCGCCATCTCCTCACGATCCGCGTGGACAACCGCACCGTGGTCGACGTCGGGCCCAACGCGCACAGCGTCTCCGACCACACGCAGGGCAACTGGAACGGGATGGTCGGCGCGCTCACCCTGGCCGCACGGCCGGAGGTGACCATCCGGCGGGTGCGTGTCGTGCCCGACGTCGCGGCCCGGTCCGCGCTGGTCAAGGTCGACATCGCCGCGGGCAGCGGCAGCGCGGGGACCGGCAGCGTCCGCGTCACCGCGCGGCGCTTCAACGTCCCGGGCGAGGCGCAGGGCGAGCACGAGGCGGGGCCGGCGAGCGTCACCTTCGACGCCGGGCACAGCCGCGACCTGGCCGAACGCGGCCTCACCGCAGGCGGCACGCACGTCGACGTGCTGCTCCCGCTGGGCGACGACGCGCTGACCTGGGACGAGTTCCAGCCGGCGCTGTACGAGCTGACCGTCGAGCTGGTCACCGACGTCCGTGGCAGCGAGCATCGGCACGTCGCCCGCACGGTGTTCGGTCTGCGCGAGATGGGCGTCGACGAGACGCAGGTGACGATCAACGGCCGCCGGACCTTCATCCGCGGCACCCTCGAGTCGTGCGTCTTCCCGCTGACGGGCTACCCGCCCACCGACGTCGGCTCGTGGCGCCGCATCATCGCCGTCTGCCAGGCCCACGGGCTGAACCTGCTGCGCTTCCACTCCTGGTGCCCGCCGGAGGCGGCGTTCGTCGCCGCCGACGAGGCGGGCTTCTACATCCAGGTGGAGGGCCCGGTCTGGGCCAACCAGGGCGCCGCGCTCGGCGAGGGCCGCCCCGTCGACGCCTACCTCTACGAGGAGACCCGCCGCATCCTCGACACCTACGGCAACCACCCCTCGTTCGTCATGATGGCGCACGGCAACGAGCCCGGCGGGCGGGACGCCGAGTTCCTCGCGTCGTGGGTCAACACCTGGCGGACGTACGACCCCCGGCGCCTGTACACGAGCGGCGCCGGCTGGCCGGCCATCACCGAGAACGACTTCGACAACATCCCGGACCCGCGCGCGCACCGGTGGGGCGAGGGACTGGAGTCGCGACTCAACGGTCGCCCGCCGGAGACCGAGTCCGACTACCGCGAGTGGGTGCGGTCGCGTCCCCGCCCGATCATCAGCCACGAGATCGGCCAGTGGTGCGCGTACCCCGACTTCGCGGAGACATCGAGGTACACGGGGCTCATGGAGCCGCGGAACTTCGGCATCTTCGCCGACTTCCTCCGTGAGGCGGGCATGGCCGACCAGGCCGAGGCGTTCCTCCACGCCTCCGGCCGGCTCCAGCTGCTCTGCTACAAGGAGGACATCGAGGCGGCGCTGCGCACCGAGGGGTTCGGCGGTTTCCACCTGCTCGGCCTGAGCGACTTCCCCGGTCAGGGCACCGCCCTGGTCGGCGTCCTCAACCCGTTCTGGGAGTCGAAGGGGTACAGCACGGCGGAGGAGTTCGCCCGCTTCTGCGGCCCTACCGTCCCGCTGGCACGGCTGCCGCGCAGGGTCTGGACCGCGGACCAGGAGATCGAGTTCGAGGTCCAGGTCGCGCACTTCGGCCCGACGCCGCTCGACGCCGACGTGGCCTGGAGCCTCCTCGGTGCCGACGGGGTGGAGCTCGGCACCGGCGTCGTCGCGCGGGGTGCCCACATCCCGATCGGCAACAGCACCCGATTGGGCCCTGTGGTCGTGCCTGCGGGTCTCGTTTCGGCGCCCGCGCAGGTGAAACTTGTCGTATCCATCGCACCCGTCGCGTCCGAGGACGCCGCCGGCGCCTCCTTCCGGAACGACTGGGACCTGTGGGTGTACCCGGCCGCCGAGCACGAGCCGCCCGACGCCGTGCTGGTCACGAGCGATATCGGCGAGGCCGTCGAGCGGGCGGGCGCGGGCGCGACGGTGCTGCTCGAGCTCGCACCGGAGAGCATCGGGAACGACGTCGCCCTGGGGTTCACACCCGCCTTCTGGAACACCGCGTGGACCGAGGGCCAGGCGCCCCACACCCTCGGCGTCCTGCACGACCCGACACACCCGGTGTTCCGCCAGTTCCCCACCGAGGGCGTCACCGACTGGCAGTGGTGGGAGCTGCTGCACGGCGCCAAGGCGATGCTGCTCGACCGGCTCCCGCAGCAGCTGCGACCGCTCGTCCAGCCCATCGACACGTGGTTCGAGGCGCGGCGGCTGGGCGTGTTGTTCGAGGCGAGGGTCGGGGCGGGCAAACTCATGGTGAGCTCGCTGAATCTCGATCCTTCGGGCAACCGCGCGGCCGCCCGCCAGCTCCGGCACAGCCTGCTCGACTACATGAGCAGCGCCGACTTCGCTCCCGCCGAGACGATCGAATCGAGCGACCTGATGAGCGTCCTGCGCTGACGCCCGCGCCACGCTGTCCAAGCACCTGGCTGATCCTGTCGGCAGTGTCCGGCGCCTCGACTCCGAGGCTCTTGAGTACTGCGGCAGTGTCTGCGTCCCTGCGCCATGCCACCGCGATCTCCTGGACGATCCGCACGAGAGTCTCCACGGTCTTGTCGGTGGCGCCCAGCGCGTCGAACAGGGCAAGAGCTCGGCCGCGTGGGGTGCGTTCGTCGTCCCACTGCACGAGGAGCTCGACCGCCACGGTGAACTGCGCACTACGTCCGCCGAGGCACCGAAAGCGCCGCGCCTACCCGGGTGAAAACCCGCTAGGTGCCTGCGGGCCTGACTCGGCGTACCAGGTACGCCGAGTCAGGTCCGTGGTCCGACCAGCGCGCTGACTCGCGGTACCCGGTACGTCGAGTCAGTCAGTTGGGATCAGCTGCAGCCAACCCAATTCCGCGACACGCCGTAGCGTGCCGCCGCTGCTGGTCCGTGACCGCACTCCGGGTTGATGGCCTCGAGGTCGACGGCCCGCGCCGCACCGCCCGATTGACATCCGGGCGATCCGCTCGTAAATTCGTGGAATCGGTTCCATGGAATCGGTTCCATGAACTCGTCAATCCAGACAAGAGACGTCGGGCCACGAGTGCGGCAAGGAGGCTGTGAATGCGTGCGGTGACCATCCATGACGTGGCGGCCGAGGCAGGTGTGTCCGCGGCGACCGCGTCGCGCGTGCTGTCGGGGCACCCGGCCACGTCCGAGGAGTCGCGCACCCGCGTGACCGAGGCGGCCCGCAGACTCGGCTTCCGACCGAACGCGCAGGCGCGCTCGCTGCGCAAGAACCACACGAACACGATCGGCCTGCTCCTGTCGGACGTGCGCAACCCCTTCTTCGCGGACATCGCGCACAACGCCGAGCAGCACGCGCTCGAGTCCGGGATCGCGACCCTCCTGTGCAACGCGAACGAGAGCACTGAGCAGCAGGACCTGTACCTCGACCTTCTCCTGTCGCAGCGGGTCGCGGGCATCATCGTCGCGCCCCAGGGCGACGGGGCAGGTTCGCTGCGCGAGGTTCTCACGCTCGGGGTACCGGTGGTGTTCGTGGACCGCACGATCGACGGGGTCGACGTACCGAGCGTCACCTCGGACAACCGCTCCGGCATCACCGGCGCGGTCGCTCACCTCGCCGGCCTCGGGCACCACCGCATCGGGCTCGTCGCCGGGCCCCAGGAGACATCGACCGGCCGCGAGCGCCTCGAGGCGTTCCGGCAGGCGATCGCGGAGCACGGCCTGGACGACGACCTGGACCTGGTGCACCTGGGCGACTTCCAGGTGACCAGTGGTGCACGGGCCGCGAACCAGCTCCTGGACCTGCCCCACCCGCCCACGGCGGTCCTCGCCGCGGACTCGCTCATGACGTTCGGCGTGCTGGAGGTGCTGCGCGAACGGGGTATCCGGGTGGGCAGCGACCTGTCGGTCGTCGGGTACGACGACGTCGCCGCGTTCCGCTGGTTCAGCCCCCAGCTCACGGTCGTCGCCCACGATCCCGCGCGCATGGGCGCCCTCGCGGTCGATCTGATCCGCGACGTCCTGGACGGCCGCCCGGCTCGGTCGGTCGTCCTGGAGTCGTCGTTGGTCGTGCGCGAGTCCACCGGACCGGCTCCCGGAGCGGGTCCTGTCCCCCACCCCGCAGGAAGGCAGTGATGACCGCGGATCCGGTGCTCTCGTTGGAGCACGTCACGAAGAAGTTCGGCCCGGTCACCGTGATCGAGGACGTCACGGTCCATGTCCGGCCCGGCCACGTCCAGGTCCTGCTCGGCGAGAACGGCGCCGGGAAGTCGACCCTCATCAAGATGATGGCGGGCATCTACCAGCCCGACGGCGGTCGTGTCGTCGTGGACGGCCGCCCGGTCGTGCTGTCCGACGTGCGCACCGCGGAGTCGCTCGGGATAGCGACGATCCACCAGGAGCTGAACCTCGTGCCGACCATGTCGGTGGCGGAGAACATCGTGCTCGGCCGGATGCCGTCCCGGGCGGGTCTGCTCGACCGTCGTGCGGTGCGCCGCACCGCACGCGACGCGCTCGCGCGCATCGGGCTCGACCTGGACGTCGACACGCTGGTCGGTGAGCTCGGCATCGCGCGCCAGCAGCTCGTCGAGATCGCCAAGGCCCTGAGCACGAACGCCCGCATCCTGATCCTCGACGAGCCGACGGCGGCGCTCACCGGCGACGAGACCGACGCGCTCTTCGGGGTCGTCGAGGAGCTGCGCGCGGCCGGCGTCGGGATGGTCTTCATCAGCCACCATCTCGAGGAGATCGGGCGGATCGGCGACTCCGTGAGCGTGCTGCGCGACGGCGCGCTGGTCGCGGAGGTACCGGCGTCCACGGACGAGGACGAGCTCGTTCGCCTCATGGTCGGCCGGGACATCACCGACCACTACCCGCGGCGACGGGACTACGACGGACCGGACGAGGTGCTGCTCCAGGTCGACCGGCTGAGCAGCGGCGACCGGCTGCGCGACATCAGCCTGACCGCGCGGGCCGGCGAGGTCGTCGGGATCGCGGGCCTGGTCGGCGCCGGGCGCACGGAGCTGCTGCGCGCCATCGCCGGGGCGGACGCCTATGACTCCGGCGAGGTGCGGGTAGCGGGCCGACCGGTACCGCGCCGCGGCATCCCGGCGGCGATCGATGCCGGCATCGGCCTGGTCCCGGAGGACCGCAAGGCGCAGGGCCTCGTGCTCGACGCGTCGGTGAACGAGAACATCGGTTATGCCACACTCGGCAGCACCGCCCGCGCCGGTCTGGCGGACCGGCGCGGTCAGCGGGACCGGGCACGCCAGATGGCGGAGCGGCTGCGCATCCGGATGAGCGGCATCGACCAGCCGGTCCGCGACCTGTCCGGCGGCAACCAGCAGAAGGCCGTGTTCGCCCGCTGGACGCTCGCCGGATCCAGGGTCCTGCTGCTCGACGAGCCGACGCGCGGCGTCGACGTCGGCGCGCGGGTCGAGATCTACGAGGCCGTCAACGCCATCACCGCGGCGGGCGGGACCGTCGTGATGGTCTCGAGCGACCTGCCCGAGGTGCTCGGGATGAGCGACCGGGTCCTCGTGATGAGCGGCGGCCGCCTCGCGGGCGAGCTCGCTCGCGAGGACGCCACCCAGGACCGTGTCATGGCACTCGCCGTGCGCGACGTCGACCGCGACGCCGAGGACCACACGACCGCAGCGACCACAGCGACCACAGAAGGAACGGACCGATGACCACCACGACCGCCGCACCGGCGAAGCAGCGCTCGCTGCGCTCCACCCTCGGCTCCCTGCTGTCCGGCAACGGGGCCCTGGTCGGCCTCCTCGTGCTGTGCCTGGCCCTGTACATCGCCACGCCCGCGTTCCTGACCGGACCCAACCTCGTCAACATCGGGATCCAGGCGTCCACGATCGCGGTCCTCGCGTTCGGCATGACGTTCGTCATCGTGGCCGGCGGGATCGACCTGTCCGTCGGCTCGGTGGCCGCGCTGTCGGCGATGGCGTCGGCCTGGATCTTCACGTCGGCCGGTCTGCCCGGGTGGATGTCGATCGTCGCGGGCCTCGCGACCGGCGCGCTCGCCGGCGCCGTCAGCGGGCTCGGCGTGGCGTTCGGCCGGCTCCCCTCGTTCATCGCCACCCTGGCGATGCTGTCGGTGGCCCGCGGCCTGACCCTCGTCCTGTCCGACGGGCGGCCCATCGCCACGTCCCCCGAGGTGTCCTTCCTCGGCTCGCGCATTGGCGGCGTACCGGTCCCGATCCTCGTGCTGGTCGTCACCGGCGTGATCGCGGCGTTCGTGCTCAACCGCACCGTCGTCGGACGAGAGATGTACGCCGTCGGCGGCAACGTGGAGGCCGCGCGGCTGTCCGGCATCCGGGTGCGCAAGGTCCTCGTGACCGTCTTCGCGCTGGCCGGCGTCTACGCCGCGCTCGCGGGCATGCTGCTCGCCGGGCGGCTCAACTCGGCCCAGCCGCAGGCCGCCTCGGGCTACGAGCTCGACGCGATCGCCGCCGTCGTCATCGGCGGTGCCTCCCTCGCCGGCGGTGTCGGCAAGGTCTCGGGCACGCTCATCGGCGCCCTGGTCCTGGCAGTCATCCGCAACGGCCTCAACCTCCTGAACGTGTCGTCGTTCTGGCAGCAGGTGGTCATCGGGCTCGTCATCGCCATCGCAGTGGGGATCGACGTGCTCCGCCGCAAGAACACCCGGCACTGACCCACCGCCTCCCTGCCTTACCCGCACCACGTCCTACCCGCAGCACCCGCACCACCGTGCACCACCCTCGGCCCAAGGACGGGCCGCCGAAAGAAGGAGCCGAAGTTGAAGTTCTCGAACACCACGAAGGTCGTCGCGTCCGTCGTGACGAGCCTTGCCCTCGCCACCACGCTGACCGCGTGCAACCGCGGCGGTGACGCCGCCTCCGGGCAGCAGCAGGTCACCCTCTCGCTGTCCACGCTCAGCAACCCGTTCTTCGTCGACGTGCGGGACGGCGCACAGGACGCGGCCGACGAGCTCGGCCTGACCCTCGACGTCGTCGACGCGCAGAACGACTCCGCCACCCAGGCCGACCAGGTGGCCAACGCCGTCACCGGCGGCGCGGCCGGCGTCATCATCAACGCCGTCGACTCCGACGCCGCCGGCGCGGCCGTCGCCCCCGCACTGTCCGACGACCTGCCCGTCATCGGCGTCGACCGTGCCGTCAACGGCGCCGACATCACCTCCCTCGTCTCCAGCGACAACGTCGCCGGTGGCAAGCAGGCCGCCGACGCCCTCGCCGCGGCGATCGGCGAGAAGGGCAAGGTCATCGTCCTGCAGGGCGTGGCAGGTACGTCCGCCAGCCGCGACCGCGGCCAGGGCTTCGCCGAGGGCATCGCGGCCTACCCGGACATCGAGGTCGTCGCCACGCAGACGGCGAACTTCGAGCGCGCCGAGGGGCTCGACGTCGCGACCAACCTGCTGCAGTCGAACCCCGACGCCGTCGGCATCTTCGCCGAGAACGACGAGATGGCCCTCGGTGCGATCCAGGCCCTGGGCGACCGGGCGGGCAGCGACGTCTTCGTGGTCGGCTTCGACGGCACCGACGACGGCCTCGCCGCGGTCGAGGCGGGCACGCTCGCCGCGACGGTCGCGCAGCAGCCGACGGAGCTCGGCAAGCAGGCGGTCCAGCTCATGAAGCAGGTGCTCGACGGCGAGCAGGTCGCCAAGGACACCCCCGTGCCCGTCCAGACCGTCACCAAGGACAACGTGACGGACTTCCTCCAGTGAGCCGGGTCGTCGTCGTCGGCTCCGTGAACGCCGACCTGCTCACCCGGGTGGCCGTCCACCCCGCCCCCGGGGAGACCGTCCTCGGACGGTCGATGTCCGTCCTCGCCGGCGGCAAGGGCGCGAACCAGGCGGTCGCGGCCGCCCGGCTCGGGGCCGAGGTCGCGTTCGTCGGAGCCGTCGGCGACGACTCGTTCGCCGACCAGGCGACGAGCGGCCTCCGGGCCGCGGGCGTCGACCTGGCGGCGCTCGCCAGGGTGCCCGGCCCCACCGGCATCGCGCTCGTCACCGTGTCCGCCGACGGCGAGAACTCGATAGTCGTCGTCCCGGGGGCCAACGCCGCCGTCGCGGCCGACACCGTGTCCGCGCACGCCGCGACCGTGGCCGGGGCAGACGTCGTGGTGCTGCAGGGCGAGATCCCCCGCGCCGCCATCGAGACGGCCGCGCGGCTCGCCCGCGGCCGCGTGGTGCTCAATCTCGCCCCCGTGATCGAGCTCTCCGCTGACGTGATCCGCCGCGCGGACCCGCTGGTGGTCAACGAGCACGAGGCCCGGCTCGCGCTTTCGCTCGTCGGCGGCCCGGACGTGCCCGACGACGACCACGCGGCAGCGGCGCGCGCGCTGACGTCCGCTGGAGTCACGTCCGTCGTCATCACCATCGGTAGCGCGGGAGCCGTCGTCGCGACCCGCTCCCGCACCACCGAGGGTGATGCGGAGGTCGCCGTCGCCACGGTGCCCTCCCCGAAGGTCAGCGCCGTCGACACGACCGGCGCCGGCGACGCCTTCGTCGGCGCCCTGGCCTCCCGGCTCGCCGCCGGGGACGAGCTGCTCGACGCCGCCCGCCTCGCCGCTCGGGTCGGCGCGTACGCCGTCACGGGCATCGGGGCGCAGCCCTCCTACCCCTCCTCGACCGACGCGCTCCCGGAGGTGCGATGACCCGCCGGCACGGCGTCCTCAACCCGGCCCTGGCTGCCGGGCTGGCCCGGCTCGGGCACGGGCACCTGGTGGTAGTGGCCGACTACGGCCTCCCCCTCCCCCGCGAGGCGGACGTGGTCGACCTGACCCTCGTGCACGGTGTGCCACGCTTCACCCAGGTGCTCGACGCGCTGCTCGCCGAGATCGCCGTCGAGGGTTCCCTCGCCGCGGCGGAGAGCAGCGGGACCGACGTCGAGACCTGGCTGAGCGAGCGTGGCCTCACCCCCGACCTCCTGCCGCACGACGACCTCAAGGCCCTGCTGCCGCAGGCGCGCCTCGTCGTCCGGAGCGGCGAGGCGACACCGTACGCGAACGTCGTGCTGCGCTGCGGCGTGCCGTTCTGACCAAGCGGCTACTCGGCTACTCCGCTACTCGTCGAGCAGCTCGTCGACCCGCCGGTTCGCGGGCACGAGGCTCTCGGGCTCGGTCTGGAAGGACAGCACCGAGTCCATGGTGGGCTGCATGATCGTCTGCAGCTGGGCCCACCGGTCGGTCACCGGCGAGGGTGTGGTGGTGCCGTCCGCCACGTGCACCGAGAACGCCTCGGCGTCCACGCCGAGCTCCTTGAAGGTGGTGACCGCCTGGTCGGAGGCCTCCTTGACGGCCGGGAAGACCCGCCCCTCCTCGGCGACCTCGAGCTGGCAGTCGGGGCTCGCCAGGTACTCGACCCAGGCCCACGCCTCGTCGGGGTGCGGCGTGCCGGCGTAGATCGCGTCGGACAGGCCGTTGAACACCGTGCCCCGCTCCCCCGACGGGCCCACTGGTGTGGGCGCCACCTGGAAGTCCGCGCCGGCCAGCTCGCTGATCGACCGGGCGTTCCACGAGCCCTCGATCAGGGACGCGTACGCCCCGGCGCCCAGTGCCTCCTGGCTGCCGATGCCCGACGTCGCGACCGCCAGCGACGGCATGTAGCCCTTGTCGATCAGGGACCGGTACCAGCCGATCGTCTCGACCAGGGCGGGGTCGCCGTAGTTGAACGCGGTGGGCCAGGGGTTGCGGTCGGAGTAGGCCCAGCCGTTGCTCAGCGCGAAGGGCGCCCACTGGACCTGGCCGTACCCGCCGCCGGACTCGTTGTACCCGAGGCCGTAGACCTCGACGTTCTCCTTGTCGAAGCCTGGTTCGTCACCGCGGACGCCGTTGGCGTCCACGCTCATGTGCGCGACGAACTCCTCGAACGTGCCGCCGTCTTCCGTGTTCCACTCCAGCTCCCACAGGTCCTCGCCGGTGTACCCGGCCTCGGCGAGCATGTCGGCGTTGTAGTACAGGCCCACGGTGTCCCAGTCCTTCGGCAGCCCGTAGAGGCCGCCGTCCTGGCCGCGCCACAGGTCGACGAGGCCGTCCTCGTACTGGTCGAGGTCGATCCCGGACCCGGCCACCCGGTCGGAGACGTCGAGGATCTGGTCGAGCTCGGCGAACTTGCCGAACTGCTGGGAGTGGTCGACGAAGACGTCGGGTGCGCTCTCGGCGACCATCCGGGCGGTCAGCTGGGTCCAGTAGTCGTCCCAGCCGTACTGTTCGATGTTGATCCGGACTCCGGGGTTGGCGGCCTCGAAGTCGTTGGCGCACTGCTGGTACCCGGGTACCTGGTTGGCGTCCCACATCCAGTAGGTGAGCGTCGCGGTGCCGTCCGGCGCCGCGGGGTCCGTGGCCGCGCACCCGGCGAGGCCGAGGCTCAGGCCGACGGCGGCGGCGAGCGCCGTGGTGGTTGTCCTTGCAGTGGTCATCGTCGATGTCCTCACTTGATCCCCGAGAAGCCGATGGAGTTGACGATCCGCCGGCCGAGCACGACGAAGAGCAGCACGATGGGCGCCGCCGCGACGAGGGTGGCCGCCATGAGCCCCGACCAGTCGGGGCTGCCCTGCGGCGTCTGGGAGCGGAAGATGCCGAGCGCCACGGTGAGCACCCGCACGTTGTCGGACTGCCCGACCAGCAGCGGCCAGAAGTACTCGTTCCACGCCTGGATGTAGGTGAGCACCGCGAGCGTGGTGATCGGTGCGGCGCTCATCGGGAGGACGATCCGCAGGAACGTGCGGGCCCTGCTGGCGCCGTCGATCATCGCCGCCTCCTCGATCTCGTGCGGTATGCCGAGGAAGAACTGCCGCAGGAAGAAGATCGCGAACGGGGTCATGAAGAACGTCGGGAGCACGAGGCCCGGGAACGTGTTGAGCAGGCCCAGCTCCTTGATGAGCACGAAGTTCGGGATGGCGGTGAAGATGCCCGGCACCATGAGCGCCGACAGGAACACGGCGAACACGATGTCCCGGCCGGGCCAGCGCAGGCGGGCGAACGCGTAGGCGGCCATCGCCGAGAAGAAGACCTGCCCCACCGTGATCGCGGTGGCCACGATCACCGAGTTGCGCAGGTACAGCCAGAAGTTGATCCGGCCGCCGGCGCCGCCCTGGGCGAGCGACTCCTCCAGCGTGGTGAGCCCGAACACACGCCGGAACGCGTCGAGCGTGAAGCCGGCGGGCAGGAGGTTGCCCGCCTGCGCGGCGAGCTCGGAGTTCGTGGAGAGCGACGTGCGCAGCATCCAGTAGAACGGGAAGAGCGTGATCAGCAGGATCACGATCATCGTGGCCCAGCCGAGGATCACGCCCCAGCGCGGCCTGGCGGACGTGGTCGTAGCAGGCGTGGTCGTAGCAGGCGCGGTCGTCGTCGACATGCCGGCTCCTTCGGTTGGTGTGGGCATCAGTTCGTGTCCGACTCGCTCGCCCGCGTCAGGCGGAGCTGCAGGAGCGCCACGCCGAGCAGGACGAGGAAGAGCACCACGGAGAGCGCCGACGCGTACCCGAAGTCGAGCTGGCCGAACGCGAGGTCGTAGATGTACAGGTAGATGACCCGCGTCGCGTCGACGGGGCCGCCGCCGGAGGTGACCGCGACGGTGTCGAAGATCTGGAACGAGCCGGTGATCGTGACGACGAGCACGAGCGCGAGCACCGGCCGCAGCAGCGGCAGCGTCACCGACCAGAACTGCCGCAGGGGTCCGGCGCCGTCGAGCTCGGCGGCCTCGTACACCTGCTGGTCGATCATCTGGAGGCCGGCGAAGATCAGCAGGGCCGTGTAGCCCATGTGCCGCCACACGTTGATCAGCGCGATGGTGGGCAGCGCGAGCGCCGGGTCACCGAAGAACGCCTGTGCGTCGATGCCCACCCGCTCCAGGAGCACGTTCACGATGCCCATCTGGAAGTCGAGCATGAAGAACCAGACGAGGGCGACGATGACGTTCGCGACGAAGTACGGCAGGAGCACCGCACCCCGCACGAACGCCGAGCGGGTGAGCCGTTGCATGAGGACGGCGATCGCGATGGCGAGGACCGTCTGCAGCCCGATGTTCATCACCACGTAGTACGCGGTGACCTTCATCGCGTTCCAGAACAGCGGGTCCTGCACCAGGCGCTCGTAGTTGTCCAGGCCCACGTACCGGGGCGGCGCGAGCACCGAGTAGTCGGTCAGCGAGAACCACGCCCCGCGCACCGCCGGCACGAGGTAGAACGTGACGAACCCGATGGTCGCCGGGACGAGGAAGATCAGGGCGGTGCGCAGGTCGCCGAACCGGGACCCGCGCGATCTTCGCTGCCTGCCCGGTCCGCGCTGCCTGCCCGGGGTGGCCCCCGGGGCCGCCGTGGTGAGGACTGCCATGGTGTCTCTCCTGTCGCGTCGTTGCGAGCTGGGGCGTGCTGGGGTGACTCTGGTGGGGCGGGGCCGCGGCGGTCCGCCGCGGCCCCGTCCGTCAGACCTCGGGGACGGACCGGACGTCGAGCAGTACCGACCGCTCCGGGAACTGGTTGGGCACCTGCAGGCCGACGACGCCGAGGGTGCGGCCGGACAGCCGCGCGCCGTCCTTCCACCAGGCGGGCGCCCAGGCGCCCGCCCAGGGCGAGATGTCGTCGCCGGGGGCGAGCGGCCGCACCTCGTAGGTGCGTGCCGGGTCCAGGCCGGGCAGGCGCACCCGTCCGGGCGGCGCGAAGACGCCGGTCGTGAGCTGCACGATCGCGAAGATCCCGGCGGACCGGTCGCCGGCGACCACACCGTGCACGCGCAGGGCCGCGTCGGGGTGGTCGGCGCGCACCACCCTGCCGGTGTGCAGCAGCCCGCGGTGCTCCTTGTAGGCGGCGACCCAGGCGGCGAGGCCGGTCAGGTCGTCGTCGGAGGCGCGGGTCAGGTCCCACTCGACGCCCAGGTGACCGAAGAACGCCGTCGCTCCGCGGAAGCTCAGCTCGTGGGTACGGCCGGTGGTGTGGGCGCGCGTCGAGCCGATGTGGGAACCCATCATCTCGGGCGGGACGATCATGCCCGTGCCCGCCTCGATGACCTGGCGCTCCAGGGCGTCGATGCAGTCCGAGGCCCAGATCCGGTCGGTGCGCTCGAGGATGCCCAGGTCGGCGCGCCCGCCGCCGCCCGAGCAGCTCTCGAACTCCACGTCCGGGTGCGCGGCGCGCAGCGCGTCGATGAGCTGGTAGGCGGCGAGCGTCTGGCCGTGCACGCCCGGGCGGCCGGTGGCCTGGTGCCCCGCCTCGATGAGGTCGCGGTTGTGGTCCCACTTGACGAACGCGATCGGGTACTCGGTGAGGATCGCGTCCATGCGCCCGAACACGTGGTCCCAGGCGCCCCGGTTGGCGAGGTCCAGCACCTGCTGGTTGCGGGCCGACGGCGGCAGGCGCCGGCCGGTCCGCAGGATCCACTCGGGGTGCTCCCGCGCCAGGTCGGAGTCCGGGTTGACCATCTCCGGCTCGAACCACAGCCCGAACTCCATGCCGAGCCCGGTGACGTGGTCGGCCAGCGGGTGCAGGCCGTCCGGCCAGACGCTCTCGTCGACGTACCAGTCGCCGAGCCCCGCCGTGTCGTCGCGGCGCCCCTTGAACCACCCGTCGTCGAGCACGTAGCGCTCGATCCCGACGGCGGCGGCGGCGTCCGCGAGCGCCGTCAGGCGGGGCAGGTCGTGGTCGAAGTAGACGGCCTCCCAGACGTTGATCAGCGTCTTGCGGGGGCTGGTGGGGTGCTGCGGCCGGGAGCGCAGGTAGGTGTGGAAGCGGTGGGAGAGCTCGTCGAGCCCGTCGCCGTAGGACGCGTACAGCCACGGCGAGGAGTACGACTCGCCGGCGGTGAGCCGCACCTCGCCCGACAGGAGCAGCTCGCCGCCGCCCAGCACGCGGGCGCCGCTGGGCATCTCCTGCTCGGCGTAGGTGCGGGTGTTGCCGGACCAGCCCACGTGGACGCCCCAGACCTCGCCGCTGCCGTGGCCGAAGCCGGACCGGCCAGCGGTGAGGAGCAGGGTGCCGTCGTGGCTGCGGGCGCGGCGCGACTCGCGCAGGTGGGTGCCCGCGGTGAAGGCGTGCCGCTGGGCGGAGCGTTCGCGCAGGTGGCGGCCGGTCCAGTCGAGGACCTCGTCGGCCTCGGCGGGTACGGGCAGCGCGGTGTCGAGGCCGGCCACGGTGAAGACGTCGTCGGCCGTGTTGGTCAAGGTGGAGCGGGTGCGCACGAGCCCGGACGGGTACTGCTCGACGACGAGGGTGAGCTGGAGGCCGGCGTCGGGGTCGGTGGCGGTCACGACGAGGCGGTGGGCGACGGGGGTGCCGTCGTCGCGCGTCAGCGGACCGGTGAGCGTGCTGCGGGTGACGCGGAACGCCGTCGACCACGCGACGCCGTCCCGGGAGCCGGTGACGCCGGGGGTGGCGAGCCAGCCCGCCGACTGCTCGGGCAGCAGCGTGAGCGTGTACGGGGCGTCGGGGGTGCCCGACACCACGGGGACCACCGAGGCGAGGACGAGCTCGGCGACCTCGGCCGGTCCGACGTCGCCGAGGTCCGCGCCCCAGTGGAGCACGCGCGGCAGGCGCTCACCGGAGGTGTCGAGCAGCAGGCTCACGCCCCCGGCACGCAGGTGGGCGAACGACTGCGCGGCCTCGGGTGCGGCGTCGTGCTGGGTCTGGAGAGAGACGGGCATCGGGTGGGATTCCTCGCGGGGTCGGGACGTCGGTGTCGGAGTAAGTTTTACTACGGAAGATATTTGAGGGTCAAGGACAGCGGGTGACCGAATCTGGGTGCCCATTTGTTTTGCGGTGGAACCTAACGACGAATAGGCTGGTCGCGCGGCACAATGGCCGCGAGGATCTGGACGCGCGGTACCCGAGCTGATTCCGAGCGAGACCTGGAGGGTCGATGACGACGAGCGGCGAGGCGCGGCCCTGGGTGCCGCTCGCGGGTCAGTCCCACCGCGTCGCGCTCGAGGTGCTGCTGCACGGTCCGCTGTCCCGGGCGGAGCTCGCGCGGCGCACCGACCTCAGCGCGGGCAGCCTGACTCGTCTGACCAAGCCGCTGGTCGAGGCAGGCCTCCTCGTCGAGGTCGGGCCCGGTGCCGGTGACCTACGACCCGGCCGCCCGTCCCAGCCGCTCGACATCGTCCCCGACGCGCACCACTTCGTGGGCGTGAAGATCACCGGGGACACCGCCCACGGCGTCGTCACCACACTGCGGGCCGACGTCGTCGCGTCCGCCAGCCGGCCGCTCGACGGCCGCACCCCGGACGAGGTGACCGACGTCGTCGCCGGGCTCGTGGACCACCTGGCCGCCCAGGTATCGAACGTGACAGCCGTCGGCGTCTCCATCGGCGGGCATGTCCTGCCCGACGGGACCGCGCACCGCGCACCCTTCCTCGGCTGGGCCGACGTCCCGCTGACCACTCTCCTGCAGGAGCGGACCGGCCGCCCGGTCGTCGCGGCCAACGACGTCCTGGCGCTGACCGAGGCCACACACTGGTTCGGCGAGGGCCGCGGGCACGGCCAGTTCGCCCTCGTCACCGTGGGCGCGGGCGTCGGGGTCGGCATCGTCGCGCACGACCGCCTGCTCGACGGGCCCAACGCGGGCCTCGGCATGCTCGGGCACCATGCACTGGACCCCCTGGGCCCGCCATGCCCGCTCGGGCACCGCGGGTGCGCCACCGCGATGCTCACCACCGGCTCGATCGAGCGCCAGGTCGCCGCCGCACGCGGCGACCTGGTGCCCTACGACGAGATCCTCGACCTCGCCGACGCCGGCGACGAGCTCGCCCGCCGCGTGGTGGACGACGCCGGTCGCGCGCTCGGCCGGCTGGTCGCCGTCGTCACCGACATCGCACTCCCCGAGGTGGTCGTCCTCGGCGGCGAGGGCGCACGCCTCGCGGTCGTCGCGCGGACGGCGCTCGACGCCGGCCTGGCGGGCGACCTGGACCCGCTCGCCGAGCCGCCGGAGCTCGCGGTGCAGGCCTCCGGGTTCGACGTCTGGGCGCGCGGCGCCGCGGTCATCGCGATCCAGACCTACGTGCTGGGCCGCTGAAGCCCCGCTGGTCGAGCTTGTCGAGACCCGGCCCTATCGCTGGCGGAGCTTGTCGAGACCGCATGACCCGCAAGTCTCGACAAGCTCGACCAACGGAAGGAAAAGCTCGACCAACGGAGCAGGGTATGCCCGGTGAGAGGGTGCCAGGCCTGCTGGAATCCGTTCAGCCTTGCCCGACTCAGTTCGCCCCAGCTGAACTATTCAGCCCAGCCCGCAAACCTGGTGCCCAGCCGAACGAAGTTCAGCCCAGCCGGCACCCACCGAACCACCACACCGTGACCGCCAGGACCGCATCAGCGCGAGCCAGCATCAGAGAGGCTTGGCTCGGCCCCGAGGCCCTGCGGATTCGGCGATCCAGGTCTCCAGGTCGTCGGCGAGCTGCAGGTCGTCTGCCACGAGTCGCCGCTCGTCGTCGTCCAACTCCGTCAAGAGCGCCTCCAGGTCCGCCCTCAACGCCGGGATGCGCTCGCGTTCGTCGAGAGCGGTCGCCAGCTCGATGAGCGTCGCGTACGCGATGGCCCGGTTCACCGGCGTCGCGTCGCCGCTGTGCCTGCGCAGCGCGGAGGTCACCGCCCGGAACGCTGCCTTGTCGTCGTTCTTGAACTCCCGGTAGATGCGGGCATTGTCCAGAGCGCGCCGCAGCGGCGGCAGGCTCTTGTCACCTCCGTACTCCAGGTCCTCGGGCTCGTCGCGCCGGATGAAGATGATGCTGTTCCCCGTGGGGTCGACGAGCGTGAAGCGGGTCGCGCCAGGACGGTATCTGGTGATGCGCGGCCGACCCTTGGCGAGGACCTTGCCGTACGACGCGCGCATCGCCGCGGTGAACGCCGCGTGGTAGGACGCGACGTCGTCGACCATCACCAGGCAGCCGCCCGCGTCCTCGTCGGCCGGGTCAATCCCCTGGGGCGCCTTGCCGTAGTGCAGCTGGAAGCCGCTCATCGCGAACGCCAGGTAGAGGTACGGCTTGTGCATCTCGTACGCGATCTCGAAGCCGAGCGCCCGGTAGAACGCGGTGGTCTCCTCGCTGGAGATGCAGGGCAGCAGCGGGACCGTCGTCTCGTTCGCCCGGATGCCGGCTGCCGGCAGGTCGGTGGATATCAGGTTCACACGGGACTCCTCGCAGGTCAGGTGCCGGGAAGGCTAGACCGGATCGCGAAGATTCGCCTATGAGATCGTTTTGCAGTCCCGGTGTGTGGGCCTGCGGCTGGGCAGGGCGCTGGGCGCTCTGCCCAACCGCGAGTTCAGTGGGTGCCGACGATGTCGGCGTTCGCTCCGCCCACCCATGTCTCGTCCGCGAGGTCCTCGTCAAGCTTGGCCAGGGAGTTCAGGATCAGGGCTGCGCCGTCGTCCTCGACGCTCTTCGTCGCGTAGTTGGCGGCGAACCGGACCAGTGCGGGCGCGCCGCCCATGGCCACGCCGCGTTCGGCCCATGTCAGCATGGAGATGTCGTTCTCGCTGTCCCCGATGGCGACCGTGCGACTCCTAGGGATGCCGAGCTCGCGGCGGACCGTCTCCAGCGCGGTCGCCTTGCTGACCCCGCCGGGCGTGACGTCGATCCAGTCCGGCCGGGTGCGGGTGGCGGTCATGCCGAGGGCACGGATCGACGGCACGAGGTGGGACGCGTTCACTCCATAGATGGCCAGGCGCGGGGTCGATCCCGTCCACAGGTCGTCGGGCCGGGCCACCTCGACCTGGACGCCGCCCAACTCCTGGGGCGGAAAGAAGGTCGAGACGTGGTAGCCCTCGCCCACTATCTCGGCCGCGATCCGAAGGTCAGGGCGGACGACGGTAACGAATTCCACGACTGCCTTCGCATCGACCGTGTGAATCCCGGTCACCTCGTACCCGCCACGGTCCATCCTGGCGACGACGGCGCCGTTCGAGGCGACGATGTATCCGTCCGCGATTCCCATGAGGCGAGCGGCGTACAGCGCACCGGACAAGGAACGCCCAGTAGCGAGCACAAGCTCATGCCCGGCATACCGGGCGGCTCGTATCGCGCCGAGGACGGCCGGGGTCGGGTTCTGACCCGTCACAAGGAGCGTCCCGTCGATATCGAGCGCTACGAGTCGCCGAACGAGCAGATCAGGCACCCTCGGCGTGTCGTTCTGCTCGTGGAACGGAAGGCTCATCGTTGCTCCCTCTGCGCGCCTGCCATCAGCTGTGCTGACAGTGGGCCCGCATGGTCGCGGGCCGTCCAGGATCCACTTTCGGCGTCCCGGAGGGCCCGGAAGTGACACGTCCCTGTGTCACCCTGCGCGCAGCACTCGGCCCGACCGGAGGCGGGGTCTAGGCTCGCCAAGGTCACGGCTCCTGGAGCAGGGATCGGAACCATGAACGACGAAGAAGCGATCGGCCGGCGCATCGCGCACTTCCGCAAGGCACGCGGAATGACGCAGGTTGCCCTGGCGCAGCAGGCATCGATCAGCCTGTCTCTGCTGCGGAAGGTGGAGCAGGAGTCGCGAGAAGCAACCCCCGTCCTGATCGCCGCTGTGGCGAAACCTCTCGCCATAGCCCACTTACGGCAGGCGGACCGCAATGCCCAGGCACTCGCACGCGTTCCGGCTCTGCTACTGGAGACGACCGCCGCCATCCATACGATGTCGACGGCAGCCGAGCGAGAGCAACTGTTCGACGCCGTCGCCACAGTGCTGCACCCGACCATGTCCATCCTGCACGCCACCGGCTACGACGACCTTGCCACGATCGTGGCCGACCGCATCGCCTGGACAGCAGCCCAGTGGGGCAATCCACTGGCGGTTGGCCTGGCCGCTCACACCCGCACGTCGTCGATGCTCCGGCACGGGACGTACGACGTCGGGCTGCGGCTGATCGACAGCGCCAGAGCTGTGCTCGACTCCGCGCCCACACGAGACGACACAACCTTGCGGATGATCGGCTCACTGCACCTGCGCGCCGCGGACCTGTCCGCACGAGCAGGAAGTGCCGCAGGGGCGAGCGCTCATATCTCCGAGGCACGCGACATCGCCGAGTACCTACGCGTCGAGACCGACCATCTCTGGCGCAATCTCGCGTTCGGGCCGACGAACACCGCGTTCCATGACGTGGCGACCGCCATCGAGCTCGGCGACGGGCCCCGGGCGCTCACCCTCGCTCGCGACCTCCGGATCCCTGACGGGTTCCCGCCCACTCGGACCGGACACCACTTCATGGACATCGCCCGCGCCTACCTTTGGCAAGGCCGCCACGAGCAAGCCCTGGCGAGCCTTCAGCGGGCCCGGGAACTTGCCCCGCAGCAGACCCGTCACCACCCCACGACACGCGAGGTAGTGCGCATGCTCGTTCGTGCACACCGGCACACGAACAAGCCGCTCGCACGGTTCAACGCCTGGATCGGCGCAGGCGGCTAGCCAGCCCTCAGCAGCCAGGCGACGTACTACGCACGCGCGGGCGTCACCGTGTCGAGGATCTCTTCCCACGGGAAGTCGTCCGCTGCGCCGTCGCCTGACTGGTGCGGCTCGCTCGGGCCGATCACGACGTTCACACCCCACTCCTTGAGGACAGACAAGCTCCCCTGGTAGGTCGGGTGGTCAGCGAACTTGACGTTGATGTAGGGCCCTGCAGTGATCGGGATGTTGCGGCCAACCTGTTCGGCCAGGCGGGTCAAGACGTAGGTGTCCGCGATGCCGAGTGCCCACTTTGTGAGCGTGTTGTACGTCGCCGGGGCCACGATCACAGCGTCTGGGTCAGGCAGCGAGTACCCGACCGTGGTGTGGAAGTCCGTCCGCACCGGACGCCCCAGGAACTCCGCGACCTGCTCCATCGCCTCGGGGAAGCTACTGACCGCTTGATCGGTGGCGAGAACATGCACCTCCCAGCCTCGGTCGACGGCAAGCGGCAGCAACTGTGTGGGCACCTGCCGAGTTGCCCCGGCGGCGGTCACGACGACGTACAGCACACCCAGACCCATGGTTCCGAGGCTACTGCGTCCCGGCACTTAGCCAGGCTCCGAGTCCTCGGCAAGGCCCACGGCGTCGACACTGCCTGCCACACGACCGCCGCGCTCGCACCGCTGAACAGGCGAGCACAGCTGCAAGCCGCCTGAGCCGTAGGCCGACTGGTCAGGGCGGCTACTCGGCCGGCCTCACGCCGACCGGGTAGCCGTTCTGTCCGATCAGGTCCGTTGCCGTGCCCTGACCACCCCGATCAGGACGTCCACCAGGACGAAGGCCGCGAGCGTGTAGCCGACCAGCGGGAGGAACCAGCCGACCGCGACGGCGCACACGACCACGGCGGCCACGCCCCACCACGGTGCGCCGCGCAGCGCCCCGCGGACGGGAGGCGGACCCACGAGCCCGCGCGGCTCGCGGGTCGGCCGCCGCTTCCACCACATGAGGTAGCCGAGCACCACCATGGAGCCGATGCCCAGCGCGAGGGCGAAGAGCACCAGCTGGTTGGCCAGGCCGAACATGACGCCCATGTGCAGCGCGATCCCCCAGGAGCTGAGCTTGGCGATGAACGGGAACTCGGCGAAATCGGTCCGGTCGGTCACCTGCATGGTGGCACCGTCGATCGCTACCGAGTCGCCAGCCGTCGGGAAGCTTCGCTTGTTCTCCTTGACCACCCAGGCGGTGCCCGGCACGGCGGGCGGGGTGATCTCGATCTGCGTGGCGTCGATGTTGACGCGCTGGGCGATGGCTAGGACGCCGTCGAACGTCGCTGGGTTGGCCAGTCCGGTGGGCTCGGCTGTAGCGCCCCCGCCGTGCGAGTGCCCGCCGCTCTCTTCCGCGCCCTCGCCGGTCAGGCTCGTATCGAGGGAGGGCGTCGTCCAGCCGACAGCGGTGCGCAGGTCGCTGAAGTTGGCGCCACCGTACTTGGACCAGGTGATCCCGGTAACGGACAGGAACAGCGCCGCCAGCACCACGACGGCGCCGATGGTGGTGTGCCAGGACAGCACCCGCCGGTACCCTGTCCGCCGCCGCTTCGGTGGTGCGACGGCGCCACCGGCGACGGCGGCAGCACGACGGGCGGCGCGCAGCCGGAGGATCCACAGCACGAGTCCCGCGGTGGCGACGATCCCGAGCCAGGAGGCCGCGAGCTCGCTGTACAACCGCCCCGGATCGCCGAGGTGCAGGCTGCGGTGCAGGTTGGAGATCCAGGTACGCAGCGGGAGCGAACCGCTGGAGCCGTAGGCGACCAGGTCGCCCCGGACCTCGCCAGTACCGGGGTCGACGAAGATCGCGCGGGACTCGCTGGGACCCAGGCCGTCCTGCGCGAACATGACCCGAGTGGTATCCCCCAGCTCCGGTGCGGGACGCACCGCGGTCAGAGCACTGGCCTCGCCGACCTCCTGCTGGGCGATCCCTATCTGCTCGGCCAGGCTCAGCCGGGTGTCGGTGACCGGGGCGTGCAGCTCGTGGTCGTAGACCACCTGCTCCAGGGCGGGGGTCAGCGCGTACAGGGCACCGCTGGTCGCGGCGACCAGGATGAACGGGCCGACCAGGAGGCCCGCGTAGAAGTGCAGCCGCCGCAGGAGCGGGCCGAACCACGGGCGGCCGGCAAGCGTGTCGGTCATTGAGGAGCCTGCTTTCCGGTGAGAAGGGTTTCACCGACAAAGCCGCCCTCGGCGCACCCCGGCGGGATGGCGAAGACGGCCGAGCCGATCGGCACTGTCCATTCGTTGAGCAGGTCGAGCTGGTCCAGGCGCTTCTGGATCGGGACGAACTGCCGGTCGACGTCGGCCTGGAAGGAGACGAAGATCAGTCCCGACAGGGAGATCGCCTCCCCGATGGGCCGGTCGTCGTAGTTGTAGCCGCGCCGGAAGATCCGCTCGGCGGTGTTCTCGCTGCGCGCGCGGCGCACGTGGGAGAACTCCGGGATCACGGGGAACCCGATGGGCGTGGTCGCCTCGAAGTCGGGCTCGTCGAGCTCGTCGGTACCGGTCAGGGGCGCCCCGTTGGACAGGTAGCGGCCCACCGACTGCTCGCGGCCGCCACGGTCGAGCCGGTCCCACTTGTCCAGGTCCATGCCGATGCGGCGCACGACGACGCTCGTCCCGCCGGCCAGCCACCCGTCGCGACTCCACACGACCTGGTCGAAGTCCGCGGTGCCGGGCGCCGGGTTGGACGTGCCGTCGACCTGACCGAAGAGGTTGCGCATGGTCGTGCCCGGCCGGACGCTGCCGTGCGCGCGCCGGAACCCCTGCTGGCTCCAGCGCACCGAGGCGAAGCTCCGGGTGTCCTTGAGCAGCATGCGGGCGGCGTGCGCGACGGCGAGGGGGTCGTCAGCGGCGATCTGGAGCAGCAGGTCGCCGTCGCTGAACTCGGGCAGCAGCCGGTCGACGGCGAACGCGGGCAGCGCCTTCAGCCAGCCCGGCGCCTCGCCGCGAGCCCGGGCGACGAACCCGGGGCCGAACCCGAACGTGACAGTCAGCCGCGCCGGGACGGTCGCCAGCTCGGGCTCGGAGTCCGCGAGCGCGGGGCTCCCCTGGGTCAGGCGAGCGGCGTCGTCGGTGAGGATGCGCATCATCCGCACCAGGTCCTCGCGCGTGGTGCCGTCGAGCAGGTCGAGCGCGACGAACAGCCCGTTGGCCTGGGCCGCGGTGTCGATCCCCGCCTGGTGCGCGCCGTAGAAGGCGACGGTCTGCTCGCCGTTCAGCGCCGCCGGCTCGGCGGCGGAACCGTCGGAAGTGGCGCTCACGGCGAGGTCGGCGCCGATGGCGGCGGCCGCGCCGACACCGGCGACAGCTCCCCCGAGGAGGAACTGTCGCCGGGTCGACCCGGACCGGCCGGAGCTCACGCTCTTGCCGGGCCCGGACATCAGCCGTCCGTGCCCGTGCTGTCGGCGTCGCTGTCGGCGTCGCCCATGTCCATCTCGGCGTCGCCGCCGACGTAGTTCTCGTTCGCCCCCGAGTAGTCCTTCACGGGCGCGGTGAACTCGTAGGTCGAGTCGTCGGCGAACGTGAGGGTGAACGTGACCTCCTCACCCGCCTCCAGCGGGTCGGTGAGGTCCATCAGCATGATGTGGCTACCGCCGGGAGCCAGGGTCAGGGTGTCGCCGGCGGGGATGACGAAACCGCCCTCGATCTCCCGCATGATCATCTCCCCGGACTCGTTCTCCACGGTCTCGTGCAGCTCGAGCATCGAGGACGCCTCGGTGGTCGCCGAGACCACCGTGACGTCGTCGGGCCCCGCGTTGGTCAGCTCGCCGAACGCGGCCGACATCCCCGAGTCGCCGGCCTTCACCCAGCCGTCGGCGAGGGTCACGTTCTGCGCGGCGGGTTCCGCCGCGCCGTCGGCGCCGTCGGGCGACGCGCCGGCGGTGGTGCCGCAGCCCGCGAGGGCCAGGGCGACCGCCGCGAGGACGACGCCCGACCGGATGCTGGTCACCGTGCTGGTCTTGCTCTGGGTCTTGCTCTGACGAAGGGTCAGCAGGTTCATCACAGGAGTACCTCTCACGCTGATCGCGCTGTCTCCGAGGAGCCCGGCTCGTCGCCGGCCTCGTCGGTGCCGCCCGCATCGCTGCGGCGGCGCAGGAACTGGACAAGTGCGAGCAGGGCCACCGCGACAGCGGCCCCGCTCGCGCCGACGAGGACGACCCGCCAGGGCCCCTCGTCCTCCTGTGCGATCTGAGTCCGCGTACTGCTCTGTGCGTCGGTCCCCGGCACGCTCGCCCCGCCGGTCTCGGTGGCGCCTGGTTCGGCGGCACCGGGCGCAGCGGCTCCCGCCCCGCCGGCCAACGGTTCACCGTCGCCGACGGTGAACGGGACGACACCCGTGATCGGGTGCCCGTCGGACGACACGACCCGCCAGCGGATCTCGTACCCGGCGTCGGGCATGCCCGGGTCGAGCACCGCCGTCACCGTGGGGCCGTCGACCTTCGGGACGTCGGACACCCACTCGGTGCCGTCGGCGTCAGCCACGACGACGGCGGCACCCATGTCCAGGACGTCGGCGGAGAACGTCAGGGACACCTCCACCGGCGCCTCGGCCAGCCTCTGGTCGGACGCGGGGTCGCTGGAGATCAGCTTGTCGTGGGCGGACGCGGGTACCGCCGTCGCGAACAGCGCGACGACAGCCACCGCGAGCCCGGCCACGAGGGGACGGGATCGGGGCATGAGAAGACCTCCTCCGACGTCGCGATGCGACGTCAGCACGCACAGGGACAGAAGTCCCCGCTCGCCGCTCGGGATGAGCACGTGGCGAGCACGGAACAGCGCACGAGCACCTGGTGTGCCCGTGCTGCGGAGCTCAGACCGCGTGCGGTGCGGGAGGTCCCCTGCGGAGCAGAGGGGAGAGCTGAGGGTCCGGGTGCAGCGACCGGAAGGTAGCGGCGACGACGCCGGGGAGCGCCGGGAGCACGAAGGCGCCGACGTGGTCGACGACGGCGCGCCCGCCCAGCAGCCAGGCGGCGGCCCGCACGGCGAGCTCGCGCAGGCGGAGGAGCAGCAGCTCCCCGCGGTACAGGACGACGATCGTGACGACCGCGGCCAGGGCGTGCGACAGCCACATCGTGACGTCGGCGGGCGCCATCTGGACGGCTTGCCCGGCGGCCGGCGACGGCGGCATCATCATGGCGTCATGCCCGGCGTGCGCGCCGGACCCCGCGGACACCATCTGGGAGTCCGCCGGGGTGCCCAGCGTGAACAGCACATGGAAGAACAGCTGGCTCGCGGCGACCGAGGCCGAGAGCCCGGCCAGCGACAGGCGCCCCGACCAGGCGACGCAGATCGGCAGGGAGAGCACCAGCGGGACGACGATGCCCAGCAGGCCGGGCATCTCCCCACCGCCGGCCAGGTGCGACATCAGGGCGACGAACGTCGCCGACGACGCCGCGAGACCACCACGCAACGCACGCGCACCCCTGGTGCGGTCGTCGCGTGCGGGCATCTGGTCGCTCTCCGTCTCACGGTCGGTCAGGTTCCGGCAGTTCGGGACGACGCCGTGGCCTGGAAAAGGATCGAACGCAGCCTAACCTCCTGGCGGCTCCCAGAACAGCACCGATCCGACATACTGGCGGCGACCCGGCGTGTGATCCTGATCCCCGCAGGTCGCCCGGGGTCAGGCACCGGCACCTGAGCGAGCCGCCCGGACGCAGCCCGGCTAGACGGCGCTGGGCGCGGTGGTCAGGTGGGTGCGCAGGTAGCTGCCGGTGACGCTGGCGGGGTTGCCCGCGACGTCGTCGGGCGAGCCGGTGGCCACCACCGTGCCGCCGGCCGCCCCTCCGCCCGGCCCCATGTCGATGATGTGGTCGGCGTTGGCGATCATGTCGAGGTCGTGCTCGATGACGATCACCGTCGCCCCCTGGTCCAGGAGCCGCTGGGTGACGTTCAGGAGCGTGCGGACGTCGAGGGGGTGGAGGCCGACGCTCGGCTCGTCGAGGACGAAGAGGGTGTCTGCCTGGTCGCGGTGCAGCTCGGCGGCCAGCTTGAGGCGCTGCGCCTCGCCGCCCGAGAGTGCCGGCGTGTCCTCCCCGAGCGTCAGGTAGCCCAGGCCGAGGTCGACGAGGGCCTGGAGCTTGGTGCGCACCTTGCGGAGGTCGCCGACGTGCTCGAGGGCGTGCCCGACGGTGGAGGCGAGCAGCTCCGGCAATGAGACGCCCTCCCCCGCGTCACCGTCGGCGTGCCGCCCTGACGAGGGCCGACGGACGGTCGACGCGTCCGGGGCGTACCGGCTGCCACCGCAGTCCGGGCAGGCGATGTCGACGTCGGGCAGGAACTGCACGTCCAGGACGATCTGCCCGGTGCCCTCGCAGCGCGGGCACCGCAGCGACCCGGTGTTGTAGGAGAAGTCGGCGGCGGTCAGGCCGCGCTCGACGGCGGACCCGGTGGCGGCGAAGGCCCGGCGCAGGTCGTCCATGATGCCGCTGTAGGTGGCGACGGTGGACCGGACGTTGACGCCGATCGGGGTGGCGTCGACGACGTCGGCCCGGCGGATCCCTGGCGCGTCGACCGCGGTGACGTGGGCCGGCACGGGGCCGCCGGCCGCAGCTGCCTGGACGGCGGGCACGAGGCTGTCGAGGATGAGGGTCGTCTTGCCGGAACCGGAGGCCCCGGTGACGGCGGTCAGTCGGCCGAGCGGGATGTCGACGTCCAGCGCGTGCACGGTGTGCAGGGGTGCGGTCCTGAGATGGATGCTGCCGCGGTCGAACACGTCGTCGCGGCCGGCCCGGTCCCGGATCACCACTGGCTCGCGTCCGGTGAGGAATCCGCCCAGCAGCGAGGCAGGGTCGTCGTCGAGGTCCTCGACGGTGCCCGTGGCCAGGACCGTGCCGCCCTCGACGCCGGAACCCGGGCCGATCTCGATCAGCCAGTCCGCCTCGCGCAGCACCTGCACGTCGTGGTCGACCAGGACCACCGAGTTGCCGTCCCGCAGCAGGTCCTGGATCACCCCGAGCAGGCCGTCCACGTTCGAGGGGTGCAGGCCGATGGACGGCTCGTCCAGGACGTAGAGCACCCCGGTGGTCCGGTTCCGCACCGCGCGTGCCAGCTGGACCCGCTGCCGCTCACCTGTCGACAGGGTGGAGCCCGCCCGGTCCAGGCTCAGGTAGCCCAGCCCGAGCTCGACCAGCCGGCCGGCCATCTCCTGCAGCTTGTCGACCAGGTTCTGCGCCATCTCTCGCATGTCCGACGGCAGCGTGCCGGGCAGGGACGGGGCCCAGGCCACCACCTCGTCGAGCGTCTTGGCGGTCGCCTCGGCGAGGTTGATGCCGGCGAGCTGGGAACCGAGCGCCTTCTGGCTCAGCCGGGTGCCGTGGCAGGTCGAGCATCTCTGCGCGCTGATGAACCTGTTCACGCGGGCCAGCCCGCGCTCGGTGGTGGCCTTGTCCAGCGCCTCCTGCACCGCGAGACGCGCGTTGCGGTAGGTGAAGTTCAGCTCGAACAGCTTGCCGCTCTTCGAGGGCACCGAGATGTGCCGCTTCTCCTCCGGCCCGTGCAGCACGGTCTCCCGCTCGGCGGCGGTGAGCTCGCTGTACGGGACGTCGGTGCGGACGCCGAGCTCTGCCACCACCTGCGGCATCACCGTCAGCCCGAACATCGACCACGGCGCCACCGCGCCGCCGTCGATCGTCCTGCTCGGGTCGGGCACGAGGGACGCCTCGTCGATCTCCCGCACCACGCCGGTACCGGAGCAGGCAGGGCACGCCCCGTCGGAGTTGAACGCGAGCGCCTCGGCGCCCGGCGGGTAGAACACGGCCGCGCAGACCGGGCACACCAGGTTCAGGTCTGCCGCCACGTCGATCGTCGGGTCCAGGCGATGACCGTTCGGGCACAGGTGCGAGCCCAGCCGGGAGAACATCAGGCGCAGCACGTTGAGCAGCTCGGTGGAGGTGCCGAACGTGCTGCGCACGCCGGGCACTGCCGGGCGCTGCCGCAGCGCGAGCGCCGCGGGTACGTGCTCGACGCTGTCGACGGCCGCTCGCGGCGCATGGGACATCCGCCGGCGGGTATAGGTCGAGAGCGCCTCGACGTACCGGCGAGAGCCCTCGGCGTAGAGCACCCCCATGGCGAGCGACGACTTCCCGGACCCGGACACGCCCGCGATCGCGACCAGACGCCGCAGCGGCACGGTCACGTCCACGTCCTTGAGGTTGTGAACCTTCGCCCCGCGGACCTCGATCGCGAGCGGCGCATCGCCCCACCCACTACCTGCCGACTTCTCCACCATCGATCCCCCGGCTGTCGTCGGTTGGCACCACAGACGACGCAACTCTATTCCGCACGCCGCCCGCTGTTCCCGCTTGTCGAGGAGCGGGAGGCCCGTGCGTCATCGACGTCAGGCAGGACCGATCAGAAGAAGTTGCGCGGGTCGAAGTCCTTGGCCAGGTCCGAGAGCTGCTGGCCTGCGCCGGAGACCTGGTCCCCGAGCCCGGACAGCGCGCCGTCGGCCGTGCCGGCCAGACCCTCCACACCAGCCGCGGCCTCGCCGACGGCCCCGCTGCCGAGCTCGCCGACACCCGCTGTGGCCTCGTCGAGGGCCCCGGCGCCGAGGTCACCGACCGACGACGTGAGCCCCTCGACGTCGACGCCCGACGCGAGTGCGTCGAAGTCGACCCCAAGGTTCGCCGCGTTCTCGAGGAGCGGGCCCGCCACGCTGCTCACCGCGGCGCCGGCCGCGACCGCGCCCAGGATGCCAACGGCCCCGACTGCGACGCCCGCCACGGCTGCGCCCGTGCCGACCTTCGCCAGCGTCGACCGCATGGAGCCCGGCCGGCGCGCCTCCGAACGTGCTGCCGCCCGGGACAGATCGGGAACGCTGGCCGAGCGGGGCTGCTCGTGCGGCGGCAGCTCCATCTGCATGCGCCGCAGCACCGCCTCACGCTGCGCCGGCGTCAGCCGGGCGAACGACTCGGCATGGATCTGCTCGATCTGATGCGGTTCGGCGGTGCTCATGAGGTAGTCGTAGCGGGCGATGGCCTGCCGGTCGGCGTCCGTCGACGCCTGCGCGCCCGGCCGGCCCTGCGGGACGGGCCGAGCCTGCGGAGCGGGCGCGTAGCCCGGCGCTGCCCCGCTCTGGGAGTCGAGCAACTTCTTCGCGAGGCCGATCATGTTGGAGAGCTTGGACATGCGGTCCGTTCCTTCCGTCGGTCTGGCGCACCACCCTTCCAGCCCCTGATGAGAGGTTCGTGAGAGCCGGATGAGAGCTGTCTCGGCCAGGTGGCGGCGAGCCGGTCAGTCGGCTATGTGGGCGGTGTTGTCGAGCCAGTGCCGGACGAGGTCGATGTCGCCCTCGACGCTGACGCCGGCCGCATCCCGGGCGGCGAGCGGAAGGCGCCGGGTCAGGGTCAGCAGCAGCGCTCCGGCCGGCCCCGTCACGGTGACGTCTGCCCGCTGGACGCCGGGCTGCCACATCGCGCCGTCCGGCCGGCGTTCCACGAACCAGGCGCCTACGCCGTCCGCGGTATCGGTGGCCAGCCACTGCAGCGTCTGCCCGGTGCCTCGGATGGCGTGCGCGGATTCCGACCGCAGCATCTCCCACGTCGGTGACGTGAGCATCGCGAGGTGGTGACCGATGAGGGCAGCCGCGGCGTCCCCGTCGATGTAGTCGTGGAGGTCGGCGTCGGCTGCCCTGTGAGCCGTCCTGGAGCCGTCGAAGCCGTGGACGATCGTCTCGTTGAGGACGTTGATCAGCCAGAACCGCGCCCCGGGCCGCTCGTCCCCAGCGGGGTTGAACACCGGCGCGTCGAGCGCGTCGTCGGAGAAGGCGCTCGCGACGCGCTGCGCCGACTCCGACAACCACTCCGGCCAGTCACGAGGGTCGGCGGGGAGGGCTGCCATCTCCGTGGGCAGCTCTGCGGGGTCGGTGATGCGGCGCTCGACGATCTCGGCTGTCCAGTGCTGGACCTGGCCCACGTGCTCCACCAGGTGAGTGACGGTCCACTCCGGCGTGGTCGGCACGGGAGCGTCAGGCCCGGCGGCGGCGGCTGATTCCGCCAGCCGCCGGGTGTGCTCGACGATCGCCCGGCGTGCGCGTTCCGCGTTCAGCTCGGTCATCTGACTGTCCGTTCCGTAGGTTGGTCGTGCCCTGGCCGACTCCGCGAGCCGCAAGAACTCACCGGTGCCCTCCGGTGGGTCGCCCGGACGTACGACCAGGCCCCGCACCTGCGTAGGCAGGTGCGGGGCCCTCGGCCGGGCCGACCGACGTCACTCCACGCCGAGCGCCGCCACCGGTGAGGTGCGGGCAGCGGCCCGGGCCGGCAGGACCGACGCGAGCAGGCCGGCGGTGAGCGCGACGGCCAGCACGATGCCCAGGTCCGCCCACGGGACGGCGTACCGGACGTCGCCCATGACGGACAGGGCCGTGGCCGCCCCCGCCCAGCCGAACACGAGCCCCAGCACGATGCCGAGGATCGCACCGACGCCCGCGATGAGCACGCCCTCCACGGCGAGCATGCCGCGCAGCTGCTCCTTGCTCAGACCGATGGCCCGCAGGGTCGCGGACTCGCGGGTCCGCTCGATGACCGAGAGGGACAGCGTGTTGGTGACGCCGATCAGGGCGATCACGACGGCGACGGCGAGCAGGCCCACCACGATGCCGAGGATCACGTCCACCACCTGGCGGAACTGGGCGGCCTGGGCGGCCGGCCCCATGACGAACGCGCCGCCGTCCACCTGCGCGACGGCGTCCTGGACGTCCGCCAGCACGGTGGTCGCCTCACCGCCCGAGATGTGCGCCCAGATGTCGGTCGTCGTGTTCTCGGCGGGGACGTTCACGCGACCGAGGTCGGCGGCCGTGATCGTGCGGTTGAGCGCGTCGGCGGTCGTGATGACGACGGTCAGGTCGACCGCTCCGTCGTCGCTCGACACCGCTACCGGGTCGCCCGCGTCGAGCGACATCTCGTCGGCCGTGCCCTGGGTGAGCAGGATCGAGCCGTCGGTCAGCAGCCCGGCCTGCTCCGGCACGTTCACCACCGCGGTGAGCTCGTCGGGGTCGGCGGCGACGACGCTCGAGTCCGCCACGTCGCCGAGCGTGACCGTCGTGCTCGTCACGAGCACCGTGTCGGCGATGCCGGGGGTGTCGGCGACGGCGTCGCGCAGACCCTCGGCGTACTCGGGCGAGGACGGCATCACAGCCACGTCGTACGGAAACTGCTCGTCGAGGAGGCTGTCCGCGGACATGCGGGCACTGGCCGCGCCGGTGGACATCATCGTGACGAGCGTGACGCCGATGAGCAGCGCGGTGGAGGTCGCCGCCGTCCGGCGCGGGTTGCGCAGGGTGTTGGCGACCGCCAGGCGAGCCGCCGGACCGGTGCGGGCCACGAGCCTGCCCAGGACCGCGGCGACGCGGGGCAGCCACAGCACCGCGCTCAGCACGACGCCGAAGAACGCCAGGGCACCACCGCCGACCGCGGCGACCAGGCCGAGCTGGGTACCGCCGTTCATGCCCAGCGCCACGCCGCCGCCGAGTGACGCGAAGCCGCCGACCAGGGCGAGCAGCGAGATCACGAGGCGGGTGCGGCCGGAACGGGCGCGCAGCGTCGGGGCGTCGGACGGCCGCAGCGCGGCGAGCGGCGCGACCCGGGTGGCCGAGCGGGCAGGGGCCACAGCGGCCAGGACGGTCACGCCGGCGCCCACCGCGAGCGGGAGCACCACCGCCTGCCAGGTCGGCGTGATCGTCGCGGGCAGCGGTACGCCCAGGTCGAAGGCGGGCGCCACCATGAGCGCCACCTGGGCGAGCACCCCGCCGGTCAGGATGCCCACGGCCGAGGCGACCACGCCCAGGATCGCCGCTTCGAGCAGCACGCTGCGGTAGAGCTGGCCGGTGCCCGCGCCGATGCAGCGCAGCAGGGCGAGCGTCCGCGTCCGCTGGGCGACGAGCACCTGGAACGTGTTGGTGATGACCATGGCCGCGATGAGCAGGGCGATGGCGGCGAACGTCATGACGAACACGAGGAAGACGAGGTCCTGGCCGCCGGTCTGCGCGGCGGCCCGCGCCGACGCGACCTCCTCTGTGGTGTCGACGTCCACGCTGCGGTCGGCCCCGCCGGCGGCGGCGTCGAGCGACTCGGCAAGGGACTCGGCAAGAGGACCGGGCACGCTCCCGCCGTCGAGCGGTGCGTCGAGCGCGACGAGCAGCTCGCTGACCGGGTTCGGGTAGGGCTCCACCGCGTTCCAGGCGTCGAGCGTCGCGGCGGGAACCGCGGCGGCCCCGCCGTACACGGAGTAGGCGCCGTACGGGTCGGCGGCGAGGCCGGTCACGGTCAGGGTCTCGGTGACGTCCTCCGGCTCGCCGAGCTCGGCAGCCGGATCGTCCGCCTGGCTGTCGGCCCAGCCCTCGGGGTACACGGTGCGCTTGAGCGTCACGGTGTCGCCCAGGCCGACCTCGAGCCGCTCGGCCAGGTTCGACGTCAGTGCCACCTCGCCGTCGGCGGCGGGCCAGGCGCCGTCGGTCAGCTCGAGCGGCGAGAGCCTCGGGTCCTCGGGGACCGGCGCGAACGTCTGGTAGCCGCCCTTGCCGCCGTTGCGCAGATCGCCGAACCAGCTCGTGAGCGGCTGGACGGTCGCGACGCCGTCGACGGCCGAGACGGCGCTGACGTCGTCGGCGGTGAATGATCCGTCGTCGGCCGTGGCGACGACGACATCGGCCTTCGCGTACTGCGCCGCGACCATGTCGTGCGTGGTGCCCTGGATGACGCCGCCGGCGAGCAGCGTCACGGTGACGAACGCCGTGCTGATCAGGATCGCCACTCCCGCGGCGGTGAGGCGGCCGGCACTGCGCCGCATCTGCCCCAGGGTGAGCCGGGCGGTGGGGAAGGAAAGAAATGAGTTCCCCATCACGCACCTGTCTCGAATGCGGAGGCCCGGGGGGCGGTCGCGACGGCGGGTTCGAGGGTGCGCAGCGCGTCCAGGCCGGCCATCGCGGAATCAGGCGTGGGATCACTGATGTCCCCCGCGATCCGGCCATCAGCGATCAACACCGCACGATCCGCATACGCGGCCGCCGACGGGTCGTGCGTGACCATGATGATCGTGCGACCCAGCTCCCGCACCGAACGACGCAGGAACGAGAGCACCTCAGCCCCCGACCGCGAGTCCAGGTTCCCCGTCGGCTCGTCCGCGAACACCACATCCGGCTGCGCGATCAACGCACGCGCGATCGCGACACGCTGCTGCTGCCCACCAGAGAGCTCACCCGGACGATGCGTCAGCCGCCCCCGCAACCCCAGGGTCTCCACCAGGGTGTCGAACCAGGCCCGGTCCACGCTCCCGCCCGCCAGCTCCACCGGCAGCGTGATGTTCTGCTCCGCCGTGAACATCGGCAACAGGTTGAACTGCTGGAACACGAACCCGACCCGGTCCCGACGCAACCGCGTCAACGCCTTGTCGTTCAGGCCCGTGATCTCCGTGTCACCCAGGAACGCCTGCCCGCTCGTCGCGGAGTCCAGACCCGCCAGCAGATGCATCAACGTCGACTTCCCCGAGCCCGACGGGCCCATGATCGCCGTGAACCGGCCCTGCTCGAAGTCGACGTCCACCCCGTCCAGGGCCCGCACGGTCGCCTCGCCCTTCCCATAGGTCTTGGTCAGTGAGCGTGCGCGCACAGCGGGTGAGGCCCCGGACGCATTAACGGTGAAGTCCATGGAGGAGACGCTACGGAGACACGCCCTCGGACCACATCCGGCCCTGGTCTGGTCCTGCCGCGGCGGTGGTCATACCCAGGTCGTACGCACGGCGCCCGTGGCAGGGTCCGGTCGCTCGACGGCGACCTCGATCGTCTCGAGGTAGGCCAGGTCGCCACCGGGTCCCGCAGCGTCAGCGATGCCGCCACAGCGAAAAAGATTGGCCCGGAACACGTCCGTCCCGATACTTGTGCGATGCCCCTCGCGCCGCTCCCCTCGTCCGTCCGTCAGCGGGCCCTCGACTGGTACGGCGACCGGGGCCGTACCTGGGTCGACGCGCTCCCCGCGACGGTCAGTGGCCTCGCCGAGGCGTGGGACCTGCACCCCGCCGGAGCTCCGTTCACCGGCGGCACCACCGCCTACGTGCTGCCCCTCGACCGGGCCGACGGCAGCCCCGCGGTGCTCAAGCTCGATCTGCAGGACGCGGAGAACCGGTCCGAGCCGACCGCCCTGCGCGCCTACGACGGCGACGGCGCGGTGCGCCTCCTCGAGTACGACCCCGACTCCGGCGCGATGCTCCTCGAGAGCGCTCGACCCGGTACGGCGCTGCTCGCCCACCAGTTCCCAGGCCTGAGCGAGCACGACGCCGCCCGGGAGCGCTTCGCGATCGCCTGCGACCTGTTCCGCAGGCTCTGGCGCACCCCGGTCCCCGCCGTCGGCTACCCCGCGATCCCCCGGGCTGCCGATCTCCTCAAGGGCTGGGCCGAGTACTTCGACGAGGCCGCGGGCCGATCACCCGACATCGTCGAGGAGCTCGCGCTCGGTGTGCGCCTGTGCGGCGCGCTGGCCGATACCGACGAGGTCGGGATCGCCAACCGCGACAACCACCTGAGCAATGTCGTCTCGTCCGTCCGCGAGCCCTGGCTGCTGATCGACCCCAAGCCGGTGCTGGCCGAACGCGCCTTCGACGGCGGGTACTTCCTGTTCAAGCAACAGCTCCACGGACCCGTTCGCGGCACCGAGCTGCTGCACGCCGTGGCCGACGGGCTCGGCGCCGACCTCGAACGCGTCCGAGCCTGGGCCACGCTGCAGGCGGTCGCGCACATCGCCGACGCCGGGAGCGCCGCCGAACGCGAGGCCGGCAGCGGCGTCCTCCGCGCCATCCAGCGTGCCTGAGCCGGAACCTCCTCCGACACTGAGGTCGACACCTCCTGGTTCGGACTGATTCCGCAGGTCACGCAACCCATCTCCGGGGCTCGCGCGTCTGATGACCGTGGCGCCGCACAGGCGGCGCGCTCGACCCGGACGGGAGCAACCCGATGCGCAGACAAGCAGGTGCGGCAGCGGTCGCGATGGCGATCGCACTGGGCGGGGGGACGTGGGCGACCGCGGGCGTCCCGCAGGACACACCGGCACCACACCATGAGCAGGAGTCCCCGGCGGCCGCGACGCGGGGTCGTCCCGCGACCGTCACGCTGCTGACCGGCGACGTCGTCACGGTGCGGACCGCGCCGGACGGCTCGGTCACGGCGACAGCGCAGCCCGGCGCGGGCCGGGAGGGCATGGCCTTCTTCCAGCAGCGTGCGGGAGAGCATCTCTACGTCATCCCGCGCGACGTCGCGCAGCTCGTGCCAGGCCGCCTGGACCGCGCGCTGTTCGACGTCGCGGGCCTGGTCAAGGCCGGGTACGACGACGCGTCGCGCGACACGTTGCCCGTGATCGTCCAGGCCGCCTCGGCGGCCGGCTCCTCCGACGGCAGCGCCCGGTCGGCGGCGCCGACCGAGCAGGACTGGGCGGCGTCGGGCATCACGCCCGACCGGAGGCTGGAGTCGGTGGGCGCGGTGGCCGACGTCCTGCCGAAGGGCCGCGCGGCGAAGCTGCTCGACGCCCTCGCGCCGGCCGACACCGGCGCATCCGTCAAGAGGGCCGACAGCGGCAGCGTCGGGTACGTCTGGCTGGACCAGCCGGTCCGGGCCTCGGACGCCGACTCCAGCCCGCAGATCGGCGCCCCCGAGGCGTGGGAGGCCGGGTTCACGGGTGAGGGCGTCACGGTCGCCGTGCTCGACTCCGGCATCGACGCGACGCACCCCGACCTGGACGAGGTGGTGGTCGGCGAACGCGACTTCTCCGGCAAGGGCAACGTGGTCGACGGCGACGGCCACGGCACGCACGTCGCGTCGATCCTGGCCGGTTCGGGCGACGCGTCCGACGGCGTGAACAAGGGCGTCGCCCCGGACGCCGACCTGCTGGTCGGCAAGGTGCTGGACGACGACGGCTACGGCGAGCTGTCCGGCGTCATCGAGGGCATGGAGTGGGCGGCCGCGGAGGGCGCCGACGTCGTGAACCTGTCGCTGGGCAGCCTGTTCTTCGACGTCCCGTCCCCGGACGCCGTCGCGGTGGACGAGCTGACCGAGCAGTTCGGCACGCTGTTCGTCGTGGCCGCCGGCAACGACGGCGACCTGGGCGAGGGCACCGTCGGCTCGCCAGGCATCGCCGCGAAGGCCCTCACCGTGGGCGCCGTCGACGACGCGGACGAGGTCACCGTCTACTCCAGCCGTGGCGGCGCTGACGCCGGGCTGCTCAAGCCGGACGTCGTCGCCCCGGGCGACGGGATCGTCGCCGCGCGGGCCGCAGGCACGACGGCGGGCGACGTCGTCGACGACCTGCACGTCGCGCTGAGCGGCACGTCCATGGCCGCCCCACACGTGGCGGGCGCCGCCGCGATGCTCAAGCAGGCCCGGCCGGACCTCTCCGCCACGGCGCTCAAGTCCGCGCTGATGGGTTCGGCGGTGTCGACCGGCGCCGACGTCTGGACCGAGGGCGCCGGGCGGATCACCGTCCCGGGCGCCATCGCACAGCAGGTCACGGCCACGCCGTCGGTCTCGTTCGGCGCCTTCGCCTGGCCGCACGACGGCGAGACGGCCACCGAGACCGTGACCTACACGAACGCGGGGTCCGACGACGTCACGCTCACCGTCGCGAGCGACGTCACCGACTCGGCGGGCACCGACGTGACCGCCGCGCTCACCCTGTCGGCAGGCTCCGTGGTCGTGCCGGCGGGCGGGACCGCGACCGTCGACGTGACCGCTGCCGACGGCCCGGGCGCGATCGGCGCGATCGGCGGCACGCTCGTCGCCACCGGGTCGGACGGCACCACGGTACGCACGCCCGTCGGCTGGGCCAAGGAGCGCGAGTACGTGAACCTCACGGTGCGCGCCGTCGACCGGGCGGGCGAGCCCGTCACGGCCGACACCTGGGGCGCCGCGATCAAGCTGGACCCCGAGAACGGCGGCGTCTTCGGCACCAACCTCTTCTTCGAGGACGGCGTCGCCACGGCACGTGTCATCCCGGGCGTCTACAGCCCGATGGCCTTCGTCGAGACGCTGGACGAGGACGGCGCGGTCACCGACGCACTGTTCCTGTCGAGCGGTGAGGTCGACGCGACGGCCGACGCCGAGGTGCTCCTGGACGGCACGACGGCGCGGGAGGTCACCACATCGACGCACCGGCCGGCCGAGCTGGCGAGCCTGGGCCTCTCCGTGGAGACAGAGGACTCGGCGGAGCTCGCCACCGCGGGGGTCAACGTGATGTACGGGCCAGGGACTGACCTCGCCCTGACCCCGGTGCCCGCGGCGTCGCACGGCGACTACGACACCATCGTCCAGGCGACGCTGCTGCCGCCCACCACCGGGGCCGACAGCAAGGACAAGGCGGCTCCCTACCGCTACGACCTCGCCCACCACAGCGAGGGCGTCGAGGTGCCGGCACTGGTGGGCGACCGCAGCACCACGGTCGCCGTCGACACGAGCTACGGCGCCTCGGTCGGCGACACCCACCTCGCGCGGCGCCACTACTGGGAGCCAGGCACCATCATCGCCGGCGGAGCCGACGAAGCGGTCCCCGTCGGGACGCGGCGCACCGAGTACGTGACGGCCCTGCCGGGCAGGTGGTACCTCGGGTCCGAGATCCAGGAGGACGGCGTGGGCGTGGTGCTCACCGAGGCCGTGCGGCACGTCTGGAGCGAGCCGGGCCGCGCCCGGCAGGGGCTGGCGACGGGTGCGCTCGCGCCGTCGACCACGGCGATCACACCGGTCACGCAGGTGGGCGGGGACATCTGGCTCACGCCGTCGGGCCGGGCCGATGCCGACAACGGCGTCCTGTGGGGTTCCGACATCGTCGAACGCCTGCGTGTCTGGCAGGACGGCGAGCTGATCGACGACGTCCCCGAGCCCTACTCGTTCCCCACCGTGCCCGAGGGCGGGGCCGACTACCGGATGCTGCTGGAGAGCACGCCCGACGACCCCGCGTACCGGCTCGCCACCAGCGTGACCGGTGAGTGGGAGTTCCACGCGCGGCCCGACGACGCCGAGGAGGCCTACCCGCCGCTGCTCGACACCACGTGGGACGTGCGCGGGCTCGACCCGTCGGGCTCCGCACCGGCGACCACACGGGTGCGAGTCGGTGTGGGCTACCAGGACGGCGCGTACGACACGTCGACGGTCGAGGGCGCCCGCCTGTGGTGGTCGTCCGACGACGGCACCACCTGGCACCGGGCCAAGGTGACCCGGACCGGTGACGACACGTTCGTCGCGGCGGTCAGGGCACCGGCCGGCGCCGAGCACGTCTCGCTCAAGGTCAAGGCGTGGGACGCGGCGGGCGCGTCGGTGACCAAGACGGTCGTCAGGGCATACGCCGTCGACTGACACCCCCGTTGAGTGCTGGATATTCGCCCTGTCGTGAGCGATCACGGGGCGAATATCCAGCACTCAACGTTGGGAGCCTCAGCAGCTGCCCTGTCGCGCCGTCGACGTTGACCTCGCCGAAGTGCTGGAAGCCCTCCAGCGGCGAGGTGTTGGCGCGCGGCGGGGAGCTGACGAACTCCCAGAACGGGTCGAACCCCTCGAACGCGGCCCGCTCGGGCGCGTTAGGCGAACTGCCCGCGGTACTCGGCCAGGGTCTCGGCGACCTTGGCCTTCTCCGGGGTGACGACGTTGCGCCAGACCCACGGTGTCGCCGCTGTGCAGGAGGAAGCCGGTCGGCCCGTGTCCACACCACCGCGCCGGAAGACGTCCGGGTAGCCGCGGCCCGACCACCGGGTGAACCGGCAGTGGCACGGCGCGTCAGGACCCCGGTTTGACACACGAGTTCTCGGACCATGTACTCGTCGCCATGGATGACGCACACAGTCCCCGTGCCCACCGCCCGAGCCGGGTGCGCGAGGGCGGCGTCTGATGGACCAGGACACGTGGGTCAACATCGCGCTCGTGCTGCTGTTCATCCTGATCGGAGGCGTCTTCGCCGGCACGGAGCTTGCCCTGGTCTCCCTGCGCGGGAGCCAGATCAGTCGCCTGGAGGCCATGGGCGGGCGTGGTGCCCGGGTGGCCGCGGTCGCGAGGGACCCCAACCGGTTCCTCGCCGCCGTCCAGATCGGTGTGACGGTCGCGGGGTTCTTCTCCGCCGCATACGGTGCCTCGACGCTGGCACCGGACTTCGCACCCGTCCTCATGGGTCTCGGGATGCCCGACGACCTCGCGCAGACCCTCTCGCTGATCGTGCTGACACTGGTGATCGCCTACCTCTCGCTCGTGCTCGGCGAGCTGGTCCCGAAGAGGTTCGCGCTCCAACGCTCCCAGAGCATCGCGCTGGCCGTCGGGCCCCCGCTGGACCGGTTCGCGAGCCTGATGCGTCCGGTGGTGTGGCTGCTGTCGGTGTCCACCAACGCGGTGGTGCGGCTGCTCGGAGGTGACCCGCGGGCCACCTCCGAGGAGATGACCGAGGAGGAGCTGCGGGACGTCGTCGAGACCCACGAAGGGCTGCCCGAGGAGGAGCGCCGCATCCTGCGCGACGTCTTCGACGCCGCCGACCGGTCGGTCAGCGAGGTGATGCGCCCCCGCGGCGAGGTGGCCTTCATCGCCGGCGACATGCCGGTGTCCGAGGTGCTCGAGATCGTCCAGGCGAGCCCGTACTCGCGTTATCCGGTCATCGGCACGGATTTCGACGACGTCGTCGGCGTCCTGCATGTCAAGGACCTGTTCGGGGTTCCGGGCACGACGCCGGTGCGCGCGCTGATGCGCACCATGCTCTTCCTCCCGACCACCACGCAGCTGGTCCCAGCGCTGTCGCAGATGCGGCGCGAGAGGCGTCATCTGGCCGTGGTGGTGGACGAGTACGGCGGTACCTACGGGATCGTCACGCTCGAGGACCTCGTGGAGGAGATGGTCGGTGACATCCGCGACGAGCACGACACGCACGAGGTCGGGCAGCTCGCGTCGAACGACGGGATCACTCGTGTGGAAGCCGGCATCACCATCGAGGAGTTCGCCGAGCGGACCGGTGTCGAGCTGGCCGACGGGCCCTACGAGACCGTGGCGGGCTACGTCATCAGCCGCCTGGGCCGGGTCGCCGAGGTCGGCGACACCGTCGAGGTCGACGGGCTCGACCTGATCGTCACCGCGGTCCGGGGACGGCGCCTGACCCAGCTGGAGGTCGTCCGACGAGCTTGACGCACGTCGCCCGGCCGCCCCGGGCCGCGAGACGTCGGCAGAGGTTCCACCGAGGAATAGTGTTCGTGCGTGCACGTGCTCCTGGTGGAAGACGACGAGTCGCTGGCGATGTCGTTGCAACGTGGGCTGGTCCGGTACGGGTACGAGGTCGAGTGGGTGGCGAGCGGCGCCGCGGCGCTGCGGGCCGACCCGGGCGACGTCGTCCTGCTGGATCTCGGACTGCCGGACGCCGACGGGCTGGACGTGTGCAGGGAGCTGCGAGCACGCGGCGACGTTCCCGTCATCGTCATCAGCGCGCGCAGCGACGAGGTCGACCGGGTGGCGGGCCTGGAGCTCGGGGCTGACGACTACGTCTCCAAACCGTTCGGGGTGCGTGAGGTGATCGCCCGGATCAGGGCGGTGATGCGGCGGGTGAACCCCGGTGGGGGCGCGGCCGGCGTCGGCCACTACGGGCGGGTGACCATCGACCGCAGAGCGGCACGGGCGTTCCTCGACGGGATAGAGGTACCGCTGGCACGCAAGGAGTACGAGCTCCTCGCCTTCCTGACCGAGCAGCCGGGCGCCCTCCTGACCCGGGAACGGATCATGGAGGTGGTCTGGGACGTGAACTGGTTCGGTCCCACGAAGACCCTCGACGTGCACACCTCGGCGCTGCGGCGGAAGTTCGCGGGGGCGCTGACCATCGAGGCCGTACGCGGGGTCGGCTACCGCCTGGTCGTCGAGGGCGCCGAGCCATGACCCGGCGGCTGATCGTCAGCTACGTGATCCTGATCGCGATAGCGCTCCTGGCCTTCAAGCTGCCGGTCTCGGTCCCCGTCGGCAACCACCTGCGGGACGACACCGAGTCCGCCGTCCAGCGAGACGCCATGGCGATGGCGCTGCTGCTGGCGGACGGCGACCGGGACGCGCGCGACGCACTGGCCGAGACGGTGTCGGCGTACGAGCGGGACACACCCGGCGGCGTGGCCGTGCTCGATTCGTGGCACGGCCGCGACGCCACCGCCGAGTGGACCGACGTCGAGCTGGTCGTGACCGTCCCGGCGACACCGAACGGCGCCGTGCGGATCAGCTACCCGACCAGCGCGCTCGACGAACGGGTCCTGGACGTCTGGCAGCTGCGGGCCCTGCTCGCCGTCGGGATCCTCGCGGTGACGGCGCTGCTCGGGGCGCTGGCGGTGCGTCTGCTGACCAAGCCGCTGGGCGACCTGCAGACGATGGCCGGCAGGCTCAGCGACGGCGACCTCGCCGCCCGCACCGCCGTCGCGGGCCCACCGGAGACGCAGACGCTGGCGCTGGCCCTGAACTCCGCCGCCGAGCGCCTGGAGACCCTGGTCGCGGCCCAGCGGGTGTTCGTGGCCGACGCCTCCCACCAGCTCCGGACGCCGCTGACGGTGCTCCAGCTCTCGCTGGAGAACATCGTCGACGGCGTCGACGACGCGAGCGTCCGGGAGGACGTCGACCGGGCGAGCCGGGAGGTGACCCGGATCAACGGCCTGGTCAACGGGCTTCTCGTGCTGGCCCGGGCCGAGGCCCGGACCAGTGGCACACAACCGGTACCCCTGGCGGAGCTGGTCGAGCAGCGGCTCGACCTCTGGCACCTCGAGGGCGACGAACGCGACGTCGCGTTCCGGCTGACCGGAGCCTGGGCCGCCGGGCCGGTGGTCCTGGCGAGCCCCGGGCAGATCGAGCAGGTCCTGGACAACGTGCTCTCGAACGCGCTGAGCGTCTCGCCCGACGGGGCGACGATCACCCTCGACGTGCGGGTCGGTACCGACGACGTCGTGCTCGAGGTCCGCGACGAGGGTCCGGGCATGACCTCCGCCGAGAAGGCCCGCGCGTTCGACCGGTTCTGGCGCGGGCCGGGTCATACGGGCAGGTCCGGCTCCGGGCTCGGTCTGGCGATCGTCAGACAGCTCGTCGCCGACGCCGGTGGGGCCGTCGTGCTCGACGACGCCCCCACCGGCGGCCTGAACGTACGGATCAGCTGGCGGCAGGCAACAGCGACGAGTGGTGGCTGATGATCAGCCACTCGCCGTGCACCTTTTCGTACACGAAGGTGTAGCGCGCGTCCGCGAAGGTCTGCGTACCGTCGTCGGCGGTGAAGGTGAAGGTGTAGAGGCCGGTGTCGATCGCCGTGTTCTTGTCGAGCACCTCGATGACGGACTGGGTCCGCTCCCCGCTCGGGTTCTTGGCGAGGAAGTGCTCGAAGTAGTCCACGAGCCCGGCGCGGTCCGTCCGGACCACGGGCGAGAGCGTGGGCAGCAGCACCGCGTCGGGGGCGTAGAGGTCGGCCACCTTCTCCGGGTCGCCGGTCTCGACAGCGGCGTTCCACCGGTCGAAGAGCGCGTCGATCTCGGCCTTGGTCGGCGTGCCGTGGTGGGTCGCCACCTGCGCGTGGCCGGCGGTCTGCGCGGTCTGCGGCGCAGCGGCCACGGCGGTGGCTACGGCCGGTCCACCAAATGCGGCGGCGGCCAGCACGGCCCCCGCGCCGATGACCCAAAGCTTCTTCATGGATGTCTCCCTGGCATAACGGACGTACCGGAAGCCATCACTGTCGCAAGCCGTGGGTTAGCGGAGAGTGAGCGCCGATCAAGCCGGTGGACAGGGAACGAGAACCCGCGCGGCGCACCCGGCCGGGGCGGCTCCTACGGGTTGCCGCCCCAGCTCACGGGCCGGATGCTTGACCCGCCGACCGAAAGGGGTTACCCCGCCACATGTCCGCACCACCAGCCATCCGCCGCTGGGCCGTGGCAGCGCTCACCAGTGCGTGCGTCCTGGCCCTGGCGCTGACCGCGTGCGGCGCCCCCCGCACGATCGCAGGGGGCAGCGCCGACCGTGCGGGACTGTCCCACGATGCGCACGACGCTGTCCTCCGCGAGGGCGGCGACCTGCTGGTCTGGGCATGGGAGCCCACACTGGACAAGGTCGTCGAGGACTTCGAGGCGAAGTACCCCAACGTGAACGTCGAGATGGCGAACGTCGGCACGGGCAACGACCACTACGTCGCACTGCAGAACGCGATCAGCGCGGGCTCGGGCGTACCCGACGTCACGCAGATGGAGTACTACGCCCTGCCGCAGTTCTCCATCGCCGGCTCGCTGGCAGACCTGAGCGAGTTCGGTGCGGGTGACCTGAGCAGGTCCTTCTCGGCCGGTCCGTGGGGTGCCGTGACCGCTACCGGCAGTGCGACGGGCGACGAGGCCGTGTACGGCCTGCCGATGGACTCCGGCCCGATGGCCCTGTTCTACAACGCGCGGGTCTTCCAGGAGGCCGGCGTGACGGTGCCCACGACGTGGGAGGAGTTCGTCGCGGCCGCGGAGGCCATCCACGCGCACGACCCGGACGCGTACATCACGTCGGACAGCGGCGACGCGGGGTTCACGACGTCGATGATCTGGCAGGCCGGCGGCCACCCGTTCCAGGTGGACGGCACGAACGTCACGGTGGACCTCGCCGACGAGGGTAGCGCGCGGTTCGCGCGCATGTGGCAGCGGCTCATCGACCGTGGCCTGCTGGCCGACGTCCCCGCCTGGTCGGACGTCTGGTTCCAGGCCCTGGGCACCGGTGAGATCGCCGCGCTCGTGACGGGCGCCTGGATGCCCGCGAACCTCGCGACCGGTGCAGGCGCGGCGTCGGGCGACTGGCGCGTCGCGCGGATCCCCCAGTGGACCAAGGGGGCCTACCAGACCGCCGAGAACGGTGGCTCAGCGCTGGCGATCCCGGAAGGGAGCCAGAACAAGGAGCTGGCGTACGCCTTCCTCAAGTACGCGAACATCGGTGACGGCGTCACCACCCGCCTGGAGGCCGGCGCCTTCCCCGCCACCATGCGAGACCTGACCGATCCCGCCTTCCTCGCCGAGGAGCCGGAGTTCTTCGGTGGGCAGCAGATCAACAGGGTCCTCGCCGACTCGGCCGCCCACGTCGCGCCCGGGTGGCAGTACCTGCCCTATCAGGTGCACGCCAACAGCGTCTTCCCCGACACCGTCGGCCAGGCCTACACCGGCTCGCACACCCTCGCGGACGGGCACGAGGCCTGGCAGGAGTCGGTCATCCGTTACGGCAACGAGCAAGGGTTCAGCGTCACCGGCCCGGACGAATAGGTAGCCGCCCCCGACCCCGTCACGGACGCGTGCCACGCGCCTCGGCGAGGAGGCGCACCGCCTTGGGCCCGACGCCGTGGATGGGGAGGAGCACGTCGAGGTTCTCGGGGAGATCTTCCATCGTCCGGTATCCCTCGGCCAGCAGGGCACCCGTCGCCGGCCGCCCGATCTTCACGCCGTCGAACACGGGTCCCATGTCGGTCTGGTCCGGGTCCGCCTGATCCGTCATGAGCCCACGCTACTGCCCGTGACTCTCGCCGGCGGATGCACCCAGCGAGGTGATGAAGTGCTCGGCCGCGGCGTCGATCTCGGCGGTCGGAGTCAGTAGCCGCTGCAGCAGCAGTCCTCGCAGGCACGAGGTGGCGATGATGCTCTGCCGTTCTGCCTGGGTCGGCGTGGCGCCGTCGCGAAGGGCGGCCGCTCCGAGGATGCGCGCCAGGTCGTCGATGTCCGCGACGAACTCGTGGAACACGTCCTGCTCGTAGACGGCGAGTCCGACCAGGTGGAAGAAGGCGCGGATCCGGTCCTCGTGCGCCGGGTCCGAGTAGAAGCTCCAGATGGTCCTGCACAGGGCTTCGAACCCGAGCTCGTCGCCGGCCGCGGCGATGACGAGGTTGTCGCGGCGGCGCGCCTCCGACAGCACGGCACGCAGCAGACCTGGCCGCGAACCGAAATGATAGGTGAGCAGCGTGTGGTGCACACCGAGCCGCTCGGCGACCTGGCGCATCGAGAGGTTCGCACCCGGACCGTTCTCACCGAACTCGTCGAACAGCGCTTCCAGCAGCCGCTCCCGACCTTCTCCGACCGGCGATCTCACGGTACCTCCCGTTGACGAACTCACCACTGTTGAGTAGCGTACCGGACAGTGAATTCACCACTGTTGAGGACGGTGCGCCGGGCCGTGGAGAGGATCGTCCTCGTGGTGAGGGCCGGCGGCACCATGAGAGGAGAAGCTCGATGAGCGAGATACTGCACGGCTGCCTGCCGGACACGGAGTACTTCGAGGCCACCGCACGGTCGGGGCACAGCTACGGCGTCTGGGTGACCACACCGCCTGGCTATGCGGACTCCACAGATCCACTGCCGCTGATCTACGTGGTGGACGGCAACTGGACCGTTGGTCTCACCGCTCCCCTGATCGTCGCCCAGGCGGACCCGTTCCTGACGATCGGCCCCTACATCCAGGTCACCATCGGCTACGCCGGCGCGGAGGCAGCGGCCTGGGAGCATCTGCGCAACCGCGACCTGGTCCCGCCGGGGGAACCTGTCAGCGCGGAGATGGTGGCCACCGTCGAGTGGGCACGTGACACCGGGAAGATGACCACGGCGCAGATGGAGGCCTACCTCGCGGAGCTGTCGGACACGCACGCGGATGTCTTCCTCGACTTCCTCACCGCCGAGCTCCACCCCCGGCTGCGGTCGAAGCTGCGTGTCAGCGACTCCGGGCACGGCCTGTTCGGCTACTCCTACGGGGGCCTCTTCGCCCTCTACGCCTGGCTGCGGGAGGCGGCACCGTTCACGACCTTTGGCGCAGGCAGCCCCGGTGTGGTGAGTGCCGACAGCCGGATCTTCGACCTGGTCGAAGCCCTCCCCGAGCCGGGCGAGGACTCCGCTCCCCCGCGCCTGCACATCACGCTGAACGAGGCCGAAGCGCTCGGAGATATCCCGATCTACCGCGGAATGGCGCGCAACGTCCTCGCGGTACTGGACCAGCTGCACACCAAGGGCCGGTCGGAGCAGGTCTCGAACACGATGCTGCACGAGACACATGTCACGGGGCTTCAGGCATCGTTCCTCAGCTATCTGAAGGCGTGCCACGCGCGGTAGCCGGATCGTTCCGGTGTCGGGCCGGCCGCGCCGGTGACCTGCTGGGCGGCATCGCACCTGCTCCGTCTGGGCACAGTTGCCACGAATTCACCCTGCGATCCACGAGACCCACGCCACCGGCCCGGCGTAGCGTGGCGAGCTGTGGACGATGACGAGCTCGTGGCTGCCATGATGCAACCCCTGGAGATCGACTTCCAGGTCACCGACCATTTCGACGAGTGGGACACAGAGGGCATCGCGCAGTTCCGTCGCTGCGGACGCCGGGCGATCCGGAAGCTCGGCTACAAGGCGCACACGTTCCAGACCGACCCGGCGAAGCGTGACGACCGCCGCGTGATCGTGTACGCCATGATCACGAACCGCACCGAGGACGACGAGGCGCGCCTTGCCGAACGCAGCTGGTTCCTGATCCAGAACATGCCGTCCTCGTTCGAGGAACGGACGGACCCGTAGCGTCCCGGGCCACGCTCACGACGCCGGAGCGTACGACGGCGTCGTGAGCGCGACCGGGTCGGCTGTCTAGCTACCGACCGTCCATCGCTGGTTGGCCTGTCCGGCGCCGCAGGTCCAGAGCTGGACCTTCGTGCCGTTGCTGGTGCCGAAGCCCGAGGCGTCCAGGCACAGGCCGGACTCCACGCCGGTGATGGTGCCGTCGGCGTTGACGTTCCACTGCTGGTTGGCCTGTCCGTTGCAGTCCCAGATGACCACCTGGGTGCCGTTGCTGGTGCCGTGCCCGTAGGCGTCCAGGCACTTGTCGCCGTACACCTTGAGCTCCTTGCCGGCGGTGTCGGTCCACCGCTGGTTGGAGCCTCCCCAGCAGTCCCACAGCTGCACGTCGGTGCCGTTGGTGGTGCCGACCCCGGTGACCTCGAGGCAGCGGTCGGACTGCGCGCCCACGATCTCCGTGCCGCTCGGGGCGCCGATGCTGCCGGGTACTGCTCGCAGTGCGTCGTACCAGACTGCGGCCATCTTGTCGTAGCCTGCGGCGGTCGGGTGGACGCCGTCCTCCAGGTCGGCGGCCGTCAGGGCGCTGTGCATGTCGACCAGGTGCACCTTCTTGCCTGCGTTCACCTTGCTCTGCACGATGCCGGGGATCGCCGCGTTGAACCTGTTGACCGCCGCGTCCCCCTCGCTCCAGCCGAGCGGAATGATCTGCGCGACGAACACCTCGGCGTCCGGCGCCGTCGTGGTGATGCGGTCGATCAGCGCGGACAGCCGGTCCGGTGCGCCGGAGCTGTTGTCCTGGAGGACGTCGTTGGTACCGATGTGCAGCAGCACGGTCTGCGGCTGGTACGTGTTCAGCCAGCCGACGACGTTCGCGTCGATCTGGTCGATGCGCCACCCGGGGTGGCCTTCGTGATCGTGGTCGCCGAGACTCGCCGGTCCGTTGACCTGCGACCCGACGAAGTCCACGGTGTACCCGCCGTTGGCCAGGCGCTGCCAGAGGCCGATCCGGGACCCGCCCGGTGTCTGTGTGCCCTCGGTGATCGAGTCACCCAGCGGCATGACCCGCACCCCGCCGTTGGACTCCGCGCTGGCGGGTCCGGTCGGTGTCGTCACCATGGCCAGGACAACGCCCAGCGCCACGGCCGCTCCGAGCCACCTTGCTCTTGTTCGCATCATCTACTCCTCAGGCTCTGTTCGGGATTGGCTCTGTTCGGGATCGCAATGAGCTCAGTCGCGCCGCAGGGTCAGCAGACCCGGCCGGTAGGGCAGCGTGCCGTACTCCCCGCCGT
>NZ_JBNJNI010000002.1:0-148430 GCF_050936155.1 Promicromonospora sp. CA-289599
CGACGGCAGCGCCCGGTCGGCGGCGCCGACCGAGCAGGACTGGGCGGCGTCGGGCATCACGCCCGACCGGAGGCTGGAGTCGGTGGGCGCGGTGGCCGACGTCCTGCCGAAGGGCCGCGCGGCGAAGCTGCTCGACGCCCTCGCGCCGGCCGACACCGGCGCATCCGTCAAGAGGGCCGACAGCGGCAGCGTCGGGTACGTCTGGCTGGACCAGCCGGTCCGGGCCTCGGACGCCGACTCCAGCCCGCAGATCGGCGCCCCCGAGGCGTGGGAGGCCGGGTTCACGGGTGAGGGCGTCACGGTCGCCGTGCTCGACTCCGGCATCGACGCGACGCACCCCGACCTGGACGAGGTGGTGGTCGGCGAACGCGACTTCTCCGGCAAGGGCAACGTGGTCGACGGCGACGGCCACGGCACGCACGTCGCGTCGATCCTGGCCGGTTCGGGCGACGCGTCCGACGGCGTGAACAAGGGCGTCGCCCCGGACGCCGACCTGCTGGTCGGCAAGGTGCTGGACGACGACGGCTACGGCGAGCTGTCCGGCGTCATCGAGGGCATGGAGTGGGCGGCCGCGGAGGGCGCCGACGTCGTGAACCTGTCGCTGGGCAGCCTGTTCTTCGACGTCCCGTCCCCGGACGCCGTCGCGGTGGACGAGCTGACCGAGCAGTTCGGCACGCTGTTCGTCGTGGCCGCCGGCAACGACGGCGACCTGGGCGAGGGCACCGTCGGCTCGCCAGGCATCGCCGCGAAGGCCCTCACCGTGGGCGCCGTCGACGACGCGGACGAGGTCACCGTCTACTCCAGCCGTGGCGGCGCTGACGCCGGGCTGCTCAAGCCGGACGTCGTCGCCCCGGGCGACGGGATCGTCGCCGCGCGGGCCGCAGGCACGACGGCGGGCGACGTCGTCGACGACCTGCACGTCGCGCTGAGCGGCACGTCCATGGCCGCCCCACACGTGGCGGGCGCCGCCGCGATGCTCAAGCAGGCCCGGCCGGACCTCTCCGCCACGGCGCTCAAGTCCGCGCTGATGGGTTCGGCGGTGTCGACCGGCGCCGACGTCTGGACCGAGGGCGCCGGGCGGATCACCGTCCCGGGCGCCATCGCACAGCAGGTCACGGCCACGCCGTCGGTCTCGTTCGGCGCCTTCGCCTGGCCGCACGACGGCGAGACGGCCACCGAGACCGTGACCTACACGAACGCGGGGTCCGACGACGTCACGCTCACCGTCGCGAGCGACGTCACCGACTCGGCGGGCACCGACGTGACCGCCGCGCTCACCCTGTCGGCAGGCTCCGTGGTCGTGCCGGCGGGCGGGACCGCGACCGTCGACGTGACCGCTGCCGACGGCCCGGGCGCGATCGGCGCGATCGGCGGCACGCTCGTCGCCACCGGGTCGGACGGCACCACGGTACGCACGCCCGTCGGCTGGGCCAAGGAGCGCGAGTACGTGAACCTCACGGTGCGCGCCGTCGACCGGGCGGGCGAGCCCGTCACGGCCGACACCTGGGGCGCCGCGATCAAGCTGGACCCCGAGAACGGCGGCGTCTTCGGCACCAACCTCTTCTTCGAGGACGGCGTCGCCACGGCACGTGTCATCCCGGGCGTCTACAGCCCGATGGCCTTCGTCGAGACGCTGGACGAGGACGGCGCGGTCACCGACGCACTGTTCCTGTCGAGCGGTGAGGTCGACGCGACGGCCGACGCCGAGGTGCTCCTGGACGGCACGACGGCGCGGGAGGTCACCACATCGACGCACCGGCCGGCCGAGCTGGCGAGCCTGGGCCTCTCCGTGGAGACAGAGGACTCGGCGGAGCTCGCCACCGCGGGGGTCAACGTGATGTACGGGCCAGGGACTGACCTCGCCCTGACCCCGGTGCCCGCGGCGTCGCACGGCGACTACGACACCATCGTCCAGGCGACGCTGCTGCCGCCCACCACCGGGGCCGACAGCAAGGACAAGGCGGCTCCCTACCGCTACGACCTCGCCCACCACAGCGAGGGCGTCGAGGTGCCGGCACTGGTGGGCGACCGCAGCACCACGGTCGCCGTCGACACGAGCTACGGCGCCTCGGTCGGCGACACCCACCTCGCGCGGCGCCACTACTGGGAGCCAGGCACCATCATCGCCGGCGGAGCCGACGAAGCGGTCCCCGTCGGGACGCGGCGCACCGAGTACGTGACGGCCCTGCCGGGCAGGTGGTACCTCGGGTCCGAGATCCAGGAGGACGGCGTGGGCGTGGTGCTCACCGAGGCCGTGCGGCACGTCTGGAGCGAGCCGGGCCGCGCCCGGCAGGGGCTGGCGACGGGTGCGCTCGCGCCGTCGACCACGGCGATCACACCGGTCACGCAGGTGGGCGGGGACATCTGGCTCACGCCGTCGGGCCGGGCCGATGCCGACAACGGCGTCCTGTGGGGTTCCGACATCGTCGAACGCCTGCGTGTCTGGCAGGACGGCGAGCTGATCGACGACGTCCCCGAGCCCTACTCGTTCCCCACCGTGCCCGAGGGCGGGGCCGACTACCGGATGCTGCTGGAGAGCACGCCCGACGACCCCGCGTACCGGCTCGCCACCAGCGTGACCGGTGAGTGGGAGTTCCACGCGCGGCCCGACGACGCCGAGGAGGCCTACCCGCCGCTGCTCGACACCACGTGGGACGTGCGCGGGCTCGACCCGTCGGGCTCCGCACCGGCGACCACACGGGTGCGAGTCGGTGTGGGCTACCAGGACGGCGCGTACGACACGTCGACGGTCGAGGGCGCCCGCCTGTGGTGGTCGTCCGACGACGGCACCACCTGGCACCGGGCCAAGGTGACCCGGACCGGTGACGACACGTTCGTCGCGGCGGTCAGGGCACCGGCCGGCGCCGAGCACGTCTCGCTCAAGGTCAAGGCGTGGGACGCGGCGGGCGCGTCGGTGACCAAGACGGTCGTCAGGGCATACGCCGTCGACTGACACCCCCGTTGAGTGCTGGATATTCGCCCTGTCGTGAGCGATCACGGGGCGAATATCCAGCACTCAACGTTGGGAGCCTCAGCAGCTGCCCTGTCGCGCCGTCGACGTTGACCTCGCCGAAGTGCTGGAAGCCCTCCAGCGGCGAGGTGTTGGCGCGCGGCGGGGAGCTGACGAACTCCCAGAACGGGTCGAACCCCTCGAACGCGGCCCGCTCGGGCGCGTTAGGCGAACTGCCCGCGGTACTCGGCCAGGGTCTCGGCGACCTTGGCCTTCTCCGGGGTGACGACGTTGCGCCAGACCCACGGTGTCGCCGCTGTGCAGGAGGAAGCCGGTCGGCCCGTGTCCACACCACCGCGCCGGAAGACGTCCGGGTAGCCGCGGCCCGACCACCGGGTGAACCGGCAGTGGCACGGCGCGTCAGGACCCCGGTTTGACACACGAGTTCTCGGACCATGTACTCGTCGCCATGGATGACGCACACAGTCCCCGTGCCCACCGCCCGAGCCGGGTGCGCGAGGGCGGCGTCTGATGGACCAGGACACGTGGGTCAACATCGCGCTCGTGCTGCTGTTCATCCTGATCGGAGGCGTCTTCGCCGGCACGGAGCTTGCCCTGGTCTCCCTGCGCGGGAGCCAGATCAGTCGCCTGGAGGCCATGGGCGGGCGTGGTGCCCGGGTGGCCGCGGTCGCGAGGGACCCCAACCGGTTCCTCGCCGCCGTCCAGATCGGTGTGACGGTCGCGGGGTTCTTCTCCGCCGCATACGGTGCCTCGACGCTGGCACCGGACTTCGCACCCGTCCTCATGGGTCTCGGGATGCCCGACGACCTCGCGCAGACCCTCTCGCTGATCGTGCTGACACTGGTGATCGCCTACCTCTCGCTCGTGCTCGGCGAGCTGGTCCCGAAGAGGTTCGCGCTCCAACGCTCCCAGAGCATCGCGCTGGCCGTCGGGCCCCCGCTGGACCGGTTCGCGAGCCTGATGCGTCCGGTGGTGTGGCTGCTGTCGGTGTCCACCAACGCGGTGGTGCGGCTGCTCGGAGGTGACCCGCGGGCCACCTCCGAGGAGATGACCGAGGAGGAGCTGCGGGACGTCGTCGAGACCCACGAAGGGCTGCCCGAGGAGGAGCGCCGCATCCTGCGCGACGTCTTCGACGCCGCCGACCGGTCGGTCAGCGAGGTGATGCGCCCCCGCGGCGAGGTGGCCTTCATCGCCGGCGACATGCCGGTGTCCGAGGTGCTCGAGATCGTCCAGGCGAGCCCGTACTCGCGTTATCCGGTCATCGGCACGGATTTCGACGACGTCGTCGGCGTCCTGCATGTCAAGGACCTGTTCGGGGTTCCGGGCACGACGCCGGTGCGCGCGCTGATGCGCACCATGCTCTTCCTCCCGACCACCACGCAGCTGGTCCCAGCGCTGTCGCAGATGCGGCGCGAGAGGCGTCATCTGGCCGTGGTGGTGGACGAGTACGGCGGTACCTACGGGATCGTCACGCTCGAGGACCTCGTGGAGGAGATGGTCGGTGACATCCGCGACGAGCACGACACGCACGAGGTCGGGCAGCTCGCGTCGAACGACGGGATCACTCGTGTGGAAGCCGGCATCACCATCGAGGAGTTCGCCGAGCGGACCGGTGTCGAGCTGGCCGACGGGCCCTACGAGACCGTGGCGGGCTACGTCATCAGCCGCCTGGGCCGGGTCGCCGAGGTCGGCGACACCGTCGAGGTCGACGGGCTCGACCTGATCGTCACCGCGGTCCGGGGACGGCGCCTGACCCAGCTGGAGGTCGTCCGACGAGCTTGACGCACGTCGCCCGGCCGCCCCGGGCCGCGAGACGTCGGCAGAGGTTCCACCGAGGAATAGTGTTCGTGCGTGCACGTGCTCCTGGTGGAAGACGACGAGTCGCTGGCGATGTCGTTGCAACGTGGGCTGGTCCGGTACGGGTACGAGGTCGAGTGGGTGGCGAGCGGCGCCGCGGCGCTGCGGGCCGACCCGGGCGACGTCGTCCTGCTGGATCTCGGACTGCCGGACGCCGACGGGCTGGACGTGTGCAGGGAGCTGCGAGCACGCGGCGACGTTCCCGTCATCGTCATCAGCGCGCGCAGCGACGAGGTCGACCGGGTGGCGGGCCTGGAGCTCGGGGCTGACGACTACGTCTCCAAACCGTTCGGGGTGCGTGAGGTGATCGCCCGGATCAGGGCGGTGATGCGGCGGGTGAACCCCGGTGGGGGCGCGGCCGGCGTCGGCCACTACGGGCGGGTGACCATCGACCGCAGAGCGGCACGGGCGTTCCTCGACGGGATAGAGGTACCGCTGGCACGCAAGGAGTACGAGCTCCTCGCCTTCCTGACCGAGCAGCCGGGCGCCCTCCTGACCCGGGAACGGATCATGGAGGTGGTCTGGGACGTGAACTGGTTCGGTCCCACGAAGACCCTCGACGTGCACACCTCGGCGCTGCGGCGGAAGTTCGCGGGGGCGCTGACCATCGAGGCCGTACGCGGGGTCGGCTACCGCCTGGTCGTCGAGGGCGCCGAGCCATGACCCGGCGGCTGATCGTCAGCTACGTGATCCTGATCGCGATAGCGCTCCTGGCCTTCAAGCTGCCGGTCTCGGTCCCCGTCGGCAACCACCTGCGGGACGACACCGAGTCCGCCGTCCAGCGAGACGCCATGGCGATGGCGCTGCTGCTGGCGGACGGCGACCGGGACGCGCGCGACGCACTGGCCGAGACGGTGTCGGCGTACGAGCGGGACACACCCGGCGGCGTGGCCGTGCTCGATTCGTGGCACGGCCGCGACGCCACCGCCGAGTGGACCGACGTCGAGCTGGTCGTGACCGTCCCGGCGACACCGAACGGCGCCGTGCGGATCAGCTACCCGACCAGCGCGCTCGACGAACGGGTCCTGGACGTCTGGCAGCTGCGGGCCCTGCTCGCCGTCGGGATCCTCGCGGTGACGGCGCTGCTCGGGGCGCTGGCGGTGCGTCTGCTGACCAAGCCGCTGGGCGACCTGCAGACGATGGCCGGCAGGCTCAGCGACGGCGACCTCGCCGCCCGCACCGCCGTCGCGGGCCCACCGGAGACGCAGACGCTGGCGCTGGCCCTGAACTCCGCCGCCGAGCGCCTGGAGACCCTGGTCGCGGCCCAGCGGGTGTTCGTGGCCGACGCCTCCCACCAGCTCCGGACGCCGCTGACGGTGCTCCAGCTCTCGCTGGAGAACATCGTCGACGGCGTCGACGACGCGAGCGTCCGGGAGGACGTCGACCGGGCGAGCCGGGAGGTGACCCGGATCAACGGCCTGGTCAACGGGCTTCTCGTGCTGGCCCGGGCCGAGGCCCGGACCAGTGGCACACAACCGGTACCCCTGGCGGAGCTGGTCGAGCAGCGGCTCGACCTCTGGCACCTCGAGGGCGACGAACGCGACGTCGCGTTCCGGCTGACCGGAGCCTGGGCCGCCGGGCCGGTGGTCCTGGCGAGCCCCGGGCAGATCGAGCAGGTCCTGGACAACGTGCTCTCGAACGCGCTGAGCGTCTCGCCCGACGGGGCGACGATCACCCTCGACGTGCGGGTCGGTACCGACGACGTCGTGCTCGAGGTCCGCGACGAGGGTCCGGGCATGACCTCCGCCGAGAAGGCCCGCGCGTTCGACCGGTTCTGGCGCGGGCCGGGTCATACGGGCAGGTCCGGCTCCGGGCTCGGTCTGGCGATCGTCAGACAGCTCGTCGCCGACGCCGGTGGGGCCGTCGTGCTCGACGACGCCCCCACCGGCGGCCTGAACGTACGGATCAGCTGGCGGCAGGCAACAGCGACGAGTGGTGGCTGATGATCAGCCACTCGCCGTGCACCTTTTCGTACACGAAGGTGTAGCGCGCGTCCGCGAAGGTCTGCGTACCGTCGTCGGCGGTGAAGGTGAAGGTGTAGAGGCCGGTGTCGATCGCCGTGTTCTTGTCGAGCACCTCGATGACGGACTGGGTCCGCTCCCCGCTCGGGTTCTTGGCGAGGAAGTGCTCGAAGTAGTCCACGAGCCCGGCGCGGTCCGTCCGGACCACGGGCGAGAGCGTGGGCAGCAGCACCGCGTCGGGGGCGTAGAGGTCGGCCACCTTCTCCGGGTCGCCGGTCTCGACAGCGGCGTTCCACCGGTCGAAGAGCGCGTCGATCTCGGCCTTGGTCGGCGTGCCGTGGTGGGTCGCCACCTGCGCGTGGCCGGCGGTCTGCGCGGTCTGCGGCGCAGCGGCCACGGCGGTGGCTACGGCCGGTCCACCAAATGCGGCGGCGGCCAGCACGGCCCCCGCGCCGATGACCCAAAGCTTCTTCATGGATGTCTCCCTGGCATAACGGACGTACCGGAAGCCATCACTGTCGCAAGCCGTGGGTTAGCGGAGAGTGAGCGCCGATCAAGCCGGTGGACAGGGAACGAGAACCCGCGCGGCGCACCCGGCCGGGGCGGCTCCTACGGGTTGCCGCCCCAGCTCACGGGCCGGATGCTTGACCCGCCGACCGAAAGGGGTTACCCCGCCACATGTCCGCACCACCAGCCATCCGCCGCTGGGCCGTGGCAGCGCTCACCAGTGCGTGCGTCCTGGCCCTGGCGCTGACCGCGTGCGGCGCCCCCCGCACGATCGCAGGGGGCAGCGCCGACCGTGCGGGACTGTCCCACGATGCGCACGACGCTGTCCTCCGCGAGGGCGGCGACCTGCTGGTCTGGGCATGGGAGCCCACACTGGACAAGGTCGTCGAGGACTTCGAGGCGAAGTACCCCAACGTGAACGTCGAGATGGCGAACGTCGGCACGGGCAACGACCACTACGTCGCACTGCAGAACGCGATCAGCGCGGGCTCGGGCGTACCCGACGTCACGCAGATGGAGTACTACGCCCTGCCGCAGTTCTCCATCGCCGGCTCGCTGGCAGACCTGAGCGAGTTCGGTGCGGGTGACCTGAGCAGGTCCTTCTCGGCCGGTCCGTGGGGTGCCGTGACCGCTACCGGCAGTGCGACGGGCGACGAGGCCGTGTACGGCCTGCCGATGGACTCCGGCCCGATGGCCCTGTTCTACAACGCGCGGGTCTTCCAGGAGGCCGGCGTGACGGTGCCCACGACGTGGGAGGAGTTCGTCGCGGCCGCGGAGGCCATCCACGCGCACGACCCGGACGCGTACATCACGTCGGACAGCGGCGACGCGGGGTTCACGACGTCGATGATCTGGCAGGCCGGCGGCCACCCGTTCCAGGTGGACGGCACGAACGTCACGGTGGACCTCGCCGACGAGGGTAGCGCGCGGTTCGCGCGCATGTGGCAGCGGCTCATCGACCGTGGCCTGCTGGCCGACGTCCCCGCCTGGTCGGACGTCTGGTTCCAGGCCCTGGGCACCGGTGAGATCGCCGCGCTCGTGACGGGCGCCTGGATGCCCGCGAACCTCGCGACCGGTGCAGGCGCGGCGTCGGGCGACTGGCGCGTCGCGCGGATCCCCCAGTGGACCAAGGGGGCCTACCAGACCGCCGAGAACGGTGGCTCAGCGCTGGCGATCCCGGAAGGGAGCCAGAACAAGGAGCTGGCGTACGCCTTCCTCAAGTACGCGAACATCGGTGACGGCGTCACCACCCGCCTGGAGGCCGGCGCCTTCCCCGCCACCATGCGAGACCTGACCGATCCCGCCTTCCTCGCCGAGGAGCCGGAGTTCTTCGGTGGGCAGCAGATCAACAGGGTCCTCGCCGACTCGGCCGCCCACGTCGCGCCCGGGTGGCAGTACCTGCCCTATCAGGTGCACGCCAACAGCGTCTTCCCCGACACCGTCGGCCAGGCCTACACCGGCTCGCACACCCTCGCGGACGGGCACGAGGCCTGGCAGGAGTCGGTCATCCGTTACGGCAACGAGCAAGGGTTCAGCGTCACCGGCCCGGACGAATAGGTAGCCGCCCCCGACCCCGTCACGGACGCGTGCCACGCGCCTCGGCGAGGAGGCGCACCGCCTTGGGCCCGACGCCGTGGATGGGGAGGAGCACGTCGAGGTTCTCGGGGAGATCTTCCATCGTCCGGTATCCCTCGGCCAGCAGGGCACCCGTCGCCGGCCGCCCGATCTTCACGCCGTCGAACACGGGTCCCATGTCGGTCTGGTCCGGGTCCGCCTGATCCGTCATGAGCCCACGCTACTGCCCGTGACTCTCGCCGGCGGATGCACCCAGCGAGGTGATGAAGTGCTCGGCCGCGGCGTCGATCTCGGCGGTCGGAGTCAGTAGCCGCTGCAGCAGCAGTCCTCGCAGGCACGAGGTGGCGATGATGCTCTGCCGTTCTGCCTGGGTCGGCGTGGCGCCGTCGCGAAGGGCGGCCGCTCCGAGGATGCGCGCCAGGTCGTCGATGTCCGCGACGAACTCGTGGAACACGTCCTGCTCGTAGACGGCGAGTCCGACCAGGTGGAAGAAGGCGCGGATCCGGTCCTCGTGCGCCGGGTCCGAGTAGAAGCTCCAGATGGTCCTGCACAGGGCTTCGAACCCGAGCTCGTCGCCGGCCGCGGCGATGACGAGGTTGTCGCGGCGGCGCGCCTCCGACAGCACGGCACGCAGCAGACCTGGCCGCGAACCGAAATGATAGGTGAGCAGCGTGTGGTGCACACCGAGCCGCTCGGCGACCTGGCGCATCGAGAGGTTCGCACCCGGACCGTTCTCACCGAACTCGTCGAACAGCGCTTCCAGCAGCCGCTCCCGACCTTCTCCGACCGGCGATCTCACGGTACCTCCCGTTGACGAACTCACCACTGTTGAGTAGCGTACCGGACAGTGAATTCACCACTGTTGAGGACGGTGCGCCGGGCCGTGGAGAGGATCGTCCTCGTGGTGAGGGCCGGCGGCACCATGAGAGGAGAAGCTCGATGAGCGAGATACTGCACGGCTGCCTGCCGGACACGGAGTACTTCGAGGCCACCGCACGGTCGGGGCACAGCTACGGCGTCTGGGTGACCACACCGCCTGGCTATGCGGACTCCACAGATCCACTGCCGCTGATCTACGTGGTGGACGGCAACTGGACCGTTGGTCTCACCGCTCCCCTGATCGTCGCCCAGGCGGACCCGTTCCTGACGATCGGCCCCTACATCCAGGTCACCATCGGCTACGCCGGCGCGGAGGCAGCGGCCTGGGAGCATCTGCGCAACCGCGACCTGGTCCCGCCGGGGGAACCTGTCAGCGCGGAGATGGTGGCCACCGTCGAGTGGGCACGTGACACCGGGAAGATGACCACGGCGCAGATGGAGGCCTACCTCGCGGAGCTGTCGGACACGCACGCGGATGTCTTCCTCGACTTCCTCACCGCCGAGCTCCACCCCCGGCTGCGGTCGAAGCTGCGTGTCAGCGACTCCGGGCACGGCCTGTTCGGCTACTCCTACGGGGGCCTCTTCGCCCTCTACGCCTGGCTGCGGGAGGCGGCACCGTTCACGACCTTTGGCGCAGGCAGCCCCGGTGTGGTGAGTGCCGACAGCCGGATCTTCGACCTGGTCGAAGCCCTCCCCGAGCCGGGCGAGGACTCCGCTCCCCCGCGCCTGCACATCACGCTGAACGAGGCCGAAGCGCTCGGAGATATCCCGATCTACCGCGGAATGGCGCGCAACGTCCTCGCGGTACTGGACCAGCTGCACACCAAGGGCCGGTCGGAGCAGGTCTCGAACACGATGCTGCACGAGACACATGTCACGGGGCTTCAGGCATCGTTCCTCAGCTATCTGAAGGCGTGCCACGCGCGGTAGCCGGATCGTTCCGGTGTCGGGCCGGCCGCGCCGGTGACCTGCTGGGCGGCATCGCACCTGCTCCGTCTGGGCACAGTTGCCACGAATTCACCCTGCGATCCACGAGACCCACGCCACCGGCCCGGCGTAGCGTGGCGAGCTGTGGACGATGACGAGCTCGTGGCTGCCATGATGCAACCCCTGGAGATCGACTTCCAGGTCACCGACCATTTCGACGAGTGGGACACAGAGGGCATCGCGCAGTTCCGTCGCTGCGGACGCCGGGCGATCCGGAAGCTCGGCTACAAGGCGCACACGTTCCAGACCGACCCGGCGAAGCGTGACGACCGCCGCGTGATCGTGTACGCCATGATCACGAACCGCACCGAGGACGACGAGGCGCGCCTTGCCGAACGCAGCTGGTTCCTGATCCAGAACATGCCGTCCTCGTTCGAGGAACGGACGGACCCGTAGCGTCCCGGGCCACGCTCACGACGCCGGAGCGTACGACGGCGTCGTGAGCGCGACCGGGTCGGCTGTCTAGCTACCGACCGTCCATCGCTGGTTGGCCTGTCCGGCGCCGCAGGTCCAGAGCTGGACCTTCGTGCCGTTGCTGGTGCCGAAGCCCGAGGCGTCCAGGCACAGGCCGGACTCCACGCCGGTGATGGTGCCGTCGGCGTTGACGTTCCACTGCTGGTTGGCCTGTCCGTTGCAGTCCCAGATGACCACCTGGGTGCCGTTGCTGGTGCCGTGCCCGTAGGCGTCCAGGCACTTGTCGCCGTACACCTTGAGCTCCTTGCCGGCGGTGTCGGTCCACCGCTGGTTGGAGCCTCCCCAGCAGTCCCACAGCTGCACGTCGGTGCCGTTGGTGGTGCCGACCCCGGTGACCTCGAGGCAGCGGTCGGACTGCGCGCCCACGATCTCCGTGCCGCTCGGGGCGCCGATGCTGCCGGGTACTGCTCGCAGTGCGTCGTACCAGACTGCGGCCATCTTGTCGTAGCCTGCGGCGGTCGGGTGGACGCCGTCCTCCAGGTCGGCGGCCGTCAGGGCGCTGTGCATGTCGACCAGGTGCACCTTCTTGCCTGCGTTCACCTTGCTCTGCACGATGCCGGGGATCGCCGCGTTGAACCTGTTGACCGCCGCGTCCCCCTCGCTCCAGCCGAGCGGAATGATCTGCGCGACGAACACCTCGGCGTCCGGCGCCGTCGTGGTGATGCGGTCGATCAGCGCGGACAGCCGGTCCGGTGCGCCGGAGCTGTTGTCCTGGAGGACGTCGTTGGTACCGATGTGCAGCAGCACGGTCTGCGGCTGGTACGTGTTCAGCCAGCCGACGACGTTCGCGTCGATCTGGTCGATGCGCCACCCGGGGTGGCCTTCGTGATCGTGGTCGCCGAGACTCGCCGGTCCGTTGACCTGCGACCCGACGAAGTCCACGGTGTACCCGCCGTTGGCCAGGCGCTGCCAGAGGCCGATCCGGGACCCGCCCGGTGTCTGTGTGCCCTCGGTGATCGAGTCACCCAGCGGCATGACCCGCACCCCGCCGTTGGACTCCGCGCTGGCGGGTCCGGTCGGTGTCGTCACCATGGCCAGGACAACGCCCAGCGCCACGGCCGCTCCGAGCCACCTTGCTCTTGTTCGCATCATCTACTCCTCAGGCTCTGTTCGGGATTGGCTCTGTTCGGGATCGCAATGAGCTCAGTCGCGCCGCAGGGTCAGCAGACCCGGCCGGTAGGGCAGCGTGCCGTACTCCCCGCCGTCGGTGCCGGGGTCACGCCCCTGATAGAGGAACTGCAGGTTGCAGGGATCGATGGTCTTGGTCTGGTCGGGGTTGGTGCGCAACAGGTCGCCGTGGCTGATGTCCCTGGTCCAGGTCGCGCCGCTGTTGGCGCTGCCCGCGAAGGGGCTGTTCACGGTCTCGGCCCCGGCCTGCGGTGTCCATGTGCCGTCGAGGCTGGTGGCCGTGAACGAGCGGAAGTAACGGCCGAAGCCCGTGTAGTTCTGGGCCTCGACGATCATGAGGTACTGGTTCTGCCCCTGGACCTTGTAGACCTCGACCGCCTCGAACAGGTTGAGCGGCGTGTCGCTCATGATCTTCGTGAACGAACCGAAGGTGCCCGGGAACCCGCCGATGGGCATGCTGGCGCGGTAGATGCCGCCTTCGTCGTCGGCGAAGAACATGTACATGTTGGTGTCGTCGCCGATGAGCGTGACGTCGAGGGGGCCTCCCTTCGGGAGGGTGGCCGTGAACAGGTCCTGCTGCGCGGACCAGCCATCGGGGTCGGTCGGGTCGCTCGAGGTGCGGTAGGAGAAGCTGTACGGCCAGCCCCCGTTGTAGGCGAGCACCCAGATGTTCTTCGGGGCGAAGTAGAACAGCGTCGGTGCGATGGCATCGAAGGGCACCGCGTTCTGGCCGGCCGTGGCCATGTCGGACCAGTTCGTGAAGGGGCTGAAGGTCATCAGTCCCCAGTTGCCGTCGGGATAGGGCAGCGCGCCGTGCGTCGTGGCATAGACGATCTTCTGGCCGTCGTGCTCGACGGCGGTGAAGTCCTTGAGGGCGGCCCACCCCGCCTTCGGCTGTGCCAGGGGGCCCGTCGAGCTCCAGCGGTACGTCGACGGAAGCGTGCACTGGCTGCCCCCGCCGTCGACGCGGACGAGCTGCCACTGCTGGTTGGTCCCGCCCCAGTCGCCGTACTGCACGACGTTCGCGCCGTCGTTCGTCGCCGCGTTCTGGACCTCGACCGCCTTGTCGCTGTTCCGGTTGACCAACCGCACGTAGCCGCCGTCGGAGTCGGCCAGCCGGAACTGCTGGTTCGCGCCGCCGTGGTCGGCCCACTGGTGGATCGCGGCGCCGTCGGCCGTGGACCAGTCGGACACGTCGAGCACCTTGCCCGAGTGCCGCGCCTTGATCCGGTAGTAGCCGTCCCCGGCGTCCACGAACTGGAACTGCTGGTTCTCGGCGTTCGTACGGGTCCACTGGTGGAGCAGGGCTCCGTCAGCGGTCGACACACCACTGACGTCCAGGGCCTTGCCGCTGGCGCGGTTCACCAGCACGTACCAGGCGCCGGGGTCGACAGTGGCGGCGGCGGCCGTCTCGGTGACCGCGAAGATGCCGCCACCGGTCAGCACCGCCGCCACGGTGGCGGCGAGGAACCGCTTCAACCACCGTCGCGGCCGCGGCGGCGGCGCGATAGTTCGAGTACTGGAAAGCGCAGACATGGTCCTCCTTGACCAAAGTGCCGGACTGTTCACCTGAGAAGCGATCCGGGCGGGCTCGGCCTTGCGCCGAGCCCGCCCGGATCACTGTGTGTCGCTCAGTCGCGCTGCAGGGTCAGCAGACCCGGCCGGTAAGGCAGGCGGCCGTAGTCCCCGCCGTCAGAGCTGGGGTCGCGCCCCTGGTAGAGGAACTGCAGGTTGCAGGGGTCGATGGTCTTGGTCTGGTCGGGGTTGTTACGCACCAGATCGCCGTGGCTGATGTCCCGGGTCCAGGACGTCGCGCCGCTGTTGGCGCTCCCGGCGAACGGGCTGCTCTGGGTCTCGGCCTGGGGCTGTGGCGTCCACTCGCCGTCGAGGCTGGTGGCCGTGAACGAGCGGAAGAAGCGACCGTTCGACCCCATGGCCTCGACGATCATGAGGTACTGGTTCTGACCCTGGACCTTGTAGACCTCGACCGCCTCGAACAGGTTGTCCCTCGTGTCGGTCATGATCCGGGTGTAGTTCGAGCCGAAGCTGCCCGGGAAGTCATCGAGGGCCATGCTGGACCGGTAGATGTTGCCCTCGTCGTCGGCGAAGAACATGTACATGTTCTCGTCGTCGGCGATGAGCGTCTGGTCGATAGGCGCCCCGACGGGAAGGGTCGCCGTGAAGAGCTCGTGGTGCTCGCCCCAGCCGTTGGGGTCGGTCGGGTCGCTCGAGGTGCGGTAGGAGAAGCTGTACGGCCAGCCCCACTGGTAGGCGAGCACCCAGGTGTTCTTCGGGGCGAAGTAGAGCAGCGTCGGCGCGACGGCGTTGAAGGGCAGTGCGCGCTGGGTGGCGGCGCCCATGTCGGACCAGTTCGTGAAGGGGCTGAAGACCGTAGAGCCCCAGCTGCCGTTGGGAGGCGCTACCGCGTTGTGCGTGGTCCCGTAGACGAGGTACTGGCCGTTGTGGCGAACGGCGGTGAAGTCCTTGAGCGAGACCTGCCCGTTCTGCGGTTGTGCCAGCGGGCCCGTCGAGGTCCAGCGGTACGTCGACGGAAGCGTGCACTGGCCGCTCCCGCCGTCGACGCGGACGAGCTGCCACTGCTGGTTGCTGCCGCCCCAGTCGCTGTACTGCACGACGGCGCCGCCGTCGTTCGTCGCCGCGTTCTGGACCTCGACGGCCTTGTCGCTGTTGCGGTTGATCAACCGGACGTAGCCGCCGTCGGAGTCGGCCAGCCGGAACTGCTGGTTGACGCCGCCGTGGTCGGTCCACTGGTGGATCGCGGCGCCGTCGGCCGTGGACCAGTCGGACACGTCGAGCACCTTGCCCGAGTGCCGCGCCTTGATCCGGTAGTAGCCGTCGCCGGCGTCCACGAACTGGAACTGCTGGTTGTTCGCGTTCGTGCGGGTCCACTGGTGGAGCTGGGCTCCGTCGGCGGTGGACACACCGCTGACGTCCAGGGCCTTGCCGCTGGTGCGGTTCAGCAGCACGTACCAGGCGGTGGGGTCGACGGTGGCGGCAGCAGCCGGGCCGGTGACGGCGACGACGCCCGCACCCGCCAGCACAGCGGCCACACCAGCGGCGACGACCCGCACCAACCAGCGACGTAGCCGCGACGGCGGCACGACCGTTCGAGAACTGGAAACAGCAGACATGATCCTCCTTGACCAAGACCTGGCGGCTCACCGAAACATGAACCGCGACGCATACCCGGGCGCATGCGGTGGGATGTTAGCGCTCACAACTGAGATGACACGGCCGCGTGTGATCCAAGCACCGACGAAGAGGCTTGCCCGTAAAGCCTGGTTTCGACGGCTTGACCAAATGTGAGCGATAACACGTCATACGTCAAGTGTCAGATGTCTTTCGCGGCCACGTGTCGGCAGGCCCACCCGGCCACAGCTCCACCAGTCCCACCCGGCCGGTGGCGAGTGCCCGACCTACCAGGCGATCGGCCCGTGGGCGGACAGGAACGCACCGGTCGGGCCGTCGGGGCCGACCTGCGCCATCCGCACGATGATCTCGGCGCCCTCCTCGACGGTCTGCGTACCGGTGCGGCCGTTGAGGTCGGTGGCGGTGAAGCCGGGCTCGACCATGTTGATCCGCATCTGCGGGAACGCCTTCGCGAACTGGATCATCATGGCGTTGACGGTCGTCTTCGAGGCGGGGTACGCGACACCCGGGTACCCCCAGCTGGGCTGGCCAGGGTCGGCGAGCCCTGCCAGCGAGCCGAGTCCGCTGCTCACGGTCACGATGACCGGGGCCGGCGACCGCTCCAGCAGGGGCAGGAACGCGTGCGTGACGCGCAGGGTCCCGAACACGTTGGTGTCGAAGATGCGACGCAGGCTGTCGGCGGTCTCGTCGGCCGGGCGCGGCACGCCGTTGTCGGCGGTGCGCGCCTCGACACCCGCGTTGTTGACGAGCACGTCGAGCCCGCCTTCGGCGGCGATCTGCGCGGCTGCCGCCTCGACCGAGGCGTCGTCGGTCACGTCGATGACGACGAGGCGCGCGCCCAGCTCTTCGGCGGCGCGGCGTCCGCGCTCCTTGTCCCGTGCGCCCACGTAGACGGTGTGGCCCGCGGCGACGAGCTGACGGGCGGCCTCATAGCCGAGGCCCTTGTTGGCCCCTGTGATCAGTGTGGTGGTCATGTCTCGACCGTGCGCCTCTCCGGAGCGCGCAACCAGCCGTCTCGTTTTCCTGGGACCGCCAGGGCCAGCCTGGCGGCATCGTCACGCCGGCCTGGCCCACCGACCTGGCCCACCGACCTGGCCCGCCGCGACGGACGGGCGCAGACTTGTCCCCATGACCGAGACCGAGTTCGGTGCGGCGGTACGACGCTGGCGCAACCGGGCCGCCCCCGACACCGCGGGGCTGCCACCAGGATCCCGCCGTCGCACCCCGGGCCTGCGCCGCGAGGAGGTCGCTCAGCTCGCCGGGATCTCGGCCGACTACCTGACCCGCCTGGAACAGGGCCGGGCGGCGTCCCCCTCGGTGCAGGTCGTCGAGACGCTCGCCCGCGCGCTCCGCCTCACCTCCGCGGAACGGGCCCACCTCTTCCGGCTCGCCGGCTACCTCCCACCCGGCTCCGGGACGGTGCCCGCGTACCTCACCCCGGGTGTACGCCGGATGCTCGACCGGCTCGCCGACGTCCCGGTCGCGGTCTACGACGCCGCATGGACGCTGATCACGGCGAACGCGCCCTACGACGCCCTCATGGGAGACACCTCGGGATGGCGCGACAACGAGCGCAACGGCGTCTGGCGCAACTTCACCGGCCTGCCCAGCCGTGCCCTGCACACGCCCGAGGAGCAGATCGTCTTCGAGGAGACGCTGGTCGCCGACCTCCACCTCGTGGCCGGGCGCTATCCGGACGACCCGGCGCTGCTCCGCCTGATCGAGGACCTCCGCGTGGCGAGCCCGCGATTCGCGGAGCTCTGGCAGCGTGGCGACGTCGAACCGCAGCGGGGCACGACCAAGGTCATCGACCACCCGCAGGCCGGCCGCCTCACCCTGGACTGCGACGTGCTGTCCGTCGCCGGCGCCGACCTGCACCTCATGGTCTACACCGCCGAACCAGGTACGCCCGACGCCGACCGGCTCGCGCTCGCGCTCGGCACGCGATCGCTCGTCAGCTGAAGCCGTCGTCAGGACCGACCAGCGCGTTCGTCGACGCAGACCGCGTCATGGCAGGTGCCACACCTCCTGCATGTCCCGCCACCGCTCGCCCGGCGCCGCGTCCCGGCCGAACGCCGTCTGGCACGGGTCGGTGTGCCTCCACCACTCCTGGGTCACCGGGTCCTGCGCGATCCGGGCCATGTCGGCCTCGTGGTCGGCGCCGGTGTACTCGTAGTAGGCGAACAGCGTGTTCTCCAGCACGAAGATCGTGTAGTTGTGCACGTTGCACGCCTGGAGGGTCGCCTCGACCTGCGACCAGACGTCGGCGTGCAGGCGCAGGTACTCCTCCCGCAGCTCCGGGACGATGTTCACGACGAGGCCGTGTCTCTCCACCATGTTCGTACTCACTCCTTTGGTCCCGCCGGCGGTCATGCCCGCCACCAGGAATCGTTGCGAGAAGAGGAAGATCAGCAGCGGTGAGCAGGCTCCGGCCACCCGTGATCTTCATGAGCGCAACTCATCATACGAATCATGTCTATCCCTTGGGGCGGCGGCGGGCCCAGCTCCGTGAGATGTGCGCGCGCATCAGCTCCGCGGACGCGTCCGCGTCACCGCTCAGGAGCGCCTCGAAGATGTGGCGGTGCTCCTCGTGCGTCAGCTCGTTGTGACCCGTCGGCGGCGCGCCGGTGTACTGGGCCACGAGGCGAGCCTTGCCCTGGATGCTGGAGATGATCGCCCGCGCGAACTCGTTGCCGGAGATCCGGTGCACCAGGGAGTGGAAGGCGATGTCCTCCTCGGCGTACTTCTCGGGGTCGTCGAGCGCGGCGTTCAGCGCGTCGAACTGGCGGGACAGTACCGCGCGGGCGTCGTCGTCGATCTGACGGGCCGCCGAGGACGCCATCAGGCCCTCCAGCACGGTCCGGATCCCGATGAGCTGGTCCATGAACAGCAGGCTGTCGTCGCGCTGGAAGATCGCCTCCAGGACCATGGTGTCGAGCAGCGACCAGGACTCCCGGTCGAGCACTACCGTGCCCCAGCCCTGACGCACGGCGACCAGCCCCTTCTCCGCCAGCGCCGTGAGCGCCTCGCGGATCACGGTGCGGCTCACCGTGAACGTCTCGCACAGCACCGCGGCGGAAGGCAGCGCGGTTCCCGGCGCGTACTTCTCGGTGACGACGTCGTGCACCAGTGCCCGGATCACTGCCTCGGCGAGCGCCGGCCGGTTTCGGGTCACCTGCGTACTGGTCGATGCCTGCCGAACCACGTGCGCCTCCTCCTCCGACGCGCGATCTGGGGGGCCGCACGATCGCTCATCCGATCGCCCATCGTATCGCCCGGGCATCTCTCCGGGGCATCCCACCCGGCCCGGTCGACCATTGCGCATACATCATATGTGTGACTAATCTCGCGGCGGGTAACGAAGCCTGGTCGTCTCAGCAGAAAGCGATGGAACGATGACACCGAAGTCACGCACAGTTCCGGGATCCCGGGATCGATCGAGGAGAGCGGGAGCCATGGCCGCCCTGAGCGCCGTAGCGGTGATCGTCTCCGCGCTGGTTCCCGCCTCCGCGGCGCAGGCCGCACCCCAGGTCGCACAGCAGGGCAGAGACCGCACGTACTTCGCCGCGGCGGACGGCCTGGACCGCGGTCGGTGCGACGTACGGCACGCCTGCTCGCTCGAGCACGCGCAGGAGGTGGTCCGGCATGAGGCCCGCAAGGGCAGGGACGTCACCGTCCTGCTCGAGGACGGGACCTACCGGGTCTCCGAGCCCCTCGTGTTCGGCGCGCGGGACGGCGGCCGCGACGGTCACACCGTGCGGTGGACGGCGACGCCCGGCGCCCGGCCGGTGATCTCCGGCGCCGCCCCGATCTCCGGGTGGTCGGTCCACGACGAGGAGGCCGGCGTCTACGTCGCGGACACGCCGCCCGGCGTCGACAGCCGCCAGCTCTACGTGAACGGGATCATCGCGCAGCGCGCCTCCCTGCCGCTGGCCAACTCCGATGTGACGCCCACCCCGACCGGCCTGACCATCGACAACCAGCAGCTCGGCTACCTCAGCGGCCTGCCGGACCAGGGGCGGATCGAGTTCCAGTCCCTCGGCGACTTCACCAACCGCTACTCCCCCGTCGAGACGATCGACGGCTCGACGATCACCATGGCGCAGCCCGCGTGGGACAACAACACCTGGGGCTGGGACACCGTCCAGAACTCGTTCCTGGCGGGGCCGACGTGGTCGCTGGAGAACTCCCTCGCGTTCCTCGACCAGGTCGGCGAGTGGTACCTCGACCCGTCCGCGGGGAAGCTGTACTACAAGCCCGGTGACGGCGTCGACCCCGACGACCTGGACGTCGAGCTCCCGCAGGTGGAGTCGCTGGTGAGCATCAGCGGCACGTACGACGAGCCGGTGACGGGCCTCGCCTTCGACGGCATCGAGTTCACCGGCACCTCGTGGCTGGGCCCGTCCACCCACGGCTACGCGACCCAGCAGAACGGCGCGTTCATCAAGGACGCCTACGACTACCGCCCGGACGATGCCTTCACGAGCTGTTCCCGCGGCTGCGAGATGTTCGAACGAGCCCGCTTCGACGCCTGGTACCAGGAGCCGGCGGCGGTGCAGGTCTCCGCGGCCCAGGACGTCTCCCTGACCAACAACCGCTTCACGAACCTCGGGCAGACGGCGCTCGGCATCGGCAACGACGCCAACGCGATGCTCTCCGGCGTCGGCCTCGGCGCGAGCGGCATCGACGTGCTCGGTAACGTCTTCAACGAGGTCGGCGGCCACGGGATCGCCGTCGGCGGGGTGCGGGAGGACGCGCACCACCCGAGCGACCCGCGGATGATCAACAAGGACATCCGCATCGAGAACAACACGGTCAACCGGGTAGCCGTCGAGTACAAGGACAACTCGGGCATCCTCAGCACGTACGCGACGAACGTCCAGATCGTGCACAACGAGGTCGCCAACGTCGCCTACGACGGCATCGACACCGGCTACGGCTGGGGCATCAACGACGCGGGCGGCTCCGCGGAGTACGTCCGCCGCGGCTACTACAACTGGCATCCCCTGTACACGACCCCGACGACGCTCAAGGACAACCTCGTCGCGGGCAACCTCGTGCACCACACCAAGGCGCGGTTCGCCGACGGCGGGTCGCTGTACAACCTCTCGGCCAGCCCGGGCACCGTGGTGGAACGCAACTACCTGTTCAACGTCTCCGGCGTCGGCCTCTACCTCGACGAGGGGACGCGCTACACCACCTACCGGCAGAACGTGCTCCAGGGCACCAACCCGTGGATCTTCACCAACGCCTACAGCGACGGCAACAACACGAGCGACAACATGATCCGCGAGAACTGGCTGAACTCGGGCGGGGCCCAGATCCCGAACGCCGAGGAACGGAACAACCAGCTCGTCGACAACGTCACGGTCGCGGGCACGAACTGGCCGCAGGGGGCGCTGGACGTCATGTGCGAGGCCGGCGTCGCGCCGCAGTACCGCACGACGCTGAACGCCAACCTGTTCGGCCTCGCGCAGTGCCCGGTGGAGGCGCCGGTCGGTGACGCGTACCGAACGACGGCGGTGTCCGCGGCCGAGAGCTACTTCGGGCAGCAGTCCGGGCAGCAGGGCGCCGCCTTCGGCGTCGCGGCGGCGGGCGCGGACGTATGGGGCGGGGGTGGCCAGCGGGACGACGCGTTCGGAGCGCTCTACCGGACGGGCTCCTTCACTGCCGGGTCTAGCGTGTCCGTCCGCGTGGACACGATCAACGACACCGACGCCTGGGCCAAGAGCGGGGTCATGGTCCGCAACGACATGACCGCGCCCGGGGCGTCGTCCGGGTACGCGATAGCGGCCGTGACGCCGCGCAACGGCGTCGTCTTCCAGTGGGACGCGAACGGCGACGGCTACCTCGACAGCGCGAGCCAGGTACGGGTCGACACGCACCGCGCGGTGTGGGTCAGGCTGGACCGCGTGGACGGTCAGGTGTCGGCGTCCTACTCCTACGACGGCGTCAGCTACCGGCATGTCGGGTCGCCGGTGACGCTCCCGGGCGCGGCCGAGATCCAGGACGGCGGCGTCTTCTCGACGTCGCACGACGCGACCACGGCGGCGATCAACGTGTTCAGCGCCCTGACCCAGCCATAGCGTCCTGCCGAGGTAGAGCGCATGTCCGGACAGGCGCTCTACCTCGGCAGCAGGGGTCAGCTGGGGGGTTGGGTTATTGAGAGGACCGCCCACGGCGGCAGGTTCAGGTCGATGTCCAGCACGCCGGCCGCCGAGACCGTGAGGGTCGTCGTGCGCAGCGCGTCGGCAGTGGTGCGCAGCTCGGCCGTCTGGGCCGGGGTGAGGTTGAGCGGCTCCCCCATGCGGTGCCAGGCCTCCGCGACGTTGCCGTGCTCCCAGTCGACCGACTCGACCCGGAAGACCGTGCCCGGGGCGAGGCCCTCGACGGTATGGCGGATCCTGCGGCCCGGCCCCATCTGGGCGAGCCTGCGCGTGGCCTCGTAGGTGGTCTCGGAGCCGACCGCCCTGGTGCCCATGTCGTCGGGGTAGTTGAGGAAGACCGCGGACACGGCGCCCGTCGTCGTGTCCCGGGTGATCACCCCGTGCGGAGTGGACGCCAGCACCGTGTCGCCGAGCCGGGACAGCATCGAGAAGGCGTGGAACGTCGGCTTGTGCAGACCCTGCTCGTTGACCAGGCCGAACCCGCCGTGGAACGGGCCGATGCCGGCGCCGCCCTCCTCGAACACGTCGGTGAAGGTCCAGTAGGCGATCGAGTCGGCCAGCGCGGCGCACCGCAGGTAGGCCCGGGTGATGTAGGTGGCGGCGAACAGCGTGTCGTGGATGGTGTCACGGCTCGACGGCGAGCTCGACCACTCCGTGATGTGCAGCTCGGCCCCGGGGAAAGGGCTGCCTGCGATGATCTTGCGGAGCGCGACCAGGTCGTCGTAGGTCGCGTCCACGTGGCGCCGGATGTGGCGCGCCTGCCCGGAGGCGCCGAACGCCACGTCCGTCGGGTACAGGTGGGTGGACAGGAAGTCGAGCGGGACGTCGCGGCGCGCGCACCAGTCGATGAACTCCTCGATCCACACGGGACGCCAGTCGAGCGCGTCGACGTCGTCCGCCTCCGCCGCCACGTGCTCGACGGAGCGGTCCTCCCACTCCCCCTTGTAGCGCTCGTCGGGGACGAACACGCTCGTGGACGGCCCGCCCACCTTGAGCTCCCCGTCGATCGCCTTGATCGCCAGGGCCGTGGCCTCGTACAGCTCGAAGTACTGCGTCCGGGTGCCCGTCCAGAAGTACGGCACCAGGTTCGGTTCGTTCCACACCTCGAACCGCCACCGGCGCACCTCGTCCAGGCCGTAGCGCTCGACCCAGTGCGTCACCGTGGAGGTGACCAGGTCGACCCAGCGCGCCATGTCCTTGGGCGGGCTGCAGTGCGCCTTCCACCAGAACAGCGTCTCGGTCTCCGTGGCCAACTCGCGCGGCATGAAGCCCAGCTCCACGAACGGGCGCGCGCCCGTCTCGAGGATGAAGTCGAACACCTTGTCGACGTAGGCGAACGTCAGCACCGGCTCGTCGAGCGGGGTCTGCGGGCCGAAACCCCCGCCGTCGCTGGCGCGGTAGACGAACATGTCGTCGTGGAACAGCCCGTGGAAGCGCACGAACCGCGCCCCGAGCTCCGTGACGGCCTCGCGGAAGTGCCCCTGCCAGTCCGCTCGGAGCGCCTCGTTCGCGCGGCCGGCGCCGACGCACTCGTTCCATACGTGTCGCAGCGGTACCTCGGCCGGCGCCGCGCCGTCGACCCGCAGCTCCGTCAGTTCCGTCGGTTCCGTCCAAGTCATCTGGTTCTCCACCATGTTCTCTCTGTCCTCTCTCACGGGTGTCGGGTCAGCCCTTGACGGCGCCGAGGCTCAGCCCGGACTGCCAGAAGCGCTGCAGGCAGATGAACGCCACGATCAGCGGGATGATCGTAAGCAGCGACGACGTCAGGACCAGGTTCTGGAGCAGCTCCCCGTTGCCCGCGGTGGAGGCCAGCTTGTTCCACTGGTTGATGCCCACGGTCAGCGGGTACCAGTCGGGGTCCTTGAGCATGATCAACGGCAGGAAGTAGTTGTTCCAGATCGACACGAACGAGAAGAGCAGCACCGTCACCGTCGCCGGGACGAGCATCGGCAGGGCGATCTGCCAGAACGTCCGGAACTCGCCCGCGCCGTCGATCTTCGCCGCCTCCAGCAGGCCGGTGGGTACCGCCTCCGCGGCGAACACCCACATGAGGTAGAGCCCGAACGGGTTGAGGAACGACGGGATCAGCACCGCCCACGGCGTGTTGGTGAGGCCGAGCTGCGCGAAGAGCAGGAACTGCGGGATGGCCAGCGCGATGCCCGGGACCGAGATGGCGCCCAGCACCACGAACAGGAAGACCCGCTTGCCCGTGAACTCCAGCTTCGCGAGCGCGTAGCCGCCGAGCGCGGCAAGGAACGTCGAGACCAGTGCCCCGGCGACGACGTACAGGAGGGTGTTGAGCAGCCAGCGCCCGAAGATGCCGCCGTCATAGGTGAAGACCTCGGCGATGTTGTCGAACAGCGCGAACCGCGTGCCGAACGAGAAGCCGAAGCTGGTGACGAAGTCCGCCTGCGACTTGGTGGAGTTGATCGCCAGCCAGACCAGCGGCACCAGGCAGTAGAGGGTGAACAGCCCCGTCAGGAAGGTCAGGGTGCCGCTCTTGCGGGGGTTGGTGAGGGTGTACAGCTGTCGGCGTGCCGTGCGGCCGGGACGCCGGACGTCAGCGGTGGTCGTCATGGGAGGTCTCCGGCTGCTACTGGTCGAGGGCATCTCTCATCCCCCGGATCTGGACCGCGTACGCGATGGCGATGGTGAACGCGGCCATCACCAGGGCGAGAGCGGCGGCGTAACCCTGCTGCGAGCCCGTGAACGCGAGGTTGAACGCGTAGAGGTTGGGCGTGTAGTAGCTGGTGATGCCGCTGTTGGCGACCATCGACGGGAGGATCTGGGGCTCGTTGAAGATCTGGAACGTGCCGATGATCGAGAAGATGATCGTGATCACGAGCGAGCCACGCAGCGCGGGCAGCTTGATCGCCCGGATCACCCGGAACTCCCCCGCGCCGTCGATCGCCGCCGCCTCGTACAGCTCGTGCGGGACCGCCTTGAGCACGCTGTCGAAGATCAGCATGTTGTACCCGGTGAAGGCCCAGGTGACCATGATCCCGATGGCGATGAGCGTCGTACTCGGCCGGAACGGGTCGAGGTCGGTACCGAGCCAGCCGTTGATGCTGCCGAACAGCCCGTAGCGGACGCCGAGCATGAAGCCCCACATCAGCGTCGAGACGATGGCCGGCACGGCGTAGGGCAGGAAGATCGCCACCCGCATGAACCGCATGCCCCGAAGGCGCATCGAGTCCATCGCCAGCGCCAGCAGCAGGGCGAGCACCAGCATGATCGGCACCTGGATCAGCGTGAACCAGACGACGCGGGAGACGCCGTCCCAGAACTGCGGGTCCACGAACAGCTTGCTGTAGTTGTCCAGGCCGACGAAGGACCTGCCGCCCACCATCTGGTCCTGGAAGAGGCTGAGGTACGCGGCGTAGGTGATCGGCACGATGAACACCAGGGCGAACAGGATGCCGAACGGGGCGACGAACGCCCAGCCGATCTGCCGCCTGCGACTAGTCAACGGTGAACCCCTGCTCGTTGCCGTACTCGATGGATCGCTCCTGCCAGGTCTGCAGGACCTCCGTGAGCGAGCCCTCGCCCGAGGTGTAGAACGGCGTGGCGATGTCGGCGTAGGCGCTGCGGGCCCACTCGAAGAACGGCGGGTACTGCCAGCCGACGGCGGCGATGTTCGAGGCCTCCGCGAGGACCTCACCGGTCTTCTGGTCGCCGAAGTAGGGGTTCTCCACGTCCTGGAACTCCGGGCTGTCCAGCACGGACTTGTTGGGGACGAACGCACCGGCGTCGACCCGGGGCTGCAGGCCCTCACCGTGCGTGAAGTACTCGAGGAAGGTGAAGGCCGCCTCCTTGTTGGCCGCTGCCTCCGGGATGCCGAAGGCCGAGCCGCCGTTCTCGGCGCCGACCTTCTCGCCCTCCTCCCACTGGGGCATGAGGGAGACCCGGAAGTCGCCCTTGGCGTCCGGAGCCCGCTCGGGCAGGGTCGAGGTGAGCCAGCCGCCCATGTTCTGCGAGGCGAGCGTGCCGTCGTTGAGCGCGCGGTTCCAGTCGTCGGACCAGGCGCTGATCTTGGTGTTGACCAGGTCCTCGTCGAGCATCTTCTGCCAGAAGGCGACCGCCTTCTGGGTGCCGTCGTCGGAGAAGTCGATGTGCACGGTGGTGCCGTCGACCTCGAACGGGCGTCCGCCGGCCTGCCAGATCAGGGAGAGCAGGAAGAACAGGTCGTTCGTGTCCTGGGTGATGTAGTAGTCGTCGCCCAGCGCGCGGATCTTCTTGGCGGCCTCGTAGTACTCGTCCCAGGTCGCGGGCGCCTCCTTGATCCCCGCCTCGGCGAAGGTCGCCTCGTTCCAGAACATGACGGCGGGGCCGTAGTCCGAGGGCAGGGCGTAGACACCGTCGTCGATGGTGACGTTGTTCCAGGCCGAGGGCACGTAGTCGGCCTCCAGCTCGGTCGCGCCCAGCGGGCCCAGGTCGGCGAGCTTGCCGGGGATCGCGAAGTACGGGACCGCGAAGTACTCGAACATCACCAGGTCGGGGACGCCCGACCCGGCCTGGATCGCGTTGTCGAGCGCCTGGTACTCGTCGGAGGACGAGCCGGCGTTCACGACCTCGACCTTGATGCCGGGGTTGGCCTTCTCGAACTCCGGGACCGCGAGCTCGACCGTGCCGTCCCAGCTCCACACCGTCAGCGTCACCGGGTCGTCAGCGGTGCCACCGCCGCCGTCGGCCCCGCTCGACGTGCCTGCCGCCCCTGAGCACGCGGCGAGCGCACCGGCCGTCACGAGCGCGACGCCGACCGCCCATGCCTTGGTAAGAAGCCTCATCACCCTGTCCCTCCTCGTTGAGAGTGCCGCGAAATACTTTCGCAACTTTATCGATCAAGCAGGGACTGTAGCGACGGTCCTCCGGACGCGTCAACAGTCGAGGACATGTGCGTTGCTGAGCAGATTGACGCCACGCCCGACTGTCGGTAGGGTTCGAAACAGTTTCGAGAAAGGGAACATCATGGTCGGCAGGCCTTCGACCGGGCGCCCGACGCTCGCCGACGTCGCGCGAGAGGCGGGCGTCTCCCCCGGCACCGCGTCCAAGGCGCTCAACGGTCGCCTCGACATCGCCGAGGACACCCGCAAGCGGGTGCTGGAGGCGGTCGCCGCGCTCGGCTACCGGCCCACCACCGCGCAGTGGGAACCGACGCGCACCCGCACCATCGCGGCGGTGACCGACGTGGTGACCTCGCCGTACATCTCGAACGTGCTCCAGGGCCTCCTCGCGGCGGCCGCGGGTGCCAGGACCGACGTCCTGGTGCGGCTGGCGCCCGACCGCGCGGTGCGTGCCACCAAGGCCGCCGCCCGGGCGTGGGTGGCCGAGCAGAAGGAGTCCGGGGTCGTGGGCATCGTCGGCATCACGCTGGCGGAGCCCAATGCCGTGCTCCAGGCCGCGAAAGAGGTGTACATGCCGTTCGTGATGATCGATCCGGTCAGCCTGGACGACCCGCGGATCGTCAGCGTCGGGTCGGCCAACTGGGCCGGCGCGCGCACCGCCACGGAGCATCTCCTGGAGCTGGGCCACCAGCGCATCGGATGGATCGGCGGACCCACCGCCTCGGCGGCCGCCCGCGAACGCTTCCACGGCTACCGGGCGGCGCTGGACTCCGCGGGGATCAGCCTGGACCGGTCCCTGGTACGCAGCGACCCCTTCTCGATCGAGACCGGGCTCGAGCACGGCCGCGAGCTGCTCTCGCTGCCCCAGCCCCCGACGGCGGTCGTCACCGGTGACGACGAGATCGCCGTCGGTGTGCTCGCTGCGGCGCGCGAGCTGCGGGTCGCCGTGCCTGAGCAGCTCAGCGTCGTCGGCTTCGACGACACGCCACAGGCCAGCTGGACGACGCCGCAGCTCACCTCGGTGCACCAGCCGCTGGCGGGGATGGGTCAGATGGCCGTCGAGACGGTGCTCGCCATGGCGGACGGCGTCCAGCCCGCGTCACGCCACATCCAGCTCGCCACCAGCCTCACCGTCCGCGACTCGACCGCCCCGCCCCCGGGGACGACGAGGTAGTGGCAGCCGGACTCAGTGCTGGGCGAACTGGACCCCAGTCGGCTGCACGACGTCCGCGCGCACCGGGAGCCCTCTGACGGTCAGCTGTTCGCCGTAGATGTCCGTGATCCTGATGTCACCGCCGCACCCGCTGCCGTTCTCGGAGAGGAAGTAGTTGTACCCGGTACGGGGCAACGCCCGCCAGCCGTCCCCGGCGTCAACCTCCAGCTTCGCGACCGGGTTCCGGTGGTCGATCGCCTGGATGCCGCACCACCACTGGCTCGACCCGTCCTTGTACCGGATGGAGATCGTGTCCGCCGTATCAGGGCTCAGCAGGCTCCAGGTGACCGGGATCCGGCCGAGCTGTGGATCGGCGAGCTCGGCGAAGGCCTGCTTGCTGAGGTCGAGCTGCCCGGGCGCGCAGGGCAGGGGGCACACGTTGGTGACGCGCGCCGTGACGGCGTTGCCGTTCGCCGCGCGGACGAGCACGGTGGCGCCGCACGCCCTGGAGTTCTCGTAGTCGGTCTCGTTCATCGCCACGACCATCATGTCGTCGCTCGGGCCGAAGCTGCAGGCGCCGTTGCCGTCCGCGGCCTCGTAGTGGGTGGCGTCGCCCTCGTACGTGGTCCCGGGATTGATCCGTCCTGCGGACGCGGCGGTGGTCGACGGCGGCGGCGGGGTCGCGCTGGGCGATGCCCGATGCGTCCGGGCGAAGGCACCGGACCTCGGACTCGGGGACGCGGTCGGAGTCGGGCTGACCGAGGGGGTCGGGGTGGCGGTGGGGGTGCTCACCGGCGAGCCGCCGGCGGCTGCGACGGCCGCGGTCCGCGCGACGTCGGCCGCACCGCCGGAGAGCGACCCGATGACCGGGTAGGCGAGAACGGCCACGACAGCCACCGCCGCCACGGCGCCCCACATGAACCAAGATCTGCGCCCGCCCTGCCGCGCGCCGTGCCTCGCTGTCTTCATGGTTGTCCGTTCGAAGGATCGAGGCAGTGATACGCAGGTCGGTGACCACAAGCCGCGCAAAGGTTACCAACGCCACAACCCTTCCGAAAGGCCCAATGTGAGCGCTAACGCGACGCGATCGTGCCCGCTGGCATCGGTGTCGAGGGCGCCTCACCGTCGAGCCCCACACCGTGTCGGAGCCAGGGACGAGAGCCCGACCGAGTTCCGTCAGGGACACTGGAGCACAGCAATGTCTGCCAAGTTGAGGAGTCTTAGTGCCCCAGGGAACTGTCCGATGGTTCGACGCCGACCGAGGGTTCGGCTTCATCGACCTCGGGAACGAGGCCGAGGACCTGTTCGTCCACGCGTCCGAGATCGTCGGCGACGACGGACCGAAGCTTCTCCGCGAGGGGCAGGCCGTCGAGTTCGAGGTGGGCGAGGGTGAGCGTGGCCCGCAGGCACGCCGCGTCCGCGTCACGGGTGACCAGGCCGCCGACGCGCCCGTGGGCGTGCTGGGCACCGTCAGCTGGTACGAGCCGGCCAAGGGATACGGCTTCGTCACGCCCGACGACGGCCGCGGCGAGATCTTCGTGCACAGCTCGGCCATCGTCGGGGGCGGTGTGATCTCGGAGGGGCAGCGGGTGGCGTTCCTCGTCGTCGACGGGGAGAAGGGGCCGCAGGCCGACCACCTGCTGCCGCTCGGGGCGCAGGCCGCACAGGCCGCGCAGGCTGCGAGGCCGGTGTCCGACGGCGCGGACGGCACGGTGTCCTGGTACGACGACGCCAAGGGCTTCGGGTTCATCGCTCCCGACTCGGGCGACGAGGACGTCTTCGTCCACGTCCGTGCGCTCGGCCCGGGAATGACCGAGCTCGCCGAGGGTGCCCGCGTGACGTTCGACGTCGTCGACGGCGACAAGGGGCCGAACGCCCGCAACGTGCGGCTCGTACGCGGCTCCGGCAACGGCAACGCACGAACGGCCACGGACCGCGGTCGGCCGAGCCGGACCGCGGCGTCGGGCGGGCCCGTACGCGGCGGTGAGGGCACCGTCGCGCGCTACGACGCCGACCGCGGTTTCGGCTTCATCACACCCGACGCCGGGGGCGCGGACCTGTTCGTGCACGTGTCGGTCGTGCGGGGCGACGAGGTCCTGGAAGAGGGTGACCGGGTCCGGTTCAAGGTACGTCAGAGCGACCGTGGGCCGCAGGCCGACAGCGTCGAGCTGCTGTGAGCTGAGGCCGCCCGACCTGCTTGCTCGCACGGAGCAAGCAGGTCTACCCGGCTGACCAGAGAGCGGGAACCAGCTCGGCGTGGTCCCGGAAGACGATCTCCCAGTGGTCGAGGTACTCCACGGCCCACTCGTCGTCGTCGACGCGCGCGGTGATCATGCCGATGCCCCACCGCCCCGGCCGCCAGCGTGCGGCGAACACCGCGGTTCCGGCCGGGTACGGATCCTCGTGCTGCAGGAAGTCCTGCACCAGCTCCTCGGGGAGCCGCGGACGGCCGGGCGCGGCGTCGACCCACCGTTGCGTGGGCTCGAGCATGGCCCACGCGCGGGCGAGCTCGCCGACGTAGTTCACGCCGGCACTTTCGGAGGCCGACCAGGGTGGGAGCGTCATGGTGCAACGGTTCCACCGCGCCTGCCGGCTCGCCTCTTATCTAGCCCCGATGAGCGGGTGAAGAGCGCCGGCGAGCTCGCTCACGATCCGTGAGATCGATCTGCTGGCCATCGTCACCCCCGGCACGTACGACGTGCTCGTAGAACCGTTCGTGTGCCGCCGCGGCGGCCGTCCAGCTGTGCCGGGCGGCGAGCTCGCGGCCCGCGGCCCCGTCCTGGCCTGCGCCGTCGAGGGCAGCGGCGAGCGCCGCGGCGATCTGCGGCACGTCGGACGCGTAGACGACGGCGTCGCCGAAGACCTCGCGGGTGACGGGCAGGTCGCGGGCCACCACGGGCACGCCCGCCGCGAGTGCCTCCATGGCGGCGAGTCCGAATCCTTCCTTGGTGGACACGAAGCCGAGGACGGCGGCCGCGGCGACGAGGGCGGGGACGTCGTCGTCGGCGAGGGTGCCCAGCACGATGGGGTCGATGCCGAGCTCGGCGCACCGCTGGTCGAAGCGGGCGCGGTAGGGGCGGTAGTCGAAGAGGGTCTCGCCGCCGCCGAGGACGAGGCGCAGGTCCGGGTGGTCGGCGCACAGCAGGGCGAAGGCTTCGAGGAGGTCGATGCTGCCCTTGCGGGGTTCGATGCCGCCGAGGGCGAGCACGTAGTCGCCCAGCTCGGTGCGCCAGCGGGTACGGGCATCGGCTCCGTCGGGTCCGGCGGCGCGGGCGAAGCGGGCGGAGTCGACGCCGTTCGGGATGACGGTGGGGCGCAGGCCGTAGCCGTCGTGCACCTCCTGCGCGACGGCGCGCGAGACGCACAGCCGGGCGATCGGGTCGGTGATCGCCCGCTCGTGGCACTCGACCAGGCGGGGCGTCGTGAACTCGTCGAGATGGTGGACCGTGCGTACGCAGGGGCCGACGGCGTTGGCGGAGATGCAGTCCTGCGCGTGGACCACGTCGTAGCCGGAGGGGTCGAACGCGGCGGTCATGGTCTGGATCGAGCGCTCGATGCGGTCGCCGACGCTCTCGTCGTCGCGGGCGGCGAACGGCACGACACGCACCTCGACCGCTGGGTCGACCGGCCGGAAGAACGCGTCGTCGCCGCCCCGGCCCAGCGTCCAGACCGTGACCTGGTGGCCGCGGGCGGCGAGCGCCTCGGCGAGGGCGAGGGTGTGCACGACCCCGCCGCGCGGTTTGGTCGAGTAGGTGGTCTGGGCGATGCGCACGGTCTTCCGTCCTCCTGGGTTCGGCCGACCGGGTCGGGTCAGCCGGGGCTTCGGCTCGGCGTCGGGCGCGCGGTGAGGGTGTAGGCGCTCTCGACGCGGTCGCGCAGGTGGTTCATGGTGCGGCGGGCGCGGGCGACGTCGGCCGCCACGTCGGCGGTGGCGATCGCCAGCCCGCCCTTGGCCCAGGTCTTGGCGACGATCTCGCCGGCCGGGTCGACGACCTTGGCCTGGCCGAGGAACCGCAGCCCGCCGAGCACCCCGGTCTGGTTGGCGGAGACGAGGTAGATCTGGTTCTCCGCCGCCCGGGCACAGTCGTACAGGTCGAAGAGGTGGGCCTGACGGTCGTTGCGCAGCCGGTCGGAGCGGTCGGTGACGCTCGCGGGCCAGGCGCTGAGGCAGGCGATGATCTCCGCGCCGTCGAGCGCGAGCGAGCGCGCCGACTCGGGGAAGGTCTTGTCGAAGTCGATGAGCATGCCGAGGCGGCCCACGGGGGTGTCGAAGGCGTCGAACCCGGTTCCCGGCCGGTATGCCTCGGACTCGCCGAGCGGCAGGTGCACCTTGCGGTGCACCCCGAGCACTCCGTCGCCGTGCACGCAGACGGCGGTGTTGTACCGGACCTCGGCGCCGTCGGCGTGCGCCCGCTCGGCGATGCCGAAGCAGACGACCATGTCGCCCGCCATCTGCTGGACGGCCGCGACCTCCGGCCCGTCGAGGTCCACGGCCGCCGGCAGGCCCTGGTCGGTGGGGTGGTACATGTCGTGCAGGTACCCGCCGATCGTGGCGTCCGGGAGCACGAGCAGGTCGACGCCGCGTTCGCGGGCCTGGTCGATGATGCCGGGCAGCTTGGCGAGAGTGCGGTCGATGTCGCGTCCGAAGTGCGCCGCGACCGCACCCATGGTGGTCGTAGACATGCGCTACAGCGTAGGTTGTCCGTCATCCCGCTGCGGCCGACGACGACGCGGGCGCGGGCTCGGTGAGCGTGTGGGCGGCGGGCCCGTCCCACGAGCCGCCGGCCCGCCAGTCCCGTACCGCGGCGGCCACGTGCCCCGTGTCCTGCGCGATGCCGAGGAACCGGCCCGATCCCCAGGTGTGCAGCCAGGGCAGTCCGACGAACGACAGCCCGGGCACGGGGCTCAGTCCGCGCACGTGCCGGGGGTGCCCCTCGGGGTCGAGCACCGCGGGTGCGAGGTCGCCGAGCCAGGTCCAGTCGGCTCGGAACCCGACCGACCACACCACCGCGGCGAGGCCCGCGAGGTCGAGCCGTTCGAGCTCGGCGCCGGGGCGCCACACCGGGACGTATCGCTCCTCGGGCGGGGCGTCTATCCCCTGGGTCTCGATCCACCGGTCGATGTCGTCCTTGATGGACTCGGCCACCGAGTCGGCGTGGTCGAGGTCGCGGGCGAGCGTCGGGGAGAACGTCAGCGCGCGGCCGGAGCCGTCGTCGACCACTCCGGTGGCGCGGCCGTACAGCCGCATGCCCCGGCGGGCGAAGTCGCGCAGGTCGAGGTCCCGGCCGCCGTCACGCCCGGTGACGTAGTGGTTGGTCGACTCGCGCTTGGCCAGGCCGCGGGCAGCGACGGGCACGTCGTACACGCCCATCTCGGCCAGCCACGTCATGCAGTCCTTGCCCCGGTAGCGGCGGGCCACACGGGGTGCCCGCCCCGCCGCCAGGTGTACCTCGCGCCCCGCGAGGAGGAGGTCCTCGGCGATCTGCGTCCCGGACTGGCCGGTGCCGACCACGAGCACCGGACCGGGCGGGAGCTCGTCCGCGCTGCGGTAGTCGTACGACTGCACCTGCACGACGTGCTCGGGCAGGGCGGCCGCCCAGGACGGCACCACGGGGACGTGGTAGCCGCCGACGGCCGCCGTGACCGCGTTCGCCGTCACGGTTCCCGCCGTCGTGGTGACGACGAAGCCGCCGCCCGGCCGCGGGGCGAGGCCTGTGACCGTGACGCCCTCGGCGACCGGCGCGTCGAAGGTGTCCGCGTACCGGCGCACCCATTCGTACACCTCGTCGCGGCGCATGAATCCGTCCGGGTCGGGGCCGTCGTAGGGGTAACCGGGCAGCCGGCAGTGCCAGTTGGGTGTGACCAGGGTGAACGCGTCCCAGCGCCCGTCGCGCCACTCGTGCGCGACGCTGTCGCGCTCGACCACGAGGTGGTCGACGCCGGCGGCGACCAGGTGGTGGCTCACCGAGAGCCCCGCCTGGCCGCCGCCGACGACGAGCACCTCGTGGTGGGCGCCGTCCACGACCCGCGCCGCCCTCATGCCGTGCCTCCCGGCCGGGCGGCGCCGTCCGGCAGCGGCAGGGGCGGCTCCATGCTGAGCACCTCCACCTCACCGTCGGCGTCGAAGAACCTCGCCGCCTGCCGGATCTCGGCCTCCTGCTGCAGGGCCGACGCGCACCCCATGCCGTACCGGGCCCGCACGCGGTCGCTCGCCTGCTGGAGCGCGCGGCTGGAGCGGTCCACGAAGTCGGCCACGCGGTAGCGGCCCCCGACCTCGAGGTGGTCGTGCATCACGAGGCTCGGTGAGTAGCAGCTCGCCGTGGACCCGTCGGGCCAGCGCACGTCGAACGTCATCTCAGGCATGAGCTGCCGCCTTCCAGGCCGAGGACTCGGGGGTGTCCTGCGCCGTGACGGCCGCGTAGACGTCCGGTCGCCGGTCGCGCAGGTGGAACATGCCGCCCCGCATCGCGCGGAACGTGCTCTCGACGTCGATCTGCGCGACGGCGAGACCCGCGTCCAGCAGGGTCGTGGCCAGCACGTTCCCGCCCGGGTCGACGACCTTGGCGTTGCCGACGTAGCGCAGCGACCCGAAGGTGCCTGCCTGGTTGGACGCGATCCAGAACACCTGATTGTCGAGCGCGCGAGCGGCGTCGAACAGGTTGAACCGGTAGGTCCACCGGTCCTGCTGCAGGTCCTCGGCGGTCGCGGTGCGAGCCGCCGGCCAGGCCGACAGGCTCACCACGATCTCCGCGCCGTCCAGGGCGAGCGCCCGCGCGGCCTCCGGGAAGGCCTTGTCGTAGCAGATCTGCAGGCCGACGCGCCCCACCGGGGTGTCGAACGCCCGGTAGGTGTCCCCGGCGGCGTACGACATGTTCTCGCCCAGCGGCTGGTGCACCTTGCGGTAGGACCCGTAGATCCGCTCGCCGTCCAGGCAGACGGCCGCGTTGTAGCGGGTCTCGCCGTCGTCGTCGAGCTCGCAGAAGCCGATGCACACCACCGTCTTCCCCGCGAGCTCCTGGACCCGCCGGATCTCCGGCCCGTCCAGCTGGACCGCCGGCGGCAGCGAGCGCTGCGTGGTCCGCACCGTGTCCCCGTGGTTGCCCAGCGAGGACAGGTAGCCCCCGATGGACGCCTCGGGGAACACGACGAGCTGCGCGCCGGCGGCACGGGCCTCGCCCAGGAGCTTCTCGATGAGCGCGTAGTTCTGCTCGAGGTCGCGAGTGAAGTTCGCCGACACGGCGGCGACGGTGATGGTCACGGCTGCTGCTCCTCCTGTTGCTGGTTGGCCGCTGACAGGTGGGTCGGTTACAAGTTGTAGGTGGAGTTGATGATCGCGCCCTTGCGCGCGTAGTGGATCACCGCGTCCTGCACGTCCAGCGGGTGGGCCGGGATCACCCCCGCGATGAGGTCCTCCTCGCGCGCACCGTGCAGCGACAGGCCGAACCGGCAGCAGAACACCGTGCCGCCCTCGGCGATGAACGTCTTGAGCGCCTCGTTGATGTTCTGCTCGCCCGGGAACGCGCTGTCGCCCGTGGTCGGGAACCCGCGGGTGTCCAGGGCGTTGATCGCGCCGGGCCCGTAGAAGTAGACGGCGGACTCGAAGCCCTTCCGCAGCGCGCGGGTGGCCTGGAGGATCGCGACGAAGCTCACCGACGACTCGTGCGCGATGCCGTGCACCAGCGTCAGGTACGACTGACCCGGCTCGGCCTGGTAGTCGGGGAAGATCTTGGTCGAGCCGTACAGGTTGCTGCCCTTCGGCAGCGACGGGTGCGGGATCTCCGCGAGCGACGCGTCGATGTTGGCCTGGATCTGCTCGTCGTACGACATGGTCCTTGCTCCTTGGATAGTGGATGGTGCGCTCGTTCGGCACTGCGGGTGGTGCGGTCTGGGGGCGCGGGCGCAGGTCCCGCGCGGGTGTTCCGGTCAGGCGTGCCCGAGGCCGGTCGCGGCGCCGGGCACCGCGACGGTGGTCACGCCGTCGGGCCAGCGCAGTCGGACGCCGGGCTCGGTGGTCAGCTCGCCGCACTCGGCGGTGGTCGCCAGGGGCGTCGTCATGCGCCCGGTTCCGGGTGGGTCGGCGGTGAGCATCGCGAACCCCGGGAAGCAAGTCAGCCACTCCCCCGTCACCGCGCCGGACGGCGTGGGCACGGCGGCGACGTCGATGGTCGCGCCGGTGCCCGACGCCTCGGCGAGCATCGCCGTCGTGCCGACCATCCCGGCCATGCTCACGTCCTTGGCCGCGGCCGGGCGGGCCGCCCAGACCGTGCCCGCCAGGTGCCGCAGCTCGGCCGCGGACCGGGACGACGTGGAGTCCCACTGCCTGCCCTCGAACCCCCGGCGCCAGCGCCCCGAGAGATCGGCGGTCAGGGACAGGGCATGCCCGGGACGCCCGCCGCCACCGGGCACGGGGTGGCCGGTGCGCCCGAGCGCCGTCACCGACAGGGAGGCGGGCACCCCGAGCTGGGTGTGCCCGCCGAGCACCGGCACGCCCCAGGCCTGCGACCCGCTGTGCAGGCCGTTGAGGATCCGGCGCGCGAACGACGCCGTCGGCGCGCCGACCGCGTCGGTCAGCCCGATGGGGAGGGCGCCCATCGCGGTCAGGTCGTTGATGTTCACCAGCACCGCGCACCAGCCGGCCCACTCGGGGTCGCGCTCGACGAGGCCGGGCAGGATGGCGTCGCACGCGGCGACCAGGTCCGTGCCCGGCACGGGAGCGCCGTCGTCACCCACGAACCCGGCGCCACCCAGCGCGGCAGGACCCGTGTGCTCGCGCAGCGGTCCGACGAGGCCGGCTAGCGCGGACTTGGTCGCCGTGACGAGGTCGGCGACCCGGTTCATCGGCCGGCGCATGAGCACGTGCGGCTCGCCGTGGACGTCCTCGGTACCCCAGGCCTGCCAGCCGAGGCGCTCGAACAGCACCTGGTTGCGGCGCTGGACCGTGGCCTCGAAGCGCAGCACGCCCAGCTCCGCCACCCGGTCGCACGCCGCCCGGACCAGCGCGGCGCCGATCCCGCCGGCCCTGCGCGCCCCGGGGGCGACGACGAGCCGGCTACCGGTCCACCAGCCGATGTCCCGGCCGACGGCGTCGAGCGCCGCGAGCGCCGGCGCGATCCGCACGCCGCCGAGCACGCGGTCCTCGGCGTCGACCGCGACGAGCACCTCCGTGCGCTCGTCGTCGTCGAGCCGGTCGAGGTCGTGGCCGGTGAACAGGCCCTGCTCCACGACGAACGCGTCCCGGCGCAGTGCTCGGTAGGCGGTCAGGTGGCGCCGCTCGGCCGGGCGTACGGTCCAGGGCGCCACGGACGGCAGCGACCTGCCGGTGAGGGTGGGGACGTCGAGCATGTCAGCCTCCCACCGTCGCGAGCGCGCTGCAGGCGCCGCACGCCGCGCAGCCCGCGGCCTGGTCGGATCCCCGCATCCCCGCGGCGGCGAGCAGCCGCCCGACCCGCCGGGTGACGTCCGCGACCACCGCGCGGTGCGGTGCCGGGACGTGGTCGACGTCGGTCGCCAGCGTGCCGGCGAGCGGCCGGAACGGGACGACGAACGGATAGACGCCCATGTCGATGAGCTCACCGGCGGACTCGACCAGCTCGTCCGGGTCCTCGCCGAGGCCCACGAGCAGGTAGGTCGATACCTGGTTCCGGCCGAACACGCGCACCGCCTCACGCCAGGCCGCGCGGTACTCGTCGAGCGAGACGGTCGCCTTGCCCGGCATCCAGCGCCGGCGTACGGCGTCGTCCATCGACTCGACGTGGATCCCGATGGACCGCGCGCCCGCCTCGTACAGGTCGGTGATGGCCCGCAGGTCCGCGGGGGGCTCGCACTGCACCTGGACCTGCAGCTCGGGTACCGCGTCCTTCACCGCGCGGACGCAGCGCGCCAGGTGCTTCGCACCCCGGTCCCAGCCGTTGGAGGTACCGGTGGTCATGACCATCTGGGAGACGCCGTCCAGCTCCCGCGCCGCCCGGGCGACCTCGGCGAGCACGGCCGGCGTCTTGACGGCGATCGTGGTGCCGGAGCGCAGGGACGACTCGATGGAGCAGAACCGGCAGCGCTCGCTCTCGTCGTAGCGGACGCACGTCTGGACCACGGTCGTGGCCAGCACGTCCTTCCCGTGCAGCTTGGCGATCTTGTCGTAGGGGGTGCCGTCCGCGGTGGTCCGGTCATAGAATCGCGGGCGGACGACCGGTTCGACATCCATCCCGAGGTCGGCGCCGTCGAGGGTCAGCCGACCCTGCGAGACGACGTACGGGCTGTCGGGGTTGAGCGGGATCGCGGCGCCCGCACCACCGATGACGAAGTGTCCGTCGTCGCTCGGCCCGGCACCGCCTGCGCGGCGGACCGGAGCGTCGCTGCGTACCCCGAGCAGCGAGATGCTCACCCGGGTCGAGAGGTTGTCCGTCGGCGTCATGGCCACTAGTAGATGGGCCTGTCTTTACCGACTGGTTTCAACCGGAATACGAACGTGTGACTTGTTGTTACAACTTCGTGCCATTACGGGGCAGTCATGACGGCGAGGAGCTGCGCGCGCTGTGCAGGGACTCGAACCCGCCGCTGTCCGCCTGACCACCGCCGCGGAGCCCGCTCGTCTCGTGCCGCCGGTCCGCTCGGCGGCACGAGTGCACGCGGGACACGCTAGATCCCGAAGACGCGCTCCGCCGTGCCGGCAATGACCGCCTGCCGCTCGCCGGCCGTCAGGTCCGCGATCGCGTACCGGAACGCCTGGACCACATCGGTGTAGCTGGAGTACAGCCGCTCGACCGGCCAGTTCGACCCGAGGAAGACCCGGTCGGCGCCGAACGCCTCGATCGGCGCCAGCACCCACGGGCGCCGGGACGCCGGCGTCCAGCCGGGCTCGACCATGCCGAGCGACGACACCTTGCAGAACGTGTTGGGCTCCGCCGCGAGCGCTCGCAGCATGGTCCGCCAGGCCTCGAACGTCTCCGGGGTGCGGTCCGGCGGCATGCCGGCCTGGTCGAGCACGAAGCCCGTCCCGGGGTGGGAACGCACGAGGTCGAGCGCCGCCGCGACGTTCTCCGGCCCGACGGTGTGGAAGAACAGCCCGCCGGTCCGACCGAGCTCGGCGTACCCGCGGCGGAACGCGGGATCGGCGAACCGGGCGGCCGGCCCCATCTCCCGCACGCCCCGGAAGACGCGGTGGGCGCGGTGCCGGGCGAGCTGCTCGGCGGCGTCAGGTGCGGTGAGATCACAGGTGACGACGGCGGCGTCGGGCCAGCCGGTCTCGTCGGCGAGCCGCTGGAGCCAGGCCGTCTCGGTGACGGGGTCGCGGGCACCGAACGCCGCGCTCATGTGCACCACCTTGGTCAGCCCCGCGAGCCGTCCCTCTGCCCGCAGCTCGGGTACGGAGAAGCGGGCCGTGCGGACGGCGACGAGGTCCCCGAAGGGGAACTCGTCGCCGTCCAGCCAGCCGTACCCGAGGTCGTGGTCGCGCCGGTCCCACAGGTGCACGTGGGTGTCGACGAACGGGGTGTCGTCGTCCGCGGGGCTGCCGACCATCAGGCGTGCGGCTTGATGTTGAGGTTGACCCCCAGCGCGGCCTCGGTGTCCAGCACCGTCCAGGAGCCGCCCGGGTAGTACGCCTCGACGCGTTTGGCGAACCCTGCCGCCTCCAGGTCGCCGACGACGGCGTCGCGCGCGTCGCCGACCGCGAACCCGAGGTGGTGCACACCCTCGCCGTGCGCCGTGAGGAACTCGCGGAACGTGGACGGGTTGGCGTCGGGCTCGTTGAGCTCGATGACCACCTGGCCGCCGGGGACCGTGATGACGGCGAGCCGCAGCCGGTACCCGGCCGGCTGCCCGCGGTAGGTCTCGTCGGGGTTGGGCTCCAGCGTCACCACCTCCGGCCGCTCGATGTCGAACAGGGCGCACCACCGGTCGAGCGAGGCCTCGATGTCCTCGACCGCGAGCGCCACCTGGATCAGCCCGCCGACGGGCACCGGCGCGCTCATGCCCACGGCTCGTCCGCGACGACGACGTCCCGGTGGATACGCGCCGACTCCTCGATCGCGAGGCCGAGGGCGTGGTCCTGGCAGGCCGCGGCGAGCGAGTAGGGCCCTTCGGCCTCCCCGCGGGCCCAGGCGCCGACGGCGACCAGGTTGTCGGCGACCGCCAGGTCGTCCTCGGACAGGCGGGTGCCCACCCAGGCGTTGCGCCAGACGACCTTGCCGTTGAAGGACGCGTGGACGACCTCGTTGCCCTCGAGGTTCATGTCGATGCCGGTGCGGCGGTACTCGATGCGGGAGGTGACCGGGTCGTGGCCGTCCCACGAGGTCACGGTGTCGTCGACCAGCTCGCCGAGCTTGCCGCGCACGACGACGCGGCGCGCCAGCAGCGGGTTCCACCACTGCATGTTCATGAAGTCGTAGACGCCGACCCTGCCGTCGCCGAAGTCGAGCGTCGCGTAGGTGGAGGTCTGCACCTCGGGCTGCGGGTCGGTGTTCCACCCGTCGAAACCGAGCGGCAGCGCCATCCGGGTCTCGAAGGTGCGCCCGGACACGACGGCCCGCTCGGTGCCGACGTCGAGGAACGCGCGGATGAGCGACGTCGCGTGGTAGAGATGCGTCGAGGCGATCTCGACGGCCTGCGGCGTACCGATGACGCCGTCGGCGATGACCGCCAGGCGGGCGGCGTGTCCGGGCATGAGCACGTACTGCTCGGCCACCTGGACGAGGGACTCGTCCTTGATGGTGGTCCACAGGTCGCGCAGGCCGGCCAGGTCCGGCGCGGGCGGGGTCTCGGCGAGCACGCGCACGCCGCGGGCGGTCAGCTCCTTGAGGATGCCGGGCATGGCGGGCCAGGAGACGTCGGCGATCACGAACTCCGGCTCGTGGGCGAGGAGCTCGTCCAGCGAGGTGACGCCGGGTACGCCGTACCGGGCCTGGATCGTGTCGGCCTTGGCCTGGTCGCGTGCCAGGACGGCGACCGGCTGGAGCCGGGCGGGGTCGGCGGCGGCGACACGCAGGTGGAACTGCGCGCGCCACCCCGTGCCGATGACGGCGAGACGTACGGGGTTGCTCATGGGTGCTGTCCTCTCGGTCATACGTCAGTACTTGTGGTTCCGGCGGTGTCAGGCGGGGTCAGACCTGGCTCATGCCGCCGTCGACGGTGAGCTCGATCCCGGCGACGTAGCTGGACTCGTCGCTCGCCAGGAAGCACACCGCGGCGGCGACCTCCTCGGGGAGCCCGACCCGGCGCAGCGGGATCTGCGCGACGACGGCCGCCTCGACGTCGTCCGACCCGCCGGTGAACGCGTCGAACCCGGCCGTACGGGTGGGTCCGGGGCTCACCGCGTTCGCGCGGATCCCCCGGTGGCCGAGCTCGGCCGTGAGGGTGCGCGCCAGGGAGCGCACCGCGGCCTTGCTCGCGTTGTAGACGGCGTGGCCGGGACCGCCGTTGGTGCCCGCGATCGACGACGTGAGCACGATCGACGCGCCGTCCGCCAGGTGCGCGGCCAGTGCCTGCACCGTCAGGACCGTGCCGCGGAACGTCAGCCCCGCGACGGCGTCGAACTTCTCGGGCGTCAGCCCGCTCACCGGCGTCGCCTCGACGTCGCGGCCCGCGTTGACGTGCAGCACGTCGATCTTGCGCCCGAGCCGGGCGACGGCGTCCGCCAGCCGGGCGAGGTCCTCGACGCTGCCCGCGTCGCCGACCACGCCGACGGCTCGCGGCCCCAGCCGGGCCACCGCGGCCTCGACCGAGGCGGCCGAGCGCGACGTGACGACGACCGTCGCGCCCTCGGCGACGAAGCGGGTCGCGACCGCCAGGCCGATGCCCGCCGTCCCCGCCGTGACGACGGCGAGCCGTCCTTCGAGCAAGCCCACGGGACTCTCCTTGGTGATCACTTGAGCGCGCCCGCCGCGAGGCCGCGCTCGAAGTACTTCTGCAGCGCGAGGTAGGCGACGAGCATGGGGACGGCGGCGATGACCGCCGCGGCGAGCACCCCGGTCTGGTCGTTCGTGTACTGGCTGACGAAGTACGACGGGAGCAGCGTCAGGACCTGCCGGCCGGGGTCGTTGAGCATGAGCATCGGCAGCAGGTACGCGTTCCACGCCGCGATGAGCGTGAGCACCACGATGGCGGCGGCGATGGGCCGGGTGAGCGGCAGGACGACGCGCCAGAAGACCTGCCAGATGTTGGCGCCGTCGACGCGGGCGGCGTCCATGATCTCGGACGGGATGCCGTCGTAGAAGTTGCGGGCCAGCAGCGTCGTGAACGGGATCTGCAGCGCGGCGACGGGCAGGATGACCGCGACGAGCTGGTTGTACATGTCGAAGGTCGAGGCCGTGACGAACAGCGGGGTGAGCAGCACGGCCTCGGGCATGGTCAGCGCCAGGAGCAGCGCCCAGAACCAGATCTCCTTGCCCGCGATGCGCAGCTTGGAGAACCCGAACGCCGCGAGCATCGTGCAGGCGTAGACGATCAGGATCGCGAACACCGAGATGAGCACCGAGTTGAGCAGGTAGGTGGGCAGGACGCCGGTCTCCCAGACCTTGACGTAGTTGCCGAGGCCCCGGCCGCCGAGCGACCCCTGGACCATCGCCACCAGCGGGAGCAGGAACGGCAGCGCCATCAGCGTCACGACGAGCTGGATGACGATCTTCGAGGTGAGCGAACGTGTCACGAGCATGGTCAGGCCTTTCCCTCGTGCCGGTTGCGCAGCGACATGAAGACGCCGCAGGCGAGTGCGAGGACGAGGAGCGCGACGGAGATCGCGGCGGCGTAGCCGAACCGCTTCTCGGACAGCATCGTGTGGTAGATGTACGTGCCCAGGAACTCGGTCGCGTAGTTGGGGCCGCCCTTGGTGATGAGGTACGGCCAGTCGAACGTCTTGAGCGCCCCGATCAGACCGAGGGTCGCGAGGGCCACCGTGGTGCCCTTGCACATGGGCCACACGACCGACCACAGGGTGCGCAGGTTCCCGGCGCCGTCCATGCGGGCCGCCTCGAGGATCTCGGTGTCGATCTGGCTCATGGCGGCGTAGAAGAGGATGAAGGTCAGGCCGGTCCACTGCCAGATCGTGGCGATCATGACGACGCCCATCGCGGTCGTGCCGCCGGCCAGCCAGGTCTGCGTGAGGCCGTCGAGCCCGACGGCCCGCAGGAGGGTGTTGAGCTGGCCGTCCGCGTCGAAGATCTGGCGGAAGACGGGCGCCATGGTCGCGGGCGCCAGGACGGTCGGCACGAAGACGACGACCTTGTACACCCCGCGCAGATACACCTGGGAGTGCATGAGCGCCGCGAACGTGAAGCCGAGCGCCGTCTGCACGGTGAAGGTGACGACGTAGAAGACGGCGGTGTGCGTCAGGGCCTTCCAGAAGACGGGGTCGCCGAACATCTCCGCGAAGTTCGCGAGCCCCAGGAACGTGGGCTCCGTGAGGATGAAGCCGTTCCAGTCCAGGGCGGAGACGTAGCCGGTGTAGCCGATCGAGAAGTAGATCAGGCCGACCACGACGACGATCGCGGGCAGGATCCACGGCAGGCCGTTCGCCGTCGGTCTCAGCCCCCGGCGTCGCCGCGCCACCGCGGGCGCACCTCCGGTGGGTGTCGCGGCGTCAGGCAGCGTTGCACTGATGCTCATTGCTTGTCCTTCGGGTCTTGGGTGGCTCGTGCCTGATGAAGGGGTGGACCGGCCGCAAGGGGTCGACCGGCCCACCCCGGTCGGTCACTCCGCGGCGGCGACGCCCTGGAGGGTCTGCAGGGCGTCCGGGATCGACGTGTCCCCGCCGGCGACGCCCACCAGGGCGTCACGGAAGGCGGTGTTGAGCTCGGCGCTGACGGTGGCGAAGCGCGGCTGTGTCGAGGCGGCGGCCGTCTCGGTGTACGCCGACAGGACGTCGGCCTGCGCCTCCGGGTCCACGAGGTCGATCTGGTCCCAGTCGGGCGTGATGCCCGCCAGCGCGGGGATGTTGTTCAGCGTGTCCGCGACCGACTGCTGACCTGTCTGCGACGTCGCGAGCCAGGTGACGAACGTGGTCGCCGCCGCCTGGTTGTCCGAGCGACCGGAGACCGCCAGGCCGTAGTCGGCGTCGCCGAACATGTTGCCGACGTTGCCGGTGCCCGCGAGGTCGGGGAAGTCGACGGGGACGAGGGTGATCGGCTCCGGGTCCGACACACCCGCTGCCTCCATGGCCGTGACCATCGAGTCCTTGACGGCGTACTGCGTGTACCAGGAGCCCATCATGATCATGGCGTACTTGCCCTGCATGAACTCGTTGTTCGCGTCGGGGTACTGCTGCAGGCCGACGGCGCCCTCCTGCATGATCCCCTCGTCGAACAGCGACTTCCAGGCCTCCATCGCCCGCGTGAACTTCTGGCCGGAGTCGCCCTCGGTGAACGACGCCTCCCCCACCGTCGCCTTCTGATAGAGCCCGGGCTCGATGTTCTCGACGATGGCCTCGAACGTGTCCATGTCGAACGCCCACTGGCCGGCGCCCTGGACGAAGCAGCCCTCGCCCGCCGCCTCGAGCGTGTCGCACACCTGCTTCCAGCTGGCGAGGTCCGTCGGGGGCTCGAGGTCGTACTTCTCGAAGATGCCCTGGTTGATCCAGAGGTTCCCGGAGTAGACGGCGCCGGCGGAGAGCCCTACCAGCTTGTCGTCGACGGTGAGGCCGCTGACGCCCAGCTCGGAGACCTTGCTGGACCAGTCCGGCCCCAGCGCCTCCTCGACGGCGGGCTTGAGGTCGATCGCCCCCGGCCCGAAGGTGTCGACGCCGCCGTTCGCCGAACCCGGGGCGACGTTGAACACGTCCGGCCCGTCCGACGACGTGATGGCCGGCGAGAGCACCGAGTCGTAGCTGTCGATCGGCTTCGAGACGAACTCGACCTCGATGTCGGGGTACTCTTCGTTGAACGCCGCGATGAGCTTCTCGGCGTTGATGGCGTCCGGGGTCCAGCCCCACCAGGTGATGCTGCCCGCGGTCGCGTCCCCGGTCGTCGCGCCGCCCTGGCTGCCCGGAGCGCACGCCGCCAGGAGCAGGCTCGCCGTGGCCACCGCTGCGACAGCCCCGACCCTGCGGGCCGACAACGTCTTCTTCGACGTCTGCATCTCTGCGTCCTTTCCTCGTCCTCGGGACCGATGCGGCACTTCCGAGGTGCGAAAGTTTCTTTAATGCTTTCGCTTTCCGGTACGATAGGGTGCGGTCACGACGACGTCAACACCCGTCGTCAGCACGGTTCGGCGACGAGGAGGGGCGCGAGATGACAGGGACGGCCACGAGGCCCGAGGCCGGCGCGGGACGCAGGGAGCGCCGCGGCGGAGTCACCATCGCCGAGGTCGCCGAGGCGGCCGGGGTCTCCACCCCCACCGTCTCCAAGGTGCTCAACGGCCGCCCGGGGGTGTCCGCGGCCACCCGCCGCCAGGTCGAGCAGGTGCTCGCCGAGCGCGGCTACGAGCAGCGCCGCCCGCACCCGGGCGCCGGCAGCGGCCTGGTCGACTTCGTGATCGAGACCCTCGACACCCAGTGGGCCACGACCCTGCTGCGCGGCGCGCAGACCGAGGCCGCCCGGCTCGGCCTCGACCTGGTGCTCACGACCAGCAGCGGCGACTCGTTCGGTACCGCGGCATGGGTGAACCACCTCGCGGAGCGCGGCTCGGAGGGCGTGGTCCTCGTGGCGGCGCACGTGCACGACTCCGTCGAGGCCGAGCTCTCCCGCCTGCGCATGCCCGTCGTCCTGGTCGACCCGGTCGGGGCCGCCGCCCCGGCGCTGCCCACGGTGGCCGCCACGAACTGGGCCGGCGGGCGGGACGCCACGGAGCACCTCATCGCGCTGGGCCACACGCGCATCGCGGTGATCACCGGGCCGATGGACGAGGAGTCGCACCGCGACCGCCTCGACGGCTACCGCAGCGCGCTGCAGCGGCACGGGCTCCCCGTCGACGACTCGCTGATCCGCCACGGCGACTCGCTGGTCACCGGCGGCCGCACGCACGGGCGGGACCTGCTGGACCGCCCGGACCGCCCCACCGCCGTCGTCTCCGGCTCGGACGAGCAGGCCTACGGCGTCTACCTCGCCGCCGAGGAGCTGGGGCTCACGGTCCCGGAGGACCTGTCCGTGGTCGGGTTCGACGACGTCGAGCTGTGCCAGTGGATCACGCCCCACCTGACGACGGTGCGCCAGCCGCTGCTCGAGATGGGCCGCGAGGCAGCCCGGATCGTGATCGAGATGTCCCGCAACGAGCTGCGGCCCGCCCCGCGCACCGAGCTCGCGACCTCGCTCGTCGAACGCCACTCCACGGCCGCCCCGCGGCGCTGACGCATTCGGCGCTGAAACACCCAAGGAAAGTTTCCATGTCCCAGACCGTCGAGATCTCCGCCGATCCCCGCTTCGCGCACCGGCACACCCACGCCACCGTCACGGTCCTGGACGCCGCGGGACAGCCGCTGACCGGCCGCGACGTCCAGGTCGAGCAGACCCGGCACGCGTTCCTGTTCGGCAACATCGGCTTCGACTTCGTCGGCCTGGCCAACGGCCTGGACACGACGCCGCTCTACTCCCCGTTCGGCGGCGCCTCGGTCGAGACCGCGCGCACGCTCGCGCCGCTGTGGTTCGACCTGTTCAACCAGGTGACGCTGCCGTTCTACTGGCGCGGGTTCGAGCCGGAACGCGGCGCGCCCGATACCGACCGGCTGCGGCGCACCGCCGCCTGGTTCGCCGAGCGCGGCGTCGCCGTCAAGGGGCATCCCCTCCTCTGGCACACGATGGCGCCCGCCTGGCTCCTCGATCTCGACGACGACGACGTCGAGCGCGAGATCCGCCTCAGGATCGGCCGTGAGGTCTCCGGGCTCGGTGACACCGTGCCCACGTGGGACGCCATCAACGAGACCGTGATCATGCCGGTCTTCGACCGCGAGGAGAACGCGGTCACCCGCCTGGCGCAGCGCCTCGGCCGGGTCGGCATGGTGCGGCTCGCCGTCGACGCCGCCCGCGAGGCCGACCCGTCCGTCACGCTCCTCCTCAACGACTTCAACCTGTCGGCCGACTACGAACGGCTCGTCGAGGAGGTGCTCGACGCCGGGGTGCGGATCGACGCGCTGGGGCTCCAGTCGCACATGCACCAGGGCTACCGCGGCGAGGAGTACTTCGCCGACGCGCTCGACCGGTTCGCCCGGTTCGGGCTGCCCCTCCACCTCACGGAGAACACGCTGCTGTCGGGTGATCTCATGCCGGCCGACGTCACCGACCTGAACGACCACGTGGTGGACTCCTGGCCCTCGATGTCCGAGGGCGAGTCCCGGCAGGCCGACGAGATCGTGCGCCACTACGGCCAGCTCGTGGCGCACCCCGCCGTCCACGCCGTGAACTACTGGGGGCTCACCGACGAGGGTGCGTGGCTTGGCGCACCGTGCGGGCTGGTGCGCGCCGACGGTACGCCCAAACCCGCCTACGACGCCCTGCGCGGCCTGATCAAGGATGCGTGGTGGCTGCACCCGACCACGACCCGCACCGACGAGCACGGACGGATCCGGGTGGACGCCTTCGCCGGCGATTTCCGGCTCACCGCCGGCGGCGACACCGGCGAGCTCACGCTGCCCGCCGGCGCGCAGGCCGGGTCGGTCACCCTCGCCCGGGGTGAGCGCTGACCCGACGGGCACCGGGCTGACCAAGCTCCCGGTCCGGGCCGGTCGCCATGCTCGCCGCCGGGACGGTGCGCGGCCACGTCCAGGCGTACCGCACCACGAGGGCGAGAAGGATCAGCTCCAGTACGACGCCGAGGCCGTAGAAGAACAACCAGGACTCGCCCGCCAGGTTGAATACCGTGACGGGGACGTAGAGCAGGGCCACGACGAGGTTCGCCATGCGGCTCACCCGGGCGGGCAGCGTCGTCGACAGCACGACCATGAGGATCGGGACGGCCATGAGGGTCAGCGCCGCGGTCGAGAAGGTCTGGGAGAGGTCGAACTCGAAGACCTTGCCACCGAGGATCTCCTCGATGACACCGGGCGTGAAGAAGTTGAGGATGTCCACGTAGGCGTACAGGAACATCAGGCTCGTCCAGGCTGCGGCGAGCTTGACCCTGACCGGGATCGGCTGGTCCGCCAGCGTGCCGGCGGGTTGACGTGTTCTCATCATGGGCTCCGTTGTCGTGGTTGTCGTGGTGCGGATCGGTGCGACCACGATCGCCGAGCCCCGTCGGCGGGCGCATCGGCCAGGAGGCCGGAGCTCCCCCGGCCGATGTGCTGGCCTCTCTCTCGTCCTTTCGGCGGGTACGCCGAGGCGCGCCGATCCCTAGGCTGGGGTCGTGAACACTGTCGGGCGTTCCATCTGGCACGAGCCGCGGCCTGCTGACGCCCCATCCATCGGTCGTCTCGACTGGCTGCTGGTGGGCGTGTTCGCGGCCGCCGCGCTGGTCGAGGGCACCGTCCGGCCGGACGTGGCCTGGCGACCCCTGGTGACGGTGCTCGCCGTGGCTCTGATGCCTGCCCTGCTCTGGCGGCGGAGCCATCCTTTGGTCGCCGCCCTCGCCGGGTGGAGCGGCGCCGGGCTGCTCTCGGTCCTCCAGCTGACGACGCACTCCGGGGACCTCGGCCTCTACTCCATGATGGTCGTCCTGGTCCTGCTCTACTCCGTGGTGCGGTGGGGCTCGGGACGGGAGATGGTCCTGGGTGCGGCGTTCGTGGCAGCCGTCGTCACGCTGGGGATGTACGCCTCCGCCGGGGGCTGGACCGACGTCTTCGGCGGGAGCGTCCTCCTGCTCTCGCTCGTCGCCCTCGCGGCGGTGTTCCGCTACCGCGCGGACCTCTGGCACCGCCGACAGCACGAGATCCGCAATCAGGAGCGGGTGGCGCTGGCGCGCGAGCTGCACGACACCGTGGCCCACCACGTCTCGGCCATCGCGGTCCAGGCGCAGGCCGGTGGCGTTGTCGCAGGGCTCCAGCCCGAGAAGGCTGCCGAGGTCCTGGCCGCGATCGAGTCCGAGGCGTCGTTGACCCTGACGGAGATGAGATCCATGGTGCGCGTGCTGCGCGAGGAGGAAGCCGTTGCCTACTCGCCGCAGCCGGGCGTCGCGGACCTGCCGGCTCTCGCCCGGGCCGACGCGACACCCACCGTCGAGGTCTCGCTGGACGGCTCGTCGGCCCGGCTGGCCGGACCCGTGGACGCCGCGCTCTACCGGCTCGCGCAGGAGTCCCTGACCAACGCCTTGCGGCACGCCCGGGGCGCGACCCGCGTCGGGATCGACGTCCGCCGCGAGGGCGACGCCGTCAGGCTCCGGGTCAGCGACGACGGACGGACCGAGCCGGGGCCGGTCCCGGAGCCCGGGTTCGGCCTGCTGGGCATGACCGAACGCGCCCATCTTCTCGGCGGATCGCTCTCCGCAGGGCCGGTTCCCGCGGGTGGCTGGGTCGTCGAGGCCGTGCTGCCGGTGGAGGCGCTGCCATGAGCATCCGTGTGGTCGTGGCCGACGACCAGGACCTGGTCCGGGCGGGGCTGGTGATGATCCTCGGCGCGCAACCCGACCTCGAGGTCGTGGGAGAAGCAGCGGACGGGCTCGCAGCGCTCGACCTGGCGACCCGGTTGCGTCCCGACGTCGTCCTCGTCGACATCCGGATGCCCGGGCTCGACGGCGTCGAGGTGACACGGCGCCTGGCCGGGCCAGAGGTGGCGGACCCGTTGGCGGTCGTCGTGATCACCACCTTCGACCTCGACGAGTACGTGCTCGGCGCCCTGCGTGCCGGCGCCCGCGGCTTCCTGCTCAAGGACGCCGGGCCGGAGCTCCTCGTGCAGGCCGTTCACGCGGCGGCGGACGGGGACGCGCTGATCGCCCCCAACGTCACCCGCCGGCTGCTGGCGACCCTCGCCGACCAGGCGCCGGCAGTACCGGTCCAGCCCACCGACCCCCTCACCGAGCGCGAGGAGGAGGTGCTCGCGCTGGTCGCACGGGGACGGACCAACGCGGAGATCGCCACCGAGCTCTTCGTCGGCCTGAGCACGGTCAAGACCCACGTCGCGTCGTTGCTGACCAAGCTCGGCGCCCGCAACCGCGTCGAGATCGCGATCTGGGCCTACGACACCAGACGCATGAGGGTCGGCTAGCGGGCCCGACCGCAGGTCTCGCTTTACCGGTAAAGCCAGCCTCGGGCAGGCGCACCCACGGTGTGTCGCCAGCCGATCTCACCCGCACAAATCCGGGCGGAAACCGTTGACACCTTCCGGCATGGCATCTACTTTATCGATAAACGTCACGCCAGTGACGGGCTACTCGAGGAAGAGAAGCTGTGACCGATCTGCGTCTACCTGGACACGTGAGCGAGCGTCGACTCACGGACCACGATCCGAGCCGACATCACCGACTCCACCGCGTCCTCCATCTCCCCCGCGTCCGACGTGGCGGCCTCGACACGGCGCAGGAGCAGCTCCATGACGCGCTCGGCCATCGAGTCGTTGCCGGGGTCCATGGTGGTCAGCCGAGGGACGAGGTACTGGCTCTCCGCGTCGTTGTCGAAGCCGACGACCTGGACGTCGTCCGGGACGCGCAGTCCGATGTCGGCCAGCGCGCGCAGGACCCCCATCGCCGCGGCGTCGGTCAGGGCGAAGGCACCGTCGAACGAGACGCCGTCGCGATGGAGCCGCATGACCGCCTCGTAGCCGTCCTTCGTGGTGAACGACGCACCGTCGACGACGAGCCGTTCGTCGACCGGCACGCCGGCCTTGGCGTGCGCGCCGCGGTAGCCACGGCTGCGCAGGGTCGGCATGCTGTCGACGCCGGTCTCCGGTCGGCCACCGATCAGGGCGATGCGCCGCGCGCCGCGCTCGAGCATGTACGACGTGGCGAGCTCGGCGCCGCCCACGTTGTCCATCATCACGTGGTCGAACTCGCCGCCGAGCCGCCGCTCGCCGAGCAGGACCACGGGAACCTCGATGCCGGCGCGGCGCACGTCCGCCGCATCGATCTGGACCGGGCTGAGCACGACGCCGCTGTAGGGCCGCACACGCTCCGCGGAGAGGGCCGCGAGCTCGCCCTCCCTGCTCGCGCCGGTGCGCTCGATGATGACGTGGTAGCCCCTCAGCTGCGCGAGCGTGTCCAGGCGCGCCGCGAGGTGGGGGTAGTAGGGACCGTCGAGGTGCGGAACCAGCAGGCCGATCGCACCGCTGCGGCCGGCCCGGAGCTGGCGCGCGGTCGCGTTCACCCGGTAGCCCAGGCGGGCCACCGCCTCGAGCACGCGGGCACGGGTGTCCTCGCTCGCTCCCGGTCGGCCGTTGATGACGTTCGAGACCGTCATCTTCGAGACACCGGCTTCGAGTGCCACATCGCTCATCTTCACCACGTTGCCCATCATGACACCCCTCGAGCGACGGCCTGGCTCCGTCGCGCAGGTATCACCCAAGGCTCTGATCAAGGAGGATCCAGAACGCCGTGAAGCAGCTCCTGTACTCGAAGAAACTTGCGCCCTACCTGTTCATCCTGCCGTTCCTCGTGACCCTCGCGGTCTTCTGGGTCATCCCACTGGGCCGGTCGTTCGTGATGAGCACCCAGGAGGTGCTCTACGGGCAGGCGACGTTCATCGGGCTCGACAACTACGACCGGCTCTGGCGGGACCGCATCTTCTGGCAGGCGCTGTTCAACAGCCTGCGCTACATGGTGCTGACCCTGGTGCTGCTCATCCCGATCCCGCTGGCCCTGGCCGCCCTGATCAACTCGAACATCGGCAGCGCGCGCATCAAGGCGTTCTTCAAGGCCTCGATGTTCGTGCCCGCGCTCACCTCCGTCGTGGTGGCCGGCATCGTCTTCCGGCTCATCTTCGCGGAGTCCGACGCCGCGATCATGAACCAGGTCGCCGACTTCTTCGGGTTCGGCCCGGTCCGCTGGCTGCGTGGCGACGTCACCGGCCTGGTGGCCCTGCTGGCCATCGCGCTGTGGCGGTGGACCGGCGTCAACATGATGTATTTCCTCGCCGGCATGCAGGCGATCCCGACCGAGTACTACGAGGCGGCCTCGATCGACGGCGCGAGCAAGTTCCGCCAGTTCATCCACATCACGATCCCGAACATCCGGCCGACCATCGTCTACGTCGTCACGATCAGCGTCTACGGCGGCCTCTCGATGTTCCTCGAGAGCTTCATGCTCTACGCCGGCAACAACTCCCCCAACAACCAGGGCCTCACCGTCGTGGGCTACCTCTACCGCAAGGGCATCGAGGAGAACGACCTCGGCTTCGCCTCGGCCGTCGGCGTCGTCCTGCTCGCCGTCATCATGACGATCAACATCTCGTACCTCGTCGCCAGCGGCACCTTCAAGAAGGAGGCCGTCTGATGGCCGTTCAGCCGACCACCCTCAGCCCATCGACAGAGACGCGTCGGCGGACCCCCGCCCGCCGGTCCTTCGCGCCCTCCACGGCGGCCTGGATCCAGGGCATCTTCCTCGTCGTGATGGCGCTGATCTCCCTGGTGCCGCTCCTGGCGATCTTCGTGGGCACGTTCCAGGACGGCAACGAGGTGATCCGGCGGGGCATGACGTTCGACGTCGACCTCGGCTCGCTCAGCCTGGACAACTACGTCCTGCTGTTCACGGACTCCGGGCCGTACTTCCGGTGGTTCGCCAACACGCTGCTCCTGACGATCGCGCAGGTCGCCGGCACGCTCCTGGTGAGCTCGTTCGTCGCCTACGGCTTCGCGATGTACGAGTTCCGGACCAAGACCCTGTGGTTCATCATGGTGCTGCTCGTCATGACCGTGCCGTTCGAGATGCTCATGCTCCCCCTGTACGTGCAGATCAACGACATGGGCCTCGCCGACACCTACACGGTGATCGTGCTGCCCTTCCTGGCCGCGGCCGTGACCATCTTCTTCTTCCGCCAGTACTTCCTGGGGATACCGAAGGAGATCATCGAGGCCGGGCGGGTCGACGGCGTCAGCGAGTTCGGCATCTTCTTCCGCCTGGTGCTGCCCATCACCAAGCCGGCGATGGCCGCCATGGCGATCCTCAACGGGATGCTCTGCTGGAACAACTTCCTCTGGCCGCTGCTGGTGCTGCGCAGCCCTGAGAAGTTCACGCTCCCGATCGGCCTCAACACGCTGCTGACGCCGTACGGCAACAACTACGAGCTGCTCATCATCGGGGCCTTCTTCTCGCTGATCCCGATCCTCATTCTCTTCCTCGCATTCCAGCGGTTCTTCATAGAAGGAATCACCGCGGGAGCGGTCAAAGGCTGACCCTCCCCCGACCGAACGAACGGAGCAATCATGACAAGACTCAGGACGATGGCGTCCACACTGGTCGCCGCACTGGCGGTGACGGCGCTCACCGCATGCGGCGGCGGCCAGCCGGAAGCACCCAGCACGAACGCCGACGGTTCCACCACGCTCCAGATGTGGACGTTCGCCGACGTGCACGCCACGTACTACGAGGAGATGGCCGAGCAGTGGAACGAGGCCAACCCCGACAAGGAGATCCAGCTCGAGGTCACCGTCTACCCCTACGACGACATGCACAACAAGCTGCAGCTCGCCGTGAACTCCGGTGAGGGCCTGCCGGACGTCGTCGACATCGAGGTCAACAAGTTCGCCAACTTCGTCAAGGGCGACAACCCCCCGCTGCTCGACCTGACCGAGGCCGCGGCCCCGTACCAGGACGACGTCGTCCAGGCGCGCCTCGACCTGTACAGCAAGGACGGCAAGGTCTACGGGTTCCCGACCCACGTGGGCGCGTTCACCACGTTCTACAACACGGAGGCGCTCGAGGGCGCCGGCATCGACTACACGACCATCAAGACCTGGGACGACTTCAAGGAGGCCGGGGTCAAGTACAACGAGGAGACCGGCAAGGCGTTCGGCGTCGCCAGCACCAGCGTCATGTTCCTGGAGCCGCTCATCGCGGCCCAGCTCGGCGGGCAGTTCTTCGACGACGCCGGCAACGTGCAGGTGAACAGCCCCGAGGTCGTCGAGACCCTCTCGATGATGAAGGACATGCAGGACGCCGGCGCGATCTCCACGATCCCGGGCGGGAGCCCCGACTCCGAGGAGGCGTACGGCGCCATCAACGACGGCGACTACGCCGCGGTCGTCTACCCGGCCTGGTACACGTCCCGGTTCGTCGACTACATGCCCGACCTCGCCGGCAAGGTGGCCATCGCCCCGGCGCCGGTCACGGACGACGCCGTCGTGCAGACCATCGGTGGCGGCGGCACCGGCGCGTCGGTCCCCGCCGTCTCGCCGAACAAGGACCTGGCCGCCGAGTGGCTGGCGTTCGCCAAGCTCTCCCCCGAGGCGAACGTCGCCGTCTGGGAGGTGCTCGGCTTCGACCCCGTGAACATGGCGGTCTGGGAGGACGAGGAAGTCACCAAGAACCCGGAGAACAAGTTCAACAAGTACTTCCAGACCAACCTGTTCGACGTCCTGGGCGGGGTGAAGGACGGCATCGGGCACTTCCAGTCGTTCAGCGACCCGAACTGGCCCACCGTCGACGACACGTTCCGCACGGTCACGCTCAACGAGATCTACGAGAACGGCACGTCGGCCCAGGAGGCGCTGGACCAGACACAGTCCGACCTGCAGAACCAGCTGGGGCAGTAAGGGCTCTGCCGCTCTGAGCCTGACCCACTGAGCGCACAGGCGGGGCGGTCGCGGCATCCACTGCCACGGCGGCCGCCCCGCCTGCGCGCGCCGGGCCCGCACGACCGCACCACGAACCAACCACCGAGGAGTACATCGCTCATGCTGTCTGCTTCCGTCACCATCGACCCGGCGTTCGTCGTCGGACCGGTGCGCCCCCGCACGTTCGGCTCGTTCGTCGAGCACCTCGGCCGCAGCGTGTACACGGGTATCCACGACCCCGGCCACCCCACCGCCGACGCCGACGGCTTCCGGGGCGACGTCGTCGAGCTCACCCGCGAGCTCGGTGTCTCGACGGTGCGCTACCCCGGCGGCAACTTCGTCTCGGGGTACCGCTGGGAGGACGGCATCGGCCCGGTCGAGGAGCGTCCCCGGCGGCTCGACCTCGCGTGGCACTCGACCGACCCCAACCTCGTGGGCGTCGACGAGTTCATGCGCTGGTGCGCCCGGACCGGCGTCGAGCCCATGATGGCCGTCAACCTCGGCACCCGCGGCGTACAGGAGGCGCTCGACCTGCTCGAGTACTGCAACGTGCCCGGCGGCACCAGGTGGAGCGACCTCCGCCGGGCGAACGGCGCGGAGGAGCCGTACCGCATCAAGATGTGGTGCCTGGGCAACGAGATGGACGGCCCCTGGCAGATCGGCCACAAGACCGCCCACGAGTACGGGCGGCTCGCGGCCGAGACCGCTCGCGCCATGCGGATGATCGACCCGGACATCGAGCTCGTGGCGTGCGGCTCGTCGGGGTCCCAGATGCCCACCTTCGGCGAGTGGGAGCGGGTGGTCCTCACCGAGGCCTACGAGCACGTCGACCACATCTCGGCGCACGCCTACTACTACGAGGAGGACGGCGACCTCGCGTCGTTCCTGGCCTCCGCGGTGAACATGGACCACTTCGTCGACTCGGTGTCCGCGACGGCCGACGCCGTGCGCGCGGCGGGCAAGCACACCAAGCGGATCCACGTCTCGTTCGACGAGTGGAACGTCTGGTACCAGAAGCGGGCCGAGTCGCGGCCGCCGTCGGGCGACGACTGGCCGGTAGCGCCCGTGCTCCTGGAGGACCGCTACAACGTGGCGGACGCCGTCGTGGTCGGCAACCTGCTGATCTCGCTGCTGCGCCACACCGACCGCGTGCACGCGGCCTCGCTCGCGCAGCTCGTCAACGTGATCGCGCCGATCATGACGGAGCCGGGCGGGCGGTCCTGGCGGCAGACGACGTTCCACCCGTTCGCGCTCACCGCAGGGCACGCCGCCGGCGAGGTGCTGCGCCTTGCGGTGGACGCGCCCGTGCAGGAGACGGCCAAGTTCGGTCCGGTCCCGGTGATCGACGCCGTCGCCACGCACGACCCCGAGACGGGTGGCGTCGTGGTGTTCGCGGTGAACCGGTCGCTCACCGACGACGTGGCGCTCGGGGTGGACCTGCGCGGCTTCCCGGGGCTCCGGGTGGCGGACGCGGTCACGCTCTCCAACCCCGACCACACCTGGTCGGCCACGGCCGACGACGCGACCTCGGTGCTGCCGCGCACCAACACGTCCGCGAAGGTCGCCGACGAGCACGCCCACGTGGACCTGCCGCCCGTGTCCTGGTCGATGCTCCGGCTGGAACGCGTCTGACCCCGGCACCCGCACGGGTGCCGGTCATGCGCGAGGCACGGCGTGGAGCCGTTCCTCGTGTCGCCGATATCGATTTCGAATGAGAGGCAAGTCAATGACGATGGAATCTCAGCCAACGCCTGCCCACCCGGTCCGGCGAGGACGACGAACGCTCGCGGCGGCCGCCGCGAGCGCGGTGGCCGCCGGGGCGTTGCTCGTGGCGCCGTCCGCCGCCGCGCAGGCGGTGAGCGCCGACCCGTGGGTGAGCGAGGTGCCGAACAACCCGATCTCGGACGTCTACCGGTTCACGGTGCCCCGCGCGGCGGTGACCGAGGCGACCGGCATCGGGGACGGCCCCGTCGCCATGCAGGGCAACTTCGGCCCGGGCAAGGCGTGGACCGACCTCAACATGGGAGCCAGCGGGTCGAACCTGACGGCCACGCTCGGCCCCCTCGAACCCGGCCTGTACTACTACCAGTACGCCGCGCGCCCCGCCGCGAACCAGGACGCGGTGGCGTTCCGCAACCCGGATGCGCCCCAGGAGGTGACGTCGAAGCCCACCTACAGCACCATGTTCGTCCCCGGACCGGGCGCGGAGTGGCTCGACGACGTGGACGGCGGCGGCGAGCTCGAGACGCTCGAGTACGGCAAGGGGCCGAAGCACAAGAAGGAAGCGCTCGTGTGGACGCCCCCGGGCTACGACGCGGACCGCAGGAAGGACTACCCCGTGCTGTACCTGCTGCAGGACGAGGGGCAGAGCTACCGCGAGTGGGTGGAGCTGGGCCGGCTCGGCCAGATCATGGACAACCTCACGCTCGACGGCGACGCCGAGCCGATGGTGGTCGTCATGGGCGACGCCGGCACCCCGGGCCCTGCCGGCGTGCCGAAGGAGCTGCTGCCCGCCGTCGAGCGTGCGTTCAACGTCTCCCACAAGGGATCGGACCGCGCGATCGCCGGGATCGGCCGCGGTGGGGAGGCGGCCCTGAGCGCCGTGGTCGCCAAGCCGCGGGACTTCGCCAACGTGGGCTCCTTCTCGGCCGGTTACGACAAGCCGATCTCGCGGGGCAAGGCGAAGCAGATCAACCGCTCGACCGACGTCGTCCGCGTGTACGCGGGCAACGTCACCGACCCCGCGTACGACGACACGGTGGCGCTGGCCGACAGGCTGACGTGGGCGGGCGTGGAGTTCCAGCCCGACGGGTCGGACCCCGAGACCGGCGGCACGTGGGACACGTGGCAGAAGAACCTGCACGACTTCGCCGGGCGCATCTTCCAGGACGTCGACGACGAGGGCCCGAGCGAGGGCCACCTGCCGTTCGTGGAGCACGAGCTGCCGGCGGCGGGCACGACGCCGACGCCGTGGGTCGACGAGAACGGCGTCGTCACCTTCGAGCTGGGCACCGAGTTCGCCGACGCGAACAACATCACCGTCTGGGGCAACTTCGGTCCGGCCGGTAGCTGGCCGCGCACCCACATGGTCCAGCAGGACGACGGTTCGTGGCGGCTCTCGCTGGCCGTCGAGGGCGGCTCCTACTACTACAAGTTCGTGGTCGACGGCGTCGACCACAAGGACGCGGACAACCCCACGACGGTGCTCTCGGAGCCGACGTGGAGCACCTTCACCGCCGATGGCGACACGATTCGCGCTCAGTACACCGCCCAGGTGCCGACCGAGGCACGTGGCGAGGTCAGCGTCATGAGCTACCCGAGCACCGCGGGCGGCGGCACGCAGCGTTCGGCGTACGTGTGGACGCCCCCGGGCTACGACGCGGACCGCGCCGAGGAGTACCCGGTCTTCTACCTGCAGCACGGTGGCGGGCAGACGTGGACCGACTGGGTCGAGGTGGGCTACGTCCAGCGCATCCTGGACAACCACTACCTGCGGGGCGACATCGTGCCGATGGTGGTCGTCATGGCCAACGGCAACGGCGTGGACTTCCCCACGGAGGTCACGACGCGCATCGTGCCGGCCGCCGAGGAGCAGTTCAACATCAGCTCCGAGGGCGACCAGCGCGCTCTGGCAGGCCTCTCGATGGGCTCGGGGCACACGCTCAGCACGCTCTGGGCGCACCCGGGCGAGTTCGGCTACATCGGCGCCATGTCGGCGTTCGGTGCGCCGCCGGCCACGGCCGACGTCGAGGCCATCAACGAGGGCACCAAGCTGCTGCGCGTCTACTCGGGTGACGTGCAGGACTTCACCTACGGTGCGACGCTGCAGCTGATCGCCGCCATGGAGAGCCGCGGGGTGAACCACGAGTTCGCGCCCATCGTCCCGGGCCCGCACAGCTGGGACGTCTGGCAGAAGTCGCTCATCGACTTCCTCCCCCGGCTGTTCACGGAGGGTGGGGACGCGTAGCGACGCGAGGGCACGAGAGCGGCGCGGTCGGCGGGTTCATCCCGCCGGCCGCGCCGTCGTTCTGCAGCGGGCAGGCAGGCGGGTGGTCACAGCCAGGCGGGGCTCGCGGTCTCATGCAAGTCGCGGTGGACGCGGCGATCGCGCAGATACGCCCGTCACCAGGGCAGGTTCACACCATCCCAGAGCGTGAACGTACCCGTCGGGCCGTCCGGCCCGAGGCGGGCGACGCGCACCACCTCACGGCAGGCGTCCTCAACCGGCTCCGTGCCCTGGAACTTGACCAGTGCGGTGTTGGCGAAGCCCGGCGAGACGAGGTTGACCTTGATGTCGGTCCCCTCCAGCTCGATCATCATGGACAGCGTCACGGCGTTCAGCGCGCTCTTCGACGCGGAGTAGACCGGCTCGTAGGTCGAGTGGAACGCGAAGGCCGGGTCGGCCATGGTCGTGAGCGAGCCCTGCGCGCTGGTGACGTTCACGATGCGCGCGTCCGACGACCTCCGCAGCAGCGGCAGCATCGCCTGGTAGACGGCCAGCACGCCGAAGACGTTCACCTCCCACACGGCCCGCACCTCGTCGAGGGAGGCGACGCTCGGCTGTGCCAGGGCGCGCAGTTCGTCCATGTCCTGGACGTCGGTGCGGGTGGTGGAGATCGCGGCGTTGTTGACGAGCAGGTCGAGCCGGCCGGCCTCCTGCCGGATCCGCTCGGCGGCTGCGGCGATCGAGACCGCGTCCGTCACGTCGAGCTGGAGCGCGACGGCGCCATCACCGATCTCGGTGGCCGCCTCCTCGCCGCGGGCGAGGTCGCGGGACCCGAGGTACACGGTGACCCCGTCGGAGACCAGCTCCTTCGCGACCTGTCGGCCCATGCCCTGGTTGGCTCCGGTGACGAGTGCGATGCGGTTCGTGGGCACGAGGCCCCTCCCTTGTCTGGTCGGCTTGTCCGAGGACGACTGTGCGCGACCTCGCGGCAGCCGGGGAAGACCCGGTCGAACGTGGTACTGCCAGGGCCACCCGACGGACAAGGCGGCATGGGCGACGGCGACGGCATAATGGTGCGCATGCCGACGCGGACCAGGGCGGACTTCGGGACGTACCTCCGCAGCCGGCGTGCCGTGGTGGCGGCACCCGAGCAGCCGGCCGAGATGCGGACGTCACGACGACGCGTCCCGGGGCTGCGCCGACAGGAGCTGGCCGAGGCCGCCGGCATCTCGGTCGAGTACTACATCCGCCTCGAACAGGGACGGGCGCCGCGCCCGTCACGGGAGGTCCTCACCGCCCTGGCCCGGGCCACCGGCCTCACCGCGGCCGAGCGGGACCACCTCTTCCGCCTCGCGGGCGAGCTGCCGCCCGAACCGTCCGCGCCCGACAGCACGGTCCGGCCCGGGCTCCTGCGACTCCTGGACGGTCTCGACGACACCATCCCCGTCACCGTCCACGACGGCCGGCTGGACGTCGTCGCGCGCAACGCGGCCGCCACCGAGCTCCTCGGACCGATCTCCGGCACCGGCCGGTACCGGCGCAGCATCGTGCGGCACGGTTTCACGGCCACGGCGCGCCACCTCCTCGGTGACGAGGGCGCCCACCGGTACGCCAGGTGGGCCACCGCCGAGCTCCGCTCCGCGATCGGCCGCTACCCCGACGACGAGCACCTCCGGTCCCTCGTCCGGGAGCTCTCGACGACCAGCACGGCTTTCAGGGACCACTGGTCGCAGGGTGAGGTCTCGCTGGGACGGTCCGGCGAGAAGCGCCTGCACCACCCGGCCCGGGGTTGGCTCGCCTTCCAGAGCGAGATGCTGCACGACGCCGAACGCGACCACTGGGTAGTGATCTACGCGCCCACGCCGTGACCCGGGCACGAGGTGCTCGTGGGACGGGACGCCGTCGCGGTGTGCAGCGACATCAGGTCCCCAGGTAACGCAGCACGGCGAGCACCCGGCGGTTGTCCGCCGCGTCGTACGGCAGGTCGAGCTTCTGGAAGATCGCGGCGACGTTCTTCTCCACGGCGCCCTGGGAGAGGAACAACTGCTCCGCGATGCCGCCGTTCGACCGGCCCTGCGCGATGAGGTCGAGCACCTCGCGTTCCCTGCCGGTCAGCCGCACGCGGCCGGTGTCCCGGTCGGAGGCGCCCATGAGCTGGGAGACCACCTCCGGGTCCAGCACGGTCTCGCCCCGGGCCACGCGCACGAGCGCCTGGGCGAACTCCCCCACGTCGACGACACGGTCCTTGAGCAGATACCCCACGCCACGTGCGTCACCCTGGAGCAGCACACCGGCGTACCTCGTCTCCACGTACTGCGAGAAGAGCAGCACAGGCAGCCCGGGAAACTGCTCCCGCAACGCGACCACGGTGCGCAGGCCCTCGTCGGTGAACGTGGGTGGCATCCGGATGTCCGCGACCACGGCGTCGGGCAAGGACGACTCGCCCGCGAGGCGAAGGACCTCACGCTCCAGGCTCTCGCCGTCCGGCACGGCCGTCACCTCGTGCCCCCGCCGCGTGAGCAGGGCGACGAGCCCGTCGCGCAGGATCCCGGAGTCCTCGGCGAGGACCACCCGCAGGCCGTCCGACGGCGTCGCGTCCGGCCCGGTCATGCGCGGCCGCCGGTGCCCGTACGGTGCGCACCCGCGGTACCGGCGCGCACGGCAGGGAGCGTCATGGTCACGACGGTCGGCCCTCCGACAGGGCTCGACAGGTCGAACGTGCCGTCGACCGAGCCGACGCGCTCGGCGAGGCCCGCGAGCCCCGACCGCAGCCCGGACCCGTCGGGCGGGACGACGGTCGCTCCCCCGGCACCGTCGTCGCGCACCTGGAGGTGCAGGACGCCGCCCCGGCCGTCGGCGACCGCCTCGACCCGCACGTGGACCCGCGACGCGCGCGCGTGCTTGGCCGCGTTGGTGACCAGCTCCGCGATCGAGAAGTAGACGATCGACTCGATCGCGGGCGCCAGGCGGCCGCCCGCCTCGACCGCCGGGTCGATGTCCGCCGTGACCGGCAGCGGCGCGCGGGCGGCGAGCGTCTCGAGGGCGACCGCGAGCCCGCTGTCCAGGGCCGGCGGGTGGATGCCCCGGGCCAGCTCCCGGAGCTCGGCCAGGGCGTCCTTGGTCGACGCGTGCGCCACCTCGAGGAGCTCGCCCACCGTGTCCGTCCCGCCGGAGGCCAGCTGCTCACGCGCCTCGCCGAGCTGCATGCCGACGGCGACCAGGCGCGCCTGGGTACCGTCGTGCAGGTCTCGCTCGATGCGACGCAAGCGGGCGTCGGCGTCCTCCACCGTGCCCGCACGGGAGCGTTCCAGCTCGGCGACCCGCAGGCTGGCGGCCGTCGGGCCGAGCAGCACCCTGGTCAGGAGCCTCAGCAGGGCGACGAACCCCGACTGGGCCAGCGGCCACAGGACCAGCATCACCAGGCCGCCCAGGGCGACGAGGGCGAGGCCCGCCGGGTTGTGCCACGAGCTGTCCATGGCGAGCTCGGGGGGCAGCGACCAGAACCAGGACCAGTAGGTCACGCTGCCGAAGCCGAGCACGAGGCACGCGGTGCTCACGATGAACCCGGCGAGCGTCACCGGCAGGGCCGCGAGCATGAACAGCAGCGCGCGCCAGCCCACCGGGTCGCCGAGTGCCCCGCCGAGGCGCTGCCAGAAGCCCTGACGCGCCCGTCGGGGCACGGGCGCCGCGACGTGCGTGTCGAGCAGGTGGCCCGCCAGGCGGCGGTAGAGGGCGCCCCACCAACGTCCGCCCACCACGAGCCCGCCCGCGAGGAACAGCCCGACGACCGTGACGGCGGCCCCGGCCGTGACCGCCACGGTGACCAGCACGTAGGCGAGTGCGAACGGCCCGAGGAGCAGCATGAGCCACAGGTAGCCGTACGAACGCCAGGTGACGGAGGACGACGGTGCGCGGAGCAGGTGCGCCTGGCCGGGCCTCCGCCCGGACCGCGGCGCTCGCGGATCGAGGGTCATGGTCTTCATGCTGCCAGCCTGCCTCGCGACCGCCCTGCCGGGACAGGGTGCGTTCCCCCGGGAGGGGTAGGGATTTCCTCCGTGCCGGGCCGGGCTCACGCCGTCGGCGCGGGCTCAGGCAGCACGAGTGCCGAGTGGGCGGGCTGCGGCGTCGTGGCCGGCATGGCGACCGTCTCGCGGAGCATGGCGTTGCGCCGTTCCAGCGCCTCGGCGGTGGTGGGGAACAGTCGGGCCCCGCCCTTGTCGACCAGGGCCTGGTTCATCGTGACGAACTCGCGGGTGTCCCGCTCGTAGGCGGCGAAGGCATCGACGTGGTCCCCGTGCGTGGCCAGCGACCTGGCGAGCATGTAGGCGCCCACCAGCGCCAGGCTGGAGCCCTGTCCGGTCAGGAACGACGGCGCGTAGGCGGCGTCGCCGACGAACGCGACCCGGCCGCTCGACCAGCCCGGCATGCGGATCTGACCCGCCGTGTCGAAGAACAGGTCGTCCGCCTGGTGCATCGCCTCGACGATGCTCGCGACCTCCCAGCCCGCACCGGTGTAGGTCCTGGCGACCAGGTCCCGCTGGACGCCCGGGTCCCGCAGGCTCTCTCGCACGACATCGAGCGGCTGCTCCGGCTGGTGGAAGTTCAGGAAGGCGTGCAAATCGTCCGTGGCGTCCCCGGTGGCGTAGAGCGCGGCGGCCCGGCCCGGGGTGTTCCACATCATGAGCTCGCGCGACAGACCCAGGATGTTGGGCATGGTGAACACGGCGAAGGCGTAGCCGAGGTACCGGTGGAACTGCTCCTCCGGCCCGAACAGGACCTTCCGGGTGCCCGAGTGCATGCCGTCGGCACCGACCACCGCGTCGAACGTGCGCTGCTTGCCGCTGCGGAAGGTGACGTCCACCCCGTTCCCGTGCTGGTCGAGGCGGTCGATGGAGTCGTCGAACACGAACTCGACGTCGTCCCGGACCGTCCCGTACAGCGCGGCGGTCAGGTCCCCGCGCGCCACCTCGAGGTCCTGCCCCTCGACGCTCCCGGCGACCGCATGGGGGTGGAGGGTGGCCACCTCGGCACCGTCGGCGTCGAGGAAGGTGAACCGTGCGGTGTCGATCTGCGCGGCCCGCAGCCGGGGCAGGACTCCCATCCCCCGGACCACCTCGATCGCGGTGCCGCGGACGTCGATCGGGTAGCCGCCGCCACGAGGCGCGTGTGCCTTCTCGACCACCGTGACGGCGAACCCGTACCGGTGCAGCCAGTACGCGAGCGTGGGGCCGGCGATGCTGGCTCCGGCGATCAGGACCTTGCGGTGGGCGGTGTCGGACCGAGATGTCATGACTGCACTTCCTTGTTGAGGTGGCGGACGACGAGCAGGGACAGCGCGGTCACGAGGGCGGCGACGAGGAAGCCAGTGACGAAGGCCGACTCGGCGGGCACCCCGGATGCCGGGTCGTTGCCCGCGTCGAGGACCGAGCCGGCGAGCTGGCCGCCCGCGACAGCGCCGATCAGGCGGATCACGACGAGGAGGCTGGTGGCGATGCCGGTGTCCTTTGCGGCCACGGCGGTGGCGGTGCTGGCGAGCAGCGCGGTGGTGATCAGGCCACCGACGAAGGCGGCGAGCGCCCGGGCGATGACGAGCTGCCACACCGTGTCGTGCAGCGCGGCGACGGTGACGAGGATGCCCGCGGTCGCCACGGCGCCCGCGGTGGCGACGGCCCGGGCGCCGTAGCGCTGCACGGCGAGGCCGCCGACCGAGCCCGCCAGCACGCCGGCGATGGAGGCGGGCATCATGAACAGCCCGATATCGGTGGTGTCGAGCCCCAGGCCGTAGCCGTCGCCCGAGACACCGAACAGCTTGGGAACGTACGTCTGCAGCATCGCGGAGATGGCAGCTACGGCAACGGTGAGCACGGCCGCGCTCCACATGGCGGGCGCCGTCAGCATGCGCAGCTCCACCATCGGTGAGACCGCCCGGCGTTCGACGGCCACCCAGGCCGCCGCGAGCGCCGCGACGACGAGCACGATGCCGCCGACCGCGAGCGGCGGGACACCGCCACCGGTCACCACGAGGAGTCCCAGCATGAGCGCGACCAGCGTGGCGCTCAGCAGTGCCACACCCGCCCAGTCGATGGTGGTGCCCTGTTCGCCCGGCGGATCGTTCGGCATGAGCCGGGACACGACCGCCGTCGCCGCGACGATCACGATCGTCGGCGCCGCGAAGATCCAGTGCCAGGACAGCCCTTCCGCCAGCGGCCCGGCGACGAGGGTCCCGACGATGCCACCTGCGGTGAACAGGGCGCTGACCACCCCGATGGCCACCTGTGTCTGCCCCTTCGGGAAGTTCTTGCGCACCAGGATGAACGAGAGGGGCAGTGCGCCCACCATCGCGCCCTGCAGCGTCTGGCCGACCAGCAGTACCGGCAGGTTCGGCGCGAGGCTCGACACCGCACCGCCTGCCGAGACCAGCACCATCAGCACGAGCAGCACCCGCTTTCCGCCATAGCGGTCGCCGAGCTTGCCCGCGATGGGTGCGACGATCGCGCCGGTGATCAGCAGGGTGCTGGCGATCAGCGCGGCCGCCGCCGAGTCGACGCCCAGCTCGCGCTCCAGCAGCGGACGGGCCGGGTCCACCACCGTCTGCAGGGTGCCGAGGGCGAGGGCGAGGACGCCCAGGGCCCCGACCGCGGGCCCTCCGATCCGGGCGGGGGACGGCCTCTCGACGGGGGCCGGGGAGTCGAGTGCGATGGTCATCTCAGTCCCTTCCCGGGCAGGTCACGGGCGGGAGCTCGAGCGAAGCTGGTCTGATCTCCATGTCCTCGAACCTAGGGTTCGAGCGCCGGGCCCCGACATGGTGGGAACCGCCGTGGACGCGGAGGATTTCCTCCGCGCCCACGAGCTCCGCGCTACGTCCGCACTGCTCGTGGTCCCTGCGGTCATCGGTGCCGCCGCGGTGCTTGCTCAGCCGCGACGCCGTTGAGCCGAGCGCCCGACCACGACCTGCCCAGCCTTCTCCTCGTCGAGCTCACCGGTGCACGCGATCGCGTGCGCTCGACGCTTCAACCGGAACGGCCGGACCTCCGGAGAGGTCCGGCCGTCCGGCGGGCCGGGCGGTTCGTGGACCGCGACTACAGCTGCGGACGCGTCGGCCGCACGGGCGTAACACCCGTCTCGCCGCGCAGCATCCGGCCCCCGTCGTTGGTCAGCCGCAGGTAGTAGTCCGACGAGCAGGCAGTGCCGTCCTCGTCGAGCGCCCAGATGCCCGAGCCCGCCGGCACGTCACCGGCGGTCGCGGCGGTCTTGGCGATCTGGTTGCCCTCGTTGTACTCGTCGAACATCGAGATGTAGGCGCTCGCCACCCCGGCCCGCGCGTGGTTGTAGAACTGGCGCCACATGAAGTCGCCGTGCGCCCGCTGCCGCTCCTGCAGGTCGCCCGGCAGCACGCACGGCTGGTAGTCGATGCCCAGGCGGGTGCACTCCGCCAGGTCCGGCACGGTCGCGCGGTCGTAGAAGTCGTCGGCGCCGGCCACGTTGCCGATCCTGCCCACGAGCCACGGCGAGATCATGTCGAACGAGCGGTACACGCCCGCGAACCCGTCCCGCGAGTCGTCACCTTCGGTGCGCCACCAGGTGGGCACGCCGCCCATGACGTAGCAGCCCTGGCCCTTGAACCAGTCGACGACCTCCTGGCACTCCTGCGGTGAGAAGGGTCGCTGCGGGTCGTCGAAGCCGAAGCCCCAGATGCCGACCACGGGCTTGCCGCTCTGCCGCGCGTACGCCGACGAGCCGGTGTGGGCCGACATCTTGCTCGCCCAGTCCTGCGTGATCTGCGAGCGCATCTCGTGCCAGTCGCTCACGTCGTACATGACGTAGTACTTCACGCCGGTGCGCTCGGCGGCCGAGCGCACGCGGCCCGCCACGGCGTCGCGCGTGGGCCCCTCGGCCCCGAACGGGTTGAACCGCTGCAGCGCGGCCGTGTGGATCCCGTTCTCGGCCATCCAGCGCAGGTGCACGTCGACGGTCTGCTGGTCGTACGAGGAGAACAGGTGGGCGGCGCGCCCGTCGTTCAGGGCGGGGAACCCGGTCTGGTAGGTGGCCGCGTACTCGCGCACGTCGGGCCACGACTTGATCGCGGAGTTGGAGATCGAGGGCGCCTGGTCGGCCTGCCGGGCCCAGTGCCACCACAGGTTGATGGGGGCGCCGTCGCCCCGGCAGGCGAACCAGCCCTGGTAGCCGGCGGTGATCTTGCCGACGACGTCGCCGGGCGGGCTCGCGGCGGCCACCGCCGCGGTGCCGGGTGCGGCCGAGGCGAGTGCCGATGCCGCGCCGGGTGCGGCGGCCGTGGCCGCGACCGCCGCGGAGAGGCTGAGGAAGGAGCGTCGGGAGATGGTCATGAGGTCATCCGTTCGTGAAGGTGGCGGGTGCGACGTCGTCGTCGCGCCCGGGTACGGCGATCACGTGTGGTGCGGCGGGACGGTGCTGGACCTCCCTTCGCCGGGGTGCGAGGGCGTGGGCGGCGGACCCGGGAGGCGGTCGACGTCGAACCGCAGCTGGTACGAGACGGACTCTCCCGGCGCCAGGACGGGCAGGATGCCCGCCTCCCGTGCGACGGCCCGCCCCTGGATCGCGGGCGCGTTCGCGGGTTCGAGGCCCAGGACGTTCTGGCCGGGGGCGAACATCTTCCACTGGTAGAGCACGGGCAGCGTCGCGGTCGGGAACGAGACGGTCAGCCGCAGGCCGAGCTCGCGGTTGGTCACGGTGGCGTGCCCGGTCCCGGGTGCGAGGTCGTGCCGGTGCACGCGCTGGCGGTAGCCGGCCTCGGGTGCGGTGACCCGGCGCCAGTCGTCCCCGACGGCGTCGGGGCCGTCCGGCTCGACCCGCGACGACGAGACGTCGACCTCGGCGGCCTCGGACACGAGCGGCCACCCCAGGTTGGCGTGGTAGAGCAGCAGGTGCGGCTCGGGGCGCCAGCCCTCGTTGGTCACCGTGTCCTCGACCGTGACCGACGTCGACCCCAGGGCCGCCCGGATCCGGCGGCGGAGCACCAGGTGCTCCTCGTGCAGGGTCGCCTGGCGCACCACGCCCTCCACGACCAGCTCGTCGCCGACGACGGCCGCCCGCTCGACGCTCGCGGGCACCGAGGTGAGGCGACCGTGCTGCGGGAACCGCCGTCCGCCGTCGACGACGGGCGAGCCAACGTGGTCGAGACCGCACGTCACGAGCAGACCGCCGCCGAACGACGTGCCGACGTCGTCGGGCCGGTACAGGCCTGGCGCGGAGAAGCCGGCCGGCGCGACCCAGGCGAGCGGCACGCCGTGCACCGTGAGCCGGCCCAGGTCGAGGGCCCGGTCGGGCAGCACGTCGAGCTCGAGCCCGCCGCCGGTCACCAGCCGCAGCCGGCGAGCGCCCCGGGCCGGGCCGTCGGACTCGACGAGCTGCTCGACGCACGCCACCTGCGCGAGCGAGCCCACCCGGCGGGCGACCTCGTCGCGGCTCGCCCCTCGAATGCTCACGGGCTCGGGGCGCCCCCCTGCTGCTGACATGTGTTCCTCTCTCGTTCCGGGTCCGGCCGGGGGCACGGACGCCCCCGGCCGTCGGCGTCGGTGACCGTCAGCTCGACCTCGCCCGCCGCGATGACGCGCGCGCGGACCGGGACTCGGGTGCGGGCTCGAAGCTCGCGACGAGCTCCGTGTCGGCCGTGAGCGCGAACGTGTACCGGTCCGCGGACGAGACGGTCCCGCCCGCGCCGTCGCGCCACCCGGCGAACCGCGACCCGGCGTCCGGCCGGGCGACCGCCGTCACGGTGCTGCCCGTCTCGTACCGGCCCGGTTCGGTCTCGTTGCCCTCGACGTGGGCGGTCCCGGCGCCGTCGGTCGTGACGGTGAGCGCGGAGGTGGCCATGTTGATCGCCATGGGGTTGACGATCGTGACCGGGCCCCGGCTGGTGGTCCCGTTGTAGCGCATCAGGTTGACCACCCGGACGGCGCTGGACTCGTCGGCGTCCACCGTGTGCCCGCCGGGCCCGAGGTTGTCCGTGCCGAGGTTGAACGCCGTCACCGTCGCGCCGTCGCGCGCCACGATCCCGTCGTGGGAGCCGTACGCGAACGTGTTGCGCACCTCGAGGTCCCGGGCGCCCACGGCGTGGACCAGCACCTCGCGCTCGCGGCTGATCCCGTCGATGACCTGGGCGAAGAGGTTGGTCTCCTCGACCCAGCCGGGCAGCCCGTAGGCGTTGCGGGTCATCACGTTGCCGTTGGACAGCACGCCGTCCACGAGGCCGTCGGACGCGGCGCCCACGCGCACGCCCTGGTCGAGGAAGATGCCGAGCACCCGACGCACCAGGAACCCGTCCGCGCGGGCGGTGAGGTCCACCGCGTTCCAGGCGTTGTCGAGGCCGACGTTCTCCACGTAGACGCCCGGGGCGTCGCCGCGCACGGCGAAGGGGTAGGGCACGGCGCCGTCGGGCGACGCCGGGTTGTTCTCCGGGTGCAGCACCCGCAGACCTCGCACGCCCGCGTCCTGCCCGGCGAGCGTCACGACGGCGGGCGCGGCGGCGGCCGCCTCGACCGACGCATCGTCGGTGCCGTCCTGCCGGCCCGCGTAGGCCATCAGCACCGTTCCCGACGACTCCACGAGCGAGGTGCGGTTCGGCACCGCCGACGCGCCGCGCAGCTCCACCCCGGCCGGCACCGCCAGGTGCCCGCGCATCGTGTACCAGCCCGCGGGCAGGTACACGATGCCGCCACCGGCCTCCCCGGCGTCGTCGAGCGCAGCCTGGATGCCGGCGGTCGCGTCGACGTCGGAGAGCTGCTTCGGCGTGCGCGGCACGTCGTAGGGCGCGGCCGTGACGTCGAAGAGGCGCCCGTCGGGCTTCGGGGCGGACCGGGTCTCCCCCGGCTCGGGCACCTCACCGGGCCCCTCAAGCGTGTGCACCGTCCCCTCGACGGCGCCGCTGACGGCGGTGTCCGTGAGCTTGACGTAGCCCGCCGAGGTGTTGCGGACCGCCGCCTCGGACCCCTCCAGGACGCTCGAGGCGAAGGCGGAACCCCAGCGCTGGTCGGAGTTCTCGACCAGCACGGCGACATCGGTGTCGACGACCTCCGCGTCGACGAACACGCCCGTGAACGACGCGCGCGGACCCTTGACCATCCGGATCCCCACGGCGTAGTCGGCGGCGTGCAGGCCGACGAACTGGTCCCACTCCAGGTCGGCGAGCACGAACCCCGTGCCGTGCGCGCGCGTCCAGGCGTCGAGCGCCGCCCGGTCCGGAGCGCCGTACGCGGCGCCCGCGCCGGCCCAGTAGCCGTTGTCGAAGCGCACGTCCTCCCAGACGCCCACGTCGGCGCCGTTGTACCCGGCGGCGCCCTCGCGCAGCACGGTGCCGGACACGTTGCGCACGTTCGCCAGCTCGTGCCCCTGCGCGCCGGGGCCCTCGCCGCGGTCGTTGCGCATCGTGGAGATGCCGATGCCGCGATAGGAGTTCAGGAGCGTGACGTCCTGGACCGTGCTGAGCATGTAGTTCTCGTTCCCGAGCCATGCCAGGCCGGGCACCTCGACGGTCCAGCCGTACGGGACCGGATCGGCGGCGTCCTGCTCCGGGTAGTAGGTCGTCAGGCCGACGACGCCCGCCGAGCCGCCCACGCGCAGCAGCGCCGGGCCGTCCTCACCGGACGGCAGGCGGGCCTCGAGCACGGTCCCGAGCCCCGCCGGCGCGTCCGGGGCGCCGAGCGGCTGCTCGTCCAGGTCTCGGTGGTCGCCGCGCAGCGTGCAGTAGGCGAACACCTCGAGCGTGTCCGTCACCCGGTAGGTCCCGGCGGGGAGCCAGACCGTGCCACCGCCGGCGTCGCGGCAGGTGGCCAGCGCCTCCTGGATCGCGGCGGTCGAGTCCTGCGCGCCCGTGGGGTCGGCGCCGAAGTCGGTGGCGTCGAGGTCGGCGACCACGACGTCGTCGGCCGGGAACACCGTCTCGACCACCCGCGACGCCAGGTCCACGAGCCGCGCGTCGCGCACCTCGAGCGCGGTCAGCCCGAAGGCGCCCCGCTGCGTGGCGCGCTCGTCCAGGGCCAGGCGCACGTGGCGCGCCGTGGTCTCCGCGAACCGGGTGCGCACGGGGGTGGCGCCGAGCGAGCCGGCGGTCGCCACGGTGCGGAAGTGCGTGCCGTCGTCGGAGACCTGGATGCGGTAGACGTGCGCGTAGTCGGCGGTCCAGTCCACCATGACGTCGTCGAACCGGGTGGGCTCGCCCAGGTCCACCTGGACCCAGGCCGACTCCTCGTCCCGGCCCGAGAACCACGCCGAGCCGGTGCCGTCGGTCGCCGCGGCCGGCGTGCCCGCGCTGGTCGAGCTCGCGGTCGCGGTCGCGCCGCGGGCGAGGTCGGTGGTCCGCTCGGCGGCCAGGAACTCCTCCAGGGCCTGCTCGAGCGTGTCCGTCGCGGCGTCGATCTGCGCGCCGGACGCGTCCGGGTCGTCGAGCACGGCCCGCGCCGCGTCGATCGCCGCGCGCAGCTCGGCCTTCGTCCCGGCGGGGAACTGCCCGTCGCGCTCACCCTCGCGCGCGGCGTAGTGCGCCACGTCGGCCTGCTCGACCAGCTTGCGCAGCCCGACGGCGGGGTCCACCTCCCGGGGCACGACGGTCACGGCGAGCGAGTCGATCCGGAGGTCGCGCGCCGAGCCCTCGACGGAGAGCCGGAAGTCGGAGCCGTTGGACCGGTTGGTCAGGATCGCGTCGTCCAGCAGCCACGACCGCGAGCGCCACGTGCCGTCGTCGGTCAGGTCGTGGCGGGCGGACGGCCGGAACATGTCCGGGATGGTGTCGCCCGGGGAGTCGTACTGGAGGAGCATCGAGCCGCCGCCCTCCTGGACGGTCGCGTCGACCAGCACGCGGTCGCGGACGTCGCGGGCGTAGCCGTCGGAGACGTTGGCGTAGACGAAGTTCGTGCCCTGCTCCCGGCCGGTCTGCCAGTAGCCGCGGCCGTCCGCGGTGCCCGTCACCAGGCCCGCGGTGTCGTCGCCGGCTCGTACGGCGATGCCGCGCTCGGCCACGGCCGGGCCGAGGTCCACGCTGGTGCCCTGGGCCACCACGCGCACGGCGGCGACGGTCAGCTCTCCGCCGTCGCCGGCGAGCTCGACCTCGGGAGACGCGCCTGCGTCGAGCGTCCCTGCGGGCAGCACGACGACGGTCGTGGTCCAGCCGTCCTCGTCGGCGTCGGCCTCGGGGGCGCCCGCCGTCAGGGGCTCGCCGGAGCCGGTCGCGACCAGGGCCTCCCCCGTGCGGTGGTCCACGACGAGGTAGCCGGGCGTGCCGTCGAGCCGCCCGACGTACTCGTCGGCCAGGCCGAGGGCGAGACGTTCGGCCCCCGCCGCGGCGTCGGTGCGCCAGTACCCGCGTGCGGCGTGCTCTCCTGTGACCTGCTCGCCCGCGGTGGGTGCGGTGGCCACGGTGATGCCGTGGGTCCGTGGGGTCGCCGACAGGTCGGCGCCGACGCCGGCCGGGTACCGGTCGACGTCGACCAGGGGTCCGGCGGCGGCCGGGGCCAGGAACCCCGTCACCGCGATCGTGACGGCCGCGGTGGTGGCGACCACCCGGCTTCTTCGTGCGTTCATGTTCATCCTCAACACCTTTGTTCGGACTGACGTGATCGGACTGGCTGGAACTCTCCCGGCCGGGCGGGGCCGGCCGGAGCTGGGACGTGCGGGAGGGCGCCGCGTCAGGCGCGCACCCCCTCGGCGACCGCCGTGACGGACGGGTCGAGCGCGTCACCGGTGCGCCACGAGTGCACGGGCGAGAACCCGAACAGCTCGCGCGCGGCGGTCGTGTCGATGACGGACGCGAACCCCTCCAGCGGGCGCGCGAGGCGCGACGCCGGGTGGTACCGCGCGAGCAGCTCCGCGGTGGGCACGTCGCTGGTGGTGTCGGGCGCCGCGACGTTGACCACGTGGTACCCGGTCACCCCGGACCCGAGCACGGCCCGCACCACTCCCGCGGCGTCGCGGGTGTCGAGCCAGGTCCACAGCTCCTGCCTGCTCGCGCCGGGGTCGCGGTGGGCGCGGACTACCGCCTCGCGCAGCCGCTCCCCGGTGCCGACGAACGGCAGGCGCAGCAGCGTGACCGGCATGCCGTACCGGCGCGCGGCGTAGGCGCCGACCTGCTCGCCCGCCAGCTTGGACAGCGCGTAGGCGTCCACCGCGACGGGCTCCTGGGCCTCGTCGATGGGCACGTACGCGGGCGACAGGTGCCGTCCGGCCCAGGGGTAGCCGTACGCGGAGAACGACGACGCCGCCACCGCCACCCGCACGCCCGCGCGGCCCGCGCCGTCGAGCACGCAGAACGTACCCTGCACGTTCTGCGTGAACGTCTCGTCGTCGGGCACCTGGCCGGGCGAGGCGATCGCCGCGAGGTGCACGACGCCGTCGACCGCCGGGGTCCCTGGCCCGCCCCCGGCCCGCAGCGCCGACCCGACGAACGCGGGGTCGCGGGAGTCGCCCACGAGTGCCACGTCGGCAGACGGCGCGTCGAACGGCGCGCGGTCGGTCGCCACGACGCGGTAGCCGGCGTCGACGAGCGCCGGCACCACCACCCGGCCGATGCCGCCCGCGGCGCCCGTGACCAGCACGGTGTCGCCGGGGTGCAGCGCGGCGGCGCGGGCCGGGGCCGTTGATGTGGCGGGCGGGGCGGCGGACGAGGCGTGGTTCATGGAGCTGTGCGTTCCGTTCTGTTCTCCGGCCGCGACCGGCGGGTGGTGGCTCATCCCTTGACCGCTCCGGCGAGCCCGTTGACGAAGTACCGCTGGGTCGCGAGGAACAGGATGATCACGGGGATCACCACGATCAGGGCGCCGGCCATGAGCTGGTTGTACTGGACGACGTTCGAGGACTGGAGCTGCTGCAGCGCGATGGGCAGCGTGAACGTCGCGGGGTCGTTGAGCGAGACCCGCGACAGCAGGTACTCGTTCCACGTCGGGATCGCGGTGAGCAGCGCGATCGTGATGAGCGCCGGCCGCGCGAGCGGCAGGTAGATGCGCGTGAAGATCCGCAGCTCCCCCGCGCCGTCGACCCGGGCGGCGTCCCGCAGCTCGTCCGGCACGGACCGGAACGAGTTGGTGAGCAGCAGGATCGACAGCGGTGCGGTGCCGTTCACGAACGGCAGGATCAGCCCCAGGTGCGTGCCGAGGATGCCCATCTGGTTCTCCAGCAGGACGATCGGCAGCAGCGTGACCACGCCGGGCACGAAGAGCAGCACCAGGAACAGCCGGAAGAACGCCTGCCTGCCGGGGAACCGGAGCACCGCGAACGCGTACGAGGCCGCGGAGTAGACCACGACCACCCCGAGCGTGGTGAGGCCGGTGACCTTGAGGCTGTTGAGGAAGTAGTCGAAGAAGTGCAGCTGCGCCCACGTGTCGACGATGGTCGCGAAGGTGGGGTCGCGAGGGATCAGGTGCCCGCCCCGGATGACCTCCTCCTGCGTCTTGAAGGCCGCGGAGACCATCCAGAGGAACGGGTACAGGCTCACCACGGCGTACCCGGCCAGCAGCACGCCCACGACCGTCCGCGCCAGGACCACCTTCGCGGGGTCCCGACGACGGCGCGGCGCCGTCGTACGGGTGGTCGCGACCCCGGGCGCGGTGACGGCGGTCATGGCTTCTCCCTCGCGACGCGCTGGTTGACGATCGCGACGGCGAGCGCGGCGAAGAACAGCAGCCAGCCCAGGGCGCTGGCGAGACCGAGCGTGGGCGCGAGCTCCTGCTGGAAGGCCAGGTCGTACGTCTCCAGCCCGAGCACGTTGGTGCGCCCGGCGGGGCCGCCGTTCGTCATGATCAGGAAGATCTGGAAGCCCTGGAGCGCCTCGCGCACGTTGAGCAGCGTGATCACAGCGGTGGTCCCGGCCAGCAGCGGCCGCACCACCGACAGGTTGGTGCGCCACCAGCCGGCGCCGTCGAGCTGGGCGGCCTCCAGGAGCGAGGTGTCGATCGCCTGCAGACCCGTCAGGTACAGGAGCATCGCGACCGGCACGCCCGACCAGACCATGATGACCACGAGGGTGGGCATGGCCGTGGCGGGGTTGCCGAGCCAGCCCTGCGGCTGCTCCAGGCTGCCCAGCCCGAGGGTGCGCAGCAGCAGGTTGACGGCGCCGTTCGGTTCGAGCACGTACTGCCAGGCCATGTACACCGCGATGCCCGACGTCACGTACGGCACGAAGTACACGGACCGCAGCAGGCCCGCGAACCGGCGGGCCTGGTTGAGCACCACAGCGAGCGGGAAGGACACCAGCACGGTGAGCAGCGGCACGGCCACCATCACGCCGAGCGTGTTGAGCGCGGCCCGGTGGACGACCGGTGCGTACACGGGGCTCGCCCACAGCAGGTCGGCGTAGTTCTTCAGCCCCACCCACTCCCACGTGGGGGTCAGGCCGTTCCAGCGGACGAACGAGAGCTGGGCGCTGAAGAAGAGCGTGTAGACGCCCATGACGAGGAACAGCAGGAGAGCCGGGGCGATGAAGACGTACCCCCACGCCACCTCCTGGCCGCGGTAGTGCACCGGGTTCCGGCGGCGGCCCCGCCGGCCGCCACCGCCGTCACCCGTGGGAGCGGCGGTGGCGATCAGGGTCGGTGCGGTCACTTCGACTGGGACCAGAAGGTGTCGACGAGCGTGGCGACGTCCTCGCTCACCGTGGTGACGTCCTTGGTCTCCAGCGGCGTCAGCTCCATGACGGCGTCGCCCACCTGTGCGGCGTCGTAGGCCGCCGGGCGGTAGGACGTGTCACCGGGGTTGTACGCGCTCTCCCCCTCGCCGAACGCGCCGATCATCGCGCCCAGCACCGGCCCGACGGTCGCGGTCGGGTCCTCCCCCAGGTCGACCGGCGGGACGTCCAGCGCGTCCTGCGCGAACGTCGCGGCCACGTCGGTCTCCGAGAGGTACTCGACCCACTGCAGGGCGCCGTCCTTATTACCCGAGGAGGCCGAGACCGAGACCCCGGTGAGGCCGAACGGCGCGAGCTCCAGGTCCTCGATCGCGCCGTCCTCGGGGGCCGGCACCGGGAACGTCATGATGTTCTCCGGGTCCATCCCGTTCTGGTCGAGGAACGCGAGCGTGAACGTGCCGCCGATGTCGAACGACGACTTGCCCTGGGCGAACGCGATGTCGGCGTCGTCGATCGTGAGGGACTGTGTGCCGGGCATCCAGTAGGGCTGGACCTGGCTGTAGGCCTCCAGCACCTCGGTGCCGTTCTCCGACGCGAAGTTCTTGGCCGGGTCCTGGCCGAACAGCGCGCCGAAGTCCTCCTTGCCGAGCTGGCCGTAGGCCATGGGCTGCATGAGCCACTCCAGGCCCGTGGTGGAGGACTGGAAGCCGATGCTCACGCCGCCGTCGTCGGGACGCATCTCCTGGACGGCCTCCAGCGCCGTGACGAACTCCTCCCAGGTGGTGGGCGCCTCGGTGATCCCGGCCTCCTCCAGGCGCTCCTTGTTCGCGTAGACGATGCCGAAGGTGCCGATGGTCAGCGGCACGGAGTAGCGCTGTCCCTTCTCGATGCCTGCGGTCTTGGACCCCTCGGCGAGCGACTGCTCGTAGTAGGCGTCGGTGACCGTGCCGTCGTTCGCCACGGCGGGCAGGAACCGCGAGGTCCACTCCTCGTCGACGTCGTCGGACAGGTCCTCCAGCAGGCCCGCGGCACCGAACGTGAAGTCGTCGCCGTGGGTGTGCACCTCCAGCACGTCGGGCAGGTCGCCGGTCTGGGCGGCGGCCTGCACCTTGGTGATGAAGGCGTCGTCCGGCGTGTAGGCCTGGACGTCGACGGAGATACCCGTCTCCTCCTCGAACGTCTCGGCGGCGTTGCGCAGCGGCTCGACGTGCGACTGCTTGAAGGTCCACATGGTCAGGGTGTCGGGGTCGCCCTCGGCGGCACCCCCGGAGGCGCCGCCGACCGGGCCGCTGCAGGCGGCGAGCGCGCCGACGAGCAGCGTGGTGGCAGTGACGGTGGTCAGGCGTGCGGAGGACGGTCGACGTCGGTGTCGGATCACGGGCGGTGCCTCTCGGGTCATGGGCGGCGCCGTTCGGTGCCGCGGCCATCGGAACATAAATCAATTCGATGTACAGTGTCAACGGGCACCCTGGCGGCGCCTCTCTCCAGTGCGCGGGACGGTCCGCGCGAACAGTCCGTCCGGATCGAGGTCACCGATGACAGCACCGCAGGCAACCACCGACGAGACCCCCGCGAGCCCCCCTGCCGAGGTGCTCGCCCCCGCCCCCTGGTCCCCCGCCGAGGCCGACGGCGTGCGGGTCACCGCGGTGCGCACGTTCCTCACCGGGCCGCAGGGCTGCCCGTACGTCGTCACCCGTGTGGAGACGAACCAGCCCGGGCTGTACGGGCTGGGCGACGCGAGCGACCCGCAGCGCCCGCTGGCGACCCGGGCGGTGCTCGACGAGTACCTCGGGCCGCTGCTGGTCGGCCGCGACCCCGCCGACATCGAGGACCTGCACCGCCTGCTGCTGAACAGCGGGTACTGGCGGGGCGGCTCGATCGAGCACAACGCGCTCGCGTCGGTCGACCTGGCGCTGTGGGACCTCAAGGGCAAGGTCGCCGGGCTGCCGGTGCACCAGCTCCTGGGCGGCAAGGCGCGTGCCTGGGCGGACGCCTACACGCACGTCGACGGCGCCGACGCGGCGGAGGTGGCCGAGAAGGTGCTCGCCGCCGTCGGCCAGGGCTATCGGCACGTGCGCGTGCAGGTGGCCGTACCGGGCCGGGACACGTACGGCACGGCGCCGCGCGACGCGGCGGAGGCGGCCCGGCGGCGGACCCGCACCGACCGCTGGGACACGCTGGCCTACCTACGGCACGTGCCGGCGATCCTCACGGACGTCCGCGACCGGGTGGGTCCCGACGTCGAACTGCTGCACGACGCCCACGAGCGCATGACCCCGGCAGAGGCCCGGCAGTTCGTCCGCGCGGTCGAGGACGCGCACCTGTACTTCCTGGAGGACGCACTGGCGCCCGAGGACGCCGCGCACTTCCCGGAGCTGCGCGCCGCGGGCACGACACCGCTCGCGGTCGGCGAGCTCTACCACGACCCGCGCGCGTACCTGCCGCTCCTGGCCGGGCGGTCGATCGACTTCGCCCGCATCCGCATCCCCACGCTCGGCGGGCTCACCCCGGCCCGCAAGCTGGTCGCCGCGTGCGAGATGTTCGGCGTGCGCACCGCGCCGCACGGCCCGGGTGACGTCACGCCCGTCGGCATGGCGGCCAACATGGCGCTGAACATCTCCTCCCCCGCGTTCGGCGTGCAGGAGGCCGCGACCTTCCGCGACGCGACGCTCGAGGTCTTTCCCGGCGCGCCTGTGCCCACGGACGGGCACCTGCTGGCGCCCGAGGCGCCCGGCCTGGGCGTCGACTTCGACGAGCGGGCCGCGCGCCGCTACCCGGTGGGCGCCCCGCTCGAGCACGACCGGTGGGCGCTGCTGCGCGCCACGGACGGGAGCGCGCACCGGGCGTGAGCACGCCGGTGCCGGACCGGGAGCGGCTCAGCCGATCGAGCTCAGCCGATCAGGAGCGCGTGCGGCTGCGGCGACAGGGTCTGGTCCAGCACGAGGCAGGCCGCGCCCACGGCGCCGACGTCCTCGCCGAGCTGCGTGTTGACCACCTGGATGTCGTGCATCTTCTCCACGAACGGCCAGCTCGTGATCATCGGCTCGACCACCGCGAGAAAGCGCTCGGACAGCATCGGCCAGATGGGCCCGCCGAACACGACCAGGTCGGAGTCGAGCAGCGTCGCGGCCGCCGCGACCCCCTTGCCCACCCGGCGGGCCCACCGGTCGATGATCACCTGGGCACCGCGCTCCCCCGCCGCCGCGAGGTCCGCCAGCCGGCCGAGCTGCTCCGCGACGGCCTGCGGCCCCGGAACCGGCGCGGCGTCCAGCACGCCCGCGGACACGGCCTCGTCGACGAGCGAGCGTGTGGTGCAGTTGGCGTCCAGCCCGCCCACCTCGCCGGCGTTCCCGGAGGCACCGCGCAGCACGACGTCGTCCGCCACCACGCCCATGCCGGACCCGGTGCCGAGGTAGAAGAACAGGAAGTTGCCGGAGTGGGTGGCGGCACCCGCCCAGCGCTCGGCCACCGCGGCCGCGATGACGTCCTTGTCCATGAGGACCGGCAGCCCCGTGGCCTCGACGAGCCGGTCGCGCAGCGGGACCCGGCCCCAGCCCTTGAGCTGCGGCGGGTCGACCACCGACCCGGTGGCGAAATCGACCGGGCCGGGCACCGCGAGGCCCAGGCCGAGGATCCGGTCGCGGGCCGCGCCGGAGTCCCGGATGACCGTCTCGATGGTCTCGCTCATCTCGGCGATCGTCGACTCCTGGTCGACGACGGCGGGCGTGGGCCGGTGCACGCTGTGCACCACCTGCCCCGCGAGGTCGAGCACGACGTACGTGACGACCGCCGGGTCGAGGTGGACGCCGAGCGCGTACCGGCCGCCGGGCACCACCTGCAGGACCGTGCGCGGCTTGCCGGCACGCCCACCCTTCTTGCCGGTCTCGGCGAGCAGCCCGGAGTCGAGCAGGCGGCGGCAGATGTTCGAGACGGTCTGCGCCGACAGCCCGGTCGCGCCCGCGAGCTCCACCCGGCTCAGCCCGTCCCGTGCACGGCGCACCGCGTCGAGGATGACGGACTCGTTGAAGTCGCCCATGCGCGGCAGGTTGGTCCCCCGGCGCACGGTCGCCGGGGCGGCCGACTGGTCGATCGTCACTGCGTACCTCCTGCTCGATGACCGGCCGGCGGACGGCCAGGAAGCCCGCCCCCGCACATCTTCGCACCCCGGTGCGCGTGGTGCGCCTGCTCATTGTAAATCAACGTGATGAACTCTCGACGTCATACTACCCAGCGCGAGCGTCATCAAGACGCTCGTCCACGACCGAGGTCCGCTAACGTCCTCCTACCTGGGATCTCACGTGCTCCGACCGTTCTCGTCGCCCCCCACTTCCTGGAGGACCCCATGACCATCGCCGTCTCCCCGCTGATCGTCCCGATGATCGACGACGTCATCCACCTGATGGAGCAGGGTGCGCCGCACGTCACCGTGCGGACCGCGTCCGACTACTGGGCGTACGCCACCCTGTTCTCCTCGACCTGCCACATCGCGCGCATCGACGGCGCGCTGGCCGGCACCGTGATCGCCTTCCGCAACCAGGAGGACCCCGACGAGGTGTACGTCCAGGACGTGATGGTGCACCCCGCGTACAGGCGCCAGGGTGTGATGACGGCCCTGCTGGCCGACGTGCGCGCCCAGGCGCAGAAGTGGGGGTGCCGCCGCCTGTGGCTCACCTGCGCACCCGGCAACCGGGAGGCCGACGCCGCGTGGAGGGCGCAGGGCTGGTCCAACGTTCCCGGCGACCTCCTGGTCGACGGCGTCCACGTCACCTCCGACCTCAAGGGACCGGGCACGGACCGCGCCGTCTACGAGCTGTTGCTGGCCTGATCCCGGGGGGGGTGTGAGAGGGCCCTCGCTACGCGCCCGGCGCCCTCCTACGTTGGCTCCACCGGCAGGTCGCGACGCGCGACCACCGACGTCCGCGCGAGCTCGACCCCAGGAGACTTCGTCATGACCACCATCGGCATCCTCGGTGCCGGCCAGGCGGGCAGCACGCTCGCCCGCGCCGCGATCGGAGCGGGCTACGACGTCGTGATCGCCAACTCACGAGGGCCGAGGACATTGCGGGGCCTCGTCAGCGAGCTGGGGTCCCGCGCCCGTGCCGCGTGGGCGGCGGACGCCGCCACGGCGGCCGACTTCGCGTTCATCGCCTTCCCGTACGCGCCCACCGGCACACTGCCGGTCGAACTGCCGGTCGACGAGCTCGCCGGAAAGATCGTGCTCGACAACAACAACTACATGGTCTGGCGCGACGGGAACCTGCCCGAGGTCGACTCGGGCCGTAGGACGGTCCATGAGCTGCGGCAGGAACAGCTGCCCGCCTCCAAGGTGGCCAAGGCGTTCACGCACGTCCAGTTCCACGCCCGCTCCCCGATCCGGGTCCCGAGCGACGCGCTGCCGGCGCTCGTCCGGCTGGCCAGGCCGGCAGGCGCCCCGGACCGGAAGGCGCTGGTCGTCTCGAGCGACCACCCGGAGGCCGTCGCGCTGGTCACCCGGTTCTACGACGACCTCGGGTTCGACGCCGTCGACAACAGCCCTCTGAGCGAGTCGTGGCGCAGCGCCCCCGGCACGCCGATGTGGCGTCAGGCCGTCGACGGGCAGAGCCGTGCGGAGCTCGTCCGCGACCTGCGGCGCGCGCAGCGCCCGTGACGCTCCCTTCTGGTCGGGCGCAGGGCTGGAGTTGGGGTAGTATTTCCGTCGGCCCCAAAGGGCCAAACCCGGTAGTGTCGAGCATGCTCGAAACGACCGCGGGCTGTGGCGCAGCTTGGTAGCGCACTTGACTGGGGGTCAAGGGGTCGCAGGTTCAAATCCTGTCAGCCCGACAGATCGCCCCTCACCTGTTCACGCAGGTGAGGGGCGTTTTTCGTTCCATCGAGAGCGGCGTTGGGGTGGGTTAGCGGCAGAAATGTGTGTCCCGGCTCGGGCGTGTCATGAGTGGCCGGCCCAGCCTTTGCGGGCCCGGAGCCCTTCGCCGGCGGTCGTTGTGGTGTCTGAGCCGGCAGGCCCGTCGGGTTCGTCGACGACGACGGTGGGCGCGGATGGCTGCCAGTGGGCGGGCAAGGCGCGGCTGCGCCGCGCTGGGGCCGGGACATCGCGGAAGCGTCGAGCCGTGCGTAGGCCAGCGATCGTCGCCACGATCATGCTCGCGCCGAACACAAGGCTGCGTACCCAGTCAGGCCAGGTTCCGATGTCCATCATGTCCAGATGTTAGTGCTCAGGCAGTGCCCCCGGCGGGCACCAGCCGAACACCAGAGGGGTAGGGAACCGGCCGTGGTTCCCCTGCCCCTCCGGCATCCAACGGCTTGACCGGGACCCCACGAAGACCACCTACGTTGGGAGACGAGCCACAAACCCGCGACGCACGATCTCCGAATGCGTGTGGCCAATCTGTGGCCAACGCCCTGCACGCGATGCGCGATCAGACACCCTGGAGATCCTCTCGCTCAGTCCTGACCTGCGTCAGCACCAGCGCTCGTCACGTCAGATCACCCGCTGGTTCACCCCGGATTCCGTTGTGCCGGATCGACCGGCTCAATAACGTTCGATGCCACTCGCTGATGCGACGCCGTCCCTGGGTATCCGAACCGTGCGAGGAGTTCCTGTCATGTTCGAAGGTGTCAAAGCCTGGTTCGAGGGCATGGGCGTCGGATTCCAGCTGGCGCGGGACGGCTGGACCGAGATGGTCCGGCCCACCTACAGCTTCTTCGGCGGGCAGAAGGACCGAACGATGGAGATCGTCGCCGGGTTGCGCGGCACCGGCGGCATGCTGATCTTCCTCGCCCTGTGGTACTTCAGTGCCCTGCCCCGGGACGCGGCCGAGCGCACCGTCGAGGACTGGGCCGTCCTGGGACCGCTGGAGACCATGGCCGATGGGCTGATCGCATTCCTCCTGGTGCTCGTCGTGATGTGGATCGTCTCGGTCTTCCTGCTCGTCGTAGCGCGGCCCGGGAACCGAAGGGCGGTGTACCAGTGCGCCCAGATCGCGTTCGCCCCGGTGCGCTGGATGATCATGACGCCGTTGAGAGTGCTTCTTCCGCTTCTGCTGGTCGACGCCCTCGCGGTGGCTGCCTTCGCGAGCTTCTTCCTCCCCGAGGAGTGGTGGCCGCTGAAGGTCCTGGCCGGCCTGGCACTGCTGCCGCTGGGGATAGCGGCCTGCGTGCTGCAGGGGGCGTTGATCGGTCTGCTCTTCTATATGGGCTGGATCGTGCTCTCGGGTTCCGGATCGATCGCCACCAACTACTTCCGCGCCATCGACGGGCACCCGACGATGCGCGCGCTCATCGCCATCGGCGTCTTCGGCACCTACCTTGCCTTCGGCCTCCTCGGTTTCGAGATCTTCGATCTCGGCCTCACCGAGTCCGGCGACCTCGCGGCGACCTACTTCACGTTCTCTGGCGGCGGCGAGCTCGGCTGGTACCTGTTGACCGTACCGGTGCCGCTGATCGGCGTCCTCATCGCGATCTGGGAACTACGTCGGCTGCATCACGTGCACGGCGCCACCGTGCGCTCCGAACTGACCTACTCCCAGGAGTGAACAGATCCCGCATCTGACCCGGTGACGGCTGCGGACGGCAGGTCGGCTGGCGTGCCGACCATGACCGAGACGGTGGTCCTTTGGCGACCCTGGAGTGGGCCGGCCCGACGCCGGCCCACTCCAGGGTCGCGGCAGTGCCTCAGAACCTGAGGACGATCCTCCCGCGGACACCGCCCGATTCCAGGCGGCGGTGTGCCTCGGGCGCGTCCTCGGCTGGGAGTTCGTCCGCGACCCGCAGCGTGAGTTCGCCGCTCTCGGTGAGCTCGCTGAGGTGCCGGAGCCTCGGTGCCGGGTCGGCGATGGCGTCCACCAGCACGGGAGCGAACCGGACGCGGCGGCGGGCGGACTGGGCTTGGCCGGGGTCGCTGAAGCCGAGGACAGACGCCACGACGCCACCGGACCGGACGATCTCCGCCACGTCCAGCGTCGGCATGGCGGCCAGTGCAGCGGCATCCACCTCGCCGACAGCCGCGCGGATCGCGTCGACCACGCCGTCCCCACGGGGGACGACCACGTGCGCGCCGAGGCTCTCGACAAGTGCCCGGTCGGTGTCCGCGGCGTCCGCGATCACGCGGTGGCCGGCGGCGACGGCGAGCTGCACGATGTAGCCGCCGACCGCGCCCGCAGCGCCGATCACGGCCACAGTGCCTGGCCGCTCGAGGCCCATCGCCTCGACGGTCTGGTACGCGGTCAGTCCGTTCATCGGCAAGGTGGCCGCCTGTGCGATTGAGGCACCGCGGGGTACACGCACCACCCTGTTCACGTCGGCGACGGCGAGCTCCCCGTAGGCGCCTCCGCGTGGGTCGATCGGCCACACGTGCGCCGTGACCGCCTCGCCGACGCGGAACCGGTCCGCGGCCCGCACTCCGACGGCGTCGACCACCCCCGCGGCTTCCATCCCCGGGACCCACGGGGCGTCGTGACGCAGCTGGTGCACCTCACCGCGCCGCATCAGGAGGTCGCCGTTGTTGACGGTCGCGGCCGCCACGTGGATCCGTACCTCGTCGTCGCCCACCGCGGGTTCGGGGTGGTCGAGCTCGCGCAGGACGTCCGGTCCGCCGAACGTCGTCATACCGATGGCTCTCATGCCAGTTCTTCCTCACTCAGTTCTGGGCGCACGGGAACCAGCCACGATCCGGATGGGTCGCGGCCTGGTCGGCCCGGTGCTAGGAGTTGTCGTGCAGGTGGGGTGCGGTGCCGTTCAGCGGCGTGTACCCCGGGGCGCGCATCCCGTCGAGCAGGAGCGTGATGACGCGGCGCCAGCCGTCGGGTCCGGCGTCGACGCCGAGGCAGTGGTCGGTGTCCAGGCCGGCGCGCGAGCCGATCATGACGTCCTGCCAGGTCACGTCCGCGCGCAGAGCGCCGGCCGTGTGTGCCCGGTCGGTGAGCCGGATGACGGCGTCCTGCAGGGCAGTGGTCCGCTCGGCGATCTCGGGAGTGGGCACGGTGTCGCACGCGGCGGTCACCTCGGCCACACCACGGCTGTCGCGGTGCGCACCGGCCAGCTCTGTCACGAACCGGGTCAGCCCCTCCCAGGGGTCGTCGACCCGAAGGCACTCCTGCGCGCTGTCGAGCATCTCGTCGTAGAGGCCGACCACGACGGCGTCCAGGAGCGAGTCCTTGGTGCCGAACCGGCGGTAGAGCGTGCCCACCCCGACGCCGGCGGCCGTGGCGATGTCCAGCGCCGAGACGTCGAGGCCGCGGGAGGCGATGGCCTCCCGGGCCGCGACGATCAGCTGGCGCCGGTTGCGCCGCGCGTCGGCGCGGACATCGGTGGTGACGTCCAGGTCAGGCATCCGGGTCCCAGTTCTCCAGTGCGTCCATGCGCAGGCGGGTCAGCAGTACCGAGTCGATCAGCCATCGGCCGTCGACCTTGCGGTAGGTCTCACGGTACTGCCCGTAGCCGTTGTGCCCCTCGGGGGCCTCGGGGCCGACGGGGAACGTCAGCAGGTCCTCCATCGCCCAGATGCCGGACGCCGAGTCCTCGCCCAGCATCTCGATCTCCGGCATGTGCCCGTGGTGCACCGACGGGGCGTCGCCCGTCAGGTCGCGGATGGTGTCCGCGAACTCGCGCGGTGAGCCCCACGTGATGCCGTCGGTCACCAGCGTGGCGTCCGGCGTGAACAGCGCCGCCAGCTCGTCGTGCTTCTTCTCGTCCACGAACCGGAAGTACCGCGCCTTCAGCTTCTTGATCTCCTCGACGGCTTCCAGCGCGTCCAGGCGGCGGGTGAGTTCAGCCAGGTCCTTCATGTCCATGTCTCCTCGGGTGTCTTGGCGCTGTACCGGGCGCCAGCCATTCGGACGACTGTCGTCCGCTTGTACACCCATCCTAACCGGACGAGTGTCGTCCGAATTCCCGAGGGTGACTGTGAGCCAGATGACTCAGCCCGCCGTCCCGAGAGTCATTCGGACGACTGGCGTCCGCTTATGCTTTCATAGAAGCGGACGACTAGCGTCCACATACGAGCGCCCCACCTGCCGACGCGGCAGATGCCGGCGCGCACCCTCACAACCCAAGGAGCAAGCGCGATGCGCGTCGAGATCTGGTCGGACGTGTCCTGCCCGTGGTGCTTCATCGGCAAGGCACGCTTCAAGAAGGCGCTGGCGGCGTTCCCGCACCGTGATGAGGTCGAGGTGGTCCACCGCTCCTTCGAGCTCGACCGTCATCTGACCGGGACGCATCCGACGACTGGCCCGGAGCACGCGAAGAAGTACGGCATGACGCCGCAACAGGCCCGCGCCGCCGAGGAGGACCTTGCCCGCCTCGCCCGTGCCGAGGGGCTGGACTACCTCGTCGACTTCCGCGACCACGGCAACACCTTCGACCTGCACAGACTGCTGCACCTGGCGGCCGGCCGAGGTGTCGGCGACACGCTGCTCAATGTGTTCTACGAGGGCAACTTCTCTGCCGAACGCAGCATCTACGACCCGGAGCACCAGGTGGAACTCGCCGGCCGCGCAGGGCTCGACGAGGCCGAGGTCCGCGCCGTCCTGGCGGACCCGAGCGCCTACGCCGACGAGGTGCGCGCGGACGAGGACGAGGCGGGCCGACTAGGCATCACAGGTGTGCCATTCTTCGTGGTCGATCGGAGGTACGGTCTCTCCGGCGCACAGCCGACCGCCACCTTCGCGGAGGTGCTTCGAACGGCGCGCGCCGCTGCCCGAAGCGCGCGAGCGCTCGTTCGGCGAGACCGACCGTAGCCAGCAGCGCCAGGCAGCCGAGGGCGACGAAGGCGCCGATCAGCCCGCCCTGGCCGACGTCGGTGAGGCACTCCCGGACATCATCCGAGCCCCCGGACGCCGGTGCGGCCGACCTCGAGCAGGTGCCCGTCCACCGCGACCAGCACCACGGGCATCTGCTCGTCGTCGATCCTGCCCGTGGCAACGTCCTGCCTGACCGTGGCGGCCTCGTCGCTCTCCCGCCAGAGCACCTCGCCGGTCGCCGCGTCGAGCGACACCATGCGGCGCATACCGGAATCGATCTGGATCAGGTGCAGCAGCACTGCCCGGCCGTCGGTGAAGATCTCGAGCGCCTCGTCGCCGCCTGCGGAGACGTCCCACCGCCATCGCTCCGCGCCCGTGTCGATGTCGAGCCCGCGCACGCCCGCACCCGGCGCGGTGACCACCGCCGTCCGGCCCACCTGCGCGAGGAACCGATGTTCGAGAGCCTCCGCCCCGACGTCCCAACGTGGGACGCCGTCCGCGGCGTAGGCGAGCAGGCGCTGCCCCGTCTCGTCGGATCCGAGGAACGTGTCCGGGCCGACTCCGTCCGCGGCCCTCGGACCGCGCACATGACCGGCAAGTTCGACGACGACGGTGCCGTCGTCGGCGTAGACGACGGTGCGTCCCGGACCGTTGTAGCCCAGCCACACGTAACCGCCCAGGGCAAGGCTCTCCACGTAGCCCGTCCCCTGTCGGAGCTCGGGGCTCAGCAGCACTCCGTCCGGGGTGACCGCGGCCTCGACGCCGCACCCGGACAGCTGCACGAGGTCGGAGGTCACCCGCGCACCGAACGCGTCCGGGTGAAGCTGCCCGTCGAAGGCCAGTCCGCCGCTCTGGTCCTCCCAGGAAGCGTCCATGCACTCCCAGGCCTCTGCCTCCTCGAACGGAACGGTCACGGTCCAGAGCTCCTCCCCCGTGACGGCATCCTCGGCCCGGAGCTCGACGTCGCGCCCGGCGGCGACGATCCCGCCGCACTCTCCTGTCTCCGTGCACTCCGCGTCGCCCAGGTCCACCTGTGACTCCGGCCCGATCCGCGTGGCCCGCAGGATCGTCCCGTCGGGTCCCGGCCGGGCCGGGCCGTGCCTGCGGGCATCCGAGGGAGCGAGCGTCCGCGGTGCGGAGACCGTGCCGTCGGGCAGCACGGTCACGACCTCGCGGTCCGCTGCTGCGCCGTACAGGCACACCATCATCGATACCGACCGGGCGGATGTGCCCTCGTAGGGCGAGATACCTATCGGCCCGCACGCCGGATCGTCGCCGAGCGGTACGACCCAGGCGTCCTCGCCCGTCGCGGGATCGAGCGCGATCAGATCACGGCCGGACCGGAACGCCAGGACGTCCCCCAGGACCACCGCCTCGACCCCGTCCCAGTCCTGGCCGATGCCGACGGTCCCGTCCCACACCCACTTCTCCGTCAGCGGCGCCGACACGTCCTCGACAGCGCCGCCGAAGTCGCGCATCCGCTCGATCCGCGCGGCGTCCCGCACGCCGTCCGAGGCGATACCCGTCCCGAGGACGATCGCCAGGACTGCCGCAGCCGTCAGGACGGTCCGCCACCGAGCGCCCGCCTCGCGCGGCGCGTCCGGCCCGCGGTCGGCGTCGTCCGAGGCAACGGGGGCCGCCACCTGGACCGTTCCGTCCACACCGGGAACTGCGGGCGAACGGTCCGGATCGGGCTCGTCGTGCTCGACCAGATCGAATACGAGTGCGGAGCCCTCGTCCGGATCACGCAGCATGGAGAGAGCATAGATGCGGACAAGGCACCGCAGGGGTCGAACGTCTGCAGGGGTCGAACGTCTCGATCCGCCGAATCCGCCTCGCTATCCCGTGACGGCCACCGCGTACGCCTCCAGCCTGTCCGCGAGCTCCACGGGCCGGCCCAGCGCGACGCAGTGGCTGCCGACGATCTCGTCGGGCACTATCCCCAGGCGGTCGGCAACCAGCCGGCGGAAGAAGTCCGGCGGGAAGAAGCGGTCCTCGCTGCAGAGCAGGAACCTGGTAGGCACGTCGGGCCACGCGACCAGGGGCCAGGGCGCGGCGGACGCGGCGCTCGACGGATGCGCACGTTCCTTGCTCATCGCTTCCTCCGCGATCTCCCGTGGCACGTCGTGATAGAAGCTCACGTACGGGTCCTCGCTGCCGGTCAGGCCACCGTCCCGCTCGGCCGCCTCCGCCACCGCGTTTCCGTAGCCGGTGTTCGCCCACCAGTCGTCCGGCGACTCCCCCGGCGCCGGGATCATCCCGGCCAGCAGGACCAGCGCATCCGCGCGCAGACGTTCGGCGACGAGCGGTGCGGTGAACGCACCGAACGAGTGGCCGACGACGACCAGGTCACGCTTCGAGCCGACGACCTCCACGACGACGTCCGCGTAGTCCACGAGGGTCTTCGAGTCGTCGTCGGCCGGAAGGTCGGGGGCCACGACGTCATGTCCACGCTCTCGCAGCTCGGCCTCGACCCGGTGGAAGTGCCAGCCGACGTCCCCGCCGCCGTGGATCAGTACGAAGGTGCTCATCGTGCTACCGCCTCCTTGCGCGACGTGGTGGGAGGTCCGTCCCGGAGGACTCCTCGTACGTGGTCGAGCGTCATCTCGTCCGGGTCGAGCTCGGTCAGGCACCAGGTGGTGGCAGCAAGGCTAGATCCGCGCGGCCATCGTGAAAAGCGCGGTGGCGCACCGCGAGCCCTACCTGCTCCGCCCGGACGCCCCGCGGGTTCCGCAGAATCACAGCCTTGCCTTCGCGCGGCTGACCCGGCGCTCAGACAGAAGGCGAGGCGCCGTCACCCGTCAGCGACCAGCTCGCGAGCAGGCTCAGCGCTCGCTGCGACGGGGAGCTCGCCTCGGTCGAGTAGGCGTACAGCGTCGTGTGCGGGTCGCCCGGGAGCATCAGCGTCTCGTACTCGACCGTGAGGTCGCCGACCAGCGGATGGCGCAGCCGCTTGGACCCGTGCGTGCGCTGGTTGACCCGGTGCTCGTCCCACCACCTGTCGAACTCGGCGCTGGACTTCCTCAGCTCCGCGACCAGCTCGGCCGTCGCCCGGTCCGCCGGGTCGTTCCCGGCCTCCAGCCGCAGGTTCTCCGCGGCGATGCGGGCCTGCTCCTCCCAGTCGACGAACAGCGACCGCGCGTCCTCGTCGAGGAACATCCAGCGCGCGTAGTTGCGCTGCGGGGCCGGGAACCGCTCGAAGTCGGTGAAGAGCGCCTTGCCCATCCGGTTCTGCGCGAGCACGTCGGCGCGGCGTCCCAGCACCAGCACCGGCACGTCGGCCAGTGCGTCGAGCAGCTGGTACAGGCCCGGGCGGACCCGCTGGACGGGACGCGTGCGCGGCGACGGAGGCACAGTGCCGAGGCCGATCAGGTCCGCGAGGTGGGCGCGTCCCGCCTCGTCCAGACCCAGCGCCCGGCCGATGGCGTCGACCACCGACGGCGACGGCACGATGCGCCGGCCCTGCTCCAGCCGCGCGTAGTAGTCGGTGGAGACGCCGGCCAGGAACGCGACCTCCTCGCGGCGCAGGCCCGGCACCCGGCGCACCCGGCCGTCCGCGGGCAGGCCCGCCCGCGACGCGTCGCACTGGCCGCGCGCCCGGCGCAGGAAGTCCGCCAGCTCCGTGTTCTTCTCCGACATGCCTTCATTCTGGGCACCGGTTCGCCTCGGTGCACCCGTCCTGGGTGGACCGCTGAGTCCTAGGCACGACTGGTCCAGGACGAGGGGGCCAGGACGAGGGGGGCCAGGACGAGGGGGGCCAGCTGTGCCGCCCCGCAGCGGGTTTCCCGGACGGAGTCTTGATGTGCCGGCACACCGAGCCGGGCAGCCACTCAGCAATCCCCCCGCTCAGCACACCGAGGAGACCACCATGACCTACCCCACCGACCGTCCCGCCACCTGGTTCGTCACCGGCGCCTCGCGCGGCCTCGGGCTCGAGCTCGTCCGGCAGCTGCTCGGGCGCGGCGACAACGTCGCGGCGACCACCCGCTCCACCGAGCGCCTGACCGGCGCCCTCGACGGCATCAACACGTCCCGGCTGCTCCCCCTCGCGGTCGACCTCGCCGACGAGGGCCAGGTGGCGCAGGCGGTCGCCGCCACCACGGAGCGTTTCGGCGACCTGGACGTCGTCGTGAACAACGCCGGGTACGGCTACCTCGCCGCCGTCGAGGAGGTCTCCGACGCCGACGCCCGCACGATGTTCGACGTCCAGGTCTTCGGCGTCTGGAACGTACTGCGCGCCGTGCTGCCGGGCTTCCGGGCGAGCCGCAGCGGCCACGTCATCAACGTGTCCTCGATCGTCGGGCTGGTCCCGTTCCCCGGCTGGGGCCTGTACGGCGCCGGCAAGTTCGCCCTGGAGGCGATCTCGGAGTCCCTGGCCGCGGAGGTCGCGGACCACGGCATCCGGGTGAACACCGTCGAGCCGGGCTACATGCGCACCGACTTCCTGCGTCCGGTCTCGCTCGGCCTGCCCTCGTCGACCAGCGACGCCTACCCCGCCGTCCGCGAGATGGTCGAGCAGCACCTTGACATGCCGGGGACCCAGCTCGGCGACCCCGCGAAGGCCGCCGCGGCGATCATCACCGTCGCGACCACCGGCGACGCGCCGCTGCACCAGCTGCTCGGCTCGGACTCCGTGTCGCTCGCGGACGCCCGTCTCCGGGCCCTGGCCGGCGAGTTCAAGGCGGGCCGTGAGCTCGCCGCGACCACGGACATCTCCAGCACGGACATCTCCACCACCGACCCCGCCGCGGTCTGAGCCGCCCGGTTCCGGTGGGCGCTCACCGGGCGCCCACCGGACGGGCTGTCAGACCGCGTCCGGGAGCAGGGACGTGGCCAGCCGGACGGTAGGACGGCTCATCCGGCCTCGATGGGCCGCGAGGAAGTCCCGCAGTCGCTCCTGGTCGAGCTTACCGACCTCGCGCAGCGCCGTGCCGACCGGTCTGGTGACGAGCTCGCTGGGGTCGTCCAGGAGCAGCTCGGCCAGCTTCAGCGGGTCGTCGAGGTCGCCCTGCCGGATGAGCCAGAAGGAGGCGGTGATCGCGGTTCGCCGTTCGATCGCCTTGTCGGACCGCGCGAGATCGAACAGCGGCCGGCGGGACTTGTCCAGCAGGTACCAACCGACGACTCGCGGTGCCGCCCGGTCCACGAAGTCCCAGAGATTGATGAGCTCGTGGTTGTCGAGGTAGGTCTCGTAGAGCCGCCGCCGGTCGTCGTCGCTCAGGCCGCGTCGTCGTGCCTTGAAGTCAAGGACGGAGACGCCGACCATGCGGACCTCGTACCACGAGCTGGACAGCAGCTCGGGGGCCTGCGCCAGGTCCATGCTCGTCCAGTCCTTGGCGGTGTCGAACACCTGCTTCATCCGGACGCCGATCACGTCGAGACCGCTGTCCGACGGGAGCCGCCGGCTGATCTTGTCCTGCTCGGCTGCGCTGCGCTGGTCTTCCAGCGCGGCGTAGACCTGTGCGTGAACCTGTGCGTGCGGGCCGGTCATACGGCCAGTCTCCACCGTGCCGTGGACGGTCATCAACCGTACGGACGGCTCCGGGGCCGCCGCTACCCAGCCCGACATGGCCACCCCGTACACGGACCTTGATGATGCAGCCGGTCCGCCCCTCACCCGCCTGCGCAGGTGAGGGGCGGTCCCTGAGGCGGATCCAGGGACGGCGCCGTCAGGCCTCCGCGGCACCCGTCATGATCGCCACCGCCTCGGTCATGGTGTGCGACTGCGGCGTGATCGTCGCCGCACGCCTGCCGAGCCGCTGGATGTGGATCCGGTCGGCGACCTCGAAGACCTGCGGCATGTTGTGGCTGATGATGATCACCGGCACGCCCTTGTCGCGCAGGGTCCGCACCAGCTCCAGCACCTGACCCGACTCGCGGACGCCGAGGGCCGCCGTCGGCTCGTCGAGGACGACGACCTTCGAGCCGAAGGCCGCCGCCCGCGCGACGGCGACCGCCTGGCGCTGCCCGCCGGACAGGTTCTCGACGGGAACCGTCACGTCCTGCAGCGTCGAGATGCCGAGCTCGCGCAGCTCGCGCCGGGCCCGCTCCCGCATCCCCGCGCGGTCGGTCATGCGCAGCACCGAGCCGAGGGGGCCCTTGCGCCGCACCTCGCGGCCGAGGAACAGGTTCGCGGCGACGTCGAGCGACGGGGCGACGGCGAGCGTCTGGTAGACGGTCTCGATCCCGGCCGCCCGCGCGTCCTGCGGGCGCTTGAAGTGCACCGGCCGGCCGTCGAGGAGGACCTCGCCCCGGTCGGGGACCTCGGCGCCGGTCAGGCACTTGACCAGCGTCGACTTGCCGGCGCCGTTGTCGCCGATGATCGCGAGCACCTCGCCGCGGTAGAGCTCGATGTCCACGCCGTCGAGCCCGACCACGTGGCCGAACGTCTTGACGAGCCCGCGGGCCTGGAGGACGGGCTTCCGCTCGTCCGTCGCCGGCCCGCCGGCCGCTGCGCTCGTCGTGCCGGGGGTCGCGTCCGGGGCCGTGTCGGTGTCGGTGGTGGTCACTTGCGCACCTTCCGGATCCACTGGTCGAGGGAGACCGCGACGATCACGAGGACGCCCACGGCGAGGGTCTGGTAGAGCACGTCGAGGCCGGCGAGCGACAGCCCGTTCCGGAACACCCCGACGATGAGCGCGCCGAGCAGGGTGCCCCAGACCGTGCCCCGGCCGCCGAACAGGCTCGTCCCGCCGATGACGACGGCGGTGATCGAGTCGAGGTTCATGTCGACGCCGACGTTGGGGCTCGCGGCGTTGGCCCGCCCGATCTGGATCCAGGCGGCGAGCGCGAGGATCGCCCCGGCGGCGAGATACACGCTGACCAGCACACGATTGACGCTGATACCCGACAGCCGGGCGGCGTCGCGGTCGTCGCCCACCGCGTAGACGTGCGTACCCCAGGCGGTCCGCGAGAGCACGAACGCCACCACGAGGTAGGCGGCGAGCATGAGGATCACGCCCGTGGAGACCCGCACGCCGAACACCGGGAACGTGGTTCCCGTCCAGGTCATGGCAGCGGGCATGTCGCCGCCACGCACGGTGGCCCCGTGCGAGTACAGGAGCGTGACCGCGAGGTAGATGTTGAGCGTGCCCAGCGTCGCGATGAAGGGTGGCAGCTTGAAGCGGGTCACGAGCAGGCCGTTGAGGCCGCCCGCGGCGAGTCCGGCGAGCAGCCCGAGCAGCAGCGCCACCACGGGCGATGCCCCCGCCGACGTCGTGATCTGGGCCATGACCATCGAGGCGAGGACCATCGTCGCGCCGACCGAGAGGTCGATACCCGCGGTGAGGATCACGAGCGTCTGGGCGACGGCGAGGGTTCCCACGACCGCGACCTGCTGCGTGATCAGGGACAGGTTCCCGGGCGCCCAGAACCGGTCGTTGAGGAGGCCGAAGACGATCACGGACACGATGAGCACGATCGCCGGGCTCAGCGCCGGGTAGCGGTGCAGCATGCCGCGCGCGCGTTCGAGCCGGGTGCGGCGGTCGAGGAACTCGGCGGCCGGTTCTTGAGCCGGTTGATTGGCCGGCGCGGGCAGGGTGGATGTGCTCATGGTCAGCCCCAGCAGAGGTCGGCCGCGGCTGCCGAGTCGATGGACTCGACGCCGTCGGCGGGCGTGTCCGTCACGAGCGCGACGCCGGTGTCGAAGAAGTCGAGCCCCTCGGTGGTCTCCGGCTTGGTGCCGTCCTTGGCGAGCTGGGCGATCGCCTCGACACCCAGCTCCGCCATCTTCACGGGGTACTGCTGGCTCGTGGCGCCGATCACGCCTTCCTGCACGTTGTCGATGCCCGCGCAGCCGCCGTCGACCGAGACGAGGACGACGTCCTTCTCCCGGCCCGCTGCCTCCAGCGCCTGGTACGCGCCGTACGCGGCGGGTTCGTTGATCGTGTAGACGACGTTGACGTCCGGGTTCTTGGTGAGCAGGTTCTCCATGGCGGTGCGCCCGCCGTCCTCGGCGCCCTGGCTCGCCTCGTTGCCCACGATCTCGTAGTCCCCACCGCTGTAGGTCCCGGTGGGGGCCTCGTCGCCGTTGGTGCTCGGGTCGGCGACGTCGATCCCCATGCCCTCGAGGAATCCCTGGTCGCGGTCGTAGTCGACAGAGACGACCTTGTCGTCGAAGAGGTCGAGCAGCGCGATGGTGGCCTTCTCGCCGTCCAGCTGGGCGGCCGCCCACTCGCCGATCAGCACGCCGGCCTGCCGGTTGTCGGTGGCGAAGGTGATGTCGACGGCGTCGGCGGGGTCGGGCGGCGTGTCCAGGGCGATGACGTACAGCCCCGCGTCGCGCGCCTTCTTCAGCGCGTCCACGACGGACGGGCCGTTCGGCGTGATGAGGATGCCCGCGTCGCCCCGCGCGATCGCGTTCTCGATCGCCTGGATCTGGGTCTCCTCGTCGCCGTCCGCCTTGCCGGCGGCCATGGTCAGGTCGACGCCGTGGTCGACGGCGGCCGCCTCCGCGCCGTCCTGCATCGCGACGAAGAACGGGTTGGTCGTCGTCTTGACGATCAGCGAGACGCCGACACCGTTGTCACCGCTGTCGCTGCCGCCGCACGCGGTGAGGCCGAGCGCCCCGAGCGCGAGCGCGCCGGTCAGTGCGATGCCGCGGCGCAGCGCGGGTCGGTCATTGGTCAGTGTGTTCACCGTCGAACTCCTTCGTGGGGCCGGTTGCCCGACAACGTTGTCAGGTCTATGACTAACCGAAACTCCCGGTAGGGTCAAGGCAACAACGCAAAGGAGCGACCCAGATATGACATCGGTGTCAGACGAATCCTCGCCGTCGGTACGCCAACGGCGGCCCACGATGCGCGACGTGGCGCGTGTCGCCGGCGTCGGCATCAAGACCGTCTCGCGGGTCATCAACGGCGAGCCCAACGTCTCCCCCGCGACCGCCGAGCGCGTCAACCGGGCCGCTGCGGACCTGCACTACGAGCCGGACCTGCAGGCCGGCAACCTGCGCCGGTCCGACGGCCGCTCCCGCACCCTCGGCCTCCTCGTCTCCAGCGTCGCCAACCCGTTCGCCGCGCAGGTGCACCGGGCGATCGAACGGGTGGCCACCGAGTACGGGTACGCGGTGCTCGCGGCAAGCCTGGAGGACGATCCGGCCGCGGAGCTGCGGGCGGTCACCGCGCTCGCCCGGCGCCGGGTCGACGGGTTCATCGTCACGCCGGTGCGGGACGACCAGTCGTACCTGCGGGTGCACGTCGACCGCGGGACGCCGCTGGTGTGCGTCGACCGGACGCCGCACGGTATCGAGACCGACAGCGTCGTGACGGGGAACGTCGACGGCGCACGCGACGCGGTCCGCCACCTGGTCTCGTACGGGCACCGGAGGATCGCGTTCCTCGGCGACCTCGAACGCATAGAGACGGCGCGCCTGCGCCGGGAGGGCTACCTGACGGAGCTCGCCACGGCCGGGATCGACGCCGACCCCGCCCTGATGGTGCTCGGCCTGCACGACGACGCGAGCGCCACCGCCGTCGTCCGCACGCTCCTCGCGCTCCCCGACCCGCCGACCGCGATCTTCTCGAGCCAGAACCTGATCACGATCGGCACCATCCGGGCACTGCAGCAGCTCGGCCGGGAGCAGGACATCGCCCTGGTCGGGTTCGACGACGTCGAGACGGGCGACCTCATGAAGCCCGCGGTGACGACCATCGCGCAGGACCCGGACCGCATCGGCCGCCTCGCGGCGGAGCGGCTCTTCGCGCACCTGGAGGGTGACACCAGCCCCGCGCGACAGGTGGTGGTGCCGACCCGCCTCATCGTGCGCGGCTCGGGCGAGATCCCTGGGCCTGTCCGACCCGTGCCCGCCTGACCCGTGCCCGCCTGATCAGCCGGGCAGACCTGACCGCTCGAGCGGGCCCGGCTGGAAGGTGACCGTCGGCCGGCCCGAGCCGTCGTCGTGGGTCACGCGGGCCCGGACGCCGTAGACCTCGGCGATGAGTTCGGCGGTCAGGACGTCCGCCGGCGGACCCGCGGTGACCACCCGACCCTGCCGGAGCATGACCACCGTGTCGCAGAACATCGCGGCGAGGTTGAGGTCGTGCAGGGCGACGATCGCGGTCAGGGGCAGCGCCGCCACCAGCTCGAGCAGCTCGAGCTGGTGGCGGATGTCCAGGTGGTTCGTCGGCTCGTCGAGCAGCAGCTCGCGCGGCTCCTGGGCCAGTGCCCTGGCGATGTGCGCCCGCTGGCGTTCACCGCCGGACAGGGTGTGCCAGAGATGGCCCGCCTTGGCGGTGAGCCCGACCTGCTCCAGCGCCTCGGCGACGACCCGTTCGTCCCGCGCGAGCTCGCCGCTGAGGGCTGACCGGTGCGGGGTGCGACCGAGCCGGACGACGTCGCACACCACTATGTCGACGTCCGTGTCTGCGTGCTGGGTGACGCTCGCGACGGCCCTGGCGATCTCGCGGCGGCGCAGCCGGGCGAGGTCGATGCCGTCCAGCGTGATCGTCCCGGCGTCGGGCTTCGCGATGCCCTGCAGCAGCCGCAGGAGCGAGGACTTGCCGGAGCCGTTGGGACCGAGCAGGCCGATGGTCGACCCTGGCTCGGGTCGCAGCGTGACGCCGTCGAGGACGAGCGTCCCGCCGCGCCGCCAGGAGACGTCTCGGGTCTGGAGCGTCATGCGCGTCCCCTTCTACGCAGCAGCAGGAGCACGAACACCGGGACACCCACGAGCGCGGTCCCGACACCGACCGGCAGGGGTGTGGGCGCGAAGGCGACCCGGGAGACGGCGTCGACCCAGACCATGAACACCGCGCCGAGGACGATGGTCGCCGGGATCACCCGCGCATGCCGCTGCCCGAACAGCAGCCGCGCGGCGTGCGGCAGCACGAGTCCCACGAAGCCGACGGCGCCGGCGATGCTGACCAGCGTCGCGGTGAGCAGGGCCGTGAGGACCAGCAGCAGGACCCGGGTCCGTGCCACCGCGATCCCGAGGGATGCCGCGACGTCCTCACCGAAGGCGAAGGCGTCCAGCGTGCGGGCCGAGGCGACGCAGACGACCGCGCCGATCGCGACCACCACGGTGCTCAGGACGACGTCGTCCCACCGCATCCCCTCCAGGGAGCCAAGGAGCCAGAACATCACGCCCCGGACCTCGTCGGAGTCCGCGAACGCGAACATGACCAGCGAGGTCAGCGCCGAGAAGAGCTGCGTGCTCGCCACGCCCGCGAGGATCACCCCTGACGTGCCGCCGCTCGCGAAACGCGCCAGCAGCAGCACGAGACCAAAGGCCACCAGGGCGCCGAGGAACGCGCCGCCGGACAGGCCCAGCGCCCCGCCGCCGAGGCCGAGCATCCCGAACACGACAGCCCCGGTGGAGGCGCCCGACGAGACGCCGAGCACGAACGGGTCCGCCAACGGGTTCCGCAGCAGCGACTGCAGGATCGCCCCGCACAGGCCGAGCCCGGAGCCGCAGGCCGCCGCGACGAGCGCGCGCGGCAGCCGCTCCTGCCACACGATGGCGTCCTCCGAGACCCGCACCGGGATGTCGGCGAACCCCAGGTGGTTCAACAGGATGTCCCGCACGTTCACGAGCGACACGTCGGCAGGTCCGAGCGTGACGGCGACCCCCACCGACAGGGCGAGCAGGACGATCCCGCCGAGCGACAGGCCCGCGACGGCGAGCGGCTTCGTGCTCAGGGCTGGTCCCTGTTCAGCTCGTCCTGGTTCGCGAGCCACCACGCCTGGATCTTCTCCAGACCGTCGACGAACCGGATGGACGGGTTCAGCTCCGCACCGTGCAGCGGGATGAACCGCTCCTCCTGGACTGCGTCCAGGGTGCTGGTCAGCTCGTCGCTCTCGAGGAACTCGACCTTGTCGTCGAGGCGGTCCCCGGGGAACCGGTCACGCTGCAGGTCGCCCAGCACGAGGATGTCGGGTTCCAGCTCGACCACGCTCTCCCAGCCCGTCGCGATCCAGTCGTCTTCCGCGTCGTCGAAGACGTTCGCCATCCCGGTCGTCGTCGCCAGGAGAGCCGGTGCCCCCGACCGGCCGGCGACGTACGGGGTCTTGGTGTCGGCGAACCAGAACATGACGGTCCGCCCCTCGAGGTCGACCCCCTCGGTCGCGGCCGCCGCGCGCTGCTGCAGGTCCGCGACCAGGCGCTCGCCACGGTCGGCGACGTCGAAGACCTCCGCCAGCTCCTGGATCTCCTGATACAGCGCGTCGACGGTGAGCGGCGTCGTGCGAGGGGTACCGCCGTTGACGCTCCGGCCGTTGTCGCAGTCGGTCGGCGAGAGGTACGAGCTGATACCGGTCTCCCCGAGCCGCTCGCGGGAGACCACGCCCCCCTCGGTGTTGTAGTGCCGCCCGAACGACGCCGTGACGAAATCAGGGTCCGCGCCCAGCAGCACCTCGTACGTCGGGGCGTTGTCGGCGAGCCGCGGCACGTCCTCGTTCGCCTCGGCGAGCGAGTCCAGCACGGGGTCCGTCCAGGACGCCGTGCCGACGATCCGGTCCTCGAGGCCGAGCGACAGCAGGATCTCGGTGGAGTCCTGGTCGAGGGACACCACCCGCGCGGGGGCCGACTCGACGGTGACCTCCTGGCCGCAGTTCTCCAGCGTGAGCGGGTACTCGGTGCGGCCCTCGCCGGCCGGCGCCGCCTGGGCGGGCTCCACGACCTCGGACGCCCCGCATCCGGTGAGGCCGACGAGGACGGCGGCGGCGAGCGCCGCCGAGCGTGCGCGCGTTCCAGCGCGTGTTCCAGCGCGCGTTCCAGTGGTAACCACGGGTCTCCTGAGGTCGTGCTGCGGTGCCCCGCGGTCACGGAGCGTTCGAGCGTTGTGAGGTGAGGTTAACCTAACTTTCCGCCCGGACCGCTCACGTGAGACAGGTGCGGGGCCGACATGAGGCCGGCATGAGGTCGGCGTGAGGAGCGCGAAGAGCCACACCCCGGGCAGAAGTTTGGGTCCGCGAGTACTTGTGTTCGGGTGTCCGAACTTTTAAGGTCATGCCATGCCCCGCACTCGCCGCGCCGTCGCCGCCGTCCGCCTCGCACTCCCCCTGTTCATGGTCGCGGGAGCGACGTCGGGATGCGCGGCCTCCGCGCAGGGGTCGGGGACTGACGACCGGCCGGTCGTGCTGACGACGTTCACCGTGCTCGCCGACGTCGCGCAGAACGTCGCCGGCGACCACCTGCGTGTGGAGTCGATCACCAAGGTCGGCGCGGAGATCCACGGGTACGAGCCGACGCCGCGCGATATCGCGAAGGCGTCCGAGGCCGACCTGATCCTGGACAACGGGCTCAACCTCGAGTCGTGGTTCGGGCAGTTCGTCGAGTCGGTGGACGTGCCGCACGTCGTCGTGTCCGACGGCGTGGAACCGCTGGACATCACGGAGGACGCCTACGCGGGCAAACCGAACCCGCACGCGTGGATGAGCCCGGTGAACGTCCAGCTCTACGTCGACAACATGGTCGACGCGTTCGCCGAGCTCGACCCGGCGCACGCCGACGACTACGCGGCCAACGGCGCCGAGTACCAGGCGAAGCTGCAGAAGGTGCAGGACGAGCTGGTCACCGGGCTGTCGGCCGTGCCCGAGAACCAGCGGGCGCTGGTGACCTGCGAGGGCGCGTTCTCCTACCTCGCTCGCGACGCCGGGCTGACCGAGCAGTACATCTGGCCCGTGAACGCCGAGCAGCAGGCCACCCCGCAGCAGATCACCTCGGCCATCGAGTTCGTCGAGGCCAACGACGTCCCCGCCGTGTTCTGCGAGTCGACGGTCTCCGACAAGCCCATGCAGCAGGTGGTCGAGGCGACCGGCGCGGCGTTCGGCGGCACCCTCTACGTCGACTCCCTCTCCGCGGCCGACGGGCCGGTGCCGACCTACCTCGACCTGATCCGCTACGACGCCACGACGATCGTCGACGCGCTCACCGGGAGCGCGTCGTGAGCCCCGCCATCCAGGTGACCGACGTCGTCGTCCGCTACGGCGAGGTGGTGGCCCTGGACGGCGTGTCCCTCAGCGTCGCCCCCGGCCGGGTGACCGGGCTCGTCGGGATGAACGGGTCGGGCAAGTCGACGCTGTTCAAGTCGATCATGGGTACGGTCCGCCCCGACACCGGGACCGTCCTGATCGACGGCGCCGCCCCGGTCGCGGCCCGCAAGCAGGGTCTGGTCGGGTACGTGCCGCAGAGCGAGGACGTCGACTGGGCCTTCCCCGTCTCCGTCCGGGACGTCGTCATGATGGGCCGCTACGGCCGCCAGGGCCTGACCCGGAGGGCCCGGCACGCCGACCATGCCGCCGTCGCCGAGGCCCTGGAGCGGGTCGAGCTCACCGGCTACGCCGACCGGCAGATCGGGCAGCTCTCGGGCGGGCAGCGGAAGCGCGCGTTCGTCGCCCGCGGCATCGCGCAGGACGCCCGGATCCTCCTGCTGGACGAGCCCTTCGCCGGTGTCGACAAACGCTCGGAGGCCACCATCGTGCGGCTGCTCAGAGAGCTGGCCGACGACGGCCGGACCGTCCTGGTCTCCACCCACGACCTGCACGCCCTCCCCCGGCTCGCGGACGAGGCGGTGCTCCTGCTGCACCGGGTCCTGTTCCACGGCGGGGTCGCGGAGGCGCTGCGACCGGACAACCTGGCCCGAGCGTTCGGGCTGGACGTGCTCGACAGAGCCTTCGACAGGGAGGGATCCGCATGAGCCTCCTCGACCTCCTGCTGGAGCCGCTGCAGTTCGACTTCATGGTCCGCGCCCTCGTGACGACGGTCATCGCCGCCGTCGTCTGCGCGCTGCTGTCGTGCTGGCTCGTGCTGGTCGGCTGGTCGCTGATGGGCGACGCCGTCTCCCACGCCGTCCTGCCCGGGGTGGTGATCGCCTACGTGCTCGGTGCGCCGTTCGCGCTCGGGGCGCTCGTGTTCGGGTTCCTCGCCGTCGCCCTCATCGGCGCGATCCGCGGCACGAGCCGGATCAAGGAGGACGCCGCCATCGGGATCGTGTTCACCACCCTCTTCGCGCTCGGCCTCGTCCTCATCTCCGTCACGCCGAGCAACACGGACCTGAACCACATCATCTTCGGCAACATCCTCGGCGTCTCCAACCCCGACCTCGTCCAGATCGCGATCCTGGCCACGATCGCCTTCGTGATCCTGGTCCTCAAGCGCCGCGACCTGACGCTGTACGCGTTCGACCCCATGCACGCCCACGCGATCGGGCTCTCGCCCCGGTTCCTCGGGGCCCTGCTGCTCGGGCTGCTCGCGCTGACGGCCGTCGTCGCCCTCCAGGTGGTCGGTGTGATCCTGGTCGTGGCGATGCTGATCATCCCCGGCGCCACCGCGCACCTGCTCACCGACCGGTTCGGACGCATGCTCGTGATCGCGCCCGTGCTGTCGGCGGCCTGCTCGGTGGTGGGCATCTACCTCAGCTACTGGCTCGACGCCGCCTCGGGCGGGCTCGTCGTCCTCGTGCAGGGCGCCGCGTTCCTGCTGGTCTACCTGTTCAGCCCGCGCCACGGTCTGATCGGCAAGCTGCCAGCGGCCCGACGGCGGATCGCCGTCGCGAGCTGAGCGTCGGGAGCTGAACGACGCGGTGCCGATCGCTTCTCGCCGTGGCCGAGTAGTATCACTATTGATATCGTCGCGACATGGGGAAGCTGAACAGGATCGTCGAGGCAATGCGCACCAGCCCGGCCTGGGTCCGGTACGCGGACCTGTTCAAGGTTTGCGAGCACTACTTCGGCGAGGCGCGCCAGAGCGGGTCCTCGCATGCCGTCTTCAGGACGCCCTGGCACGGCGACCCGCGCGTCAACATTCAGAACGATCACGGCAAGGCGAAGGCTTATCAGGTGCGGCAGGTCCTCGCCGCGATCGCCAAGCTTGAAGAGGCACAGGACACCGCCGAAATGGCCACCGACACAGAGCAAGGCAAGGAGAAGAAGCCGTGACCGCTGACCACTACACCTATCGCGTCCAGTTCTCGGCCGCTGACGACGAGTACGTCGCCACCGTGGCCGAGTTCGCGTCCCTGTCGTGGCTCGACAGCAGCCCCGCCGGCGCACTCCTGGGACTCATGCAGGTCGTCACCGACGTTGTCGAGGACCTCCGCACCTCAGGCGAACCCGTACCCGAGCCGCTGGCGGACCGTGAGTATTCCGGCAAGTTCATGGTCCGCATACCGCCTGAGGCTCACCGCCGCCTCGCCATCGAAGCGGCTGAGCAGCACGTTTCGCTGAACCGCCTCATCGCCGACCGCCTCGCGGTCGCGTGACGAGGGGCTGACGGTCGGTTCGACGCGGTCTGCCAGGCCACAGACGCGCGGCCTGGCGGACCGCACCCTCACCGACCCGTGAAGACCGGTGTCTCCCGGTTCAGGAACGAGGCGACGGCGGCGACGTGATCGCTCGTCGCGCCGCACGCGATCTGACCGAGCGCCTCGGCCTCGAGCGCCTCGTCAAGGCTGAGGCCTGGCGCTTGCCCGATCAGGCGCTTGCTCTGCGCGAACGCGGCGGTCGGCCCGGCGGCGAGCTGCCGGGCGAGGTCGACGGCCCTGGGCAGCACGTCCTCGGCCGGGACCGTCTCGCCCGAGATGCCCCAGCTGATGGCCTCCTCGGCGGTGAAGGTGCGCCCGAACAGCATCAGCTCCTTCGCCCGGGCGTCCCCTACCGCGCGCGGCAGCGTGACCGACAGGCCCGTGTCGAAGGTCAGCCCGATCCCGGCGAAGGCGGTGGCCAGCTTGACGCCGTCCGCGAAGACCCGGTGGTCGCACGCCAGCGCGAGGCCGAGCCCCGCGCCGACACAGGTGCCGCCCACCGCCGCGATCACCGGCTTGGGCATGGTCAGCAGGTTCCGGACGACGGGCATGTAGTGCTCGCGGACCGTCGCGAACGCCGACTCCGCGCCGCCCTCCAGCGCTCTCGCGTGCTCGCCGAGGTCCTGCCCCAGGCAGAACGCCCTGGCCGACCCCGTGAGCACCACCGCACGCACCCGCTCGTCCGCGGCGATGTCCGCCACAGCGTCGCGCAGCACCGCCTTGGCCGCGGCAGTCAGCGCGTTGCGGTGCTCGGGGTCGTCCAGCGTGATCGTCGCTACCGCGTCCCTGCGGTCGACGACGACGGGGGTGTCGGTCATAACGGCTCCTCCAGATTGCGTTACCAGGCGTAGAAACCCTTGCCGGCCTTGCGTCCCAGCTCGCCGGCCGCGACCTTGTCCCGGAGCACCCGCGGTGGTGCGAACCGCGGCCCCAGCTCGCGCTCGAGGTGCTCGGCGATGTGCAGCCGCACGTCGAGCCCGACGATATCGGTGGTGCGCAGCGGGCCCACCGGGTGCCGATAGCCCAGCGTCATCGCCGTGTCGATGTCGGCGGCGTCGGCCACGCCCTCCTCCAGCATGCGCATCGCCTCCAGCGCGATCGCCACCCCGAGCCGGCTGCTCGCGAAGCCCGGCGAGTCCCTGACCGTGATGGCTGTCTTGCCCAGGCCCGCGACCCAGCCCCTGGCCGACTCGACCAGGTCGGGCGCGGTCCGCCGTCCGACCACCACCTCGACCAGGGCGCTCACCGGGACCGGATTGAAGAAGTGCAGGCCGATCAGGCGGGACGGGTCGGGCAGTGCGTCAGCCAGGGCGTCGATCGACAGGGAGCTCGTGTTGCTGCCGATCATCGCGCCGGGCGCCACGGCGGCGATCCGCCGCAGGACGTCGTGCTTGAGGTCGACCAGCTCGGGCACCGCCTCGACGACGAGCGAGCAGCCGGCGAGGGCTGCGGCGTCGGTCACCACCTCGAACGTGCCGGTGACCCGCACTCCCTTGGCCTCCGCCTTGGCGAGACTCGCCTCTATCCGCTCGTGCGCCGCCCGGGCCGACGTCGGATCGTTCTCGATCACGGTGACGGCCGCTCCGACGACCGCGAAGGCATGCGCGATCCCGGCGCCCATCCGCCCGCCGCCGTACACGCCGACGGACTTCGGCACAGGCTCCGGTACGACGTCGGCGGTCACGACTTCCCCTTCCGGCGGTCGAGGAACGCCGTCATCCGGTCCGTCTTGTCCTGGGTCTCGAACAGCACCGCCTGCGCGATGTCGTCGACCAGCGGGTGCGCGTCGCGCGGCGCGTCCAGGACGGACTTGGTGAGCCGCACGGCGAGCGGCGCCTGGGCGGTGATGCGGTCGGCGAGCCGGTGCCCGGCCGGTTCGAGGTCGCCGGCGTCGACCACCTCGTTGAGCAGGCGCACCGCGAGCGCCTCCTGGGCGTCGAGCACCCGGCCGGCCAGCAGCACCTCCTTGGCCAGGGGTTCGCCGACGAGCTCCTTGAGCCGCCAGGCGGCGCCGGCCGCCGCGAGGATCCCGAGGCCCGGCTCGGGGTTGCCGATCTTCGTCGCGGGCGTGCCGATCCGGAAGTCGCACGCGTACGCGAGCTCCGCGCCGCCCCCGAGCGCGTACCCGTCCACCAGCGCGATGACCGGCATGGGCAGCTTCCGGACCCGCTCGAAGACGCCGGAGTTGATGCCGGCGAGCGCGTCGTCCCGCCGTCGTTCGCGCAGCTGGGCGATGTCCGCCCCCGCGGCGAAGGTGCCGCCCGTACCGATCAGGAGTGCGACGCGCGGCGCGGCCTCCAGCGCGGCGCACGCGGCGTGCAGGGCCTCGACCATCGCCCGGTCGATGGCGTTGCGGACCTCGGGCCGGTTCAGCCGCAGGACCACCCGGTCGTCGTGCTCCTCAACAACGAGGGGCGCCGTCATGCGTCGAAGCCCGTCATGCGCCGAAGCCTGTTCATGCGTCGAAGTCCACGGTGACCTCGTCGCTGACCGGGTACGTCTGGCAGGTCAGCACGAACCCGGCGGCGACCTCCTCCGGTTCGAGCGCGTAGTTGCGCACCATGTCGACCTCGCCCGCGCAGACCTTCGCGCGGCAGGTGCCGCAGACCCCGCCCTTGCACGCGAAGGGCAGGTCGGCGCGGACCTCCTGCGCGGCGTCGAGGAGCCGTTTGTCCTGCGACATCGCGCTGGTCGTCGACCGGCCGTCGAGGATCACCGTCACCTCGCTCGTCGCGCCGTCCACCACCCGGTCCGGATGCCGCAGCTCAGGCGGGGGCTCGTCGACCCAGAAGAGCTCGAAGTGCACCCGCTCGTCCGGGACGCCGAACTCCGCCAGCACCGCTCGCGCGTCGGTGAGCATGCCGAACGGCCCGCAGAGCCAGACGTGGTCCATGTCGCCGACCGGCACGACGAGGGTGAGCAGGTCGCGCAGCCGGTCGCCGTCGAGCCGGCCCGAGAACAGCTCGACGTCGCGCGGCTCCCTGGACAGCACGTGGACCAGGTCGAGCCGGTTGTGGTGGGCGTCCTTGAGGTCCGCGAGCTCCTCGGCGAACATCACGGAGCTGGTGGTGCGGTTGCCGTAGAGCAGCGTCACCCGGGAGTCCGGGTTGCCGAGCACCGTCGACATGATCGAGAGCATCGGCGTGATGCCCGAACCCGCGGCTATGCACAGGTGCCGCCCGCCCTGCGCCGGGTCGGCCCGGAAGCCGCCGCTCGGCGGCAGCACCTCCACCCGGTCGCCGGGGCGCACGTCCCGCACCAGCCAGGTCGAGAACAGACCGTCGGGCACCTCGCGGACGCCGATCCGGGGCGCGCTGCCCGCGGGCGCGCAGATCGAGTAGCTGCGGCGCTGCTCGACGCCGGCGACGGTGCGTCGCAGCGTGAGCGACTGGCCGGCGGCGAAGTCGAACACGTCCCGCAGCTCGGCGGGCAGGTCGAAGGTGACGGCGGCCGCGTCGTCGGTGAGCTGCTCGACGTCGGTCACGGTGAGCGTGTGGAACGTGGCTGCCACGTCAGATCTCCTTCACGTGCTCGAACGGCTCCAGGCAGGCCTGGCAGCGGTACAGCGCCTTGCAGGCGGTGGAGCCGAACTCCGAGCCGACGACGACGTCGCCGGACCCGCACCGCGGGCAGCGGACGGCGCGCCGCGTGGGCGTGAGCCGCAGCGGCACCGGTCCGGACCGCCGCGGGGCGGGCCCGGGCGGCGAGATCCCGGCAGCCGCGAGCGCCGCCCGTCCCGCGGGTGTGATCCAGTCGGTGGTCCAGGCGGGTTCGAGGACCACCCGCACGCGCGCGTCGGCGAAGCCCGCGGCGCGCAGCTCGCGCACGAGGTCGTCGCGCATCGCGGCCATGGCGGGGCACCCGGAGTAGGTGGGCGTGATCGCGGCGACGACGGCGCCGTCCGCGCCGAGGGTGACATCGCGCAGGACCCCGAGGTCGGCCAGCGTGAGCATCGGCAGCTCCGGGTCGACGACGACGGAGGCGGCGGCGCGTGCCCGTTCGAGGACGGGGTCCTGGGCGCTGTCCGGGGCGAGCACCGAGGCGTGGCGGAGCGCGGCGGTCACCACTGCCCCCTGGGGTGTGCGCGGGCTACGACCTGCATCTCGGCAAGCAGCTCGCCGAGCGCCTCGGTGTGGTGTCCGTCGCGGCCCTTGTGCGTCTGGGTCTCGGCAAGCGAAGGCACAGCGAGCGGGGAGAGTTCCGGCCGGTCGACGCCGCTCGCCGCAAACACCTGGTCGAGCACCGCCTCGACGTCGGCGGCGACATCCGCCGGGTCGACGCCGACGCCGGAGCGCGCGGCGGCCCGCTCGACGTCGTGCGTCTCGAAGAGCTCGGACCAGTACGGCCAGAGCTCATCGAGCCCCGCGAGCAGCCGCCGTCGTGACTCGATGGTGCCGCGGGCCAGGGTGAGGAACCAGCGGCCGGCGAAGTCCCGGTGGTAGGTGAGCTCCTTGACGGCCTTGACGGCCACGGCGGCGAGCACGGCGTCGCGGCTCGGGGTCAGCCGGTCAGACAGCCGGTCCAGGAGCGCCAGGCGCCACGAGGAGAACAGCAGGATCCGGACGACCGTCTGCGCGAAGTCGCCGTTGGGGACCTCCGCGAGCCGGACGTTGCGGAACTGCCGGGCGTCCCGGAAGAACGCCAGCCGGTCCTCGTCGGGGACCGGTGAGCCGTCGGGCAGCGTGGGTACCTGCGAACCGTCGGCGGCCGCCGCCCGGGCGAGCAGCAGCCGCGCCTGGCCGAGCAGGTCGAGCGCGATGTTCGAGAGCGCGATGTCCTCCTCGAGGTCCGGCGCGTTGCTGCACCACTCCGCGATGCGCTGGGACAGCACCAGGGCGTCGTCGCCGAGCATCAGGCAGTAGGTCGCCAGCGTCGCCGGGTCCACGCCGTCGGGCACGGTGGTGTCCACACCGGCGAGCGGGTCCTCGAAGTCGGTCCCGAACGCCCAGTGGGCGTCGTTGACGAGCAGCCCCGAGTAGGCGTTGTCGTGGTCGTCGGGCTCGTGCGTCCGGACGTCAGGCATGTCGTGCTCTCCCTACATGTGCGGGACGTCGGCGGGGATCTCGTAGAACGTCGGGTGCCGGTAGACCTTGTCCCCGCTGGGCGCGAAGAGCGGGTCCTTCTCGTCCGGGCTGGACGCCGTGATGGCGGACGAACGGACCACCCAGATGCTCACGCCCTCGTTGCGGCGCGTGTAGACGTCGCGGGCGTGGCGCAGCGCGAGCTGGTCGTCCGGCGCGTGCAGCGACCCGACGTGCACGTGGTTGAGGCCGCGCTTGCCGCGCACGAACACCTCGTAGAGCGGCCACTCGCCGCTGACCTGGCTGCTCATGCCGTCACCTTCTCGTCAGTGCTGCTCTCGTTGCCTGCGAAGGCGAGCGCCGCCTCGCGGACCCAGGCGCCGTCGTCCCAGGCCTTCTTGCGATGCGCAACGCGCTGGGCGTTGCACGGCCCGTTCCCCTTGACGACATCCCAGAACTCGGCCCAGTCCGGCTGCCCGAAGTCGTGCGCGCCGCGCTCCTCGTTCCAGACGAGGTCGGGGTCGGGCAGGGTCACCCCGAGCGCCTTCGCCTGCGGCACGGTCATGTCGACGAAGCGCTGGCGCAGCTCGTCGTTGGTGTGCGTCTTGACACCCCACGCCATGGACTGCGCGGTGTTGGGCGAGGCGTCGTCCGGCGGGCCGAACATCATCAGCGAGGGCCACCAGAACCGGTCGACCGACTCCTGGACCATGGCGCGCTGCTCGTGTGTGCCGCGCATCATCGTCGTCAGCAGCTCGTAGCCCTGCCGCTGATGGAAGGACTCCTCCTTGCAGATGCGGATCATGGCCCGGCCGTAGGGGCCGAACGAGGTGCGGCACAGGGGCACCTGGTTACAGATGGCGGCGCCGTCCACCAGCCAGCCGATGGTGCCCATGTCCGCGTACGAGAGCGTCGGGTAGTTGAAGATCGAGGAGTACTTCTGCCTGCCGCTGATCAGCATCTCGGTGAGCTCCTGGCGCGAGACGCCGAGCGTCTCCGCCGCCGAGTAGAGGTAGAGGCCGTGCCCCGCCTCGTCCTGCACCTTGGCCAGCAGGATCGCCTTGCGCCGCAGCGACGGCGCGCGGCCGATCCAGCCGCCCTCCGGCTGCATGCCGATGATCTCGGAGTGGGCGTGCTGGGCGACCTGCCGCACGAGCGTCCTGCGGTAGGCGTCGGGCATCCAGTCGCGGGGCTCGATGCGGTCCTTGCGGTTGATCACGGCCTCGAAGCGCGCCTCGAGCTCTGGCTCGGCGGCTACCGGCATGGGCACCTCCAGGGCGCGGCTGGAACTATTTACTGACCGATCGTTCTGTACTAGATTGACACAGCCGCGGCGGGTTGCACAACGGCCCGGGGCTGACCGAAACCGATCACTGCCGATCGGCCGATCCGAGGGGATGCGCACAGTGAGCACAGAGCCGGTGAGCACACAGACGGTGACCACACAGCTGGAGAGCTATGTCGCGGGCCACTGGTTCCGCGGGACGGACGCCGGCGAACCGGTGCTGGACGCCGTCACCGGGCAGGAGGTCACCCGCGTCTCGAGCCACGGCCTCGACTTCGCGGCGCTGGTCGCCCACGCCCGCGACGTCGGCGGCCCCGCCGTCCGGCGGCTGACGTTCCACGAGCGGGCGACGCTCCTCAAGGAGCTCGCCCTGCACCTGAGCGGGTTCAAGGACGACTTCTACGCACTCTCGCTCCGCACCGGCGCCACCCGGCGCGACTCGATGGTCGACATCGACGGCGGCATCGGCACGATGTTCAGCTTCGCGAGCAAGGGCAAGCGCGAGCTCCCGAACGACACCGTGGTGCTCGACGGCGCCCTCGAACCGCTCGGCAAGGGCGGCACCTTCGTGGGCCAGCACCTGTACACCTCGCGCCCCGGCGTCGCCGTCCAGATCAACGCCTTCAACTTCCCCGTCTGGGGCATGCTCGAGAAGCTCGCGCCCGCGTTCCTCGCGGGCCTGCCCAGCATCGTCAAGCCCGGCAGCCAGACGGCGTACGTCACCGAGGCCGTGGTCCGGCAGATCATCGCCTCCGGCATCCTGCCCGAGGGCAGCCTGCAGCTGGTCTGCGGCAGCGCGGGCACGCTGCTGGACGAGCTCGGTGAGCAGGACGCCGTCGCGTTCACCGGCTCCGCGCACACCGCCGCGATCCTGCGCGAGCACCCGGCCGTGCTGCACCGCGGCGTCCGCCTCGGCGTCGAGGCCGACTCGCTGAACTGCTCGATCCTCGGCCCCGACGTGACGGTGGAGGACCCGGAGTTCGACCTGTTCGTCAAGGGTGTCGTCACCGAGATGACCGTCAAGGCCGGCCAGAAGTGCACAGCCATCCGGCGCGTCATCGTCCCGGAGGCGCTCGCGGACGCCGTCGTCGAGGCGATCAGCGCCCGCCTGGCCAGGATCACGGTCGGCGACCCCGCCGACGAGAGCGTCCGGATGGGCGCCCTCGCGAGCCTCGGGCAGCGCGACGAGGTGCGCAAGGCCATCGAGGCGCTGCGCACCTCGGCCGACATCGTGTACGGCGACCCGGCGCACGTCGACGTCGTAGGGGCCGACGCCGAACGCGGCGCCTTCCTCTCCCCCGTCCTGCTCCGGGCACATCCCGGCGCGGCCGAGCCGCACGACGTGGAGCCGTTCGGACCGGTCGCCACGGTGCTCACCTTCAGAACCGTCGAGGAGGCGGTGGACCTGGCCGCCCGCGGCCGCGGCAGCCTGGTGGCGTCGCTCGCCACCCACGACCCACAGGTCGCCCGGGAGGTGGCCCGCGGGCTCGCGCCCTGGCACGGCCGGCTGCTTATCCTCGACCGCGACGACGCCGCCGAGTCGACAGGCCACGGCAGCCCGCTGCCGATGCTCGTGCACGGCGGCCCGGGCCGCGCCGGTGGCGGCGAGGAGCTGGGCGGGGTCCGCGCCGTCCTGCACCACATGCAGCGCACGGCGATCCAGGGCTCCCCCGACATGCTCACCGCGGTCACGGGCCGGTGGACCACGGGTTCACGACGCGTGCTCGACGGCGTGCACCCGTTCCGCAAGTCGTTGGCGGAGCTGCGCATCGGCGACACCATAGAGACGGCGACGCGGACGGTCACGCTCGACGACATCAACCACTTCGCGGAGTTCACCGGCGACACGTTCTACGCGCACACGGACCCGGAGGCCGCGGCGGCGAACCCGTTCTTCGGCGGCCTCGTCGCGCACGGCTACCTCGTGGTGTCCCTGGCCGCGGGCCTGTTCGTGGACCCGGCACCGGGTCCGGTGCTGGCCAACTTCGGCGTCGACAGCCTGCGGTTCCTCACCCCCGTCAAGGTGGACGACACCATCCGGGTGAGCCTGACCGTCAAGCAGATGACGCCGCGCAGCTCCGCCGACTACGGCGAGGTGCGCTGGGACGCGACGGTCACCAACCAGGACGGCGAGCTGGTGGCGACGTACGACGTGCTGACGCTGGTCGCGAAGACGGCCCACCGGAGCGACCGCTGACGGCCGGGAAGCCACCCCAACACACTGCAGGCCATCGTCGGCGTGTCCCGTGCAGCATGTTGGGGTCGCTTCCATTGCCACCCACCCGGCCTCCAGCAGGGCGGAAGGCTGGTCTCTCGTCTGGGACGATGACGTCATGACCACAGACGCGACGGCGGCAGACTCGATGTCGACGGACGCGGCGGCGACGGGCACAGCGACGGGCACAGCGACGGGCACAGCGGCGACGGGCACGGCGGCGGGCACGCCCGCCCGACGTCCGCGCGGGCGTCCGGGGCACGACCGCGAGGCGGTGCTCCGAACGGCGATCGCGCTCTTCAACCAGCGCGGGTACGACGCGACGTCGATCAGCGACCTGGCCGCCGAGCTGGACGTCACCAAGTCGGCGGTCTACCACCACTTCGTCAGCAAGGAGGCGCTGCTCGCGGCGGCCCTCGACGAGGCGCTGGAGGGACTGAGCGAGGCGGTCGAGGTCGCGGCGGTCGCGACGGACGGCGAGCCCAGCTCCGTGCGCCTGCGGACCACCGTCGAGGCGGCCGTGCGCATCCTCGCCGACAACCTGCCCGCCGTCACGCTGCTGCTGCGCGTCCGGGGCAACAGCGACCTGGAGCGGTCGGCGATGGAACGACGCAGGCACATCGACGAACGCCTCGCCGTGCTCGTCCGGCAGTCCGCCGCGGAGGGCGACCTGCGCGGCGACGTCGACCCCGAGGTCATCAGCCGGCTCATCTTCGGCATGGTCAACTCCCTCGCCGACTGGTACCGGCCCGGCGGTCCGCTCGATGCCGACGCGCTCGCCGGCACGATCTCCAGCGTGCTCTTCGAGGGCCTGGGTCCGGCGCGGGGCGGCGTCGTACGGTGACGGCATGACCAGCGACCAAAGCACCGGTGACCGTCTGACCAGTAGCGGGGCGGCTAGCGACGGTGGCACCAGCGGCCGCGTGACCAGTAGCGAGACAGAGGATGACAGCGCAGCGAGCGACATGGCGGTGAGCGACCGGGCGCCGAAGCCATGGACGATCACGCTGGGCGCGCTCGACGAGAAGCTGGGTATCCGTGTGCTGGAGCAGTCGGCGCGGCGGGTGGTGGCCACCATGCCGGTGGCGGGCAACACCCAGTCGCTGGGTCGCCTGCACGGCGGCGCGACGGCGGCATTCGCTGAGGCGCTGGGATCCTGGTGCGCACTGATCCACGCGAGCGCGCTGGGCAAGGTGTGCGCAGGCGTGGACCTGAACATCACGCATCACCGGGGCGCGACGGACGGGATCCTGACCGGCACGGCGATGCCGGTTCACCTCGGCCGAACGACCACGTCGCACGAGATCGTCGTGACAGACGATCAGGGCCGGCGCATCTGCACGGCTCGCATCACGAACCAGCTGATCGAGCCACGCTGACGCCGTTCGGGTTGTACTGCCGACGGATCTGAGCTCGTCGTCAGCCGCCTGCCAGGTCCGGCCCATCCGACCGGCCGGTCAGGCGGCTGGTCAGGCTGGTGAACTAGCAGGCCAGGCGGAACTGCCGGGTGAGGTGGTCTGGTGGGCTCGGTGGGCTTGGCAGCGGGATCGGGCCGGTCGGGTCACGCCAGGTTCGGCCGGCCGGTCGGTCGGCTTCGATGGGTAGCGTCGGCTCGGTGGTCGGGTCGGTGTCGCGTGGTGGTGGGGCTTCGATGGGTTCGGGGAGGCGGATGCGGTGTCCGCGGGCGTCGGTGAAGGCCCACCCGGTCTCCAGCAGGGTGTTTGCTGTGTTGTCGGCCGGGGGCTTGCCGGTCCAGTGCATGGTGATGCCCTTGGAGTCGACGAGCTGATGGTGGTACCAGCACAGCAGGGCACTGTTGGTCACCGACGTGCCTCCACCATCGGCCCAGTGGGTGATCGCGTGGTGGACCTCGCACCGGGAGGGTGGTTGGTCACATCCGGGCCAGACGCAGTGCTGGTCCCTCGCGATGACGGCGCGTCGCATCTGTCCTGTCACGGTGCGTTGGGCGCGTCCGACGTCCAGGACGGCGCCGTCGGGTCCGAACACGATCCGGGTCACCGCACTGTGACACGCCAGGCGGCGCACCAACGCGCGTGGGGCACGCCCTCCGGTCTCGGTGAACACGGGACCACCAGACGTCAGCAATCCGGCCACTGCCGTCGGACTGGCTGTGTCGGTGCCTGCGGTACCCGCTGTGCCTGCGGCACCCGTTGCACTCGTTGCGTCTGGTCGGGTCGTGGAGCCGGGTCGGGTCTGCCCGCAGGACAGGCACAGGCCGTCGCGGGTGCGGGTGACCTGGGTGACGAACTCGTTCCAGGACACCGTCACGTTCAGGTGCGGGGCGATCGCTGCCCCTGGGGAGGCCTGGTTCGTGTCCAGCACCACCCGGGCGATGTCGGCGAGGCCTTGTGCGCGGCGCTGGGTCGTGGTCCGGGTGTCTTCGGCTGAGGGTGCGCCGATCATCGCGTTGATCGCGGTGGTGAGCTGCAGACCGTGCTCGTCGGTGAGGAACCCGGCCACGTGGTACCCGCCGAACGTCTTGGCCAGGTCGAAGAACTCACCGCGGGCTGCCTTGTCGTCATCAATGTCGTCGGTGTCCGGGTCGGTCACGGTCGCGAACCGGCGCGCGACCGTGCGGAACTGGTCCGCGTTCAACACACCCGCCTCACGCAGCACGATGCCCTCACCCGTGACCAGGGTCCCCTCGGTGACCGCGGTCTCCAGGACCTGGGTGACCAGCTCCCGGGCCCGTGCCCCGTCCGGGTCGTCTGCGGGGTCGGGGAAGTCGACCGGGACGCTCTGCACGAACTGTTCCGGGGTGGTGGTGTGCCCGGTACGGGTATCGATCAACCACGCCAACGCATCCGTACGCGTCTCGCTCGTGGGCGCGACCTCCGTCATCACGCGGGCGTGGTCCACACCGAGGGTTCCGGCGACCAGGCGCTCCCGGGTGGCGGGCAGCGCCGTCGCGAGACGCCGCGCGATCGTCATGTCCTTACCGGCCGTGCGCGCGGAGATCCCTTCACGCAGGCGCAGCCAGGACGTGAACGTACGCGTCATGCCACCCGAGCGCCAGGAACCCTCGTCCTCGATCCGGGGCAGCAGGGTGTACCGGACACCGTCCAGACGGCCGGTCAGCCGACGGATCCGCGTGTGCGCTTCGACCAGGCGGCCGATGCTCGGGGCGTCCCAGCCGGTCAGGGTCTCCGGGCTGGTCTGGGTGGTCAGCTCATCGACCGTCTTCTCCAGCAGGGCCAGCACGTCCTCGATCGAGGCCGCAGCAGGAGGCGGGTCACCAGCGGGACCGCTGTTCGTCGTCTGCTCCATCATGCCCACCCCCTGACTATCTCTAGTTCTCACTCTCTCAGTGCATCTATCATCTCGAACGCTCGTGCTATTCGCGCGCCGGAACTCAAATCTGTGGATAACTCTTCAGAGCACCAGGTGGACGCCTCTTCGGACCTCCGCGGACCATCCCGGCGCGCTATGGAAACCAGCAACCCACGCCGACCACACCGCCGAGCACCACAGCTCAGGGGCACAGCTCAGCGGCACGCCGTCAGAGCCGCACGATCGCCGCGGCAGGGTTCTCGATGGCGTCGGCGACGGAACGCATGAAGCCCGCCGCGGTCCCGCCGTCGCAGACCCGGTGGTCGAAGACGAAGGACATCTGCGTGATCTTGCGCGCCACGATCTCGCCGTCGACCACCCACGGGCGGTCGATGATGCGGCCGAGGCCCAGCATCGCGACCTGCGGGTGGTTGATGATCGCCGCGCTGCCGTCGACACGGAACCCGCCGTAGTTGTTCAGCGTGAACGTCCCCGCCGTGAGCTCCTCGGTGGTCGCCTTGCCGATACGGGCGCGTGCGACGAGGTCGCGGAGGGCCACGTCGAGCTCGGTGGTGGTCATCGAGCCGGCGTCGAGCACTGCCGGGACGACCAGCCCGTGCTGCCCCTGGACGGCGACGCCGAGGTTGATGACGCCGGGCAGGACGATCTCGTCGCGCTCCACGTCGAGCCGGGAGTTGAGCACCGGGTACTCCTTGAGCCCGGCGACGACGAACCGCGCGACGTAGGCGAGCAGGCCTGGCCCCGGGTCGTCGGGAGTGCGGGCGGCCTCGCGCAGGCTCCAGAGCGCGGTCGCGTCGACGTCGACCCAGACCGTCGCCTCGGGGATCTCCGCACGGCTCCGCGACAGCACCTTGGCCGCCGTCTTCTGGAAGCCGCTGAGCGGGATCCGCTGCTCACCGCTGGCGGGAGTGCTCGACAGGACGGCGGAAGAAGCCCTCGGCCCGACGGCGGCCGAGGCGTGCGCCGGGGCCTTCACCGAATTCGCGACACCAGCCACGGCAGGTGCCGACACCGGCCCCTGCCGCGCCTGCTCGATGGCCGTCCACACATCGGACCTGGTGACGACCCCGCCGGCTCCGGACGGCGCGATCGCGCGCAGGTCCAGCCCCGCCTCGCGGGCGAGCCGCCGGACGATCGGCGAGATCACCTTCACCGGGCCACCACCCGAAGTCGCAGCGGCACCGGGCGCCGCAGTGAGGTCGGGCGTCGTCGACCGGCCAGCCCGTGGTCGGCGCCGTCGACCCGAACCTGGATGCGCAGAGGTCCCGTACCCGATGAGCACGTTGCCGGAGCCCGCCCGTTCCTCCTCGCGGTAGGTCTCGGCGGCCACCCCGTCGGCGGTCTCGGCGCCGTCCATCCCTCCCGGCACAGCCGCCGCCACAGCCGCCACGGCGACAGCGATCGTGATCAGCGGCCTGCCCACCTCGACGAGCTCCCCCTCCGCGGCGTGCAGCACCTCGACCCGGCCCGCGTACGGGCTGGGCACCTCGACGACGGACTTGGCCGTCTCGACCTCCACCACTGGCTGGTCCACCGTGACGACGTCACCTGCCGCGACCAGCCACTGCACCACGGAGGCCTCGGTCAGCCCCTCGCCGAGGTCGGGCAGCAGGAAGGTCTGCTCGGTCGCGGTGGTGGTCATGCGTCCTCCCACTGGAGGTCGTCGACGGCGTCGAGGATCCGGTCGACCGACGGCAGCTGCAGGTGCTCGAGCTTGGGCGGCGGGTACGGGATGTCGAACCCGGTCACGCGCCGCACCGGCGCCGACAGCGAGTGGAAGCAGCGTTCGCTCACTCGGGCGGCGATCTCGGACGCGACGCTCGCGAAACCCGTGGCCTCGGCGACGACGACGGCGCGTCCCGTCGACTCGACGGCCGCGCAGACCGTGGCGTCGTCGAACGGCACTATCGAGCGCAGGTCGACGACCTGCAGGCTGCGGCCCTCGCGCGCGGCCTCCTCGGCGGCCTCGAGGGCGATCGGCACGGCAGGCCCGTACGCGATGAGGGTCGCGTCGGTGCCCTGCCGCCGGACCACCGCCGTGCCGATGCCCGGCTCGCGGTCGCCGCCCAGAGCGACGTCGCCCTTCGCCCAGTAGAGCTTCTTCGGCTCGAGGAAGACCACCGGGTCCGGCGAGGCGATCGCCTCGCGCAGCAGCGAGTAGGCGTCCGGGGGGTTCGACGGCGCGACGACGTGCAGGCCCGGCGTGTGCGCGTAGTACGCCTCCGACGAGTCGCAGTGGTGCTCGACCCCGCCGATGCCGCCCGCGTACGGGACCCGGATGACCAGCGGCAGCTCGACGCGGCCCCGCGTGCGGTTCCGCATCTTGGCGATGTGGCTCACGACCTGCTCGAACGCGGGATAGGCGAAGGCGTCGAACTGCATCTCGATCACGGGACGCATGCCGTTCATGGCCAGGCCGACGGCGAAACCCGCGATGCCGGCCTCCGCGAGCGGGGTGTCGAAGCAGCGGTCCTCGCCGAATGTCGCGGTGAGGCCGTCGGTGACCCGGAACACGCCGCCGAGCGGGCCGACGTCCTCGCCGAGCACCAGCACCGAAGGGTCCTCGGTCATCGCGTCGTGCAGCGCCCGGTTGATCGCCTGCGCGGTGCTGAGCGTCTCGTGGGCGACGGCGGTGGTGGTCATCGGTGGGCCTCCGGTTCGGTTCGGCTCGACGTGTCCCGGAGCAGCTCGTCGTGCACGACCGCGAGCTGCTCCGCCAGCTGCGGCGTCGGCCGCGAGTAGACGAAGCGGAACAGGTCGTCGGGGTCCGGCTCGACGTCCCGGTTCATGCCGTCCCGGGTGCGCCGGGCGACCTCCTCGGCGGCCTCGGTGAAGGCTGCGGCGCGGGCGTCGTCGAGGATGCCCTCGGCGCGGAGGTAGGCGTCGAGCCGCACCAGCGGGTCCTTGGCCGCCCAGGCGGTGACCTCGTCGTCGGCGCGGTAGCGGGTGGCGTCGTCGGCGTTGGTGTGGGCCTGGATCCGGTACGTGCGCCCCTCGACGAGCTGAGGCCCCTCCCCTGCCCGCGCCCGCTCGACCGCCCCGGACAGGACGTCGAGGAGGGCAGCGAGATCGTTGCCGTCCACCTGCTCCCCGGGGATGCCGTAGCCCACACCCTTGTGCGCCAGCGACGGGGCGACCGACTGCCTGGCCAGCGGCACCGAGATCGCGTACTGGTTGTTCTGGACGAAGAAGACGACGGGCGCGTGGAAGACGGCGGCGAAGTTCAGCGCCTCGTGGAAGTCACCCTCGCTCGTGGCGCCGTCGCCGCACATCGCCAGCACGACGGTGCGCTCCCCGCGCAGCCGGGCCGCGTGCGCCACCCCGACAGCGTGCGGGAGCTGGGTGGCGAGCGGCGTCGTCAGGGGCCCGACGCGCAGCTCGTAGGGGTCGTACCCCGAGTGCCAGTCGCCCTTGAGCAGGCCGAGCACCTCGACCGGGTCGCCTCCTCGCGCGACGACGGCGGCGGTGTCGCGGTAGGTCGGGAAGAGCCAGTCCTCGCGATCGAGCACCTGCGCGGCGGCGACCTGGCACGCCTCCTGGCCGTGGGAGGAGGGATAGACCGCGAGACGTCCCTGCCGGACGAGCGCACTGGCCTGGTCGTTGAACCGACGGGCGGCGACCATGCCCGCGAAGCCCCGGAGCAGCTCGTCGGCCGCGGGCAGGTGCGCGGCGCCGGCGGGCGTCGGACGGCCGTCCGGACCGAGCAGCATGACCGGCGTCTTCGACGGCAACATGCGCTCCACGTCACTTGTCATAGATATATACTCGTCAAGGTTCTATTCGGAATCCATCAACGGCGAGGATCCGAGAAACCGTCCAGCAATGCGCAGGTAATGCGATCCAAATGTCCAGCGGCGAAGGGGCTGAGGGCGTGGCTGCGAGACAAGTGGCACCAGGCCTCGACGACGTCGATCAACGCATCGTCGACGAGCTTCGTCACGACGGCCGGATGTCCATGCGATCGCTGGCCGAGAAGCTGCACATCTCGCGGGCCAACGCGTACGCGCGGGTGCAGCGGCTGGAGTCCAGCGGAGTCATCCGCGGGTACAGCGCGGACATCGACCCGGTGCTCGCCGGGCTCGGCACGTCGGCCTACGTCACGGTCAACCTGGAGCAGGCGGAGTGGCGTTCGGTCCGCGAGGAGCTGCGCACCCTGCGCGGCGTCGACCACATCGGGCTGGTCGGCGGGGAGTTCGACCTCGTCCTGCTGGTCCGCGCCCGGGACAACGCCGACCTGCGGCACCTGATCCTGGACCAGATCCAGGGCATGAAGGGCATCCTGAACACGCACACGCTGCTGGTCTTCGAGGAGCCGATCCCCGCGGGCCCGTCCCCGGTCGCCGCACCCCCAGACCCACGACACCGTTGAGTGCTGGGTATTCGCCCCCTCAGGTCCTTCTTGAGGGCGAATACCCAGCACTCAACGGGTGCGGGGCTTACTGGTCCGGGGCCTCCTGGAGGGCGCGGACCTCGATGCGGGACTGGAGGGCGGCGGAGGCCTTCTCGGCCCAGCCGAGCGCGGTCTCCTCGTCGGCGACGTCGATGATCCAGAAGCCACCCACGTACTCCGGCGCTTCCACGAACGGACCAGGGACGCGCTCCACGTCGCCACCCGAGGCGTTGACGGTGATCGCCGTCGACGGCGGCTGCAGGCCGCCCGCTGTGACGAGTGCCCCGGACTCGGTCAGCGCGGTGTTGAAGGCGCCGACGGCGGCGAACACCGCCTCCAGCTCGGCCGGATCCATCTCCTGCATCGACTCCATCGTCGGCTCCTCTGCGCTGTCGTGCGGGAGGGTCAGGAAGTACTGGGTCATGGGACTGCTCCGTTCTGTTCGGTCTGGCTGTGGGTCTGACTATCGCTCTGACTACTGGTGTTGCTGACGAGACGGGACGAGGAAACTCATCTGTCCTCGGACGCGTTCTCCTGGATCATCACCGCGGAAGCGTGGATGCAGACGATCCGGAGCGTCCCGGCGCCGGTGTTGGTGAAGCGGTGCCAGGTGTCGGCGGGTGCGACGGCGGTGTCGCCGGCCCGGGCCACGAACGTCCGGTCGCCGACGACGATGGTCGCCTCGCCCTCGAGCACCGACCAGGTCTCGTCGTAGGGGTGGCGGTGCAGGCCCGGACCCTGCCCGGGGTCCGACGTGACGAGGAAGAACGACACGTTCGACCCGTACCGGGCGCCCTCGAACCGGAGGGTGCGGCTCTCGCCGATGCGGATGTCGTCGGCGGGGATCGCCGCGGGGGCGGCGGCAGTGGCGGCGGCGGCTGCGGAGCTGTTCATGGTGGGTACTTCCTCTCGGTGAAGGCTGCGTCCTGATGAGCCCTACTCTCCGCCGCCCGCGCACCCACTGACTACGCTTTCGACGTGGATCGAAAGTTCGTCGAGTTCCGGCTCGGCTCCAGCGACATCTCAGCGGTGCGGTTCGGCATCTCCCCCGGTCATGAGCTCGTGCACGCCGTGCGCACCATCCTTCGCCCGCAGAGCGCGCCGCTGCACTGGGGCTGGTTCCGCAGCGTCCAGGCTGGCATTCAGGGCAGCGCCCAGGGCGGTGCACAGAGCAGCGGCAAGCCACCCACCGAAGCCTTTCGCCTGATGGCGGTCATCAGCGGCGTCGAGGGCTACATGCCCGACTTCCTCACCGCGACGCCGTCGGGCGACATGACTCCCGAGGAAGAGGCCGAACGGCTGCGTCAGGTCCCCGACGAACGGCTCCGGTTCGACCTGGAGAAGATGGTGCTTCGCTCGACCGGCGCCCGGCAGCAGGAGATCCGCGACCTGATCGCGGCACCGGACCACGCCCGGAGGGTGATCGTCGAGGCCTGGCAAGAGGTCTGGGACACGCTGCTCGCGCCTGTCTGGCCGCAGATGCTCCGCCTGCTGCGGGCCGACATCGGTGTCCGCGCACGCCGCAGCAGCGACGCCGGGCTCGCGGAGATGGCGAGCACCCTGCACTCCACGGTGACCTGGGCCGACGAGATAGTGCGCGTCCAGATGAGCCGGCACGAGGAGATCGTCGACTGCGGCGGCACCGGCCTGGTGCTCGTCCCGTCGGTCATGATGGCGACGCGCGGCTGCGCCGTGCTGACCGAGCGCCCCGCACAGCCGACGATCTTCTACCCGGCCCACGGGGTGTCCGAGACCTGGCACCGCGACGGCGCGGACGCCCTCGCCGCGCTCTCCGCCCTGCTCGGGCCGACCCGCGCCCGCCTCGTCCTCGAGCTCCAGCAGCCCCTGTCGACCTCCGAGTGCGCGGCACTGACCGAGCTCGCGGTGTCGACGGCGTCGCACCACCTCACCGTCCTGCGGGACGCCGGCCTGATCGACAGCCGCCGCAACGGCGTCCGCGTCCTGCACACCCGCACGCCGCTGGGCGAGGCGCTGGCGGGCATCGGCTGACCCCTGCCCCGGGCGTGTCCAGGGTCTGGGGCGACTGCGGTCCGGGCGCGTCCGCGGCTGGCCGCGTCGCACGCTTGGCACACTTTTTCTGGACAGCCCAGCCCGACATGAACAAGCCGGTCATCGCCGGTAACGTCGCACGGACGGCGCAACAGACCGAGCGGACCAGGAGGCGCACATCATGACCAATGTCGCTGACACGATCGTCGAGATCATCAAGGACGCCGGCGTGGAGCGGGTCTACGGCCTGCCCGGCGACTCGCTGAACGGCTTCACGGACGCGATCCGGACCAGCGACGGCGTCGCCTGGCAGCACGTGCGGCACGAGGAGGCGGCGGCCTTCGCGGCGGCCGCCGAGGCCGCGCTGACCGGAGAGCTCGCCGTCTGCGCAGGAAGCTGCGGGCCGGGCAACCTGCACCTGATCAACGGGCTCTTCGACGCCCACCGCAGCCGGGTACCGGTGCTCGCGATCGCGGCGCAGATCCCGGGCGCCGAGATCGGCAGCAACTACTTCCAGGAGACGCACCCGCAGGACCTGTTCCGCGAGTGCAGCGTCTACACCGAGCTGGTGAGCATGCCCGAGCAGCTGCCGCGCGTGCTCGAGATCGCCATGCGGACCGCCGTCGAGAAGCGGGGTGTCGCCGTCGTCGTCATCCCCGGTGAGATCTTCCTTGCCGAGAGCACCGGCCGCAGGAAGTCCGCGCCGATCCGGGCGGCGCAGAGCGTCGTCCGCCCGCGCGACGCCGAGCTGCGGCAGGCCGCCGAGATCCTGAACGCGGCCAAGAAGGTGACCATCCTGGGCGGCGCGGGCACCGAGGGCGCCCACGAGCGGGTGCTCGCGATCGCCGAGCGGCTCAAGGCCCCGGTGGTGCACGCGCTGCGCGGCAAGGAGTTCCTGGAGTACGACAACCCGTACGACGTCGGCATGACCGGCCTGCTGGGCTTCTCCTCGGGCTACCGCGCCATGGAGAGCTGCGACGCGCTCCTCATGCTCGGCACCGACTTCCCCTACCAGCAGTTCTACCCGGCCAAGGCGAAGATCGTGCAGGTCGACATCCGAGGCGAACAGCTCGGGCGGCGCACACCGGTCGACCTCGGGCTGGTGGGCGACGTGGGCGACACCATCGACGCGCTGCTGCCGCTGCTCGACGACCACACGAACCGCAAGCACCTCGACTCCGCGCTCAAGCACTACGCGAGGACGCGCAAGGACCTCGACGACCTCGCCGACAACGACCGCAACCGCGAGCCGATCCACCCGCAGTACGTCGCGCGCCTGGTGAGCGAGCTGGCCAGTGAGGACGCGGTGTTCATCCCCGACGTCGGCTCCCCCGTCGTCTGGGCGTCCCGGTACCTGACGATGAACGGCAGGCGCCGCCTGATCGGCTCGTTCAGCCACGGCACGATGGCGAACGCCGTGCCGCACGCCGTCGGCGCCCAGTCGGCGCTCCCGGGGCGGCAGGTGATCGCCCTGTCGGGGGACGGTGGTCTCTCGATGCTCCTCGGCGAACTGCTGACCGTCCGGCAGAACAAGCTGCCCGTGAAGATCGTGGTGTTCAACAACTCCTCGCTCAACTTCGTCGAGGTGGAGATGAAGGCAGCGGGCTTCGTGAACTTCGGCACGCAGCTCGACAACCCGAGCTTCGCCGACGTCGCCACCGCGATGGGCATCCACGGCCAGCGGGTCGAGCAGCCGGACGACCTCGAGGGCGCGCTGCGGGCCGCGTTCGAGCACGACGGGCCGGCGCTGGTCGACGTCGTCACCGCGCAGCAGGAGCTGTCGATCCCGCCCGCGATCACCGCCCAGCAGGTCAAGGGCTTCACGCTGTACGCGATCCGCACGATCCTGTCGGGGCGCGGCGACGAGCTGGTCGACCTGGCCGACACGAACGTGTTCCGGCGGCTGTTCGACTGATCGCGGCGGCCCGTCTCACCCCGCGCGGACAGTTCAGTGGTCGCCGTGCGACACCTCCGCCTCGCCCTCGGCGCTCATGCCCGAGTGCAGCGGCAGGAACGCGTGCAGGTGCCCGCGGTCCGCCTCGATGTGCTGCAGGTCGAGCTGGACCGCGGCCACCGCCCAGGCGTCCACCGCCCGCGTGCGCAGGTCGCCCGCGACGGCGTACAGCCGCGCCGAGTCCCGCCCGTCGCCGTCGGCACCTGCCGCCAGCACGAGGACGTCGAGCGTGTCGCCCAGCAGCCGGGTCGAGAGCATCAGCCCGTTGCGGACGATGTTGTGCTCGGACGATCCGGTCGGCAGCGCCTCCGTCTCCGCGGCTACCTCGTCGACGACGGCGCGCCACTCGTCCAGCTCCGCCGACGTCGGCGGCGCCGCCTCGTCCGACGTCGGCTCGCCCTCCGACCCGTCACGGGCCGGCAGAGTCTCGTACAGCCCGTCCATCACGGGTAGGAGCCGCTCCTGGGCGGAGACCGCGAGCTCGCCCGCCGCCGACAGGTTCTCGACGGCCCGCTCCGCCTCCGCGGCCTCCAGCTCCGCCACGCGGGCGGGGTCGACGTCGAACCCGCCCGCCGACGACGCCTCGCCCTCCCACGGGCGCAGCGCCATCAGCACCACCAGCAGCACCATCAGCAGGGCCACGGCGACAGCCGCCAGTACGGCTGCCACCACGGCTCCCCGGCCCAGCCGCCGGCGCCCCGTGGGCACCGGCGACCGGGTTCCGGGGCGGCCGGCACCGCCCCGGCTCGACGGACGTGCCGCGGCGTTCGGCGCGCGGCGCGGTGTGTTCCGCGGTCTGCTCCTCGTCCTCGGCACGTCCTTGCTCCTCATCTCTCAGCGGGATCTCTCAGCGGGCAAACCGGTCAGCTACAGCTACGAGCCACAGCTCGCGGCCTCGTACCCCTCGCCGACGACCACCTCGTGCGGCCCGTTGACCGCGGTGACCGTGGCGGTCCCCGCCTGGATCGCCCTCGCGCCCGCGCGGAACTGGCGGGAGACGGTCTCCCCGGGCAGCACGTTCCGGTACGTCTTGCTCCCGTACGGGGTGCTGAGCTCGACAAGTGCCGGGTCAGCGCCCGCATTGGTCGCGCTCACCCTCACGCGTGCCTGCGGGCCGGTGCACCGGCTCGCCGCCGCGACCTCGATCTGCGGCGGGTCCGGCTGGTCGTCGAACGTGAGGTCCTGGAACTCCACGGCGCTCCTGTTCGACCCGTGGTGCGCGGTGACGAACAGCCCGACGTCCTGCACGTCGGCGGCGCCCGCGAGCGCCTCCGCCTCCCCGATCTGCGTGAACGTCTCACCGTCGGAGCTCCGGTAGGCCGAGTACAGGTCGCCGTCGCGCACGAGCCGCACCCAGGCCGGGTATGCCGTCGAACCGCCGCTCGACGACGTGACGAGCTGGCCGGCGTCGTTGCCGCGCAGCCACTCGAACCCGCCGCTCGGCCGGATGCCGAGCGCCGCGTAGCCCGGCGACGAGCCTGGCAGGGTCACGTCGTTGCGGACGATGATCCCGGCCTTGGCCGACCCGTGGGAGTTGCCCTGGCTGTTGATCCGTACGGTGGCGGTCCAGTGCCGGTCGGTGCCCTCGCGGTAGATCGCCGAGTACTGGTCGACGCCCTGCCACATGTTGGCGCCGCCCGACTCGATGACGTACCGCCCCGTGGACAGCTGCTCGAACTCGCCGTCCGCGTTGCTGAAGGTCCGCATCCCGGCGAACACGTCGCCGACCTGTGCGACGACGATCCGTGAGGTGGTCGCGAGCCCCTGGTCGTTGGTCGCCACGGCCGTCAGCTCGTAGTAGCCGTCGGCGGCGACGTCCCACTGCGCCGTGTAGGGCGCCGTCTCGTCGACGCCGATCGACGTGTCGTCGGCGAAGAACTCCACCTGGCTGACGGCGTTCTCCGCGTCCGTCGCGTCGGCGGTGACGTCGACCTGGCCGGGTTCGAGCTCGACCCCGCCCTCGGGTGCCGTGACGGCCACCTCCGGCCGCGTGGTCTCTGCCGCGCCCTTGCCGTTGGCCTCCAGGAAGTTGAGCCGCCGCTCGCCCGGGCCGGGGAAGACCAGGAAGAGCTCGAAGCTCTCCCCCGGGTCGTCGACGACTACCCGCACGTCGCGGAAGTCGCTGACGCCGGTGGCCACGATCTGAGCGGTGCCGAGCAGGTCGCCGTCCGGGGCATCGCGCCGAAGCTCGATGGTGCCCGCGGACGCCGAGGCCACCCGGAGGGTCAGGGCGTCGACACCCCGCAGGCTCACGGGGTCGTAGGACGCCCAGGCGCCCTCGGCGCCGACGAGGACGGACCCGCCGCCCTCGACGTCCCGGCTCGGCGCCGACGTCGTGCCCTCCTGGGTCGTGTGGAACTCGGCCTGCCGCTCCCGGGGGAACAGGAGGGTGGTGTCCGAGCCGGTGAGCGCCGGGATGTCGCCCGCGCCGCCGTCGTCCTCGTAGCGCGCGTCGAGCACGTAGAAGAGGTTGGTGCCCTCGCCGTGCCCGCCGCCGAGCTCGGTCACCACGGAGCCCGTGCGGCCGTGCAGCGGCTCGGACGGGTGCGCGTGCGCGTCGTGCCCCAGGGCCGGCTGGATGACGACGCGCTGGTCGTCGATCGCCGAGCCGTCCGGCGAGTCCTCGGCGTCGGTCACGGAGACGTCCCACGGGACCGTGTCGCCGAACTCGAAGAACGAGCCCGTCGGCGGGAGCCCGAAGTCCACCTCCGGCCGGGTGTTGCCCACCGTGATCGGCACTGTGGCGGTCCCGTCCTTGCCCGCCGGGTCGGTGACGGTGAGCCGGGCGTCGTAGACGCCGTCCGCGGTGTACGTGTGCGACGCCGTCGGGTCGGTCGAGTCGGTGGTGCCGTCGCCGTCGAAGTCCCACGCGTAGGCGAGGTTCTCGCCCTCCGGGTCGGTGCTGCCCGTCCCGTCGAACTCCACCTCCAGCGGCGCGGTCCCGGAGTCGGGCGTCGCCTTCGGTACCGACTCGGGCGAGCGCGAGCCCGACACGTAGTCGACGCGGTGCAGGCCGGAGTTCGGGTTGTCCCTGCCGAAGCCGCCGCCCCAGTCGAGCACGTACATCGCGCCGTCGGGCCCGAACTTCGCGTCGATCGGCGCGAGGAAGTCCTCGTCCGGCAGGAACCGGTTGACCTTCTCGACGTCCGTCTCGCCAGCTCCCGCCTCCGGGTCCGTGGTCTCCACGGTGAACACCTGGTTCCGCGCCCACTCGTAGAAGAACGCCTTGCCCTCGTAGTACTCGGGGAACTTGGTGTCCGAGTCGAGCTCCGGGTCGAAGTCGTAGAACGGGCCGCCCATCGGCGCCAGTCCCCCGCCCTGGTTGATCCCACCCGGCACCGACGACCGCTGGTAGCCGTACCAGAGGTCCGCCGGCTGGGCCGCGGGCAGCTCCGTGAGGCCCGTGTTCCGCACCGAGTCGTTGACCGGCGCGTCGCAGTCGAAGAACTCGCCGACGGTGACGGGACTGGTCCGGTAGTCGACGTCCCGGAACGGCTCGTTGTCGCCCATGCAGAGCGGCCAGCCGAAGAAGCCGGGCTCCTTGATGAGGTTCCACTCGGCGATGCCCGCGGGGCCGCGCTGCGCCAGGTTGTCGGTGTTGCTGTCCGGCGAGTAGTCGGCGACGCCGAGGTTGCCCGTGGCCGGGTCGATGGCGAACCGGAACGGGTTGCGGAAGCCCATCGCGTAGATCTCGGGCAGCGTCTTGTCCTGCGTGTCCTCCGACTCCGGGAACAGGTTGCCCTCCGGGACGGAGTAGGTGCCGTCGTCCTCGGGATGGATCCGCAGCACCTTGCCGCGCAGGTCGTTGGTGTTGGCGGACGTCGCCCGCGCGTCGTGGAAGGTGCCGTCCCGCTCGGAGATGGGTGCGTACCCGCCCGACGGCTCCGAGTGCGGGTTCACGTCGTCGCCGACGCCGAGGTACAGGTCGCCGCTGGTGTGGTCGACGACGACCCCGCCGCCCGTGTGCCCCGGCTCGTCCGGCAGGCGCCGGGCCGGGACCTCCAGCAGCACCTTCTCGGACGCCGGGTCGATGGTCGTCGCCCCCGAGGCGCTCGTCGTGACCGTGAACCGGGAAAGCCGGTTGTGGAAGCTCGCGGGGTCCGTGTCGTCCTCGCTCGCGGGCGACCAGTACTGGTACAGGTAGCCGTTCTCCGCGAAGTCCTCGTCGAGCGCGATGCCCAGCAGGCCGTCCTCGCCGCCCGAGTACACCGGGAGCGTCACGGCGGTGGTCGTGGTCCGCGCCTGAGGGTCGAACACCCGGATCTGCCCGCGCACCAGCTCGGTGAAGAAGACCCGGCCGTCGGGTGCGACGTCGATCCCGAAGGGCGCGCTCGTGTTCGTGTCCAGCGCCACCTTCTCGAACTGGCCCCAGTCGGTGCCGCCGCAGTCGCCCGCGGCCAGCCCGGCCGCCCACTGCACACCACCGACGATATGCGCCACCAGCTCCGGCTCCCCCGTGTAGTGCGCGCCGAAGTGGCCCATGCCAGTCATCCACGCGCGGCCGCCGTCGTAGTACTTGCACCACGAGATCTGGTGGTCGTAGCCCATGGCGTTGCCGCCCGGGTCGTAGGTCGACTCGTCCATCGTGGCCAGCACGTGGGCGTCGCCGCGCACGTTGGCCGAGTAGTTGTACCACTCGTCGGCGCGGTCCCAGCGCTGCGGCAGGTGCTGCGTGGAGGGGTGCTTGCGGTCCTCCACGCGGACCGTGCCGGGCAGGCCGGGGCTCGAGCCCGTGGCGGCGTGGCCGGGCATCAGCGCCCCGATCATCTCGTCCCACCAGGCGTAGCTGCCGCGCATGTCCGTCGCGTTGTGGATGGCGACGATGCCGCCGCCCGCCTGCTGGTACCGCTCCATCGCGGCCTTCTGCTCGGCGTTCCACGGGTCGCCGGACGCCTGGAACATGACCAGCGCGTCGTACTGCGCCAGGTCGGCGTCGTTGAAGACCGTCGGGTCCTCCGTGTGGTCGGACTCGATGCCCGCCTCGGCGAACGCCGCCTCGAGCACCGGGGTGCCCTGCGTGATCGCCTCCTCGTGCCGGTACTGGGTGGTGGCCGTGAAGATGAGGACTCTGCCTTCTTGCACGACCTCGGCCTGGACCTCGGCCGGCCCGGCAACGGCTCTCTTGTCCGCGGCGGCCCGGTGTCCGACGGCGGCAGTGGCCGGGACGGACGCGAGCGTGAGCGCCAGCGCTCCGATCGCGAGCGCCGCGATGGATCTCCCCCAGCGGGGACGTCGTGGTGCGGTCATCGTGTTGCCTCCTGGCAGATCGGCGTGGCAGATCGACGTGCGGTCCCGCCGGGAACTCCCGGCGGAGCGTGTTTCGTTGACCAGCCCGGCGTGCCGGCGCCGAGCGCTCGCGAGCGCGTGCGGTTCAGACGGGTGTCAGGGCATCAGTCCTCTCAGGTGTGCGAGGCCGTCGGTCGCGAGGGTGTCCTGGCTCGCGGCCAGCGGCCGCCAGATCGACGCGGCGGTGGCGATGGTGGCGTTCTCGCCGGTGAACGACTCGATGACGAGCGGCCCGGCGTATCCGGCCTGCTCCAGCGCGGCGAGCAGCGCCGGCCAGTCGATCCCGTCGCCGCCGGGTGCGCCGCGGTCGTTGCCGCAGACCTGCACCGCCGCGATCCGCGCACCGGCGCGTTCGACCGCGGCGGGCAGGTCCCGCTCCTCGATGTTCATGTGGTAGACGTCGAGCATCAGCCCGATCCCCTCGGCGGGCAGCGGGGCTATCGCCTCCAGGCCCTGATCGACGGTGTTGACCAGGCTCGTCTCGTAGCGGTTGAGCGGTTCGAGACCGATCACGACGCCCGCCGCGATCGCGTGCTCGACCACCGGCGCGAGGTGCTCCGCGAGCTCGGCGTACGCGTCGGCCCGCTCCTGCGGCGTCGTCCGCCAGGTGCGCCCTACCGAGGCGTACGCCGGGCCGCCGATCACCCGCGCGCCCACCGTGTGCGCGGCGTCGACCACCGCACGCAGGTAGTCCTGCGTCGCCCGCACCGTGCCGGCGTCGGCCGCGACGAGCTCGCGGCCCTCGCCCATGACGAGGGACACGCTCGCGCCGAGACCGTTGTCCGCCAGGACCTGCGCCGCGCGGGGCGGGTCCCAGTCACCGAGGCGTTCGACGGGCAGCTCGAGGACGTCGAACCCCCAGTCCGCCACGCGGGGCGCGAGGTCGGCGAGCGAACGGTCGGTGAGCGGCGACGTCCACACCCAGGTGTTGACGCCGATCGGCCAGGTGGTCGCGGGCCCCTCCGGGACCGTCCATGGCTGCACGTTTCTCATCGGCACAGCCATCTAGCGGTCCGTCCAGGCTTCGGGGTAGCCGGGCAGGTCCTCGCCGCCGAACTTCGCGTAGTGCAGGGAGGGCATGTCAGCGTTGGCCTCGAGGAATCCCGCGAGGTCAGCGGAGGTGACCGGCTCCTGGGGCAGCACCCACTCGGCCGGCACCTCCTCGCCGGCCCAGATCTTCTGCGCGGCCAGGATCGGGGTGCGCCACTGGAAGTTGGAGTAGACGTTGCCGATCGCCGTCATCCCCGTCTCGTCCCACTTGCGCAGGAAGCTCATCTCGTCCTCGCCGACGAAGACCGGGTACGGCTTGCCGGCGTCCTCGAACGCCTCGACCGCCGCGACGGCGCCGTCGCCCGCGTCCATCCAGATGCCGTCGACCTCGCCGCGCTGCAGGTACTGGGTGACGAGGTCCTTGATCTTGGCGCCGTCACCGCCGGTGAACTCGACCCCGACCACCTCGATGTCGCTCTCCGAGAAGACCTTGTCGGCCGCGGCCCACCGGTGCTCCAGCACGTCGACGCCGGGCAGGATGCGCAGCGCCAGGACCGTCGAGCCGGGGTCCAGGTTCTCGGCCAGGAACTCCGCGCCCACCGCGCCGTACGCGTACCCGCCGATCGGGTGGATGAACGTGACCATGCAGTCGGTGTTCACGCCGCGGTCGAACACGATGACCGGCTTGCCGCTCTCGCAGGCGGCCTCGACGGCGGGGGTGAGCGTCGCCGTCGTCGACGGGGAGATGACTATCGCGTCGCAGTCACCCGCCTCGACGAACGCCTGGATGTCGGAGATCTGCTTGTTGTCGTCGTCGGCGGCGTCCGAGACCCGGAACTCGCCGATCACGCCCTCCTCCTGGAGCACCTCCACCTGCTGCTGCATGGTGATCCAGCCGGTGACGCGCCAGGGGTTGGAGACCGAGGCGTTGGAGAAGCAGAGCGTCTTGTCGCCGCCCTCGCCGGCGAGGTCGGCGGTGTCCACCCACTCCGGCTCGATGGCCTGGAGCCAGGGCTCGTCGGCCGGGCCCTCCGGCTCGACGTCGCGCTGGGCCAGCTCCCGGTCGTAGTCCGCCTGGACGAACCACTCGCTCCCGGCCCCGGAGTCGGCGGGCGCCTCCTCCGCCGCGCTCGTCTCGGTGGACGGTGCCTGCTCGGTAGGGGTGTCGGTGGTGCAGGCCGTCAGCAGGAGCAGCGTTCCCGCCGCCGCGCTCGCCAGCAGTGCTCGGGTCGATCGCATGTCCATCCCCTTTGATGAGTGCGGTTCGTGCTGAGTGCGGTTCTTTCGATCAGTGGTGGTCAGGTGCGGCGCCGACGTGCCGCGTAGGCGACGGCGGCGATGAGGATCACGCCCTGCACGGCGGGCCGGATGGTCGACGGCAGGGCGAGCTGGTTGAAGAGCGTGAACAGGGCCTCGAGCGTCAGCGCGCCGACCATGGCGGCCACCACCGTCCCGCGGCCGCCCCCGAGGGCGACACCACCCAGCACGACGGCGGTGATCGCCATGAACTCCAGCCCCTGACCCACCTGGGCGGTGACCCCGGCGAACCCGCCGATGAGCACCGCCGCGACGGTGGCGAGGAACGAGGAGAGCAGGAACGCCCGGGTGCGCAGCCACCACACCGAGGCGCCGCTGTACGCGGCGGCGACGGCGTTGTCGCCGACGGCGACCAGGGACCTGCCGAACGGGCGGCGCATCAGCAGCACCGCGAGAGCGACGACGACGAGGGCCACCAGCAGGGCGTACGGGACCTGGAACTGTCCCGGGACGTCCGGGAAGCCCTTGCGGCCCAGCACCCGGAAGCTCTCGCTCAGCGCACCCGTCGGCGCACCGCCGGTCCACAGCCGGATGGCGCCGAACAGCACGAGCATCATGCCGAGCGTGGTGATGAAGGACGGGACCCGCAGCAGCGTCGTCACCAGGCCGTTGACGAGCCCGACCAGCAGCCCGAAGACGAGCATGAGCCCCACGACCGGCCAGGTCAGTGCCTCGTCGCCGTCCATCAGCCGGGCCGCGATCACCACCTGGGCGCCGACGAGCGAACCCACCGACAGGTCGAACTCACCGGAGACGATGACGAAGTACTGGCCGATCGCGAGCACCACCAGCGGCGCGGCCTTCTTCGCGAACGCCATGAGCGACACCGGCTCCGCGAAGGACGGGTTGATCACGACGATCACGGCGAGGACCAGCACGAGCAGCGCGAGCACGGTCCAGCTGCCGCCGGACAGGAGCCGCTCGCGCCAGCGTCGTGCGGTGCTGCGCGAGGTACCGCGTGCGGTGCTGCGTGCGGTGCTGCGTGCGGTGTCTTCGGTCCGGGTCATGCGACGTCGCCTCCTCGGGCGGCCGAGACCTTGGTGCCGAACCGGACCCGCCGGCTCGCCGGGTCGATCTGGCGCCGTGCGTACAGGGCCACCGCGGCGATGATGACGACGCCGCGCAGCACGTCCTTGAAGAACGGGTTGACGTCGAGCACGTTGAACGCGGTGTCGAGCACCGCGAGGATCGCCACCCCGCCGACCGTGCCGACCACCGAGCCCCGGCCGCCGAACAGGAGCGTGCCGCCCAGCACCACCGCGGCGATCGAGTCGAGGTCGAGGCCGTAGGAGTAGACCAGCGCGTTCCCGGTGCCGAACCGGGCGGCGATGAGCAGGCCCGCGATGCCGGCACACAGGGAGCACAGCACGTGCGCCAGGACGAGGGTGCGGCTCGTGCGCACACCCGAGAGCCGGGCGACGTCGAGGTTCCCGCCCACCGCGAACATGTGATAGCCCGCCCGGGTCCGCGTGAGCAGCACGAACGCCGCCGCGGCGACGAGCAGCATGACGATCGTCGAGACGGGCACCGGGCCGACGCGGGTGTACCCGAACGTCTGGAAGGCGAACGGCACCTCGCCCTCCGGCCCCTTGAACCGCGTGTCGAGGAAGCCCTTGACGATCAGGCCGATGCCGAGCGTCGCGATGAACGGGTTGACGCTCAGCGCCGAGATGATCAGGCCGTTCACGAGCCCGACGCCGGCCGCGACCGCCAGCGCGGCCACCACCCCGAGCCAGACGCGCGCCGGGTCGCCCGCCATCGTCGTCGCCCCGATCAGCGAGCACAGCGCGACGACGTATCCCACCGACAGGTCGAGCGAGCGGCACAGGATCACCAGCGTCTGCCCGACGGCGACGAACCCGAGCAGGCTCGTCTGCGTGAGCATGTAGCTGACGTTGCCCTGCGCGAAGAGGTTGCCGCCGCGGGCCGCCACGAGCGCGCCCGCGACCAGCAGGATGCCGACCAGCGCCAGGTAGACGATCTCGGTGGACCCGAGGCGAAGACTGCGCACGGTGCTGGTCGTTGTGCCGGTCGTCATGCCGCCCCCGTCGCCAGCGCCATGATGGTCTCCTCGTCGCTGCCGCCCGGCAGCTCCCCGGCGATCCGGCCGTCGCACAGGACGAGGATGCGGTCGGCCATCGCCACCACCTCCGGCAGCTCGGACGAGATGAGCAGGACGGCGGTCCCGTCGGCGGTCAGCGTGCGCATCAGGTCGTAGACGGCGCGCTTGGCGCCGACGTCGATCCCGCGCGTCGGCTCGTCGAGCACGATCACCCGCGGCTCGGTCACCAGCCACTTGGCGAGGACGACCTTCTGCTGGTTGCCGCCGGACAGGTACTGCACCTCGGTGTCCTGGGCGGCAGCGACGGTGCTCGCGGGCACGGCGAGCGACCGCAGCACCTCGGTGATGCGCCGCGCCCGGCGGTCCGACACACCCGGCAGGACGGCGTCGAGCACGAGCCGCGCGTTCGCGAGGACCGACTGGCCGAGGGCCAGGCCCTCCGACTTGCGGTCCTCGCTGACCAGCGCGAGGCGGTGCCGTACGCCCTGCCGCGGCGTGCGCACGTGGACGGGCTGCCCGTCGACGGTCATGCTGCCGCGCGTGAACGGCGCGATACCGAACACCCCGTGCGCGACCTCGGTGCGGCCCGACCCCTGCAGGCCCGCCAGCGCGACGATCTCACCGGCCCGCACCTCGAGGTCCACGCCGTCCACCATCGTGTTGCCGGAGCCCGCGAGCGCCAGCCGTACCTCGCCGGACACTTCGCCGGACATCTCGCCGGGTACCTCGCCGGAAACTGTGGCGGCGGGCTTGTCCGGGAAGAAGCCGGCGAAGTCGCGGCCCACCATGGTGCGCACCAGCCGGTCGGGGCTCACCTCGGCGGCCGTCGCGGTGAGCACGTGGTTGCCGTCCTTGAGGACGGTGATCGTGTCGGCCAGGTCGTAGATCTCCTGGAGCCGGTGCGAGACGTACAGGATGGCGACGCCGCGGTCGCGCAACTGCCGGACCAGGTCGTAGAGCAGCGCGACCTCCTGGTCGGCGAGCGCCGCCGTCGGCTCGTCCATGGAGATGATCCGGGCGTCGTACGAGACCGCCTTGACGATCTCGACGATCTGCTGCTGCGCCACGGACAGGGAGCCGACCCGGTTCCAGGACGCGATGCTCGTCAGCCCCAGGTCGTCGAGGAGGCGGGTGGTGTCGGCGTGCAGCCGGCGGCGGTCGACCATGCCGCTGGATCTGCCGCCGAACATACCGCCGAACATGCCGCGCCTGGTCGGCTCACGGCCGAGGTAGACGTTCTCGGCGACCGACCGGTCCGGCAGCAGGTTGAACTCCTGGAAGACCGTCGCGACACCGGCACGCTGCGCGTCGAGCGGCGTCGGGAAGGAGACGGGCGAACCGTCGAGCTCGATGGTGCCGGCGGACGGGCGGTGGACGCCGGCGACGATCTTCATCACCGTCGACTTGCCGGCGCCGTTCTCGCCCACGAGGGCGTGGACCTGCCCGGGATACAGGGTCAGGTCGATCTCTCGCAGCACCGAGGTGCCGAAGAACTCCTTGCCGACGCCGTGCAGGCGCAGCACCGGGCCGGGTGCTTCCGGCTCTCGTTCCGAACTCGATTCCGAGGTTTTTTCCGGGTCGGGTACTGGAGTGTGCGCGTCGTCATCGGCTCGCATATCCACCAATGTAGGGACCTTTTGGTCTATGTCAAGCAAAAGATGCTTGTCGTTTACGCGGCTTCTGCGACCGGCAGCACATATGGGCTATCTTTTGCCGATACGCAGCCATAAGTTCACCCGGGAGGCGATTGCCCATGCTGATCGACGACCCTCCGAGGGGCGTGCCGCTGTCCCTGGGTACCGGCGAGTTCTTCCAGCTGCTGCGCGACCGCGAACCCCGTACCCGCGCCGATCTGGTGGCCATCACCGGCCAGGCCCGGTCGACCATCGCCTCGCGGATCGACGCGCTCATGAGCACCGGGCTCATCGCCCCGGCGGGCATGGCGGGATCCACCGGAGGCAGACGGCCAGCGACGTTCGCGTTCCAGCCGGGGGCCCGGGTGGTCCTCGCGGTCGACCTCGGCGCGACGCACGCCCGGCTGGCCGTCACCGACCTCGCCTCCACGGTGCTCGCGGCGAGCGACGAACCCCTCTCGATCGCCGCGGGGCCCGACGTCGTCCTGCCCTGGGTGGTCCGGGCCGGCCGTGACCTGCTCGCCGCCGCAGGCCGTGACACCGCCGACCTGGCCGCCATCGGTATCGGGCTGCCGGGCCCCGTGGAGCACTCGACGGGGCGCCCGATCAACCCGCCGATCATGCCCGGCTGGGACGACATCGACGTCCCCGGCATCCTCGGCGCCGAGCTCGGGGTCGCCGTGCTGGTCGACAACGACGTCAACATCATGGCGCTCGGTGAGCACCGGACCGCCTGGTCCGACGTCTCCGACCTGCTGCTCGTCAAGGTCTCCACCGGTATCGGCGCGGGCATCATCGCCGACGGCGCCCTCCGCCGCGGCGCCCAGGGCGCGGCGGGCGACGTCGGGCACATGTCGGTCCCGGGCGCCGACCACGTGCCCTGCCGGTGCGGCAACACCGGCTGCCTCGAGGCCGTGGCGAGCGGCCGGGCGGTCGCGACAGCGCTGGCCGCCCAAGGGCTGGAAGCCGCTGACAGCGCTGACGTCGTCGCGCTCGTCCGGTCCCGGGGCACCGCGGCGAGCCAGGCCGTACGGCAGGCCGGCCGCGACATCGGCGGCGTCCTGGCCTCCTGCGTGAGCGTGCTCAACCCGTCGGTCATTGTGATCGGCGGGGTCGTGGCCGACGCCGGCGAGCACCTCATCGCCGGCATCCGCGAGGCCGTCTACCGCAGGTCCCTGCCGCTGGCCACGCAGCACCTGCGCATCGTCACCTCCCGTGCGCGCGAGGGCGCGGGCGTCCTCGGCGCGAGCGCCATGGCGGTGGACCACGCCCTGTCCCCCGCGGCGGTCGATGCCCTGACCGCCTGACCCCGGCCGGCCCTGCCGGCCCCCTGCCAGCCCCTGGCCGGGCTGCCCCGCCGAGCCCGCACCCATACGCTGGTGGGCACGGCATTCCTGCGCACGAGTGACCGGCAACCAGTCCCCCACCGCAAAGGATCCAGCACCAGTGACCAGCAACACCGACACCCACCAGCCCCTCGCGGTCGACCCCACCTGGTGGCGGCAGGCGGCCGTCTACCAGATCTACCCGCGCAGCTTCGCCGACGCGAACGGCGACGGCATCGGTGACCTGCGCGGCATCATCTCCCGTGTGCCGTACCTCCGGGGGCTCGGTATCGACGCGATCTGGCTCAGTCCGTTCTACCCCTCCGCGCTGGCCGACGGCGGGTACGACGTCGCCGACTACCGCGACGTCGACCCCAGGATCGGCACGCTCGACGAGTTCGACGAGATGGTCACCGCACTGCACGCCGCGGGCATCCGCGTGATCGTCGACATCGTGCCGAACCACTCCTCGGACCAGCACGTCTGGTTCCAGGAGGCGCTCGCCGCGGGTCCCGGCAGCCCGGAGCGCGCACGCTACGTCTTCCGGGACGGCCTCGGCGCGGACGGTTCCGAGCCCCCGGCCGACTGGGAGAGCATGTTCGGCGGGCTCGCGTGGACGCGCGTACCCGACGGCCAGTGGTACCTGCACCTCTTCGCCAAGGAGCAGCCGGACTTCAACTGGGACAACGAAGAGGTCCGCGCGGACTTCCGCAAGACCCTGCGGTTCTGGTCGGACCGGGGCGTCGACGGGTTCCGCATCGACGTCGCGCACGCCCTGACCAAGGAGCTCGGCGACACCCTGCCCACGCAGGCGGAGATGGACGCCATCACGGAGCCCGGCGCGCACCCGCTCTGGGACCGCGACGAGGTCCACGAGATCTACGCCGACTGGCGCAAGGTGTTCGACGAGTACACGCCGCCACGCATCGCCGTGGCGGAGGCCTGGGTCTCGACCCCGCGGCGTCCCCGGTACGCGAGCGCCGAGGGGCTCGGCCAGGCGTTCAACTTCGACCTGCTGGAGGCCGACTTCGACGCCGAGCAGTTCCGGACGATCATCGCCGACAACCTCGCGCTGTCCGCGGCGTCCGGGTCCTCGACGACCTGGGTCTTCTCGAACCACGACGTCGTGCGCCACGCCACCCGCTACGCGCTGCCGCCGCGCGACGGCGACCCGGCGAAGCAGGGCAGTGCCTGGCTGCTCTCGGGCGGTACGGAACCCGCCGCCGACGTCGCCCTGGGCCTGCGCCGGGCACGTGCCGCGACACTGCTCATGCTGGGCCTGCCGGGCAGCGCCTACCTCTACCAGGGCGAGGAGCTCGGCCTGCCGGAGGTCGCCGACATCCCCGCGGCGGAGCGTCAGGACCCGGCGTTCTTCCGCAACCCCGGCGTCGACGTCGGACGCGACGGCTGCCGCGTGCCGCTGCCGTGGACCCGGGAGGGCAAGTCCTTCGGCTTCGGCGAGGGTGGCGCGCACCTGCCGCAGCCCGCGACCTTCGGGGCGCTGTCGGTAGAGGCCGAGGACGGCGCGCCCGGCTCGACGCTGGAGCTCTACCGGGCGGCGCTGGCGCTGCGCCACGAGCTGCAGACCGACGAGACGCTCGAGTGGGTGCCCGGACGCGCCGACGTCGTCCACTTCACGCGCCCGAACGGCTGGCACGTCGTGACCAACTTCGGTCCGGACGCCGTACCGCTGCCGGACGGAGAGGTGCTGCTCACGAGCGAGCCGCTGCCTGGCGGCCTGCTGCCCGGCTCGACGACGGCGTGGGTGCGCGCCGCGGTGTGACGCGCGGCCGGCCGGTCAGCCGTCGGTGTTCGGGGACACCGGGGCGCCGGTCGGCGTCGGCGTGGGCGACGCGGTGGGGCTCGGCGTCGGCTCGGGGGTCGGCTCGTCGGACGTAGTGGGCGTGGGCTCCGGAGTCGGCTCCTCCGTCGGGTCGGTGGTCGGGTCCGACGTCGGGGGTGGTGGGCCGTCGGTCGGCGTCGTGCCCCCGCCCCCGCCGCCTCCGCCGGAGCCGGAGCCGGAGCCGGAGCCGGAGCCCGGGTCGGATCCTGATCCGCCGGAGCTGCCGGAACCACCGGTGCCTGTGCCTGCGCCCGGTGTGCCTTCGCCGGTGGCGCCCTGATCGGGCCCGGCGCCCGACGACGCCGTCCCGTCCCCCAGCAAGCCCGCGTCCGCGCCGCCCGCGCCGTCATCGCCGTCGTCGCGGGGTTCGCCCGCCTCCGTGTCGTCCGCATCGCGCGGGCATGTCTCCGCACGCTCGCCGGTGTCAGCGTCGTGGATGTCGTCGGCGGGGACGAGCGGCAGGTCGAGGGCCGTGCGCTCGACCGGGCCCGTGGTCTCGGTGTCGGGGCGGTCCGCCCACAGCATGGTCAGGCCACCGATCCCCAGGGCGAAGGCCGCGAGCACCCCGCACCCGACCGCGACCATGGTCAACCTGCGCACGCCGGTGCCGGGCGCTGGAGGCGGTGTGACCGACTCAGCTGGTGCGGCTGGTGGGGCTGGTGCGGCTGGTGCGGCTGGCAGGACTGGTGAGGCTGGTGAGGCTGGTGGGAAGCCGTGCGCGACGGCGTCGACGTCCGACGCTTCCGGCGCACCGTCGTCCGGCAGGCCGGGCAGCGCGACCAGGTCCCAGGCCGGCCCGCTCACCGAACCTGGGGCGAGCTTGCCGAGCTGCGCTGTCTCGAGCTGCTCGAGGTGCCGTGTCGGCCGCGGGTTCTCCCTCACGCGGGAACGATAGCGCCCAAGGGTGAAAAGCCGGAATCTCGACAGGCCCGCTGTGGGACGATCCGCCGGTGACGACGACATGGCGGTCCGGACTGGAGCAGTGGCTGGACGACCCAGAGGGTGACGAAGGCCCCGCACCGGAGACGAGCCATCCGGCATTCGCCGAGGTGGCGCCGCCTCAGTTCTACGACAAGGGTGACGAGTTCGCGCCGTTCGGCAACGACTCGGGGTCCGACATGCTGGGCTCCGAGCAGGACTGGTATCGCGACGGAATGACCGACGCCGACCTGCCGCGGATCGTGATCGGCCCTCTCGGCGACTGGGACACCGAGAGAATCGCGGACGGGCTGTGGTCAGGCGAGTCGGACTTCATCGACGACTGGTTCGCCGCCTGGGGTGACTCGGATGCCGCTCATCACGTGTATCACGAGACCAACGGGGTGATCGCTGCGACTGTCGGGCAGTTCAAGGTTCGCGGCCTGCTGAACCCGACCATACGGAGGGTTGGTCTTTTCGCGCTGGCCGTCAAGCAGGGCAGCCTCGACGACGGCGACGTACGGTACCCGCACTGGGAACACAGAGCCCGAGCCCGAGCCGGCGCCGAGGCCGTGCGCAGGGTGCTGATCGCCGCCCCCGTGGTCGGCTCGCCCCTACATCGGGGTGAACCCCTGCCCACCGGCCTCGACCGGAAGGCGCTGGACACCCTCGGCGGCGGCCCAGCCGCATGAGCGCGCAACAGGAGCGGAGCGGCATACCCCCGGCCCTGCAACGCGCGAAACGCATGGCGATGGCGTCGATGCTGACCGGCGTCGCCGCGGCGCTTGTCGGCGCCGTCGTCTGGCACGCCGGCAGCAAGGGCCAGCTCCTCCTGGTCGCGGGCATCATGAGCGGCCAGACCCTCGCCTTTCTGTTGTGGCTCTTCACCGGCTTGTCCGTCATCGTGCTGGGGTTGGTCGGGTTCCGGCTGTTCGTCATCGGGTACGAGGCGTTCACCGCGACCATGGCGGCGCTCTTTCTCTGCGCGGTGATCCTGGCTGCCGCCGTCGGCGTCCTCATCACGGGCCTCCTCTCGCTGCTGAGCGCGGAGGTCACGTACAAGACACTGCACGAACTCGACCGCCCCGCCGGGAGGCAGGTAGTCATCGAGGAATCCGTGTCGTTGCGCGGCAGCACCTCGTGGCGGTTCTACGTGGGCGGGCCGTTCCTCTACGACGAGATCACGGCGCCGACGACCACCGTCGAGTGCGCGGAGCTCAGCAACGCAGGGCAGACCACGTTCGAGTACGGCGAGTACCTGCTGCGGACCGGCAGGGAGGGCAGGGATGTCATCACGTACGCCCCCGAGGGACACCTGAGCTGCCACCACGGCGACGTATCGCGGATGGTCCTCCCGGACTGACCGCCGGTACGAGAACCTAGCCGAAGCCAACATCTCGCCGTACGACCAGGTGTCGCGCAGCCAGGCGAGCGCCATCAGGGGCGGGCTTGGACCCCCTCAAGGCCGATCCTCGCGGAGCGCTCGGTGCGGACGCGGCCCGGCCGCTGGCACTTCTCGAACAGGCCACGCGACATCTGCATGACGCTCTGAAGAGTTATCCACAGATTTGAAATCCAGCAAGCGGATCGCACGCGTGTTCGACATAATAGATGCACTGAGGGAGCGAGAACTAGAGACCAGCAGCGATCAAGATGGGCGGGGGTGGGCATGGTGGAGCACACGACGAACAGCGGTCCCGCTGGTGACCCGCCTCCTGCTGCGGCCTCGATCGAGGAAACCCTCGCCCGGATCGAGAACGAGATCGACCACCTCACCACCCAGACCAGCCCGGAGACCCTGACCGGGTGGGATGCGCCGAGCATCGGCCGCCTGGTCGAAGCGCACACCCGGATCCGTCGGCTGACCGGCCGCCTGGACGGGGTCCGGTACACGCTGCTACCGAGGATCGAAGCCGAGGGTTCCTGGCGCTCCGGTGGCATGACGCGTACGTTCACGTCCTGGCTGAGGCTCCGTGAAGGCATCTCCGCACACACGGCAGGCAAGGACATGACGATCGCGCGGCGTCTCGCGACGGCGCTGCCCGCCACCCGGGAGCGCCTGGTCGCCGGAACCCTCGGTGTGGACCACGCGAGGGTGATGACGGAGGTCGCGCCCACGAGCGAGACGCGTACGGATGCGTTGGCGTGGTTGATCGATACCCGTACCGGGCACACCACCACCCCGGAACAGTTCGTGCAGACCGTTGCCGTCGACCTCCCCGACCCCGCAGACGACCCGGACGGGGCACGGACCCGGGAGCTGGTCACCCAGGTCCTGGAAGGCGCGGTCACGGACGGGACCCTGGTCACGGGTGAGGGCATCGTCCTACGTGAGGCGGGTGTGTTGAACGCGGACCAGTTCCGCACGGTCGCGCGCCGGTTCGCGACCGTGACCGACCCGGACACCGACGACCTCGATGACGACAAGGCGGCCCGCGGTGAGTTCTTCGACCTGGCCAAGACGTTCGGCGGGTACCACGTGGCCGGGTTCCTCACCGACGAGCACGGCCTCCTGGTCAGCACCGCGATCAACGCGGTCCTGGGCGCCCCGTCCGCGGACGACGGTCGCACCACGACGCAGCGCCGCGCACAAGGCCTCGCCGACATCGCCCGGGTCGTGCTGGACACGAACCAGGCCTCCCCAGGGGCCGCGATCGCCCCGCACCTGAACGTGACCGTGTCCTGGAACGAGTTCGTCACCCAGGTCACCCGCACCCGCGACGGCCTATGCCTGTCCTGCGGACAGACCCGACCCGGGCGCGGCAACCGCCCGGGCGCGGGTCCGAACGTCCCGAGCACCAGCACCGGTAGCGGTAGCCCGACCGGCAGCCCCACCAGTAGTCCGGGTGGAGACCAGGGTGGCTGGAGTACCGCGGGAGCAACAGTGTCCGGGTTCTTGTCCTCCGGTGGTCCGGTATTCACCGAGACCGGCGGCCGTGCCCCACGCGCCCTCGTGCGCCGCCTGGCGTGCCACAGCGCGGTCACCCGGATCGTGTTCGGACCCGACGGCGCCGTCCTGGACGTCGGACGCGCGCAACGCACCGTGACAGGACAGATGCGACGCGCCGTCATCGCCAGAGACCAACACTGCGTCTGGCCAGGGTGTGACCAACCACCCTCACGCTGCGAGGTCCACCACGCCATCACCCACTGGGCCGACGGCGGAAACACCTCCATCACCAACAGCGCCCTGCTGTGCTGGTACCACCACCAACTCGTCGACACCAAGAACATCACCATGCACTGGACCGGCAAGACCACCACCACCGACAACGACGCGACCACCGGTGCCCTGCTGGAGACCGGGTGGGCCTTCACCGACGCCTACGGACACCGCATCCGACTACCCGAACCCATCGAAGCCCCACCACCCAGCACGAACCCGAGCCCGGATCCACCAGACGCCGAAGCCGCCTGACTTACGGGGCGTGGTGGCGGGACCATCACAGCGCACGCTCAGAGCTGGACTGCCGAGTCAGGCACCGACGGATCGCTACGAGGCATCCGCGCCCGCCGAGGGCCGCTTCGCGCTCGGACCTGGCAGTCGCAGGACCACGTGGCACCTCGCGCGCCACTCAGACCTGAACTCCTGCCACCGGATTCAACGACTCAGCTTGATCGGCTTCAGGCCTTACCGCCGGATCCCGTCCGGGAGCGCCGTCCGTGAGGAGACCGCCACGATCGTCAGGCACAGCGCGACGGCGACCGCACCGAAGCCGAACATCTCGCCGTACGACCAGGTGTCGCGGAGCCAGGCGAGCGCCATCGGGACGAAGAACCCGATGTAGGTCAACGAGTAGAAGACGGCGGTCAGTCCGGCGAGCTGGCCCGGCCCGGCGATCCGCGCGACCTCGCTCAGCCCGGCCACCAGTGCGAGGCCGTAGCCGGTACCGAGGACCACTGCCGCCACCACGCCGATCGGCAGCGACAGCGCGGTGGACGCCCAGCCGGCGAGCGCCATCCCCGCACCGATGATGGTCAGAGCCACGATGGAGGCACGGGCCGACGACGGCGTATCGATCCGGCGGGCCACGACCTGGATACCGATACCGCAGCCGAGCGCCAGGATGGCCATGACGCCCGCGAAGGCGATGGGGAAACCGCCGACCTGGTCGGTGAGCAAGCTCGGCAGCACCGCGAACGCGCAGCCGGCACAGCCGAACACCCAGGGCGCGAGGGGCACGACCACCCGCAGGAACCTGGGGTCCCGGACGGCGGTGATGCGCAGGTCGTCGAGCAGCGGGGCCCGCTCGTCACGCGGGAGGCGCCGGCGGGTCTCCGGGACGCGGAGCAGCACCAGGCCGGCGACCAGGGATCCGGCCGCGTGCAGCACGTACGACAGGAGAGTGGGCCAGGGGGCGAACTGCGCGAGCATGGCGGCGATGCCCGCCCCGGAGAGGAATCCCGCGGTCAGGGAGAGCGATCCGCGACGAGGCCCGGCGGCACGCTCGCCGGTGGCGGCACTGAGCTCCGTGAGCCAGGTGGATCCCACGGCCATGGCCAGCCCGAGCGCGACGCCGCAGAGCAGACGGCCGATGGAGAGCACCACGGGGCTCGCCGGGTCCAGCGCGAGGACGAGCGACCCGAGCGCCGAGAGCGGCGCCGCGGGCAGCAGCAGCGGGCGGCGGCCGAACCTGTCGGACAGCGGCCCGCCCAGCAGCAGCGCGGGAACGAGACCGAACACGTAGACGGCGAGGAGCGCGTCGACGGTGACGGGCCCCATGACGCCCTGCTCGCGGTACATCACGAGCAGCGGGGTGAACTCGTTGCCGCCCCAGGCCACGGCCAGGAGCACGGCGGCGACCGGCCACCAGGTGCGCCGTCCCACGGAGAGCGGGAACGAGGCAGAGGTCTCCCCGGGGCGCGAAGGTGGCATGACCTCATCCTCCGTAATGCGCACCGGGTGGAACAACCCGTGGGGCTGTGAGCGTGCGCACAGGCACGTCACAGCCCCACGGGGTCACGGCAGGAGAAGCTACGGGCTACTTGCTGTCGGAGGAGCCGTTCGCCTCGGCAGGCTCGGCGGTGGCTGCCTCCTCGGAGGCGGTGCTCGCCGAGCCGTCGTCGTCGGTCGAGCCTGCGGGCTCGGTGTCGGACGCGCTGTCGGACGCGGTCTCGGACGCGGTCTCGGCGTCGTCCTCCTCGGGCTCCCGCCCCGGCTGGTACACCGAGGGCTCGGGCTCCGGGTGACGCCGGCCCTGCACCACGATGATCGCGATGCCCACGAGGATCGCCACCCCCGACGTCCAGATGTTCGCCGGGACGCCCAGCGGGGCGTCGCTCGTCGGGTCGATGCGGATCGCCTCGAGCCAGCTGCGGCCGAGGCCGTACCAGATCAGGTAGAGGCCGAACATGCGGCCCCAGCGCAGGCCGGCGCCAGGCGTGCCGCCGTCGGCCAGCAGCGCCTCGTTCCGGCGGACCACCCGCCGCTCGATGACGAGCAGCAGCGAGATCCCGATGAGGTTCCAGATCATCTCGTACAGGAACAACGGGTGGAACAGCGTGCCCTCCGGAGTCCCGACCGGGAACATCGGAGCGTCCGACCGGATCTCCAGGCCCCAGGGCAGCGTGGTCGGCAGGCCGAACAGCTCCTGGTTCACGTAGTTGCCCAGCCGCCCGATCGCCTGGGCGGCGAGCAGGCCGGGTGCCAGGGCGTCGGCGAACGACCAGAACCGCAGGCCCGTCAGGCGGCAGCCGATCCAGACGCCGACGGCGCCGCCGAGGAGCGACCCGAACAGGGCGTTGCCACCCTCCCAGATCCGGATCCAGGCCCACGGGTCGACACCGGGGCCGGTGAAGTCCCCGAGGTGGGTGAGCACGTGGTAGATCCGGGCGCCGACGATGCCGATGGGCACTGCCCACATCGCGATGTCGAGGGCGAGACCGGGGGCGGCACCGCGTGCGCGGAGACGCCGGTCCGTGATGTACGCGGCGGCGGCGATGCCGGCCAGCAGACACAGGGCGTAGGTGTGGATGGTGAGCGGACCCAGGTGGATCTGGGACCACACCGGGTCGGGGCTGGGGATACTGGCCGGAAGCACGACACCGAAGGTACCGCGCCTGACCGACATCGTGGGCATCGAACTCGGCGCGCACAGAAAAATCCGCCGCAACCCAGCGATTCGGCCCGGAAGTCGCGTGACTTCCGGGCCGGATCACTGGGTTGCGGCGGAGCGGGGTCGTGGCGGAGTCGCCGGGGACTCAGCGCTTGCGCTTCTCCCGGACGCGCACCGAGATCTCGATCGGCGTGCCCTCGAAACCGAACGTCTCGCGCAGGCGGCGCTCGATGAAGCGGCGGTAGCCCGCCTCGATGAACCCCGTCGCGAAGATGACGAACCGCGGCGGACGGGTCGAGGCCTGCGTCGCGAACAGGATGCGCGACTGCTTGCCGCCACGCAGCGGGTGCGGGTGCGCGGCCACGAGCTCGCCGAGGAACGCGTTCAGCTTGCCCGTCGGGACGCGCCGGTCCCAGGACGCGAGCGAACGCTCGATCGCCGGGACCAGCCGCTCGCTGTGCCAGCCGGTGCGGGCCGACAGGTTCACGCGCGGCGCCCAGGTGATCTGCACCAGCTCCTTCTCGATCTCACGCTCGAGGAAGGGGCGCCGGTCCTCGTCCATGAGGTCCCACTTGTTGTACGCGATGACGAGCGCGCGGCCCGCGTCCACGACCTGCTGGATCACGCGGATGTCCTGCTCGGTCAGGGGCTCGGACGCGTCCACCAGGACGACGCCGATCTCCGCCTTCTCGATGGCGGCCTGCGTGCGCAGCGAGGCGTAGAAGTCGGCGCCCTTGGTCTGGTGCACGCGGCGGCGGATGCCGGCGGTGTCCACGAACCAGTACGGGATGCCGCGCAGCTCGATGAGCTCGTCGACCGGGTCGCGCGTGGTGCCGGCGACCTCGTCGACCACCACCCGCTCCGCGCCGGCGATCTTGTTCAGCAGCGACGACTTGCCGACGTTCGGCCGCCCGACGAGCGCGACGCGGCGCGGGCCGGCGGGGCGCACGGTGCCGTGCTCCGACGTCGTCGGCAGGGCCTTGACGGCGGCGTCGAGCAGGTCGCCCGTACCCCGGCCGTGCAGGGCGGAGACCGGGTGCGGCTCCCCCAGGCCCAGCGCCCACAGGTACGTCGCGTCCGCCTCGCCCGAGGCGCCGTCGACCTTGTTGGCGCACAGCACCACGGGCTTCCCGGAGCGGCGCAGCATCTCCACCACGCGCTCGTCGGTGGCGGTGGCGCCCACCGTGGCGTCGACGACGAACACCACGGCGTCGGCGAGGGAGATCGCCACCTCGGCCTGCTCGGCGACCTTGGACTCGATGCCGGCGACGTCGACCTCCCAGCCGCCCGTGTCGACGAGCATGAAGGGGCGACCGGCCCACTCTGCCGGGTAGGACACGCGGTCGCGCGTCACGCCCGGCTTGTCGGCCACCACCGCCTCACGGCGGCCGAGGATGCGGTTGACCAGCGTCGACTTACCGACGTTCGGACGCCCGACGACGGCCAGCACGGGCAGCGCCTGCTCCGCCTCGGCCTGCTCGTCGCTCCACTCGGACTCGAGCAGCGCCTGGTCCGACTCGTCGAGCTCGAACTCCTCGAGGCCGACGCGCAGCGCACGCTCGCGCGCGACGTCGTCCTCGGTCTCGGCGAGGGCGTCGGCGAGATCGAGATCGGGTGCGGCCGGGCCCCCGGCGTCCAGCGCAGTGGCGTCCAGGGCAGCATCATCTCGGGCCGTCGCGTCCAGCGCAGCAGCCTCCGATGCAGAGGGGTCGTGGGTCATGCCCTCATTGTCGCAGGCCTGACGCGCTCCGGCCGACTCGCGGCCATATGACCTGCGTCGCTCCCAGCCGCCGGCCCGACAGCCCTCCGGGTCAGCCGTCGCGCAGGTAGGCGAGCACCGCTGAGACGCGGCGGTCGGACTTCGGGTCGAGCGGCAGCTTGGCGAAGATGTTCCCGACGTGCTTGCGCACCGCGGCCTCGGACACGAACAGCGCGGCGGCGATCGAGCCGTTGGTCCGGCCCTCCGCCATGAGGCCCAGGACCTCCCGCTCGCGCTCGGTCAGGGAGGCGAGCGGGCCGTCGTCGTGCCGTCGACCGAGGAGCCGGCGCACCACCTGCGGGTCGATGACCGTCTCGCCCGCGGCGACCCGGGCCAGGCTGTCCAGGAACTCACGCACATGGCCCACGCGGTCCTTGAGGAGATAGCCGATCCCGCCGCCCGGCGCGGAGTCGAGGAGCTCGGCGACGTAGGCGTCGGCGACATACGCGGACAGCACCAGAACCGCCAGGTCGGGGTGCCGGCGCCGCAGCTCGGCCGCGGCCCGCAATCCCTCGTCGGTGTGCGTGGGCGGCATCCGGATGTCGGTGATGACGACGTCCGGCAAGGTGTGCCCGGCGTACGCGAGCAGCGCCTCGGCGTCCTCGACCGCGGCGACCACCTCGTGGCCCGCACGTTCGAGGATCGCCCGCAGCCCCTCACGAAGCAGAGCGGCGTCCTCGGCGAGCACTACTCTCAGCGGCACGACGCTCAGGGAACCGGGCACGTCGCTCTCACCTCCGTCGGGCCGCCGACGGGGCTCGTCACGCTCAGCTCGCCGTCGAGCGCCTCGAAGCGCAGGGCGAGCCCGGCCAGCCCGCCGGCGGGTGGCACGGTCGCCCCGCCGACGCCGTCGTCCAGCACCGTCAGCACGAGGCGGCCGTCGGTGACGCGGCCGTGCACCCGCACGGACCGGGCACGGGCGTGCCGGACGACGTTCGTCAGCGCCTCGCTCACCACGAAGTACGCCGCGGCCTCGAGTGGCCCGGGCAGTCGCTCGGGCAGGCTGACGTCCACGGTGACGGGGACCTCGGCCGCATCGGCCACCTCGTGCACGGCTGCCTCGACACCGTGGTCCACCAGGACTCGTGGGTGGATGCCGCGCACCGTGCTGCGCAGCTCCTCCAGCGCCGTCTCGGCCTGGCCGTGTGCCTCACGCACCAGGTCCAGGCCAACACCCTCCGGAATCTCAAGCTCGGCCCGGCCCAGGGTCATCGTGAGGGCCATGAGGCGCTGCTGGGCGCCGTCGTGCAGGTCACGCTCGATGCGGCGGCGTTCGGTCTCGAAGGCGTCGACCAGACCGACCCGCGAGCGCCGCAGCTCGGCGAGAGCCTCCGCGAGGCGGGCGTGCGGCGGATCGAGGAGCAGACGCGCGAGGCTCGCCTGGGCGGCCGCGAGCAGCGTCGCCCCGTAGAGGCCGGCCGCGAGGAGCAGCAGACCAGAGCCGACGGCGAGCCATGCCTCGGCCGCCGTGTCGACCTGCCACGGACCCATGTTGACGGGTTGGTCGGCCCGGACCAGGACCGGCGCGGCGAGCAGAACCCCCGGAATGGTGACGAGCAGGGTGAGCGCGACCCCGTCGACGACCCAGAGCACGACGGTGAGCAGGACGGTGTAGCCGACCTCCGGCCAGGCGACCGGCATGCTGCGCAGCGCCCGAAGCCTCGTCCGCCACGGCACGCTGTCGGACGGCGGCCGACGGCCCAGCACGAGCTGCATCCGGCTCCGCTCGACGACGGCGACCACCGAGGCGATCAGCGGGAGAGCGGCGAGCAGGAACACCCCGACCACGAGCACGGCGGTCAGCAGGCCGACACCCACCGTCACGAGGAGCACCACCGCGACGCCCAGCGCCACGGGCAGGGTGCTGACCAGGTACGCCAGCGCACGCCACGGCCAGGCCGAGCCCAGGAAGCGCCAGGGGCGCCCGCGCAGTGCCGTCCAGACGTCGGGAGGCGTGGTCACAGGACGACAGTAGGCGCACCTGGGCACCGCGCGGGGTAGCGCGCACGCTACCCGGGTGTGGCGTGCGGGCCCGGGTGCGGTGCCCGTCCTGACGGTTCGCTCGTGTCATGACCATCACCGGCACCACTCCTGACGCGGCCGTCGTCCTCGACGGCATCACGCGCACCTACCGGTCCCGGTCGGGGAAGGTGGACGCCCTGCGGGGTGTCACCCACGTGTTCCCCGCCGGGACGTTCACCGCGGTCATGGGCCCGTCCGGCTCGGGCAAGTCCACGCTCATGCAGATCGCCGCGGGACTGGACCGGCCGACGAGGGGCGGCGTCACGATCGCGGGCACCCCGCTGAAGGGCCTGGACAAGACCCGGCTGACGAAGCTCCGCCGCGCCACGATGAGCTTCGTGTTCCAGCAGTACAACCTGCTGGACGCGCTGACCGCCTTCGACAACGTCGCCCTGCCCGTCCGGCTCGCCGGACGGCGGGCCGATCGTGCCGCGGTGCTCGATGCCCTGGACCGGGTGGGACTGCGCGGCCTGGAGCGGCGCCGCCCGCCCGAGATGTCGGGCGGCCAGCAGCAGCGCGTGGCCATCGCCCGCGCCCTGCACGCCCGCCCCGCCGTGCTGTTCGCGGACGAGCCGACCGGCGCCCTGGACCGGGCGACGGGCCGTGACGTCCTCACGCTGCTGCGGGCGCTCGCGGATTCCGGCCAGACCGTCGTCATGGTCACGCACGACCCGCTCGCCGCGTCCTACGCCGACACGGTGCTGTTCCTCGCGGACGGCCTGGTGGTGGGGCAGATGCGGCGCGGCGACCCCACGCAGATCGCGGCCCGGATGACGGAGCTGGAGCGATGATGGTGGCCCACAGCCTCATGACGTTCCGCGACTCGTGGCGGGCGTACGCCGGCGCGGTGGTGGCCCTGGCCGGCGGTACAGGACTGATCGGCCTGGCCGTGAACCTGCTGGGGTCGCTCGGCACGACGTCCGACCAGGCGGAGGTCACGGCCCGGGTCCGCGCGCAGCTCGACGACCTGGGGTCGCTCTTCGGGTTCATGGCGAGTGTCTCGCTGTTCATGGCGCTGTTCGTGGTGGCGAGCACCTTCGGTTTCGTGGTGGCGACCCGACGCCGGGAGCTCGGCCTGCTCCGCCTGATCGGTGCCACGCCCTGGCAGGTGCGGCTGCTCCTGCTCGGCGAGGCGGCGGTGGTGGCCGTCCTCGGTACGACCCTCGGTGCGGTCCTGGCGACGGCAGTCACGCCGCTGGTGTTCGCCGGGCTCGACATGGCCGGGGTGACCCCGGTGCACCTGGCGGCCCCCGGGCCGGGCACCGCCTGGGCGACCGCTGCGCCCCTCGGCGGCCGG